>DAOULB010000041.1:0-118818 GCA_034420695.1 Dehalococcoidia bacterium
GGCGAACTCGGCTGATTGATAGCCCTCGGGCACCGGGGCCCAGATGTACAGGCTCGCCTTGGGAACGTCGACCTGCAAGCCCATGGAGGTCAAGGCTTGGATTACCCGGTCCCGCCGTGCCTGGTAGATGGTCACATTGTCGTCCACGCAGTCCTGGGGGCCGGTCAGGGCCGTCATGGCCATCTCCTGCACGGCTTGGGGTATGCCCGAGTCCAGATTGGCCTTGATCTGGAACAGGGCCTGGATCATGTCGGCGTTGCCCACTGCCATGCCAATGCGCCAACCGGTCATGTTGTAGGTCTTGGAAAGGGAATGGAACTCCAGCCCGGCCTCCTTGCCGCCGTCAATCTGCATCATGCTGGCCGCCCGGTAGCCTTCGTAGCCAACCTCGCTGTAGGCTGCGTCGTGCAGCAGGGCAATGTCGTTGTCCCGGCAATAAGCCACCGCCGAAGCCAGGTCTTCTTCGGAAGCCACGGCGCTGGTTGGATTGTTGGGGTAGTTCAGCCACATCACCTTGGCGGCTCGGGCTGCGTCAGACGGGATGGCTTCCAAGTCCGGCAACCAACCGTTCCGGTGGTAAAGGGGCATCACGTGGCTCTGCGCCCCGGCGAACATGGTGCCCACACCGTAGACGGGATAGGCCGGGTCCGGAATCAAGGCCAGTTCGCCCGGGTCCAGGAAGCAGAAAGCGGCGTGGCCGATGCCCTCCTTGGCCCCTATCAGTGGAAGCACTTCCTTGTCGGGGTCCAGCTTCACGCCGAACCTGGTCTCATACCACTGGGCAATGGCCCGGCGGCATTCCGGCAGCCCGTCGGTTTCCGGATAGCGGTGGTTGGCCGGCACCTCCGAGGCTTGTAGCAGCCGGTCGATGATGGGCTGCGGAGTCGGTATATCCGGGTCCCCGATGCCGAAGGTCACCACGTCGGCCCCGGCGGCCCGCTTCTCGGCAATAATCCTGGAGATTTCTACGAATGGGTAGGGGGCGAGTTTGCCCAGGCGCTCAGAGAATTTCATGCTTTGTCCCTTGGAAAGAAAATGACTTGCCCACGTAAGTCTATGTGCTCACTTTAACTAGTCGAATACCGTCCGCAGGTCTAAGCTGAAGCCTGGGAGCAGACCAGACTGCAGCGTATCCTCTGCACTGAAAACGGCCGTAGTCCCGGCGTCATCGCCTGTCAAGTCAATTATCTCGACAGTCTCGGCCTCCGGGCTGAACAACCAGCATTCATAGACACCGATTTGCCGGTAGTCCTGCAGTTTTTCTTGGACTTCCCGCCGGCTGTTGCTTGGGGATAGTACCTCCACCAGTAAGTCGGGAGGCGCTTCCAGGAAGTTCATGCCGATGATGTCGGCGCGTCTTCTAACCCCGGTACGTTCGGCGTTCAAGTACAAGACATCCGGCTGGCGAGTACGCAGGGGTTCACGCTGCACCAGCACGTCCAACGGGGCCGGAAGTACAACACCAAAGCCATTTGTGCGGACAAAGTGCCGCAGGGCATCATAAACGTTCGCACTAACCCACTGGTGGTCAACGTTTGGCCCTGGCGGCACTTTCATCACCCCGTCGACGATTTCATAGCGTTGCTTAGTTTCGGGGAGATTCTGCCACTCTTCGAAGGTGAGTTTCGTGGTAGCAGTGTTCACGGTGCGCCCTACTCCTATCGGAAAACTTCCGACAGATTTAGCTCAAAGCCGGGCAGCATGTCCGTAACCAAAGTATTGCTGCCGCCGAAGGTGGCAACTGGCCTCGGTTCGCTGCCGGTGAGGTCAAGGATTTCAATGGTCGCGGCCTTTGGGTTGACCAGCCAACATTCCCTTACGCCGACCTGATGATAGTCTCGCAGCCTACCTGCAATTTCCCTTGGTGTGTTGCTGGGTGACAGTATTTCTACGGCCAGGTCAGGGCCCACTTCTAAGAATTGAACCCCGATTACTTCGTCACGCGTTCGGCCTGGGACCCTCTCGTTGCTCAAATACAGTATGTCCGGTTGGCGCGTGCGCAATGGCTGACGCTGTATCAGCAGGTCCAGCGGTGCCGTGAGTACTTCCCCCAGGTCACCGCCTTCGACGTAATCTTCCAGTTGGCGGACAAGCCGCCGCAGCAATCGCTGATGGTAGTAGGTTGCACCTGGCGGTACTATCATCACCCCGTCGACGATTTCATAGCGTTGCTTAGTTTCGGGGAGATTCTGCCACTCTTCGAAGGTGAGTTTCTTGGTAGCCGTGCTCACGGTGCGCCCCATTCTCCGATGAAAACTTCCTCGGCTGGCCCTTCCATGAAGACCTCGCCCTCGCCGTCCCATTCGATTTTCAGAGCGCCCCCCGGCAGCTTCACCTCCAGGTTGCCCTCGTTGCGTCCTTCCAGCCGCGCGGCCACCGCGATGGCGCAGGCCCCGGTGCCGCAGGCCATGGTCTCGCCGGAGCCGCGCTCCCAGACCCGGGCCGTGGCCCGACCCTGGTTCTCAAGGTTGACTATTTCAAAGTTGACCCTGTTGGGGAACATCGGGTGATGTTCTACCTTGGGACCCAGCGTGTGCAGCGGGTACTCCCCCACCGGCTCCTGCATGAAGGCAACGGCGTGGGGATTTCCCATGGAAACGAAGGTCAAGGAGAGCTGAGAGTCTTCAACCTGCAGGGGGTAGCGGGTCACTGGCGACTCTGCAGCGCCCCCATTGCTCTCCAGAGCCACCGGGATCTCCGAAGGCTGCAACCGGGGCGTTCCCATAGCCACCCGGGCGCCGGTGATCCTGCCCTGCTCGAAGGTGGGATAGACGGTGAGAATCCCGGCCAGGGTCTCAACCGTCAGCCCAGACTCGGAGTATTGAACTATTCCCCGGTCGATGGCGTATTTGACCAAACAGCGTATGCCGTTGCCGCACATCTCTCCTTGGGAACCGTCGGCATTGAACATCGCCATTTTGAGATCGGCTTTTCCGGACTCCCTGAGAAGTATGAGCCCGTCGCCGCCGATGCCAAAGTTGCGGTGACTCATCACCTTGGACAGCTTGGGCCAGTCCTCGTGCATGCCCCGGGCGTCGATGTATATATAGTCGTTGCCGGCCCCGTGCATCTTGGTGAATTTCATCTCTGGAGCTCTCTCTGAAACACTTGGGGGACTGCTTGGCCATTGTATCACAGCCCCCGGAATCTCCTCTTTAAACCCCTTGACTTAACTGCGCCTGCACCAAGTCCGCGGCACGCTCTTCCAATGCCGCATCCGAACCATCGAGCCAACTGATGCGCTCATCGCCGGCTCTGAACCAGGCGTACTGCTTCCGGGCCAGACGGTGGGTGTGGTACTTGGTCCGCTGCACCGCCTCCTCCAAGGTCAACTGTCCCGACAGGTGGAGCCCCAGTTCCCGGTAGCCGGGGCTGGACAGGGGCCCGCGTCCCAAGACGTACCCCCTTTCGGCCAGGGCCTCCACCTCGGCCAGGAATCCCTGGGACATCATGGCGTCCACTCTCAGGTCGATGCGGTGGTACAGTTCATCCCGCTCCAACTGTAGGCCGATTACCAGCGGTGCCGGGCCGGGCCGTTCCGGCTCCTCGGGCGAAGCCGGCGGCTCCTGAGAAAAGCGGTGGACTTCCAAGGCCCTTATGACCCTCCTCACGTTCCTCGGGTCGATCCTGGAAGCCCTAGCCGGGTCTGCTCCTTGGAGCTCCCGGTGAAGTGCTTGGGCGCCCTTTTCTTCCGCCTCCCGCAGCTTGGCTTCCCGGAATTCCGGGTGCGGCGGCACCCTGGGCACCTGCCAGCCCTCGTACAGGGCCCAGACGTATTGCCCGGTGCCCCCGGTTACCAGCGGCATGCAACCCCGTCCATCTACCTCAACAGTTGCAGCCCGGGCCAGCGCCAAGAATGTGGCCAAGTCGAAAGTCTCGCCGGGGTTAAGCAGGTCAATCAGGTGGTGGGGGGCCAAGTTTCTGTCTTCAGCAGTCGGCTTGGCGGTGCCGATGTCCATCAGGCGGTACACCTGCCGGCTGTCCGCGCTGATTATCTCCCCTCGGAAGCGTACCGCCAGGCGCAATGCCAAGGCGGACTTCCCAACGCCGGTGGGACCCACTATGAATATCATGGAAGGCCCCTGTCTGGCTGGTTCGTTGACCGCGGGGCCAAGAGGGGCGGGAACGGGCTTCTAGGAGCCGGCCTTGGCCGCTGCGGTCAAGCGGACTATCTCCAGGAAGGAATCGGCCTGCAGGCTCGCTCCCCCGACCAGGGCCCCGTGTATTTCATTCCGCGCGGCGAAGGGCTCTATGTTCTCCGGGTTGACGCTGCCCCCGTAGAGCAGGGGCACGTCTGCGGCGGCGCCTCCGTACATTGTGGCCAGCGGTTCCTGCAAAGCGCCCTGCATCACTTCTGCGGCGTCCTCGGGCGAAGCCGCTTGGCCGGTGCCGATGGCCCAAATCGGCTCGTAGGCCAGCACCAAGCCACTTATGTCAACTACACTCTCCAGACCTGCCCTGACTTGGGAGGACACTACTTCCAATGCCCGGCCGCTCTGCCGCTGCTCCAGGGTCTCTCCCACGCACATGATCGGCCTGAGCCCGTGGGCAATGGCCGCCTTCACTTTCATGTTGACCGTCTGGTCGGTCTCGCCGAAAAGCTGCCGCCTTTCCGAGTGCCCCAAAATGACAAACTCGCAGATCCCTTGGAGCATGGAGGGCGAAACCTCCCCGGTGAAGGCGCCCGACTCCTCGTAGTGCATGTTCTGGGCGCCCAAGCCGACCTTGGAGCCCTGCAGGGCTTCGGCCATCGACGCCAAGGAAACATAGGGCGGGCAGAGGACCACATCAACGCCGGCAGCCTCCCCCAACCCTTCTCGTATTCCGGCAGCCAACTCCAAGGCCTCTCCCAGGTTGGTGTTCATCTTCCAGTTGCCGGCGGCCATTGCGGCAGGCATGGCTAACACCCCCTATCTGAGAAGTCTTGGCTGGAATGCCCGGACCGGCGCTTCAACCTCTGCAGCAGCCCTGTGGCCTCAGGGACCGTACTTGATGAGCTTTCCGGCGTGAGAAAGGCCCAGCAACATGGCCTGCGTGGCCTGGATACTCCCAATAGAACCCTGGGCGCAAGCCTTTTCGTTGAATCCCTCCACCCCTTCTCCCAGCGTGAGATTGGAGTGGACCATGAAAGGCACCGGGTGCCAGCTGTGGCTGGCCATGATTGCCGGCGTGGCGTGGTCTCCGGCAACCATGAAGACGTCTGGCTTTAGCTCCCGTATCTGCGGAATGAACGGGTCCAACTCCTCCAAACACTTCACCTTGGCGTCGAAGTCGCCGTCCTCTCCGGCGGCGTCGGCGGGCTTGTAGTGTATAAAGAAGAAGTCGTGCTCGTTGTAGTTCCGGTGCAGCGTCTCTACTTCATCGGCGAACGTCTTTCCCGTGGGAATGACGTTCATCCCGCAAACGGTGGCCAACCCCCGATACATCGGGTACGCGGCGATGCCCGCCGGGTTCAGCCGGTAAACGCCGCCCATTGGAGGCAGGTTGGGCAGTTGGGCGAACCCCCGGAGCAGGACCATGTTGGCCCGCTCCTCCTCGGAAAGAAGCTGCCGGGCCTGGGCCAGGAAGGCGTTGACTATGTCAGCGGAGGCCTGGGCCTCCGGGTTCAGGGCCTGCACATCCAGGGGAGGCACGCCCTCCCGCTGCGGGTCGGTCTCGGTGATTGCTTCGGAGATGCCCGCGCCCCGCATTCGCAGCACGAACCGGTAGTCCTGCACCGGTATTACGTCAAGTTCTACTCCCGGCACTTCTATGCGGTTCAGCCTCTCGCAAAGAGGCGCGCTTAGCTCGGTGGCGATGCGCCCCGCCCTGCGGTCTGCCAAGTTACCGTCGCCGTCAATGGTGCAGAAGTTGCCCCGAGCAGCCACGTCTCCGGGCTCCAGTGGCACGTCAATCCCCAGGGCTTCCAGGGCTCCCCGGCCGATCATGTGCTTCAGAGGGTCATACCCGAAGAGGGCCAAGTGTCCCGGGCCGCTCCCCGGGGCCACCCCCGGCAGGACCGGGGTGGTCATGCCGCAGGCGCTCTCTCTCGCCATGGCGTCCAAGTTGGGGATGTGGGCGGTCTCCAGCTCGGAGAGCCCGGTGTTGGGATGGGGAAGGCCCCCCAAGCCGTCCACCACCAACATAACCATCTTCGAGGGAGTGGGAACGTAACAGTCTCGCAACTGCTCCGAATCAATCATCGCTCACACCATTCATTATTCGGATGTGCTCCGCTCAAGCAGAGGAACTCCAGCGTTCTTGGTCGTCGTCAGGCGTCAGGGAGGGCCGCTATGCCCGGCAAGTCCTTGCCCTCCAAGAATTCCAACGACGCCCCTCCGCCGGTGGATACGTGGGTCATCCGGTCCACCAGTCCCAAGGCCTCCACGGCCTCGGCGGTGGAACCGCCTCCGACTACGGTGGTGGCGCCTTCCAGTCCTGCCAGGGCATGAGCCACCTTCTTGGTCCCGTAGCTGAAGGGCTCCATCTCGAACACGCCCATAGGGCCGTTCCAGATGATGGTCTTGCATTCTGCCAGATGCGCCGCGAATTCCTCCGCAGTGGCGCCACCCACGTCCATGATGAAGCACCCTTCCGGCACTTCTCCAACGTCCACCGTCTTAACATCCAGGGCGTCGGAGGCGAACCTGTCGGCCACTACCACATCGCTGGGCAGGTGGACCTTGATGTTCCCTACCTTAGCCCTCTCCAGCACTTCCCTGGCAAAGTCCAACCGCTCCGATTCCACCGGAGAAGCCCCCGTCGGAATTCCCTGGGCGTGGAGAAAGGTTACTGCCATGCCTCCGCCGATTACCAAGTGGTCCAGCTTGGCCAAAAGATTCTCCAGGATGAGTATCTTGTCGGCAACCTTGGCTCCGCCCATCAGGGCGGCCAGGGGCTTGTTCTCCTCCTTGATGTCCAAGGCCAGACCCAGGGACTCGACCTCCCTTTCCGTCAGCAAGCCCATGGCTGAGGGCAACAGGGCAGGCAGACCCACAGTGGACGCGTGGGCGCGGTGGGCGACGGCAAAGGCATCCATCACGAAGCAGTCGGCCAGGGCGGCCAAGTCCCGGGCGAACTCGTCGGAGTTGGCTTCCTCATCGGGGTAGAACCTCAGATTTTCCAACAGGAGTACGTCTCCCGGCTTGGCCATGGCCACGGATTCCTCCACGCCAAGGCCGATACAGTCCTTGAGGCAGACTACCGGCTGTCCCAACAGTACGGACAGCCTTTCTCCTATCGGGGCCATGCGGTATTGGTCCACGACTTGCCCGTCGGGTCGCCCCAGGTGGGAACACAGAATGACCCGGCTTCCCTGCTCCTGTAGGTATCTGATAGTGGGAAGGACCGCCCGCAGCCGCTGGTCGTAGGATGCAATGCTCTCCAGGCCCTGCTCGATAGGGAGGTTGAAATCCACCCTGACCAGGACCCGCTTGTTGGCCACATCCAAGCGGGAAAGGGGAATCTTGGCCATCAGGTACCCCCGTCCAGGGCCCACTTGGCCAGCGATTGCAGTTCATCCAGGGCTCCGGTTGAAAGTCCGGCGCCGTCCAAGTGCGACAAGGCTTCCCCGGCAATCTCTGTTGCTCGAGCCTCGGCGAACTCCCGGGCTTGGCACTCTTCCAACAGGGTTACCAGCTTCGAAACGTCCTGGGCTTCCAAGACCCGTTTCATATAGAGGTTGGCCAGTTCCCGTTTTACCGCCGTTGACCCCGACTCCAAGGCGTGGACCAAGGGCAGCCCCTTCTTCTTGTTCAGGGCTACTCCCGGGTTGATCCCGCCCCCTTCGCGGCCCCACAGGTCGGCCACATCCAATGCCGCCTGCCAGGCCACCCCCAGCCCTTTGCCGAATTCCCGGAATCGGGCAACTTGCTGGTCAGGTACACCGGCAGCCACGGCGCCCAGTTCTGCGGAGCAAGCGGTTAACGCGCCGGATTTGAGCTCAGCCATGTGGAAGTAAGCAGATGAGGTGACCAAAGCTTGGTCGCGGAAGTCCAAGTCCAGATATTGGCCTTCGCAGAGGTCCAGACAGGCCCGGTCCATGGTCTCCACCGCACGCAGCACCCGCTCCGGGGGCACCCCCTTTTGAGCCAGGCGCATTATAGTTGTGCGCCCAAGGGCGTGCAAGCCGTCGCCGGCGTTGATGGCTTGGGCCGGTCCCCAAGCCCACCAAATGCTGGGACGCTCCTGGGATTCCATCCTGTTGGACTGCACCTCGCCGTGGACCAGGGTGAAGTTTCTGACGAGTTCCACGCCCGCGGCGGCCGGCAGGGCCGGATCCATGTCTCCGGTGACCGCCTGGCAAACCGCCAGCGCCAGTACGGGCTGGAGGCTGAGGGGCAGCAGGTTATGCTGGGGTTCCCCCCGTTCGTCAGTCCAGCCCAAGTGATAGCGGAGCATGTCGTACAGAAAGCCTTGCCTTCCGTCAAAGACGTCCTTCAACTCCGCTTCAATGGCTTGGCGGTAGTCCTCTCTTTTGGCTGAAGTCAGAATTTCTTTCCTCTGGCTAACCGGATGCGCCCGACTTCGCTTGGAAGCTTCCCAGGCAGTCGGGCCTGGTTACCCCGCACAAGTAAAGCAACTCACCGCACCTGTGAAAAAGAAGCCGCAGCAGCGATTCAGCCGCAGGCCGCCAGGACGTCCTGGAAGTCCAACGCTCCTTCCCTGAGAAGCCGGGGTGCCTTCCCCGTGATGTCAATAATAGTAGAGGCAATACCGGCGGGTTGGGGCCCATAATGCAGCAGGCAGTCAACTTTGTCGCCCAGGACCGACTTCAAGGAGGCGAAGTCCAGGATGTCCTCCCCGCCGCTGGGGTTGGCGCTGGTGCCCGTAATCGGCCGCCCCAAGCCCTGGGCCAGCGCCACGGGAGCTGGATGGCCAGGCATCCTCACCGCTACAGTATCGCCCCCGGCGGTGACCAAGTCCGGCAGACCCGGCTTCTTCTTGAGCACCAAGGTCAGCCCGCCCGGCCAGAACCGCCGGGCCAGGACTTCCGCTAGCTCCCCCTCTGCTTGGGCTACCATTTCCACCTGCTCCCAACCCGACACCAGTACCGGAACCGGCATATTGAGGGGCCTTCCCTTGATGGTGAAAAGCCTTTCCAAGGCAAGTTGGGAGAAGACGTCGGCACCCAACCCAAAGAGGGTATCCGTGGCGAGGGCCACGACCCCGCCCCGCTTCAAGCAGGCTACTGCCTCTTCTATTGCCTCCGTATCCGTGGCTTCCAGCCTCGTTAATCCCAGCTATAGTTCCGAGCTGAGTATACCATGCCAGGCAGGCTCTCAGCCTTGCCGGATGGATAACCCAAGGGTCACTCCGACCGTCTTCCCCTTCCCCGATCACCACCTGCGGGAAGCTCCGGCGCCGGACCGGAACTGTCCTAGACTACGCCCGGACTGGCTACCATCGCCCACAGCCGTTCCATACTCAGGCGTCTGTACCAACTCCTAACCGGAGCATTCCATATAATGCTCGCCTGGTAATGCCCGCCTGGAACGCCGCAATTTTTTCGGTAACCAATTGGTAACCTTCACTCACCAAGCCACATTATGTATAATGGGTGCCTGTGCCAGTCCCCGGTGGCTTGAAGGAGGCCCCGCTACGGCTGATCAGAGGTTGCCCAGGGGTAGGAGGGTCGCTACCAGCGACGATTTGGAGGTGTCGGCATACCTCGAGATTGCCCAGACCCTCGATAAGAAGAAGCCGGCTGACGCGCCTGCACCCGATGCTGTCGAGCCTGACGCAGCATCGGTAACGCAAGGCATCGTAGTCATCGACTTCGGCTCCCAGTACAGCCACCTCATCGCCCGGCGCATCCGCGAGCACAAGGTCTACTCCGAGATTGTCCCGGCTTCCGCTTCTTGGGAGTCGGTTGCCCACTTGGACCCCAAGGGAGTGGTCCTCTCCGGAGGCCCCGCCAGCGTTTACGAACCGGGCGCCCCTCAAGTGCCGTCGTGGGTGTTCGAGCGCCGCTTGCCCGTCTTGGGCATCTGCTACGGAATGCAGGCCCTCGTGCACCAACTGGGCGGCAAGGTAACCTCCGGCCAGAAGCAGGAATACGGCTCGGCGGTGCTCCACCAGAATCAGGCCGATTGCTCGCTGTTTTACGGGCTGCCTCCCTCATTCCAAGTGTGGATGAGCCATGGCGACCGGGTTGAGACCCTGCCCTCCGATACTGCTACCCTAGCCTTCACCGAAAACTCACCCGTGGCTGCCGTGGAGATTGGAGACCGCATCTTCGGCCTCCAGTTCCATCCCGAGGTCAACCATACCCCCTTGGGCAGCACCGTCCTGGCCAACTTTCTGTTTCGCGCCTGCCAGTGCCGCGAGAACTGGACCCCGGGCAGGTTCCTCAACGACTCGATAGCCCAAGTGCGGGAGCAGGTCGGAGACGGCAGGGTGATATGCGCCCTTTCCGGCGGGGTTGACTCGGCCGTCACCGCTGCCCTGCTGCACCGGGCCATTGGCGACCAGTTGACCTGCATCTTCGTTAACAACGGCCTGCTGCGGCTGGAGGAGGCCGAGCGGGTGCAAGCAACCTTCAACCGGAACCTGGGGCTGAACCTCATCTACTGCGACGCTTCCGACCGCTTTCTGGACCGGCTCGAGGGGGTCACAGACCCGGAAGTCAAGCGGAAGGTAATCGGGGAGGAATTCATACGGGTGTTCGAGGAGACGGCCTCCGAGTTGGGACAGACCGACTTCTTGGCCCAAGGCACCCTGTACCCTGACGTCATCGAAAGTGAGACCCCCGAAAACCGTGCCTCCGCCCGCATCAAGACCCATCACAACGTGGGCGGCCTCCCCGAACACATGAACCTGCGCTTGGTCGAGCCCCTGCGTTACCTCTTCAAGGATGAAGTAAGGGAGGTCGGCTTGGAATTGGGCCTCCCCCGGGAGATTGTCTTCCGGCAACCCTTCCCCGGTCCTGGTCTGGCCATCAGGGTGATTGGCGAGGTTACCCGGGAACGCCTGGAAATCCTCCGGGCCTGCGACTGGGTCGTAATAGACGAAATCAAGAATGCCAACCTCTACGACCAGTTGTGGCAGAGCTTTGCCGTGCTCAGCAACAGCCGCACCGTGGGAGTCATGGGCGACTACCGCACCTACGGGTACGTCTGTGCCGTCCGGGCGGTAAGCAGCGATGACGCCATGACCGCCGATTGGGTGCGTTTGCCCTATGAAGTCCTGGCCCGTATCTCTAACCGAATGGTCAACGAGGTTCCCGGGGTTAACCGGGTGGTTTACGACATCACCAGCAAGCCTCCCGGCACCATCGAGTGGGAATAGGTCGTCATGTCGCCCTTGGCCCACCCTCTCCGCGTGTTCTGCCCCCGCTGCCCATACCCGAACCCTACCTCAGTTAGACCAGCCTGCGCCGCCACACAACGGCGGCCAGAGGGTTTTTTGCCATGAAGGTCCTGCTCGTGGGTTCGGGAGGCCGGGAGCACGCCTTGGCTTGGCGTATCAGCCAGAGTCCTAAACTGGACCAACTCTGGACCGCCGGCGGCAACTCCGGGACTGTCGCCCTTGGCGTCAACTTGGACTTGAACCCGGAAGACGTGGATGCCGTGACCCAGGCGGCCCGGTCGGTGGCCGCCGAACTTGTGGTTGTTGGCCCCGAGGTCCCATTGGCCTTGGGGTTGGTGGACCGGTTGACCGCCGTGGGCATACCCGCTTTCGGACCCACCCGGGCTGCGGCGCAAATAGAGGCCAGCAAGGCCTTTGCCTTGGAGGTCATGCGCGAGTCCGGAGTGCCGTGCCCCGATTTTCAAGTGTTCGACGACGAACCGGAGGCCTTGGCGTTCCTGGAAAAGCACCCCGGCCCCATGGTGGTGAAGGCCGACGGCTTGGCCGCAGGCAAGGGAGTCAGCCTGTGTCCCTCCTATGCAGAATCTGCGGCGGCGGTCCGGGCCTGCATGTCCGAGGAAACATTCGGCACCGCCGGAAAGACGGTGGTGTTGGAGGAAATGCTTTCCGGGCCGGAGGTCAGCGTTTTCGCCTTTACCGACGGGCAGACCCTTTCACCCTTGGCTGCTGCCTGCGATTACAAGAGGCTTCGGGACGGCGATCTGGGTCCCAATACCGGGGGCATGGGAAGTTACGCCCCTCCGGGCTTCTGGAGGCCATCCTTGGCCAAGGAAATAGCGGACACCGTCATGGCGCCCGTGGTTCGGGCCATGGCCAGGCGGGGAACCCCCTTCCAGGGTGTCCTCTACGCCGGGCTTATGTTAACTTTAGATGGGCCCAAAGTTCTGGAGTTCAACTGCCGCTTGGGTGACCCGGAAACCCAAGTCTTGATGCCGGCCTTGGAGAGCGACCCCCTGGACGTTTTCTTGGCCTGTTGCCGCGGCGGCCTTTCGGAGTGTGCCGTGAAGTGGAGCGGCAGGCATCACGTGGGAGTGGTCTTGGTGTCCGGGGGCTACCCGGGGAGCTATTCCACCGGCATGGAAGTCTCGGGGCTGAACTCAGACCTGCCTGGGACTATGGTATTTCACGCCGGCGCCAAGCTTGATCCCCAAAGGGCCGGAGGCGTGCTGACCTCCGGGGGAAGGGTGCTGACCGTAGTTGGACAAGGAGACTCCTTGGATGAAGCCCGCTCCAAGGCCTATGAAAGGGCTGGACTAATCAGTTTTCCCAAGGCCTTCTATCGCCGTGACATCGGCGCCCTGCGGGCCGGGGAAATGGTGGAATCATCAGGATGGCCGGCGCCGACTGGGTAAAGATCGGGGAGGAGTTTCGCCGGGTTCGGGAATCAGCGGCCCCTTCGGACAGCAGAAGGCAACGCTGGGCCAGGGCGGCGGAGTTCGCCGGCTGGTTGGACCAGGACAGCCTTTCCTCGCTGTCTTTGGATCAGGCCTTGGCCTTGTACCGGGCTTCCGGGTGCGCCAAGACCGCCGCCTTCAAGCTGAATCCCATCGAAGAAATCAGGGATGCCTTGGACTTTCTGCTATACGACACTGTAAAGCTTGAAGGGCGCTTTGAAGAGTGCGCCGCCGATGGGGGAGGATTCAAACTGGAGGGCGCCGGCAAGGAGTTCGTTTCCTACATCCTGTGCTTGCAGGAACCTGCCCTCTTTGCGGTCTGGAACTCCAACGCCGAGTCCATGCTCCGCCGGGCGGGGGCCTTGACTCGGCAGATGAAGTCCGGCCCCTTGGGAATCCGCTACTTGGACATGTTGGAAGCCCTGTCCCACGCCCGCAGCCGTTTGGGCCTGCCGGACTTCCAAGCCTTGGATGAACTGTGTTACCTGACTTCTTCCCGGCGGGCCAAGACGGCCTGAAACAGCCGCGGGCGGGGAGGCCGCCCGCTCACATGAAGGAACGGAGGCTTATATGGCTTGGCGGGATACCCTTTCTCAAATAAGTGAAGAACTGGCGGAAGTACGGGCCCAACGCGAGCAGCGTTATCACGCCGATCAGGCCGAAATCCGCCGCCAGAGGGACGAACTGTCCCGTTTGGCAGGAGAGTTGGGAATAGCCGGACTGCTCCAGGATATGAACGAAATCCTCCTGGAAGGCAAGGGTGAACTCGAACACATCCTCTCCTGGGAACGTGGCTCGGATACAGAAGACCGGGAGGAGCCCGGCTTGATGCTGGAAGACGATGAGGATGAGTACGATGTCCTGTCCGAAGTCCTCACTTGGGAGGAAGGCGGGACTATGGAGGTCGGCGTGGACTTGGGAGTCGGGGAGGATGGCATCTATCTTCAGGTCAACGGAGTGGAAATACGCACGGAGCGGGAAGCCTTGGAGGACGCCTTGGTCCAAGGCTTTCGGGACGAGCTGAGCCTGTAGTCTGGATATTACGGCCTCCGGGCCGGAGAGAGGTCTTGCTTTGCCACTAGTAGGTGTAGTTATGGGCAGCGCATCCGACGAGCCCACAGTTCAAGAAACGGTTAACGTGCTGGAACAACTGGGGATAGATTATGAGGTCCGCGTTATGTCGGCCCACCGTACTCCCCAGAGGGTGCAGGAATATTCCCAGCAGGCCAGGGAAAGGGGCATTGAAGTCCTGATCTCCGCAGCCGGGGGCTCGGCGGCCTTGGGTGGCGTATTGGCCTCGTGGACCACGCTGCCGGTCATTGGCATTCCCTTGGCTTCCAGCGAGCTGAAGGGAATGGACGCCCTGCTGGCCACAGCCCAGATGCCCCCAGGCATCCCCGTCGCCTGCATGGCCGTGGGAGCGTGGGGCGCCCGCAATGCGGCCTTCTTTGCCGCGGAAATACTGGGATTGAAGCACGAAGCCATCAGGCAGGCCTACGATGAGTACCGGCGGCAGCTTCAAAACCCCTAGCCCACAGCCTGGGCAGGGCAGGTCCAAGCCCGCGGTGCTGACCGACTTCGACGACACCGCCGCCCTGCAGAACGTGGCCGAGCTCTTGTTGGAGCGCTTCGGCCGGGACGGCTGGCGAGACGTGCGGCAGAGGTTCCGTGACGGTCACATGTCCCTCAAGGAGTACCAGGAAATTACTTTCCGCGAGATTAATGCCGAACGGGACGCCATGCGTCAGTACGTGATGCAGCAGGCCAGTCTGCGTCCCCATTTCGGCGAACTGTGGGATTTCTGCCAAGCCCGTGGGTTTCCCATGGCCGTGGTCAGCCAGGGACTGGACTTCTACATTGAAGCACTGTTGGAAAAAGAAGGGTTCCCCCAAGTGCCCGTCTACGCCGTCAACACCCGCTTCACCAGCGAGGGACTGTCCTACATCTACAACTTCACCGTGCCCGGCAATGAGGAACTGGGCAACTCCAAAGGCTTGCTGGTCGACCGTTTCAGGGAGCAGGGGCACTTTGTGTTCTACGCCGGCGACGGAGCCTCCGACTTGGAGGCCGCGGAGAGGGCGGACGTGGTCTTCGCCCATCGCACCTTGGCCCGGCAGTGCCAGGAAAGACGGATCCCCTTCCGGGACTTCCAGGACTTCGGTGGGGTCCTGGCCGCAGTCAGGGAGCACTTCCAGTGAACCGATTCCGCAAACCCATCCCAGCGACCCTCATGCCCCGGCAATTCAGGAGGCGAAACAGTGATTGACCGGTATTCCCGGCCTGCCATGAAGCAGGTCTGGTCCGACGAGAACAAGTACCGAAAATGGCTGGACGTGGAACTGGCCGCCTGCAAGGCATGGACCGAGGACGGGGCCATCCCCCGTGAAGATATGGCCCTGCTGCGGAACTGCCAGTACAACCACCAGCGGATGATGGAGATATTCGAGACCACCCGGCACGACGTCACCGCTTTCCTGACCTCGGTTACGGAACAACTGGGCCCGGAGGGCCGGTGGCTCCACTTGGGACTGACCTCTTCCGACATGCTGGACACGGCCCTCGCCCTGCAGCTTGTCGAGGCGGGCGCCCTGCTGGTCCAAGACGTGGACCAAGCCCTGGAGGCCCTGAAAGACCAGGCTGTTAGGCACAAGGACACCCTGATGATGGGGCGCACCCACGGCGTCCACGCCGAGCCCATGACCTTGGGCCTGAAGCTGGCCTTGTGGTGGGACGAGATGCGCCGCCAGCGGGCCCGCTTGGTGGAGGCCCTTGAAGGTGTACGGGTAGGCAAGATATCCGGCGCAGTGGGCACCCATGCCACGGTCCCTCCCTGGGTGGAAGAAAGAGTCTGCCGGATTTTAGGCTTAGAAGTGGCCCCGGTTTCCAACCAAGTCGTGCAGCGTGACCGCCACGCCCACTTGGTGCTGGCATTGGCCTTAGTCGCCGCATCCCTGGAAAAGTTCGCTACGGAAATCCGCGGCCTGCAGCGTACTGAAATCCACGAAGTGGAGGAACCCTTTGGTCAAGGCCAGACCGGGTCCTCCTCCATGCCCCACAAGCGGAACCCGGAACTGGCCGAACGTATCTGCGGGCTGGCCCGCCTGGTCCGCGGGCACAGCGTCACCGCGCTGGAAAACGTAGCCCTCTGGGGAGAAAGGGACATCAGCCACTCCTCCGCCGAGCGGATAATCCTGCCCGACTCCTGCTTGGCCTTGGACTACGTCCTGAGCATATTCACCAACATTATCAAGGACCTCCGGGTGTTCCCGGAGCGGATGATGGCCAATATCGAGAGCAGCCGGGGGCTGGTTTTCAGCCAGAGAGTGCTTCTGGCATTGGTGGATAAAGGCGTGGCCCGGGAGGACGCTTACAAGATCGTTCAACGGAACGCCATGCTCAGTTGGGACCAGGAAAAGGACTTCACCGGCCTCATCAAGGCCGACCCCGACGCCGTAGGGTGCCTATCTGCCGGAGAGCTGGACGACCTCTTCGACTACGGCTACTACACCCGGCACGTTGACTACACCTTCCAGCGCATCGGGCTGATGCCGGCGGCAACTCCGGCGTGAGCCCCAAGGTAGGAGTGCAGGCAACCCCTGTCCGTTGAAAGAGTTACATCATCAAACGCCACTGCGACCAAGGACGGCTGCAACCGTCTCTGGGCCGCGCGGCTACAAATGGAGGCTAATTGAATGTTGATTGAGACCCGGCTCCCCAATCTGTTACATCGAGGCAAGGTCAGGGACACCTACAAGCTGGGCGACGACCTGCTGCTCATGATCTCCACCGACCGCATCTCCGCCTTCGACTTGGTCCTGCCCGACGGCATACCCCAGAAAGGCTTGGTCCTGAACCGGCTCTCGGCCTTCTGGTTCGAGCAGAGCCGTCACTTGGTGCCCAACCACTTGGTTGCCTTGGCCGACCAGTGGGAGGGACAAGGCCGTGATTTCATCGCCGGCCTTCCTCCCGGCGGCTCCCGACAGGCAATGGTGGTCAAGCAGGCGGAGCGCATCGACATCGAATGCGTGGTCAGGGGTTATATTACCGGATCGGCTTGGTCCGAATACCGGCGGGAGGGGACCGTCCAAGGTAGGCCGATGCCTTCTGGCATGATGGAAGGCGACCCTTTCCCGGAACCCCTTTTTACTCCCACCACCAAGGCCGAAGAGGGCCACGACATGAACATGTCGGAGCAGGAAGTAATCGACATGGTGGGTACGGAGATGGCCCGGCAACTGGAGGAAGTCACCAAGTCCGTTTACAGCTTTGGCCGGGACTTCGCCTTGGAACGGGGTATCATCCTGGCCGACACCAAGATGGAGTTCGGCTTGGTGGGCGGGCAGCTCACCCTCATCGACGAGGTGCTCACCCCAGACTCCAGCCGGTTCTGGGACCAAGAGGGTTACCGGCCCGGCCAGTCCCAGCCCAGTTTCGACAAGCAGTTCGTCCGGGACTGGCTCACCGCCCAAGGTTGGAACCAGGAGCCCCCCGCTCCCAACCTGCCTGATGACGTCATCGCCAGCACCACCGAGCGATACTTGGAAGCCTACCGCAAGCTGACTGGCAGCGAGCTGGACTAGGATGGGCCTGCAGCACGCGCGCTGCCTCGCCGGTCCGGGGATTCCGGCCTTGCAATTGAATTCATTCGACCAATGGAGGCGACCCTGTGCCCGAATCTAGGAACAGGCGGCGCACGGGCCGCCAAAGCGGCCGTGGGTCCAGGTCGGCCCAGGCAGCGGCTGAGCTCTCCATCAACCGCCCCCGCACCAGGAAGACCAACTACTGGTACCTGGCAGCCTCGGTGATAATCGCCGTTCTGGTCATCGCCGGGTTCGTTATAGCCGATTTGCCTTTCTTAAACCAGGGAATTGGGCCCGAAACAGGCAGGAGCAGCGAATATGTCGAAGGCGTCGGCGAACAACAGGAAGTGATGCCTACGAGGAATCACGTGGACCCAGGGCAGCCCGTAGTCTACAGCACTACCCCTCCCACTTCCGGAGACCACTGGAACTGGTGGGCTCGTTGCGGCTTCTACGAGGGTGGTCTGCCCGATGAACGCATTGTGCATAACTTGGAACACGGCAACATCGTTGTGAGCTACAACCTGCCGGCCGGCGACGTCAGCAGGTTGAAGGAGTTCATGGACGACTTTGACATGGCGCCTATTTGGGCGGTCACGAGATATTACGACAAGATTCCCGAGGGCACCGTGGCGCTCTCCGCTTGGGGCATTCTGGATACGATGCAAGGGGTGGACGAAGGCAGGATCGAGACATTCTTTGAGCACTACGCCGGGACCACAGGCCCAGAGTTCCCCGACGGCTCCCCCTGCACGACCACCGGCCTCATGGAATAGTGCCGGCCTCAGTCCGGGCCTCTACCCACCGCAAGACATACTGCAATCGTAAGTTGGACGCCAATTGTTTCTCGCCAGGATTTACGTCACCCTGAAGCCCACAGTCAACGACCCCCAGGGCCTTACCGTGCTGGGAGCCTTACGCAACCTTGGCATCGACTCGGTGTCCGAAGTCAGAGTCGGCAAATACTTGGAAGTGCAGGTGAGTGAGGAGGACCGGACAAGGGCGGCCGAATTGGTGCATCAAGTTTGTAATCAACTGCTGGCCAACCCGGTCATAGAGGAATACCGGTTCGACTTGGAGGATACCTCCCCGGCCGGGTGACGGTACTTCCAGCAGATAGTCAATCCCCCAACGCTCTGGTAATCTTACGTCAACCCGGCATGGCCCGATATGTCCCTTAATGCGCCTGTAACTCCCATTCAAACTTGACACGAATCCAGGAGGTGACAACCATGACCAGCTCCGCCAACAACACCTATGTCTACGCCAGCGCTGAAAGCTCGGGAATCTACCGCCTGTCCCCCGGCAGTTCCGAATGGGAAGAACTGACCCGCGGGCTTCCTGAGAACCCCATTGTACCCGGCTTGGCCGTCCACCCCGATAACCCCCAAGTGGTCTTTGCCGGCACCCAGGACGGGCCCTACCGCAGCGCCGACCGAGGCGAACATTGGGAGCGGCTGGACTACCCCCGCACCGGCGCTCCTGTGTGGACCTTCACCTTCAGGCCCGGCGACCCCAGCGTGGTCTACTGCGGCACCGCGCCGGGAGAAATCTACCGAAGCACCAACGGCGGCGACTCCTGGCAGAACATGAACGCCAGCATGGGCTCCAACGAGTGCGCCATGGCCTTCCCCACCAGGGTCATCGCCATGACGGTGGATCCCAGCGAACCCGACGACGTTTACGCCGCCTTGGAGGTGGCCGGAGTGATACGCAGTTCCGACGGCGGCGAGTCTTGGGAGGAGATTACCGGCTCACTGGCTCCCCACGAGGGGACCTTGGACCTCCACGGAATCCAGTGCACGGCCGCATCGCCCCACCAAGTCTATATCACCACCAGGGTCGGCCCCTTCATCGGCAGGAACCGGGGCGAGGAGTGGGTCCCGGTGGACTTGGGGCTGTTCTCGGAAATCACCTACACCAGGGACTTGACGGTGTCTCCCAGCGACCCCAACGTTCTGTACGTCTCCTTGGGAGCGGCGGCCCGCAGCGACAGGGGCGCCCTGTATCGGAGCCGCGACCAGTTCCGCACTTTCGAGCGCATCGACAGCGGCTCCGACTCGCCTTCGACGATGATGGCCGTGTCCGAAGACCCCCACGCCCCGGGGCACATCTTCTGCCTAACCCGTCACGGCCAGGTGTACGGCACCCTAGATAACGGTGCGACTTGGAACAACTATCAGATGCCCGAGAAGGCGCAAGAGGTCCGGGGGCTGGCCGTCGGCTAGCACGGACTTGGAGAAGAGACTGGAGCGGCGGGTCAGTTGCCCGCCTGCTCCGGTCCTTGCAGGTGGGGAAACATCGCCAAAGGAGTGGCAGCCAGCAGCCCGGCGTCCACTGGCAGGGTCACCCCGGATATCCAGCGGGACTCCTCCGAAGCCAGGAAGGCCGCCGCCCAAGCCACGTCCCAAGGAGTCCCCTCGATTCCCAGCGGTCCCGCCCGGCGTCTCAATTCCAGCATCTCCTCGCTGGTGTGCCTGGCCACCATCGGGCTGTGAATGTGACCCGGCGCTATGCAGTTGACCCTCACATTGTCCCGCCCGTAATGCACCGCCATGGAGTTGCTCAACCCGATTATGCCGCCCTTGGAAGCTGCATAGGGGTGGCTGGCGCTGCCGCTCCCGGCCCGCAACCCCACTATCGAGGACAGGTTGATTACCGAGCCGCCTCCCTGCTCTATCATGCGGGGTATAGCGTGTTTGCTGGTCAGCATAACGCTCTTCAGGTTTACGTCGATCACCGTGTCCCAAAGCTCCTCGGCCACGTCGGTCACTGAGCCGGGACCGCTGATTCCTACGTTGTTGACCAGCACGTTCAGCTTGCCGTAGGTTTCCACCGCGGCCCTCGCCATGCCCTCGCAGTCGGTGTTGCTGGTTACGTCTCCCACGAAGACCGAGGCGTCGCCCCCCTGTTCCCTTATGTTGGCCAGGGTTGTCTCGGCATTCCTCTGGTCCCGGTCCACCAGTATCACCTTGGCCCCTTGCCTGGCAAACAGGATCGAAATGGCCTGGCCGATTCCAACGAATTCGCCGCTGCCTGTGGCCCCGGCGCCGGTAACTATCGCCACCTTGTCCGCCAGCCGGTTAGGTTGCACTTCCATCTCTTGCATCACGCCTCTCAAGCAATCGATCACAGTTGTCGCCCTTCGCTTCCAGGGTATTCCCTGAGGAACACGGGCAAGGGGTTGTCAGCCGCCGAGGTGCCCCTCTATGAAGTGACACCAGTGGTCGATCGCTTCCGGAGTGGACCGGGCATGGGGGCCCGGATAGGAAATCAGCCGCTTGTCTTCCGAGCCGATAATCTCGAACAGGTCGCACTGGGTGTCCCGCAGGTAGAGCTGGTCGTCCCACTGCATGTGAAAAAGCACCGGCACCCTAATGTTGGGAGCGTCCCTGGTGAACCGCGGGCCCACTGGGGCCCGGGCCAAGGCTTCGTCGTTGCTCTGCAGGCCGTTCTTGCCCAGGACCGCGCATTTCAGCTTGTCCCCGGCGGCTGCAACGTAGGGCAGGCCGAAACGGGTGCCCATGGAGAATCCTATGTAGGCCACCCGGTTTCCGTCGATGAAGTCCAGCCCGCTGAGAGCCTCCAGTGTGGCCGACCAGTCTTCCACCATGCCGTCCATCACGTTTTCCACGCCTCCTGCCGCCATGTGGACCGCGTACTCTCCGGGAACCTCCCGCCCGCCGTGGACCGGGCCGTCAATGGCCGCCAAGGCAAATTGGGAAACGCCGGCAAATCTGCGCCCCAGCATCAAGGCCTCCGACACTCTCTTGTGCCCACTGCCTTGGTGACCAAAGAGCACCAGCGGCAATGGGGTCTCGATGGGGTCGGGAGTCCACAGCATCCCGGGCACCGGCTTCTGGCCTCCAGAGATGACAAACTCCCGCTCCGTAATCTGCCCTTCGGAAATTCCCTCGCCGACCCATTCGAAATTGCTCATTCCTTCTCCTGTGCCCCCTCGCCTTTCAGTAATAACGCAAGCAAGAGTCTGTCTTCTCCTTGCGCTCTCCCTAGCTGTGGCAGCCTCTGGCCTGGACTTCCCACACCGATTCCACCTGGCCGTCCCTCACGCCTATCAGGTGGTCCCAACGGCTGACCGTGGCATCCTGCTGGGAAGGGATCAGCGTCACCTTGTCGCCCACCCGCAGTTCGGCGCCCGGCTCCACCCGGAAGACGACGTGGTTGGGGTCCATCGACTCCACCGTCACCCCTGGCCTTCCCTCCACCTCGGGCAGCCCCCGCAGACCGCTGATGGACTTCAGCCCGGCGTCGCCCACCGCTCTCCCGGCCTTGGCCGCGCTGATAATGGTTGTGAGCACCTTGCCGGCGTATTGAAACTCGGACATGTAGCCGTAGGCCGTCTCCATGACCAAGTAGCTGCCCCCCTGTATTTCCGTGACGCCGGGAATGTCCCCGGCTACGTCGTAGCTCCAAGTCTCTCCCGTTGAGACTATCCCCACCGGTATTCCCGCCTCTTCGATGGCATCTTTCAGGTCAATGACCTTCTGGATGACCCTTCGCCCCTCCACCACCCGGTCTTCCCTGTTGGGCATGGCGGGGATGACTTGGTGGCTCATGATTCCGCGAAATGTAAGCGACGGCAATAATTGAACAACCTTGGCCAGTTCCACTCCTTGGGCGTTGTCCTGCACCCCGCAGCGGCGCAGCCCGGTCTCTATCTCTATCACCACCCCCAGGTCCACCCCACGGTCCCGGGCGGCTTGAGAAAGGGCCCGGGCATTCTCCGGGTTGTCGCAGGCAACCAGCATCTCCGCCTGTTGGGCCAAGGCGCACAACCGGTCTATCTTGTGGGCGTCCGCCACCTCGCTGGTGACGAAGACGCTGCCCACGCCTCCGTTGACCATCACCTCGGCCTCCGACACCTTGGCTGCACAGACGCCTCCGTTGGTGCCGCCCCGTTGCATCTGCCGGTGGGCCAGCGCCGGAGTCCTGTGATTCTTGCTGTGAGGCCGGAGCTTGGCCGACCGCCCCTGGTAGTAGTTGGCCATGACGTCCATGTTGTTGTCCAAGGCGTCCATGTCCAGCACCAGACAGGGCGTGTCCAATTCCTCAACCGGTGTGCCCGGCGCGAGACGTCGGCTCATCTGCATACTGCTCCCCCGTTGCTGTTGAGAATTGTATCTACTGATAGCCCGGACATCCCCTCAGGTCCTCCCTTCAGAAAAATCGGCCCCTGGCGGCAATCGGCCAGTAGCCCTCCAGCCTGCCCTGCCGGACCGCCCGGAAGTAGTCATACTGGTTGGCGCACAATTCCAAGTCAAAGGGCGCCAGCCAGACCTTGTCGCCGGGCTTGAGTACTCTCGCCGGACCCTCTTCCAATTGCATCACCCCGTGCTCGGCGCTGAACCTCGTGGCTTGGGCTCCCTCCATCCCGTCAACCACCGGCAACCCCAAGTCAGGCCCGGTGGACTTGTGGCCTGCGTCCACTACCGCCGAACCCTCGGTGGGATGGCTGATGACCTGGGACAACACCCGCACCGAAGCTTCATATCCTTCTTTGCCTCGCAACCGGTTGTACCCCACCAGCCCGTAATCCGGGGGCTGAATCTCGGTCACTCCCGGAGTGCTGGCCAAGGCCCGTATGTCCTCGCCGCCCGACACGCTGACTTCCGGCGGGCTGCCCCCCGGCACCGCCAGCTGTGGGGCTATTCCCAAGGCCTCTTTCAAGCCCTCATCGCCGGTCACCCCAGTTCTCTCTCCAACCACGTTGCCTGGGCCGGGAATTGGCAGCAGCACGTTCAATCCCAGCAACGACAAGCCGGACAGCCGGGCGATTTCACCGGCTACGGACAGCACAGCCTCCCCCGGTTCGAGTCCAACCACCCCTTGCCCCCCGTCAACCGCAATGGCAACTCCCAAGACAACGCCGGACTCCCGCGCCGCTTCCGACAGGCCGGTGGCATTGGTGGCTGACTCCACTGCCACCGATATCTTGGCGCGGCGGGCCAAGCGGCAAAGCCTGGCAATCTTGGGGGCCGTGACCACCGGGCTCGCCACGTAGATGTCGCCAACTCCGGCGTCGGCAAAGGCTTCAGCCTCCCCCACCGTGTTGACCCGGATGCCGCTGGCGCTCCCTCTACTACTTGCCGCCTCCATCTGGACCCTGGCAATGTTGGGACATCCGTGGGCCGCCCCATCGGGCCGGACCCTGACCCCCGCATCGCCCAACGTTTCGTGGAACCTGGCGATGTTGGCCTCAACCGCGTCCAGATCGACTACCAAGGCGGGAGTATCCAACTCCAATGCCTGGGTGCCTATGGGATGAAAGACCGGGTGTTCCATGCCTTGCTCCTTGAATACGGAGGGGTGCAACGACAGGCCAGTGCTGCCAGCCAGAAGAATACCACACCCGGCTGGCATACATCCGTCCCCACCACCACCCGGTTTGGGAAGGCGCCGCAACCCTCAGCCACGTCTTGCGTTTCATCCACTCCAATGCAAAAATTGCTGGCGGCCAAGCCGCTTATGTAAATTTCTGCGGCCGGCCCATCCCTCTCCCGCAAAGGAGCCTCCTTGCCCGCCTCCAGCCACACCCGCGACCAGGAACCGCCCGGCCTGTTGGCCGGCGTAAAGGTCGTTGACCTGACCCATTACGTGGCGGGTCCCTACTGCACCAGGCTGCTGGCCACCCTGGGCGCCGACGTGGTCAAGATAGAGCGCCCCGGCAGCGGAGACCCCATGCGCCAGGCAACCGTCGGCCAGCCAGCCTCCAAATCAGAGAGGGACCCGCCGGAGGAAGAAGCCGGGCAGCCTGTCTCTCCCTGGTTTCTGTACCTCAACACATCCAAGAAAAGCCTGACCTTGGACCTCAAGTCCCCTCAGGGCAAGAAGACCCTGGAAGATTTGGCCGCCCAAGCAGACGTGCTGGTGGAAAACTTCTCCCCAGGCGTGATGGAACGGCTGGGGTTGGGATATGAGCGCCTCTCCAAGGCCAACCCATCCTTGGTGATGACTTCCATCTCCAACTACGGCCAGACCGGCCCCTACCGCGACTGGAAGGCCACCGAGTTGAACCTCTACGCCGCTGGGGGCCTGATGAACATCACCGGGGAGGACGACCTGCCGCCCCTCAAGGAGGGAGCCCCGCTGGCCCAGCTGGGCGCCGGCCAGAACTCCTTCGTAGCCACCATGTCAGCCCTGATGCACGCCGAGGAAACCGGCCAAGGCCAGCATATCGACGTCTCCATCGCCGAGTACGCCACCAACATCCTGGAAAACGCCATGATGCAGTACAGCTATTCCGGCGTGGAGTACACCCGGGTGGGAAACCGCGGCTACGGCCGGGCGGCTTGGGGCATCTATCCCTGCCGTGACGGCTATGTGGGCATCATCTCCGGCCCCGACACCCGCTGGCCCGAAATCGCGAACATCATGGAGCGGGAGGAACTGGCCGACCCCAGGTTCGTCTCCCGCCAGGGCCGCCTGGAAAACGCCGATGAAATCGATGCCTTGATGCTCCCGTGGCTCTTGGACCACGACAAGGTGGATATCTTCAAGGCGGGGCAAGAACACGGCCTCGGCTTCGCCTACGTCGCCACCATGCAGGACATCCTGGAAATGGAGCAGTTGGTCGCCAGGGAATACTTCATCGACCTCCACCATCCCGATACCGGCCCTCTCAAGTATCCTGGCCCGCCCATCAGCTTGACCTTGAATGGCTCTCCCCACGGCAGCGAGCTTTCCTGCGGTGGCGAAAGCCGGTCTGCGAGCCAAGGCAGTCCCTGGCAGTTCCTCCGGGCCCCCCTGTTGGGGGAGCACAGTCAGCAAGTCCTCAAAGAATGGCTTGGATACGAAGCCGGCGCCGTCCTCGCCCTCCGGGACCAAGGCGTCATCTAAAGGCAGAGGCGACGTGAACCAGCAACCGGACCACCAATCAAGCCAAGTGCAGCCCCTCAGCCGCTACCGTATCCTGGACCTTTCCCGTATCTGGGCCGGCCCCTATTGCACCAAGCTACTGGCCGACATGGGCGCACAGGTCATCAAGCTGGAATCCCTCAGCGTCTACGACTCCCATCGGGGCCCGGTGAGCCCCGCCCGTGGGGTGGTTTCCTACCCGGATGCCGAGCCGGGGGAAGAGCCTTGGAACCGCAACGGGTGGTTCAACTGCCTCCACATGAGCAAGTACGGCGTGACCCTGGAATTGACCCACCAGCGAGGCCGGGAAGTCTTCGAGCAACTGGTCTCCATCAGTGACGTGGTCATAGAGAATTTCCGGCAAGGCAGCCTGGAACGTCTGGGCTACGGCTACGATGACCTGCGTAAACTGCGCCCGGACGTTATTTACGTGTCCATGCCTGCCTTTGGCAACAGCGGACCCTGGAAGGGCTACCTGGCCTACGGAATCGGCCAGGAGCAACTTTCAGGCATGGCCCACATGACCGGCTACCCCGGCGACGGACCCATGAAGTCGGGGATTAACCATGGCGACCCTATCACCGGCTCCCACGCCGCCGGGGTGGTCCTGGCCGCCCTGCGCCACCGCCGCCGCACCGGCCAAGGGGCCTACGTCGACGTGTCCCAGCAGGAGTCGGCCGTATCCCTCATCGGGGCCGAAATCCTCAATTTGCAAGTCACCGGCATCGAGCCCGAACGCCGGGGCAACCGCTCGACCCGGTACGCTCCCCACAACGCCTATCCCTGCTCCGGGGAAGACCGATGGGTTACCATTGCCGTCACCACCGACGCCCAGTGGCTGGAGCTGACCAGCCTTGTGGGCGGCACCGAACTGGCCTCCGACCCCCGGTTCGCCTCCAACGAAGACCGGTTGGCCAACCAGGACGAGCTGGACCCTCTGATTTCCCGCTGGACTGCTTCCAGGGATGCTTTTGAGGTAACCCGTGAACTCCAGTCCAGGGGAATACCTTCCAGTCCGGTTATGAGGGGGCCGGACCTGCTTGCAGATGCCCACTACCGCGAGCGACGGGCTTTTGTGGAAGTGAACCACCCCAAGGTCGGCCCCAAGCTTTATCCCGGCATTCCCTGGAAAATGTCGGAAACGCCCGGTAAGGTCCGGTGGCCCTCGCCCAGCCTGGGCGAGCACAACCGGGAAATCTACGGGCAGTTTCTCGGCCTGCCCGAAGAGGACATTGCCGAGTTTGAAGCCCTGGGAGTAATCGGCAACAAGCCCACCGGCTCACGGATAATCTAGCGAGACTTACGAGGCGGGATCTCGGGCTACAGGACTGGCTGACTCCCCAGTTACCCATAAACCAGATACGGAGGATACCCAATGCCCGGCAAGGAAGCCCTTTATGAAATAAGAGACGGCATCGGCTACATCACCCTCAACCGGCCCGAGAAGCTTAACGCCATTGACCCCGCGATGCGCCAGATCCTCTGGGACGCTTTCCAGGATGTGAAGCACAACCCGGAGGTCCGTTGCGCCATCGTCACCGGGGCAGGGCGGGCCTTCTCCACCGGCCACGACTTGGTCGCCATGGCCGAAGACCGGGCCAACGAGGGCCCCAGCACCGGCGATCTATACGTGGTGCAATCCAACATCTGGAAACCTATAATCGCCGCCATCAACGGCATCTGCTTGGCCCAAGGCTGCGGGATAGCCTTGGGCAGCGACATCCGCATCGCCTCCTCCGAGGCCCAGTTCGGCTGGCCCCAAGCCAAGCGCGGTATCTCCTCGGTCAGCGGCCCGGCCCTGTTGGCCCAAGTTGTGCCCTTGAACATAGCTTTCGAGATCCTGTTCACCGGGGAGTTCATCGACG
Source organism: Dehalococcoidia bacterium (assembly GCA_034420695.1). GTDB lineage: Bacteria > Chloroflexota > Dehalococcoidia > Lucifugimonadales > UBA3495 > Io17-Chloro-G2. The sequence continues at coordinate 27,064 of DAOULB010000041.1, forward strand.
CACGCCGGGCCCACGAGTTGATGCTGGTCAACCACGTCGTGGCCCCCGAGGAAGTGATCCTCAAGGCGGAAGAAATAGCGGAAAAGATTGTAGCTAACGCCCCGCTGTCCCTGGCCGCCATAAAGGAGGCGTCCATCAACGGGGCTGCCATGGACTTGGAAAGAAGGGTCTCCTACGCCCAGAACAAGCGTGACCTCATCCTGCAAACCGAGGATGCCCAGGAAGGCGTCCGGGCCTTCGCCGAAAAGCGCGCCCCGGTATGGAAGGGCCGCTAGCCTCTACCCCCGGTCTGACGAGGTAATGCCACCCCGGAACAACAAAAAAGGGTGGGGCATTCAACGGCCCCACCCTTAACTCTGTCGAACTTTGCCCCTGGCAACCCTCGCCTTCCGGCAAAGCCCTGTACCGGGAACCGGGGGGGTGAAAGCGGAGACCTACAACCCCAGGGCGTCGGCCAACTGCCTGCGGTGGAACCGGGGGTCTCCCAGGAAGTGGTACAGGGTGCGGGACGCCGTCGTGTGCAGCGTCAGCCCGTACTCGGTCATGCTCCCCAAGCCGGCGTGGACTTCGTGAGCGTAGTTGCAGGCCTGGTAGTAGGCCTCGCTTCCTACCGCCTTGGCCAAGTGCACCGCGTCTTGTACCGGGCGGTTGTTATCCAACTTCCACAGGGCTTCGTAGTTGGTCCACCGGGCGGCGTCCAAGTGGTTCACCAAGTTGATGATGTGGTCCTGCACCCTCTGGAACCGGCCAATGGGCGTGCCGAACTGCATCCGGGTGCGGGAGTAGCTGACCGACATCTCGTAGACCGCTTGGCTGCCTCCCGTTTGGAAAGCCCCCATGATGGGAATCGATTTGGCAATGGCCCGTTGAAGTGCGTCCCAACCGTTTGCCAGGGTCCCGCCCAGCACGTCGGGACCGGCAACGGCTACGTTCTCGAACTTTACTTCGCAGAGATGCCAGGCAAAGCCTTCCAGCTTTCTGATTGAGACTCCAGGGGCGTCTGCCGAAACCATCACCATGCCCACCTGGCTGCCGTCGTGAGAACGAACGGCGCACAGCAGGTGGGTGGCCGACTGGGCATCCATTATGTATGCCTTGACACCGTTCAGCTGAAAGCCGTCCCCGCTGGGCTCCGCCACCAAGCTGACGTCCTCTTCATACCAGCTGTAGTCAGCTTCGGTTACTGCCAGCACCAAGGACCTCTCGCCCCGGGCCAGCCGGGGCAGCCATTCCTGCTTCTGCTCCTCGGTTCCGCCTTCCAGCAGCGCAAACGTCCCCACCACCGCGGAACTCAGGTGGGGCCCGGGCACCGGACCCCGGCCCAGCTCTTCGAAGAGCACCCCGGCGTCCGTGAACGAACCGCCCTCGCCGCCGTACTCCTCAGGCACCAAGATTCCCAGCCAGCCCGTTTCCACCAGCCTGCGCCACGGATGGGACGGGGCCACTTCGCCCGAGGCTGCAATCTCCAGCAGGGTCTCCTTGGGGTACTCTTGCTGGATGAACCGGCTTACCGCGGCCTTCAGCATTTCCTGTTCCGGTGTTAAAGACAGATCCATTTCGGGGTCCTCCCATTAAATGGCCGGCTAGCTTGGCGCCAGCCGGCTCAAAACGCTTGGCTGCAACCTTTGGGGCCCAGGGGCTAGGAGGCCAGCTCGCCTGCCCGTTCCCTGACTTCCCGCCCGATGCCGATTCGCCGGGCCATGATGACTTTCTGGATGTCCGCCGTTCCACCCGGGTGCAGGGCCACGATGGCCGACCTCTGGTGGGCCTCGATGTGGCCTTCCGCTGCGCCCCACTCGGGGTCGAAGGTCAGCGCCGAAGGCCCCAGCACGTCCAGGATAGCCCCGGACATCCTCAGCCCGGAAATCTTCCGGTAGTAGGACGCCTGCGGCCCCTCGTAGGTGATGTGGGCCTTGCTGTGCCGCATCCAGTAGTTGCGCAACTGGAACAACCGGGAAATCTCGGCTTCCACGTAAACGTCAATCATCCGTTCCCGGGCATCGTGGTCTTTGGATATGGGCTGCCCCCTGCGGTTCGTGGTCTTGCAGTACTCGAAGAACCGATCCACCAGCCAGTTCCGGCCTATGTGGCCGCCGGTGCCATGCTCCAGCTCCAAGTGGGTCGTTGCCACCTTCCAGCCCTCGTTCTCCCCACCGATGAGGTGGGTGGCCGGGACCCGGACGTTGTCGAAATAGACCGTGTTCTTTACCCCGGACCCGGCTCCGCCCTCGCCGCCGGAAATCAGCAGGTCCATGGGTTGAATCGTGATTCCCGGCAGGTCGGATGGAATCATGAACCAGCCCAGGTTCTGATGCCGGGGAGCTTCGGTGTCGGTGCGGGTCAGGGTCCAGACCATGTCGCAGCCCAGGGAGCTGCCCACGTATATCTTCTGGCCGTTGATTATGTAATCATCGCCGTCCCGTTCGGCGGTGGTCTTGACGTTTGCCAAGTCCGAGCCGGCTTCCGGCTCCGAAAGCAACTGCCAAGTGCGTACCTCGCCCTTGAGGATGGGGGGCAGGAACCGCTCCTTCTGCTCGTCAGTGCCCCAAACCATGATGGAAGCGCCGCCCAGCCTTCCCCCGGAGTCGTAATAAGGCGGGACCGACAGGCCGTAGGAGTCCATCTCCTCTTCTATCACTACGGCGTGGTCTACGGATAGACCGCCGCCGCCGTACTGGGGGTCCGCAGTGGGCCACAGCCATCCCTTGGAACCCAGGCTTCTGCCCAAGTCGCGCCGTTTCTGGTACTGCTCCTCGGTCAGGTCAATCGGGTCCGCCGGATTGACGATGTCCGGGGGCATGTTGTCCTTCAGCCACTCCCGGACCTCCTGGCGAAAATCTTCCTGCTCTGCCGTATATCGAGGTTCGAAATCCATGGATTGTCCTCCAATATCTCGGGACTCCGGCGCCGGGCCTCAGCGCCAATCGTCAGTCAAGGATTATGCCTTATCACCCGGCCGGAAACAAGTCTGGCGTCTTCGCGGTTTCGGCTTTCCGGTCGCCCCGCAAACTCCGCTTGCCTACGCTCCCCAATGAAGCTAATATTGGTGCGGCTCCCACGCAGTTACGAATCCCGTTGCCACATGCTGTAGCGGGTTTCAGGAGGTGGAACAATGCCCGAAGAGACCATCAACGGCTATCGTATGTACTACGAGGTCCACGGGCAGGGCCCCGCCATTGTGATGATTCATGGGGGCCTGGGCGGCGGCGAAGGCAGCGCTTCCCTGTCCGAATATCACGCCGAAGCGCTCTCCAAAAACTACAAGCTGATAGTTTATGACCGGCGGGCTGCCGGCCGTTCCGAGACCCCAGCCGACGGTTACTCCATTGCCAACCAAGTCCAGGACCTGCGGGGCCTTCTACGACACTTGGGAGTGGATCGGGCCCACGTGTTGGGTTCCTCCGGGGGTGGCCCCATTGCCCTCACCCTGGCCCTCAACTACCCCCAGATGGTCGAAACCCTACTTTTGATCAATACAATGACCTACAACAGCGGCCCGGAAAGGGCCGCCCGCCAAAAGGAGTTGGACAACTTGGTCGCCAACGAGGCCGCCCATGGCCGCGAGGGTTCGGTTGAGCGTGGCATTGAGGCCCGCAACCCCGGCATTCGGGAGGAGGACCCCGCCCGGTTCCAGCGTCTCAAGGCCATCAACATGGAGAAGTTTCCCGGTATGTTGGCCAGCATCCAGGCCTACCTAGATATTGGCGGCACCATAGAGGGCCGCTTGTCCGGGTTGGACGTTCCTACCCTCATCGTCCACGGCGACGCCGATACCACCATCCCGGTGACCTGTTCTCACACCATGTACGAATTGATCTCCGACGCCCGGCTCGAAGTCATCCCCGGAGCAGTCCACGGTCTGATGACCAACGAGGCGGAGCAAGTGCGGAGCATGATCGTCAACTTCATCGAAGAAAAGGCCCCGGTCAGGAGTTGACCGCTCCGCCCCATCCCGGCAAGGCTGCTTGCCTGTTGTATCTCTGCCAGGCGTATCTCTACCGGAAAGGAAGTCAACCATGTCCAGCGTAGGAATAGACCACATAGCCATGCCTACCGCCAATGCTGAAAGGCTGATCGAGTTTTATAAGGGCTTGGGTTTCACCATCAACGACGAAGAAGAGTGGCGGGCCGGCCGTGCCAGGATTTTCTCCATCCAGATTGGAGACTCCAAGATCAATGTCCATCCTGAAGGCTACACCGCCGACCTCAGAGGGCCCACCGCGGTGCCAGGCTGCGGCGATATCTGCTTTGTCTGGGAAGGCTCCGCCGAGGACTGCAAGAATTGGCTGGAAGACGCCGGCGTCGAGGTGATCCGAGGGCCCGGCCCTCGCAAGGGCGCCCGGGCCGGCGGCGTGCTCCCCGCCGTCAGTCTCTACGCCAGGGACCCGGACCAGAACCTGCTGGAGTGGATGGTATACCAATAGCCCATCAGCAAAAGTAACCCTGGAAACAAGAAAGCATCCTGGCTACGTTTCGACTCTGGAATCCCAGCCGGGCTTGCCCCAGTAAATCGGCTGACCGCATATAGATCATATTCAGAAGAAGGAAGGTTCACGCATGCCGTTAATGACCGGAAAACAGGCCCTGGCGGAAATGCTCATCGCAGAGGGAGTGGAGTACGTCTTTGGAAACCCCGGCACCAGCGAGACTCCCTTCCTGGACAGCCTCCAGGACTACCCACAGCTCAAGTACATGCAGGCCCTGCAGGAAGGCACCGCCGTGGGCATGGCCGACGGCTACGCCCGGGCCACCGGGCGTCCCGCCTTCGCCAACATCCACATCGCCGGAGGGCTGGCCAACGGCATCAGCGGCCTGTACAACGCCTACCGGGGCGGCACTCCCTTGGTGCTCACCGCCGGCAACTCCGATACCCGCATGTTGATGGAAGAACCCACCCTGTCCGGCGACTTGGTGCAAATGACCTCCCAGTACACCAAATGGAGCGCCGAAATCCGCCACGCCGCCGAGCTGCCTATGGCCATCCGGCGGGCATTCAAGGAGGCCAAGACTCCACCCACCGGCCCGGTGTTCCTCTCCTTCCCTTGGGATACCATGGACGAGTCCGCCGACATGGACATTGTCCCTTCCGCTGCCGGCTTCCACCGCATCCGTCCCGACGCGGCAGCCGTGGAAAGGGCCTCGGCGCTGCTTTCCTCCGCTGAAAACCCCGTAATCGTCCTGGGAGACCGGGTGGCCCAGTCCGCCGCCAGCGCCGAGTTGGTGCAAGTTGCCGAACGTTTGGGCGCCAAGGTCTATGCGGTCTCGTATTCGGAAGTGAATTTCCCCACCAGCCACCCGCTGTGGGGCGGACTGCTCAACACCAGCAGTCCCGCCACTCGCCAGGCCTTCGCCGGCGCCGACGTGGTTCTGGCGGTGGGGGCCAGCATATTCTCCTCCTTCCTATACGTGGAAGACCGTTTCCTCGAACCGGCCACCCGGCTGGTGCACTTGGACAACGCCTCCTGGGAACTGGAGAAGATTTACCCCACAGAGGTAGGAATCCTGGCCGACCCCAAGGCCGGCTTAGCCGAATTGGCCCAAGCCCTCGACCAGGACATGCCCGCTTCGGCCAAGGAGGCGGCAGCCACCCGCACTGCCGCTTTCGGCGAGCAGAAGGCCAAGGCCGCCTCCGACCGGGACCAGCGGGCCAGAGCCAAGTGGGACAACAGCCCCATGCCCGTCGAACGCATGATGCACGAACTTGCCCAAGCCGTGCCCGAGGGCACCATCCTGGCCGACGAGTCCATCACCTCCCGGGGAGCCGTCATGGGCGCCTTCGACTTCGATGACGCCGGCAGCATGTACTCCATCCGCGGAGGCGCCTTGGGCTGGGGCATGCCCGGCGCCCTGGGCGTGCAGTTGGCAAACCCCGACCGTCCGGTGCTGGCCATCGTCGGAGACGGGGCCTCTCTCTACACCGTCCAAGCCCTGTGGACCGCCTCCCGCTACAACATTCCCGTCGTTTACGCCATTTGCAATAACCGGGCTTACCGGGTCCTCAAGGTCAACATGGAAATCTACCTCCGCAACATGGTGAAGGACTCGGACCGGCAGAGCGAATACGTGGGCATGAACTTCGATAACACCCTGGACTTGGCTGCCCTGGCATCAGCCATGGGCGTGGCCAGCGAAAAAATAGAAGACCCTCAAGCCATTAGCGGGGCCGTGCAAAGGGCTTTCGCCAGCCGCAAGCCGGCCCTATTGGACATCAGCATAGATGGATCCCTGTAACAACCTGAGGAGGAAAACGTGCAAGACCACACTTACAAAGTAATCGAACTGGTAGGCTCTTCCAGCGAGGGAGTGCAACAGGCCATTGACAACGCCATATCCCGGGCCGGGCAGACCATCAGGAACTTGGACTGGTTTGTGGTTAAGGAAGTTCGCGGGAACATTCAGGGCTCGTCCGTGGCATGGTACCAAGTCACCGTGGACATCGGGTTCCGGGTGCTAAGCGCCGAAGACCTCCGCGCCGAATAAGGCCCCGCCTAAACCACGGAACACTTATGAAAGACTTGGCAACTAGGCGCCCAAAAGAGGGGCGCCTTTTGCCAAAGTCCTTTGTTTGGCTACTGCCAGGCTTGCACCAAGCCCTTCCTGTTTCGCCCTCATTGGGCCTTTCGGACTTTCGAGCCCTCGTCAGATACAGTATGAGGAGGGCCTTGGCAGCGCCTCAGCTTTGTATGACGCTGCCCCTATTCCCTGCCCCCCTGGCCAGGGAATCCAGCAGTATTCCCACCCGGGAGCGGAAGGGCCGCACCCGGTTTACTTGGTGGGTCTCACCCAGGGCAGTCAGGAACATGAGGCTCTTTCCCGCGGCGTGGGGAGAAAAGAACTCTGTAACGTCGTCGTCGTAGAAGGTCATTCCGGTGGCCCCCAAGCCCAGCGAGTGGGCGGCAAGATACACCCGCCCTCCCCGTATCCCGGATTCGAGCTGCGCTGCCCGGTAGCCCCGGTTTCCACAGCGTGCCAGAACCTTGTCCAAGTCGGCCATGAAGTAGAACACTCCACTGGCGTCGGCCCCCAGGGCCTGCTCGAAACAGAGGTGCCCGGCTTCGTGCCGCAGGTCCCCCAGCCGCAGTGGTTCCAGCGTCGCATCGGCCGCCGAATAGTAGTATGACCCCGGTTCCAGCCCCTCGACCGCGTTGGCTATCACGTAAGTGTCCAACAGGCTGGGCTGGCCCGGCGGCAGGAAGTCCGCCGCAATGGGAGCCGAAGCCGCCGCCAGCGCTGCCTTGAACCTTGCTAAGGTTATGGAAGTCCGGGCGAATCTCCTGGTGGAGCCCCGCTGCAGGATTGCCTCTCCCAAGGGCCCGCTGCTCTCCCTAATCCCTGGAGGGAACGGCGCAGGTCCCGGAGCGTTCTCCAGTCCCGTGGCCGCTGCTTCCGGTCCTGTACCCCAAGTGGCTGCCTCTTCCCTGCTTTCCAGGGACGAAGCCCGGTGCAATTCTTCTATTTCCGGGTAATCTATCCTGTTGGCGATTTCATCGACCTCTTTGGGCCTTAGAGATGGCCAGTCCCCAGGGACCGGAGGGGTGGGAGCAGGCGCATCAAGCCGCTCCCCCAAGGAGACCAGGCACACCGCCGCCTCCCGACTACTGTCCAAGGCCAGGAGGTTGTTTACCCCGTCGTCCCAGAAGCCAGCCAGCAGGTGCGCCGGCAGCCCTGCAGCCGAGGCCGCCGCCAGCAGGTTCGACAGGATAGTGCCGGCATCCCAGAAGCAATAACGGTAGCTCCGCAGCCGGTACTTCCAGGCGCTGCGCCAGAAGTTCGCGGCCAGGACCAGGGTCGCCGGTCTATCGGTTGCCCAAGCCGGGTCGCCCAGCGCTCCGCCCAGGACCTCGCGGTAGTCACCCTGTCTCAGTTGCACCAAGCAGGATTCGGCCGGAGAGTAGTGGTAAACACCGGTGCCTAGGCCGGGAATGGCGCCGCAGACTGCGTAGATCTCTATGGGGTACAGGGCTCCTGCCGAGGCGGCGGCCCGGTAGTGGACTTCACCGGCCACCGGCAGGTCCGCTTTCCTGACCAACCCTGCCGACAGGTGCAGCAACCGGCCCAGTCCTTGCAGGTCCAAGGATGGTCCGGTGCGGGCGAGGGGCGACCCAATGGCCTCCAGGGTCGGGACATCCAATTCCAAGTCCTGAAGGGGCAGGGGGACCGCCGGCAACCCCTCGTAGCGCTTGTACAGGGGTGGCTTGTTTTTCAGGTTGATATAGCTGAGTTTGGTGGCTTCGTGATAGGACAAAGCGGCATGGGTATCCCGGTTACTCAAGAAGTCCTCCCGGCAGCAAGCAATCGAAAGAGCAACCCAATGGGTATCCTGAGCAGCTTCCAAAGCCCCGCGCTACGGCTGGGCCGTGCCCGGGGGCCGGTTACCCAATGCGGCAAGGGTTTGTGGGTCAGATGGTCCCTTCGTAGTGAGGCGTCCTCTTCTCGACGAAGGCGCTGGCAGCTTCCTTGTGGTCCGGGTGCCGGGAACTTCTCTCTTCCAAGGCCAGCCCCATGTCCAGCGACAGGTTGAGTTCGCTCCAGACGCGCTTGTTCACCGCGTGCTTGGTGCCCCGGATAGCCATTGCCGGGCCGTTGGCCAAGCGCCGGGCCAGGTCCATAACCGATTCCATTAGCTCGTCGTGGGGCACTACTTTATTGATAAGGCCGATGCGCTCCGCCTCTTGGGCATCGATGATGTCACCGGTCATCAGCAGTTCCTTGGCCTTGGCCACACCGATGAGCAGGGGCCAAATTACCGCGCCGCCGTCCCCAGCCACCAAGCCGGCCTTGACGTGGGTATCGCCTATCCTGGCCTGGTCCGAGGCGTAAATCACGTCGCAGAACAGCGCTATCGTGGCCCCAAGGCCCGCTGCCACTCCGTTCAGGGCGCAAATCACCGGTTGCTCCACCCACAGCATGTTGTGAATTATGCGGCGTCCGCTGTATGAAACCGCCCCGACCTTCTTCTGTTGCAGGGCGATTGCACCGCCTCTTTCGTCCATCGCTTGCACGTCTCCGCCGGAGCAGAAGCCGCGCCCGGCCCCGGTGACCACCACCGCCCTAACGTCCCCGTCCCGGCCTGCCCTGCCGAACACGTCCTCCAGCTCCCCGTGCATCACCTCGTTGACCGCGTTGAGCCGCTCCGGGCGGTTCAGGGTGATGGTGAGAATGCCGTCGTCCAGTTCAACGTTCAGGGTTTCGTAGCTGTAATCAGCCATTTTTTCCTCCGGTGTTTTGGGCCTGTCTGTTGCTGCCTATCCCAAGGAATGGCCGAAAGGCGCCTACTTGTTCGTACCCATGGCGATGACCTCGTCCCACTCCTCCTTGGTCACAGGCTGGATTGACAGGCGCATTCCCCTTTTTACCAGCAACATCCCCTGTAGATTGGGGTTTTCCTTTATCTCCTGCAGGGTCACCGGCCGGTCCAGTTCCCTTTCCCCCTGTATGTCTATCATCAACCAAGCAGGATTGTTGGGGTCGCTCTTGGCGTCGTAGTGCTTCTCCGCAGGATCAAATGCGGTCGTATCGGGAACGGCTTCGCCCACGATGGTGGCCAAGCCCACCACGGCCATCGGCTTGGCGCTGGAGTGGTAGAAAAGCACTCCATCGCCTACCTGCATCTCGTCCCGCATGAAGTTACGCACTTGGTAGTTTCTTACGCCGTCCCACTCGGCGGTCCGGTCCGTCTCCCCCATCAAGTCGGCAAAGGAATAGGCGGTGGGCTCGGACTTGAACAGCCAGTACTTTCGCTCAGCCATCGTCATTCTCCCAGAAGAGTCAGGTGTAAGGTGTCTTGCCCCGCAGCTAACGGATTCTGATTCCCTCTGCTTCCCGATCGTAGCACCCCTCGATCAGGTCTTCCTTCTCTTGGCGCAACAGGTCCTTCCTGACCCGCATGGAAGGTGTGCGCGGCAGGGAATCCCGCACCTCCAAGTAACGGGGCACCTTGAAGTAGGCCAGCCGGTCGGCGCACCAGTACACCACGTCCTTGGGGTCGACCCGGGAACCGTCTTTTGCAGTTATGTAAACCTTCACCTCGTCCTCCCCCAACTCGGAGGGAACGGCAATGGCGGCGCAGTCCAGCACGTTGGGATGGGCCTTGATGACGTCCTCCACTTCCTGGGAGGATATGTTCTCCCCCCGCCGCCGGATGATGTCCTTCTTCCGGTCCACGAAGTAGAGGAATCCCTCATCGTCCAGCCAGCCCAAGTCCCCCGTATAAAGCCAGCCATCCTTCAAGGACAGGGCGCTCTGTTCCCGGTTCCGCCAGTAGCCGCTCATCACCGCCGGGTTCCTGATGGTAATCTCCCCGGGCTGCCCGGTGTCCAAGGTGGCGCCGGTCTCGGCGTCGGTGATGCGTATCTCGTTGACGAACCGCGAGTCCGGGTGCTGCCGGGCCCGCCCCGAAGAGTTGGCCCGCCGCTTCTCTCCGATGACTTCGATAGTCCCGTAGCAGGTCTCGGTCATGCCGAACCCTACGATGATTTCCGTCCCGAAACGCCGCTGGAAGTCGTCGAAAAATTCCGGCGACATGGCCGGCGACCCGTAGAACAGCCGGACTTCGTTCTCTCCGTCGTCGGAAGATTCAGGCTGCTTGGCCAGGACCGGCATCATCATCCCGATGAAGTTGACCACCGATGCATGGGCCTCCCGCACCTGCCTCCAGAACCGGGAGGCGCTGAACCGCTCCGCAATAATCAGGGTTGCCCCCGACGCCAGGGTTCCCATAGTGGAGTAGTACTGGATATTGGCATGGTAAAAAGGCAGGCAGGTGAAGAACCGGTCGTCCTTGCTGGCCTCGGTCCAGTGGGCGAACCCTTGGCCCGCAGCAACGTACATCTGGTGGCTGACTTCCACCCCCTTGGGATTGCCCGTTGTTCCCGAGGTGTAGACCAGCATGGCGATGTCTTTCGGGCTCACTTCGGCCAGCGATTCCAGTGGAGTAGCCTCTGACACGGCCTCGCTGAAATCCTTCCATCCGGCACCGCCATCTTCAGCGGGCGCCACCGCCTCTGCTCCAGATACAAAGAGTCTCTGCTTCACGCTGGGGGCCAGTTCCGCCGCCTCGATGGCTACCGGCAAGAGGGAATCGTGGGCCACGAAGGCGGCGCACTCGGCGTCATTCAGGATGTAGGCCGTCTCGTCTCGCTTGTAGGCCGTGTTTATGGGCACCGCAATAGCTCCCAGCATCCCCAGGCCGAACCAGCAATAAAGGAACTCCGGACAGTTGTACAGGAACAGGCACACCCTGTCCCCCTTGCCGATGCCCATGCCCTGGAACATCCCGGCCGTCCGGCGGGCCCGCTCCAGGAACTCTCCGTAGCTGATGGACTGGCCGGAGACCTCCACGAAGGTCTTTCCCGGTTCCCGCTCAACTGCCGCCTGCAGGAACTCCCCCAAGGACATCTCCCACATGGGTCGCTGCGGGTCGGCCGGTCCAATAATGTCACCCATGACTTACCCCCTCCGGCGAACCCAAAACTATCATGTACCCATCATGGGGTCAACGCCCAGCCTGCCTCGCCTGCACCGCTGGTTTGCAGAGGTGGGCGCTTGAGTATCGCAAGTCTATTCCCTCATTGACCCCTCTAACTCCGCGGCGTATCTTTGGATTATTGAGAAGTCAATCAAACATAGCCAACGGGAGAATGTCATGCCGGGTAGCACGTATGAATCCGGAGACATAGCAGCCTTGGGAGAAGCTATCTACCGGGAGCGCATCCAGCCAAAGTTGGATCCAATCGAGAAGGGGAGTTTCGTAGTCATTGACGTCGAGACCGGCGATTACGAAGTAGATGAAGGCGATGCCGCCGCCACCCGGAGGCTGCTACAGCGCAGACCGGCAGCCGTGACTTATGGGGTGCGGGTAGGCCATCGCGCAGCATACAGCCATGCCGGAGGCTTTCGCATCCCTGGCCACTATGATTAGGGGAAACGTAAGCGCTGACCATCAAGCCTTGGTGGCCATCGAAATCGCGGACAACGCAGGGCATCCTCGACCATTGGATGTTGCTCTGGATACCGGGTTTACCGGCTACCTAACCTTGCCCTCGGAAGCCATACAACAGCTCGGTCTTACCTCCGTGGGTGAACGAACCTTCGAGTTGGCTAATGGAGAACTCTTTCAGTTCGAAGCGTATCTGGCCTCTGTATCCTGGCATGATAGCTTGAACGATGTCCTCGTCTTGAAATCGGATAGCGCGCCACTACTTGGAATGACCCTCCTTTGGGGCAGTCAGATCACAATAGATGCCCGAGCCGGCGGGGAGGTTACGATTGATGAACTGGCGCCTCCTTCGTGACCCGAGTGGTGCTACTTCATACTCCCGGTCAGCCGCTCCCCGGCGAAAAGTGGCCCAAAAGTGGTATCGTATCTCCATGCCTGTATCAGTCGATCCCGCACGCTTGAAGCTTACCAACCTAGAAGGCACCGAAGGCCTGCTGCTGGGCGCCCGCTGCCTCGATTGCAGCGTCTGCGTTTTCGGACCGGCGGTGTTCTGCCAGTCCTGCTCCTCCCGGAACCTCAAGCAGGTGGAATTGTCGCCCCGGGGGACTCTCTACAGCTACACCATCGTCCGGGTGCCCCCCGCCGGCTGGCCCGGCCCCGTTCCCTACGTCCTGGGCCAAGTGGAGCTGCCCGAAGGCCCCCAGGTGCTGGCCGAGGTCATAGATTGCGCGCATGATGCTCTGAGTATAGGCATGGACGTGGAACTTGCCCTGCAGTTGGCCGACCCGGAGTCCGGCGACTCCGCCAAGTCCGTATACAAGTGGCGGCCCTCTGTCTAGTCTTCAAGCCGCCGGGAACTAATCTCCGCAGGAAGGTATAAGTTGAGCCCGTTCAAACCAGGAAGAGAAGTAAGCGTGGTTGGTGTGGGCTTGCACTCCTTCGGCCGGTTCCCGGAGAAGGACCTGCCAACCCTGGCCTTGGACGCAGTGACCGAGGCCCTCGCCGACGCCGGAGTCCAGTGGCGCGACATCCCGGTTGCCTACTTCGGCCACGTCTACTATCAAGGAATGTCCTTGGGGGAGTCGGCCCTGGGCAAGCTGGGACTTACCGGAATTCCCATCATCAACGTGGAGAACGCCTGCTCCAGCGGCTCCACCGCCTTCTGGCAGGCCTACTGGGGCATCACCACCGGCATGTACGACCTGGCCCTGGCCTTCGGCGCGGAAAAGGTACCCAGCGGCCCCGTGACCGTCACCGCAGAGAACAGCCCGGAAAGGTACATTGGCGGCGACCACATGATGGCCGGCTACGCCCTCAGGATGCGCCGCTACATGGAAGAGACCGGCGCTCCCGCGTCTGCCTTGGCCCAAGTCGCAGTCAAGGCCCGCAAGAACGCCTCACTGAACCCCTACGCCCACCGCAAAGAAGCCTACAGCGTCGAAGAGGTACTGAACTCCCGCCTCATCGCTGACCCCTTGACCCTCTACCAGTGCTGTCCCACCAGCGAGGGCGCCGCCGCCGCGGTCCTGTGCGCCTCCGATTCCCTTGACCGATACGGCCTTGACCGGGGCCGATCAGTCAGGGTGGCCGCTGCGGTGCTTCGCTCCGGCGAATACAACGGCCGGGGCAGTGACCATTCGGCTTTCAGCCCCTACCGCACCGAGCCGGCCGCCCTGGAGGCCTACGAGATGAGCGGCCTGGGGCCCGAGGACGTCGACTTGGCCCAAGTCCACGACGCCGCCACCATTGGGGAATTGCAACAGATAGAGGCCCTGCACCTGACCCCCTACGGAGAGGCCTGGGAGGCAACCCAGGAGGGCCGCACTGCCTTGGACGGCGACCTTCCGGTCAACACCGACGGCGGCCTGCTGGCGATGGGCCATCCCTTCGGAGCGTCTGGCATCCGCATGATCCACGAAACAGTGCTGCAACTAAGGGGTGAGGCTGGACCCCGTCAGTTGAACGACCCCAAGGTGGGAATGGCCCAGTGTTCCGGTGCCGGGGACGTCACCACCGTGCACATTTTCACCAAGTGAAAGCGGGCGGTCTTATGGAAGCCTGCAGGCTGGCATCCTTGGGACAATTTTGACATGCCCACGTTCATTATCTTGGCGGCAATGAAGGGCAGGTTCATTTCTGACCGGGGCAACTCCTACGATAACTTTCAGATGATGGGTTACGTGGAGTCCTCCGGGCCCCAGCAAGCCGTGGCTGACTTCTTTGACCAGCCCCCCTACCCCATTCGCTGGGAAGACGTGGAGTATCTCTGGGCCGAGTCCCTGGCCGACCAAGGGCCCAACGGCCACTACGGGGACTACGACCGGGTGTACGTTGAATCGCTGCGCCGCCGCTGGGACGCTCCCCGTCAGGAATGAAACCGCCACCGCCCACTACGTTCATGTCTTATCGAACGGCACGGCGGGTCGGAGCCCGCGATACTGGGACCCGATACAGGCTGCGAATGGGATTGGGAGAAGCCTGGGAAAGCGCTTTGGCCTGCTACAGGTCTTCGGCGAACTCCCTCAGCTTGCTGAAATCCGACTGGTAAGCGGCGGTCAATGTGCGGCGGTCCGTGCAGTGCAGCACGAAGCGGGCCCCTTGGCCTATCCAATACTGGGAAAGCTCAATGGTCTGGTGATGCACCAGCACCGGCACCCCCCAGGCTTCGGAAGTGTCTATCACCCGCTTCACCGTCTCTTTGTACTCGGGCCGGTCGTACTGATCCGGGAATCCTAATGAGATGCTCATGTCGTTGGGGCCGACGAAAATCCCGTCTATCCCCGGCACCTCCAGGATGTTCTCCAAGTTCTCGACGGCGGCCACGCTCTCTATCCCGATGATTGCAATGCTGTTGCGGTTTCTCTGCTCCAAGTATTCCCGGGTGGCGTCGCTCACGTGCTGCCCCGACTCAATCAGCGTCCTGACCGCCTCCCCCTTCAGGGGGCGCCATTTCGCCGCCGCCACCACATCCTGGACCTCTTCCACCGTCTCGCAATAGGGCGCCAGCACACCGTGGGCCCCGGCGTCCATCGCCATGGTGACGTAATGGGAATCCGGAATCGGTACCCGAACGATGGGCACCGGCGAGGAATTGTTGAACATCGAAAGGTAGTCGCCAACTTCGCCGCGGCTCCAAGCTCCGTGCTCCGTATCCACCACAACGTAATCCAGACCTGCGCCGCTGAGGGCCGGCACCCAGTGGGGATTCCGTCCGATGCTTATCATCGAGCCGTACACCCGCCCGCCATCCTTCAGCTTGGCCTTCAGTTCCGCACCGTTCATGGTCCCTCCTCTTTGGATGCCAAGGGAAAATACCTGCAGGGATACGGCTTCCGCGGCCTGCTGCTCAAGTCTTGAAGCCCCAGGTCTTGAAGCCGCCGGTAGCTCGCGTTAATGCCCAGAGTTCATCACCAACTGGCAGAACAGGGCGGTGTTCATCAGGTCGGGGATCACCACGTACTCGTTCACCGTGTGCATCTCGTTGGTGGACATTCCCACCACCACGCAATCGATCCCGTGGAGCCGCATGGCGTTGGCGTCGGTTCCCCCGCCCGATGGCCGGATGTCCGGCTTGAGCCCCATGTCCTGCATCACCCCGGTGGTCAACCGCACCACCGGGTCGTTGGGGTCCAGGTTGTACATGTGGAACAGGACTTCCAGTTCGTCCTGTATCGTCGCCTCCCGGTACTTCTTCCTGGCCTGCTCCAAAGAGGTGACCAGTTGCATCCGCACCAGTTCCAAGGTCTCCACATTGCGGCTGCGGAACTCCCCCCCGAAGGTCGCTTCGGCAGGCACGGCGTTTCTCACCGAGCCCCCGGATATCAGTCCCACGTTGAATGTCGTCTCCTCGTCCAGCCTGCCCTGTGGCAGGTCTCCGATAATCTCCGAAGCAATTCGAATGGCGGAAAGCCCCTTCTCTGGCTCCACGCCGGCGTGGGCCGCCCGCCCCCTGACCGTAACGTCGAAGCTGACGTAGGAGGGGCTGGCCCCGGTAATGGTGTTGACCGGACCGTTGCCGTCGAAGACCACCGCCTGCCGCGCCCGTATCATCGAGTAGTCCAAGTTGTTGGCCCCCACCAGGCCTATCTCCTCACCCCGGGTGAAAACCACCTGCACCGGCCGCCTGGGCTGGCCGCTCTGGGCCGCCGCGTCCAGCGCCTCCATGATGGAAGCCACCCCGGCCTTGCAATCGCCCCCGAGGATGGTGGTGCCGTCGGAAACTATCCGGTCGCCCCGTACTTCGGGCTTGATGCTCCGCCCCGGCTGCACCGTGTCCATGTGGGCCGAAAGCAGCAACGGGTCATCCCCGGGTTCGTTGGCAATCACGTTGCCATGGGCGTCCCGTTCCACTTGGAACCCCAGCCCCTCCAGCCTCTGGGTCAGGTGCTGGGCCACGTCCTCCTCTTCCTCTGAAGGGCTGTCTATTCGCACCAGCTCGCAAAAATTGTTGACCAGCCTGTCTCTTTCTATCATCTGTCCCCGTAATTTTTCGCCGGGTCGGCTACAGCCCGGGCGGCGTTATGTCAAAGTGTTTGACCCAGTACAGGCCTGTATAGAGATGCTCGACCTGCCTGGCCACCTCTTGGCGGGACTCGCCGGTCTCGTAGTTCCTCATGTGGTCCAAGGAGTCCCACACGCTGAGGCTCACCGCTTCGTCGGCGTCCTCTGTGCCCCGCAGTAGATGCCGCTCCCGGAGGCCTTCGATCTCCTGGGATGCGGCTCCGACGGACTGCTGGTAATGGCCTTGGTACTCCTGCCAACTTCCCGGCTTCAGCTTACCGCCGACCAGCCGGAGCACACCGTCCGTGTATGCTCCAAGGGGAGAATCGGAGACAACCTCAAAGTGCTTGACCCAGTAGTCCCCTCTGGGGTAGGCCAAGGGGCCGTAGAATTCCTCCAAGCCCCGGGCGAGTTCCTGCCGGGTCGGGTTCCGTTCGAATGCTAGCATGTCCTCCAAGTGCTCCCAGAGGCTCATGGAGATGCCCTCGTCGGGGTTATCGGTGCTCCGGTGCAGCGACGGCCGTCTCAGCCCCTCGGTGTCGCTGGTGCCGGTCATGTAGGTGTTCTTGTAGTACTCCTCGAATGCGCTCCAGTGCCCCGGCCTTAAGCTTCTCCATACCAAGCGAATATACATTTCTATCCAATGTCCTGACGGGTCAGAATCCTTGTCAGACTCCCTGCGGTGAAACCGCGGTTTATGTCATTAAGCATATACTTCCAGCCGACGCACTGGCAACAAGCCCCTCGGCCGCCGCAGGACCTTGGCGCCTCCCACATCCATCCGGGACGGCCGCGCCGCCGGCGAAACGCCTCCAAAAGACTTGGAACCCCTATGATGCCTCTGCAAGCAACTGTATGGCGCTGGTGTCGGTCGTGGCGCGGGCTATATCCAGGTCGTACATCCTTTGGAGATTGAGCCAGTACTCCGGGGTCATTCCCAAGGCCAAGCCGATTCTCAGCGCCGTGTCCGCCGTGATGGACCTGCGGCAGTGAACGATGTCGTTAACCCGTATCGGCGGGACGCCGATCGCCTTCGCCAACCGGTATCGGCTTATACCAAGCTCTTCCAGAATCTCCGCCAGATGTTCTCCCGGATGCACCGGCATCGATGCGTTCATCAACTTGCTCCCCAAAGCCTCCCTATCATAGTCCGTATTGCAGGCGGTGGCTCTTATTTCCGTTGCGCCAAGGCTGCCCAGCCATATCAAGCGAACAAAATGACCGGGCCCCTTCCAAGAGGCCCGGTCTCCGAGGTCAAACATCAAGCTGTGGGATCCCCGCCTAGGCAGGACGCCCTAGTTAGGCGTCCAAGCCATCCCGCGAATCTCGGTGAACTCCCGGTGCACCTTCTCCCACTCGTCGCCGCCGCTGGAACTGGCAAACACCTGGCCGTAGTGGCTGCAGGCCAGTATCCGGTTCGGGTCTGCTGCGTTGGTGGCGAAAGCCCAGATCGGCGTATTGGGCACAACGGGCAGCTTGCGCTCCTCCCAGGTCCTCCCGCCGTCGGTTGACCGCTGCACCGTGCCGGTTCCTCCAAAGGCCCCATCCCCGGCGGCGACGAACATCACCGAGGGATTGTCCTCCATGACCACTATATCCCGGCAATAGGGCAACGCAAACTGCGCTTCCACCCCCAGCCCCTGCCAGCTTTCCCCGTCGGTGCTGGCCCAAATCTCGTGGGGAGTGCTGACCAAGACGGTCTTGGGGTTGCCTGGGCTGATGGCTAACCCGTGGATGTCCGGGTCGTTTATTCCCACCGCCAAGCTCCAAGAGTCTCCTCCGTCCGAACTGCGGCGCACGCCGTCCACCTCCACGCCGACCCAGACGTTCCGGGTGTCCACCGGGTCAACCTCCAAGGCCGTGACCCTGGGCACCCTCACGTTGGGGCACTGCTCCGCCAAGTCAACATTGAGCTTGTCCCAACTGGCCCCGCCGTCTTGGGAGCGGTACACCGCCGAGGGGCTTGTTCCGGCGAAGACGACCTCAGGGTTGCTGGGGTCAATGGCGATCTTCCACACTGCTATGGAGTCCATCGGCGAATCCAAATGACGGTAGGTCCTGCCGTTGTCGTCGCTTCGAAAGACCCCTTCGTCGGTGCCGGCATAGATGATATTGGGCTCCTTGGGGTTTACCTCCACGGAATACACCCGGGTGTCCGCCCAGATGCCGCTGGCCCGGCCCCATGATTCACCTCCGTCGGCGCTGGCCCACATACCCGCGCCAATGGTAGCCACGTGGACGCTGAAATCCTTGCTCATGGCATTCTCTCCTCGTACAAAGTATCAGTATATTCTACTGCCTGCAGGTAATTTCCGGAGCCTTCACCAAGCCCAGGCTCCTGCCTGACCATAAGAGTAACACACCGGTTGAAGCGGCCGGGCCGCCGGGAAAGTCTTGCTACCACTCCCGGTCCCACGGATGAGCTAAAGCCCAGCAGCCGGGGTTGGAAAAACGGGATGGTGAAAGGAGGGAGAAAAAAGACTGGCGGGACAAGAGCTGGGGAGGATAAGAGATGGTAGCGCGTAGGGGATTTGAACCCCTGATCTCCGCCTTGAGAGGGCGGTGTCCTAGGCCGCTAGACGAACGCGCCACAGCCTTGTTGAGTCTTTTTCATGCTATCAGACGGCCCCGGGGTTGTAAACTGAACCCAACACCGGCGAAATTTGTATTCCACCGCCTCTCCCCGCAGAGCCTGCAGCCTTGGGCCTACCCGTCTGTCCCGTGGTAGACTAGCCGCCACCGGCCCGGATCACCACACTCACCTAAAGCCTCCACAAGCGGTCTGCCTATCCGGACCAAGCAGCAATGAATTTGAAGGCAGGAAAATTCCCCCCGGACCTCCTGGCCCGGGCCTTGGGCAAGAACACCATTGCCGACCCCCGCGTGCTGCTGGGGCCGAAAATCGGTGAGGACGCAACCGTTCTGGACATGGGCGACCGGCTGCTGGTGGCCGCCAGTGACCCCGTAACCTTTGCTACCGACTCAATCGGATGGTACGCCGTGCAGGTTAACGCCAACGACATCGCCTGCACCGGCGGCACCCCTCTCTGGTTCTTGGCCACCATCCTGGTCCCCGAGGGCTTCTCCCCCAGTGCCGCCGAGGCAGTTTTCGACCAGATGATGGATGCCTGCCGGGAACTTGGGGTTTCCCTGGTGGGAGGGCACAGCGAAGTTACCCCCGGCATCGACCGGCCAATAGTCGTGGGAACGATGTTGGGCGAGGTGGAGAAGGACCGGTTGGTTTCGACTGGCGGGGCCCGGGAAGGGGACAGCGTCGTCGTCACCAAGGGGGTTGCCATCGAGGGATCCGCCGTCATGGCCCGGGAGAAGGGAGGGCTGCTGGTTGAACTGGGAGTAGCCGACGAAACCGTGGAAGCCGCCTCAGGCTTCCTAGCCAGCCCGGGCATAAGCGTGGTGAGTGACGCCCGGATTGCCTTGGACTCCGCCCAAGTCCACTCCCTTCACGACGTTACCGAGGGAGGACTGGCTACCGGATTGCGGGAAGTTGCCTTCGCGTCCGGCTTGGGAGTAGCCGTGGAGCAGGACAGCATTCCCCTGCTGCCGGAATGCCGGGACATGTGCCAAGCCCTTGAGCTGGACCCCTTGGGCCTTCTGTCATCCGGTGCGTTGCTCGTAACCCTGCCGGCGGGAGAAGTGCCGGGCTTGCTGCGTGCCTTGGACGGCGCCGGAATTGCCGGTTACGAAATCGGCCAGATGTTGGCCGCGGAAGAGGGCATGGTAATGATAGGACTCGATGGGGAAACACCCCTGCCCGAATTCCCGAGGGACGAACTGGCCAGGCTCTTCTCGCGGGCCGGATAGCCTTCTCCCCAGCTGGTCAGGGCCTGACCGGGGTAAGTTCCGGCAAAACGGGGGCAACTCCATTCTCAGAAGAGGTATCCCCGGACCGGCGCGTTGTAAGGCCCGTAGAGCCCCTTGTTTTCCCTTCCAGGCAGTCGAGGGCCTTAGGACCCGAAATTTCATCCTGAAGGAATCCCAGAACCTCCCCGGTCCTGGTACACCCTCACCGCTTCGGTTAGCTGCTCCAAGGTTATGTTGGCCCCGCTCACCGTTATGGAAACTTTCTTGCCCCGAATGGCCTCCCTGCACTTCATAGCACCCGCTGTCGCCGCCGCTCCCGCCGCTTCGGCCAGGGTGTGGGCCCTCTCAATCAGCAAGCCGATGGCGTAACGCAGGTCGTCGTCGCTGACCAGCACGAACTCGTCCAACAACTCCCGGAGAATCCGTTGCGGCAATTCGAAGCCCGATGCGGTGGCAACCCCTTCCGCAATCGTCTCCATGGGGGCCGTGACCAGTTCACCCCGCTTCCACGACAGGTAGGCTCCCGGCGCCGCTTCCGACTGGACGGCAATCACCTTGGTCCCGGGATTCAACCCCTTGGCTGCTATGCACGCTCCCGAGGCGGTGCTGCCCCCTCCCAAGGGCACGAACATAATCTCCACGTCCGGCAGGTCCTCCACCACTTCCAAGGCTTGAGTGGCGACGCCGGCTATCAGCAGGGGTTCGTTGGCGGGGTGGACGTAGCGGCACCCCTCTTCCGCCGCCAAGCGTTCGCCATGCTCTATCGACTGGTCCACGTACTGCCCGTGGTACACAATCTCCGCTCCCAGCGCCTCCAAGGCAGCCGCCTTTAGCCTGTTGGCCCCCTCTGGCAGCACCACGATGGCCCTGACCCCGAAAGCGGCGCAGGCGGCTGCGATGGACTGCCCGTGGTTCCCGGACGAGGCGGTGACTACCCCGCGGTCCTTCTCCGCTTGTGAGAGATTGGCCAGCAGGTTGAAGCCTCCCCTAGCCTTGAACGCTCCCAACGGCAAGTATTCGTCATGCTTCAGGTAAATTTCCGCGTCCAGGACCTTGCTCAGGCCCATGGAGTAGTTCAGGGGTGTCCGGGGTAGGTGGGGAGCGATGGCCTTCTTGGCGCGGTAAACGTCTTCCAATGTTGGAACGGCGGCAGTGGTCATAGTCCAAATCCGAAATCAAATGGCTGTTTAGGGCCTATTGTACCCGGGATTCAATCTCAATGCTGGCGCCGGCCTCTATCCTTTCAACCATACTGTCCTGCTGCTGCGTAACACATCCACAATCTTACTTTTTAACGCGCTTCCCGCCCTTTGGCTTTCTTGCGCGGGTTTCTGCCCGGTGGAGAAGGGGCCGCCCGCCGAAGTGCCGCCCGACCTGCGGCTTTGTCCATCATCCGGTGGCGGCCGCTGGCTTACCCCTGTTCTATCAGCATCTCCGGCCGGCCGGGTTAGTGCCGCGTGTCCGTACACTTTACACTACACGTTTCTCTGGATGAACCATCTACTATCGGTGTACTGACGTCCCGAACAAGTGCCGGGACTGTCCCATCTCCATTGAGGATACCCAACTATCCTCCAGCATGAAATTCATTTCTCCCAGGAATAAACACCTAGGAAATGCAGTCAAAAGTGCACAAATGCACCGCTTGCCATCGGCACTGGATAGCGCGGCAAGTGCATTTATTAGTTGCACTTTTGAGAATTCATCTCCGTTGTAACCGCCTGTGCCCAGGCAACAAGGCAACTTATTGAGCGTCAACCCGGAGCTGTCCCTTCGTGAAATCGATTGCGGCAGCGATAGACGGTACACTTTTAACCTCTTCCTGTTGCACAGAGAGCCATCTCTGAGGGCGGTCCATCAGGTACCTCGGAACACCACGCCTCCGCCAATGTGCAGTGCAGATCCGGTATCGCCCGCTGCGGCCACCCTTCTCTTCCTCCTCGACCCTTTCAGCCAAGGACATGACCGGTGCACCCATCGAAGGGGATCAAGGTGCTCTCCATGCCCGCGGGGAGCACAACTTAGCCCTGTCCAATGTTCTCCCGCACCACTGGTGGATTGCAGCCGGCAAGCCTGCCTCAGCGTCCCCGCAAACGTTCCCCCTGGTACACCAATCCCAGGCTTCTAGCCCGTGCCAGGAGCACGGGGAGGGCCCTATTTATGTTAAAGGCCAAACTCATTTTATGACTTTTATAAAAAGGGTATTGACAAAGTTTGGGGTCGCTGCTAATGTGTATGGCACTGGAAATGCATTAGTACATACGTAATACACGGGAGGTGCACAATGGCAAGAAAAACGAAGCTGATGCAACGGGTCGAGAACGAGCACCAGAGGCCTCTAGAGCGCCTTCTCCCGGAGATGGTCAATGAAATAGGCCTGTCCAGTACCGCCGAAGAGCTGGGTGTAAGCAAGGCCACCTTGGGGTACTGGCTCTTGAAGCTCGGTATAAATGTACGGCGGGTCGCACTGGCCCCTGGGGAGACTCTGGAAGTGAAACGAATCAGCTAACCCACCCTCTACTCTCTACTGGCCGGAAAACCGGGACCGCTCTTCGCACTCCGACCGGGCAGGGCAACCAACTGGTTCCTGTCCGGGAAGTCCGGCCCCGGCGGCCGAAAACATAGAGGCCCCGCGATCATCGCGGGGCCTCTTCTTTTGACGGCATCACGCCGGGCCGGTTTTTCCTGCGGTCGCCGGTCCCGCTAGTCAGCAAACAATCGATCAGCCGCCGGGACCCCCCGTCCGTGCCTGTGGAGGCAAAACCAGTAGTCCTCCCCACGGCTCCCGGGTTGACTGCAAAATGGGCCGTTTTCCCACCCCTAAGGGACTGGAATACCTCCCAAGGCCGGAAAAGGCCCTCTACGGGCCTTAGGTGAAGCCGAATTTTTCCTGCGGCCCGAAATTTTCTAGTTTTGTTTGACAGTTCCGTTGGGAACCGCAGGAGCTATCCCTGGAATATGTCCTCCGGCAAAAAAGCCGAAACCGTCACGTTGGGCAGGTCGACCACGTTGCTGATTTTCAGGTCAACGGCCACGCTGCATATTATGTAAGCCTGCTCCCGGCTCCATCCCCGTTCCTGCAACAGCTCTATCATGTTGATCAGGGCGTTGCGGGCCGCCAGCGTCAGGTCCTCCCCCTCCTGTACCCCGTCGTCCCTGATGGGCATCCCCATGGTGGCTATGAAGTTTCGGGGCGCCGCCCACTCCGGCGGGGCGAAGTATCCTGGGTGGGCAAACCTGGGAAACTTGATGCCGTGCCTTTGCGCCTCCCCCTTGTGCAGCCGGAACCGCACCGTGGCGGTGGCGCCCATTTCGATGGCCGTAATGCAGCACTCCGAGTCTCCTTGGGCAAAGTGGCCGTCCCCCGCAGAGTAGAGGGCCCCATCCACGTTCACCGGGATCAACAGCCGTGAGCCGGTGGTCAACTGCTTGGCGTCCACGTTGCCGCAGTTCTCTCGGGGCGGAATGGTCCTCAGTCCCTCCTCGGCCACCGGGCCCGAGGAGGGAACGGCATCCTCCGGGTCCGGGGGAGCTGCAATCCCACCCCGCCGCACCAAGTCGGCTTCCCTCCTCGCCCACTCCTCCAACTGGCTCCGGGAGGGCGCAATGCCGGCAGTGCCCATGAACGACCCGTTGGGGATTCGGACCCCGGGAAGCTGCTCCGAGGTCGCCCAGCCGTCGCTGATCTGCCAGTGCACCAAGTAGGGCTCCAGGAACAGGTCCCTTAGGAAGCCCGAACCTGGCCGGTTGCGAGTCCATCCGTAGGGCTGGGGAGCGATGTCGACGTACTCCACCTCCAGCAGGTCACCTGGAGCGGCGCCCTTTATGTAAACCGGCCCCGTCAGTGGATGCGCAACCTTCGCGTCCATCCCTTCGAAGTCATCAACCGTCATGTGGGGCTTGATCTGGCAGTCCGAGGCGTCCCTGGTCTCCAGGACCACCTCCTCGCCTGGGTCCGCTTCCACCACCGGAGTCACGTCGGGGTGCCAGCGGTTGTGCCCCTTCCGGGGTTCCTCTTTCAGACGCTTGTTCCGGTCGATTTCAATGCCTTTCATTATTCCTACCCCTTCTACTCTAAGGTGCCTCTACCCGCCGGCCTCGGAATGACGGCGATTCTATGCCAGGCGCACCAGCCGGTCAACGAACGGCATTACGGGGGTGCCTCTAAATGAACATTCCTGGTTGGCTCCCTCGCCCTCTTCAAACCCGTGCATGCGTATTATGTACAATCATGGGCACAATCTCGGCATTCTTTGCCGTTGTGCAGATAAAATACACATGGACAGCAGGGAAGTATTCAACAGGCTAAGGCGGTAGGGCTGGGTGCTTGTCCGGGTCCGGGGTAGTCATCACCGGTTCGCCCATCCCGACAAGCCTAACCGAGTCACACTAGTCCAACCATTGCGGGACATACCAATAGGCACACTTCGCAATATGTTCCGGCAAGCCGGATGGAATTGGAGATAAGCCCAATGCGATTTCCAATCGTGATTCACAAGGACGAGGGCAGCAGCTACGGCGTAACAGTCCCCGATCTGCCCGGCTGTTTCTCAGGAGCAGAAACGCTCGACGAGGCCTTTGAGAATGCTCAGGAAGGCATCCTGCTGCACCTTGAGGGAATGATTGACCACGGAGACCCATTGCCAGCAATATGGCCGGTCCAAGCCCATATCGACGGGGAATTTGGGGAGGACTACGCGAGCGGGACTTGGGGATACGTTAACGTGAGTTTGGATGACATTGCTCCCGATAAAGCAAAACGGGTCAATATCGCCCTTCCGTCCCGGACTCTTGACGTGATTGACCGGCAAGCTAAACGAGAAGGAGAGACGCGCTCCGGCTTCCTGGCCAAGGCCGCCTTGGAATACCTCGGGCGCCTCCCTGATTAGAGCACAACTGCCCCAGCCATCGGCCTTCTAGGTTGCCCATTAGTCACGTGCCATAGTCACTCCCTGTTCCTGCACCTCTTCCTTGTAGGGACTCCGCGGTTGACCCGCTTTGGGCATACGGGTATCATCCCTTCCGCGTCTGCAAGGCTCCAACCAGCCCCGCAACGAACAATACAAACGATAGAAAGCATTGAGGAGGACCCATGCCAAACGGTAGCGAAATGATCGTCCAATTCTTGGAGGAGGCCGGCGTCGAGTACGTTTTCGGCATACCCGGCGGCGGCACCGGCCAGATTTACAACCTGCTATATGGCAAGGACGCCACCATAAAGACCATTGTTTGCCGCCACGAGCAGGCCGCTGCCATTATGGCCGACGCCTACGGCAGGGCCACCGGTAAGCCCGCCGTCATCATGGGCCAGGGATTGTTCATGGCGTCCAACGCTGCCTTTGGCATCATGGAAGCCATGCTCAGCAGTTCCCCCATGGTCGTCATCACTGAGACCTCCGACGGTGGAGTGGCCATGCACCCGGCCAACCAGTCGGCGGCCGGCGAGTACGGCAGTATCGACATCACCAGCATCTTCAAGACTATGACCAAGTACACTACCCACGCCACCAACGGCAAAGAGGCGGCTCTGGGCACCCAGTTGGCCATCAAGCACTCCACCACCGGCCGGCCCGGACCCACCGCCGTGGTCCTCCGCTCCGCCGCTTTCGCTTCGGAAGTGGACGTGGAATCGCCACCTTTCATCCACCACACCTCCGGTTACCTGAACACCGCCAAGCCCCAGAGTGCCCCCGCCGACGTTGAGAAGGCCGTCGAAATCCTCTCCCAAGCCAAGAGGCCCGTCATAGTGGCCGGCAACGGCGTCCACATTTCCAAGTCCCACGCCCAGTTACAGCAGTTGGCCGAGATGTGGGGAGCCCCCGTGGCCACCAGCTTCAAGGGCAAGAGCGCCATGGACGAGACCCATCCCCTGTCCCTTGGCATGGCCGGAGTCTACGGCCAGGACGTAGCCAATAAGTTGGTGGGAGAGGCCGACACCGTGGTCGTAGTGGGGGCCAAGCTCACTCCTCAAGACACGGTGAGGGAGCGTCCCAATATCTTCAATCCCCACCAGCAGAAAATAATCCAGATTGACATTGACGATCGCAACGCCGGTTGGACCTTCCCCATCGATCTGGGTCTGATCGGCGACGCCGGCAGCATCTTGGACCAGTTGGTTGCCGCTTCTGAAGAGGCGGCCGCCGGCACCGCTGCCAATCGCCAGCAGTGGACCGACAGCGTGGCGGGACATAAGCAGGCCAACGGCTTCTACGACTCCCCTGAAATGCACCAAGACAGCTCCCCGGTGCTGCCCCAGCGGATGGTCTCTATCATGCAGCAGACCTTGGACCCGTCCTCAGTCTTCACCTTGGACGCCGGGAACAACCGGACTTGGATGGCCCACTTCTACAAGTCCCGCCAGGCCAATACCTTCTACTGCCCCGGCGGCACCGCTGGGATGGGTTGGGCCCTGCCCGCCGCGGTAGCACTGAAGCTGGTATACCCCAACAGGACGGTGGCGGCGGTGGCCGGCGACGGCGGCTACATGATGACGGTAAACGCCCTCTCCACTGCCCTGCAGTACGAGTTGCCCATCCTGTGCTTCGTCTTCAACGACAACTCCCTGGGAATGGTGCGGCAGCACCAAGACCCGGACAAGCTGATAGCTTCGGAATTCGTGCCCACCGACAATGCCGCGGTGGCCCGGGGAATCGGCTGCTACGGGGTCCAGGTATCCGACTCGCGGGACTTGGCGGGAGCCATCAGGGACGCCCAAGCTTCCGGATTGCCCGCGGTAATCGACGTGCTGGTCGACCGGGGTCCCAGCCCCGACGATTGGCGGGCGGACGCCCGCAGGGCCGGGGAAACCTAGGCTACTCATGCGGGGCGCGGGCTGCACCCGCATCCGCGCCCCCATGCCCCAACTTTGCCTTGGGCCAACAGCCCAAGGCAAACGAGTTCCCAACCCCTCAGGCTCCCAGAACGCACGTTCATTCTTCAGACCCTGCCAG
This sequence comes from Dehalococcoidia bacterium, assembly GCA_034420695.1. Lineage (GTDB taxonomy): Bacteria > Chloroflexota > Dehalococcoidia > Lucifugimonadales > UBA3495 > Io17-Chloro-G2. The sequence goes on from DAOULB010000041.1 coordinate 54,274, forward strand.
CCATCTTCCGGCCCCAGCCTTGATATCCCGGAACTTTGGAATCGGGTCCTCTCCACTGCATCTGAAGGTTTCATAGCTTATGTCAAGCCCTGAGAACGAATGGAGCGACGCCCAGATGGCGTCAATCCACGCCATGCTCAATCCCGGCTCGGTGGCCATCGTCGGAGCAACGCCGCGCCTCCAGTACGGCGGGCGGATGCTGGCCGCCGCCCTGAAAGCCAAGGACCGCATCAGGGTGTACCCGGTCAACCCCCGCTACGATGAAATCATGGAAACCCCCTGCTACCCCAGCGTGTCCGACCTGCCCGAAGTCCCCGACGTGGTGGGCATCGTAGTCCCTTACAACCGGGTGCTGGGCATCCTGAGGGAGAGCCGGGACAAGGGGACCAAGGCCGCCGTGGTTATTTCAGCAGGCTTCTCCGAGCGGGGCATCCCCGAACGGCGGGAGTTGCAGGAGGAACTGGGTGAATTCGCCCGGGAGTCCGGCCTTCGCATCAGCGGGCCCAACTGCCTGGGCTTGGCCAACGTCAGGGACGACATCTGGATAAGCTCCTCCTCCCGGGGCGCCGACGGCCTCAGCGGCTCCATCGGGCTGGTCTGCCAGAGCGGGGCCTCGGCCTTCGGCCCCTTCCTGGTCAGGGCCGTGGACAGCGGCATAGGCTTCAGCTACATCGTCTCCACCGGCAACGAGGCCGACTTGGACTTTTGCGACTTCGCCCGCTACCTGTTGGACGACGATTCCACCAAGGTCATTGCCGGCTTCGTGGAAGGCTTCAAAGACGGCCGCAAGTTTATCCGCTTGGCCTGCTTGGCAGCCCAGCGGGGTGTGCCCATAGTGCTCATCAAGATAGGCCGCTCGGAACTTGGCTCCCGTGCCGCACGCTCCCACACCGCGGCCCTCACCGGACAAGACGCGGTTTACCAGGCGGCCATGCGCCAGTACGGCGTGATCAGGGTGCAAGACTACGACGAACTCCTGGAAGTCTCCCAGTTGCTGGCCCAGTCCCCTCGGCCTCCCAAGCCGGGTATCGCTGTCGTCTCCCACTCCGGCGGCATCAGTTCTCTCACCGCCGATATGTGCGGCCAAGCCGGTTTGGACCTGCCACCCCTGACCCAAAGCGCCCAAGACGGCATCAACGGCGTGCTTAAGGGCTTCGGCTGGGCGGCCAACCCTTCCGACGTTACCGGTTTCGCCAACAGCGAGTCCTTTCCGGAAATCATGGGACACATGATCAACGAGCCGGAGGTAGGCGCGCTGGTGGTTGCCAGCGCCGGGTCCGACGCCCAAGCGGAGCAGGTCATCGTCCAGCGGGACCAAGCCCTGCAGGACACCGACAACGGCCCAAAGGCCTTGGCGTTTCTCTGGACCGGCAGCCGGGGCGCCGTCGATGGCCTGGGCCGGCTGAAGGCCGCCGGGATACCAATCTTCTACAACCCCAACCGCTTGGCCAGCGGCCTCAAGAGCCTGCTGGACTATCACGAAAACCGGGACAGGATTGTCTCTCAGGGTGATGCCCAGGTCCCGGCCATGACTGAGAACCAGAAGAGGTTGCTCAAGGAACTCCAATCTCTTGGCCGGCCCGCCCTCTCGGAGCACGACTCCAAGCGGCTCCTCGCGGCTTGGGGAATCCCGCCAACGGTGGAGGAACGGGTGAACAGCCTTGAGGAAGCCCGGGCCGCGGCTGCTGGAATCGGTTACCCCGTGGCCTTGAAGCTGGACTCTCCGGACCTGCTCCACAAGACCGAGGCAGGAGCGGTGCGCCTCAACCTGGCTGACCCTGAAGACCTTGCCCGGGCTTACGACGATATTACGTCAAGCGCGCCTCCCGGCATCACCGTGAACGGCGTCTTGGTCCAGGAGATGATAGCCGGGGCGGTGGAAGTGATAGTCGGCGTGTCTTACGACGCCCAGTTGGGTCCGGTGCTGCTGTTCGGGGCTGGCGGCGTGATGGTGGAGGCCCAGAACGATGTTGCCCTGCGCCTTTGCCCCATCGACAAGTCCGAAGCGCTTTCGGCCATCGCTGGCGTGAAGGGTTCTGCCCTGCTGCGCGGCTTCCGGGGCCGCCCTCCCGCCGACCTGGAAGTACTGGCGGAAGCGCTGGTCTCTGTATCCCGGATGGCAGTGAACTTGGAAGGCCGGTTAGCGGAACTGGACATCAACCCGTTGATGGTGCTTCCCAAGGGACAGGGAGTCAAAGCCGCCGACGCCCTGGTGGCTCTGGCCGGCTAGGTTGTTAACCTGAACCCCACCCGGCGTCTCCCTCAGTCCCTCTGCTGCAGGATATTGCCCGACAGTTCGCCGACTTGGTCCACCCGGATCAGGACCGCCACGCCCTGCCGCTCCGGGTCCCGGTCCAGTTCCGCCTGAACGGTGCGGCTCATCACGTCGTCCCGGACGGCCCCGCTCTCTTCTATTGAAGCCTCTCCGTAGAAACGCCACCGGATGCGCTTCTCGCTATTGCTGTAGTAGACCACCACCTTGGGGTTCTCCAGCAGGTTGGCCAGCCCGGACCTCTTCGCCCGTTCCCAGTAGGCCAGGGTTTCGTCGTCGTAAACCATGACGCTTCCCTTAGGGCTGATTTGAGGCCAGCCGTCCTTGGATGATGTGCCCACCAAGCAGGAATACCCGTCTGCCAAGGCGGTATCCAGCAGGTCTCTCATTTCATCGGTCAGCTTGATCATCGTGAGGCTCCCGGATAATTGAGCAATCCTTTAATTTTCCACCAATGTTTGCAACCCGATAGCTGGGAGGCAATCTGTTATATTGACCTTACAGTAACCTTGGAATAAACGCCAGAGGCCCCAGTCTGCTGGCTAACCCAGGATAATCAGGGCAACAAGAGGCAATTGCATGGTGAGCAGGTTCCGTACATGGGCGATATTGGCGGTGCTTATGGCCGGAATCAGTGTCTTGGCCATCGGCTGTCAATCCGAAGCGCCGGAAGCGCCTACCCCCAACATCCAGGCCACGGTCGATGCTGCCGTAGAAGCTGCGGTAGAGGCGGCGCTTAGTCAGGTTACCCCGGCCCCCACGCCGGAATCGGGCCAACAGCCGATACCTTTCCACACCGCCGTTCCTCACACCCCTGTTCCCCACACGGCCGTTCCCGGCGAGCAGGCGCCCGCGCCTACTGTTATTCCAACCCAGCCCCCCGCTCCCACTCCCACCCACGTACCTGCGCCAGCCGCCTCTCCAACCCCTGCTCCAATTGACACTCCCATTCCCGTCCCAACGCCCGATCCCTCGGTGCCCGGCTATGGTCCCGCCAGCGGTTCTATTCCCCATCACCCCGAAGATGGTGCACTGGCACTGGCAACTGGCGCAGGTCCGAGGCCGGACAGAGACGCACTGATAGAAGCCACGTTCCACAATCCCTACGAAGCCGGCGAGAAGCATTGGGACTATGGCATGTTGCTTACCGGAGAGGAGGTAAGCCATTACCACTGGATCCGGATTCATAGCAACGATGAATGGACCCACAGCTATCGTCTCGGCTCTGACGTTGCCCTCGTATCGGTGCGGCAGGAATTTGCTCCTGCCATCGATAAGACTACTGGGGGTAAGAACCGTATAGCGCTTATAACTCGCGAAGACGAAGGGGAGCTGTTCATCAATGGTCAGTCCCAGGGTACTATCGATCTTGGAGCAGTGGACTTTACTCAAGTCTGGCTGGTGGTCGGGACCGAAGAACCAGGCCAAGTCACCCGGTTCCAGGACTTCTCTATCTGGAAATGGCACCCGTCATTGGCGCAAGTTCCCGCAAGAACCCCCACTCCGGTTCCTGCCTTGACCGACGGCCCCCTCTATGGCCCAGTCAGCGGCGCAATAGTCCACGAGCTTGAGAGCCCCGAGAACCTTTTTGAGCTGTTCCAAGGTCCTGTCATCAGGGAAGATGTGATGGTGGACGTCACTTTCCACAATCCATATGCAACAACCCAGGGAAACTGGAACTACGGTTTACTGCTCCGGTCCAATGGGCCCTATACCCATCACTGGATTGCCCTTTCGCCCTCTAGGTGGACTCACCGATATAACTTGAGAACTGCGGATGATACCCAGGAAGTGCGCAATAGGAGAAGCCTTGATATTGACTCCTCAGCCGGGGGAAAGAACCACCTGCGTCTGGTCATGATCGAGGACTCCCTCTGGGTATTCGTCAACGGGAACCTCCAAGGGCATACCAGCCTTGAAGCAATACCCGGCGGCGGCCCGATCATCCTAATTGTGAACGATGAGCAGGAAGGCGTAACGCGCTTCGAGGACTTTACCGTCTGGAATTGGGACCCGTCTCTCCAAGAACTTCCCTAGCCGGAGGTCGGGCGATGGGAGAAGCCGGAGAGGAAAGTTAAGAAACCCCTCGCCTAGCCGGCCGCGGCGGCAGCCTCCAAAGCTTCCCGCTTCTGTCGGTTGCGCCGGTGGCAGGCTTCAGCCGTCTCCAATACCACCTTGGCCCACTCGTCCACCGGCACGTCAATCATCCTGCCGTGGAAGGGCACCGCTGCGGTGCCAGCCGCCACTCCTTGGGCAAACACTTTCCTCACTTGGGTGTAGTACTCCACTTGGGTCTCCGTGGGCGTGAATGCTTCATTGACGGGAGCTACCCAGCTGGCGTCGGGGCAGAACATGCCCTTGAAGCCAAGGTTCTTCGAATCGGCTGCCGCGTTCAGCATTTCCTCGGAAGCCAGCGGCCTGGGATGTACCCCCAGTGGATAAGCAACTCCAACCGGTTGTACCTCTAAAGCCGTGGCCTCTATGGCCAACCTGCCCCTGGCAAATACGAATGGGTCCAGTTCGCTGTCCGGATAAATGCCCGAATTGGCCGCCAACGCGCCTTCGTCGATAACCGCCTGGGTCACCCTGCTGTTACAGGCAAGAATCTCCCGGACGTTCCAGATTCCCAAGGCTGTCTCCAGCAAGGCGATAATCTGCAACTCCCCGGCGGCTAAGCCCCTGGAGGCCTCCAGCCGCCCCAATAGGGCCGACAACTCTTCGACCTCGGCAGCCGACTCCACCCCCGGGAGTACTATCCCGCTGAGCCCCGGCCCGACCGCCGCCTCTGTGTCTGCTTGTACGAAGGCCCGGTTGACCCGAACGAATACCTCCGCGCCGCCCTTGACCGCTTGCTGGATGCAACCGGGAACCAGTGACCTTGCCTCCGCCTTGCGGGACCCGGCGACCCCGGACCCAAGGTCAAGGGTTACGGCATCGGCTTCGTGCCGCCACGAGCCTTCCACCGCCCGGCCGTCGGTGACCGGAACTATCAGATTGGAACGCCTGATGAGGGGAGCCATCAGCTTCCCCTCCGAGACTCGGGGGACTCCTGGGCTACTTCCTGTTCCTGCGTTCGCGCCACGGCATCTTCCTTGGACCGGTCCCGTTCGGCGCACAGCGCAGCCCACTCCAGCAGTTCCACCGCCCGGGCGGCTTCATAGCGGTCGATAACCCACGTCTTGCCGTTCCGCTCCACTTCCCGCCATGTATCCGGCGATGCCTCCAGTTCCCTAGCCCGTTCCAGCACCCAGCGTGCGTCCTCCACCTCCTCATCAGTAGGTGTCAGGCCCTTGACCTGCGGCGCCACCACGTTGGGGTGAAGTCCTCCGCCTATCCTGAAGCCGCACTTCCTGGCCGCCTCGGCCTCTTCGAATGCCCTGTCGGGATCGCTGACGCTGCCTGTCACGTTGGCGGTGAATGGCGCAGCCCGGACTTCCAGGCCCAAAGCCCGTGCCGCCAGCTCGACTTCACCTTTGCCGTAAACGAACTGGTCGAAGCCGACGAACATCTCTACGCCCAAGTCCCGGGACATGTCGTAGCCGGTGGCTCCGCCGAATTCTTTCACCCTGGGGCTGGCCGACGCGATTTCATAGCTGTTCGCCACCCCCACCGACGTTTCTATGTTCGCCCCTATCTCCACCGTTCCCGGCCTTATTCCCCGCTCCCGTTCCAGCCTGGTGATAATCCGGTCCAGTTTTTCGATTTCCCAACCGTGCTCTGCCTTCGGATAGTTGACCTTGGACAACCCCGGCCAGATTATCCCTTCCAAGTCGGCTTGAATCAGGTCGTGGTTGATGCGGGTAAAGGCTTCGGCCCCGCCCTTGGATACGTTGTCGATGGCCTCCTTGATGAGGCCCCGGGCGTACCCCTTCAGGTGCTGCGGGACCGAGTCCTCCAAGTCCAAGTTGATGTAGTCGCAGCCCCTGGTCCAAGCAGCATTGACGAACCGGGGGGTGACCACCGGCATGGTCAGGCCAGAGCGCCGTACTTTCCTTTCTTCTGCCATATCGTCTCTTGAAATTCCGCTTATCTGCCTGGGGGTAATCAGCGGGTTCGGGCACGAATCAGGGGGACGGCACCGGCCGCTGCTCCACCGCCGCCGCCTTCTCCTCTTCCTTGGCGGCGCACCGGGCAGCCAAGTCCAACAGGTTCCGGGATTGTTGCACCGACTCTGGCCCCACCAACCGCTGGCCGAACCCTTCCACGCCGGTAAGGTTCATAGTGTCGTTTCGGGCAACTCCCCCGACAAAATGTTCCTTCCAGGCTTCTACCAACCGCCTGGCCTCTGTCTCCTCACGCTCTGTAGGCGAAAAGCCCCGATTCAATGGTTCCGCCTGGTTGTCCAGCAGGCACATCGACCCTTTAAAACCGATGGCCCGGCCCCGGACGGCAGCCTCGCCGGTGCGTTCCGGGGTGGCCAGCAGCCCCCGGTCCGGTGCCCGCCACCAGGCTCCCAAGGGTGTGACCCCGGCGGCGTTAGCCACCGTAACCAGCCGCTGCATCAAGTACTGGTACAGGTGTATCTCCCCGGACGGCTCTGGACGCAGGTCCATCACCAACTCGGCCCTGCCCAACGTCAGCGCTGTGACCCTGGGACTGCAGGTGGCAATCTCGTATGCCGCCCGGTTCCCTTGGGCATTCTCCACCGATGCCACAATCTCCAGTGTGCCGGGAACCAGCCCCCGCTCTTCCTCCAGTTCTCCCAGCAGGCGGTCCGCCTCCCGGACCTGCTCGGCCGCTTCCAGCCGGCAGACCACCACCCCCGCCAGTTCCGGCCAAACGCAGGCCCGCAGGTCGGCGTACATGAGCTCCGGGTCCACTTGGGCAAAGATTTCAACGCCCCCCGCCTTGACCGGCTCGATTGCACCCTGGAAGCTGTCTCTTGCCGACGGCTTGTCCTTTTCCGCCACCAGTTCGGCCAAGTCCAAGACCACAACGTCGGCATTGGATGCCGCCGCGGAAGCGATGCGTTCGTCCCGGGAAGCCGGGACCAGGAGCCAGGAACGGCGAACCTTATCGTTCATCTAATGCTCTTTGGAGAATCTGTTGGGGGAACCGGAGCCCATCGAGAACCCGGAATGAAAACAGGTTGGAGTAGTATAATGCTGGGGCTCCGCCGCCCGGTCCACTTCGCCCGGCAGCATCCGTTTCAGGCAAAGTCCGGGCGCGGCGCGGCTGATTTTAGCCTAAGCCCTATGGGTTGACAAGAAAACGTCGCCGGGAAACCAAGGCCCCGGCCTCTTCCCGGTAGGATGTAACGTGACCAGAGAATCGGCCCACACTTCACCAAGGTCAAGAGGCAAAGCAGGTGACACCCGAACCGGCCTACAGTGAAATCCACTTAATTGACCTGCCCAAATCGGGCCAAGTCCAACTGTCGCTTCAAGCGCCGGGCCAAGCGGAGGAGTCTCTCCAAGTCCCCTTCGGTATTCCCACTGCCTCCATCGGCAGAGAAGACCTCCTCTGGTATCACCAAGCCCGGTTCGGCGACTCCGGAGACGGGGCAGCCCAGCGGGCCGAGGCAGTGCACGCCGCCCTGAGAAACCTGGGCCGGGAGCTCTTCCACCAACTCTTCGAAGCAGACGGTGTTGCGCAGGCCCTCTTTCAGAAAGCCCTGGCTCTGCCGGACTGTAGTTTGGTAATAGTCTCCTCTCGCGATGAATTTATTCGCCTCCCATGGGAACTCCTCAACCAGCCCGACATTGGGTACATCGCAAACCGGTTCCGGTCAATTGTGCGCCGGGACGGTCCCGCTGCCCTTCCAGTGTCGGACCTTTCCTTGGACGACACCCAGTTCAACGTCCTCCTGGTGCAGGGCCCTTTATCTGAGGAAGATGCCCCTTCCGGCAGCTTGGCCCCAGAGGTGTTGAAAGTCCTCGAGTCCTCCGACGTGGAAGCAACCCTGACGGTGTTCCGGCCCGGCATATCTGCCTCCCTTCTGGAATTCCTGGATGAGCGCAGGGGTTACTTCCACTTGGTCCACTTCGATGCCGCCGCGGCTTCGGAAGACGGTGTTTCTCTTCTCCTCGAATCGGAAGACGGCGGAACCCAGTACGTGCCCGCCGCCCAGCTGGCCCATGCCTTGAACGAAGCCTCGGTTCCGGTAGCGCTGCTCAATGCCGGGCCCCAACCCGCAGCCGAATCGGCGGCTTGGGAAACCGTCTGTCAAGGCATGGCCGGCGCTGGACTGCCCTATCTCATAACCTTGAAATTTCCCCTCAGCGGGACTGCCTGCCAGACCTTCACCCAGTCCTTCTACCGGGCCTGCATCGAAGGCGCCAGATTGCCCGAAGCCGTGGCCCGTGCCCGCAAGCAACTGATGGACGACCCCCTGCGCCCCGGCCCTTGGGGCAAGATGGTCCAGTGGGACTGGACCCTTCCATTGGTATACCAGTCCGCGGAATATTCCCCTGGCCCAATAGCCAAGCAGCCTCCTCTCCAGCCCCAACCGGGTGGAGAAGCCCAGGAGCCCAGCCGGGAGTTGCCTCGGGGAGGACCTTACGGCCTGATCGGGCGCAGCCGGGAAATGCGTGAATTGGAGCGCCTGCTGGACCGCAACCCTGTGGTCCTGCTCACCGGGGACACCGGCGCCGGCAAGACCGAGCTGGCCTTGGCTCTCGGCGACTGGATCAACAAGACCGCTTCCGCCCTCCGGCCCGGCGGGGTCTTCTACACCACCTTTTACATGGGAGCCGGTGTGGAACGCGTGGTCCACGAAATAGGGACATCTCTTGTGGGGCTGCCCTTCGCCGACCTCTCAGCCCAAGGGCAACGCGACTGGGTGGTGGACTTCCTCTCCCGGACCCCGTCCTTGCTGGTGTGGGACTCCATTGAAAGTGTGGCCGGATTCCCTCCGGGTGAAGGCGGCCCTCTCTTGGAATCTGGGGAGCAGGACGCCTTAGGCAGTTTCCTCCAGGAAGTGACCGCCTCTGGACGCACCTCCGCTCTCTTGGTTGGCCGCGGCGGCAAGCCCCACTGGTTGAATCTGGACTTTGAGACCCTGGAACTGGAGGGACTGGAGGGCAGCGAGCGGCAGGAGCTTGCCGCCCTGATTATGGGAGCCGCCGCCCAAGGCAGCCAGGAACCCGCTGGGATACCCGAGAGTCACTTGGGAACCGACTACCTGGCCTTCTTGGACGCCGTTGCCGGCCACCCCTTGGCAATGCAGATTATGTTGCCCGTACTGAAGGATGTCCCGGCATCGGTGGCCGCAGCCGAACTGGAGCGCTGCCTGGGCGAACTGCAGGACGCGGACCGGGAGCCGAGCCGTCCCGATTACCTGACTGCGGCCATGGACTACTCCTTCTCCCGCATGTCCCGCCGCAATCGGCTCCACCTGCCCTTCCTGTCCCTGTTCCAGCAGCGGGTCATCCTGGACATCCTCACCCACATAACTCAAGAGCGGGCCTACCGCAACGTCATGGGTGAAGACCTGGGCTGGGGCGCCTGCCGCACCCTGCTACGTTCCGCCCGGGAGGCCGGGTTCATGGAGGCCGTCACTCCCAGCGTCTTCCAAGTCAACCCGTCCCTGCCTTGGTTCTACGGGCGTCGCCTGCACCGCCAAGTCCGGGCCGCCGGTGTCGCCCAGCTGGAGCAGGAGTTCGTGCGGGTGTATGCCGACACCGCCGACTACTTCATGGAGTCCCTCTACGAGAACCAGGATTCCGGTGTAACCGCCGTCTTGGCCGAGGAGGGCAACCTCACCCAAGCCTTGGCATTGGCCTTGGAAAGCAAGCAATGGGAGCAGGCCCAGATAGTAGTCCAGCCCCTGGCGCAGGTTTACCGGATGCAGAAACGGTACCCCGAACTGCGCCGGCTGCGGGGTCAGATTCTGCAGCTCATCTCCCCCGGAGACGGCGGTGCCGCCGAGGCCGAGGCTCAAGGGGCCATCGAACTCTGGCTATACCTGATGGGCACCGATGCCAGCGAGTCCACTGACGCCGGTGACCTGGTCCGCTCCGAGGCAATCAACCGCCAGTTGCTGGACTATCTTGAATCCCAACCTGAAGGCCAGGACGATCCCAGGACCGCCGCGGTGTACCACCAGTTCGGCGTCATTGCCTTGGGTAGGCGGCGCTTGGAGGAAGCCGAAGAGTGGCTCCTGAAGTCCCTGGCGATAATCGAGCGCGGCGAGGACCGGGACGCCGTGGCCGATGACTACAATTGCTTGGGGCAAGTGCGCTTGCAGCAGCGCCGGTACACCGAGGCCAAGGAGCAGTTGAGCAAAGCCCTGGACATTCACCAGCAAGCCCAGGACCAGGACGAAATGGTCAAGGACTATCGCCTTTTGGGGCTGGCTTCTCAGTACAAGTTCGAGTACGAGGAAGCCGAAAGCTGGTACCAGCGGGCCCGGGGGATCCTGGAAGAAAACCGGGATGAAGCAACCGCGGTGCTGGTCTACCACGAGTTGGGCACCGTTTACCACGCCCGCTACATGTACGAAGAGGCGGAACGCTGGTACAAGCAGGCCCTAACGCTGAGCGACCAGCACGGCAACCAAGAACAGATGGCCTTGGAATTCCACTACTTGGGGCTCATGGAGCAGAGCCGGGGCATGTTCTACGACGACGCCGAAAACTGGTTGGAGTTGGCCTTGGAAAAGCGGCGGGAGTTGGGGGACCGCAGGGGCGCTGGGGACGAACTCCGGCAACTCGGCGTGCTCAACCACGAGCAGAAGAAGCTTGAGCGGGCCGAGGAATGCTACCGGCAAGCCCTGGAAATCTTCGAGGAAATCAACGATTTGACCCGGGTCTCCAGGACGCTGGGCCAGCTAGCCGTAGTCGAAGAAGACCGGGAGAATCTCCCAGCGGCCCTTTCCTGGGCCCACCGCACCTACCGGCTGGCCGTCGAGCACGAACTGCCGGTGGTGTCCCAAGTCACCTCCCACCTGGCCCGCCTCCGGGACAAGCTGGGCGAGGAAGAGTTCCTCCACTGGTGGCGTGGCAATACCGGCGGAGACCCACCCGCCGGCCTCGACGAAGACGCTGCGCCTATCCTCTAAGTTTGACGGGATGTATCCCGTTCCGAAGGTGGCGGCTCATCAAACGGCTGGCCTTGCGCTTCGGCCTGACTACGGCAAGCATTCCATGCTTCCCATTCTGCGTCCCTGGCCATCGCTACTTCCTGTCGCCCCTTTCCAAGAGACCTTCTACTGCTGGTTTGATTAGTAGCACGATGCGCCCTCCAATCTCAAGAACGATGGCGACCAGAACCGCTGTCCCCGCCGGCATTCCATAGACATTGACTATTGCAGGAAACTTGGGATCAGAAACATGGAGGTAGCTCCAACTCCATGATGCCCATAGGGGCCAACCCCACGCGAGGACACCCACCACGTAGGACAAGTAATATACTACCTAATAGAAACGCCAACCATGAAGTAGCCGCTGGATTACCCACCTGACAGCACTCTTCAGCCCACTCATCGACCATAGACCAGCGTTCTACTTCATTCTATAGACCTTGCCCCACACCGGTAATGCCAAGCCTCAGCTTGCGCCAACCTGCTTTCACAGCTAAATTAGACCCCACTAAGTAGGGAGGCCCTACCATGCCCCTCATAAGCTTGGACATCCACACCCGTCGCCCCTTCAACGACGGAGCCCCCTTCGGCGAGGTAGGCCCCTACGTTCAACTGGACGGCCGCGCCCATTTTGCGGTGGACCCCGGCCACCCGGCCAACACTGCCATCACCGACATAGGACTGGCCCCCACCGATGAACAGGGGCGGGTGGCCTTCTCCGCAGACTTCCGCATCATCCAGCCGGCCAACCCCCAATCGGGCAACCGCCGCCTGTTGTACGAGGTAGTAAACCGGGGCAACCCGACCGCCCTACGCCAGTTCAACGACGCCGTGGACGGCGCCGACCCCGCGTCCCCTATGGAGCCGGGCAACGGCTTCCTGATGCGGCAGGGTTATACCCTGGCTTGGTGCGGCTGGCAGCACGACGTACCCTCCGCGCCCGGTCGGCTGACCATAGACGTGCCAGAAGCCCGGACTGCCGATGGGCCCGTTTCCGGAAACATAGCCGTCACTTTCCAGCCCAGCGCCGATTCCCAAGTGCAACAACTCTCCGACCGGTTGCACCGCCCCTATCCCTCCAACAACCTCGAGGACTGGAACTCGGTGCTCACCGTGCGGGACGACGACTACTCGCAGCCCCGGACCATCCCCAGGGAACTCTGGGCCTTCGGACACCTGGACTCGGGCCGGTTCGTCCCCGGCGCCAGCCACATCTACATGTCCTCCGGATTCCAGGCTGGCAAGGTTTACCAAGTCATCTACTCCACCTCTTATGCTCCCGTGGTCGGCCTCGGACTGCTGGCCACCCGGGACCTGGTGTCCTTCCTCCGGAACTCCACCGAAACCAATCCCTGCGCCGGGGCCGTGGAGCGCGCCTACGCCTTCGGCAGGTCCCAGAGCGGCCGCTTCCTCCGGGTGTACCTCTACCACGGCCTCAACCGCGACGAAGAGGGCCGTACCGTTTTCGATGGTCTCATCCCATTGGTGGCCGGAGGCCGCCGCGGCGAGTTCAACTACCGGTTCGGCCAGCCGTCGCCCCACTCGGCCTACAGCGTCAACAATCTCTTTCCCTTTACTGACGTGGTGCAGGCCGATCCCGAAACAGGCCAGACCGGCGGGCTCCTGTCTAAGGCGGTCTCCCAAGGCGACCGGCCCAGGATTTTCTTCATCAACACTTCCGCAGAGTACTGGGGCGGCCATGCCTCGCTGATTCACACCGATGTCTCCGGGTCGGCCGATGTCGAGCCCTACGAGAACGTCAGGGTCTATCACTACGCCGGTACCCAGCACGGTCCAGGCAACATCCCCTTGACCCGGTCCGAAGGTGACAGCCGCACCGCCCACTATTTCAATACCGTGGACTACCGGCCCCTGTTGCGGGCGGCGCTCACCCGCCTGGACCGCTGGGTCTCCGCTGGAGAGCCTCCGCCAGCCAGCTGTCACGCCAGGATCGACGACGGTACTGCGGTTACCCAAGACCAGGTGGGAGAGGTGATTAAGGGTATCCCCGGGGCGCGGCTCCCTGCACCCCTTCCCCACAACAGCCGCCTGGACTTCGGTCCCGCCGAGGGTCTCTTCTCCCAGTTGCCTCCCAAGGTGGGCAAGCCCTATCCCAACTTGGTGCCCGCGGTGGACCGGGATGGCAACGAACTAAAGGGTATCCGCCTCCCGGCGGTCTCGGTCCCCCTGGCGACCCACGCCGGCTGGAACCTGAGGCACGAAAGCATGGGCGGCGGCGGCCAGTTCATCAAGCAGATTGGCTCCACCTTCCCCTTCCCTGCAACCCGCCGGGAGCGGGAGGAGACCGGCGACCCCAGGCCTTCCATCGAAGAACGCTACCAGTCCAAGGACAACTACCTGTCCCAAGTCGCCCAAGCTGCCCGGGAACTGGTGAATCAGGGATACCTTCTCGAAGAAGACGTGGAGACGGTCAAGGCTCACGCCGCGCAGCACTATGACCTGTTCAGCCGGGGCGGTCTTGTTTCCTCGTCTTCGGAACAAGCAAAGGAGCGGGCAGCCGCCGGTTGACCCTGAACAGTGTGAAATAGCCATGCTTATGTCATCCAACTCTTGAGGGAGGCCCCAATGAACGTAGGCGTTTCGATACCCCTTCCCGCATATCTGGTCGACCCGGCCCTCATCGCCAAGAAAGCTGAAGACTTGGGGTTCGACTCCATCTGGTACGCCGAACACCCCGCGGTGCCCGTCCACAGTGACAGCCCCTTCCCCTCCACCGGGGGCGAAATCCCGGAGACCTACTCCCACTTCACCGACCCCTACATCGCCCTGGCCCGTGCTTCGGCGGTGACCAGCACCATCAAGCTGGGCACCGGCATCACTCTGGTTCCCGAGCGCAACCCCATCCTGCTGGCCAAGGAAATTGCCGCGCTCGACCTCTACAGCGGCGGCCGCTTCCTCTTCGGCGTCGGCACCGGCTGGCTGCGGGAAGAGACCGAGCTCATGGGAGGGGACTTCGAACGCCGCTGGACCCAGACCAGGGAAGCCATTCAAGTCATGAAAGAGCTTTGGACCAACGAAGTGGCAGAATTTCACGGCGAATTTTTCGACTTCCCGCCGGTCAAGTCCTTTCCCAAGCCTGCCCAGAAGCCCCATCCCCCGGTGATTATCGGCGGAATGGCCCGCCGGGTTCTGCGCCGTGTGGCCGAGCACGCCGACGGCTGGATGCCCAACCGGGTCACCCCCGCCCAAGTCGAAGATAGCCGGGCCAGGCTCGATGCCCTGGCTGCGGAGCGCGGCCGGAACCCCGCTGCCCTGACCATTACTGTTTACGGCCAGGAGCCCCGGCGGGACGTGGTCCAGCCCTTCCTGGACGCCGGCGCCGACCGGGTGGTCGTCCGCCCCGACTTCTACGACAGCGAAGAGTCGATGAACCGGGAGTTGGAGCGGATGGCCGGCGCGGTTTTGAGTTAGTTCCAGGTGCCTGCGTTAACGCTGTTGACGCCAGGCACCTCCGGTAAGCCTGTTCCGGTGAGGTTGTTTGTAAGTTCCTGGCGCTTTAACGCCGTTGCCCCGGTTGGGGTTCCGGCCTATAGCGTGGTATGATTTTATTGGCACGCTCTTCAACCTAGCAGCCTCACCCACTGGCATTTCTCAGCAGGTAACCGCCCCGTGAACCAAGCTGAACTCGACCAACGCATTCACCGAGTGCTCTCCGAATTCCAGTTGTTGAGCCCCTTTTCTGCGGGCTATCCGGTCAATCAGGATTTCGACTACTCCCCGCTCTACCCGCTTTTGGGTTTTGCTGCCAACAACGTGGGCGACCCATTTGGCCACTCGCGTTATCAGTCCAACACTCATGAGACCGAACGCGAGGTGGTGCACGCCATCGCTGAGTTGGTGCAGTTGCCTGCCGACAAAGCTTGGGGGTACGTCACCTCCGGAGGCACCGAGGGCAACATGTACGGCATCTACGTGGGCCGCGAGATGCTGCGCCAGCCGATAGCCTATTTCTCCCAGGATACCCACTATTCGGTGATCAAAATCTTGCATGTCCTGAACATCCGCAACATCATGATCCGCAGCCAGGACAACGGCGAGATCGACTACGACGACCTGCGCGAGTCGATCCGCATTAACCGGGATGTACCGCCCCTCATTGTCGCCAACATCGGCACCACCATGAAAGGGGCTGTTGACGACCTCGACCGCATCCGCCAGATCATCGAAGACCTGGCGCTGCCGCGCTCCTACATCCATGCCGATGCTGCCCTGAGCGGGATGATTCTGCCCTTCGTCGACGACCCTCAGCCCTTCGGCTTCGACAGCGGAATCGATAGCATAGCGGTTTCGGGCCACAAGCTCATCGGCTCTCCTTTGCCCTGCGGAGTGGTGGTGACCAAGCGGGAGTACACTGCCCAGATCGGGCGCGCGATCGAGTACGTGGGCGCTCTGGACACGACTCTGCTCGGCTCCCGTAATGCCATCACCCCGGTTATTATCTGGTATTCCCTGACCAAGCATGGTCGAGACGGTTTCCGCAGCATAGTGGCGCAGATGCTCGACACCGCTGAATACGCCGTACAGAAGTTCAATGCCAACGGGATTCCCGCCTGGCGGGCGAAGAACAGTGCCACGGTCGTATTCCCCCGCCCCTCGCCGTATGTGCTCTTCCAGTGGCAACTGGCGCCACTGGGAGACATCGCTCATCTCATCACCATGCCTCACGTGACCCGCGAGATGATCGACCAAGTCGTCTCTGACTGTCTTGAATGGCAGGAAGCCGCCTCGTGAACCTGCCTCCCCGCCACGATGCGGCAAGCCGCCGCATCATCGTGATTGTGCCCGAAGAGCCCGGGTCCCTGGCGCGCGTTGCCCAAGTGCTCGGCGAGGCGGATGTTAACATTGAGGCCATTGACGGTCGCGCCATCGGTGAGTTGGGTGTGATTACCCTCAGCACCAGCGACGACGATGCGGCGTTGCGCGCTCTTCTCGACGCTGACCTGCGCGCCGTAACCTCCGATGCCATCATCTTCCACCTGCCCGACCGCCCCGGCGCGCTCGCCGTCGTCGCTCAGCTCTTTAGCCAACATCAGCTCAATGTGCGGACCATCCATATAGTGCATCGGCTGGCAGGGCGCGCCATCGTGGCCGTCACCACCGACGACGACGACACGGCCCGCTCCCTGCTCGATAGCGGCTCCCTCCTCTAACCGGCGCCCATGCCCGTAAAAGGGAGCAAGAAGGAGAAGAAGGCCGGAGAAGCATGGCGGAGACACGTTCCAACCCTTCCCAGACCCCGGAGTCCCCAGCGAACAACTACCCCCGCGGGAGGCATCATGGACCGCACCACCGAATTCTTGGCCGACTACTCCTGTGGCTTGGACTACCGTGACCTTGACGACGGCACGGTCCGGCAGGTCAAGCGCACCCTCATAGATACCTTGGGCTGCGCCGCCGGGGGCTTCACGTCGGAACCGGGCAAAATCGCCCGGCAGATGGCCGCCTCTGTAACCAGCAGCATGCCCGCCCGGGTCCTCGGCACCAGTGACTACAGTTCCCCGGAGATGGCCGGCTTCGCCAACGGCGTAATGCTCCGCTATTTGGACTGCAACGATTCCTACTTCTCCCCCGGCGGCGGCCACCCCAGCGATATGATTGCCGGGGTGTTGGCCTTGGCCGGGCCTATGGGCTCCGGCGGGAAGGAGGTCATCACCGCCATCACCCTGGCCTACGAGGTGTTCTGCCGCCTTTCCGACGAAGTGGTGGTTGGCAACATGGGCTGGGACCAAGGCATGTTCAGCATTATCGGCTCCGCCTGCGCCGCCGGCATGATGCTGGGCCTGAACCGGGAACGCATGGGACATGCTATCTCCTTGGCCGTGGCCCCCAACCTGCCCTTAGGCGTCACCCGTACCGGCGAGCTCTCCATGTGGAAGGGATGTGCCACCGCCAGCGCCACCAAGGCCGGAATCTTCGCTGCATTGCTCGCCGAACAGGGAATGAACGGCCCCGGTGAGCCCTTCGAGGGCAGGCGGGGCCTCTGGGAGCAGACCGTCGGCGGGGATGTGGCGCTGGACAAGATGGGCGGCGATGGAGAGCCCTTCCGCATCACAGAGACTACCTTCAAGTCCTACCCCGCCCAGATTCACACCCAGGCGCCCACCGGCCTGGCCCTGGAACTGCGCGGCCAAGTACCCCCGGGCGACATCGAGTCCATTCACATCCGTGCCTACGGAGGTGCATGCAGCAGCCCCGC
Source organism: Dehalococcoidia bacterium (assembly GCA_034420695.1). GTDB lineage: Bacteria > Chloroflexota > Dehalococcoidia > Lucifugimonadales > UBA3495 > Io17-Chloro-G2. The sequence goes on from DAOULB010000041.1 coordinate 71,785, forward strand.
CACCGAGCCGGAAAAGTGGGACCCACGCACCCGGGAGACTGCCGACCACAGCATCCCCTACTTGGTGTCGGTGGCCTTTATGGACGGTTCTGTCACCCCTGCCAGTTTCGCCAACCGCAAGATTCACGACCCGGGGGTGCGCAGCCTCATCTCGAAGATAACCATGGAAGAGGACCCGGAATTCACCCGCAGGTATCCCGCCGAGTTCAATGTCCGCATACTGGTGACAGACAAGGCAGGCGCCACCTTCGAGGCCCACACCTCCTATCCCAAGGGCCACCACCAGAATCCCATGACCGACTCCGAAGTGGAGGACAAATTCCGTGGCCTCTCATCAGGAATTTTCAGCGATTCCCAGCAGCAACGAGCCCTGGAACTGGCTTGGGGCCTAGATGGTGCCGACGGCCTCGATGACCTGATGGATGCAATAGTGGTTTAACACTGGTTTGCAGTGTGTTCGCTAATGCCTTTTCAAGGAACTGGATGAGCTGACGGACGAAATAGTAGCTTGGTGCCTCCGTGCTATAATCCCAGCCTGATTCACCGGAAATCGCTGGCCGGCCTAATCTTCCCGGCGCATCCCCGCTTTCATGATTTGGAATCCAGATGGTAATTACCGTCGTATATTCATTTGTTCAAGGGCTCCCTCCCAGATGCCCGGAGAGTTAGCGTGACCGGCTTCGAACAGTTGGAAGACGCTGAGCTGCTCCAGGGCGTCTCCCAAAAGGAAAAGGACGCCCTAGAAGTCCTCTATTCCCGGTACTCCACCCAAGTCTTTTCCTTGGCTATGTACATGCTCAAGGAGCAGGCGTTGGCCGAGGAGGTCACCCAGGACATATTTCTGAACATTTGGACCAAGTCGGGCAGCTTCAAAAGTGAACGGGGCGCTCCCAAGTCATGGATAATGAGCGTGGCCCACAACAAGATCATCGACGTGATTCGCAGCCGTCGCCGTGCTCTGATAGCCAGCGAGCCCGCCGAGTACGAAGCCCTGGAGGCCGTCCCCGCATCCGGCGCTACTACCGAAGAGTTGGTGGAGCAGCGACTCGACCGCGAGCGGATTCTAAAGGCCCTCAAAGAACTCCCCGACGCTCAAAGAGAGGTGATAATGTTGGCCTACTACGGAGGTTATTCCCAGTCCGAGATGGCCGACAAGTTGAACCAGCCCTTGGGCACGGTGAAGACCCGGGTGCGCCTGGCAATGCAGAAGTTGAGAGCCATCCTCGATGACGACAAGTAACAATCTACCGGGAGAACACCCCCAGGACCTGCTGGCCCTCTATGCGCTGGACGCATTGGAGGACCGGGAGGAGGCAGCGGTGGAAGCCCACGTTGACCGTTGCCCCGCCTGCCGCAACGAGGCGGCGATGTTCCTGGAAGCCGCCGCCGGGCTGGGCGCAGCCGCTGCCGCCATCGCTCCTCCTGCGCACCTCCGCACGCGCCTGTTGGGCGCCGTAGGCCCCCAGGCGCCGGAGCAGGCTGCTCCCGTCAGCTCGGAGATCCCCCGGGCTCCCTTGGACCTCTTTCGCTGGCTGCAACCCTCCCGGGCATGGGCTCCCGCCTTGGTGATATTGCTGGCAGTCTCGATAGCCTTCAATTTCTACTTCTTCGGAACAAACAGCCAGCTGCACGAAAATGAGGCCATTCTGGCCGCTCGCCTCCTGCAAATGTCCCACGAGGACACACAACTGCTGGGATTGCTCTCGGATGCCGGCATGACCAGCTATTTGACCGAAAATACTTCCCACCAACCCGTGAAACTCAGCGCCCCAGGGAATGGCGGCGACCCGAAGGGAGTGATGGTCCTCGCTGACGACAGCCGCAAGTGCGTCCTTTTGATTTCCAACATGCAAGGCCACGGACCCTCAACCAGCTTTCACGTCTGGCTTTCGCGTCCCGACCAGAGGGTGCGCATGGGGGAAATCAGCGTGGATTCCAAGGGTTGGGGTATGATGAACCTGTTCCATCCCTACGAATCCATGCTCGAATTCGAGAAGGTATATTTGAGCCTCCCTGGCGCCAGCATGGAGGAAGAAGAATCGAATGGCATGGTCCTCGAGGGCTCCATAGCCGCTTTGCGGGCCGGGCAGTAACCCAATTGTGTTCCAGGCCGGTCACTGCGAATGCTGGGTCCGGTGAATCGAAAAGGTCCCGGGATTGATGGACGAAGGACGCCGGGAAGCCCCCGGTCGCCTTGGATGGGGAGACGATGAAGGGAGGCGCCATGCAGTTGCTTGATTCCCACCAGTTGACCTGCGACATCTGCGGGGCAGCCATGGTGGAGCAGAAATGTAAAATTCGGTGCTTGAACTGCGGCTACACCCGCGACTGTTCCGACCCCTGAGGTTTGCAAAACGGTGGCATCAAAAATACTGGTCCTATACGACCCCAAGGGCCCGGCCATCCAAGCCCTTGCCGGAGCCGCTGCCGAGGGCGTGTCCGCCGTCGGCGGGGAGGCCGTCTCCAAGTCCATCTACGAGGCCGTGACCCAGGACCTGCTGGACGCCGACGGCCTTCTGCTGGGCTCTCCTAACTGGAGCGGTCTCACCGGCTCAATGAAATCGTGGCTTGATGAACAGGGTGACCTGTGGGAAGAGGGAAGCCTGTCAGGCAGGCCCGGCGCCGCTTTGACTTCCGGGTGGGGCCGGCATTCGGGACTGGAAATGACCCTGCTCCAGTTGGTTCACTGGATGCTGGCCTGTGGCATGGTCGTCGTCGGCCTGCCTTGGTGCGATCCCATGCGGTGGTCCGGCTCCTACTACGGGGCCACAGCAGTTGGCGGGGCTAACGACCAAGACCTGGCCCAAGCCAGGGAATTGGGGGCGCGGCTGACCCAGGTAGCCGACAAGCTCAAGGCTAGTTAGGCTGGGAAAAGGCCTCTCTCCACGTCAGCTTCTCTTCAGTCCCTCAACCGCAATCCCACGAACAGCCCCGGATGCACGTCCATGACCTGCTCCAAGGCCTGATTCATGGGATCCCGAATGGCAAAATGCGCCATCTGCGATGTACGAAGCTTGAACAGGTGGTAGCACTCCCTAAGGTTCATCTTGGTCACCACCCGGCGGAAATGTGCATGGGTTGCCAGGTATTCCGCCGCAAGAGGAGAGTATTGGGCCACCCGTTCGTGGGCCTCCTCCACCCGGTCCAGCGCCTCCCGGAACTGCGTCTCCAACCCCGCGTCCACAAGCAGGGAGGGCACGTGAAAGCCCAGGGTCGTGGACAGCGGCTGGGGTATGTAAGACTGCATCCGGTGCCGCTTGAACTCCCGGTAGGCCCCGTAGTCCAGCACGAATTCAAAGGTATAGTCCACCAGTTCGAATTCCCTCACCGGGGCATCGTGGGGGCCCAACCCTTCCACTGACCGTTCTATCACCCTCTGTCGCTGTTCAGGACTCCAGTCGAGCACCTGCTGCCATACGCTCTCGTAGGTCGAACCCGACTGGCTGTAAACCAGGGCGGCCGCCACCTTTTCCTCCGCCTGCGGGTCCCAGGCTATCAGCTTGGCCGAACCCGCTTTCCCGCTGCTCGTTCCCTCTGCCACCGGACCTTTACCAAAGCCTCCTGAAATGCCTCGCCCCATTTCCTGGCGAAACCTTTGAGCATCCGCCAGGTACTCATTGCGGCCCGCGTACTTCACCAAGGTCGGCGTAATCGTGCGGGCTTGGTGGCGTAGCTCCTCGCCCAAGTCCCTCTCTTCGGCCAACTCCGAGGACATCAGCTTGGAGATGGCATGCTCCAAGACCCGCGCGTTGGCCGTCACGCCTACGTTGGTTAGAGTTGCCGCAGGCAGCAGCGACCGGCAACTGTCGGTGGCCTCCCTGCGCAGCCGCAGGTTGTAGGCCCCCTCCCGCTCCCTGGGGCCCTGTTGGTTCTGCCCCCGCAGGAATTCGATGCAATCATCGACCAGCTTCTGGTAGTCCTGGAACAGCCGGTCGCAGCCCCTTTGGAACAACTCGGCCAACTCCGGCTCGCTGTCCAACTCCGTGGGCCGGTGGAAGTAGTTCTGGGGCATCACTTGGTACCGGGAGGACTTCTCGGTGTAGGACGCCAGCCGGTTGTCCTCCAAGGTGTCGCAGGCCAATCGTGAAATGTTCTCCACCGCCAAGTGCAGCACTGCATGTTCCGCCACGGAGGCGTGGCCGTACCCCAGCACCCACCGCTCGTGAAAGTCCGCCGCCTTCTCCTGGCTGACCTGCTCGGCAATCTCGTCGAATGGCTCCGGTCGCCGCGAGGTCATGGCGAATGCCACTGCTATCTGCTCCTCCGTCAGCTCCCGCGCATCCAGCGGGTACACGCGCCGCGGGTAAGACAAAGTGGTCGCCTCAGTCATATAGGGGGAATCTCCTGGTGGACTTGGAGGTCTTGGCCAGAAGGTCAGCCGCTAGGCCGCGGGGTTTGGGCGCTTTCGTGGAGCGCCGGGCGGAGTTCAGCAACGGCGGCGTTTGTTTATGTTAAGTAGTCTATGGGTAGACACGCTGCCCTTCGCTGTTCAAGAGCCATCGGGCCCTACCCCAGCAGCAGGCTGACCGGGTTCTCCAGCAGGTTCTTCACTTCCACCAGGAACTGGGCGGCCTCGGCGCCGTCTGCCACCCGGTGGTCCACCGAAATGGTGGCCTTCATCATCTGCGCTATTGCCAGTTCCCCGTTCCGGGCCACCGGCTGCTCTTTCACGGTGCCCACCGCCAGCACCGCGGCGTGGGGCGGGAAGATGATCGCAGCAAAGCTGTCCACGTCGAACATTCCCAAGTTACTGATGCTGAAGGTCGTCCCGCTGTATTCTTCGTTCCGCAGCGAACCGTTGTTGGCACGGTCTATCAGGTCACGGCTGGCGGCGGCTATTTCCACCAGCGACTTGCTCTCGCATCCGCTGATCCCGGGAACGATTAGCCCTGCTTCCAAGGCAATGGCTATGCCGATGTTAATCCCGGGGTTCATCTGCAGGTGGTCCCCCCGGTAAAACGCGTTGAACTTGGGATGCCGCTTCAGCGCAATGGCAGCAGCCTTGATAACCAAGTCGTTTACGCTGACCCGCACCCCGCTGGAGACGGCGTCGTTGGTGTCCCGCCGCAAGGCCATGGCCTTGGTCATATCCACGTCAGAAGTAACGTAGAAATGGGGGGCGTCCCTCTTGCTGTCGATGGTCACCTTGGCGATGGCCTGCCTCATCCGGGAAAGCTCCGCCATCTCCGCGGCGGGCGCTTCGGCGTTCACAGGCGCTGGAGACGCGGCAGGCGCTCCCGCCGCCGCTGACGCTTCTACGGGAGGAGCGTAGTCCAGCACGTCCTGCTCCACCACCCGGCCACCTGGCCCTGTGCCAGTGACCAAGGACAGATCGATGCCCTTCTCTCTGGCGAGACGGCGGGCTATCGGCGATGCCCTCACTTCTCTTGGAGCAGCGGCCGGCGCGGCAGCGGGCCCGGGGGATGCCGGGGCTGCTGCCTGTGGGGCAGGTCCGGCCGGGGCAGCCTGCCGGGCCGGAGCACTCACCAAGTCGGCGGGCAGCGCCTCGTCGGCATCGGCGATTACCGCTATCAGGTCCCCCACCGGAATCGCGATGCCCTCGTTCACCACGATTTTCCTTAGCACTCCCGAGGTGTAGGCCTCGAACTCCACGGTGGCCTTGTCGGTTTCTATCTCGGCGATAACCTCGCCTCGGGCTACCTCCTCCCCCTCCCTTTTGCGCCAGCGCACCACGGTCCCTTCCTGCATATCGTAGCCCATCTGGGGCATCACGATTGACGTAGCCAAGGCGTCCTCCTTGGGAATTACCCGGAGATTGAATGGGTAGATATTAAATCAAGGGGTGTGGCTGGGCAACCCGGCTGGATTTCGTCTACGGCTCTCGATCGTTTCAAGCTGGGTTGGACGCCGAGGACAGACCACTCATCCTCTCGGGGATGACCTCGCTTCAACCGGCCGGTGCGGGGCTGTGTTCAAAAGCCCCGTTGGCCCCGTGAAGCTCCGTCCTACCGTCCCAAAAGCTGGCGGGCGGACTGGGCGATGAGGGCTGCGTCGGGTATGGCCTTCTGCTCCAAGGGCATGGAGTAGGGGATCGGGGCTTCCACGCCGGCAACCCTGCGCACCGGGGAGTCCAAGTAGTCAAACACCCCTTCCTGTATCTGGCTGGCTACCTCCCCGCCAAATCCTCCCAACTTGGTGGTTTCCTCAACCACCAAGGCCCGGTGCGTCTTCTTCACCGATTCGGTCACGGTTTCTATGTCCAGTGGACGCAGTGATCTGAGGTCCACCACCTCTGCGTCTATTCCCTCATCGGCTAACTGTCGGGCGGCGGCCAAGGACAGCTGGGCCATCCTGGAATAGCTGATGATCGACAGGTCGCTGCCGCTGCGGGTCACCGCCGCTTGGCCCAATGGAATGGTGTAGTCCGTGTCCGGCACATCCCCCCGGGTGCCGTATAGCAGTATGTGTTCCACGAAAATCACCGGGTCTTCCATTTCCCGGCAACTGCGGAAAAGTCCCACCACGTCATGGGGAGAGCTGGGCACTGCCACGTGCAGCCCAGGGACCGAGGCGAACCAGCCCTCGAAAGACTGGGAATGGGTGGCGGCCACCGACGCCCCGGCGCCTGTCACCGTGCGGATCATAAGCGGCACCGAAAACTGCCCGCCCGACATGTAACGCACCTTGGCCGCGTGGTTGACTATCTGGTCCATCGCCAAGAGGCTGAAGTTGATGGTCATCAACTCCACGATGGGCCTGAGCCCGGCCATGGCTGCGCCCACACCGGCTCCTACAATGGCCGATTCCGACAGGGGAGAATCCTTTATACGGCGCCTGCCGTACTCGTCCCAGAAGCCCCGGGTAACTGCAAAGGCCCCTCCGTAGGGGCCTATGTCCTCTCCCACCAAGAACACCCTGGGATCCTGGTCCAAGGCTTCTCTCAGGGCCTTGGCCACGGCCTCCCGGTAAGTCATTTGCGGCATTCCTGCTTCCTCAGTTCACCTGTTAGTCCGGTATACGTGCTAGCCCCGGTCTTGGTCACTGTAAACGTGGGTGTACAACTCTTCAGGAGGGGGGAAGGGGCTGGTCTCGGCAAACTCAGCCGCCGCTATCACCTCATCCAGCACTTGGGCGTCTATCTCGTCCAGTTCCTCTTCGGAAGCCGCCCCTTCCACCGACAACAATTCCCGGTACCGGGGAATTGGGTCCTGCGCCCGCCAGTAGTCCACCTCTTCCTGTGGCCGGTAGTTGGCCGGGTCGGCTATGGAGTGCCCCTGTATCCGGTAGGTCCGCGCCTCTATGAAGGCGGGCCCCTTGCCCTCCCGGACATCGTGCACCACGTCCAGCATCAGTTCGTGGACCGCTATCACGTCGTTGCCGTCAACCCGGTAGTTCGCCATTCCGTAGGCGTCGGCCAAGCGGTACATCTGCTGGTGCACCGCCAGCGTTTCCGCCGAGGGCGCCCCCATGCCGTAGAGGTTGTTCTCGCAGAAAAAGACCATCGGCAGGTTCCACACCGCCGCCAAGTTCATGGACTCGTGGAATTCTCCTTCGTTCAGGGCGCCGTCTCCCATGAAGCACATGGCCACCCTTCTCTCTCCGTTGTACTGGCTGGCCAATGCCAACCCCGCAGCCACGGGAAGCTGCCCGCCCACAATGGCGTAGCCGCCCATGAAGTTCTTCGAGCTGTCAAATAGGTGCATGGAGCCGCCCTTGCCCTTGCTCACCCCGGTGGCCTTGCCGAATAGCTCGGCCATAACCCCGTTGGCGTCCATGCCCCTGGCCAAGGCGTGGCCGTGGTCGCGGTAGTGGGTCACTATGTAGTCATCGGGCCCAAGGCAGGCAATCGCACCCACCGCGATGGCTTCCTCTCCGGAATACACGTGGAGGAAGCCCTTGATGTTGCCTCGCGTGTACTGCCTTTCGCACTCCCTTTCGAATTCCCTGATCAGCCGCATCTGCCGGTAGAACTCCAGCAGTTGTACCTTGCTCAGCTCGTGCTGTTGTGCAATGGCCACTGTATTCACCCCCGTAGCCTCCTGGATGGTCGGCGGCGCACAAATCGCGCCCTGCCCCGGAGGCGGCCCCGGTTACATGTGGATTGCCCGGCCTTGTGCGCTCAACGCTGCTTCTTTGACCATCTCCGACAAGGAGGGATGAGCGTGCACCGCCCAGCCCAATTCCAAGATGGTCCCTTCCAGCATCTTGGTCATCGACAGTTCGCCCAGCAACTCCGTGACTTCCGGGCCGATCATGTGCCCGCCCAGCAACTCACCGTATCGCTCGTCCACCACCAGCTTCACCATGCCGTCGGTCTCCCCCATGGCCAAGGCCTTCCCGTTGGCTTGGACGTTAAATGTCCCCACACTTACTTGGTAGCCCCGCTCCCTGGCCTGGGCTTCGGTCAGCCCGAAGCTGGCCACCTGGGGCTGGCAGTAGGTTGCTCGCGGCATCAAGCTGTAGTCCAAGGGTTGCACTTCCATCCCCGCCATCTGTTCTACGGCGGCCATTGCTTGGGCGGATGCCACGTGGGCCAAGGCCAGCTTGCCTGTCACGTCTCCCACCGCAAAGATGCCCGGCACGTTGGTGGACATGTTCTCATCTACCTGTACGGCCCCTCCTTGCGTCTCGATGCCCAAGGCTTCCAGTCCCAAGTCTTCCGAGTTGGGCTGCACTCCCACCGCCACCAAGGCCTTGCCGCATTCCAGGGCCTGGACCGCCCCGTCCTTCTCCAGCGACAGCTTCAACCCGGCTGGGGTCTTCTCCATCCCGGTTACCGCTGCTCCGGTAATCACGTTTATTCCCAGCTTGGAAAAAGCCCGCTCTAGCAGCGGGCTTATCTCTTCGTCCTCGTTGGGCACCAAGCGGGGCAGCAACTCCACCACGGTGACGTCCACACCGTACATTTTATAGATATAAGCGAACTCCACACCGATGGGGCCGCCGCCGACAATTACCACCGAGGACGGTAGTTGGTCCAAGACTATGGACTCCCGGCTGGTGATTACGCTTTCGCCGTCCACCGGCAGAGGAGGGATGGAACGGGGCCGTGCCCCCGTGGCGATTACTACGTTCTTCGCCCTTAGCAGGCGCCCGTCGGGTGCTACTTCAATCTCGTTGGCGGACTTGAGGCGGGCCGTCCCTTCGATGTGCTCCACGTTGTTCTTGCGAAGCAGGTAGGCCACCCCCCGGGTGTTGCGCCGCACCACCTGGCGGCTTCTCTTGATCGCCGCCGGGAAATCGGCGCTGAAATTGTCGAAACTGAGGCCGAACTCTTCCCCGCGCCGCACATAGGAGACTATTTCGGCATTCTTGAGCAGGGCTTTGCTGGGAATGCACCCCCAGTTCAGGCAGACGCCCCCGAGGGCCTCGCGTTCTACGATTGCGGTCTTGAGTCCAAGCTGTCCGGCCCGAATCGCAGCAACGTAACCTCCGGGTCCGGCGCCAATAACAACTAAATCGAAATCCGAATCCATCAAATCCAGGTAGGAACAACCTCTCTTTGGGGGAAATCTGCAGGCGATTGAGCCTGCACGTCAGACAACACGCTAGGAGGTTAGTATACAAGCGGCCCTTATTCCCGTACAAGGGAAGTCAGGCTTGTATTGGCCTGTTTATTTCAATCCCGGATGCTGGCTTTCCCCGCCGGCAATCGCTTCCCCTGGCCATTCCCCGGTAGCCCCTGCTTCAAATTCCCTGGACTGGCCCGAAACCTGTGACCAATCGGAATAGCGCCGGCCCTGCGGCCGTCAATTGTTTAGCATCGCCGCGTCTGCTATCATGATTATCTGTACTCCCACAATTAACGGAGCCGGAAAACGAAATGCGCGTTGGTCCCTTTGGTATCTGGGAGCTTTTGGCCATCTTGGCCATCATACTGCTGATTTTCGGCGCCCGTCGGCTGCCCGAAATCGGAGCCTCCCTGGGCAAGGGCATCCGCACCTTCAAGACCGCCATCACTGGGGAAGACGAAAAGCCGGACCAAGAGAGCGCAGCCGCGCCAAGCTCCGGTCCAAACTCCGGTGAAGAAAGGTCCTCCTGAAGTAACCTCTTAGTTTCCTGGAAACGGTTGGGACCGTCCCCACCGAAAAAGGCCAAGCTCCGGCTTGGTCTTTTCTCTTGCCGGACTCCCAGGCCTCCCGCCTCCGCTCTCGCGCAACCCTTCTGGCCCGTCGCGGCGCTATGTAGGCGTCGCCGCCTCCGCCGCGGCCCGCCTGCGGCCTGCGAACCGGGCCAACAGCACTCCCAGCTCGTAGAGCACCAGCAACGGGGCCGCCACCAGCACTTGGTTCACCGGGTCGAAGGTCGGCGTGATGATCGCCGCCAGGATGAACGCAACCACCACCCAGTAACGGCGGAACCGGCCCAGCATCCTGGCGTTGACAATGCCCAACTGGGCCAGCAGGTACATCACCAAGGGCGTCTCAAAGGAGACCCCCATCCAGAACAACAACCGCACCATAACGTTCACAATATTGCTCACCCGGATGAGGGGGGTGGCCACGTCTCCCCCGAAGGTAAGCAGGAAATGCAGGGCCGGAGGGGTCAGCACGAAGTAGCCGAAGGCCACTCCCCCGGCGAAAGCCAGGAGCACCGCCGGCAGGAAACCGAACAGGTACCGCTTCTCCCGCCCCGTCAGCCCCGGCGCCACGAACATGATGACTTGGTAGAGAATTATCGGCAGCGCCAGGATGAATCCGCCCACGAAGGATATCTTGATGGAGGTGGTCAGGAGTTCCGTTACCTCGGTGTAAATCAGGTCTCCGGAACCGGCCTCCAGTTCCCGTGCCGGCATCACCAGGATGCCGATAATCTGGTCGAAGAAAGGGAAAACCACCGCGCTGCCCGCTATCCAGGCCACCGCGGCTATGAACACCCGCCGTCTCAGTTCGGCCAAGTGCTGGAGGAGCGAAAGTTCGTTGCTGTTCATGAATGGGGTCAGGCGGCCCGGGTCATTCCCGCCGTAGCGGCGGATCATGCTCGTCTTGGGTTGAGACCCCTTCGGTGGAAACGCTGTCTCGCGGCCCTTTCTGCGCGTCTCGCTCCATGGAAATAGCGTCGGTTACCTCGGTGAAATTCCTGCGGATCTCCGCCATCAGCCGCCCCACCGTGCGGGCCGCGTCTATGGACCGGCTCGGCCCCAGCACCAAGAATGCCACCAAGAATATAACCGCCATCTCGGAAAGGCCCATGCCCATGAAGTTCAAGGCAACCCTCCACCAAGGGAGTCCACCCGGAAGGGACAGCTTCCGGTGCACCCGCCCGCATTTCCTGTCACAGCCCCCATCGCACTACAGGACGGCAGTGGGAATCCCAACTCCTCCAGATTCTCCGCCAAGCGGCACAGCGGCAGCCCCACTATGTTGGAGTAACACCCCTGCCAGGATTCCGCCGGCTTAAGTTGGGTATCCTGGATGGCGTAGGCCCCCGCCTTGTCGAAGGGCATGCCCGATTTTATCGACCGCTCGATTTCCCAGTCCCGTATATCGCGCAGCACAACGTCGCTGGACAGCGCATCGGTCACCGTTCGGTTGAATCCGGCGTCCACCACGGTGAGGCCGGTGTACACTTGGTGCCGCGTACTCCGCAGCCGCTGCAGCATCCACCGCGCTTCGGCCGCTCCCGCCGGCTTCCCGTAGGCCTGGCCCTCCAGCACCACCATGCTGTCCGCGCCCACCACGAACCCGCTTCTCATTCCATCGGCAACCGCCCGCGCCTTCTCCGCGGACAATCGCTTCACCAAGTCCCAGGGGGCCTCCCCGGGCAGCGGGTCCTCCGGTATGTTGGCGGGCTTGACCTCGAATTCAAGGCCCAGCCAGCCCAGTAGTTCGGCCCGTCTCGGCGATGCCGACGCCAGCACCAACGTCCTTTGGGCGTCTATTTCATCAGAAAAGCCGGGACTGGAGCCCGCCACTAGTTTCTTGCCACTACATTCCGGCATGACCCAAAGGACCGGCCCCGCTCCCGTCTCCCAGCGATTCCAGGGTGAGGAAGGCTACCGCCTCCACGTGATGAGTCTGGGGGAACATGTCCAGCGGCGCTACCTGCTCGACTGAGTAGGGCCCCTGGCACAGCAATTTCAGGTCCCTGGCCAGCGTCTCGGCGTCGCATGACACGTAAGCCACCCGCCGGGGCGCAAGCTGGGCCAGTCGCTCCAAGGCCGGAGGCTGGCACCCGGCCCGAGGAGGGTCCAGCACCACTGCGTCGGGGACCTGCTCCAGTTCCTGCAGCACGGTCTCCGTCTTTCCAAGCAGGAATTCTACGTTCTGTGCGTTGCCCGTGGACTCCAAATTCTCCCTGGCATCTGCCACTGCGGCGGCCGACTCCTCCACCGCGAGCACCTTCTTTACGAAGGGGGCCAGCAGAATGGCGAAAGTCCCCACACCAGCATAGGCGTCCAGAATAACTTCCGAGCCGTCCAGCGCCAGTCCCTCGCGCACCAGTTTGGCCAGTTGGGAGGCTTGCTGGACGTTCACTTGGAAAAAGGACGGGGAAGATACCTTGAAGCGCTTCCCGTCCACCGAGTCCAGGTAGTGCTTTTGCCCCGTGGGAAAGTCCAGTTCGGGCAGCAACAGCCGTGGCTGTATCAGTGCGTCCCCCGTCTCCTGGCCGGCCCTGATCGACAGTTGGGTGGTTTCGCCGCACTCGTCCTGAAGACACGACAGCAGGTCGTTGATCCCGTCATGCATCAACATGCATGACCCTATCCGCACAAACCGCCGGGACTCCCGGTTCACAAACCCCAGCGACCCCTGTGGCCCCACGGTGAACCTGGCGTGGTTTCGGTAGCCGAACCTGGCAGGCGACGGGATAGTTGGGGCTACCGGCACATCCTCCAGTCCTCCTACCCGGACCAGTGCATCCAACACTATTCGTTGCTTCACCGCCAGTTGCTCATCGTAGTCCAAGTGCTGCCACTGGCATCCGGTGCAATCTCCAAAATACCGGCAGGGCGCTTCGGTCCGGTGGGGTGACGCTTGCAGCACCTCCACAACCTTGGCTGCCACGTAACGGCGGCGCACCTTCAACACCTCAGCAACCACCCGTTCGCCGGGAATGCCGCCGAAAACGAAAATGTCCCAGCCCCGGTGGCTGGCCATGGCTTCACCCAACCGGCCCCAAGACTCCAAGTCCAAGGCCACTAGCTCGCCGGCCTCGATTTTTTCTTGCTTCAGTTGACTCATACGTCGCCGGACCTGCCCGGAAACCCGAATGGGCGGCCAGGCCACTACTATAATCCAACCGGTGGGCTAATCCAACAATAGGCCGGCGGGGTTGTCCCACGCATGCTGATGGCCAGTGTCCTGGCGTGCTGCACCACCCGGCCCGGAAGATTGATGGTCCGTGAATGAAGAACACCACTTTCAGCCCACTGCTCACCCACTCTTGATCCAAGGCCGACTGCTTCATTGCCGACTCCAGGTTGAAGGGCGGCGCCGATATCGCCCGCCAACCAGCGTTGACCCGGCCCAGACCCTGAAGCCCGCTAGTGGCGGCAGGTATGAAGCAGTGTGGGCCTGCCCGCGCTTTCCTCTTGCCCGTCGAACCCTGCTCTTGGACTTACTGGAAAGGCATTGCTCCCTGGGGCGCAATAGTTTCACCTCGTTGGTGATGGCTTTGATTGAGCACTCACCATCACAGCCGGCTGGGAAGCCGGCTCCAACGGGTTTAAAAAAATGTGATAGTGGATCGGGGGTAGCCCCCCTTGCTTTCGTATTTCGCCGCCGCTTGTTGTGGTAACTTAGGGGGCATTCGGACCAGGGTCCTCCACCCCATGTAGTCGATACGGCTGGAGGCAGCAATGAGGGCCAAATCTGGCCAAATGTTCTACGGTTGGTACGTCGTCGCCGGCTGTTCCTTGGTGGCCTTGGGCACCGCCGGCACCCAGTTCTCCTTCGGTGTGTTCCTGCACCCTATGACCGAGGAATTCGGCTGGAGCAGGAGCACCCTCTCCCTGGCATTTGGAATCACCTTCATGCTGTCCGGCCTGATGAGGCCCTTGGCCGGTTACCTTGCCGACCGCTCCAGCCCTAAGCTGGTCGCCCTTTCCGGCGTTGCCCTGCTGGGCATCATGCTGCTGATCGTTCCCTCGGTCCGGAACCTGCTCCAACTCTATGCTGTCTTCGCAGTTATGAGCATCGGGCTGACCATGGGCGTTGGTCCGATCTTGACCAAGGTCATCAGCTCCTGGTTCTTCGCCCGCCGCGGCCTGACCCTGGGCTTGCATAGCAGCGCCGGCTCCTTCGGGGCCTTGATACTCGTCCCGGCGGCCTCGGGGCTCCTGATCCTGTTCGACTGGCGCGATGCTTATTACTTCCTGGGGGGGCTTGCTCTCCTGGTCATTTTGCCCATCGGCTTGATATTCATCCGAAACACTCCCCAAGAGATGGGGTTGCAGCCCTTGGGTGATACGTCAGACCTTCGCCGGAGAAGGGGCAGCGGCGGCCAGGACTCGACGCCCATATTCGGGCGCGACGCTACTTTCAAGGAGGCCCTGGGGTCCAACCTGTTTTATCGACTCACCTTCGGGTACTTCGTTTGAGGGTACTCGATGAGCTTCGTGAATGCTCACTTCGTCACCTACGCCAGGGACCTCGGATACCACCCGATGGCCGCTGCGGGTGCCTTCAGCTTGATCGGCGCCTCCGCGGTGGTCGGAAGCCTGGTCATGGGGCATCTTTCCGACCAGTACGGGAGGCGTTGGCTGTTGACCGCCTCTTACCACATCCGGGCCCTTGGCTTTGTTGTCGTCCTCCTGTCCATCGGCGTTCCCGCCCTTGGAATTCCCCCGCTGGGGATCGGCACCCTCTTGGCAGGAATCCTGCTGGTGGGCTTCTCCTGGAATTCAGTGGTTAGCGTAACCGCCGCCTACACCTCGGACCGGTACGGCATCAGGAACCTGGGTACCATTTACGGCACAATGTTTGCCGTCATGCCCATCGGCAGTGGGTTAGGGGCTTTCCTTGGCGGCCTCTTCTACGATATTAGGGGCACCTACGAGGTCGCCATCTGGTCCAACATCGCGCTCCTGCTGGCCGCCATGGCCTTGGTGTCCTTCCGGGGCGAGCGCAGGCCCCCGGAACTCCGCACTGCCGAAGCCCCGGCCTAAGCCGCCGACACTATCGCCTGGGCCCCGTTTGCCGTCTGAGTTCCCGTTCAGCAATAGCCAAGAACTCCAGCAGTGCTAAACTGTGCCCTGGCAGCGGCCCCTTTTCCAGCGGACCGCAAAACCGGGAGTTCAGGAGGTCTACATGCGAGTCATCAGGGTGTCCGAAGTGGAAGAGGTCCCAATTGACACTGCTACCCCAATTCCGGGATGGACTGGGGGCGAGGTGCACCGCACCCGCCAGCCCATAATACCCGACGGCGCCAGCGGCTTCTTCAATAGCAGCGTGGTCAACTTCCAGAGGGGCGCGAGCACCGGATGGCACGTCCACACCAGCGACCAGATTCTGGTAATAACCGCCGGCGTCGGCATCGTAGCCAACGAACATGAAGAGATGGAAGTTGCGGTGGGCGACGTGGTCCACATCCAGGTCGGGGAGAACCACTGGCACGGGGCCAAGAAGGAGTCCTACATGTCCCACATCACCATCACCGCCGTGGACCGGTAGCAACCCGCCGACATGGCATTAGACTGCCCTTTAGACCGGCAAGGGTTCCTCGGTGCGGTCCTGCGGCAATTCCACACCAAAGGCGTTGACGTTGAAGGACAGCATGGCGTAACAGCCCATCAGGTTAGTAAGTTCGGTCAAACCCAACACTCCGAATTGGGTCAATGCTGCGTCGAAGGCGTTCTGGCTCACCTGACGGGTCCGGAAAAACTCCCGTCCGTAGTTGATGACCGCCGCTTCATCTGGCTCCAGCCGGGGCAGGTTCCTCTTGTCCCGTAGGGCATCGACAATTTCATCCCGCAGTCCGGCGCGGCGGGCTAGGGGAGCGTGGGCGTTCCACACAAACTGGCAGTCGTTCTCCCTCGCCGCCACCAGCATGCCCAGTTCCCGGATTCTGGGCTCCAAGGACGTGTCGGTCCGCAGGAACTGGGCCAGCCCCAAAACCCTCTGGGCGACTTCCGGGGCGTTGAGCAATACCGAGCCAGGCCCTCCCGACGGGACTTCGCCTCGCTCTTCCACAAGCTGGTCGAAGGCGGGCCGCTGGCTCTCCGGAATGTTGTTTCTGTTTACGGCAGGTACCCGGGCCATCTGGACCTCCAATGCTCATTCAAGCTTCTAAAAAATTAAAGACCGTTGTCTTGGCCGCTCAGAGCCGGTTCTTCTCCGTTTAATATAAGGCATTTCGGGGTTTAATGCTTACACTAATCACCCTCTTCCGCATTCCTTGAAAGTAACTGCCACATTGCACCGGGCCGCCACGCCCCTGGCCGTCTTCCGGCAGCGCAACTTCAGCCTCCTGTGGTCTTCCATGACCCTGATAGGAATGGGCACCCAGATGGAGGGCGCGGTGCTCGGCTGGTTCGTTCTGACCCTGACCGACAGTCCGTTCCTGGTGGGACTGATCGCCTCCGCCAGGATGGCCATGAACTTCCT
This sequence comes from Dehalococcoidia bacterium, assembly GCA_034420695.1. GTDB lineage: Bacteria > Chloroflexota > Dehalococcoidia > Lucifugimonadales > UBA3495 > Io17-Chloro-G2. Next base: position 88,293 of record DAOULB010000041.1, read on the forward strand.
GGCTGTATTCGCCGGAGCGGTGGCCGACCGCGTGCCCCGGCAGCGGCTGCTGGCCGGGGTGGAATGCACCATGGGTATGCTGGGGCTGGGAATGCTATCCCTCATCCTTACCGGCCGTCTGGAAGTGTGGCACATCTTCGCCATAACCGTCACCGCGGGCGTCATTCGGCTATTCCAAATGCCGGCGGCCCAGTCCCTGATCGCCGATACCTTGGACGAGGACCGTATTTCGAACGGGGCCGCCCTTACCAACGCCGGAAGGAACCTGACCACCATCATCGGTCCCTTGGTCGGCGGCGTGCTGTTTCAGGCCCTGGGACCCCAGGGCGCCTACACCGCCATAGCCGCTCTTTACTTTGCTGGCGGTATATCGGCATTCGCCATAAGCGGCATTACCACCGGCCGGGCCCGGGAGCGTGAGTCCATTCTCCGGACGGTCCTCGACGGCATGAAATACGCCAAGGGCCAGCAGGTGCTCTGGGCCGCCCTCGTCCTGGCCGTCATTATCAACTTCACCGGCTGGCCCCTCCACACCACCCTGATGCCCATCTTCGCCCGTGATGTCCTGGGCACCGGTCCCTCGGGCCTGGGGTTGCTCCTTTCCGCCTTTGGCATCGGCGCCCTCCTCGGCTCAATGGCCTGGGCTCCCGTCACCAACCTGAAGTCTGCCGGCAAGCTCCTGGTTCTGACCATAGTCCTGTGGCACCTCAGCATGGTGGCCTTTTCTTCATCAACATCCCTTTACCTATCCCTGGCCATACTGCTCTTCACCGGCGCCTGCTTTTCCTCCGGCCAGGTCCTCATGCTCACCCTGCTGCTTCGGACAACCCTCCCCGAATTCCGGGGCCGGGTGTTGGGCCTCCGCTCTTTCGCAATCTACAGCTTCACCTTCGGCAGCATGAATTCCGGCGCCATGGCCGGCCTCTGGGGAGCTCCAATGGCCGCCAACATCAATGCTGCCATCGGCGTGGTCCTCGCAACCCTCCTGGCCCTCATCGCCCCCAAGCTCCGCCAAGCCTAGGACCGGTCTGAACGAAAACGCCGAAAGCCCCTCCTCTTCGAGGCGAGAGAAGGTTGGGATGAGGGGGAATAGCAAAGTTCGCCGCTGGGGCAGCGCTTATTCAGGAGTCCACTATTCGGGGGGGCATTATGTCAAATGGTATACTCTCCCTGATTCAACGCTAACCGTTCCCCGTTTTAGGTCCGGCCAAGGGGAACCCGGACAGGAGATGAAAGATTGAACACCGTCGACGCTATTGCTGAAATTCTGAAACGCGAGGGCGTGGAATACCTGAGTTGTTTCCCCACTACGCCCATGATCGAGTCCGCTGCTCAGGCAGGCATCCGGCCCATCGTCTGCCGCCAGGAGCGGGTGGGCGTTGGCATTGCCGATGGTTTCAGCCGCACTACCAACGGCAAGCGCATGGGGGTCTTTGCCATGCAATACGGCCCCGGCGCGGAAAACGCCTATTCCGGGGTCGCCACCGCTTACTCCGACTCCACTCCGGTGCTGGTACTTCCGTTGGGGCACCCCAGGGAGCGGCAGGGAATCCTCCCCCACTTCAGTTCCATGCTCAGCTACGCCAGCGTGTCCAAGTACATCGAGCAGGTTAATACCCCGAATCGTGTGGCGGAAATCCACCGGCGGGCCTTCGCCGCCCTGCGCCAAGGCCGGGGAGGACCTGTATTGGTGGAAACCCCCGCCGACATAGCCTTGGAAGACGTGAGCGAGGAGTCTTTCTTCTACCGGCCCAGCCGGACCATCCTGACCCAGGCCGACCCCAAGGACATCGAGGACGCCGCCAGGACCCTGTGCAATTCGAAATACCCGGTGGTCTTGGCCGGCCAAGGGGTGCTTTACGGCGAGGCAACGGAAGAGTTGACCGAGCTGGCCGAACTGCTTCAGATTCCGGTAATGAGCACACTGCTGGGCAAGAGCGCCTTCTCCGAGACCCATCCCCTGGCGCTGGGCAGCGGCTCCGGCGTTATGTCAGGCACCGTGCATCATTTCGTCCGCCGGGCCGACACTATCTTCGGAATCGGCACCAGCTTCACCAAGCACGGCATGTGCATGAACATTCCGCCAGGCAAGACCCTCATCCAGGCCACCAACGATGAGCGTGACATCAACAAGGACTACAACGTGGAGTTCCCCTTGGTGGGTGACGCCAAGTTGGTCTTGCGGCAGATGATCGACGCCTGCCGGGAAATCGTCGGCTCCGGCCGGCAGGGCGACACCCTGACCGCCAGGGAAATCAAGACCGAAAGGGACGCCTGGCTGGGAGAGTGGAGCGCCAAGCTCACCGACAACTCCAGCCCCATAAACCCCTACAGGATAATATGGGACTTCATGCAGACCATCCCTCCCGACCAAGCCATCGTGACCCACGATTCAGGCAGCCCCAGGGACCAGATTATGCCCTTCTACCGTTCCGACGGGCCACGGACCTACTTGGGCTGGGGCAAGTCCCACGGGCTGGGCACCGGTTTGGGCCTGATTATCGGGGCCAAGCTCGCCCAGCCGGATAAGGTTTGCGTCAACTTCATGGGCGACGCCGCCTTCGGCATGGTGGGCTTGGACTTTGAGACGGCGGTTCGGTCTAGGATTCCCATCATCACCGTTGTGCTCAACAATTCGACCATGGCCGTGGAAACCAATGCCATGATGGCGTCCCACTCCCTCTACAACACCAGGGACTTGGGCGGCAACTACGCCGACATGGGGGCTGCCATGGGAGGCTACGCCGAGCGCATAGAAGACCCGTCCCAGATTATCCCGGCGTTCCAGAGGGCCCGCCAGGTTACCGAAGAAGAGGGCCGCGCTGTGCTGTTGGAGTTCATCACCCAGTCGGAGACCGAAACCTCCCACCGCAGGGCCTTCTGACCCAGACTTTTCCGGCGAAACAGCATGCTTTACGGGCCCTCCTGCCGGGAGGGCCCTGTTTTTTCCTTTGGAAGCGCCTGCAGTTTGCCGTCAATCGCATTCAAGAAGAGAAAACGAAGAGGAGTAATATGCCTGCCCAGTCAAAATATCTGTTCATCGCCAGCATGGACGTGGAACCCCAGCGGGAGGGACTGTTCAACGAAGTCTACAACACCGAGCATTGCCCCCTTCTATCCGGCGTCCCGGGCGTCGTGTCCGTTTCCCGCTTCGAGCTACAAACCCTCACCATGGCCATGGGCGGGGAAGTACGCGCCATAACCATAGAGGGCGAGCCCAAGCACCATGCCCTGTATGAACTGGAAAGCCCCGAAGTGCTGACCAGCCCGGAGTGGGCCCAAGCCGTCGACCAAGGCCGCTGGCCGGAACAGGTGCGTCCCTATACCAACAACCGCCGCCACACCCTGCTGCGGCTCACCTACCCGGAGGGGTAGGCGCACGTGGCCAAGGGTGGGGAAGTGTTACGATGGCCTGCGCACTTCAACAAAGAACATGGTTCGTTCATAATGGGAAGTAATTTGAGACCGAAAGGACGAGAGGACGAGGGATGGGAGCTACCCACGTAACGGGTGCTATTAGGAATATTGCAGAGCCCGATAGGGTATGGGAAGGACTCTTCCTCGTGGACACCGGAGCAACAGATTGCTTGGTGCCCAGGCAACACTTGGAGTCCATCGGCCTGGCTCCAATCAGCGAAAGGGTATACGGACTGGCTGATGGTAAGGAAGTGAGAATGGATATTGGCGTTGCACAGGTGGAATTCATGGGGGAATTCGTTGGGTCAACAATCGTGTTCGGGCCAGAAGACGCCGAGCCACTGTTGGGCGTTACGGCCTCAGGATCGGTGGGCATAGAGGTGGACCCCGACAATCAGACTCTCAAGAGGCTTCCGTCAGTCTGAATGAGGGGAGGGTTTAGGCCAAGGCGTAGAATCTTGAAACAGTAGGACGCCCATCATGCCGGTAACGCGGCTCGGCGGGCTGCGCTATAATGCCCATCGGTCTGCCGGGGCTTCGCAACTCACCGGCGGCCCGGAGGTGACCAGCTTTGGCCCAGGGAGCCCTTGAGGGCATCAAGGTCCTCGACCTTACCCACCACATTGCCGGCCCCTATTGCACCAAGCTTCTCGCAGACTTCGGCGCCGAGGTTCTCAAGGTAGAGCGGCCCGAGGGCGACCCGGCCCGGCGGATGCCACCACGCTTCCACGACGAGACCGACGTTGAAAAGAGCCTCATTTTCCTCTATCTGAACACCAACAAGCGCAGCATCACCGTAAACCTCAAGACTCCCCGTGGCAGGGACATGGTCAAGGAACTAGCCGCGGAGTCAGACTTGGTGGTGGAGAATTTTTCTCCCCGCGTCATGCCCAGCTTGGGGCTGGACTACGAGACCCTCCGGGAGTCCAATCCATCCCTGGTGATGCTGTCCATCTCCAACTTCGGCCAGACCGGTCCCTACCGGGACTACTTGGCTTCCGATATCGTCGAATATGCCATGGGCGGCCTGATGTACATCTTCGGCACCAACCGGGGCACGCCGCTGAAGCACGCCCTGCACCAAGCCCAGTTCCGGGCTGGCACCAATTCCGCGTCGGCGGCGCTTATGGCCATGTACCACCAGCGGCTGACCGGTCAAGGCCAGCACGTGGACGTTTCCATCCAGGAGTGCGTGGCCTCGGGCCTCAGGGACGTCATCGACAACTACACCTACACCGGTGGAGTGCGCCGCCGCCAGCCCAACCACAGCGGCGACCTGACCCGGATGCGGGCCACCTCCGACGGCTACATACTGCCCAACCCCGGCATCACTGCCCGGATGAACTGGAACGCCGTCGTTGAGTTCCTAGACGCCCCGGAACTGGACGACGACAAGTTCAGGACAGCCACTGCTCAGCTTGCCAACGCCGAGGAACTAGGTGAAATCATGGATCGCCGGTTCCTCGACAAGAAGAAGTACGAGATGTTCTTCGGCGCCCACAAGCTGCGGTTCATCTACGGGATTGTTCTTTCTCCCGAGGAGGTGCTAGCCGACGAGCAGTTCGAGGCCAGGGGTTTCTTCGTAGAAGCGGACCATCCCGCCACAGGCACGCTGAAATTCCCCGGCCAGCCCTTCAACATGGATGGCACCCCCTGGGAATTGCAAACTCCGGCGCCCACTCTGGGGCAGCATAACCGGGAGGTTCTGGGGGGAAAGTTCGGCTACTCGGACTTGGAGTTGGGACAGCTCCGGGCCATGGAGGTTATCTAGCCATGCCGTCTTCCTTTTCCCCGTCGCCCCTGTCTCGTGTACGGGTCATCGAAATGGGCCAGTTGATAGCAGTGCCTTGGGCGACCAAGATGCTGGCCGACATGGGGGCCCAGGTAATCCGGCTCGAGTCGTGTCACCGGCTGGAGAGCTACCGAACAGATGCCCTGTTTCAGAATGAGGTAGAAGGCGAATTCTGGAACAGGGGGGGCAACTTCTACGAGCACAACCGAAACAAGCTGGGCATCACCCTGGACCTGTCCCAACCCGAAGGCATGGCCATTCTCTGGGAACTCATAGCCATCGCCGACGTGTTCGTGGAGAACTTCACCCCCCGGGCTATCAAGAACTTCGGCCTGGAACACCAAGACCTGGTGAAAATCAAGCCGGACATCATCACCGTTTCTTCGACCGGCTACGGCTACACTGGACCGTGGGCCAACTTCGGGGCCACCGGGCCGGCCACCGAGGGGGCATCGGGGCTGGCTTTCATGACCGGCTACCGGGACGGCCCGCCCGTCATGTCCGAGATCCCCTACACCGACTACACCTCCTCGGAGCACACGGTGTTCGCCGTCATGACTGCCCTGATGCACCAACTACGCACCGGCCAGGGCCAGTTCGTGGACGTTTCCCAGACCCAGGCCGCCAGCGCCACGGTGCCCGAGGCCCTGCTGGACTTCTCGGCCAACCAGCGGATTGCTCCCCGTGTAGGCAACGAAGACTCGGCCATGTCGCCCCACGGTTGCTACCCCTGTGCTGGGGACGACCGCTGGATTGTCATCGCTGTGGCCACTGATATCCAATGGCAGGAACTGTGCCGGGTAATTGACAAGGAAGAGTGGCTTCAGGACGAGCGCTTCACCGACTCCTTCTCCCGCTGGCGCCACCGCTTGGACTTGGACGCCATGCTTCCCGAAGTCACGAAAGACTGGGACTCCAAGGAGTTGATGAACCGGCTACAGGGGGTGGGCGTGGCCGCCGGGGCGGTTATGGACAGTTCCGACCTGCTCTTCGACCCCCACCTGCTGGAGCGCAAGTTCTACGAGGTGATTCCCCACCACCCCAGCACCGGAATGCCGCCCCTGCCCTATGCCAGCCGTCCTTGGAAGTTCGAGACCACTCCCCCGGTAGAGGGCAAGGCCGCCCCCACCATGGGCGAGCACAACAAGCTGGTGTTGGGTGAACTGCTGGGCAGGACGGAAGTAGACCTGGCCGAACTGGAGGCCAAGGGAGTAATCGGGTACGCCCCAAGCAGCCCCAGGCCGGTTTCCCGGCCCTCACCGGAGGAGCAGGTCAGGCTGGGGCGTATGCAGCGGTACGACGCAGACTACCGTGAGCGGCTTCAAAGGGCCTTCGGCGCCGGTTAGCCCATTGCCAGCGGCGCTGTTTCTTGACTGTTAGACCCGGTGGCCTTCGAAGGCAGCGATCTTGTCCTCGTGCTGCATGGTGAGGCCAATGTCGTCCAAGCCGTTGAGCAGACAGTAACGTCGGAAAGGGTCAAGCACGAACTCCGCAGCTATGGCTTCGTCCTGGGACCAAACCCTCTGGGATTCCAGGTCCACGTTCAGCTCAGCCCCTGGATTCTCGGTGAAATAATCCATTATTTGCCGGACTGTGTCCTCCGGCAGCCGCAGCGGCAGCAACCCGTTTTGGAATGAGTTGTTGTAAAAGATGTCGGCGAAGCTGGGGGCGATGATGCAGCGGATGCCGTAGTCCCTCAGGGCCCAGGGGGCGTGTTCCCGCGAAGAGCCGCAGCCGAAGTTGGGCCCGGCCACCAGAACCTTTGCATTGCGGTAGGGCTGCTGGTTCAGCACGAAGTCGGGATTGGGAGTCCCGTCAGGGTTATACCGCCACGACGAGAACAGTGCGTCCTCGAACCCGTCCCGCTTGATGCTCTTCAGGAACACCGCCGGAATAATCTGGTCGGTGTCCACGTTCACCCGGTCCAGAGGGGCAGCAACGCCGGTCAACTTCACAAATGCTTCCATAATCGCTCTCTAAACGTCTGCTCGGCTACCAGAGATCTTGAAGGTCTAGCTCGAACCCGGGCAACACTGTCTCGCCCGAGACCGTTGTGGGATTATCCAGAATTTCAGGCGGATAGCCCGGCCGGTAGATGTGCACCCTTCGCTGCCTGGGGTCTATCAGCCACCCTAGCAATGTCCCGTTGTCAAGGTATTCGACCATCTTAGCCTGGAGCCCACTCAAAGCGTCGGATGGAGACCGCAGTTCCACGACGAATTCAGGGCAAATGGGGGCAAACCTTTCCCGTGCCTCAGCCGGGAGGCTTTCGAATCGTTGCCGCAGCGCCCATGCCCCATCAGGAGAACGCACCGCGCCGTTGGGCATGGTAAAGCCGCCCGAAGAGTCAAAGACGATTCCTCTTCCGTCCACGTCAGACCAATTAGCCAATTGGACGAGAATACGCAGGTCTCTCCGGGAAGTTTCCGACCCCGATGGAGGCATTACTATCAATTCCCTCTTCCCCGTGAGCTCGAACCGAAAAATTTCGTTGTCGGAGCAGAACTTGAGGAATTGGTCGTCGGTCACCTCTAGCGCCTGGAAGTCCAGTACAAGGGGATGGGGCAAATAAGTGCCTCCTTGCGACGGGGTTAAGGCCTCGTCACTGGGGGCGACTTTCTCAGACCAGAACTTGCGAAAAGACTTCAGTCTCCTTGCCACGTGCTCCTTCTTGAGTTTCACTATTTCGTTGCCGCTCTGCTCCGCCCTGAACTTCAAATCGCTAGTTGCAGAGGCGCAGAAATTACAGGCCGTTACCAAATTGTCCTGGGAATCCGTCCCTCCCATGGTGGTCGGCAGAAGATGATCAACGGTCAACTGCCGCCATCCATTGAAACCCCCGCCGTCAAACCCACAGTAGACGCAAGCATAGCCATCCCGCTTGAAGACCGGATGGGCGTATTGCTCAATTGAGGTTTCGTCGAGCATGTTCATTTCGGTGCTCCCGGAGTAAACGGGCTATCGGTCTCCGGCAGATGGCCTCACAGGTTCCGCACGTCTGTAAAATGCCCGGCGATGGCCGCCGCCGCCGCCATTTGCGGGCTGACCAAGTGGGTGCGGCCTCCCTTGCCTTGGCGTCCCTCGAAGTTGCGGTTGGAAGTGGAGGCGCACCGCTCCCCCGGCTGGAGGATGTCGGGGTTCATGCCGAGGCACATGGAGCATCCGGCCACCCGCCAGTCCATGCCGGCGTCCTTGATGACTTGGTCCAGTCCCTCGGCCTCGGCTTGGGCCTTGATTAGGGCCGAACCGGGCACCACCATGGCGTAAACGTCCTGGTGCACCTGCCTGCCCTTGACCACCTCGGCCACCGCCCTGATGTCTTCCAGGCGAGCGTTGGTGCAGGCCCCCACGAAAATACGGTCGATCTTGATGTCCTCAATGGGCGTTCCGGGCTCAAGGTCCATGTACCGCAACGCCCGCTCCGCCGCCTCCCGCTGCGCCGGGTCGCTGAAGGAGTCAGGATCGGGCACCCGGTCGGTCACCGGGGCCACCATGCCCGGGTTGGTGCCCCAAGTGACGTAGGGAGTGAACCCCGAAGCGTCGATTTCCACTAGCTTGTCGTACTTGGCCCCGGCGTCGGTGGTCAGGTCCTTCCACCGCTCCACCGCGGCGTCGAATTCCGCTCCTTGGGGGGCGAACCGGCGAGTGCGCAGGTAGTCGTAGGTGGTCTGGTCCGGGGCAATCATCCCGGCCCTGGCACCGGCTTCGATGCTCATGTTGCACACCGTCATCCTGCCGTCCATGGACATGGAGCGGATGGCCTCCCCGGTGTACTCGATCACATGTCCGATGCCCCCGTTGATGCCGATGCGCCCGATGATGCCCAGAATGACGTCCTTGGGCGCTACGCCGAGGGGCAGAGGCCCGTTGAGCCGCACTTCCATAGTGCCCGGTTTGAACTGGCGCAGGGTCTGGGTTGCCAGCACGTGCTCCACTTCGGAGGTGCCAATGCCTATGGCAAACGCCCCAAGGGCCCCGTGGGTCGAAGTGTGGCTGTCGCCGCAGACCACCGTCTTGCCCGGCTGGGTGTAGCCCAAGTCCGGGCCAATGATGTGGACAATGCCCTGCAGGGGGCTGAACCTGTCGTACAGTTCCACCCCGAACTCGGCGCAGTTGGCGGTCAAGGCATCCAGTTGGGCCTTGGACACCTCGTCGGTGATGGGCAACGACAGGTCCCAAGTAGGGGTGTTGTGGTCGGCTGTGGCCACCGTCAGGTCGGTGCGCCGCACGCCGCGGCCCGCCGCCCGGAGGCCGTCGAACGCCTGGGGAGACGTGACCTCGTGTACCAAGTGCAGGTCGACGTAGATAATAGTGGGCTGGTCGGCCTCTTCGTGGACCACGTGGGAGTCCCAGATTTTTTCGAACATGGTTTTCGGGGGCATCTGATACTACTCCGAACATAGGGCTGCCCTGGTGCAGAGGAGCTCGGACCGGTCGGACCGGCGGGCCTCCCACAGCCTCAGCAGCCGTTTGGGGAACCGCTGGCATTATAGCACCACGGCCTTGGCCAAGACCCCGCCGCCCCATTGCCCGCGGCCCTATTGATGGTACACTTATCGATGGGCCTTCGCCCGCAGCGATATTTGCAAAGAATTTTCTCCTCACATTCACACTACGGAGGAATCAAACCATGCCCACCCAAGAGGCGGCGGTGCTGCCGGTTTCGGTCCGACCCAGCAAGTACCGCATCACCCTGCAGCCCGACTTGGACAGCTTCACCTTCAGCGGCAGCGAAGTTGTCGAAGTGGAAGTCGTTGAGCCCACTTCCACCATTATTGTGAACGCCGCCGAACTGGAAGTCCAATCGTGCCGCCTGGATATGGCAGGAGCGGGCAGCAAGGAGCCGTCCGTCAGCCTGGACGAGGGCGCCGAAACCCTTACCTTGGACTTCGGCGAACCGCTTCCCACCGGCAAAGCGGAACTTTTCATTGAATTCACTGGGGAGTTGAACGACAAGCTCCGGGGCTTCTACCGCAGCCAGTACCAGACGCCGGACGGGGAGACCCGTTCCTTGGCTACCACCCAGTTCGAGTCCACCGATGCCCGCCGTGCCTTCCCCTGTTGGGACGAACCGGCCCACAAGGCCAGCTTCGAAGTTACCCTGGTTTTCCAAGACACGCTCAACGCCATTTCCAATACCCCGGTGGTTGAGGAGTCGCCGGCCGGCCCCGGTCTGAAGTCGGTCCGGTTTGCTGAAACTCCGGTTATGTCAACCTACCTCCTGGCTTTCGTGGTGGGCGATTTGGTTTCCACCCACGCCGACTACACCGGCCAGGGCGTTAAGACCAAGGTGGGGGTGTGGACCACCCGGGGCAACGAGGAGAAGGGCCAGTTCGCCTTGGATACCTCGGTTAAGCTGCTGTCCTTCTTCAACGAATACTTCGACATTCCGTATCCCTTGGAGAAGCTGGACCACATCGCCATTCCCGACTTTGCTGCCGGCGCCATGGAGAACTGGGGGGCCATTACCTACCGGGAGACCGCTCTGCTGGTGGACCCGGTGAACTCCTCGGCGGGAACCCGGCAGCGGGTGGCCGAAGTGGTGGCCCACGAGATGGCCCACATGTGGTTCGGCGATCTAGTGACCATGGAGTGGTGGGACGACCTTTGGCTTAATGAAAGCTTTGCCTCCTGGATGGGCACCAAGGCCGTGGACTGGCTCTTCCCCGAATGGGCCATGTGGACCCAGTTCGTCAACATGGACACCAACCGGGCCCTGAGCTTGGACGGCCTGAAGAACTCCCACCCCATCGAGCAGGAAGTCAATGACCCGGCCGAGGTGAGCCAGCTCTTCGACGCCATCAGCTACAGCAAGGGGGCTTCGGTGCTCCGGATGCTGGAGCAGTTCCTGACGCCGGAGGTATTCAGGCAAGGACTTCGCCGCTACATCTCGGCCCACCAGTACGGCAATGCCCGCACCGAGGACCTGTGGTCGGCCTTGGAAGAGGCGTCGCAGCAGCCTGTAACCGCCATCATGGACTCCTGGGTCAAGCAGATGGGCTACCCGGTGCTCAACGTCAGCGCCGCCCCGGCAGGTGACGACCTTGACTTGACCCTGGAGCAGGAGAGGTTCGTTTACGACAACCCGGAGGGCGACTCGGGCGCTGCCGGTGAGGCGGACTCCCAGTTGTGGCGAGTGCCCGTGGGCGTGACTTCCGGTGTCGGGCAGCCCCGGACCACTGTCATGGAAGAGAGCCGAACGAGCCTGCAAATCCCCGGAGCGTCGGCCGCTTCCTGGTTCAAGGTGAACCCGGACCAGACCGGCTTCTTCCGGGTCAACTACTCCGCGGAAGACTGGCAGCGGTTGATCCCCGCTATCCGGTCGCTGGAACTGCCGGCCACCGACCGCCTGGGCATCCAGAACGACGCCTACGCCCTGTCCCGGGCCGGACTACTGGGGGTTACCCAGTTCCTGTCCTTGGCCCAAGCCTATCAGAACGAGACCGACGCCTCGGTCTGGAGCGACTTGGCCAGCAACCTGCGGGACATTGACCTGTTATTGGCGGACGAGCCCTGCCACGAAGCTTTCCGGTCGTCCTGCCGCGAGTTGTTCGCCCCGGCCGCCGGAAGGGTGGGCTGGGATGCCCGGCCCGGTGACGGCCACTTGGACGCCCTGCTGCGCAGCACCGTTCTCAGCCAAGCCGGCTCCTACGGTGACCAAGCGGTCATCGATCAAGCCGTGGCCAGGTTCCAAGGCTATTTGGAAGACCACGCCACGGTTCACCCCGACCTGAGGGGCGTTGTCCTCACCCTGGCGGCCCAAGCCGGCGACCGCGGTGCCTATGACCGGATGTGGGAACTGGAAAAGGAGACCCCACTGCAAGAGGAGAAAATTCGGGTGCTGGTTTCCCTGGCCCGGTTCTCCCAGCCGGAACTGCTCCAAGAGACGCTGGACCGCTCCTTGACCGACGACGTCCGTTCTCAAGATACCATCACCGTGGTCACTGCCGTGGCCTCCAACCTGAAGGGACGGCAACTGGCCTGGGACTTCGTCAAGGCCCGCTGGGAGGAGTTCGACCGGCGCTACGGCGGCGGCGGCTTCGGTCTGATGCGGCTGGTCTCGGTATGTGGCAACTTCTCCGACGCCGAGCACATGAATGACGTGGAGGAGTTCTTCAAGGACCACCCAGCGCCTGCCGCCGAACGGACCATCCGGCAGGCCTTGGAGCGAATCCGCCTGCACATCGCCTGGCTGGGCCGCAACCGTGAAGATGTAGCCCGGTGGCTGGGTAGCTAAACGGCCCAAAACTGACCATTTTCGGAAAGAATCTATGGCAACCAATCCACGCATCGAACAACTGAAATCCCTGCTTGCCCAGAGGGTGCTGGTCATGGACGGCGCAATGGGCACCGCCATCCAGGCTCTTGACCTGGAGGCCGAAGACTTCGGCGGCCCCGAGTACGAGGGTTGCAACGAAAACCTTGTGCTCACCAACCCTGAAGCCATCGCCGGCATTCACCAAGCTTACCTGGATGCCGGCGCCGACATCATTGAGACCAACACCTTCGGAGCGACCTCAGTGGTGCTGGCCGAGTACGGCTTGGCCCACGAGGCCCGGCGCATCAACCGGGAGGCCGCCCAGATGGCCCGCCGCTTGGCCGACGCGGCCTCCTCTCCGGAAAACCCCCGCTTCGTGGCCGGCTCCATGGGGCCTACCACCAAGAGCATATCCGTCACCGGCGGCACCAACTTCGACGAATTGGCCGAGGCCTACCGGGAGCAGGCACTGGGCTTGATGGAGGGCGGCGCCGACGTTCTGCTTTTGGAGACAGTACAGGACACCATCAACGTCAAGGCAGGGCTGGAAGGGATAGACCGTGCGGCTGCCGACCTGGGTCTAGACCCGGGCGTGGCGGTGCAAGGCACGGTGGAGCCCATGGGCACCCTCTTGGCAGGGCAGGATGCCGAGGCGTTTTACACTTCCCTGGCCCACCGGGACCTGCTGTGGATCGGCTTCAACTGCGCCACTGGCCCTGAATTCATGACCGACCATCTCAGGACCCTTTCCGACCTTTCCCGATTCCCGGTGGCTTGCGTGCCCAATGCAGGCCTGCCCGACGAGAACGGGCGGTACAACGAGACTCCCGAACTGCTGACCGAAAGCCTGGCCCGCTTTATTGAAGAAGGGTGGGTGAACTTGGTGGGCGGTTGCTGCGGGACCACCCACGACCACATCGAACTCCTGCACCAAGCTGCCTCCGCCAAGCCGCCCAACCGGACCGTCATGGCGGAAGGCGCTCCGGCCCAGGTCACCCGCGTCTCGGGAATAGAAGCCTTGGTGGTGGACGAAGACACCCGGCCGGTCATCGTCGGCGAGCGGACAAACGTTTTGGGTAGCCGCCGTTTCCGCCAGCTTATCGGAAGGGGCGCTTTTGAAGAGGCCTCGGAGGTAGGCCGGCGCCAAGTGAGAAACGGCGCTCACGTTCTGGACGTCTGCCTCCAGGACCCGGACCGGGATGAAATGGCCGACGTAACCACCTTCCTGGAAATCCTTACCAAGAAGACCAAGGCCCCCATCATGATCGACTCCACCGACCAGCGGGTGGTCGAGGAGGCACTTAAACGCCTGCAAGGCAAGTCGATTATCAACTCCATCAACTTGGAAGACGGGGAAACCCGATTCCAGTTGGTGGTGCCCTTGGCCCGCCGGTACGGCGCGGCGCTTGTCGTCGGCTGCATCGACGAAGACAAGGAGCAGGCCCAAGCCATCACCCGGCAACGCAAGCTGGAGGTGGCCCTGCGGTCCTACAACCTGCTTACCGAAAAGTACCGGGTTGAGCCAGCCGACATCATCTTTGACCCATTGGTCTTCCCTTGCGGCACTGGTGACCAGAATTACCTTGGATCGGCGGCTGAGACCATAGAGGGAGTCCGGCTTATCAAAGAGAACCTGCCCGAAACTAAAACGGTCTTGGGCATATCCAACGTCTCGTTTGGCCTGCCCGCTGCCGGGCGGGAAGTCCTTAATTCGGTGTTCCTCTACCACTGTGTCCAAGCCGGGCTGGACATGGCGATAGTCAACTCGGAACTGATGCAGCGCTACGCCTCCATTCCGGCGGAAGAGGTCAAACTGGCCGAGGACCTCATCTGGAACGTTGGCGAAGACCCGGTGGCGGCCTTTGCCGCCCACTTCCGGGACAAGGCTCCAGCCGCCACCCGGGAGGAGCGCAGCAACCTCCCCTTGGAAGAAAGACTGGCCCTTGCCATCATCGAGGGCACCAAGGAAGGGTTGGCGGAAGACTTGGATGAGGCCATGGGCGGGCGGCAGCCCCTAGAAATTATCAACGGCCCCCTCATGGCCGGAATGGAAGAGGTGGGGAGGCAGTTCAACGCCAATCAGTTGATTGTGGCCGAAGTGCTCCAGTCGGCAGAGGCTATGAAATTTGCCGTATCCCACTTGGAGCCCCACATGGAGCGGGCCGAGGCCGAAAGCGCCGGCAAGGGCAAGATTCTGCTTGCCACGGTGAAGGGGGACGTTCACGACATCGGCAAAAACCTAGTGGAGATAATCCTTTCCAACAATGGCTACCAAGTCATCAACTTGGGCATAAAGGTGCCGCCCCAGGACCTGATAGACGCCTACCGGCTGCACCAGCCCGACATGATCGGCCTGTCCGGCCTGCTGGTTAAGTCGGCCCAGATGATGGTAGAGACCGTGCGCGACTTCCAGCAGCCGGGCGTAAACTGCCCCATCCTAGTGGGCGGTGCCGCCCTTTCCAACCGGTTCACCCGTATGCGCATTGCCCCGGAGCACAGCAACCTCGTGGTTTACGCTTCCGACGCCATGAACGGCTTGGCCTTGGCCAACACCATCCAGGAAGCTGACGAACGGGTGAAGCTCACCGAGGCTCTGTCGGAAGAGACCCGGAAGATGCTGGACGCCGAAGGGGCTGCCGGGGCCGGAGATGATTCAGCCAGCCCGGCGGATGGGGCGGCTCCCGCGGTAAGTATCAATCATGAAGGTCTCCCTCCCAGGCCGCCCGACCTGCTCCATCACGTGTTGCGGGACTTCAGCTTGGACGAGGTTTTCCCCTACATCAATCCCCAGATGCTGTACGTCCGCCATCTGGGCTACAAGGGCCGGTTCGCCGAGGCGCTGGAAGCCGGGGAACCCGGGGCCTTGGAGTTGAGGGACTCGGTGCGCCGGGTGGAAGACTTGGTGCTGGAAACCTCCAACATCACCGCAGACGCCGTGTTCAAGTTCTTCCCCGCCCGGTCCGAGGGCCAAGACCTGCTCATCTACGGGCCCGAAAGCGGGGACGTTCTGGAGCGCTTCCACTTCGGCCGGCAGTCCAGGGGCGACAGGCTTTGCCTGTCGGACTTCGTCAGACCCGCCTCCACCGGTGAGCCGGACTACGTGGGCATGTTTGTGACCACGGTGGGGCCGGGGGTGTCTGAACTCTCGGAAAGGCTCAAGGCCGAAGGCCAGTATTTGAACTCCCACATCCTTCAGGCCCTGGCCATCGAAAGCGCCGAAGCCTTCGCCGAACTTTTGCACCAGCGGATGCGTCGTATGTGGGGAATTGGCGACCCACTGGACATCTCCTTCCAGGACCTGTTCCGCGTCCAGTACCGCGGGTGCCGTTTTTCCTTCGGCTACCCCGCTTGTCCGAGGCTGGAAGACCAGGAGCAGCTTTTCCGGCTGCTGGACGTCACTTCCCACATAGGGGTGGAGTTGACCGAAGGGTACATGATGGAGCCGGAATCCACGGTTTCCGCCTTGGTGTTGCACCACCCTGCTGCCAAGTACTTCAGCCTCAGCCCCCAGGACATAGAACGTTTGGAACAAGCGGCAAGCCCAGGCTAGCTCGGCAAGGATAGAAGCGGCCCGGCTAAGTTCCCTTCAGAGGCAATATTTCATGCGCGTTGTAATGATTCATGCCATTGCTGAATCGATGCCCCCGGTCAGGACTGCCTTCGGGCAAGTGTTTCCGGAGGCGGAGGTGGTCAATATTCTGGACGACAGCCTGCTCGTCGATTTTGACGACACCCTCACCCCCGGCTTGGTGCGGCGAATGAGCCGCTTGGTGACTTACGCCGCCGACCACGGCGCCGACGCCGTCGGCCTGGCCTGTTCGGTCTATGCCCCCGCCGTGGAAACCATTCAGGACTTGGTTAACGTGCCCTTGGTCTCTTCCTACGGTCCCGTAATGGACGATGCAGTCGCCTCCGGGTCCAGGGTCGGCATCATCTCTTCGGTAGCGGCCACTGCCCGGGACGCCGAACACTACCTGCTGAAGGCCGCTGCGGAGAAAAACGCCTCGGTGGAGCCCTTTTCCCGCTTGGCCGAGGACCTCATCCCGGTGCTCCGGCGCGATGGGGAGGAGGGCTTTCGGGAGCGGCTGTTGGAAGAAGCCAATGCCCTGGCGCCCCACGTGGACGCCGTTCTGTTCAGCCAGTTCTCCATGGCCACCGCGCTGGAACACGTCAGCCGCCATTGCCCCGTACCGGTTCTGTCTCCTCCTCACAGCAGCGCCCGCCGCTTGAGGGAGTTGCTGCAGGTGTCCTGAGGGCGGATCTCCGGCCCTCACCGGGTTGGTCCGTTACGCTTTTCCTATTCGAACCATTGAGGAAACGCAGTGGAACCCATCACCAAGATCGCCGAGGATTTGGGTCTTAGGCCCGAGCACCTCATCCCCTACGGCCAGTTCAAGGCCAAGATTTCCTTGGATGCCATCGGCGGCATCTCCAATGGGCCCCCCTCCCGCCGCAAGGGCAAGCTGGTCGTCGTCACCGGGATCACCCCGACGCCGGCGGGCGAGGGCAAGACTACCACCGCCATTGGGCTGACCCAGGGGTTGGGCAAGCTTGGATACCGGCCGGTGGTTAACCTGCGTGAGCCTTCCCTGGGGCCCATCTACGGCATTAAGGGCGGCGGCACCGGCGGAGGAAAGGCCCGGGTGGTGCCGGAGGATGAGATAAACATCCACTTCACCGGTGACGCCCATGCCGTGGCCTCCACCCACAACCTGCTGGCGGCCTTGGTGGACAACGCCGTGTACCGGGGAGCTGCCAAGGGCATGGAGCCCACCGGAATCCAGTGGTCCCGGGTCACCGACGCTTCCGATCGGGCCCTGCGCCAAGTCGTCACCGGCTTGGGCGGCAGCGCCAATAGCACCCTGAGAGAGACCCGTTTTGACATTGTCACCGCTTCTGAGATCATGGCCCTGCTGGCCCTGTCCGACGGTCTTGAGGACATGCGGAACCGGCTGTCCCGCATCGTGGTCGGCAGCAACCCGGCCGGCGAGCCGGTGACGGTGGCCGACCTGGGGGTCTCCGGGGCGCTGATGACCGTGATGCGCCACGCCATCATGCCCAACTTGGTGCAGACCTTGGAAGGCCAGCCGGCCCTGATTCACGCCGGGCCTTTCGGAAATATAGCCCACGGCTGTAACTCCATCGTTGCCGACCGGTTGGGGCTGGAGTACGCCGACTTCGTCATCACCGAAGCGGGGTTCGGAGCCGACTTGGGATTTGAGAAATTTATGCACATCAAGGCCCGGCAGAGCGGCCTGAACCCAGACGCCGCCGTTATTGTGGCCTCGCTGCGGGCCCTCCGCTGGCACGGGGGCGCCGGCCGCCGCGACCTTGCCCAGCCGAATTTGGAGGCACTGACCGCCGGCGGCGCCAACTTGGCCCACTTGGTACGCATGATCACCGGCTTTGGGCTGCCATTGGTGGTGGCTATCAACCGGTTCCCCGGGGACAGCGAGGAAGAGTTGGCTGCGGTGCGGGAAATTGCCTCCCAAGCAGGAGCACGGTCCAGCGCGGAAATTTCCGGCTTCACCGACGGCGGAGAGGGCGGCGTCGCACTGGCTGGGGCCCTGGTAGAGGCCACGTCGGCCCCGGAGCCGCCCCCAATACAGTATGCCTACGACTTGAACGCCACTGTCGAGGATAAAGTCCTCGCCTTGGCCCGGACGGTTTACGGGGCCGCTGACGTCTCTTGGTCTGCCGAAGCCCGCCGAAAGTCCCGCTACTTCCAAGCCCAAGGATGGGGCGGGCTGCCCATATGCATGGCCAAGACCCACCTGTCCATATCCCACGACCCGTCACTGCGGGGCAGCCCCTCGGGCTACACCTTCCCGATAACCGATATCCGGGCGTCGATAGGCGCAGGGTTCCTCTACGCCCTGGCCGGGCGCATCGAGACCCTGCCCGGCCTGCCCACCCAGCCCTTGGCCCTTAGTATGGACGTAGACGAGGCCGGCCAGGTGACTGGCCTGAGCTAACAAATGCCGAAGGGTTTCCGGGGAATTTTCTGAGCAACCAGAGGATTTTCGAGGATCCTTGGACGGTAAATCTGAAGCTCAGGGTTCTCAGATAGCCATAAAGTCTTACTTGTCGGGAGAATACTGAATGATTTACGACTTCCGCGTTTACACCCTGAAACCCGGCGCGACCCAGGACTATATGGCCGCCGTGCGGGAAATTGCATTGCCCGTGCGGGAGAAGTACGGGGTCAAGCTGGCCGGATGGTACTACTCCGATGTTGGGGAGCTGAACCAAGTGGTGCACATCTGGGGCTACCGCGACCACCAACACATGAACGAGGCCAAGGCCCAAGTAACCTCCGACCCGGACTGGACCGGCAAATATATGCCACGGGTGCGAGGGCTCATAGAATCCCAGAAGACGTACCTCATGCTCTCCCCGGACTTCGCCTCGACCCCCGCCTGAACAATCCCGGTCTGAACGAATTTCTGCACGGCTGCGCCGGGAGATGCCATGGTGCGCCGTCGGGTATAATTCTGTTTGTTTCGCCGGGCTCAATTCGTTCCTCCGCTAAAACCCGGTTGAGACGCGAACAGCCAGCCGTTTGTGGAGGTCGTGATGCCCGGAGACGTGAACGCAAACGCCACCGTGAGTCCACTGCAGCAGCCGGCAGGAGCAAACCCGGGGGAACTGGAGCAGTTCGACGCCATCGTAATCGGGGCTGGTGTCACTGGGCTGTACCAGTTGTACTGCCTCCGCAACCTGGGGCTGTCGGTGCGGGTGTTCGAGGATGGCGGCGGCGTGGGCGGCACTTGGTATTGGAACCGCTACCCCGGGGCCCGCTTCGACTCCGAAAGCTACACCTACGGCTATTCCTTCTCCGAGGAACTGCTGCAGGAGTGGGACTGGAAGGAGCTTTACTCCGGCCAGCCGGAGAACGAACGTTACCTCAACTACGTGGCAGACAAGTTCGACCTGCGCCGGCACATCCAGTTCAACGCCAGGGTGGCCAGCGCGGCCTATGACGAAACCGAAGACCGGTGGATTGTGGAAATCGAGGACGGCCGCCGGGCGGCGGGCCGGTTCCTGGTAACCGCGGTGGGCCTTCTATCGGCCCACTACGTCCCCGACTTCGAAGGGTTGAACAGCTACAAGGGGACTTGGTGCCACACCGGCAGATGGCCCGAGGAAGGCATGGACCTGGCCGGCAAGCGAGTCGGGGTTATCGGCACCGGGGCCACCGCTGTCCAGCTCATCACCGAGATTGCCAAGGAAGTCGGTCACCTGACCGTCTTCCAGCGCACAGCCAATTACTGCGCCCCGCTGCGCAACGGCCCGATCGACGACGACATGCAGCGGGAGATCAAGGCCAACTACCCGGAGATATTCAGGAAGTGTATGGAGACTCCGGGCTCCTTCGTCCACCAGTTCGACCCCCGGTCCGCCTTTGACGTTACACCGGAAGAACGGACGGAGCAGTACGAGCGGCTGTGGGCCGAGCCGGGCTTCAAGAAGTGGCTCTCCAACTTTTACGACGTGATGATGCCCGGTGAGGCCAACGAAGAGTACGCTGAGTTCGTCCGCAACAAGATAAGGGAGAGGGTGAAGGACCCGGTGGTAGCCGAGATGCTGGTGCCCAAGGACCACATGTTCGGCTCCAAGCGGCTGCCTTGCGAGAGCGGCTACTACGAGGTCTACAACCAAGACAACGTCCTGCTGGTGGACGTGAAAGAAAACCCCATCCGCCGCATCACCCCCAATGGCCTTGAGACCAGCGACGGCAAGGAGTACGAACTGGACGTCATCATCTTCGCCACCGGCTACGACGCCGTCACCGGGTCCCTGACCCGTATTGACGTACGGGGCTTGGGGGGACAGTCACTGAAGGAGAAGTTTGCCAAGGGCCCCCGCACTTACATGGGCATCCAGAGCCACGGCTTCCCCAACCTGTTCACCATCAACGCCGCCTCGGTGGGTAACTTCGTTAGGGCCGCCGAGCCCTTGGTGGAGTGGGTGACCGAGTGCATCCGGTACGTGCGGGAGAACGAGTTCACCAGGATATCCCCCACCCTCCAAGCTGAGGACGACTGGGTCGACCACGTCAACGAAGAGGGCGCCAAGCTCCTGCGGAGCCAGGGCAACTCTTGGTTCGTGGGTGCTAACATCCCGGGGAAGGCTCGTGCCCTGCTCACCGCCCCCGACACCGCCCCGGTCATGCGCGCCAAGCGCGCGGAGGTAGCCGCCAATGGCTACGAAGGCTTCTTGCTGGAGTAGGAGGCGTAGTACCCCGCCGCCTACAGCTCCGCCACTTCCCGGTGGAGGTCCAAGACTGCGCCGATGGTTTCCGGCGTGGCCCGTTGTAGCTGGGGGTCCGTAAATTGGCCGTAGTTTGGTTCCGCGGGCCTGGGTGAACCTACGGACCTGGACTGCTCCGCTCCGCCGAGCCCGCAGAAGAAGGCCACGCCGTCAACCCTAACGTGCCTCTCGGCCATTTCCAACCGGTTCTTGGCCCCCGCTACTCCGTCGGCCAAGTTGATGACCCCAAGGTAGAGCTTCGTGCCCGCTGGAAGTTCCAAGCGTGACAGGATGGCGTAGTCCGCGTCTTGGTGCTCGGGGATGACGGGCATGTGCACGTAGGCCACCGGGCGGGTGAGCCGTTTTGACAGTGCGTTGGCGGTATCGACGAGCACGTTGTTGTCCTGGCCGCCGCCCTGGTAGTGGTGCCAGATGGAGCAGATGTGAAACCCGGCTTCCACCTCTGGGGGGATTCGATTGACCACGGAAGTGATCGCGTCGGCTACCTGTTCCGTAGTCCAGTCGAAGAACTCGTGGTTCGGGGTGTCGAATGCGTCGGGCCTGCGGCGGTACTCTTCGTGCTCGGCCTCCATACCAATGTCGAGCTGGCAGCAAAGGTCTGCCGGGGGAATATGCTGCAACACCTCTTCGGTCTCGCGCCACAACGCCTCGGCGGCCAGGGGCAGTAGTTCCTCTGACGGTACGCCGACGTTGTAGGTCGAGGTCCCCGGGCCGGGCATGGTGAACTGGAAGCGGGTGCCTTCAGGCAAGCCACCAGCGGCCCGGACCTGCTTGAACTGCTCGTAAGAGTCGAGGGCGTTGCTGGCGTATCCGTAGGGCCCCAGGGTCAGGTCACTTGCCGTAAAGCCTGGTGTCAGGTGGTAGGTCGGCACGCCAACGGGGTCGGTCCCGCTGCGCTTGATTCTAGGTCCCTCTTGGAGGGCGAGATTGCCGGCCAAGGTCCTCCGGGCGACTTGGATCCAGCCGCCTTGCTCACCGTCAGGGATACGGGGTGCAAGCGGACCGGCGTGCTGGGCGACGGCCTCGAATACCCTGGCGGCAGGCGACAGGGGGACGCTCCCGGTGAGATACACGTCACGGGTCATTTGCGGGCCTCGCTACCTTTTATTTTTTCCTTGCCATTTCGGAATCCGGGGGCCCTATTTGAAGCGGGAGATTGCCTTTCTGCAGCAGTCTGATGGGACGCGGTGCAGGAAGTCAAGCCTCAGGGAATGCCCATGCGCAAGACAGCAGGGGACTTCGGTTTCCACAGAGACGCCGTTTGGTGATGCATCTACTCCGAAAGTCCGCCGACGCGCGGCCGTCGAGCCAACTGGCATCTACGCCTCATACGATCCCGGAGTAACCGGGTGACATTTCTGCTGAACCGTGCGTCTGTGTCATAGCCTCTAAACAACCACGCAACGTTGACTCTGTCGGCCCGCGGGAATATCATCGGGAATCACACAGAATGGTACGCCCATGTTTTTGCAGGAGTGGCGAGAATGGAATTCGGACTGTTTAGCACTTGGAACGCCGTTTACGAGGGGGACAAGGTCCCTTGGGACCCCGACTATCAGGGCGGCAAGCTCCTCGAAGCTGCGGCATACAAACAGAACTTCCAGGAGATCGAGCACATTGAGGATGCGGGCTGGGACTACGTCTGGTTCGGCGGCGGTCACTTCTCCACCCAAGGCAGCATGGACCCCCAGTCCCTGATGCTGTCCGCCGTCGTCGCCAACCACACCAAGAACATCAGGATCGGCACCTCCATCCACCGCCCGACCCTGCGGTTGCCCGGTGAGTCCGTATCCCCGCGGGCGTTACCCCACGAAAGGTACGCCTTCGACAACCTTCAGCCGGAGGACCCTTTCCAAGTCGCCGAACAGGTGGCCATAGTTGACCAGATCAGCGAGGGGCGCTTCATTTACGGTGCCGGAGCCCGTACCCGCGGTTCCGACGAGCGCCGGGAGTACTTCTTCGAGTACCTGGAGCTTTTGAAGCAGCTGTGGGAGGAGGAACGCTTCTCCGGTTTCGAGGGGAAGTACTTCAACTATCCCGCCTTCTACGAGAGCTACATGAGCATCCCCAAGCCCGTGCAGAAGCCCTTGCCCATGCTGCTTCCCGTGGACAGCCAAGAGAGTTTCGTGCCCATGGGTGAGCAGGGATACCGCATCGCCATCGGCGCCGGCAGTTCCCCTCACAACCTGCGGGGCTCCGCCGTGCTGCGGGAGGATGTAAAGGCCTACCGCAAGGCGTGGATAGAGGCGGGCCATGAAGGAGACCCTACCACCGTCGTCCGGGTTCCCACTCTCGTCGCCGATACCCAGGAAAAGGCCGATCAGCGCGTTGAAAACCTCCTGGATCTCGCCCGCATCTATTACGCGGGCCGCGCTGCCATCGGAAGCACTGACGCCGGTAGCGCTGGCCCCGATGCCACCGAGGAAGTCAACCTTTTCGGCACACCGGAAGAAGTGGTCGAGAAGATCCATATGTTCAGGGAAGCCTTCACTACCGACGAGATTATGTTCGAATGCAATTGGACATCATCCGTCCCCCGCGAGGTAGTCATGGACACCCTGAAGTGCCTCTCCGAAGACGTCATCCCCCACTTCAAATAGGCGGGGAACCTGGTTGGAAGGAATTAGGACGGGCCGCCAACCGGCGGCCCGTTTCCTTAGCTGAACCAAGACGGGATATACATTTGGGCCGGGCTGCGTCAGCCCCCTTCCACTTGGCGCCGCATCCGCTCCTCCTGTTCCCGTAGCTCCGGCGTCAATGCTTCTCCGAAGTCTTCCGCTCCGAAGACCGGCCGGATTTCAATGATGCTGGGGCCGGGCATGGGGTTAGGACAGCGTTTCACCAAGCCCACCGCCTCGTCCATGTCCCTGACCTGCCAGATCCAGAAGCCGGCCACCAGTTCCTCTACCGCCGGAAACGGACCATCGGTGACGGTGCGGGCGGGACCGTCGAAGGCAACCCGCTTGCCTGTCGAGGAGGGGTGCAGGCCTTCGCCCGCCAAGAGCACTCCGGCGTTGACCAGTTCCTCGTTGTACCTTCCCATGGCCTTCAGGGACTCAGTGGACGGCAGGGTCCCCGCCTCGCTGTCATTGGTGGCTTTAACCAGTACCATAACGCGCATATCCAACTGTCCTCACTTCAGGGTTCATATGTCCTATGCTACTTGCACCGGCCGGGTCAGTTGAAACCCATCGATATTCTCGATAGGGACCGGCTCCAGGATGTCGGCGGGCTGGAACCCGAATACCCGTGAGTAAAAGTAGAACTCGGCAGACAGGCACTTCATGATGGTTTCCGCCCGGCGAAAACCGTGTTGCTCCCCCTCGAAGGTCAGGTAGGCCGTGGGCACCCCGTTCTTCTTGAGGGTGTTGAACATTTCCTCCGACTGCAGGGCCGGGACAATGGTGTCTTCCAGCCCTTGGAAGAAGATGATGGGGCAGGTGGCGAAATGGGAGTAGTTGATGGGGGAACGCTCCACGTACCTCCTCCGGTACAGGGGGTAAGGGCCGACCAGGCCTACGAGGCTGTGGGCGTCGAACTTGTGAATGCCGCTCAACAGGGCTTCCAAGTCGCTTACTCCAAAATAGCTTGCCCCGGCTTTGAAGACATCCCTGAAAGTGAGGGCGGCCAAGGCCGTGAATCCGCCGGCGCTGCCCCCTCGGATGGCGATTCTATCCCGGTCCGCTTCACCCCGTTCCACCACGTGCTCGGCGGCGCTCACGCAATCGTCAACGTCCACAAGGCCCCACTCCCCGATGAGCCGCTCCCGGTACTCGCGGCCGAACCCCGTGCTGCCTCCGTAGTTGACGTCCAGCACTGCTATGCCGCGGCTGGTCCAATACTGGACGGTGAGATTCAGTTCCGCCGAGGCGGCGCTGTGAGGACCGCCGTGGCAGGTCACTACAAGAGGGGGCTTCTCTCCCGCGGGACCGGCATAGTCCTGGTTGGCTGGCCGGTACAGAAAGGCGTGGGCCGTCTCATCGCTGGCCGTGGGAAACTCTATTGCCTCCGGCACCGACAGATAGCCTGGGGGCAGCTCGTCCTCGCTCGACGCCCGCAGGACGTCGACTTGGCCGTCCGCCAGGGAAATTTCCAACAGAGACATCGGATGGTCCGGTGACCCTGCTGCAAGCACCACCCTGTTCCGGTCGGATTGAAGGTCGCCGTGTCCCATTTCCCAGTAGGGGATGTCGATGGGTTCCAGGCGCTTATCGGCTTTTTCCTCTAGGAAAACCCTTGCCAGTTTCCAGTAACCCCGCTGGGCATAGCTGCAAATCAGGCTGTTGGGTGAGTCGAAGCCGTAGGAGCACATGCCCACCCACCAGTTGGATCGGGCGAACTCGGCTTCCATTTCCAGGACCGGTTCCGTCTCTCCGCCCCGCCATCGGTAGAGGTTGGCCCAGCCGTTGCGGTCGGATATGAAAAAAAGGTCTCCCCCTGGGGACCATTCCGGCTGAATGACCGCCTCGTCCACCCCCCCGGCGACGAAAGTCGCTTCTCCCAAGCCGCCATCTTCGTTCAGCGGGGCTGTCCACAGCTCGGTGCCGTCCCAGGGCATGTTGGGGTGGTTCCAAGTGAGCCACGCCAGTTGCTTCCCGTCGGCTCTGATGCAGGGGGAACTGTGAAAATCGTTGTCGGCCAGCAACACCTCGGGCTCAGCCTTACCCTCAATGTCCAAGGCGACTATTTCACTGAGGGGATGGTCCTCGTCGGGGTCGCTGTAGTTCTCTCGGATGCAGACGATTCGGCCCCGTCCCTGGTCCAGCACCTTGCTGCCGTAGCGGAAACTGCCTTCCGGCGTGATGGGAACCGGCGCTTCCCCCGGGGGCTGCCGGTAGATCCGCTGGTCTGAATTGTTGGAAAAGTACACTACACCATCAGCCACGGTGTAGCTGCGGGTCCCGTACTCGTTCACCATGGAACCAACACTGTAGCCCGGTGGGGTTATGTCCTGTACCCCTGCGCCGGGAGTGTGCTTCACAATCACGGTCCGTCCGTCTTCGGCGGGGCGCACTTCGGCCCAGTAGGTATCCGGTCCGTCCAGCGTGATGCGCAGCAGATTGATTGTCCCGTGAGAGACCATCTCCAGCGTGATGGGAGACTTCCACGTTCCAAAGGGGGCGACCAAGGGTTCCTTCATGCCAACCGAAGGTGTTCCTTCCAAGAATCCAGTATCCAAGAGTCCGATAGTTGGAGAGTAGTATCAGAGTCCACGTATCATACCCCCGCTGGCAATACCCCGGCGCCGCTCCCCAAAGGAAGTCCTGTGGAAGCTGCAACCGTTCGAGGAAGAGGCTGGCCTGCTCCGCCATGACCCTTGAATCCGGTTGGCGGCAGCTTTCTTGTCGAGTATACTCGCCTATGCGTTTTTCAATTTCGCCTGCCGTGGCCGCAGTGTTGGGGATCTTGCGCAGTTCCCCGGCAACCGTCCAACACCGCAGTCTCGCGCGGCTTAGGAGAGTTGCACGTGCCCGACCAGAAGTCCACCCATTCGGCAAGTGAAATGGCCGTGCTGCCTGTCGCCGCCGAATGGAATGCTGGTTACATGGGTTGCGGGGAAGTAATCATCCTCCTTCGCCGGAAGATTCAAGAGATCAAGCCTGGGGGAATTTTCAAGCTTACTTCCTACGACGCGGGCGCCCACGAGGATCTACCGGCGTGGTGCCGCATGACTGGCAGGCGGCTGCTCTGTGCCGACCATCCCAACTACTGGATAGAGCAAAAGGGCGGGTAACCAAGTCCCAAGTCCCGCCACAACAACTGGAGGAAAAAGAGACCTGATGCCCGACAAATTCTGCGTCATGCTGACCAACGCCAAGAACGACACTGACCGTGCGACCGTGGGCTTTGTAATCGCAAACGCCGCCCTGGGGTCTGAGAAAGACACCACCGTATTCCTGAGCATCGAGGGGGTTCGCCTGTCCCAGAAGGGATACGCTGATGACGTGCACGAGGAAGGCTTCCTGCCCCTCAAAGAGTTGATTGACAATTTCACGGAAGCCGGAGGGTCGATCCTGGTGTGCGCTCCGTGCTTCAGGAAGCGCGGTCTCGATGAAGATAACCTTGTAGACGGAGCCCGTATTGCTGGCGGGGCCGTGCTGGTTGAACTGCTCTCCGACGGCACGCCCTGCGTGTCTTATTGACCTGAGGAGTCTTTCGCGCCCGTGAGGGCAGCCAATGGGACCCGTCGAAATGAAACCGGCCGAAAAGCACGAATACCAACCCGATGTCAGCTTCGATGGGGGCGACTTGGACTGCGGCGGAGGTCTCCTGCTCCTCATCCGCAAGCACATCGACCCGCTGGAACCTGGCGGGCTTCTGGAGATTATGTCCACCGACTCTACCGTCGAGGTCGAGTTGCCCGCTTGGTGCCGTCTGACCAAGAACGAGCTTATTTCCTGGACCAAGTCCGGCCGCCAGCGAAGTTACCTGGTTAGCAAGGGCCCCTTCGTCCGCCCCGCTCCGGCGCCGCGCGGAAGTTCCGGCACCTCCGCCGGGCGTCATGTTCGAGTCCCTGTGAGCGTCCCTGATTCCCTGCCCCCTCCCTCACCTGCCCCTGTCATTCCCTCCCTCTCCGTCATGGGTATAGGCAGTTGGCCCCGTCCCCGTTGGATGCTGCAGGCAGTCCACGATCACTTGGAGGGCAGACTGAGAGAGGAAGACTTCCAGGCCACTGCCGACGACGCAGTCCGGTTGTGCTTGGACGCACAGGCCAGGGCGGGGGCCGACGTGCTCACCGATGGCGAACAGCGGCGCGATAGCTACGCCAGCTTCGTGGGCGGCCTGCTGGACAACTGCCAACTGATTCCGCTGAGCGACCTCACTGCGATGGTGGACGACCCGGAAGAGTTCGAGCTTGAGCTCAGGGCCCTCGATGTTCCGGCAGCGGAGGTGCGCCATCCGGTAGTGTACGGCGACTTGGGACGCAGCGGTCCGCTGGCCGTGCACGAGTTCGAATTTGCCAGTTCCTGTAGTGCCCGGCCTGTCAAGGTCGCTCTGCCTGGACCATACCTTCTTACGCGTACCATGTGGCTCGATTGCCTTACCGACCGGCCCTACCAGACCCGGGAGGATTTGGCCCGGGACGTCGTGCGGGTGCTGCGGGAGGAGCTTCACTTCTTGCTCTCGGCAGGGGCTCCACTGGTGCAGTTCGATGAGCCTGTTCTTACCGAAGTGGTGTTCGGCGCCTCTTCTCAGAACCGGAGCTTCATGTGTGGCGCCCTCAGCGAAAAACTGGAACCCGAGGTAGAGCTCGACTTTGCGGTGGGCCTCCTCAACGAAGTGACCCGCGGCCTGCCCCAGGAGCGCCTGGGGTTGCACATATGCCGCGGCAACTGGACCCGCGACGAATCAGCAGCGCTGTCCGGCGACTACCGGCCCTTGCTGGGCGTGTTGAAGCGGGCGCAAGTCGGGACACTCTTCCTCGAGCTCTGCACCGAACGCGCCGGTGAGCTGCACGTTCTTCGAGATATCCCCGATGACAAGCGCATCGGCGTCGGAGTAGTGAACCAGAAGCTGGATGCCGCGGAGGACCTCACTGACGTAGGCCGCAGAATCGCACGGGCCGCAGACATCTTCGGCAGCGACCGTATATTGCTCACCCCCGATTGCGGATTCGCCACCTTTGCCGACAACCCGGTGGCGTCAGCCGCCATTGCAGAGGCCAAGCTGCGGTCAATTATCGAGGCGCGAGACCGCTTCGTAGGCGGTTGGAGGCCCTGAGGCCCAAGTCTGCCCGCCCTCGGCCTCTCCCTGACACGGTTGATGTAGGGTCACGAGTCTCAGCTCAGGAATCGAGCTTGGCAGGTTGTCAGAACCCGCGCCAGGCAGGCAGGGTGGCCGCCTGTCGGACCCAGTTGGAAAAGAGCTTTTCGTCGATCTGTCCGTCCTCGTATATGTGGTAGTAGCGGGTATCCTTATCCTTGGACTCTACGGGAGGAAGAGGACTCAGCGAAGCGCCGTTTAGAAAGGTCACTTTGATGTAGCGGTTAAAGCAGTGGAAGCTCAGGAACCAACCCTGACCTTCGGTGCCGTAGAAGGGCGAATTCCACCTTACAGCCTTGCGCACATCAGGCGCGGTGCCCACCACAAGTTCGTCAAGCCGCCGGCCCACGTCGCTCTTCCACCCTGGCATGGCTGCGATGTAGGCCTGCACCGGGGCGTCGCCGTCCCCCTTGTTTATCTGGGGATTGCCGCCCGAGAGCAGCGCCACCTTCCCGTCGGTCCTACCGTCCGCCAGTTTCTCCGTGGATTTGTTTGTCTTCTTGGGTCTCTTGGCGGCCATTACATTAGCTCCGGTCCGCGCCCTGCCCGGATCAGTCGGGGAAGAGAATCCTTGCAGATCTTTGATGGCGGTGTAGTATGACGTGCGAAGAACGATGATTGTGGAGGTGAGGGGAATCGAACCCCTGGCCCCCTGCTTGCAAAGCAGGTGCTCTCCCGCTGAGCCGGCTCGGGAATACGTGACCTTGAAAAACCTGTTACTTGAGGCTCACCTTACCTATGCAAATTCGACCAAAGATTAAAGTCCTGCGCTTCACCTTCTGGTTGTCGTATGTTGCAATAGCCGGCAAATCCAATCGAAGGAGGTGGGGTGTTGCGAACGTGGATTGTTGCCGCTTCCTTTGTGGAGTACCAGCGGCTACGTAGTCTAAGCCCTCGTACAGTGGAATTCTACCAATGGGGCCTTAATCACTTGGTGAAATTTCACGCTGAATTGCCTGTCCATCACCGGGAGCTCATACCAATACTAGCCCAACCGCAATTGGGCAGAGAGTCTCGGCATGACTTGGCGAGGGTCCTGAAGAAGTTCTTCAAATGGGCGGCTACAGAATATGCCGTCCCTAACCCGACGATGGGGATGGAGAGGCTACCGCGCAGGAAGGTCCTCCCACGGGTGTTTTCGCATGCAGAGGTTGATGCTGTGTTAGCCTCCTGTTTGAGCGCCCGGGACAGGGGGTTAGTCGCCCTGGTGTTGGATACGGGGGTCAGGGTTGCAGAGATAGCAGGAATGACCAAGTCCGATCTGGATTCATCCCTGCTGAGAGTAAATGGGAAAATCGGACGGCGCCAAGTGCCAATTTCGCCAGAACTCACGATTCTCCTGATGTCCCTTGGTGATGACAACTTCTTCTGGACAGGTCCGGGCGGGCACCCCTTAACCTATTGGGGGGTCAAGAACGCATTTCGACGGGTCTTTCAGCGCGCCGGCCTCAAGGGTCCTAAACTTGGACCCCACACTCTGAGGCACACCTTCGCAACCGAATATTGCAGAGCAGGTGGCAACGTCAGGGTACTTCAGTCCATCATGGGGCACGAAAGCCTGTCCACGACTATGATATACGTCCATTCGGCGGGTCTGGCAGTCTCTCAGGACCATGCGCGTTGTTCCCCGCTCAGGAGGGTGGTGGAGACACTCCAATAGCCACCAGAGTAAACCGCTAACTTAGTAGGCTAGGCACCGCGGCTTGCAGTGGTGCCTACTGTCTCAGGAGCTAGAGAGCCCGAGTATGGAGAAACTGCATGACAACCACTAAACGGCCTCGAGTCGCCGCCATTGGGCTAGACGATACTGAGGTTTTGTCGATCGCTCCTCTATGCGGAGAGGTAAGGAAAGCTAGGTCTCTAGACGATTACCTGCATCGCTTTAGTTGGACAGAAACAGACTTAGAGCCCCTAACAAAATGATGTGAGGATATCTTGGGACTTTGGGCTAGTTAGCTGTAGCTTTCCCCTGTGAGGAGGGGAAGCTGATGGCGAAACCATTGTTAGACGATGAACTATGG
>DAOULB010000042.1:0-93105 GCA_034420695.1 Dehalococcoidia bacterium
GCCAGGGAGCGGGCCAAGGCCGAGGCTCTGGCTGCAACGCTATCGCTCGCCAACTAAGCCGGGATGACATTTTCCCTTTTCAATTAGAGTGACCGAATCGCTGGACAACAACAGAGATGTCCATCTCTTCCCCAGTGCGCAGGAGTTGCTCCAGAAAGAGGAGCGACACCCTCCTCGGCCATCTGTTGACCTCGTAAACCGACATGTACCGCTCATTGAGCTCCAGGTAAGTGCTGGTCTCCTGGGCCTGGTAGAGATCCCGGGTGTACCCGTACCCCATGCCGCTGACCGACGCCTGGAGCAAAAGGGCAAGCTCCTCCTCGCCCATCCGCTCCGCCTTGAACCCCGACTGGAGCATTACCGACTGAAGCTCCATGGCCTTGGCCTCCGAGGCCACCACGTACCACTTCCTGGACACAACCCGTCCTCCCTCCTCCATCTCCCGAAGATAGTCCAGCATCGAATTCCCAACATCATTGATACGCCCTTCCTTCATGTGTGCCGGCCGCACCGAAAGGAATTCCTGCCGCACGCCGGACATATCCGGCGCGTGCTGACGAATCAGAATCTGCACCGGGTACTCAATGCTGTTCAACATCAGGAGCCAGCCGTTGATAACCTGGGCGCTGGTGGAATCACAACCGGCAACGCTCCAAACAGCAAAACGCTGACCGGCGAAGTCCTCGATCACATCCCCCTCAATCCGGCGAACCATTGACAACGTGCTGAGGGAGGGAAGGACCTTGGCCGGCTTGGACTTGCGCTCCGACCGCCTCTTCTTCTTTTTCTTCCCCTCACCCTCCCCTTCATCAAACAACTCGTCCTGCGGAAAATCCGGTTCCGCAACAGCAGTTCCACCATCTCTTTCCTTCGTCCCGAAAATACCCAAAACAGAACCTCCAAAAATTCCTAGGCAAACAGGCTCACCGCATAGGAAAAGATTCCAACCAAGGCCGTAAGAGGACCGTCCACAACCGCCAGAAAACTCCTGGCAGACGCAGGAATCCGGCCAACAAACTCCTCGGCCTTCAGAACCAAGTGAATGATTATCAAGAGGCCCAACAGAAGGACCCCCACCGTAACCGCGGCGCCAATCAACTTCCGGAACAGGTAGAGGGCCACCGCAACAGCAAGGAGCACCAGAAGGGCCGTTACCAAGAAACCCATCAACCCACAACTCCTATTCACAGATGCCGCAGCCGCCAGGCCCGGTACATTAACGATAGAACAAATCAAACGGCCAAGACTTTGCCGCAAAAAACAGCAAGCAAGACCACCAAGGAACCACACCAAAGGACAGAGAAAAAGCCCTGGCAAGGCCAGGGCCAGAGAAGCCCCGAAGCAGGGGAAGCCCCTAGTTGAAGGAAAAATCGTAGAACGTATTCGGGTCCAAGGTCCAAAACTCAAGGTGACTGAAGAGCAAAGTGCTTACGCCTTCCCACACCAGGTAAGCACAAGCAAGGATAATCACCCCCAAGGCCACTCGCATGATCATACCCCGGGCCCTGGAAAGGTCCGCGCCCGAGGCCGAACTTTGCATGTAGGCAACACCACCCCAGGCAAGACTCAGAGTCGCCAACCCACCCCCCAAGGCCGCGGCAAAATACCACAAGCGCCGAAGGTTCTCACGGAAATAGGACAGGGAACAGTGCCGCCCATAGTCAACGCTCGGCAGGGTAACCAGGTCACTCACATTAGCCGGCGGCGCCGGGCTGCCAACAGGAGTCCCCGTAGCCTCTCCAGGCTGGTCTTCCCAAAAGCCAGTTAAGGGGTTCAAAAAGGGCTTGAAGCCGTCGTTATCAATGTCCAAGACCTCCACGTCCCCACTAGGCGTGGTTACCAAGGTAGGATAGGAGCCGAACTGCAGGACGCTGGCACAGATACATTCCTCACTATTGGGGTTCTGCCGGCAGGCCTCGTTGGTAAAGAACTGGTCGTGGCTTTGGGCCTCCGCCCTACCCGGCCAAAACGCAAAGAGCCCAAGGACAACGCCGGAAAGAAGAAGGCCCCGGGCAAACTTCACCGCCCCTTCACCATCGTCCGGATGCCGTCCCGGATCATCTGCTCCGCAGCAACCGCCCCCTCCATCACCTGCTTGTCCATTTCAGCCCGAAGCTCAGCCTGCTGGACCTCCGTATCAGCCATCAGCTTTTGCTTCTTACCAAGCAAGCCGCCCAATTTCGACCCGCTTTCCCGCTTCTGCTTGGACTCCAGCCACTGGATTTGACCAGTAAGCATAAGCTCCCCGGTCTCTTCGAAACTGGGTTTGTTGAAAGCCCGGGAGATAGCCAGCAGGATGTAGGTTGGAATCATCAGCCCCGACACCCGCATAAAGAGCAGGGCCACAGTGACGCCCGTCAAAGGCACAATAACAACCAACCTCATGATCGTCGAAAGGGGCATCATCAGAGAAAAGAGAAACCACATGAAGCCAATCCCCAAGGCAGCCAGAAGCTCTGGAAGGGAGAGACCCATCAGGTACTTGTCCTTCTGCCCCAGAAAAGTTGGGGAATCATAGGAACCAAGAGCCATACACT
Source organism: Dehalococcoidia bacterium (assembly GCA_034420695.1). Taxonomy (GTDB): domain Bacteria; phylum Chloroflexota; class Dehalococcoidia; order Lucifugimonadales; family UBA3495; genus Io17-Chloro-G2. Next base: position 2,538 of record DAOULB010000042.1, read on the forward strand.
ATCCTCCGGCGTGAATCAGCTACCCTGCTGGAAGGACTCCCCGCCGAGCCGCCTTTCCATCCGTTCCATAATCTCGCTCAACCTCGTATAGGCCTGCCGGTTCAGAGCGCCTTCCTCCCTCCGGGCCTCCAACGCCCTCTCCTGCATAGCCGCCGAATCATCAGCCCTCGAGCTGTGACGGTACAGCCAGTTCCCGGACACCATATCGTCCATGCGGGTGTTCACACCACCAGCGAAGCGGGCCCCGCTCCTGGCGCCCTCAACTGCATTCCTGGGAATGGAAGCAAGGTAACGGCCCAAGCCGCCGGCCACGTCTCCGGCCCTGCTTCCAAGCGACCGCCCCCCTTCTTGACCACCCTCAGCTGCCTCCTGTTCCGGAGAAACCTCAACAGGGCGGTAAACACCAAGGTCATCATCCCCACCGTCTCCCGAAGGAGCGCCGCCACTCCTAACCGTAACAGGAGTAGCATCTTCCCCCCCGCCAGGGGCACCCGTCCCGGAAACAGAGCTCACCTCAGGAGCAACCCCTGGACCAGTACCCGGCCTGCCGCCGGAAGGACGCTCAGCACCAGCCCCCGGAAGACGGACGTCACCGGTCCCAGGAGCCGCGCCACCGGGTTCCTCGGCCTCAACCGTCTCACCGACCTCAGCAGGCCTCACGTCCCCAGACGGAGGAATCCAGGCAGGAATACCGCTCCTGGGAGACCTAGCGTCCTCCCCGGAAGCTCCCTCGAAGGTCGTACCCCTGATCCCGGAAATGAAGCCGCTATCGGTATCCCGATTACCCTGAGCGGGACCCAAGGAAGACGGAGCGCTGCCGCCCGTCCCCGGACCCGGAATCCCAAGAGTCACGCCAGGAGTACCAGGGCCAGGCCCTCGGGAAGGGCCGCCGCCAGGCGCCGCCCCAGGAGCAGAAGGAGGACTCTGCCCGCCGCCGCCGCCCATGCCACCGAACAAACCTCCGACCACAGCACCAGTGCCGACAGAGGCCGCCATAAGAGTCCCGGCCGCCGCCATACGCCCCATGTCCCCTATCCCCGCAAACAAACCCCTGCCGGCGGGGTTGACAATCATCGGGACCTTATCCGCAAGGGCCAAGGTCACAAAGCCCAGCATGAGCCCAATCACCAGAACCGTGAAACTGTTTTCCTCAGCCTGTCCCAGGTAGTAACCAAGGAGATGCCCTCCGATATAGACCACGATCAAAACCAAGGCCTGTTGGAAGGTGGCACCAAGGAACATGCTCACCCACTGCTTGGTCCAATGAGAGGTCGAGTCGGAGGCATAGAAAGCAAAGGCAAGAGGAGAGACTGCAATCAACACTGCAAGAAGAGCAATCCTCAAGAGCATCCCCAAGGCCACCTTGAGGAACATGTAGAGCACAGCCAGAAGCAGGATTATCACCACCAAGCCCCCCGCCAAGAGCAACAGGGCAATCCTGGTCAACTCAAGGAATGGAGCATCCAAGGAAAAGTTAATCACGCCCTCGGCCCAAGTCAGGAATCCACTCATAATGGTCCCGAAAGTTGTGCCGATCACGCCCCACATGCTCATCCCCGTCATCTGGGCCACGAAGCAGGTAAGGTCAGAGGCCACCACCAGAATCAACTGGCACAGGACCAGACTGCCGGCCGCCAGGGCCACCGCCAAGAGGAACCTGGGAATAAGTTCCCGGAACCCCACCACAGGCTGGGGGTCAAGCCAGATATCGTAGGTCATGCGGAGTCCCTGCCACACCAGCAGGCTGAACAAGACACCACCCGCGATGATCCACATCAAGCCCCAAACCTGGCGCACAATCCCGTTGTCCCAGGTGAAGGCTGCCGGCGTGGAAGAGAAGATATCCCGGCAGATATTGCTGCCAGTCAGGCTCAGTAGCCCCACCCGGAACCCCTGGTCGGCGTAGCCCAAGTCTGCCGTGGAGTCCAAGGCGTCGCAATCGTAGAGCTCCCGAAGGTGCGGAGGGACATGCCCGGTAGCAGTGTTCTCGACCATGCAGGCCGTCCGGTTCCCGTCCAAGACCAGGATATCCGAGGGAGGCCCCTCCCGAAACGAACCAGACACTCCAGGCTGACCGATATAGGGAGCCACCTTGAACTGGTGAACAAAGCCCGGCGCCAAGGGCATGTTCCCAACATGCTGGATAAAATCATCATAGGAGTCCCGAAGCGAGTCATCCCCCAAAGCCCAGTACACAGGGAAAATTTCACTAGGGCCACTCGGTGGCCTCGAGGCAACGGTGTACCCCCGAAGATGGTTATCGACCACGGTAACCAGGCTATTCGAACCCAGCCGGTCAGCCGGATAGACGTTCATTCCCCCGACAGAAAAACCCTCAACGGAATGCCTCGCAATGCTCCCGAAAGTAGAGCTGACTTCATCCTCCTTATACTCAACAACCCACCGGGGAAGGACAAACCGCATCGGTTCCCCAGGGGACAGAGGAGACGACTTCTCATCGGGATAGACGTACACCACATAACCGTCGATGGCGTTGTAAACATCTTCCGAAATACCAGTAGAAAGGAACTCCCAGTCAAGATTCACCCTGGTCAGTCCAACATTCTTGGAAGTCACCGGGTCCGTATATCCAGGGGCAAGAGGCTCTTCAAAGTAGGGATCCCGGCCCGGATCGAGGCCAAACTCATTCCCCTCCAGATCAAAGGGTACAGTTACCCAGCCCTCCTCTCCCCCATCAAACCCAGCGTACCTAACCCGGCCACCATTTCCGTACTCACGGTAACGAACCTCTGAAGGAGGCTCCACAAACTCCGCGCCACGGATGACAAGCCTCATTTTGGGAAGGCTAATACACTTGCCAAAAGCAACCAAGTCTATGTTGCTGTTGCAAACAGGCTTGGCCGGAGTAGCCACCCTCTCGCACTGGTCAATACCCTCGTTCCTGCTCCGGCTCACCTCGTTCACGGCAAGCACTCCCCCGGGGCCCACCCGGGTCTGGACCCCCGTCACAGAAGAGCTATCCAAAGCAGTAAGCTCATCCAATTTCACCATGCCCTTGCAGGCCACTTCACCACCTCGCTGAACCAAGGACAGGTGGGCAGTACTAGCCGACCGAAGAATAGAAGCGAGCCAACTGGAAAGTTGCTTGAAGTCCTCCGACAGAAGCGCGCTCAGCGTCTCCCAGGTATTCCTCAGAATACCCGTCTGTTCCTCAGCTTCGGAAGAAAAGCCCGGAGGCAATACCATAAGCCGGCACACGACCCGCCTGATGTGCCGCTTGGGAAGCCTGAAGGAGTCTCCAACCCCAGTCTGGTCACCAGTCACCTTGAATCCACGATACAGCGTCTCCTCGCCAGCGTAAGTCGGATCCAAGGACTCGTAAAAGGTAACCACCAAGAGATAGGGCCGGTTAGGGTCAATAGGACCCTGAGGCCAACTATTAAGATAGTCCGCCCTGGCACTGCCGTCGTTAGGAACTCCATGGCGCTTCAGGACCAACCCACCCATCTGCTGAACGTCACCGCCGCTCATCCGGTCCAGTTCCTTGATGCTGAAGGAAAAGTGGTTAAGGTCACGGGTCCCAACAGGCTGATGAGCGTCCACCGGGCTTTCAACGCCGGCCTTCACCAAGGTAAAACCGGAGGGCATGCTTCCATCAACAGGAATCGTCCCCTCGCGCAAAAGACCACCCGCCCCCGGCACAATGCTAAGACGAGCCCTGGGGTCTCCAGGGCTGGGAAAGACAGGGCTCAAACTTCCCGGAGGGCTACGCACATCGAAAGGGAAGTACACGTCATCAGCTTCCCCGTTAGCCAAGGTCGCCACCCCAACAGTCGAATCAAAAGAACTCTTGTCCAGAGGCAGGGCGCCGGGATTCACCACAGGGTCATCCATAAAACAACTGATGTTGGCCGAGGAAACCAAGGGCTTGTCCCGGGTCAGATCGGGGTCCGGCATATCCGCCCTATAGACCACCTCATCCCGGGTCCCCGCAACCTCACAGGGGAGAAAGTCCGTGGCCGCTGTCAAACCGTAACCGCTATGCACTAGCAGCCTTCGGCCAAACTTATGGACCCAGAGCAACCACTCAGAGTCGCTGGGACCGGAACCGGGAAGCTGGTACAGGTACCAGTTCAAGTCCTCAAAATTCACCGGCCACCGGATGTGGCGCGTATTATCAGGAGTAAGAGAATCGCTAACCAACCCAACAGGACTGGACGGCGAAGTGCTGCCGCAAGCAATAGGGTTCGACGGACTCCAAGTCGCGCATAAATAGGCACGGCTCAAAGAAGGCTGCCGGTAGCCCATGTGCTGCTCAGCAGGAGTTACAGTAGCCAGGGTCGGCAAACCCCGGGTAGGGCCCACGTTGTGCTCATCACGCCGTCCCAGGTTGATCAAGTCGTAAGTCCAGACCGAATCACCAACACCGAGAGCAGGAAGAAAGAGGTCCTTCAAAAAACCCCCGCCATAGAAGGTGTAATCCTTCCTGAACTCCGAATTTAATTCCAGGTTGACTTGGATCTCGTCATCCTCCCCGTCAAAGATATACAGAGCCCCATACCCCCCGGCCTGGGCCTCCCGGTAATCAGCGGTGCTGGCCTTGAAGGTATCAGGAAGGATATCCACCTGGGCGAACTCCTCAACGCCGGAACTATTACGAACAGGCACAGTCTTCCGACCGGGCACATAGTCAGTACGGTCAACCTCCTGGTTGTTGACGTCAACCGTGGACGTGTTCGTCAAGACAGTCGTCGGAACCGTGTTGGAAGAGATATCACCGTTGCAGTTCGTGCCGACACAGTTGAACTCGATGTTGCTAATAACCTGAAGAGCCTCCGTGGACCCCACCCCCGTCAGGACCCGGTTACCCTCCTGGGCAGTGACCCGCTCCGCCACCCTGAGCTCAGCATCCATGGCCCTGCGGTCCACGGAGGAAGCGATATGGTCAAAGGACAGCCCACCCTGGGGGTTAGAACGGTTCAACCAATGGGCCGAATACTTACTGACCCGGTCCGTCGCAATCTGCCCCACAGCCCGCCGCTTCAAATACTCCTCCTGATTACTCCAAGGAACGTTGTCGCCATGTGAATACGCATTGGCATCCCGGTCCGAGTCGATCATCCGCTCCATGTGGAACAAACGGTAATCGGGAATCGCATTATCACCAACGACTCCCGTCACAAAGGAAAGCTCGGTCACAATATCTGCATAAAAGGTGTAATCCACCGCCTCAGGGAAAGAGCCAAAGAGGGACGGAGTCAGAGTGCCAAGGCCCGCTGTGGAAACCGTCGTGGAGGCAGGAAAAGGAACGTCAAGTTCCGCCTTATCCTGAACCACCAAGCCCTTAATACTCCCCGCTGCGTTGCGGGCCCAGCTCAGAGGCCGGCCTACAGGCCCTCCCAAGAAGTCTAGAACGCTGTCCCCCATTGCCCTCGTCGCATCCTGACCCAAGGGCACGCTAACTCCCCTAACATACTGCACAGCGCCCTCGGACCCTGAAGCCAGGCCGTCGTACAACAGGCCACTTACAAAAGTCTCAACGCCAAAAGTGCCAGTAAACAGTTTCCCGTTGTTCCACCGTTCAGGGAGGCCTTCCACGACCCCATGGGCGGCCTGACCACCAACAAAGAGAATTCCCTCTCTCACACCTCCGCCAAAGCGAGTGAGGAGACCATCCTGGTACGCTTTCCTCAAAGGCTTGTCAGGCTCAAACCCACGTCCTTGCAGGTTACCCAAGTCGTCACCCATATCCCGGTAATCAACGATGAACTCAAACTCCGAACCCCAGGAGTTGTCCGGAGTGAAGGCGAAGTGATTGACAACAGGATTGCTACCCAGCATTCCGGTTGCCCAGCAAGCCACTTCGCTGCCGAACCACTCGTCGGAGATGGAAGCCTCAGCAGTCGGCGTCCCACGCACACCGAAAAGAGCCAAGGCCAGGAAGGAGGCCACACCCAGAAAGACAACTCTTCGAAGACCCAATTTCCTCACAAAAAGAGATTACACAAAACCCGCGGCCAAGACTTTGTCAGGAAAAACAGCCCGGGGCCAGCAAAGTTCACGTTTACAACAGCCCTGCAATGGGCGGTAGCCGGCCCCCTTGCGGGCCCGTGGCCGCCTCCCGCCAAAATCCAGAACCAAAGGACAGCCACAACCAATCCAGGAGAACAAGAACAATGTCAAAAATACTGAAAAGAACCGCAGCCAGCATAGCCATATTCCTCCTGGCTACACTGATAGCCGCCTGCGGCAGCGACCAGGCAACACCCACCAGAGAGGAAAGCCCGCAAACCCAACTGCAGCAACCAACCCAGACAGCAGGACCAACCAACACTCGCCTTCCAATACCAACAAGGCCAACGCCCCTGGCAGACCTCGCGAATGCGACAACCCAAGCCCCGCAGCCAACAGAGGAGCAAGCAACCGAACCGGAGAGGGCCACTGCCGAAGAGCCAACCCCTGAAGTAGCCAAGACCCAAGCCCCGGCCACCGAACAGGAGAGTACACAGCCGCCCAACCAAGGACAGAACGGATTGCCTCAGGACCCGGCGACTGACGACACAGTCCTTCTGCAGGACATATACGAACAGATGGACCTAAGCCAGTACGCGCTGGCCGTCGACCAACCCCTCGATTTCAACCTGGGCAACAACAGCCCTGTACAGAAGTTCCCATACCACGAAACGAGGAACCACCCATACATTCACCTATTCCCAGGCCTCAAGTACATGGCCGAACACCAGGGACATGACAGGGCACTGAAGGACCGGGACAACGCATTCCGTTACAGTCCCTGGCTCCTCGGAAAACCGCAAGAGTCCACCCACGAGATACGAATATCTCGAGGTGTAGACTACCCGGGAGAAATACTCGACCCAATCACCCACTTCATCTACAACCCATGGTTCGAGCAGTACCCAGGCCGCACCGACAGCGAAGCTCAAGGAATACACTTCAGCACAAACGAAACCTTCCCCTACTACCGCCGGGGCTACGGACCATTCTGGTTCGGAAAGAATTCCACCCGGGGAGTCCTGGCCCAAGCCGTCGCCAAGGCATTTGAAGAAGCAGAAAAGCCCGGCACAACACCCCACCCCCTCGACTGGCAGACCGAATACATGTTCCCAGGCGAGCACGACCCGCGCTCATACCTCCAACCCAAGGACTGGGACCTGGAATCCTACGTCAGGACAACGGTGAACAGGTACCTGCAGACTGGACAGGACCACAACTACATATATGGCTTCCTCCAAGAAGACTACAGCGCCCCGCTGATCCGCTGGGAGTTCCTGCACCCCAGCCTGCCCATAATCAAGGTCACCGCCCACAACGAGAAAAACCTGCCATTCATTCACCCAGGCCAAGCAGCACCGACACCAACCCAGTACTCCGTGGCCTTCGTCATAACGTTTCAAAACCGCTGGGAATCCCTGGATGACCCCAACCGATGGGCTATCCGATTCGAAAACCAACTCAAGGACCACGAGGTAAACCTGTCAGCCCCAATGACCACCAGGAACCCGGACAATATAAGAAAAGCACCCCGCCCGAAAGATAAACAAGCAATCGGGGCAAGCGTTGTCCACGAGCCCGGCCGCTGGCACTATACGGACTACATGCAGCACAGCATAATCGGCCCAGTCATAGTCCAGATACACAAGTCCGACGTCCTGGAAACCGGGATGTACGCAATAACTCCAAAGGTTTCACGCTGGGAGGCGCCGGGCTACTTAGCTTCCGACGAACAGCTGAACTGGCCCTTGATCATAGGCTCCGTCGTAGACAACCAAGCCGAAAAGATAACCTCCATCTATTACGACGTCTTCGGCATAGTCCCATCCCCATCCGCCTCTCCAAACCCCAACTGGCCACTGCCAGACCACGTGATGGCCACCGACCAAACGAAGCCCGGAACTCAGGTCTGGGAGGAGTACAACATAGACGACCACGACTGGTAACCCAAACCCCTGCCACACAAAAGAAAAAGACCCCGGGTCCCAGAGCCCGGGGTCTCCAATTTCACAAACGAATAGACCCTAACTAAGACGCTCGACAACTACAGGTCCCAGCCACTTCCCCGGAACGACATACTCCAAGAGCCCCGCCCCCTCTCCCCTGCGGTTAACCCCCATCTCCATCACGCCTCCCACGGCATACGTGAACACCTCACCACCAGAGGCAAGAACAAAGGTGGTCCAAAGGTTCACCACCGGACGAGGGGAATCGACCAACTCCCAGCCAAGGTTCTTCTGGAAAGCAGCAATCATCGCCGGCGTCGGCTCCCCCAACAAAGGCAGGACGTCAACCGCCCCGAAAACCATCTCACGGGAAAGAGGGCCAAAAATACTCCCGTCGTCAAAGTTCGGAACGTCAGACGGATAGCCCGGGTAGTAGAACAAGCCACGGTGACTATGCTTTTCACGAACAGCACGAGCAGTCCAGTCACCCCCAGTCCTGCGGAAGAAGGAAAGGCCCAAGGCAGGATCAAACCAGTCCTCCCCAACAGCAGGCCCCACCGGAACCCCGTCGGGATGAGCCAGCACCCTGGCCACCGCAACCTCCTGTTTCTCAACCACCGTAAGCGTTGGAGTCGCCACAGGCGTCGGTGGAATCGAAGCAATAAGGCCTTGGTGTTCCTCCCGAATCCTTCGAATTTCCCTGGCCTCAATAGTCAGAGGCACAGCCCGAGTGGCCAGAACAGAGGGGTCCGGAGGCACTTCCTCCACCACAGGAGGAGCAACCACCGGAACAACCGCAGAGGTCTCGGAACCACACCCAAGGGAAAAGGGCAACCCAAAGACCAAAGCCCAAACCGAGCACAGGACCAACACCCGCATCACAAAGGCTCCCTGAAGAGATGAACGTTGACCGGCAATTCCACGCTGACGGACAACTCCAATAACCTCTCAAGAGAAGACCCCAAGGCCTCCACTTCCTGAAGAACGTCCACCATAAGATAGGTCTGCCCCAAAAGATAATCGGACTGGTACAACTCCGCAGCGCCGACATTGTCCATGCGCTCCGCCAAGCGCCCAATGCCCTCCAACATTGCCACGACAACACCCACCCGGGTCCAAGCAGACTCCAAGGCAGTCAAATACTCCGGCCCAGGACAGCCTTGCGTAATACCTTGATGAAGATCCGACTCAAGGCCAGGGTCACACTGCCAGGACAAAGGGACCAGTCCCCACTCACCATAATCAGCCTGCGGATACCTAGACCGGAGCCTGCTTGTCAACTCCAAGACCACAGGGCCAAGGCCAGGCCTCCAAACCTCCAAGTCCATGAGACTCACAAGCCGAAGGGCCTCCGAAACCATCCAGGCAGCGTAAGCCAACTCCCTTTCCTGCTTCTCCGCCCAAGCCAGCCGGGGAAAGAGCGCCTGGGTCCTCACCGCCTCCATCTCGGAATTGTCCCGCCACCACATGCCCCAACCCCTGGGGCCAGGATTCCAGACAACGCCCAAGACCTCCGACTCCAGGAAAGGCCGGCTGGAATGGTACTCAAGCTCAACAGGAGTAACTTCCCGAACCTCCCCTGTCGCTTTTACCCGTATCAGCGGAAGGCCCCCTTCGCCCAACTCGAGAGGCACACCAAAGCGTTCCGCCGCCGCATATTCAACCGCCGTGAGACCCCGCCCGGCCTCAGGATGAATAACAACCTCGACCGAAGGCTCCGCACCCTGCGCCAGGCCGCCACCAACGCCCTGATAACCGGCCCAGGCCAGGCCCCCGACAATAAAGACGCCAAGGACAACCACACCGACCTTCCCGTAAAGCCAACTGCCAGGCCAGAGAAACTGCCAGCGCCCCCTCCTCTGGCGCCGCTCCCTCTCCTCCGCGAGGATATCAGCCTTGGCCGGCAGCTTGGGCTGGGCCCAAAGGCGCTCAATCAATTACCCTGCTCCTGAAAAGCTCCCCGCAAATAGAACACCCATAGGCCGACATAACGTCGTCAAAGGCTTCAAGCGACCGGGCAGCCTCGCGGTTGATCCTCGCCAGGCTTTCCCGCTCCTCCGCTCCCCCCGTACCCGCGTCCTCAAGAACCTCAGCAGCCTCCTTCAGAAGGTTCACCGCCTCCACGATTCCCCGAACTCCAACTTCGAAAGTATCCACGTAGGAGACCACAACAGGCCCAAGTTGCCTGAGAGCACTCCTATCCCGGTCGGGCGCCGTCTCAAACATCCGCCCGGCCCAATCAATCTCTTCCTCAACCCCCTCGAAGGACCATGCAGCAGGATCCGTGGAAACAAAGGCTTGGAGGTGAAACCAAATCTTCGTATAATGCCAGATCCTTTCCCCCGACTTCTCCAAATACTCCAGTTCCATCTCCGTAAGGAAGGGATTCCGGACACCGCCAGAATCCAAAGGACTCACCAAAACAGCCGGGCCAGGCCGGTTGCCGCGAAGCTGGGCCTGCAGCGTCGCCGCAATATCGGGCGTGGGTGTTGGCGTGGGAGTGGGGTCCATCGCAGCTATCGTCGAAGCGACCCGGTCCATGATCTCGCTCTCCTCAAACATGGGAGGCCCGGGAGTCCCACCCTCCTCATCGAACACCATCAACTCACCCTCATCGTCGTCACCCCCTCCAGAGGTAACAAACCAAACACCAACAAAGACGATAAGAATGAAGACCAAGGCCGCTGGCAAGGCAATCCGACGGTCCAGCCTCGTGATGAAATTCTTCTTCTCCTCCATCGTCACCTCAGACGCAAGCTGTTAATAGCCCTGCCCGTCTCATCCAACTGGGAATCCACCCTCCGCGCCGCATCCTTCATGTAAAAGTCAGCCTCCCTCATAAGCACAAGGAACTCGTCGACCTCACCTGGCGGCATAGTCTGGAGCGTCCGTCCCGTGGGCCCCACCTTCACCGCCGCCGCCAGAAGACGGTCAGTCCCGTACCCCATAACCTGCACCGATTCAAGAAGGCCGAAGAAGAGATAGTCGTAGTCCTCCCGGAGAGGATCCGGAACCCTGACCTCCGTAACCTGGCCGAAGAAGGCATCCACCTCTTTCGAGGTCTCATGGACCCTGATAACCCACTCCAGGTCAATCTCACTCCTGTTCGAATGGTCCAGCAGGGAAATCACGTCCCGAACCAACCGCTCCATGGTCTCAAGCCGCACCTGGTACTCATATAGGAACTGCACTTCAACCAGAACCTCGGGGTCAAAGGACAAAGCGAGCTGCACGAACTCCGCCACCTTGGGAGTGGGAGGAGGGGAATCGAACTCAAGAAGCCCCAGCTCGCCGTCACCTCCGCCCCCAAGCCCAAGCATTCCGCAACCGGAACCGCCCAGACCAAAGGACAAGGCCAAGACCAAGAAGACAACCCCCAGAAAACGCGATCTCATGGTCAATCCTCCTGCAATAGAGATTACACAGGAAAATCGCGGTAGACTTTGCCGCGAAAAAAGAACAAAAGCCTTCCGGCAGAAGGCCCAAATGACTCCCTGCAACCAAGACCTCACACCACAACAAATAGTCAGGCTGCACGCCGTCATAATCCACCACACCACAAGACGTCTCGCCTGGCTCATGTTCTCCGACCGCACAAAGAGGTTCGAGTTCCTCAGAAATACCCTCGGGTACACAATCAGGACAGCGCGCCTCAACAAGGACAGGGACATCATCGGCATGAACATGGACCGGGGCCACTACCAAGACACCCTCCAAGCCGTAAACCAAGCAATCAGGGAAAATCAAAGAGCGAGGCCGTCCGAACAGGGAGAAAGGATCAAAGCCCTACAACACAGCACCAAGAAAAGCTGCGACACCATCCTCCAACACTTGAGAGAGATACCGCCCTCCACTAGAACCAGGAAGTAGGCCGCCCTGAACAACACGCCAAAGCCTGGAACAACAGCCAAGGCCATAATGAGGAGAAAGGCCCTTCATCCATCACGGACAACACAAGAAGAGAAGGGCGCGACACAGCCGCCAAGGAAGAGAACCAGTGTCCATACTCCTCTACGCCTCGTCATTTCTCCCTCTCGTCCTGCTGACCCTCTTCATACACGAAATGGGGCACCTCCTCACGGCAAGGGCCAACAACATCAGGGTGAGCGGCTTCACCATAGGGATTGGCAAGAGGATATTCACCATCCACACCGGGAGCACCCAGGTCAAAATCACACCCGAAACAAAGATCCTGAACCCTGAGGCCCCACCCCTCGAGAAAGGACACTCAGCGTCCGCCTACATCCGCCAAGAAACAGACGGAACCCTCACCGCAATCGCGTTGCTCCCCCGGAACCACCCGCCAGGCCTCCCCTACGAGCACTGGGAAACAGTAAGGAAGCACAACTCAGAACACCTTCAGCTCACCGGCCGCATTAAAGATAAGGGCCAGGACCACGTAACCCTTGCCGACATGGCCTGGACCCTGAAGGCATTCCCTCTCATGGCCGGCGTCTACCTTCCCGAGGACCCTGCAAGAAACACCAAAGGCCTATACAACACCACCCAGTGGCGCCGAAAAATTCTCATCACCCTAAGCGGAAGCGCCGCCAACCTGTTCCTGGCAATCCTGGCTATAACAGCCCTGGCCGCTTTCCCGATAACCAAGGTCAACACACCAACACCAGTAGTCGCCCACGTCCAGCCAGGAAGCCCGGCACAGCAGGCCGGCATCATGCCAGGAGACCGCATCGTCCGAGTGGACAAATACACAAACCCGACACCCCAGGAGATAAGAGAGAGCCTCAACAAAGCTATAGAGCAAAGACGTAGCCTCCACATAGACCTGGCTAGAGGGAGCCGGAACATCAGCGCCCTCATAGCAACGAACCAAAACAACGGAGTACTCGGCTTCACGATCCACTGGACCCAGCCACAAGTAACCAACCAATCATCCGAAAACGACGGCTTCGCCAAGAGGTTCACAAGCTTAGGCAGAATATACATAGCCTCCTTCAGCACCATCGTCACCACCATGAGAGACCAAGCCCATGCCACGGAGGCCGTCTCAGGACCCCTCATGGGCGCCTACGAAACCGCAAGGGCTATCCAGTACGCCGGCCCGAAGGCCTGGCTAATTGTCCTGGCAGTCTTCAACATCGGCATAGCCTTCCTGAACCTCGTGCCGATACCGCCGCTGGACGGCTTCAGGGCCGTTGCCGACGCAATCCAAGCCCTGCGCAACGACACACCAATAAACCCCCACCTGGAGCAGATCATGGCCATGGGCGGCCTGGCCGCGATCTGGGTAGCCGCCGTCTACCTCCTAATCCACGACATAGCCCGCCTCTTCGGGTAGCCAAAATCCACAAGAAAGAGAGGCAAGGAAGGGGGCCTCCCCCGAAGGAGGCCCCCACAGCCTGTGGCCGAAAACCCCATAGGTGTCAACTAGGCATGGCACCGAGAACCCAAGCTCCGATACCCTCCCAGGACACCCATCCAAAAAGACCAGAAACAAGGAGAAAGAGCATGACCCAGGAAGCCCCTCCAGGCCGCCGCATCTATCCCCTGGATGACCCGAACCTTACCGAGGAACAGATAGCGGTCATATTCGCCATGACCTCCCGCTCCCCGGACTCCTTCGACGAGATCGCCAGCCACGTCAGCGGGGACAAGGCCGCCCAGTTCCACGAAAAATACGTCTTAGACTACGGACACGCCTCCGTCGCAGAACACGCAGTCCTCCACCTGGCAATAGAGAACATATCCCGCTTGGCCTGCGACACCATCGAGGACAACCGCCTGGCATCCTTCACCGAGAAGTCCTCCAGGTACCAGGTAATCCAGCAAGGCTACTTCCACACCCCCAGGGAACTGGACCAAGACCAAGGGCTCCTAAAGACCTACCAAGACACCTGCAACCACCTCTTCAACGTGTACCACGACATCGTCCCGGCTACCGTCACCTTCCTGAAGGAAAACAACCCCAGACAAGAGAAAGAGAGCGACCAGGCATACAACCTGAGGCTCCGAAGGATAGCCACGGACAGCGGCCGCTCCGTCCTGCCGGCATCCACCCTGACCAACGTAGGCCTAACCGCCAACGCCCGAACCATGGAGCACGCCATAACCAAGTTGCTCTCCTCCAACATCCAGGAAGAAGTTGAGATCGGAGAAGAACTTCTGGAAAAGGCCAGGTCCGTCACGCCGACCCTGGTGAAGTACGCCCAGGCCACACCCCACCTCCAGAAGATGGCCGGCCAAAAGCTGCTACCCCTGATAGAACTGGAAGACGGATTCGACGAAGAGGAAAGCAAGACGGAACACCCCTCGGCAACCCTTCTGGCCTACGACCACAACCTGGAGGAGAACCTAGCAGCAGCCCTGCTCTATTCCACCTCCCACCGGGACTACCGTTACCTCAGGTCCGGGTTTACCAGCGTGCCCAGGGAAGTCGCCCAGGAAGTAAATACGAGCATCCTGAACGCCCTGGGACCCCACGACACTCCCCCAAGGGAGTTCGAGACAGCCTCCTACCTCTTCGAGTTCACCCTGGACTACGGCGCCTACCGAGAGTTCAAAAGGCACCGGATGCAGACTACTGCCACCAAGCCCCCGTCCCCGGCCTATGGATTCAGCACACCCCCTCTGATCAGGAACGCCGGACAGGAAGGAAAGTTCAGAAAGGCCATCCAGATGGCCGAGGAGACCCACAACCGGATACGGAAGACCGTGCCCGCGGTAGCACCATACGCCCTGACCCACGCCCATCACCGGAAGGTGTTGACCAAAGTCAACCTCCGCCAGCTCTACCACCTGTTCAAGCTCAGGACTTCGCCCCAAGCCCACGCCGCAATCAGACAGCCGATGCAGGAGGCCCTGGAACAAATCAAAGAGGTACACCCCAACCTCTTCCGCCACCTGCTAGAAGACAAAAAGGGTTGATAGTCCATCAGCTATCCTCCCTTTCAAGCCGGGCCAACAACCGCTCAAGGCGCTGGTCGTACTTCTCGTCAAGACGCTCAAGGGCCCGCTGCAACTGCGCCTCAAGACGCTCAACACCCCGGTCATTGGCGTCGTCCATCCTCTCCTCGTACAACTCCGTCAAGTCCTCCTTGGCCGCCTCACGCCGGCGCTCCAAGTAGTCCTCTGGATCAAGGCCCAGCTTATCAGCTTCATCAATTACTTCCTGGACCGACGGAGGTGTCAAGAGCTCCGCTTCCAAGTCCTTGGACTTGTCCAGCGACAACAAATCACACCCAGCCATGGCCAGGACGAAAACCAAGGAAAGGACCAACGCCAGCTTCACACCGAATCTCATAACCTTCTCCTCGCCAGCATCGAAGACCCCGGAACAACAACCGGAAAGCCTGACACCAAGCGCCAAAGTCTCCCTACAAGTACCAGTGTAGAATCAATCAGGAACCAAGACTTTGGCGAAAAGAAGTAGACCCTAAAGGCCTTTCCAGAGGAGAACAAACATGACACCCTGCCAGTGCGACCTGCCCGTGCAAATGTCGTGGGCCGGCCCCGCAGCCCAACTCTGCCAGCACTCCAACGCCGAAGCAGCCATGGAGATCCAAGTAAACCTGGCGGAACTGGACGCCATCCTGGCCCAAGAGATTCCCCCAGAGAAACTTCTCTCCACAACATTGATCGAACTGTCGGAGCAGTACAAGCGAGAGGTCGTGGGAGAAGACTTCAACTTGATGACCCAGGAAGAGCACAACGTCCTCATGATCAACTTCCTCCGACACGTAGGCATTTGCATCCACACCTTGATGTCGACCATGGTCCTGCGCCACGCCGAAAGGACAAAGCAAACCTAGGAACAACCGCCAACACCCAGCGAGAGACCCTTTCGAACCGAAGAGGAATCTCCAATGCAAAACCAAAATCCCGAAGAGATAAGACCGAACCCAGTTGTCATCCAAGAAACCCGGATCGTCGAAGACCACTACCAGGAGCACGAATCGCCCGAAGGCCCCTATACATCAACAACCGGAGCCAGAACCATCCCGGAAGAAGACATCCATGATGCCCTCAGAAGGTTCAAGCAGAGGGACTGGGGCAACGTCGACGAAAGAAACCAAGCCAGCAACGAGCTAAGCCACAAAACCCAGGACGGCATAGTATTGGGCCGATACAAAAACAGGGACGCCGAATTCTGGATCTACCAGATAAAAAGCGAGCCGCCCATCATACTCCTGCCCGACGAATACTGAATCCAAGAGTCAAAGGTAGAGAAGCCGTGAAACAACACCTGCCCCGCATCATGATCCTGGCTGCCGCAGCCTTTGGCGTCCTCAGCATCAGCCTGCTGATGGTGACCCAGGGACACAGCGACAGGACAGACGCACAAGCCAGTCCGCCAGGGACCCTGAGAGGGATCGTCATACCGGCTCCCGGGAACCAGGGGCCGCCCTTACTGACGGAATTCGGAGACTTCCAGTGCCCTTACTGTGCCCACTTCGCCCTGGCCGTCATGCCAGCCCTCAGAGAAGAATTCATCAACACCGAGCTCATCAACTTCGAATACCGCCACTACCCATTCCTGGGCGAGGAATCGGTCCAGGCCGCTGAGGCCTCGGAGTGCGCCCGGGACCAAGGCCAGTTCACCCAGTACCACGATTCCCTCTACCACGGCCTGATCACCGGAACCACCGCCAGGATAGACAGCCAGGCATTGCAGGAGAAGGCAAGGTTCCTGGGAATGAACCTGGCCCAGTTCCAGCACTGCACGGAAGCCCGCACCCACAAAGGCAGGGTGCAACAGGACCACGCCTACGGCAGAAGCTTAAGAGTTGAAGGCACGCCAACCCTGTTCCTCAACCAAGAAAAAGTTACCTGGGCAAACTACCAGGACCTTCGGGCCCAAATCCAGGAAAGCATAGCCCAAACCACACCCTCACCCTGAACGAAGCCAACCAGCGGCTGTCCGAAAGTCAATACCCCACACCAAAACCACCGAGGCAAGAATGTATCCAAGAATAGAACCGAAGACCACAAGAGTGGTCCTAGGGAAGCACGCCAAGAGAATATCTAACCTGCTGAACCAAGAGAGGACCACTTCCTACGCCCTCAAAAGAGCAGCCCTAGCACTTGAGGCCTACACTACCTACCACGCCGGCCTCTACATACCAGAGAGACCACACGTTTCTGCCCCCTTTTCAACGGGGCCGGAGGAACGGCCACATCCCACCGGATGGGATACCCAGCACATAGGCTACCTTGCCAAAGACCTAGTCGAGATCCTCGACTCCCAAGAACCAGACAAAGGAAACCACGACAACGTAGCCGAGGCATGGAAGGAAATTGCCAGGTTCATGACCGCCCTCGCAATCCACACTCCGGGCGGCAAGGAACGCCAATACCCCACGGTCAAAGAGTGTTCAGGCCTGCAAGACAACACCCACAGCAATCCCATACAGTAAGCAAAGCAACAACGAGAGCGCCGCTTCCCCTCCCACCGCAGCGCTCTCGCGGGACCCCCACCAAGGACCACAACCATGATCACCTTCAAGCAGGGAGACATCTTCACCGAAGACGTCCAAGCCATCATCAACCCCGTCAACTGTGTCGGAGTTATGGGAGCCGGCCTCGCCCTCCAGTTCAAGAACAAATTTCCCGCCAACTACCAAGCCTACAGAAAGGCCTGCCAGCGAGGAGACCTGAAACCCGGAACCCTTTTCGTCCATGACCAAGGACAACAGAGCATCCCAAGATACATCATCAACTTCCCGACCAAGAAGCACTGGAAAGACGCCAGCAAACTACGGGACATAGAAGCGGGCCTGCAGGCCCTCTTCCAAGAAACACGGGCGCGGAACATCCAGAGCATGTCAATTCCAGCCATAGGCGCGGGCCTGGGAGGCCTCGACTGGAAGGACGTCAAACCAAGGATCCAGAACTCCCTAGACTCCCTGACAGAGGTAGCAATCACCATCTTGGAGCCGGAAAGGCAGAGAGCCAGGTAGCACACCCAAAGGCAAGGGAACTACGAAGACCACCCACACCAAAAGAGAACCAACGGAGACCCAGAATGCAACCCGCCGTCCAAACCAGACCATCCATCACCCCGGATACCATAGCCCAGGCATTCCCCCAGATGTTCATATGTTCCACCCCTAGCCCCGACGGAACAGTCAGAGTCCACACCCCCTTCCACCACCCGGAAGGAGGCCAGACCGAGGTCTACATCGAAGAAGCAAAAGACCACTTCATCGTCACCGACCGGGGTTCCGCAACATCCCTCGTCGCCAACGAACAACCCGACCACTGGAAGACCCTGGCCCAGGAAGCGTGCCGGAACCTTGAGGTGGAGGTAACCGACTCAGGCCTCGTAGCCACCACAGACAAGGAGGAAAACCTAGGCCCCGCGGTCATGGCCATAGCCCAGTCCATCGTCAGAATAGCCAGCCTCGTCCGCTTTGTGAGAAACCTCCATACCGCCCTGTACACTACCTGAAAAGCAAACCGCCGAAGCCTGGAAAAAACAGCGAGAAGGGAAAGAGGAACAAGATGCCCGGCAGATGCGCCTACTGCGGGAAGCCCCCAACGGCGGGGCCGGAACCACTCAAACCCGAAGTGCTTCGTTGCCTGGATTGTGCTGCAATAACCACCATCACAGTTCCGGTCACACAAGAAAGAAAGAACAGGGTCCCGCAAGCCATCGTACAGGGCCCGGCCTGGCCCATAACCGCCAAGGTCACACAAGACGACACCCTCTGGCTCCACCAAGCAAACGCCCTCCAAAGCTTGGACGCCGGCGAGAACGTAATCGTCGCCACTCCCACCGCCTCGGGGAAGTCCATAATCTTCCAACTCTGGACCATGCACCAACTCAAGGGGCAGGCCCAAGCCACCGCCCTCATCTTCTACCCCACCAAGGCCTTGGCCAACGACCAAGCCAGGTTATGGATGGAAAGATGCCAAGCCCTGGGCCTCCCGGAGAACACCGTAGGCCAAATAGACGGCGACGTCCCGATGCGGAACAGGGACCACATCATCGGCACTTCCCGAATCATCATAATGACCCCGGACGTGTGCCACGCCTGGCTGCTCAGAAGGGCCAACGTTCCCAGCCTCCAAAGCTTCCTGGCAAACCTGGCCGTGATAATAATCGACGAGGCACACACCTACGAATTCGTCTTCGGCAGCCATTCCGCCTACCTCTTCCGCCGGCTATTCACCGCCGCTGCCAACGCCGGCAACAAGACCCGACCCCAGTTCATCGCCGCTACCGCCACCATCATGGAGCCGGACCAGCACTTGCAGAAGTTAACCGGACAGGACTTTACCCTCATAGGCGAAGACCAAAACGGCTCCCCCAGGTTCACACGAACCATGCACCACGTAGGCCTAAAACCCGGACGAGAAAACCGGGAACAGGAGATGGCGCAGCTAATCACCCACATCATAGACGCGGACCTGGAGGCCCAAGTCATCGCCTTCCACGACTCCCGCCAAGGCGTTGAGAGAATAGTCCAGATGGTGGGCCGGCCCAACTCCGTCATGCCCTACCGCTCCGGCTACACCGGGGAGGACCGGAAGAACATAGAGGAACACCTGAGAAACAACTCCCTTCGGGCCGTGGTAAGCACCTCCGCCCTGGAACTGGGCATAGACATACCAGACCTCAACTACGGCATCACCATGGATCTGCCTCCCTCCAGGAAAGCCTTTCACCAACGCCTGGGACGAATCGGCCGCTCCAAGCCAGGCACCTTCATAGTCCTGGCACCAGTCAACAGGTTCGCCGACTACGGAGAAACCCTCAAGGAGTACTACGAAGAGTCCGTCGAAGAGTCCAGCCTCTACCTGGACAACGACTACATCACCTTCCAGCAGGCTCACTGCCTGAGAAAGGAGCTTGACAACTCAAACAGCCAGACCAGGACCCTCCCGGACCACTGCGCTTGGCCTCCCAACTTCGAGGAAGCCCTCCGAAACACCCACGGCCGCCCTCCTCCGCACCTATCCAACATAAACAGCCGCGCCCAAAACTCCCAGCCCCAGCTCGCCTACAGCATCCGAAGCTCCGGTGAGGAGAACCTGGACATCGTAACCAGCCAAGGAAGCGCCCAGACCAAGATAGGCGACATCAACCACCACGTTGCCCTGAGGGAAGCCTACCCGGGTGCCATCTACCGCCACAGAGGCATCAATTACCGCATCGAGAAGTGGGCCCGAAACGGGAAGACCAGGCTGCCGTACATCGAAGCCACCAGGATAGCCACCAACTCCGAGAGGACCAGGCCTATCCGCCGCACCATGGCAGACCTGTCCCCCACCACGGCAAACACAATAAACAGGCGCCCCCTGGCCAACGGCTCCATAACCGAACTCAGGGTCGAAATAACGGAGTCCGTGGAAGGCTACGAACACTCCCACGGCCCCACGGTCCACTACATCCAGGCCATGGCCAAGGACCCCAGAAGAACCAGGAAGGAGTACCGCTTCCCCACCAGCGCAGTCCACATACAGCTCTCAGAACCCTGGTTCGATGGCGACAGCGGCGAACCGTGGCAGACCAGGCACCAGCTGGCCAGGGCCCTCCAAGGACACCTTTCCTACCACAAGAGCATCCCCCTCCAGGACCTGGGGTTCCAGGTGGAAAACATCATCATCGAGACGCCCAGAGGGCACCACGTCTCCGACAACTCCATAGTCCTCTACGACAACATCTACGGAGGCATGGGCTTCATCCAGCACATCTTCCAGAACCTGGAAGAATACGCCAAGAAACTCACCGCAGTACTCGAAGAACGAGGCAGGGGCGATCGGGCCCTCAGCCCAAGAAAGGCATACCTGTTCCTCCAGGCACTGATCAAGGACGGCCCAAGACCCGAGCAGCCAACCCTGCTACCCGGACCAGCATCCTGGTGGCGCATAATCAGGGAGGGCAGCGACGTAGTACTCTACGACCAAGACCGCGGCGACCTGGTGCAAGCCAAGATCCAGACCGCCTACTGGGACCACGGGATCTACTACCGGATCAACGCCAAGGGCGGCGCCCTCACAGCAACCGACAGCCAACTCACCCCGGGAGTCAACTTCGACTGGCACCTGTGGAGACCGGACACCAACGACTACCTGGACCTAACCACCACAAGCTGAAGAGCCCGGGAGAAGTACCGATGACCAACCCCCTGAACAACACGCAGAAGACAGGCGTACTGCCCTTCGTCCTCCTTCAGTCGGCAACACACCACCGGATCATCAAAGCTGCCTCTCCCGTTCCAAACGAAAACTACCAGCCGGCCAGCCTCGACCTAAGACTCGGAAACACAGCCTACAGCCTGCAGTGCAGCTTCCTGGCCAACGCCTCGACCGTGGAAGCCAAACTACACGAGTTGACAATCCAAAAGATAGACCTGCGGGACGGAGCCGTGCTGGAGCGGAACAGGCCGTACCTCATACCTCTCCAAGAGGAATTCAACCTCCCAGAGGAGATCTGGGCCAAGGCAAACCCAAAGAGTTCCACCGGCCGCCTGGACATATTCACCCGCCTCGTCACAGACCTCAACAACCACTTCGACACCATACCTTCAGGATACAAAGGCCCGGCATACCTCGAGGTCTTTTCCAGGTCCTTCACCATCAAACTGCAGACCGGAATATGCCTCAACCAAGTCAGGCTCTTCAACGGGGACCCAAGATGCAACCCTGGGGAAGTCCTGGACTTGCACAGGCAAAGAGCCCTGATGTTCAACGGCCAAGGACAAGCCCTGGAACCGGGCCCAACTGCCGACAACAAGGCCAGCTTCAGCGTCCTCTTAAACGACGGCCCATACCCAATAGGGTACCGGGCCAAAAGGAACAGCGCCCTACTCGACATGTCGCGAAACGGAGCCTACGACCACAGAGAGTACTGGCAACCCGTCTGGTCGGACACCAAGGGCAGTCTCATACTGGAACCCGAGGAGTTCTACCTGCTAAGAGCCTCAGAGGCCATAGCCATCCCCCCGGGCCTTGCCGCAGAGATGACTCCATACGACACTTCCAGCGGGGAGTTGAGAACCCACTACGCCGGCTTCTTCGACCCCGGCTTCGGCTATGGAGACCAAGGGGAGATGAAAGGAGTACAGCCGGTCCTGGAAATCAGGGCCCACGACGTGCCATTCATGGTTGAAGAAAACCAACAAGTATCCAGCCTAGTCTTCGAAAGGATGGCCACCCCTCCCCACAAGTGGTACGGACCGAGAATAGGCTCCTCCTATCAAAGAAGCGGCCGAATGCTCAGCAGGCACTTCAAGGAACAGGCCCCAACCGCAGAAACTCTATCCTGAACCCCCGGGAAGAGGAGCGAAGTCCTTCCAACCACTGGACAACACCGGCGCCTCAATGACAACTTCCTTGCCATAGTCAAAGAACCTGAGCTTGGTCACAGAGCGGGCCCCACCCTCCTCCTCCGCCACCATTTCAAGGCCGTAGAACAACCCGTCGTCAACACCGATCCGGTAGACCATGGACAAGCTCAAGATCCCCTCAACATCCTCTCCCAGAACCGCCTCGAAGAACTCAGGAGGGATATCCCCTTCCAGGACATAAAATTCCTGGTCGCCTTCCACAACTCTTCCAGAGAGCACAAGATGAGCCCCCGCGTTAACAGCACGCAAGGCCTCAACCATCTCGTGGAACCCACCAGCCAGAGAGACGTCACCATCGTCCAGCATCCAGTCCCCACTCGCGGGATCCTTGACGTAGACCGAGTCCCCGATGATCACCATCTCCGTCTCGATAGCAAAGAAACCAACATCCATCTTGACGTCAAGACGCTGTCGGTCCAAACCCTGGTAATCCCCAGAGATCGTCAGCCCAACAGCCATGCTAAGGCCCTCTCCTTCCACATCAGTCAGCACTGACAACTCGTAGGAACCAGAGTCAAAGGAGTCCACGGTCCCCGCCAACCTCTCCAGAATCTCCTCCACAGTAACCTGCGGCAGATCCCCAACCTCCGACTCCAAGGGCACCTCTCCCTCGTCAGGAACAGTAACCACACCTTCCGTGTCAGGGACCGCAGCCTCTTCAACCTCGGCTATTTCCACAGAAAGCACAGGATCAGAAGGCCAACCACCCTCAAAAGAGACCACCTCCTCCGAACGGACCGAGGAAGGGGCAGGCTTAGGAACCGAAGAAGGGCTGGATTCTGGAACAGCGTCCTCGCCACCGCAAGCCAGGACGAACAGCAGGGCAAGGATTACGAGAAAAGTAAAGCGAAAACTCAAAGCAATATCCTCCTGACTCAACGAAAATCCTAATCAGGGAAAGCCACGGCGCCAAAGGACAAAAGAAAGAGCCCAGGACCCGGGACAGGCCCGGTCCGGGGCTCAAGAAAACCAAGGGCACTAACCCAGATCAGTAGTTCTCCGCCCAGGAACGGAGCCGGGAAACGTAGAGCCAACAGGCTGCTCCATCCGAGGGTCTGTTCGCAGCATCTGCAGCCCAATGAACAATGATGTTATTGTCCGCGTCCCGCCCCGTAGTAGGTCTAGGAGCGTTAGCATCATTGTTCTGCACCCTCAGACCACGAGGCACCTTCTGGTCCCCAACCTGCATGTTAGGAGCAGCCGTCGCAGTAGCATCTGCCCAACACCTCCCTGCTGCTAAAGCAGTCCATGTATTCGCAACCGCGTCGGTATCCTGGTCAGCTCCATCCGCCTGCGGGTTCCAAACATCTGTGGGACATTCGCCCCCACGTGTGGCCTGGATCTGTGCAATGATCTCGTTCATGTTGTCTGCCGTCGAAGCACCCCGCTGGAACACCAGCTGCTGCCGAAGCGTAGCGTCACAGTCGAAGCCGGCGTCGACATTCAGCGCTTGACCGCCCGCCGGTTCGATAATGGTCCTCGAGATAATCCCCGGGACGATGAAAGCGATTCCCGCGATCACCAGGCCCCCGATGGAGCCCAGCACCGCGGTCCGGGCTTGACCCATCTTCTGCGGGTCCCCCGACGCCGTCATCCAGAGGATGCCTGCGTAACACAGGGTCAGAATGGACAGCCCGCCGGCTACAGCCGCCAGGAGCCTCCCCCCGTTGGTAAAGATGCTGGAAAGTTCTTCCATGACAACACCTCTTGGTAAATTCAGCTTAAGTTCACCCTAGACCAAAACAGAAAGTCAGGCTTTGGCGCGAAAGACAAAACCCGGACCTGCCGCCGCGCCTAATTCTTCATCTACTTCACCTCTCCCCAAAGATAGGAAGAAAACTGCTGAGGCCGAGTACGCGGAACCCCCTAGCAGGGCCCATTTCCTCAAGCCTATACACAAATCAAAAGCAAAACTTTGTCACGAAGAAAACGCTCAAGGAAGCACCCCTACCGGTTCCGGTAACCCTCCCGCCACGTAGCGAAAACACTCACGTAAAGCCAGCAGTTCGCCCCGTCCGAGGGCAGCCGGTCATTGGAAACCCCAGTCTGGTCATCCCAAAAAACGATGATGTTGTTCCGGGAATCCCTGCCAGAGGTCTCCCGAGGTTTCGTTGTAGTCTCCCGAAGACTCCCAGGGACCTCCATTCCACCAATGCTCACCGGGCTGGATGGATCATCAGTACACCACCCAGGTGGGTCGCTCCAGCTGGTCGGGTTGGCAACGACAGGGTTCCACAGACCGCTGCGGCACTCGTCCTGACGAGTTTGAATCTGGTTAACAATCAAATTCATCCCGTCAGCCGTGCTGGCCCCACGTTGAACAACCAACTGATCGCGAAGAGCGCCGTCGCAGTCAAAACCAATACTCGTCTCAATCGGGAGCCCACCCGCCGGCTCAATCACAAACTCGCTAATCAGTCCAGGGATCAGGAAGCCGATTCCGACGATCACGATCCCCACCACGGTCCCTATCAACCCGGTCCTCGCCTGGGCCATCTTCTGGGGGTCCCCCGCGGCGGTCATCCACTGGATGCCGGCGTATATGATGAAAAGGGCAGAAACAGCTCCACCGACGAGGGCAAGGAGCCTGGCAGCACCGCTAACGACAGTCAAAATCTCATCCATGACACAAGCATAGAAAAAAACTTGCATCAAAACTTTGGCGCGAAATCACGGCAAAAAGGCAGGGAAAGAGAGGATGAAAACCAGGGAAGAAAGGCTAGGAATCCTACATCACTTAGTCCGTGGCCAGATACAAACAACCCGTCCCAGGACCCACCAAATCGCGTACCTCCTGCAGGAAGCCCACCACGTCCCGATGGGATACCACTTCCGCTACCAGTACGCCCCAATTTCCAGGGAACTTGACAACGACCTGGACCTCCTCAAGGCCATGGGCTACACCAAGGAGGAAGCAGAGCCACCGAGCATCCAAGCATCAGAAGAAGCTCTCCCCGAAGATTGGAGGACAGGAGCAAGGCACTATTCCCAGGAAATCCAAAAGACCCTGGAAGCTTTCAGCGACAAGAAAGACCTGGAACTGAAACTTCTCTCCACCATCCATTTCTTCCACGCGGCCGGACAAAAGTCCCGGGGGAGGGCGTCCCACAGAGAGGTCCTACTCTGGTCAATTTGCAAGATGATGCCAAAGCTCGACCCGCAGCTAATCACGGACCAGTACGACCACCTTGAAGAACTCCGCCTGATAGAAGTGTCTACAGCCCATCGACAGGGCTGAACTGCGCTCCTACCATCCACCTCAAACCACAAGCGCCAAGGTGCCAGACGAAACAGAGAGGCGCCGCCATGCCCAAGACCAACAAAAAGCACCAGAACAGCCCCGCCAACAAACGAAAGACGAAGGCCGCCGCCAAGACAGAGCAACCACAGCACGCCGCATCACAACAACCACCAAGGGGCCCCACCACCAGGCCTCCCGACCGGACGCCCAGGCACCTCATAGGAGACTATGGAATGCCCCTACAGGTTTCTCTGGCCTGGGTTAGCCACAACTCCGGGAGACAGCTAGGGCTAGTACCCATACCCAACCGTAAGGAAGGGTGGAGGATGACCCACGCCCGCTACAGGCCAGGCTGCTCATGCTGGCCGCAGCAAAAGGCCGGGGGAAAGAGTTGCCCTCACAAGGAGGACAGTTCAATCCTCTGGACGCTGGAAGCCTTTATAGGCTAAGCCCAGACAGAAAAAGGCGCTCCTCCCGCCGGAGCGCCTTCAGAAGAAAACCACAGTGAACCCCGCCCCTACCAACCCAGAGGAAACTTCCGGAGAACGAGATGGACACCCCAGCCACAGCTCGAAAGATGTTCAAGGACGTCGAAGAGTTCTACAAGAACAACGAAAGCCGCCGGTTCAGCGGCGAGGCCGACTACGGCGTCCACTGGAGGTTGGAAAGCTATCCCCACCCCTGGCGGGTCTCCTGCGTCCACAAGACTGAAGAGGTCTACGCAGTCCACCTCGACGGAAGCAGCGGCCCCCTCATAGTCCTGGGCATAGTCCCCCCGGATACCCAGGAAGACACATTATCGGGCCCCACCTACCACGAGACATTGGACCGAATCCTCGAAGGATGGACCGACCACTGCGGCCTGCCACACGGCCTCAACTGGGTAAGGGACCGCATCGCGAGCCACCCGCAGTCCCAAGCCACATAGACCGCAGAAGAGCGCTAGCGCCGCCCCGCCAGGCGGTCCGCCGGAGACGCCCGCCGATGAGCCGCCCTCGCCGCCCGGTCTCCCAACGTCGCAAGATAGGTCTGCGGAATACGCTCCCAACCCCCCATCACCTCCAAGGTGGGCAATGGCACATTCGACTCAATCATGTTGATTGAGAAGGTATGCCGGAACTGATGGGGATGAAGCCCCTGGATGCCAGCTCTCTCACCCACCCTCTTCAACATCAAGTAAAGCCAGTTATCCCTCATCCCATTCCCCAGCCAGTCCACCCACCAATCATCGGTCCAAGGACCAAGACCGTCCCGCGCCGTCTTGTACTTCATCATCGCCCGGGTTGTGACAGCTCCCAAGTACATGAAACGTTCCTTACGGCCCTTGCCCTCGACCAAGACCCGCCGTTCCTTGAGGTCAACGCGGTCCACCGTAAGCCGGGCAATCTCATGCCGGCGCCCCGGGGTGTCCATGAACATCCAGAGCACAGCCTGGTCCCGAAGGGCCCGGAACTTCCTGGCTGGAGTATCAAACAGGCCGGGATCCGTAAGTTTGAGGAGAAGGCAAAACTGGTCTTCCGACACCGTCGACACAACCCGCTTTCCAACCTTCGGCCGGGGGATATCGCCAAGAGGGTTCACAGAAATGTAGCCCTCAACCACGCACCACTTGAAAAACCGCTTCAGTCTGCGGTAAATGCTCTCGAAGTAGGACTCGCTAATCCTCTGGCCCGGTCCCTTCTCCTTCCCGGCCCAGCGCCGGGGGCGGGACTTCCAGTCCGCCAGATACTCCCTCATCTCCGCCCGCCCCAGTTCTTCCAGAGGAGGCCAACCCCTTTCCTCCGCAAAGGCACAGAGATTCTGAAGCAAATACCGAAAACCAGCCAAGGTGCCGCCCGCCCGGTTCCCAATTTCCTGGTCCAGAATGAAATTTTCGACGGCGTCAGAGAGCGATAGATTGTTATCAAGAACCTGCTTGTGCTTCATTTCCACGACCCGGTCCGGAAACAAGGGAGTCCGCAATCAGGCATATTCCGTAGCTGAAAAGGCCCGAAAAGAGGGGCTGAATCCCCCGGAAAGGCGGCCCTGGTTCCGCGACACATCCCTCCTAGATTAGTTGCCTACCCCCGCTAGTATAATCACCGCTGAATGATTCTGCCACCTGCTATTAGCCGGATGCTGTCCCGAGCCACGTTTGGAACCCTTTACCGGGTGAAAGGAAACAGCATGGAGCCTGCCCTGATGGACGGGCACCAGGTCCTGGCAACGCCGCTCCGGCCCGGCGGCAGCCCGTTGCTCCGGGGGGCGTTGATTGTGCTGCGCCATCCAGTGATAGGGGACCAAGTCTATATCAAGCGCGTGGTCGGCCTCCCCGGCGAGCACTTGCGTATCGACGATGACAAAGTGTATGTGGATGACTTTCTTCTGAATGAGCCTTACCTTCCGGTGGAAGGGGGTATCGCGGTCTCTCACAGGGCACGGAGGGAGACAGCCAGGCTCTGGATAACCGATGACGACGAATACTTTGTGCTGGGAGACCGGCGAAGTGACAGCCAGGATAGCCGCTCCTTTGGTCCGGTGCCCCGCCAGTGCATTCTGGGGCGGGTCTGGCTGCGGTGCTGGCCGCCGGTGGCTTGGGGATTGATTGGCGTTCCGAGAGTAAAATCCTGATGGAAGTGACCGGCTTGATCCGTGAGGCAGAGGTGACCTGGGCCCATCCGGTGGAGGGTTCTACGGCACAGACTGGCAGTACATCTGCCAGATAGTGGGATTATGAAGGAATACTTCAAACTGGCGTGGCGGGTAGCCAAGAAGCTGGTCGAGGACGAAGCGACCCACTTGGCTGCCGGGGTGGCCTACTACACTACGTTGTCCCTCTTGCCGCTGATGATGGGAGTCTTGGCAATCTCAGGGCTGATTTGGGACTCGGAGTCCATCGAAAGAAATCTCGTAGGCCTAGTGACCGCCAACCTGCCCGGGTCCCAGCAATTGCTGGCTGACAATGCGGCCCAGATAGTGCAGCATCGAGGAGCATTGAGTTTGGGAGCGCTGCTTGGGCTGCTGTGGGCCGGCAGCGCTGCTTTCAGTTCCATAGCCCGCGCCATGAACCGGATATGGGGTGTTTCCCAGATTCCTCCCTTCTATGTTTCAAAGCCCGTCCACGTTCTCATGGCGGCGGCGGCGGGTGTCTTGTTCCTGTTGTCTGCAGTAGCTACAACTGTGATTGAAATAGTGGCCGGACGCTTTCAGCGGTTAGACATCCCCAGCATTGATTCCATCCTGGGGACAGAAATAAGCGACTTGCCTCTTCGAGTTGTCCCTGCCAGCATTATGCTTCTCGTCTTTCTGCTTATCTACAGATACTCACCCAATATCAGGACCGATTGGAAGTACTTGTGGCCGGGGGCAATCATAGCTGCGGTGCTCTTTGAGGCTTCCAAGAGCCTCTTCGTGTGGTACTTGGACAACCTTGCCGTCTACACCCAGATCTACAGCCTTCTTACCTCGATCATGAGCCTGCTCATCTGGATCTACGTGTCGGCCCTGATCCTAATTCTTGGGGCAGAGATCTCATCGGAGTACCGCAAAATGCCCAGGGTCTAGGCTGGCGGAAAGGGCATGGAAACTCACTGGCCTTATCTGTCCTTGGAGCGGCGGGCAAGCATTGGCTCCCGGTCTAGAGCATCTCCAATGCTTGGAAGGCGATAATCCCCGATGCTGAAACGTAGAGGCTCTTCTGGACGGGGCCAAAGACCGACGGCTTCGATATGGAAGGATTGGCGATAGAAGGACTGGCGTCATTTGATAACGGCTCGGCAGGTTCATCCGGTTGAGGGGTTTTCAATTCAATCGCGAACTCTTTGCCTGCGCTATCTATTGGCTCTGCGGCGTTCTCACCGTCCGAGGGGATAACAGTGGTGTTGAGTTCCGTGGTTTCGCCTAGCGAGTCAGGCGGATCGGGTATGCTGATAGTCGCGGGTCCGGGCGTTGTGGTTGAGTCCTCCACTTCCGTGACGCTCGCCACAGGGATGACGAGGGATTCATCGAGCGCCGGACGGTCGTCGATGGCTACCACCGGCTCGGTGAGGTAACCAGGCTGCAGGACGGGGCTGGTGGCCGAGATTGCGAACTCCTTGTCGATGTGGCCGCCCCGCTCCCAAGTATCCTCTTCGGGTGCGGGGATTCCGTCGATCTTGAAGCTGATGGTTTTGCCGGCAGAGCGTGAAGTCCCCGGAATGCTGATCACCGCAACGCCGTCTCGAGTGGTCGCCGCGACCACTTGAACGCCTTCCATCCAGGCAGTGACTTCGGTCCCGTCGGGGGGCGGTTCGTCGTCAATGGCAACCACCAGCTTGGAAAGGTGGGGAGGCAATTGGGAGGGTCTCTTTATGGAGATTGCGAACTCCTTGTCGATGTGGCCGCCCGGTTCCCAAGCGTCTTCTTCGGCAGCGGGCAACCCGTCAATCCGGAAGGTGATGGCTTTGCCAGTCGATTCGGCGGTTCCCGGGATGCTGATGACGGCTCCCCCTCCCGAAGTTGTTGCCGCCGCTACTTGAACGCCTTCCATCCAGGCAGTGATTTCGGTCCCGTCGGGGGCCGGTTCGCCGTCGATGGCGACCACCAGGTTGGAAAGGTGGGGAATGATTGGGGCTGGAGTGGCCGGAGCCGGGGCAGGAGCGGCTGGGATGGGTGCGGCCGGAGCGGGACTAGTGACGGAAATGGAGAAATTCTTATCAATATGACCGCCCGGTTCCCAAGTGTCTTCTTGGGCAGCGGGCAACCCGTCAATACGGAAGGTGATGGCCTTGTCAGTCGATTCGGCGGTTCCCGGGATGCTGATGACGGCTCTCCCTCCCGAAGTTGTTGCCGCCGCTACTTGAACGCCTTCCATCCAGGCAGTGATTTCGGTCCCGTCGGGGGCCGGTTCGCCGTGGATGGTGACGACCAACACGGAGAGGTGGGGAGGAAGCGGCTGACCCGCCGCGGCAGAGGGGGACAACAAAGGAAACGTCAATAGCAATGCCGTCGCAGCAGCAGCGACCGGAGGTATTATTCTTCGCAAAGGAATCTTCGCAAGAGGGTCTCCGCAAGAGAGTTTCTTCAACGAGTAAGAGGGTGGAGTGGAGATTCACGGGAAGTTTTGAAGGCGCCTCGAGGCTGTGGGGGCGGTGAAACTACATTTTCCAGATGTTGCCTACTTGGCAGATGACGTCCACCTTGTGAATCGACTCGGCCGGCCAGCCCACCATGTTGATCCAGTCTTCGAAGTGGGCCTGTTCCACCGCCTCGCACTCGGTAACAAGTTTGCCCTGTTGCAAGTCGCCGTAGACCTTGAGGATGGTGGTGCGCCGGTCGGGACGCCACTTGCGCACGGCGCTCAGCTTCTCCCGGAACTCCTCCTCAGACACGCCGGAGACGTTGTGGATGGCCATGAATCGAGTCATGCTTTCGTCCTTACAATAGGGGTTTCGAGCCCGGCGGCTAGTCCTGCCCCCGGACTCTAGTCTTGGGGCGGGACAAAGGGGTATGGAATGTCCGGGCCGTCCCGCAGCGGCAGCACCACGGTGGCAGAACCGGGCATGCTTTCCACGCCGTCCTGGGTGGTCATGCCGATTTCCAGGTCCACGAATCCCATGGAGTTCTTTTCCTGCTTGCCGGTGACCCGCCCCCACATTATCAGCACGTCGCCGGGGACCAGCATCGCCCGGTGCTCGAACCGGGCCTTCCAAGGCCAGCCCTTGGGGGCGGTCCAGTCCTTGATGTACTGGGGCACCACGCTCTGCTTCCAAGAGCCGTGTACCAGGATGCTGGGGTTGCGGTCGTGATTGAGGCCGAAGTCCAAATCGTAGTGAATCCGGTGGAAGTTTTCGATGGCGGCGCTCCACCGGAACAGGTGGGTAGGAGTGGGGTGGTAGATGTACTTGGGCAGTTCCATCCCCTCTTCCACGTCTTCATAGTAAATCTGCTGCTTATCCCGAATCTGCTGGGCCGTGGGCCTTTCGTTGTGGGTCAGTATCTCCTCGGGTTCCATTTTCAGGAGGTCTTCCAAGGGAACTGTCACGGTCGATACCTCTCTAGTCTTGCTGCCGCCGGCGCTGTGGCGTGGGTAAAGAACCGGGCCGGTCAGCGGCGGATGCTGGAAGCCCTGGTGATGCAGAGGACTTCGTCCTTCTGGTTCTTGTAGGTGGTCTCGGTGGTCACAATCAGGAAGGGCTTACCGTCCCGGCCTACCCTTTCCCGGATGTCGGAGTACCGGTTCTGGAAGAAGATGGTGTCGCCGATGCTGGGGTATTTGTAGATTTCCAGCTCGTTGCCGGCGTTGAGGACCCGCACCAAGTCGGTTGGAACGGGGGGCAAGGCACCGGGCCTGCTAACCCGGCCGATGCCGTCGGACATGGGGTCCTCTTGAAAGGCTTGGGTAATGGGGTCGTCCTGGTCCGGGCGAATGCGGCTGGACATGTAGCTGACCATGATGGGGGGCGTGACCAGCTCCCCGTAGCGGCTGGTCTTGGCGTACTCTTCGTCCCAGTACCCGGGGTCGGGGTCCATCAAGGCCTGGGTGAACCGGCGCAGGTATTCGGCGTCCACCACGCCCCAGCCTTCCACCACCTCGCCGGAAACTCCGATCATGGCCCGCACTTCCGGGGTCAGGGCGGACTGGGTTTCCTGAGTCATTTTTTCACCACCCCCAGTGGAGTTAACGAGCCTCAGACTAACGCAGTCCCCAGATAGAGTCAATATAAGCCCCCGGCCCGCCGCTTGTAGCCGCGGTCGTCCATGCACTACCATGGGCCAGGCCTTTACGACAGACTTGAACCGGCAGCCCGGCCCGGCTTGGGCTGCGACCACTACCCACGTGAAACTACTGCCGCCCTTGTTCAACCCGATGCGTTCTCTATCCCGGTGGGCCCTGGTTCTCGCCGCGGCGGCAATGCTGACGGCCTGCGAACTGGAGAGTCTGCCCGGCGAGTTGCCCCAAGCGACATTGACTGCACCCACCGCCGTACTGGATCCCACCCTGGCTCCCGAGCCGACCCTGGCGCTGGAAACGGTTCGGACCGTGGAACCCACTCTCGCGATGGAGCCGGCCCCGGCAGTAGAACCCACCCTTGCCTTGGAGCCGGCCCTGACCCCTGAGCCCACCAAGGAACTGGAGCCCACGCTGGCTATTCCGGGTATAAACAGGGACAAGGATGTGCCCTTGCTGACCGGGGACGGTTTCAGCTTCCAGCCTGAACTGGCCCTGACCCCCGAAGAGATTACCCGTGGGCTGTCCTACCGTGAGTCGCTGCCTCCGGGCACCGGAATGCTGTTCGTGTATCCCGATGAGGCTCCGCGCAGCTTCTGGATGTTCGAAATGCGCTTCCCACTGGACATGGTGTGGATCGGCGGCGATTGCAGGGTGGTGGACATTACGGAGAACGCCCCGCCTCCGGAGCCGGACCAGCCCAACTCGGAGCTGCCGCTGTTCTCCCCCAAGGTCCCGGCGCGATACGTCTTCGAGGTAAACGCCGGCGAGGCCCGCCAGCACGGTGTGGACATCGGCGACCGGGTGGAATTCGAGGGCAGCATCAAGGGCAGGCACGGCTGCTAATCCCTCCCCGTAGACCGGGCGTTGCGCCGGGGCCGTCTCCCGGTTAGAGTGGCGGTTAAAGCGGACAAAGGCCCGGTC
Source organism: Dehalococcoidia bacterium (assembly GCA_034420695.1). Taxonomy (GTDB): domain Bacteria; phylum Chloroflexota; class Dehalococcoidia; order Lucifugimonadales; family UBA3495; genus Io17-Chloro-G2. Next base: position 35,622 of record DAOULB010000042.1, read on the forward strand.
CCGCAGGCGCTTGCGAGCAGGGCCGCAGCATGAAGCAACACCCCGGACTCTACAAAGTCGACTCTAAACAAAGGAACGGTAACAATCTCGCATGGATGTCCTAGTTTCCGGCTCACTGGCGTATGACAGGATTATGACCTTCCCCGGGCGTTACAGCGAACATTTCCTTCCCGACCAACTGCACAATATCAACCTCAGCTTCATGGTGGATGGCCTCACCGAGAACTTTGGAGGCACCGCCGGGAACATTGCCTACGCCCTGTCTCTCCTCGCCGAGAGACCCCGGATTCTGGCGACCATCGGTAAAGACCACCAGCGATACTTGGAGTGGTTGGAACAGTGCGAGCTGGGCACCGAGGATATCCGGGTAATTTCCGAGGAGTTCACGGCCTCAGCGTTCATTGCCGGAGACTCAGACGGCAACCAGATAACTATCTTCAATCCCGGCGCAATGAAACACGCTTCAAAGTTCGACGGCAGCGGGGTTAGCCCCGAGGACTGCATCGCTATAGTTTCCCCCGGGAACTTGGAAGACATGGCCAAGTATCCTGCTGTTTACAACAACCTGGGTGTTTTTTGCATCTTCGACCCGGGCCAGTCCCTGCCGGCCTGGGACAGAGAGGACTTGGCGCGCACCATAGGCTTGGCTGACATACTGATTTCCAACGAGTACGAACTGGAGATGATAACCAACATAACGAGGCTGTCCATCGACCAGTTGCTGGAAACGGTGGACACGGTCATCACCACCAAGGGGCCTGACGGGACGGAAATACTTACGGCCAACGAGGTGACCAGGATACCCGCGGTGGACACTCCCAACGTGGTGGACCCCACCGGGGCCGGGGACGCTTTCCGCGGCGGCTTCATCAAGGGATTGGTGATGGGGATACAGATCGAAAGAGCGGCGCAAATGGGGTCGGTGTGCGCCCACTACGCCATCCAGCACTACGGCACCCAGGAGTACGGCTTCAACCTGGAAGACTTCACCTCCAAGATGGAGCAGGTGTACGGCCCCCCGCCCCGCTTCGTCCACTAGGGGCTGACTCCCCGGCCCGAAAATTAATTTTCCCCGCCATTTCCCGCCAAAAACCTCCATTTTGTGGACCGGAGCGGGCCGGGCCTCTGAACCGCATCGGAGATGAGAGCAGGACCGTTCCTGTGGCGAATCTTTTTGATTCCCCTCTCAGATCCTCTCATTTTGTGCGGACAGGGGCGGGTTGACTTGGGAACCACCCCGGCAGAGATGGGTGACAGGCGCCCGTGCCGGGGGAAATTAATTTTCCCCACCATTTCCCGCCAAAAAACCGCCATTTTGTTGACCGGAGCGGGCCGGGCCTCTGAACCGCACCGGAGATGAGGGCAGGAGTGTTCCCGCGGCGAATCCTTTTAGTTCCGTTCTCATTTCCTCTCAGGTTCTCTCATTTTTTGCGGACAGGGACGGGTTGACTTGGGAACTACCCTGGAAGAGAAGAGTGACCGGCGCCGGTGCCAGAAGATTTTATTTTCCCCGCCACGTCCCGCCAAAAATCTCCATTCCACGAGAAGAGGAACGGTCCGACCTGCCAACCATCCTGGAAGAGAGGGTCATGCTGTTCCGGCCAGCCAAAATTATTTTCCCCGCTATTTCCCGCCAAAAACCGCCACGTGTCGTCCACAGGTGCCGGACGGATCTGAGACCGAACGGCCAGCAATCCTGTAGGACCTGCCTGTAGGACTTGAGCGGTGCAAGCTCCCATCCCCTATTTATGCTAGAGGATAGTCATCCCAAAATGTAAGGGGTGAATGTCATCAGAGTGGCCAGCGGTTCGTCGAGAGTGGCAGCAGAATTGTCCTGTCAGGGGATGGTCTACGGGGAGGGTTCATCAAGGGTCTGGTGATGGGGATACAGATCGAGAGGGCGGCGCAAATGGGCTCGGTGTGCGTCCACTATGCCATTCAACACTACGGCACCCAAGAGTACGGCTTCAGCCTGGAAGACTTCACCTCCAATATGGACCAGGTGTACGGGCCACCGCCTCGTTTCGTCCACTTGAGGGCTGCGGTTAGGACAGCGGCCCCCTTATGAGTTCGAGGTTGGGTATGCCAACGAAGATGCCGTCGTTGGAAGCCAAGGGGCAACCAAGGTATAGGGCAGTCGACGCAATCCAGGCGTCCTGCATCTCCAATTCCCGCCCGGCGGCCCTACGGTCGGCGCGGAGGCGGGCGCATACTTCCACCAATTGCTCGTTAGGCCAAATAACTTGGTGCCTCTGAAGATGACTCTCCAGAGCATACTTTCTCCCTTGACCCCACCCGCCTTGATGCGCTCCAAACCAGGCTTCTTCCAAGGTTTGAAAGGAAATGACAAGGTGATGCCCGCGGAGCCCTTCCTCATAATACCGGGCCCTGCTGTCGCGGTTGAAGATGTAGGATAGTACAGTAGTGTCCAGAACTACGGACGGAGGGTTCGTGGTCACGGCGGAGGACGCCTGCGAGACTCGTAGATGACCCGGAGGTACTCGTCGACGTCGAATTTGTCCGGAGACCTCACGATGGTGTCGGGGTCGAAGATGTTGGGACCGGGGTCTTTGTGGAACTCATCGAGGTCGAAGGGTTTGCCCTCCCGGCGGGCGATTTCCTCCACCAAGATAGCAACCCATGCGGTGTCGCTGTCGTCAATCCAGCCCTGCCCTTGGACTTTCACGTACTTGTTCTCCAGCAGGCGCATCTGTTCAGCCAGGGAAGGCTCGAAACGCAGCGGCGCCCGGCGGTCCATGAAGGTGTTCAGTCTTGCCGTGCCCAGCTTTAAATTAACGTCCAACAACCTTCCGTATATCCGGACTTGGATGGGTTCGCCCAAGGGCTCGTCTTCTTTGGAGTTGCCGGGCGTAGTCATGTGCTGCACCTCCGGCGGCGGCTGCGCTGCCAGGTACTGTCTAGTGGTAAGTTTACTCCCGCTCCCCCAGTTTGCCTAACGTATCGGCTGGCTGAGTGTAGCCAGTACATGATACAACCTTGCGGGACTGGCGGCTTGCAAGCCCCAGGCTCTCGCGAAGCCGTTGCGGTCGAGGCGGTCGCAGTCCCGGCAATCTCACCAGTCACAGGAATCCTGCACGGGAATTCCAGTCCATGATAGAGGGTCCTTCTGCAGTCCCAGGATGCAAGGACGCGTGATTCCTGCCCCAGCCTACATGGTGTATATTCCCCTTATGCCCACCTACCCCCACATAGAGCAGTACCGGGGGCGGTTGCGGGAGCTGATTGAGTTCGGCGGGTCGGACAGCGAGCTGAATATCCGCCCGGCCTTCCAGAACTGCCTCGACGCCTACTGCCGGGAGCACCGGGAGAAGCTGGCCTTGGTGCCGGAGCTTCCGGTGAAGGGCGTCATACCCGACGGCACGGTCAAGGACTCGCTGCGGATGGCCCGGGGTTACTGGGAGGCCAAGGACACCCACGACGACTTGGACACGGAAATCCAGAAGAAGTTCAACACCGGCTACCCCCGGGACAACATCGTTTTCGAAGACTCGGAAACCGCCGTGCTGTTCCAGAACGGGAACGAGGCGATGCGGGTGGACATGGGGCGGCCCGGCGAGTTGCACCGGCTCATCCGGCGGTTCTTGGACTACGAACTGCCGGAGATCGAAGAGTTCCGCCAAGCCAGGCAGCAGTTCAAGGCCGACCTGCCCTCGGTACTGGAAAACCTGCGGGAGGTGGTGGCCGAGGCGGAGCGGGAGAACGCCGAATACCAAAGCGCAGCAGTCAGTTTCCTGGAGCTGTGCCGCCGCAGCATCGGCCCGTCGGTGTCGGAAGCCGACGTGCGGGAGATGGTGCTGCAGCACATCCTCACTCAGGACATATTCCTGCGGGTGTTCGGCGAGGACCAATTCCACCGGGAGAACAACGTGGCCCGGCAGTTGGACGCCTTGGAGCGGACCTTCTTCACCGGGGACGTGCGCCGTCAAGCCGGCGACCGGCTGCGGGCCTACTACGGGGCCATCGGGCGAGCCGCCGACGAGATTGCCGACTACGCCGAAAAGCAGCAGTTCCTCAAAGCCATCTACGAAGACTTCTACCAAGCCTACAACCCGGCTGCCGCTGACCGGCTGGGGGTGGTGTACACCCCCAACGAGGTGGTGGATTTCATCATCCGGGGCGCCGACCACCTGTTGCAGAAACACTTCGGGCGCAGCTTGGCGGACAAGAACGTCCAGATACTGGACCCAGCCACCGGCACCGGGACGTTCATCACCAGCCTCATCAACTACCTGCCCGAGGAGCGGCTGGAGTACAAGTACCGCAACGAGATTCACGCCAACGAGGTGGCGATACTGCCCTACTACATCGCCAACCTGAACATCGAGTACAGCTACAAGGAGCGGACCGGGCGGTACTTGGAGTTTCCCAACCTGTGCTTCGTGGACACCTTGGACAACATGGACTGGCAGCAGGCGGGGGCCACCGGCGGGTCGGTCACCCGGCAGGGTTCCTTCAACCTGGGCGGGGTGTCGGAAGAGAACTGGATACGGGTGCAGGAGCAGAACGAGAAGAGTATCAGCGTCATCATTGGCAACCCGCCGTATAACGACAGCCAAAGCAACTGGTACGAAAACAACCCAAACCGCAGTTATCCTGAGATAGATCAGCGTATTAGGGATACATACGTGGCGGAAGGGACTGCTCAGAGAACTCACCAGTACGACATGTACAAACGCTTTATTCGCTGGGCCTCGGACCGGCTGGCCGATGACGGAGTTATAGGGTTCGTGACCAACAGGGCATACTTGGACACTCGGCAAGACGACGGCTTCCGAAAGATCGCCGGGCAGGAATTCACCGATATCTATGTCCTGGACTTGGGCTCCGACGTGCGCCGCAACCCCAAGATTTCAGGCACGACTCACAACGTTTTCGGTATCCAGACCGGCGTAGCTATCGGGTTCTTCGTTCGGGAGGAGGCTAAGCTGGGACAATGTGCCATCCATTATGCCCGGCGGGAGGATGCCGAGATTGCCAAGGACAAGCTAGCCTATCTCAAAAACGCCAACTTGAGGGATGTCCTGTTTGAGGCCATCACACCCGATAGGAGGAGTGAATGGCTCAATCAGTCCAGCACCGATTTTGAGCAGCTAGTTTCGGTTGCCGACCGTCGGACGAAATCTGCTAAGACTGCAGAAGAAGAGCAGGCGTTGTTCGGATTGTATTCTGTAGGGATTAGCACTAATAGAGATGAGTGGCTATACGCTTTTGACTCTGATTCCCTTACAACCAAAGTCAGTTACTTCATTGAAACATATCAACGCGAATTAAGACGACTGAGTTACGAAGAGCCCGACCGAACCTCGATCGGTGGATGGGTTGACAGGAGCATTAAATGGACCACAGAACTCGAGCAACATCTTCTGAGGGGAACCGGAATTGATCTTAATAAGGGGAACGTTGTTGCGAGCTTGTATCGGCCGTTTACCGCGATGGCTTGTTACTATGCGCCAGTACTCACGCATAGAACCTACCAGATGCCCCAGATTTTCCCGTTTGGCACTAGCGTCGAAAATCAACTGATCTGCTTCTGTGTCAGCGGTAAAGACTTTTACACATTGGCTACTAACAAGGTCGCTAACCTTCACCTGACTGGTGATACCCAATGCCTCCCGCTGTTCCGCTACACGACGGAGGGGGAGCGGGTCAGCAACATCACCGAGTGGGGGATGCGGCAGTTCCGGGAGCGGTACGGCGACGAGTCCATCTCGGCGGAGGAGGTATTCGCCTACACCTACGGGGTGCTGCACGACCCGGTGTACCGGGAGAAGTACGCTATCGACCTGCTGCGGGAGTTCCCCCGGATGCCTTTCTACCCTGAGTTCAGGCACTGGGTGAACATGGGGCGGGAACTGCTGGACCTGCACGTCGGGTTCGAATCGGCGGAGCCATACCCGCTGGAGCGGGTGGAACAGGCGGGGGAGGCCAAGCGGGTCATCCTGCGGGCCGACAAGGAGCGGGGAGTCATCGTCCTGGACGACAAGACGTCGCTACGGGGCGTGCCGGCGGATGCCTGGCGTTACCGTCTGGGCAGCCGGTCGGCCTTGGAGTGGGTGCTGGACCAGTACAAGGAGCGGAAACCCCGGGACCCCACGATAGCCGAGAAGTTCAACACCTACCGGTTCGCCGACTACAAGGAGCGGGTCATCGACCTGCTGCAACGGGTCTGCACCGTCAGCGTGGGAACGATGGACGTGGTGGACGACATGGCCTACTGGGACGACGAGGGGCGGCTGGTGGTGTACGGCGACCGGGACGAGCTGGAGTGGTCGATGGCAGCCCTGGACTCCATGTCCAGGCACGACGACGAAGAGGACCCGGAGTGGTTGGCCGCGTGGCAGGAGGAAGCAAAACGGTTGGAGACATAGTTATTGCCCCGTTTCCATACACGGATTTCAGCGCTTTTGTATCCCGCCCAGTATTGGTAGTTGCGAGAGCTGGTGCAAGGGACTGGGTGGTGTGCCAAATCACCAGCCGGCGGCAGACCATTCCGGGAAATATAGCGATAACCCAGAACGATCTTCAGGCCGGGGTATTGGAAAGAAATAGCTGGGTCCGACCCAGCCAACTTCATACCATGGAGGAGAGCCTGTTCAGTCCTACGGTTGGCCGACTGTCGGACACAAAGCAGGCAGAAGTCTTGGGAGCGGTGCGCGCTCTCTTTTCTCAGTGAGCCCGTCTCCCACGTCATGAAACAAGGGAGCGGGCCGGACGGCTATGTCAGTCCCGCTCGTCCTGAAGGAACCACTCGGTGGGGAGCTCGCGGCCGATGCCGGCGGCCTTGGCCAGCTCGTAGGCGCGGAAGGCGACGGCGGCGAACTGGAGGCCGGAGCCGGGCACGTTGTAGTAGCAGGTTAGCTGGTCGTCGCTGGCCCGCCCCACAACCTTTCCCGAAACCAGGTCGGCCAGGGTCGGGGCGTCGCTGCGGTCCACCCCGCGGTAGGAGCCGTCGAAGTGACCGGCCGGCAGCCCGGCGTAGTCGGACTCCTCCCCGACGAAGAACCCCTCGGCGCCGCCGCCGTTGTGCCGCACCACCAGGTCGAACTTCTCGACGGACTCCGGGGGCAGTTCCTTGGGCACCACGGGGGTGACGTGCATGCCGGGGGCGAGGAACTGGGGGTGGATAACGGGCTGGGCCGAGTCGGTGCAGCCGGCCACGATGTCCACGCCTTGGGTCACTTGGTCGGGGCTGTCCACGGCGATTACGTCGATGTCCAGCTTGTCGCTCATCTCGGCGGCGTAGGCCTCGCGGTGGGCGGGGGTTGGACTGTACACCCGGCAGTGGTCGATTTTGCGCACCTTGACGAAGGCCTCCAAGTAGGTGCGGGCCATGCCTCCGGAGCCGAACATGCCGACGGACCGGGCGTTTTCCCGGGCCATGTAGTTGGCCGCTACTCCGGCGGTGGCCCCGACCCGCACGTGCTGGATGTGGCCGTCGTTGAGGATGGCCAGCAGTTCACCGTTCCAGACGCTGAACAGGAGGATGAGGCCGCAGTATTTGCCCGGCTCGACGCAGTACTTGTCCAGGGTCTGGCCTTCCGATTCCCAGGGGAAGTGCATGATGTCGGACTTGAAGCGGAGGGCGGACACACCCAGGCGGCGGCTGGCGCCCTGCAGGGAGCCGAAGACGTAGAACTTTTCATCGCCGACGGGCTCCCAGACGTCCCACCGGCCGCCGGGAGGCGCGGTGACGGCCTCCTTGTTCGCCAGGTCCTTGTATGCAGCGTCCAAGTAGTCCAGGCAGTCCTCCATGGCAAGGACGCGCCTCGCCTCCCCGGTGTTGATGAGCAGCGTCATTGGCAACCTCCTTACAGAGCCCTGATTCCAGAAACCTGCTTGCAGAGATTTGGTGCGTGATTACCCTTGGATGCCGGGGAAAGGCCGGAGACCTGATTACGCCGCTGGCAACGGCCATGGCGGGAACGGGACACTTCCGCCCAGCCATAAGACCGCTAATGGGGATTCCGATTATATGGAGGGGGGGGTGGACAAGAAACAGAGAAGGGAAGTCGTGACTGGCCCAACTGGAAGCGTTATTCCGGCCGGTGCTATACTTGCCGGGCTGCCGCTTGGAGAGGTGTATTTGAGGCAGGCGGCAAGGCAATTACGGGATTCTAGCGGGACCCGCGGAGGAATGACTTAATGGGCAAACTGGACGGCAAGGTGGCCATCGTGACGGGAGCGAGCAGGGGAATTGGGGCAGAAATTTCCCGGCTTTTTGCCGAGGAGGGGGCCCGGGTTGTATGCGCCGCCCGCACCATCAGGGAGGGAGACCACCCGCTGGAAGGTTCGCTGGAAGGCACCATCGCCGGCATCAAGGAGGCGGGGGGCGAGGCCACGGCAGTGGCGGTCAACGTTTCGATCACTGAAGAGTGCGAGAAGCTGGTGCAGGACGCGAGGGACATCTACGGCCCGCCGGACGTGCTGGTCAACAACGCGGCCTTAACCTACTTCATCCCGGTCAAGGACTTCCAAGTAAACCGCTGGCTGCGGTCGTGGCTGGTGAACTTCCAGGCGCCCTTCATCCTGAGCAAATTGGTCTTGGAAGACATGATCCCCCGGGGCAGCGGGAGCATCGTGAACATCTCCTCGGGAGCGGCGGTGGGTCCGGGCCGCGGGCCCTACCCCGACGCGCCGCCCGACAGCGGGCAGACCTGCTACGGGGCGGAGAAGGCGGCCTTGGAACGGTTCACCCAAGGTCTGGCAATGGAGACCTACCAGTACGGCATATCGGTGACCTGCGTTTCCCCGTCTTTGGTGGTGCCGACTCCGGGGACGGTGTTCCACAACTTGGTCACCGGGATGGACGACCCCCGGGGAGAGCCGCCGGAACTGCTGGCCAAGGCGACGCTGTTGCTGGCGACGGAGCCCTTGGACAAGGTGACCGGACGGGTGACCTACAGCCAGCAGATTCTGAAGGAGTTCGGCTGGATCGAGGAAGCCCGGGGACTGGGGTCGGACCCGGGGCGGCTGGGATCCGGGTACAGCCAGATTTAGTCTTTGTTGTGCGCGACGCAATTAAATGACAGAAATGTGTCAGCAATTATGACATACGGCAGTATAATACCGCCTAAAAATAGAAGGCGGTTGCAATCGTAACTGAACAGGATGACGCTGCCCGGTTGGCTGCTGTAGAAGGGCATCTGGCAGAACAGTCGGTCGCTATACAGGGTTTCAGGACGGAGATGGCGGAGCTGCGGCAGGAATTCCGGGAAGAGTTCCGGCAGATTAACGCTAGGTTTGACCAAGTCAATGACCGGTTTGACAGAGTTAGCGACCGGTTCGACGGTGTGAACGAGGAGTTTGGCAGAGTTAGTGGCCGGTTCGATGGAGTGAACGAGGAGTTTGGGAGGTTTATCGGCCGGTTCGACCGGGTTAACGAGGGGTTTGACAGGGTACACTCCCGGATTGACGAGTTGCACAGGATGCAATACCGGGTGTTTATTTCCACTTGGGCCATAGGCGGCGGAGTAATCGCGTCCCTGGTAGCCTTGTTATTCCAAGGGGGTTGACGAGGTCTTGGAAGTAAAGGAGAACGGCGTCCTCGGTGGTTCGCCTCCGCCCTATACCTGGCGAGGTCAACCGAACGTATGAATAGCCCGCGCCATCGTGAAGCTGACTGAATGACCGGAGCGCTGGAAGGCATCAAGGTGCTGGACCTTTCCGGGGATATTGCCGGCTCCTTCTGCGCCCGGCTGCTGGCCGACTACGGGGCCGAGGTGCTCAAGCTGGAACCGCCCTCGGGGTGTGGGCTGCGGCGGCTGGGACCTTTCTTCCACGAAGAGGTGGACCGGGAGAAGAGCCTGTTCTTCCTGGTAATGAACCTCAACAAAAAGGGGGCCACCCTGAACTTGGAGACGGCGGCCGGACAGCGCATCTTCCGGGAACTGGTGTCCCACGTCGACGTGGTGGTGGAGAGCTTTCCGCCTGGTTACCTTGAGTCCTTGGGGTTGGACTACAAGAGGCTGGAAGATATCAACCCCGGGCTGGTGATGACTTCGATAACCCCCTTTGGGCAGGAAGGCCCCTACAGCGGCTTCAAGGGGGAGGAAATCGTCAACTACGCCATGGGCATGATCATGAGCATCAGCGGCGTGCAGGGCCGGGAACCGCTGAAACACGGCGGCTTTCAGGCCCAGTATGAGGGCGGGTTGAACGGAGCGGCGGCCACCAGCATGGCGGTGTTCATGCAAGAGAACACCGCCATCGGTCAACACATTGACCTTTCGGTCACCGAATGCGTGGCGTCGTCGATGATGGCCACCCAGACCACCTACCCCTTCATGGGGGGAACCCAGACCCGGCGGAGGGCCTCGGGAGGACAGTTCACCCACCCCATGGCCTGCGCCGACGGCTGGATAATAGTCCAGCCCGGGGGCGGCGCGTCCTGGGAAGATATTGCGGAGTTCTTCGGGACGCCGGAGTTGCTGGAGCCCCGGTTCGCCGAGCCGGCCCAGCGCAGCGTGAACGGGGAGGAACTGGACCGGATAGTGTTGGAGTCCATCAAGGACCGGGGCAAGTGGGAATTGTTTCCCAAGGCCGCCGAGGCCCGGATGCTGTTCGGGCTGGTGCAGACCCCCGGGGAACTGGCCGACTGCCCGCAACTGGAGTCCAGGGAGTTTTACCGGGAGGTGGAGCACCCGGTGATGGGGAAGGTGCGGGTCCCGGCGGTGCTCTTCAACTACAGCCTGACGCCCTACCAACTGCAGCGGCCTTCGCCGACCCTAGGGCAGCACAACACGGAAATTTACCGGGACGGCTTGGGCTACAGCCGGGAAGAAATCGACTGCCTCCGCCAGATGGAAGTGATTTGACGGGCTTGGAACGACAGAACGGGGACGGCAGCCAAAACGGGGACGGCCGGGAGATGTCCCAACTGCCGTTGAGCGGCATCCGGGTGCTGGACTCAACCTACGTTTTTGCCCTGCCCTACGCCGGAGGGCTTCTTTCCGACTTGGGGGCCGAGGTCATCAAGATAGAAGGCCCGACCCGTCCCGACACCACCCGGACCGGAGGCTTTGCGGGGGCCTTCCCGGAAAACGAACTGGGAGAGGACTGGTGGAACCGGCCCTCTACCTACAACCTGCTGCACCGGGGCAAGCAGTCGCTGACCTTGGACATGACCGACCCCAGGGGCCGGGAAATGTTCGCCGAACTGGTTAAAATAAGCGACATCGTTATGGAGAACTTCACCCCCCGGGTGATGCGGCGGTGGGAGCTGGACTACCCCAACCTGAGGAATATCAAGCCGGACATCATCATGGTGTCCAACACCGGCTACGGCCACGGCGGCGGCCCCTACGCCAACTACCCGGCCCAGGCAACCACCCAGGAGGGGACCCACGGCCACTGCTGGGTTACGGGGTACCCCGGCGACGTGCCCAGCAAGGCGGGGGCATCTTTCGTGGACTTTCTTTCCACGTGGACATCGCTGCTGGCAATGGGGGCGGCCCTGCGCTACCGCAACCGCACCGGCCAAGGCCAGTGGATCGACATCAGCATGTACCAAGCCGGGGTGATGTTTCTGTCGGAGTTCATCATGGACGCCCAAGTCAACGGCCGGGAAGGGGAGCGCATCGGCAACCGGCACCCGCAGCGGGCGCCGCAGGGGTCCTATCCCGCGGCCGGCGACGACCAGTGGATAACCTTGTCGGTGGGGAGCGAAGAGGAGTGGCAGGCACTGTGTCGCCTGATGGGCCGGGAGGACTTGGCCGGATCCGCTGACTTCCAGGATGCCGCGTCGAGGCGGCGCAATCACGACGAACTGGACCGGATAATCGGGGCTTGGACGGCGGAATCGGACAAGTACGACCTGATGCACCGGCTGCAGCGGGAGGGAATCGCATCGGGGCCTGTCCTGACCGGCAAGGATATTCACTTCGACCCTCACTACCAGAGCCGGGGCTTCCTGGAGAGGGTGACCTATCCGGAGGAACGAAAAATAGGGACGCGGCCCTTCATGGGGAGGCCCTACAAATTTTCCAAGAGCCCTTTGAAGATACACGGCCCTGCCCCGGCCTACGGGCAGCACAACCAACCGGTGCTGCAGGACCTGCTGGGAATCGACGGGAGGAAGTACGAGGAACTGGTGCGGGACTCCATCGTGGCCACGGCGCCCCTGACCGGCGAGGGGCAGGAACGCTTGTCACCACAGCAGGCGGTGGAGCTCGGGCTGCTGGCGGCCTGGGACCCCGACTACCGGGAAAAACTGGGGCTGGGGTAGGAAAACGGGTGGCCGGCTGCTACTCGGTCAGGGGAGTGAGAATCTCCAGCAGTTCCGCCACAGCCTCCAGCCCTTCTCCTATATCCTTGGCGTTGAGATGCATCTTCCGTTTGTAGTAGTTGCCATGTAAGTCGTTGGCATCCCCACGCAATGCGCGAATGCGAGGGTTGCCAGACAACTCCCTTGCACGGTACAAAACGACGTTGAAATCGGCGTGATTGTCGTATTCCCAGCCCTGAACAGTTGCTACGGCCTTGGCCATATGCGACGCTGCCCCCCAGCCCTTTTCCGAGGCTTGGTGCAGGTCACCCTCAGCCAGATACTTCCTGCTTTTTTCCAGAAAGTCCCACGCTTGATTGCGATAGTCAGCTACGGGTTCTTGCGTCGCCACAACGTTGCCTCTTGTACGCCGTAGTGCTGTGAGATAGGCATTGGTTCAAGCTATCCTGACGGTAATCGGGTGTCAATGGACAGGAAGATGCATGGGCGCCGTTTCAGTATGCCGCTCTCACCCCCCCTACATCGGCGGGCGTTTTTCGAACCAGCGGGCCTGCTGCTGGTAGGCGTAGGCGGCCCGGATTACTCCAGGCTCGTCGAAGGGTCTTCCCGCAATTTGCATGCCCACGGGCAGGCCGGCCCCGGTGAAGCCGCAGGGCACGGAAATGGCCGGCAAGCCGGTGAGGTTGTAGGGGGCGGTAAAGCTGGGGCCCCGGACGGTGCCGGTGGGGTCGAAACCCTCGAAGGCCGCCGCCGGCTGGGTCATGGTGGGCGACACCAGGAAGTCCACCTGCTGCAGGGCTTGGGAGAACTCCTTCTTAGCCATTGACCGGCAGCGCTGGGCTTGGACGTAATCGCTGGCCTGAAATAGGCCTCCGATACGGAAGCGGTCCCGCACCATTTCGCCGAAGTCCTGGGGCCGGGTCTTCAGGTTCTTCTCGTGGAAGGCGTAGGCCTCGCTGAGCATGATGATTGTGTTCGCCGCCCGCACGTAGTCCAGGCTGGGAATCGTCACTTCTTGTACACTGGCGCCCAGTTCCTCAAGGACTCCTAACCCCTTTTCCACGACGGACAGGACCTCCGGGTTGATGCTGGGGTCGTCGGCGAAGAAGAAGTGGCGGGGCACGCCGATGGTGACGCCCCGGATGTCCTCCCGCAGGGACAGGGAGTAGTCGGGCACCGGCGCCCGGCTGGTGGTGGGGTCTTTGGGGTCGTAGCCAGCCAGGGCTTGGAGCATGTAGGCGGTGTCCTCAACGGTCCAGGTCATAGGGCCGCAGTGGTCCTGGGACCAGCTAAGGGTGACCACGCCGGCCCGGCTGACCCGGCCGTAGGTGGCCTTCAGGCCGACGATGCCGCAGAGGGAGGCGGGCCCCCGGATGGAGCCGCCGGTGCAGGAACCCAAGGCTCCCATGCACTGGCCGGCGGCCACCGCTGAGCCGGAGCCACTGCTGGAGCCGCCGGTAACGTGGGCGGTGTTCCAAGGGTTGCGGGCCGGTAGGAAGGGGGTGGTGAAGTCGGGGCCGCCCAAGGCGAATTCGTGCATCGCCAGCTTGCCCAGCAGGATGCCTCCAGCGGCCTTCAGCCTGGCCGTGGTGGTGGCGTCCTCGGCGGGGACCCGGTCGATGTCAACCCTGGAGCCCGAAGTGGTCCGGACGCCCGCGGTGTCGTAAAGGTCTTTCAGGGCGAAGGGAATGCCGTGCATCCGGCCCTTGTAGGCGCCCCGCAGGATTTCCGCCTCGGCGGTGCGGGCGTCCTCCAGGGCTTGCTCTTCCAGAACCAGGAGGTAGGAGTGCAGTTCATCGTCGGTGGCCCGGATGCGGTCGAGAAAGGCCCGGGTCAGCTCGACCGGGGAGAGTTCCTGCCGCCGCAACAACTCCGAGGCCTCGTGGATGGTCAAGTAGTGCAGGTCTGTTCCTGTAGCCGCCATTATTCTCCCTCCGGGGCATCCGGTTGGCCTTTTTTTGATTCGGGGCTGCCAAGAGTGATGTTTTTTTTGCCGCCGCCGTATGGGCCTGCCCCTACTGGTCGGGCCAGTCGGGGTGGAAAGCGGCGCTGATCTCCTCGGCGCCGAAGTCTTGGGCATGGACTACGCTAACGTTCAGGGCGTAGAGGTCGTATAGGGGCTTGAGGTCTTCTATTTCTTGGTCGCTCATGCCCAGCCCGGCCAATCCGATCATGGTCTTGAAGGTGTCCATTGACACGGGGCCTTCGCTGCTTGACGTCATCGTCACCGCCTCCTGGTGGCTATCGTTTAGTTCTCGGGGCTGCGCACCGGCCGTCGGGGGAATATTCAGGACGGCCGACTGGGATTATACACTCGGAGCCAGGACTTCGAAGTGGGCTTCGGTGGGGACGCAATTCTGGCCGTTGATGGGGACCATGTCCTGGGGGCAAGCGGAAAAGGCAGCCAGGCAGTCCATGTCGGCCCGCAACAGCACGTAGTCTCCGGGCTTGGAAACGGGCGGTTGAAAGGAGAGCTGGCCGCCGGGTCCCACCGGGATGTTCATGAACAGATTCAACGGGCTGGGAGTGCGGGAGTTGGCGACTCCTAGTTCGGCCAGGGCGGCGGCCAGGTTGTCGGTGCAGTTGTCGTGAAAACCAGCGCAGCCAAGCTGCTGGTAGCGGTAGCGGTCGCAGGCCGCCAGCAGGGTGTCGTGAATACCCGGGGAAGTGTCTTCGACTATGGTCAGGATGGGCCGGCGATGGTTGGTGACCAGAGCGTCGCCGGAAGCCACCATCACCCGTGCCAAGGCAGTGCGGGTGTGCTCCATGGACATGAACTCGCCGGGGTCGGAGGCGTTAAACGCCCAAGTGTCCACCACCTGCTGGCCGTGGGTGTTGATGACTTTGACCAGTTGGCCTGCCTCCAGCCGGCAGGCCCTGCCCTGGCGGGCCGGAATCGCCTCACGGTACAGAGTCTCCATGTCTACAATCTCCGGCAATGACCGGGGTTCTTCGGAAAGAAGGCTGACGAGGCCGATTATACCCGGATAGCCGGAAGAGGACGAACCGGCGGAGACTCGGATTTCTTGACACCCCCATACCCCAGGCATAAGCTGGAATAGCGGGCCCGTAGCTCAGCGGCAGAGCAGCCGGCTCATAACCGGCGGGTCGTAGGTTCAACTCCTACCGGGCCCACCAAACTGGACAAAACCGAGAACCCTCGTGATTAGGTTCCTTTCTGGAAACATTGGCTGAGCCAGGAGCCTTTCAATGGTGGGTGGAGAAATCCCGACAGGCCTAGTCTGACGAACCCGGATTGCACCAAATTGCTATGGAGTTTACGGCGAGGATTCTGCTGGGTTTCCACATCACCACGGTAAGGATCTCGTCGTAAGAAATAGTAAGGTATGGCCCAAGGGCAGTGGTTGACTAGGTGCCATAGAAAGCGCTAGGTAGACCACTGGTGGTACTCCAAGTCTTCACTCATACTCTTTTGACGAAGCCCTTCAACGTACTCTAAAAAATTCATTCCATACAAGAGTTGATCCTCACTAAGCGGACGCATCACCAAAGGGCCAACCGTGCATTCGAGCTCGGCGACTATGCTTCCCAAGGACATGAAGTACATGTCATCAGGCGAAAAACAAAGCTCGAACAGTTCCCGCGACTTAGGCCCCAGCGGTTTCTCCAACAGTGACCTGGCGAATGTCCAGAGGATGACATCCACCACCTGAAGCCCCGGGCTTGCTCTTGAATCGCGCGTTTCGAATTGGCTATCACTGATATCCCCGAACCTAATAGGCGTGTCGCCAAAATGGACAATGCGCTCGGGTTGAGGGCGACCCTCGAAGAGTGAGTGCCATGACCGCAGGGTCTGCCCAAACTGGCTCTGTTGGTCGTGAACTATTTTGTCTATTTTGCAACTCCACAATTTCGCGGTATCCGAAATGCTAGTGAGAAGAGCAGGAAAGGTGAATAAGTTAGGCAGGTGACCATGTCGGTCTTGTTTCCTAGGTGTCCACATGGAAAATCTGTCAATGTTATTTTTGGCCCAAGCTAAGGTATCCCCAATTAAGAGCCGGGATCGTTCATCTGACAGATTTCCTATACGCTGAATTGCATTGTTTATGGCTGAAACTGCCTTCCTTTTAGCATCTTCCGAGGGGCTGCTTGTCATTGCATCCCAAAACATACGGATATCGCCATCTTCTAGGATGTGCAAGAACTTCAAGAGCAGGACGAATTTTAAACCCCTAATGATATAGGAGTGCCGCGGAGCAGCAGGGTTCTCTCCAGGGTCGAAGACCGCGTCAAAAAACTTCATACCTGCAACATCTGGTTTGTGAACTGCCGCAAAGTAGAACCGTACTTGCGAGAACTCCACTAGTTCCATAACCCTCGGCGCAATTCTCTCAACACCAACTAGGCCTAATTCATTGGCGTGAAGGTATTGCACGCCGGCATCGTGAGCAATGTTTCTAATTCGCTCCCAAAAGACTTGATCAAAATCCAGCATGGATGACATGGCCACGTTCATAAAAATGGGTTGTTCAGGATCGAACAAGTTAAAGCCAGTGTTCCCCGACTCATCTATATAAGCGTGCACGAAAATCTCCTAGATTGGTGCCTCGAATTTGCCACCCTAATAGACTTCAAGCTATATGTAGTGGTACGCTGAGGTTGCATGTCAATATATCGTAGGTTCACCTATCATCCCAACAAGCGCCAACAGGCAGCAGGTGGTAATGATGTTCCGCACGGGAGGTCATAAGGTGTATGGCTGAAGGACTTTATAAGCGAGTCCACGAGATTGCCCGCGCAAGGGGGATGAGCGACTCGGATCTGGAAGCACTGATGGTTGAACATGGGATCAATTACCGGCTCATGTACTTGGAAAGCTTTGCTTCTCCCGACGACATTCGCGCAATTGCGGGAATGCTTCAAGTTCGGCCGAGTAGGCTGTTTGAATCCACGTCTCAACTTGGAGAGTTGCTTAAAGCTCTGTTCGAGGAAGAATGGCCACAACGGGCAAGCCGGATCAGTATGTCCAAGGAGGAAGCCTATAGGAGGGTAGTAGAAAGTGAGTACAAGTGGAACTCGCCGCAATCTAGTATTCGTAACCAGGTGGCCCTTGTTTTCAAGGCATTAGAGGCTCCTTCCGGAAAAGGATATGGTTGTCAATACCCTGACTGCAACAATTGCATCACTCGGTGTACAGTAACAGGGCGGATGATCGGAGCTGAGGACTAAAATTGGACTGGACGAGCATTAGGGCTACAGCGTTAGAAATAGCTGAAACTAAAGGTGTCGAATATAGTGATCCGAATTTACCTGGAACCCGGCTTCGGCGCCTTGCGACCGACTTGGGAGTGGACCGAATGGAGTTGCACGAAATGGAGGGTGACGCTCTCGTCGTCGAGAGGACACCTGGCCATTACACAATGTTTCTAAATAGTAGCCATGTTAAGGTTCGGCATCGCTTCTCAACAGCCCACGAAGTAGCTCATCTCCTCCTCTCACCCATAGTTAATCACAGAGCAATTCATAGGCGCCGGTTCTCTCCTAAACAGGATTTTGAGGGTCGGCGTATTGAGATCCTGTGTAACGACATGGCGTCGGCGATCCTAATGCCTCGAAGAAGGGTTGAAGCCTTCTTGAATCAAACCCGACCAACAGCTCAATGCGTTCCGAACTTAGTCAAGGACTTCAACGTGTCCTTTGAAGCGGCAGCGAGAAGATACGTCAGCGTAGTGTCATTGCCTTGCTCTCTTGTAGTGTGGAGTACCCAGAGTGGAACGAGAAGAGAAGAGAGACCCATAAGCAACTTTGCATTCAGAGGTGGGATGCTGAAATTTCCGGAAATGGTTCCGTCGCGTTTCAGTGGTACCGATGCCATCGGCGATATAACAACGTCCGAAGAACCCGTAATAGTCTATCCTGGATCCTACAGTCGGTTGGCGCCGCTGTATTTGAAGAAAGCTACCGTCGAGACACTTTGCCACGGACACGGACAGTACCGGAGAATGTATTCCTTTGTTTACCTGCCAGACCAGATAGTTAAGAGTCTGCTACCATATCCCAAGCGCCGCAGGACGCTCGGATAGTTGTCGCGCGCCTCTGTATCTCGAACGGGCAATAGCGGGCAACCCTTAGGCCGCACAAATCGTGGATAACTAGTCTATACGACTACTTTGTAATCGCAGCCCTCCCTCTATTTCTGAACTACACACTTGATTCGCGGTTAATGCGCCTTGGCCATTGGAACCTGGAGAGCCCGATAGACTTCACTTGCTGGTTGAAACAGCATAGGGGGGTGGTAAGATGCATACACATCATCAGGCGAAAGGCAACGGCACGTTATGGCCAGAGTACAGCTTGTAATATCGGACGAGGAGCGAGAACGGTTTGTTCAACAGGCTCGCAGGGAAGGAATGACGTTGAGCGCTTGGTTGAGGGCAGCCGCGCGAGAACGTCTCGAAAAGCGGAAGTGGACCAAGCCCTTCGAGTCCGTTGAGGATGTGGAGGCCTTTTTTAGTTGGTGCGATACTTTGGAAGGCCAAGAACCGGAACCAGACTGGAGTGAACACCTTAAGACAATCAACGAGTCCAAAAGTCGCGGGCTTCCCCCTGTATGATTTTCGTTGATACCAACGTCTTTATGTATGCAATGGGAAGGGAACACGAGGTTCGAGACCCGGCCAACTAGTTTCTCTTCGATGTCAACCGGAACATCGCCGTTGCTACCTGGACAGTTGCCGGAGGCGGGGCGTGAGAGAAATAATGACCTTCGACGGAGCCCTGCAAGGGGCTTTCGGAAAATAATCGGGTGAAGAAGGAGTAGTGCCCAATGACCTCTAACTTGGTGCTTTCCAACGTGGAATACAGCGTGGTGGGGACCAGGCCCATACGGCACGACGGCGTGGACAAGGTGACGGGCAAAGCCCAGTACGCCGCTGACGTACAGCTGCCCGGTCATCTGCACGGCAAGGTGCTGCGCAGCCCCCATGCCCATGCAATCATCAAGTCCATCGATACTTCCGCCGCAGAGGCCCATCCGGGCGTCTTGGCGGTGGCAACTTCGAAGGACCTAGCGCCGGTGCCCGACCGGCTGGCTGAAGTGGGCGAGGACGCCGTCCTCAGCCTGAAGTATCTGAGCAACAACGTGCTGGCCGGGGACAAGGCCCTGTACAAGGGCCACGCCGTGGCCGCGGTGGCGGCGGAGAACCCCCACGACGCCGAAGAGGCCCTGAAGCTTATCAAGGTGGATTACGAAGTCCTGCCGGCGGTAAGCACCTCGGAAGAGGCGATGCAGCCGGGGGCCTCAATCCTTCACGACCACATGACGGCCCCCAGCCTCAACGACGGCAGCCCGGAGAAGACCAACGTGGCCGCCCGGCAGAGGCTGACCTTGGGAGACATAGAAGCAGGGTTGAAAGAGGCCGACGTGGTGGTGGAGCGGGAGTTCCGCACCAAGACGGTGCACCAAGGGTACATCGAGCCCCAGAGCGCCTCGGCTTCCTGGAGCCACGACGGCCGGGTGACAGTCTGGAACAGTTCCCAGAACCCCTTCGGCATCCGGGACAACACCGCGCTAATCCTGGGAATTCCCTCATCCAACGTCAAGCTGGTCCCCATGGAGATCGGCGGCGGCTTCGGAGGCAAGCTGGCCACCTACTTGGAGCCGGTGGCGGCGGTGCTGTCCCGCAAGAGCGGCAGGCCGGTGACGGTTACCATGAGCCGCAAGGACGTGATGGAGGCCACCGGCCCCACCTCGGGCAGCTACATGAAGGTGAAGCTGGGCGTGACCAAGGAGGGGAAAATCACGGCGGCTCAGGGCTACGTGGCCTTGGAGGCCGGGGCTTACCCGGGTTCGCCCATCGGCGGCGCCCTCAACTGCATGCTCACTCCCTACGACATTGCGAACTTGGACTTGGAAGGGTTGGACGTTGTCGATAACAAGCCCAAGACGGCGGCTTACCGGGCGCCGGGGGCTCCCCTTGGCTGCTTCGCCGTGGAGATCCTGCTGGACGAGGTGAGCGAGAAGCTGGGCATAGACCCGGTGGAGCTGCGGCTGGCCAACGCCGCCAAGGAGGGGACCCGCCGGGCCGACGGTACCCTGAACCCGCCCATTGGCGTGGTGGAGGTCCTGGAAGCAGTGAAAGCCCACCCCCACTACAACGCGCCGTTGGAAGGCAAGAACAGGGGAAGAGGATTCGCCCTGGGTTTCTGGCGCAACAACACCGGCCCATCCTGCGCCGTGGCCAACGTCAACTCCGACGGCACCATTATGCTGGTGGAGGGTTCGGTGGATATCGGCGGCTCTCGCACGGTGATCGCCCAGCAACTGGCCGAGGTGTTGGGAATCCCGGTGGAGCAGGTGTTCCCCAGCGTGGGCGACACCGATTCTATCGGCTTCACCTCGCTGACCGCGGGCAGCGGCGTGGCCTTCAAGACCGGCTGGGCGGCGATTCAGGCCGCCAACGACATCAAGCAGCAGCTCATCGGCCGGGCGGCCCTGATCTGGGACACCGAGCCGGACAACGTGGAATACGTCGATGGAGTGCTGCAGCACAAGTCTGACCCGGAACTGAAGATGACCTTCAAGCAGGTGGCTCCCCGCCTCAACGAGACCGGCGGGCCGGTGGTGGGCCGGGGGAACGTAAACCCCCGGGGGGCCGGAGGCTCGGCTTCGGCTACCTTGGTGGACTTCGAAGTTGACCCGGAGACGGGCAAGTCCCAAGTGCTGCGCTGTACTGTGTTCCAGGACGCCGGCAAGGCAGTCCACCCCAGCTACGTGGAGGGCCAGATGCAGGGCGGCACGGTGCAGGGGATCGGCTGGGCCATCAACGAAGAGTACTTCATGAACGACGACGGGGAACTGGTCAATTCCAGCCTGCTGGACTACCGGATGATGACCAGCCTGGACCTGCCGATGATCGACACGGTTATCGTGGAGGTGGCGAATCCTGGGCATCCCTTCGGAGTCCGCGGGGTGGGTGAGTCTTCGATCGTACCCCCATTGGCGGCGGTAGCCAATTCAATCCACCGGGCAACCGGCATAACCGTGGACAGGCTGCCTCTGTCGCCGGGGTTTCTGGTAGAAGCAATGCAGAAAAACGGGAAGTAGTCTCGCGCCCATTGCGGACTTCCGGCTCCGGGCTTTCCTCGGACAGACGATAGCGAAGATGTGCCGGAAGCAGAGAGGCGCAGGGTTGACATTCCGTCTATCATATTGCTATATCTGCGCCACCGGAAAAGAGACTTAGGCAACAGTAATTTTCAAGGAGGGTGTGACCATGTCTACGAACTACACTATCTGTGTCGGCACCGTGGGCGGCGGTTTGTCCTACAGCCGCGACGGCGGCGAGACTTGGTTGAAAATCCGGGACAACGTGCCCAGCGAAGGCAATATCCGCACCATGACCGTATACCCCGACGACGCCCACCGGCTGCTGGCCGGTTCCGACGGCGGGCTGTTCCGCAGCGAGGACAACGGCGCTTCTTGGAACAAGGTAGACTCCCCCTTCGAGGACCTGCAGATCTGGTCGGTGACGGTAGACCCGGATGACACCGACACCATTTTCGTGGGCACCCGGCCCGGCGGGTTCCGCTCCAGGGACGGCGGGAAGAGCTGGCAGGAAATGAACATGGGGGTGAACCTGAACTGCCCCATCGGCACTCCCCGGACCACCAACATCGTCGTCGACCCCAGGGACCACCGGACCGTGTGGGCCGGCATAGAAGTGGACGGCGTCTACAAGAGCCTGGACGGCGGGGATAGCTGGCTTCACATGAGCGAACTGGGCCCCGACCCCTTCCACGGCGACGTGCACGGCATGGCCGTCCGGCCGGGCCCGAACAGCGCAGTCTATGCCACCAGCCCCTTCGGCTTGGCCACCAGCACCGACGAAGGCGAGAGCTGGGTGTACCACGAGTACCCCAAGTACCAAGAGTCCGACGCGAGGTCCTACTGCCGGGGTGTGATCATCAAGACCGACGACCCTGACGTGATGTTTGTGGGCCACGGCAACGCCATCCCCGGCGACCAAGGAGCAATCCAGCAGACCCGGGACGGCGGCAAGACCTGGTTCCAGACCGACCTGCCGGTCACTCCGAACTCGGTGGTGTACTGGTTCGGCACCCACAAGTCTGTCCCCAACTCGGTGGTTGCCGGCAGCCTGTACGGCTACGTTTACGTCAGCGACGACGGCGGCATTTCCTGGCGGAAAGTCAAGAGGGAGTTCGGTGAGATCAGGTCGGTCACCCTGACCCCCAACTAGACCGCCAACCGGCCAAGACCTGTTTCAGGGTTCGGCGGAATTTAAAGAGTCCCGGACGGTCGTCCGGGACTCTTTTGATGTTACGCTGGTCCACCGTAAGCACTATGTAAGAAGCACTGGTTTCCACACATTGTCGAGGGGAAGAAGACCATGTCTGCCATCAGCCGGTGGAAGGAAATGATCGTTGCCGAACACGCCCAGTCGGAGTCGATGCGGCCGGCCGGGGACGGGCCGCCGTCAGACCACTGGCGGCCCTACGCCCAAAACTTCCGGGCCGACCCCCGGCGAACCGGGGACCCCTGGCTGGACAGCCTGCTGCCCTGGGTCTCACCAGAGCAGACCCTGATCGACGTGGGGGCCGGGGGAGGTAGATTGGCCCTGCCCTTGGCATTGCGCTGCCGCCACGTAACCGCCGTCGAACCCTCGCCTAGCATGGTGGAAGTCTTGGAGGCCCAGGCCAGGGAGCACGGAATAGATAATGTGACCGTGGTGCAGTCCCGGTGGGAAGAAGCAGAGGTCGAACCTGCTGATGTTGTGCTGTCGGTCCACGTTTTTTACGTGGTGCAGGAGATTGAGCTCTTCATCCGCAAGATGGAGAGCCACGCCAGGGACAGGGTTATGGTGGTCCTCTACGAAGATGCGCCGCAGTCCCAAGTTTATCCCCTGTGGGAGCAAGTCCACGGCTCTCCAAGGCTGGCGCTGCCCAGCGCGCCTCACCTCCGGAAAGCGCTGACCGAGTTGGGAATAGAAGCCGGGGAACATGCCCTGCCGGCGCCCCAGGGTCGGGGATACGACAGCCCGGAACACGCCTTGGAGCAGGTCAGCCGACGGTTGTACTTGGCAGGAGATGACCCAAAGCGGGAGATAGTGGCCAGTCTCCTGGAAACCGGTTTGGAAGAGGTGGATGGGACCTTTCACATAAAGGGAGCCGCGCCGATGAGGCCGGTATTGTTCAGCTGGAAGCCCGGCGGTGAGCCTTAGCGAGCGGGCGGGGGCGATGTTGACAGGGCTTGGGGGCGCCCTTACGCTACCGTTGGTCCGGGGCCTGCCGGCCTGAGCGGGCCTGAGCGGGCCTGAGCGGGCCTGAGCGGGCCTGAGCGCGGGCCTGAGCGGGCCTGAAAACGACTACAGGGTGAAGCTATGGATGTGCACGTTTATACCCATCCCGGTTGATTCAGTTGCCGGACGGTAGAGGAGTTTCTGTCGTCCAACGGTGTGCAGTATGTGCACCACGATCTGGCCACCGACGAAGCAGCGGTGGAACAACTGCGAAACCTGGGGATCAAGTCGGTCCCGGTGACGATTATCGATGACGACCAAGTGATAATCGGTTACTACCCCAAGAAACTGGTGCCGGCCCTCAAGCTGGACGTGAAGGTGGACCTGGCCGGGAAGACGGAATGGATGGCCGGCAAATACGACGTCGTCCTCCGGGCGGCCATGCGGGCGGCGCGGCAGGTTACCCAGGAGCAGTTGGATGAGCAGGTGCCCTGGCGGCCGGCCAGCCTGCGGGACACCATCATGCACGTGCTTTCCTTCCCGGAGCTGGCTTGGTTGAGCCACAAGACCGGGAGCATGAGCGCCGATGACATGGAGGCTTCAAACCAGCGGCTGCGGGACCTCAATACGCCAAACGAGATTTGCGGCTATGGCGAGGAAGTGCTGCGGAATATCACCGATTTCCTGAACAGCGGCGACGATGCCGCCTTCGACCGGGTGGTGCCCGCGCACTATGGCGGGGAGGTCACGGTAGTCGAGCTTTTGAACATCATCCTCAGCCACAGCACCCATCACCTGAAGCAAGTGTACCATCACTTGCAGACCGGCTTGGGCCTGACCTTGGACCGGCCGGCCACCGAATCCGATCTTGATGGAATAGTTACTCCCACGGCGTTGATTTAAATGCTCGCAATTCCAAGGGCCTTTGCACGGAGGGGGATGGAACAATGATCTACGAGTTGAGGCTTTACGATGCCACCCCGGGGAACCTGCCGGCGGTGAACGACCGGTTTGGCAATCACGTAGTCGGGTTTTTCGACACCTACGGGATCGGCATTCTTGGTTTCTGGACCGAAGAGATAGGCACCAGCAACCGGCTGACCTTCATCTTGAGCTACGAGGATATGGGGGACCGGGAAAGGAAGTTCCAGGACTTCACCAGGGACCCGGAATGGCTGAAGGTGCAGGAGGCTACTGAAGCTAACGGGCCACTATCGGCCTTGGTGCAGAACACCTTCATGCGCCTCACCCACTACTCGCCGGAGCCGAAGATATCCTCCAACCTCCAGGAACTGAGAATTTACGACGCGGTGCCCGGCAAGCTGGGGGCGTTGCACCAGCGGTTTGCCAACCACACCACCGGGTTCTTCAAGAAGTACGGCATGGACGTTATCGGTTATTGGACCGACGAGATAGGCGTCAGCAACCGTTTGACCTACATGCTGGGATACGAGAGCCTGGCCCACCGGGAGGAGAGCTGGCGGGCGTTCGCCGCGGACGCCGACTGGCGCAAAGTGGTGGAGGAGTCCCACCGGGACGGTGTCCTGGTAAGGCAGAGCCACAATACCATACTGCGGCCAACGTCCTACTCGCCGCGCTAAATCGCCAAGACTTACCGGGGTAGAGCTATGAAGTATGACTACATTGTAATAGGGGCCGGTTCCGCCGGTTCGATACTGGCGACCCGCCTCACCGAAGACCCGCAGCGTTCGGTTCTGCTGCTGGAGGCCGGGCCGGACTATCCGGAATTCGAGAGGTTACCGGAGGAGGTCAAGTTCGGCTACGCCACCGAGATCGACATCATGACCAGCGACCACAACTGGCAGTTCGTGGGCAAGGCCACCGAGACCGCGGGGGAGATGCTGGTGCCCCGGGGCAAGGTAACCGGCGGCTCCAGCGCCATCAACGGCCAGGTGTTTCTGCGTGGTGTGCCGGAAGACTACGATAGCTGGGCCGAGATGGGCAACGACCAGTGGAACTTCCAGAAGTTGTTGCCCTATTTCCGCAAGCTGGAGACCGACACTGACTACGGCAGCGACGACTTCCACGGCAACGACGGCCCCATAATTGCTCACCGGTTCAAGCGGGAGACTTGGCTGCCAGCCCAAGTGGCCTTCTACGAGGCCTGCCGGGCCGCCGGTTTCCCCGATTCGCCGGACCATAACCACCCGGATTCCACCGGCATCGGCCCCATTCCCTTGAACAACCCCAACGGTATCCGGTTCAGCACCGCCCTGGGTTACTTGGACCAAGCCCGGCACCGGTTGAACCTGACGTTGCGGGCCGATTGCAACGTGCAACGTATAGTCTTCGAAGGCAACCGGGCCACGGGAGTGGAGGTCGAAAGCGGCGGAGAGAAGTTCGTGATGGAGGGCGAGGAGATAATCCTCAGCGCCGGAGCCATCGGTTCACCCCAGTTGCTTATGCTGTCGGGTGTGGGGCCGAAGGACAACCTGAGCAGCTTGGGCATACCGGTGGTGCTTGACTCGCCGGGAGTGGGGCAGAACTTGAGGGACCATCCCGGCGTGTGGGTTACTTGGCGCACCAAGGAAGGCTTCGACTTGGACGGCCTGGCTCCGCGTATGCAGTTGACATTGCGCTACACCGCCGAGGGTTCCCACCTGCGGAACGACATGAAGATTTCCATGCAGTCCTTTGCCACCGGCCGGGTCAACCGGGGCGGCAACAGGATGGAGCCCATCGGAATCCGGATTACCGGGGGCATACAGTTGGCGGCGGGAGCCGGGGAACTGCGCTTGACCTCCGCCGACCCGAAGGTGCAGCCATTCTTGGACTACCGCTATTTAGACGACGAGTTCGACCGGATGCGGCTGCGGGACATGGTCCGCCTGTGCGTCAGGCTGGGGGAGCACGAGAGTTTCAAGGATATCATCGAGGAACGGGTGGAACCCACCGATGAGGAGTTGGCCTCAGACGAAGCCTTGGACGCTTGGATGATGCGGGAGGTTACGACCTCTCAGCACATTTCCTGCACCTGCAAGATGGGTCCGAACACCGACCCCATGGCGGTGGTGGACCAGCACGGCAAGGTCCACGGCCTGGAGGGTATCCGGGTGGTGGACGCTTCGATCATGCCAGATTGCATCCGGGCCAACACCAACGTCACCACCATGATGATAGGGGAGCGCATCTCCGACTTCATACGTCAGGGGGCATAGGCCGCCAGCTGCAAATCGAGTCTCAAAAGAACCCCCAAGCGCTACCCGTTACCGGGTGGGCTTGGGGGTTTCTTCTTTTGTAGAGCAAGGTGGAAGCTTGCGCTTCCACAAGCTCAGGATGCCAAAGCCTAGCCCTTGAGGTACTGGTCGAACCAGTCCATGGCCTTACCCCAGGCATTCCGGGCGGCTTCGGGCCGGTAGCTGTCCCGGGCGTTGCAATGGAAGCCGTGGCCGCAGCCGGGGTACATGTGGAACTCGTGAACCTTATTGTTCCGGGTTAATTCCCCGGAGATTGTGGCAACGTCCTCCGGGGTGGGGTTCTGGTCCTCCTCGCCGAATAGCCCCAAGACCGGAACGTTTATGTTGGACGTCCGGCTCAGGGGAGTCGGCCCATCGCCCAAGGACACCATAATCCGTCCGCCGTAGAACACCACCGAGGCGCCAAGACCGGAGACGCTACAAGCCGCCAGGTAGGAAACCCGGCCGCCGAAGCAGAACCCCACTATGCCGATGCGGTCGGACTGCACATTGGGCTGTGCCTTCAGGAAATCCACCGCTGCCTGCACGTCGGCCACGATTTCATCGTCCGTGCAGTTCCCCATCCAACCCAAGGCTGCGTCCATTTCCTCGTGCAGGCCCTGGATCATCTTTCCCTGCCGGTGGAACATGGCGGGGGCCAAGCCGACGTAGCCCCGGGAAGGCAGGCGGTCGGTGACGTACTGGATGTGGGAGTTGACTCCCCAGATCTCCTGAATGACTATTACCGCCGGATGCGGACCGGCGTCCGTTGGCTTGGTCAGGTAACCCTCCATGCTCTGACCGCCAACGTCTATGTCCACCCATTCTGAAGGCATGCTCTCTCCTCCTCGAAAATTGCAGCTGGGAATTCTGCCACTGGCAGTATTCACCGCCGACCTCGGGCCGGGTTGGCATATTTTAGCATGAGAGATGCTGCTGGCGCAGGTTCCATACCTGGCGGGCTAAAGGTATCATTTAGGCTGGCATCAGACGTCAACCAGAGCCGGAGTGCCCTTTGGGGAGGTGTAGTTGTGGAAGCGCAGGATCGCACCATGCAAGGCAAGGTGTGCTTGGTGACCGGAGCCACTTCGGGCATTGGGAAAGCGGCAGCCTTGGAATTGGCCAGACGGGGGGCTACTTTGGTGCTGGTGGGCCGCAATAGATTGAAGTGCGAACGCACAGTGGAGGAAATCCAGAGGAGGACCGGTAATGATTCGGTGGAGTACCTGTTGGCTGACCTGTCGTACCAGCGGCACATACGGGACTTGGTGCACCAGTTCCAGAGCCGCCACCAGCAACTCCACGTCCTGTTCAACAACGCCGGCGCGATAGTGCTGACCCGGCAGAGAAGCGGCGACCATATAGAGCTGACTTTTGCCCTGAACCACTTGGGGTACTTCATGCTGACCTGCATGTTGTTGGACACTATGAAGGCCAGCGCGCCGTCGAGGATAATCAACGTTTCTTCCGACGCCCATCAGCGGGCAATCCTGGAACTTGACGACCTGCAGTGCCAGCGGGAATACCGGGGCTTCTGGACCTACGCCCGGTCGAAGCTGGCCAATATTCTCTTCACCTATGAGTTGGCCAGGAGGCTGGAAGGAACGGGAGTCACCGTAAACGCCTACCATCCAGGCTTGGTCGCTACCAACTTTCTCGGGAACAACGGGCTGTTGGGAAAATTCCTGGCGCTGTTTCTGAAGGTAAGGGGCAGAAGCCCTGAACTGGGCGCCGATACCGGGGTGTTCCTAGCGACCTCCCGGGACGTGGAACGGGTGTCGGGCCAGTATTTCGTGGACCGGCAACCGGCGGTGTCCTCGGTGATGTCCTACGACAGGGAGATTGCCAAGGGACTGTGGGACGCCAGCCTGAAGCTGACCGGCTTGGAAGACATCCCATATCCGGGTAGTATCAGCCCCCAGTCCTTGGCTGGGGATGATCCTGCTGAAAGCACCGAGCCAGCGGAGATTACTCAAACGGCGGAGGGCGGACAGTCCAGCGCGGACTAAGCCCTAGACGCATTTGGAGGCAAGGCATTTGGAAAGACGCAGCTTTTGGGCTTGGGGCCTTGAGTCCACCCAACCCACGGTGGAACAGCGGAGGGAAATGGCGCAGACCATCTCCCGAAAATACGGTGTGCCGTTGGAGTCCCCGCCCATGCCCACCCACGCTGACTTGGACCTGCGGCGTCCCCGCATTGGCGTCCCTGACTCACTGAAGGAAATCTGCTCCACCGACGACCACGACCGCGCCGTTCACACTTACGGGCGCAGCTTTCGTGACCGGGTCAGGGCATTTCGCGCCGACTTCCCCAACCCGGTGGACGTGGTGGGCTACCCCCGCAGCGAGGCCGACGTCGAGCGAGTGTTGGAATGGTGCTCGTCCTCGGGACACACGGCCATACCCTACGGGGCTGGCAGTTCGGTGGTGGGAGGAATCGAGCCGCCGGCGGACTCCAACCCGGTGGTGTCCATCGACGTATCGCTGTTGGACCAAGTGCTGGAAGTGGACGAGGTGTCCCGTTCGGCCCGCATCCAGGCCGGCGTGTTCGGTCCCGCCTTGGAGAACCAGTTGCGTCCCCACGGTTTCACCCTGCGCCACTTTCCCCAGAGTTTTGAGTTTTCCACCTTGGGCGGCTGGATAGCCACCCGGTCCGGCGGCCACTACGCCACCAACCACACCCACATCGACGACTTCGTGGAGTCGGTTCGAATGGTCACTCCGGCAGGGATATGGGAGTCCCGCCGGTTGCCCGGCAGTGGGGCCGGGCCCAGCCCGGACCGCCTGATTATCGGCAGCGAGGGGATCCTGGGCATCATCACCGAGGCGTGGATGAGGGTGCAGGCCCGCCCGGTGTACCGGGCTTCGGCGGGTGTCACGTTTCCGAGTTTTCAAGCAGGCGCCGAAGCCGCCCGCCGCATCGTCCAAGCCAAGCTGTGGCCGGCCAATTGCCGGGTGCTGGACCCGGGGGAGGCCGGGGCCGCAGCAGGTCTGAGCGGGCAGGAGTCACTGCTGGTGCTGGGCTTCGAGTCGGCGGAGGTCCCGCAGGGAGACATGGTCAGGGCTGCCGTCGCAATCGCCCGGGAGGCTGGCGGATTGATAGCGGAAGACGACATAATCGTGTCCGACGCGCCCGGGAGCGGGGCCGGCCGACAGGGAGCGGTGGGCAACTGGCGGGACTCCTTCGTCAACGCGCCCTACACAAGGAACCTGACCATGGGGTTGGGGCTGGTGGCGGAAACCCTGGAGACGGCCATCACTTGGGACCGGTGGCCCGGCTTGGACGCTGCGGTGAGGGAGGCCCTGCGGGACGGCCTGCAGCGGTTGTGCGGCGGGGGGACCGTCACCTGCCGCTTCACCCACGTCTATCCGGACGGCCCGGCCCCCTACTACACCTTCGAAGGGCTTGCCCGCCCCGGTTTCGAGATAGAAATCGTCGATGAGTTGAAGGCCTTGGCGTCCAAGGCCCTGATCGATGCGGGCGGCACCATCACTCACCACCATGCCGTGGGCCGGGTGCACCGTCCTTGGTACAATGAGCAGCGCCCCGACCCCTTCGCCGAAGCCCTGAGGGCGGCCAAAGCTGCCTTGGACCCCAACGGAGTGCTTAATCCCGGCGTTCTGATTGACCCCTAGAGGCAAAGAGGGGCGCAGGGTGTTAGTTGCTGTGCCAGCCAGGAGGCTGAATGCCCAAGGTTAGTTTGAGCCCGGCCAACTTGGTGGTGGCGAACCGGCCGATTCACTACGCTTGGGTCATTGTAGGCGTGGCGTCGGTGATGTGGGTGACGAGCTCGTCCATTCGCTTCGCCATCAGTCTACTGGTGCCCTACCTGCAGGACCCAGACGGGGCTTTCGGCTGGTCGTACTTTGCCATCGCCTTGGCTTTCACCCTGCAATGGGTGTTGTCGGGAACCTTGGCGCCGGCGGCGGGATGGCTCGGCGACCGGTACGGCGTGCGCAAGATTATGCTGGCGGGAGCCGTCCTGTACATCGTGGGCATGCTGCTCACCGGGGCGATGGAACACCTGTGGCAGTTCCTGTTCTACTTTGGTGTCCTGATGGGCGCCTCCATGGCCATTTTCCAAGTGGCGCTGATTACAGGGGTTACCCTGTGGTTCAGGAGGCACTTGGGGGTGGCAATGGGGCTGCTGCAAGGGTTCCAGGGACTGGGCACCGTGGTTGCCATCGGGATGGTGTACTTCCTGTTTACCGGCTTGGGCTGGCAATGGACCTTCTGGGTCCCGGGAGTGGCCGGCGGCGTGATTCTGCTCTTGGCGATTGGCCTGTTTCATAACGAGCCCGCTTCCCTGAGGTTGAGACCGCTGGGAGCCGACGACGCGCAGCCCATACGAAGGCTGCAGAACAACAACCTGTCCAAGCTGAGGACACGGGCATTCCTGAAGGAGGCCCAGAGGACCAGCGCTTTTTGGAACTTGGTTGGTATCCATTTCTGGGGATGCGCCGGGCACAATATTATCCTGATTTTCGTGGTGGCCATGGCCGTGGAGCGGGGAGTGTCGCCGGCGATGGGGGCCGGAATATACGCGCTGCTCACCGCCGTCAGCACCATCACCCGCTTTGCGGTGCCGGTGGTCTCGGATAGGTTGGGCAGCAAGCTGGCCATGGGGGTGTGCTTCTTCCTGCAGACCGCTCCCGTCTTGATGCTGCTGGTGGCCCACGATGCCTGGATGTTCTACCTGTTTGCCGTTCTATTCGGGATTGGACTGGGCGGTGAGATGAGCGCCTTCCCAATCATCAACCGCCAGTACTACGGGGATGCCCCCTCGGGCACCACCTACGGCTGGCAGACCTTGGGCGGCGGGATTGGCATGGCCATGGGCCCGCTGTTGGCCGGTCTCATCTGGACCCAAACCGGTTCTTACACCGGTGCTGTTCTGCTGTCCTTTGCTTTGAGCTTGGTGGGAGTCATTTCCATCATTGCCCTGCCCTCCACGTCCCATCACTTGATACCCGGCTGGGATGAGTCCCTGCCTCCCGAGGCCAGGACTGCGGCATGAGTCCGGGCGGAGATGCGGTTGACTTGGCACAGGCTGGCGACCGGCTCCGGGACTTGGGGCAGAGGATTGTATCCTGCCGGCATTGCCCCCGGCTGGTGGAACACCGGGAGAAGATAGGGCAGGTCAAGCGGGCCAGCTACGCTGGTTGGGAATATTGGGCCAAGCCCATCACCGGGTTCGGTGACTTGGAGGCGCAGTTGATGGTGGTGGGGCTGGCCCCTGCCGCCCACGGAGGCAACCGCACCGGCAGGGTGTTCAGCGGGGATGCATCGGCCAGCTTCCTGATGGCCGGCCTGCACCGGGCCGGCTTTGCCAACCAGCCCAATTCCGACCACCGGGACGACGGCTTGGTGTTACACAACGCCTATCTTAGCGCCGCAGTCCGTTGCGTTCCGCCGGGGGACCGACCGACCACCCAAGAACAGCACGACTGCCTGCCTTTCCTGGTAGAGGAGCTGAAGATAATGCCCCGTCTGACCACGGTGCTGGCCTTGGGCCACGTGGCCTTCCGGGCTTGCTTGAGGGCTTTAGCCGAGATCACCGGCAGCCCACAGCGGGCCAAGTTCGGCCACGGCTCGTGGCACGACTTGGGGCCCGGGCTTCCGGCCTTGGCGGGGAGCTACCACCCCAGCCCCCGCAACACCAACACCGGCCGCCTGACCATGGACAGTTTCGTGGATGTGCTGCTGGACGTGAGAACCAGGGCCGGCATAATAGTGTAAAATAGCACAATTATGCCGACAAAGGACCAGAGCGAGTAACCATGCAAGAACGAACGCTCAAGTACAAGAATGCCAGCAGGCCCTTGTTGGAACAAGGAATGAGAGAACTGGCAGCCGGCGACCTAAGGCAGGCGTCAGAGAAAGGCTGGGGCGCGGTAGCCGAGATGATCAAGGCCGTGGCCGAGCTAAGGGGCTGGGAGCACAACGACCATGCCAAGTTGCATCAGGTGGTCGGCAGGGTAGTGGACGAGGCCGGGGATAAGGAGATTTTTGACCTGTTCAGCTCTGCGACTGCCTTGCACGTAAACTTTTACGAAGACTGGTCCCCCCACAACGAGGTGGCCCGTGGGTTGGAAAACGTAGACCTGTTTCTTCGCAAGCTGGAAGTGATGCTGCCGCAATAGCAAGGGCGAGACGGAAGCGGCAAAGCGGCGGGGAGAAGGGCGGGACTGTTTCCGGACCTATCCTTGGCCCCGGGCAGCCTCGACGTTGTCCTGGATGAAGTCCACCAGGTCCTGGGTGAAGGTGCCTACCGGGAACACACCCTGAACACCCAGGGCTTTCAGGGGCTCGACGTCCTGCTCCGGTATGGTGCCTCCCACCAATAGCAGCAGGTTTCCCAGCAACTGCCGGTCTTCCAGGGCCTCGGTCAGTCGTGGAATGAGGCGCATGTGGGCCCCGGACAGGACACTGATCCCCACCACGTCGGCGTCTTCTTGCAGGGCTGCTTGGGCCACCTGCTGCGGCGTGACCCGCATCCCCAGATACACCACTTCCATACCGGCGTCGCGGAAGGCCCGGGCGATGATTTTCACGCCGCGGTCGTGGCCGTCCAAGCCCAGCTTGGCCAGCAGGACTTTGACGTTGTTTCCGGAATCTGAAGTAGTCATTGGGCGCGGTTCCTTGAAAGCTACGGCCTAGAAGACGCCTGGGTCGACGTATTCGCCGTAAACGTCCCGGAACACGTCCATGACCTCACCTTCGGTGGCTTGGGACTCCACGGCGTTCAGTACCAAGGGCATAAGGTTTTCGTCCCGTTGTGCCCCGGCCTGCAGGGCTTTCAGGTTCTTGACGACATCGGCGCCGCTGCGGGAAGAGCGGGCGTCGCCGAGCCGCTGCAACTGGCGGGACTCTTCGGCTTCGTCGAAGTGGAAGACCTCCAGGGAGGCTTCAGACCCGTTGCCCTGAGACTGGTATGAATTCACGCCGATGATGGAGAGCTTGTTTTCTTCCACGCGGCGCTGGTATTCGTAGGAGGAGCGGGCAATTTCCTGCTCGATGTAGCCCGACTTCACCGCCTCCAGCATCCCTTGGCGCATGGAACCGCCGCCAATGTCATCTATCTTTTCGATGTATTCCCAAGCTCGGGCTTCCATGTCGTTGGTCAGGGACTCCAGGAAAGGAGAACCGCCCAAGGGGTCCACGGTGTTGGTCACGCCGCTTTCGTGGGCCAGGATGAGCTGGGTGGCCAGGGAGAGCCGCATGGCCTCTTCCGAGGGAATGTCGTAGGCCTCGTCGTAGCCGCTGATGTGCAGCGACTGAGTGCCGCCCATCACCGCCGCCAGTCCCTGCAAGGCCCCTCGGACGATATTGTTCTGGGGGTCCTGGCGGTACAGGGTGGAGCCCAGGGTCTGGGTGTGGAACCGCAGCCGCATCGAATTGGGGTCTTGGGCTTGGTAGCGGTCTTTCATGATACGGGCCCACATCCGGCGGGCGGCCCGGAACTTGGCCACTTCCTCGAAGAAGTCCATGTGGCAGCCGAAGAAAAACGACAGCCGGGGGGCGAAGCTGTCCACCGGCAGGTCCCGCTGCAACGCCGAGTCCACGTAGGCCATCCCTTGGGCCAGGGTGAAGGCCAGTTCCTGGATGGCGTCGGAGCCGCTCTCCCGGGTGTGGTAGCCGGATATGGAAATGGTGTACCAGTTGGGCACGTGCTTGGTGCAAAACTCCACGATGTCGGTTGTCAGCTTGAGGGAAGGCTCCGGCGGCAGCGCAAAGGTCTTCTGCCCGTGGAACTCCTTCAGGGAGTCGTTTTGCACCGTGCCCCGCAGGGCAGGCCAGTCCATCCCCTTGCTCCGGGCCACCGACAGGAACATGCCTAGCATGACTATGGCCGGGTGGTTGATGGTCATGGAGACGCTGACCTGCCCCAAGTCTATTCCGTCGAACAGGTCGTGCATGTCGGAGAGGGTGTCCACCGCCACGCCCAGCCGGCCCACTTCGCCGTCGGACAGCTCGTGGTCCGAGTCCAGCCCAGTGAGGGTTGGGTGGTCGAAGTCGGTGCTGATGCCGGTCTGGCCGTGGCTCAGCAGGAACTGGTAGCGCTGGTTGGTCGCTTGGGCGGTGCCGAAGCCGGCAATCTGGCGCCGGGTCCACAGCCTTTCCCGGTACATCGAGGGATATGCCCCCCGGGTGTAGGGGTATTCTCCCGGCGAACCCACGTCTTCCCGGAAGTCGCGGTCCTTCAGATCTTCCGGGCCGTAGAGGGCATTGAGGCCGATGCCGGACAGGGTCCGGAAGGGCTCATTTTCGGAGTGTTGTTGCATAAGCCGGGCGTTTACCTCTGTCGGACGTACTTGTCGATGCTCTTTTCGGCGGTCAGGGCCAAGTATATGTCGCCGTGGGAGTCCACCCAGGAACCGTGGGCGGAGCGGGAAGGCCAGCGGGCCAGCACGTTGCCATCGCCGTCCAGCACACTCATCTGGGGTGATTCGCCATTCAGTCCCACCCGCTCACTGATGACAAAGTTGCCCTCGCTGTCTTGGGAGATGTCCAGCGGGCGCTGCATGTCGGTCCACATGGTGACGTATTCGCCCTCGGCGGTGAATACCTGGATGCGGCTGTTTTCCCGGTCGCACAGGTAGATGCGCCCGTCTTGGCCGACAATCAGGCTGTGGGGCAGGTGGAACTCGTTGGGGCCGCCCTTGCCCGGCTCGCCCCAAGAGTGGACCAGGGAGCCGTCCTTGGTGAAGCGGTGGACCCGGGCGTTGCGGTAGCCGTCGGAGATGTAGAGATCGCCGGAGGGATGGGGCACCATCTCAGTGATGAAGTTGAAGGGACCGGCGGAACGGGGGCAGACCGCTCCCACCTCCTCACAGCCGGTGTCGGAGTAGACGCCGTGCTCCCCGATAATCTGTAGCGGCTTGCCGTCCAGGGTGTAGCGCATGGCAGTGGAGCCTTCCCGGTCGGTGACGTAAACGATGTCGTCCTTGATGAACAGGCCATGAGGGCTGACGAAATTCCCGTTGCCCCAGGAGCTGAGGTAGTTGCCGTCCCGGTCGAAAATCACGACAGGCGGTTCGGCCCTCTGGAAGGCGTACACCCGGTCCTGGGAGTCGGTGGCGATGGCGCTGACGGTGCCGAATTCCTGCCCCGGGGGCAGCTTGGCCCAGTCTTGAATCAAGGTGTAGGTGAACTTGCCCGATCCTACGGTGGTCATGTTTGTACTCTCCTGTGTGTTGGGTTGTCCTCTACTCTCGTTCTACCAGCATGATACTACAAGGCGTAAGAAACGTAACTGCGGCTTGCAGACTCCTTCAGGGACCGGACTGAAGAGCCTGAAGGAATCGTTCGGCATAAGGAGAGGCTGCCCTGACCTTCGTGGGGTTGAGCTGCGCCAAAATTTCAAAGCTGTGGGAGCTCTTTTTATAGCCACCCTTTGATGTTCCGCGGGCGGCTCGAGAGAGCGCTTGCTCAACGTCCGCTTTGCGGACTTCTTCGATGGTTGAGTTTCTTGGCAAGTCCTGGCGCCTGAAACCCTGGCCGAAATACGACTCTACGGTGCTAACGTCAGCCAGGAACCAGGATTCCATGACCTGAACCATCAGGTGACATTGGCTGTCCGTAGATCCGGCTGGACGGTCCCAATTGTCGCTAGTCTTGAGATGCTGCCAAGGTCCAAAGGCCGTCACTGGACCTTCGGCATCCACTAGAAGAACGGGCGTTGAACCGCTTTCGGCATGTGATTTAAACCGGTTAAATGCCTCGCCTCGGCTTCCGCAAGCCTCTACTTGAGGAACTCTTCCAGCCAACCCTGCATTTTCTATGAACTTGGCAAAGCCTCGACGGCAATCCCGGTTCAGCCCACGGTTTCCTCCACCCTCCACATAAACCTTGACCTTTACCATCGGTTTCCGCCGAAACGACCCTGGGTCCACAATTCGCCAAGCCGGTACTTTTCCAGCCAGGGTTTCAGTTCCTCCGTACTAAGGCGGCGGAGTTGGGTTGCCCCGTTCTCTTTCTCACAGACTACGATGGCTTCCGGAGTGTCTGTGAGCGCGTCCACCAGCAGGTCGGAGTGTGTTGTAATGAACAACTGGCAGCGAGACGATGCTTCTCTCAGCAACGCGGCGATTTCCGGGATTACGTCGGGGTGCATTCCGACTTCCGGCTCCTCGATGCAGACAATTGGCGGCGGGGCTGGATGGCAGAGAATTGCCAACAAACACAGGTAGCGCAAGCTGCCGTCAGACAGACGAGTTGCCGGGATGGACTCCCGCAGCCCTTGCTCGTGGAAAAATGTCTGAACCGTGCCAAAGCTCAACCGTGTGTTGATGTCTTGGAACGAAGGATAGAAGTCCTTCATTCGGTCGATTATTTGAGGTTTGACTTTCGGTTCGTTCAGCAGGTTGCTCAGCAATACGCCCAGATTTGAAGCATCCGACAGCAAGAATTGTTGGGGGAGGTCGGTCCTCTGAGCGAGCCTTGGGGGAGCATAAGGACCGAGGCTCCATCCCCTGTAAATGGAAATCAGGCCAAACAATTCGCCTAGGAAGGTCAATTCCGGGTAGGTGTAGCGGTCTCGTCTTTGCGAGAGAATCGACTGGTCCGGTTTGACATCGTCCCACTGGAGTTGTCTCTTATAGTTGTTGTGGGAGGGGGTCACAGTATCGATTACTGGGCCGCTCCCTTGGTAGCGATACTTGTAATAGATATAGGGCTGCGAACCGGGGGGGGGTACCAAGCCTTCGTCTGCAATAACTTCGTCGACTATGACAAATCGCCCCCCGGTGTCAGTGAAGGACAATCTGTACTTTATTAGAGATGTTCCGCTGGTGTTCACCCGGGGGAATCTGGTAGTTACTTCAATAGTGGCTAAGGGTATGGGAACAGCTCCCTTCCAGAGCCAGGCATTGACTCCTCCACCCCATCCTATTGGCGCTTGCAGGTCCCAAGGCGCGGCGGCGAGGAGGGACAGCGCCTCTATGAGGTTGGACTTGCCGGAGGCATTGGGCCCGATGAGGACGTTGAGAGGTTCCAACGGGAACGGCTTGGTGTTAGGGCCATAGGAGAGTATGTTTTCGAGACGGATGGTCTCGATGGAAATTGACCCATCCATTGACTACAACCCCGGCCCTTCTCACTTCCTATTAGCCATATCGGCACTAATGAGTTCTTGTTTCGGGAACCGAATATTCCGCAACGAGCAATATAGAAGTAGGCTGAGTCAGGGCCCAACCCCGGCGTTTGTCAGGCATAATACTACCATAAGACAGGAGGCCGAAAGACAGGAGGCCGAAGCGGGGCGAACGCTCTTGCGGGCTATTCCGGTTGTTGGCGCCAGGGGCTTGGGATAGAATTCCGGGGCAGTCGGGGAGAAGGAGCGAAAGTGAACGTAGACGACGTGAAAAACACGGCCGTTATCGGCGCTGGTGAGATTGGGCATGGTATAGCGGTTGGCCTGGCTTTGGCGGGGTATCAAGTGAAGCTGGTCTCAACAACGGACGCCAGCTTGCAGAAGGGCATGGACGCGGCGCGAGCCGACCTGGACCGGTTGGTGGGCTTGGGGTTCGTCAGCGGGGAGGACGCTGCGTCAGCTCCTTCCCGGATTTCCACCACCCTTTCGCTGGAAGAAGCGGCCCAGGACACCGACGTGGTGTTCGAAGCGGTCTACGAAAACCTCCCCTTGAAGCAGCAGATTTTTGGAGACTTGGACCGGTATTGCCCCGAGCGGGCGATCCTCACCAGCAGCACGTCCACTATCATTCCCAGTTTCCTGGCGGAGCCAACCAACCGGCCCGACCGGGTGATGGTGGCCCACTACACTGGGCCGTCGTACCTGTCTCCCTTGGTGGAGATAGTCCGCAACGACCAGACTTCCGACGAGTCGGTGGAGACGGTTTACCAGCTTCTTTCCCGGGTCGGCAAGAGCCCGGTAATCGTGCAGAAAGAGGTGCCGGGCTTCATCGCCAACCGGCTGTTGGCCGCCCTGCTGCGGGAGGCCTTGCACATGGTGCAGCGAGGCATTGCCAGCCCCCAGGACATTGACACAGTGCTGAAGACGAGCCATTCCCGGCGCTGGGTGGTGGCGGGGATTTTCGAGATGGTGGAGATAGCAGCGGGGTGGGACTTGGCCCTGGCGGCCTATCCTCATGTGCTGCCATACTTGGACTCCTCCCAGGACATAATGGAACTGGTGCAGGAATTGGTGGACAAGGGTCTGCTGGGGGCCAAGTCGGGGCAGGGGTTCTTTGAGTGGGACCCGGAGTCGGCGGAGGCGTCCCGCCGCAAGCTGGCCCGCGCCTTCATTGAAATCGAGAAGTGGTACCGGGAGGGCCACGCCTAAGGCCGGCGCCTTCTCCGGGGTTCATGTCGGCCCGGTTTCGGGCGGGCTCATCCCCGGCTGTTGTACCTGTAATGAGGCTCCCCTTGGTCGATGCGCCAGTCCCGGTAGAAACGCTCCACGTAAGGGAGCAGTCCTTGGACCAAGGCCCGGGCTTCCAGGACTTGGGGCTCCAGCGGACGGGAGTAACGCTCCCGCAGTTCCTTCAGCAACGCCGCCTTGTTCAGCTTGGTGTGGCGGCCGCCCCGCAGCACTACTTCCCCGTCGACCATAACCGTGTCCACTTGGCCGGCCTTGCCCCGGTACAAGAGAGCGTCAACGGGGTCGAGGTCCGGGTCCAAGTAGGGCTGCTCGATGTTGGCCAGGTCCAATAGCACCGCATCGGCCCGGCGTCCGGGTTCCAGTGCCCCGATTTCCTGGTGGAAGAAGGTCGGCGCTGCGCCGTTGATGGTGGCCATGGCCAGGGCTGCCTGGGAAGTCAGGGCCGGAGCGCCCAGTCCCGGTTCGCGATGGAGCTTGGAGGCGAGCCGCATTTCTTGAATCATGTCGTCATCGTCGTTGATGGCGGTGCTGTCGGTGCCCATGGCGACGTTTACGCCGGCTTGAGCCATTCGGAGCACCGGCGCGACTCCGTTTTTGAGCCGCAGATTGGAGCTGGCGTTGTGGCAGACGGTGGTCCCGTTTTGAGCCAACAGGCCGATGTCCTCGGCGGACAGCCATACGGAGTGGGCACAGGAGAGTTCCGGCCCGAGGAAGCCCAGTTGGTTCAAGTGGGCCGCGGGTGTGACGCCCCAAGTGCGGCGGCCGTACTCTTGCTGGTAGGGGCTCTCGGCCAAGTGCATGTGGATGCCGGTCCGGTAATCGGCCGCAAGCTGCTTGGTCTCTTGGAGGAACTCATCGGACACCCACTGCACGTTGGCCGGGCTGAGCAGAACCCTGATTTTACCCACTGGGTCCCGTCCGTACTTTTCGTAGATGGAACGAAAGTACCCGAAGTAGTCCTGGGCCGAAATATTGGTGGCTGACAGGTACTTGGTGAGGCCTTGGGCCAGGTCTTGGGGTAGCCAGGCGATGAATTCCCGGTCGTCGCCGTACACTACCCGGTTGCGCCCCCGGAAGTAGACCGAAAAGGCGGTGCGCACCCCCGCATCGGCGAATCCCTGCAGGACTTGGTCGACGTCGTCTTCAAGCCCTGTCACCGGGGTCTGGGGGTGGTTGTACATGACGGTGGTAGTGCCCGACTCGATCATCTGGAGGGCGGTGTAGGCGGTCATCAGGTAGTTGTCTTGCGGGCGGCGGCCCCAGCCCGACAATATCCAAGTCTCCAGGGAGTCGTCGCAGGCCCCCATCTGGAAGGTGCCCACACCCCGTCCGTGGTGGTGGCAGTTGACCAAGCCGGGGAAGACCATGTAGCCGGGCCCGCCCAACACTTCGTCGGGAGAGCAGGTTGACCTGAGGTTTTCATAGGACCCGACGGCCTTGATGACGCCGTCTTCTTGAAAAAATGCGCCGTCGTTCAAGACCACGGTGGAGCCGGCGTCAGGCCCGGCCCGGCAGACCAAGTATTTCCCGCGAACCAGGGACGATACCATGGTTTTCACCT
This sequence comes from Dehalococcoidia bacterium, assembly GCA_034420695.1. Taxonomy (GTDB): domain Bacteria; phylum Chloroflexota; class Dehalococcoidia; order Lucifugimonadales; family UBA3495; genus Io17-Chloro-G2. Next base: position 76,187 of record DAOULB010000042.1, read on the forward strand.
TCCTCGAGAAACTGGGGAATAATCGGGCTTCGCGTACACAGAGAGAGGTTTCTAATTCTAAGGCTTCATTGCCTTGAAGCAATGGGCAGCGCAGGGAGCCTGCTCTGCCACGGTTTGCAGGTATTTCAACCGAACCCGGGATGTTCTGCAGCCGGTTGGTTGCCTTGGTTCAAGGTAGGGATTAGAGTTGGATTCGAGGCTCGTCTGACCTACGAAAGGCCTTGTAAGACACTGAAGGCTGAAGGCGGGCCTGTTCCGAACCAGTTTGGCACTGGGTGCTAAAGGGAAGGTGCAACATGGCGGGACTTGAAGGAAAGACGGCGCTGATTACCGGGGCCGGCGGAATGCGGGGCGTGGGCCGCGCCTCCGCGCTGAAACTGGCGTCCCAAGGAGCGGACATCGCCATTACCGACGTCCAGCGGGATGCCTCCGACCTCCCACCGGCGGAGGTGCGGGAGGAGTGGCGCGGCATCCTGAGCGTGGCCGAGGAGGTGGAAGCCTTGGGCCGGCGCTGCTACCCGGTGTACTGCGACTTGGGGGACGATGAGCAGATTGAACGGTTGGTTGATGAAGTGAGGGACCACTTCAGCCGGATTGACATACTGGTGAACAACGCCCGGGCGGTCATTGGCCGGGACAAGACGCCGGTCACCGAGTTAGCCAAGGACGTCTGGGACCACTTCCTGGCCATCAACACCACCGCGGTGTTCCTGTGCACCAAGCTGGTGGGGTGGGAAATGATGGAGCGGGGCGAGGGCGGGCGCATCATCAACATCGCCTCCAACGCCGCCAAGCAGGCCAGCGCCATGGGTGCGGCCTATTCCGCTTCCAAGTTCGCCGTATTGGGCCTGACCCAGGCTTCGGCCCTGGACCTGGCCCCCTACAACATCACGGTGAATGCCGTGTGCCCCGGGCCCATCAACACCGACCGGATGAGCTACTGGGAGCGGGACCAAGCCGCCGAGCGGGGAGTGAGCCAGGAGGAGTTCCGCAGCCGGATAGTCAGGGAATCAGGTCAGCGCACGCCATTGGGGAGGATCGCCGGGGCCGAAGACGTTGCCAACATGGTCGCCTTCTTCGCGTCGGAAGAAGCGTCCTTCATCACCGGCCAAGCCTACAACGTCAACGGCGGGTTGTTGTTTCACTAGGGGGCGAGGGCTATGCCCGGGCTTCGAGCCACCGCTTGAATGACCGTTGACTCTCTCCCGACCGGCGGCCGGCGATCAAGCCTTCGGCGCTGATGTCTTCATCGAGGTCGGGCCAGTGGATGCCCTGCCCACCTCCGATTAGCTCCCAGCGTTTGCGCTCTTCCTGGTTGGCGTGGACAAGCCTGGGATACCAAACCAGCGGCACCGAGATTGTGCGCCCGTCGGAAAGCCCCACCTGCGGAGTGTCCTCCGACACGGTCACTTCTTCCGCATCCGGTATCCGCGCCTCAATCGTTGAAGTGAAAATCCCACGCCTCCAACAGCATCTGGTGGTTGTCTTCGATTATCAGCAATGCTCGATAACGAAGAAACTCGACGGTACAGCGACCCACCAAAGTCTAGGTAGGTGGCCTGCCATTCCACTGGCCCGCCTACCCCCGGGCCATCAGCCCCTGTACCGTGCGGATGACCCGCTCCTCGTTGGGGACGTAGGTGTTTTCCAAGGGGCGGCTGTAGGGCACCGGGGTGTGGGGGGCGGTGACCCGGGAGGGCGGCGCGTCCAAGTAGTCGAAGGCTTCCTCGGCGACCCGGGCGCAGATTTCCGAGGCCAGGCTGCAGATCGGAGTGTCCTCGTCCACCACGACCAAGCGGTGGGTCTTGCGGACCGACTCCAGCACGTGGTCGTAGTCGATGGGGGATACGCTTAGCAGGTCCACCACTTCTGCTTGCACTCCGTTCTTCGCCAGTTCCTCGGCGGCGGCGGTGCAGACCCAAGTCATCCGGGAGATGCCAACCAAAGTGATGTCGCTCCCTTCGCGGACGGTGCGGGCCTTGCCTAATGGCAGTTCGTAGGGCTCCTCTGGCACCGGTCCGGTGTTGCCGTAGAGCCCCTTGTGCTCGAAGTAGACCACGGGGTCGTCGTCCCGGATGGCGGCAATCAGCAGGCCCTTGGCAGTGTAGGCGTCGGAGGGCACCACGCCCTTCAACCCTGGGATGTGGCTGAAGATGGAGTAGTAGGACTCGGAGTGCTGAGCGGCGCTGCCGAAGCCGGCGCCGATGCGGGTCAACAGGGTGAAGGGCACCTTCACCTGCCCGCCGAACATGTAGCGCATCTTGGCGGCGTTGTTCAGCAACTGGTCCATGCAGACGCCGACGAAGTCCACGAACATCAACTCGGCGATGGCCCTCATGCCCGTAGAGGCGGCGCCGATGGCAGTGCCGACGAAGGCGGCTTCGGACAGGGGGGTGTCCAACACCCGCTGGTTGCCGAACTGCTGGATGAGCCCCACGGTGGTGCGGAAGGGGCCGCCCCAGGCATCGACAATGCCCAAGTGCTCCCGTCCGGCCCCGCCGGCAATCTCCTCACCCATGATAATGACGGTCTCGTCCCGCTCCATCTCTTGGCGGATCGCCTCGTTTATGGCCTCGCGGTACTGGATTTCCCTGGTGGCGGTGGAGGTCATGGTTTTCTCCCTGTTGCTACTACGATTGGCTTTGCGGTTTTGGAGTTCCCGGACCGGACAAGTGACGCCTAGACGTCCATGTTGGCCCCGCGTTTGAGCTGGTCGAGGGGGTAGTCGACGTATACGTCTTCGTAGATTTCCGGGGCCTCGGGCATAGGGCTTTCGTCGGCGAACCTGATGGCCTCTTCCATATACTGCTCGGACTCCCGGTCTATTTGGTCCAGCTCCTCGGCGGTAAGGTCTCCTTGGGGAATGACCGTCTCCCGGAACTGCTTCAGCGGGTCCAGGGCCCTCCAGTGGGTCTCTTCCTCTTCGGTGCGATAGGTGCGGGGATTGTCAAAAACGGTGTGGCCGTAGTACCGGTAGGTGCGGCACTCCAGCATGGACGGGCCTTCCCCAGCCCTGGCCCTGGCCACTGCCTGACCGGCGGCGTCGTACACGGCAAAAACGTCCATGCCGTCCACGTGGAAGCCGGGCATGTTGTAGCCGGCGGCCCGGTCGGAGACGTTGGCCACGGAACAGCCGTATTCCACCGGGGTGGACTCGGCATAACCGTTGTTCTCGCAGCAGAAAATGACCGGCAGCTTCCAGACCGAGGCCAGGTTCATGGACTCGTGGAGCACGCCTTGGTTGGCCCCGCCGTCGCCGAAGAAGGCCACGGCGACCCGCCCCAGGTTCTTCAGCTTCGATGTCAAGGCCGCGCCCACGGCCAAGGGGACGCTGGCGGCAACCACGCCGTTGGTGCCCAGCATTCCCTTGCTCATGTCGGCGATGTGCATGGAGCCGCCCTTGCCCTTGTTGGGGCCGGTGGCCCGGCCGAACAACTCGGCCATCATCAGCTTAGGGTCCACGCCCTTGGCGATGCAGTGGCCGTGGCCACGGTGGGTGCTGCCAATATAGTCATCGTTGGTCAGGTGGGCGCACACTCCGGTGGGCACGGCCTCCTGGCCAGCCGAGGAGTGCACCGAAGCGGACATCCGGCGTTGCCCGGTCTCCGGTATGCCGCGCTCTTCGAAGTGCCGTATCAGGGACATCGTCGTGTAGAGCCAGATTAGGGTATCCCGGTTCAAGTCCATAGCTACTCCCCGGTCTTGCTTGGATGATTTCGCTAGGGGCCATGGGGCGGTGAATCAGCCTCATGGTAGCATGGCCCCAATCCATGTCAATATCGAAGGGTTGGGCCCGTAGCTGCCTTGGCGGCACCGCCGTTACCCTCGTGGCAAATGAAGGGGCCTTTGGGGCTCAGGGAGCGGTGACGCTTACAGTCTCGCCGGGACCGGTCTGGAGCAGCATAGCGGCGTTGCCGTCCCTTACGGCGATTTCCAAGTGGCCGTGGCTGCCGGCCAGGGCAATCAACCTGTCAATAGAATGTGCCGAAGGGTCGTGGAAGGTGCGGCTCAGCCCATTGACTCGGCGGTCCTTGATTTCGACCGTCAGCCTGCCGTCCTGGGGCAGGCGGGACGCCTCTATGTTGGTGACCAGGTTGCCAAAGTGATCGGCGTATATGACCTCACCCCGGAGCCGGCCCGGCAGTTCCCCCGCGGGTCCGGGCATGGCCAGCCGGTGGATTTGGGACACCGGGCGGCCCATGTCCTGAGGAGCAACTCCCAGTGAAAGGTGGGCCGCCGCCGGGGCGAAGATGTCCCTGCCGTGGAAGGTGGAGCTGACTTGGTCGAGCCGGTACCGGGGCTCGTTTAGTTCGTATGCCGAACAACCCGGGGGCAAGAGGGACGCGCCGTCCTGCTCCGGGTTGTCGTTTTCCGGCGAGGCATCTCCAGGTCCCCATAATACCCGGGTAAGGAGCCCGTTGTCCGGCGCAAGAAATGGGCCCAGGGGGGTGTTCACCAGCAAGGGGAGGCGGGAGGTGCCCACTCCGGGGTCCACAACGGCGACGTGAATCGCTTGTGCCGGAAAGTAAGCGTGGTTGACCCCCAGAACGAAGGCGGCTTGGCGTATGTCCTGGGGAGCGATTCCGTGGGTCAGGTCGAGTATTTTTGCTTGGGGGTTGATGCCGAGAATTACTCCCTTCATCACGCCAACGTAGGCGTCAACGACGCCAAAGTCGGTGGTCAGCACGATGACGGGGCTATTCGTTTTCGGGGTCAAGGGGCAGGAGAGGCCGGGGCCGGCTGTCCCCGGCTAAGACAGCCTGACGCTGAGAATAGAAACAAGCAGGAACAGGCCGCCCAAGAAAATAGTGAACTGAAAAAGGGTCTTTTCAAGACCCCGCCGGGTGCGGACCGAGGACTGGCCGCTGCCGAAAAGTCCTCCGCCCCCCTCTTTAACTTGACTGAGGATAATGATGACAATAACAAGAGACACCAGGATCTGGGCTATGTTCATGTAGGTAATCATCGGCGGCCGCCCTACCTCAACTCCCTGAGTCTATCTTCCACCAGTTGGTTTACCAAGTCCGGCTTGGCCTGTCCCTTGGTGAGCCGCATCACCTGCCCCACCAGGAACTTGCTGGCGTTCTCTTTGCCGTTGCGGAAGTCTTCTACAGCCTTGGGGTTGGTTTCTATAGCCTCGGTTACCGCCGCTTCCACGGCTGAAGTATCGCTGATCTGGGTGTAGCCCTTCTCTTCCACCACGGCAGCGGGAGATTTGCCCGTGTTGAATACCTCTTCCAGCACCGCCTTCGCGGTGTTGCCGTTTATCGCGCCGCGGTCAACGAGGCTTATCAATTCTACCAAGTGTCCGGGGGTGACCATAGTCTCGGTTATGGAAGCGTTGTCCAAGTTCAGCAACCGGGTCAGGTCCCCCAGCATCCAGTTGCTGATGCTCTTGGCCAAGGCTTGGCCTGACCCGCCGGCAAGAACTGTGGCCGCTTCGTAGTAATCGGCCAGTGGCTTGGATTCAGTGAGCAGCCCGGCGTCGTATTCGGGGAGTCCGTACTCCCCGATGAAACGCGCCTTTCTCTCGGGGGCCAGTTCCGGCAGCCGTTCCTTCAATTCCTCCACCCAGGACTGGTCGATGGTGAGTGGGGGCAAGTCCGGCTCCGGGAAATACCGGTAATCGTGGGCATGCTCCTTGCTGCGCTGGGAGACTGTAACGTTTCTTTCTTCCACCCAGCCCCTGGTTTCTTGGGCGACCCTCCCGCCCTGCTCCAGGACCTTCCTTTGCCGTTCCTCTTCGTACTTCAGCGCCAGATAGACCGACCGGAAGCTGTTCATGTTCTTGACCTCCGCCTTGGAGCCCAGCTTGAGGCTTCCCTTGGGGCGGAGGCTGATATTGGCGTCGCAGCGGAAACTGCCGTCCTGCATGTTTCCGGTGGAAACGTCCAAGTATTGAAGAATGGAATGCAGGATGGTCAGGTATTCTCTGGCTTCTTCCGGAGAACGCAGGTCGGGTTTGCTGACCACCTCCATGAGTGGCACCCCGGACCGGTTGACGTCGACAAGGCTGTAAGACTCGCCATATTCAGAGGGGTGGTGGTGCAGCTTGGCAACATCCTCCTCCAAGTGCACCCTTTCAATGCCGATGGCCCGCTCTCCCTGTCCCGCGTCGATCACCAGTTGCCCCTGCACTGCCAAGGGCATGTCGTACTGGGAAATCTGGTATCCCTTCATCAGGTCAGGGTAAGGGTAGTTCTTGCGATCAAACTTGGTGTGTTCCGGGATCTGGCAACCCAGCGCCAAGCCGGTCATGATCGTGTATTCCACCGCCTTCCGGTTGATAACCGGCAGAGTGCCTGGAAGGCCCAGGCAGACCGGGCACACCCGCTGGTTGGCCGGAGCGGCCTGGTAGTCGGCCCGGCAGGAGCAGAACATCTTGCTCTGGGTCTGGAGTTGGGCGTGGACTTCCAAGCCTATGACGGTTTCGTATTCCACTTGCGAATCCCGATCTTCAATGGTCCAAGTGTTGTCACGCGTACCTGAAGATGGCTCCCAAAAGCGCAAGGCCACCAAGCAGCCCAACAAGCACGTACATCCCTACCCACCGGATATGACCCTGCATTTGAACACTTACATCGGACCTCAAATCAGTAGCGTTGGTCCTTATATCGGTCCGTAGTTCGGCGAAACCGGTCCGCATTTCGGCTCGCAATTCTGCGATTTCGGCCTTTACCTCGGCAATGTCGGTCTTCGATTCAGCTCGCAGTTCTGCGATTTCGGCCTTTACTTCGGCAATGTCGGTCTTCGATTCGGCTCGCAGTTCTGCGATTTCGGCCTTTACTTCGCCGATATCGGCCTTAGTTGCGACATGCCCGTAAGCGCCTTCCAGCCGGCTTACCCGGTCCTCCATTGCGGTCATGCCAAAAGCCTCCGTCAGAGTCGCGGCCACCCGGGGTGTGCGACTCTTTCCCTAGTATAGCAGGCGCCGCAGGGATTGGGGCCGGGCGGTGTCAGCCGGGCTCACCTGCGGGTTGGCAGCACGGCTTGTGCCGTAGAGCCGATTTCCGAGGGAGAGGGGATAATCACGGCTCCTGCACTCCTCAAGGCGTCGACCTTGGCGGCGGCGGTGGCGTTCTCTCCGGTGACTATCGCCCCGGCGTGGCCCATGCGCTTGCCCGGGGGAGCGCTGGCGCCCACCACCAAGGCGCAGACCGGCTTGGTAAATTCATTTTTGATGTATTCGGCGGCCTCCTGTTCCATGGAGCCGCCGATTTCTCCGATGAGGACGACTTGCTCGGTCTCTGGGTCCTCGTTGAACAGTTGCAGCACATCCACGAAGTTGGTGCCGATAACCGGGTCGCCGCCAATCCCGACGCAACTGGACTGGCCGAGGCCCAAGGCGGTGAGCTGTCCAACGGCTTCGTAGGTGAGGGTGCCGCTGCGGGAAAGCACACCGATGTTTCCGGGCAGGTGGATTGACCCCGGCATTATTCCAACCTTGCAGGAAGCTCCGGGATTGATCAAGCCGGGGCAGTTGGGACCGATCAGCCGGACCGGGCGAGTCTTCAGGTGCTCGTTGGCCTTTATGGTGTCCATTACAGGCACACCCTCGGTTATGCAGACGATGAGGGGAATGCCGGCCTCGGCTGCCTCCACCACGGCATCCATGGCAAAGGGGGGAGGCACGAAGACCAAGGACACATTGGCCCCTGTCTCCCGGACCGCCCGGTCAACCGTGTCGAACACCGGGATGTTGCCTTCGATAATCTGCCCACCCCGGCCCGGGGTGACTCCGGCAACCACGTTGGTTCCGTAGGCCAGGCAGGCCTGCGTGTGAAATCCCCCTTCCCGTCCGGTAGCGCCTTGCACGACTACCCGGGAATCTTCGTTTACTAGAATTCCCATCCCGGCATTTTCCCGCTTTTCTCGCTCCCATCCTCCCATGTCCGGTCGGAGGGCTGGCATTCTACATCAGGCGATTTGTGCTATGGCCGCTGCGGCCTCAGTCATAGTGTCGAAGAAGGTCACGGGCAAGCCCGAGTCCCGGAGAATAGCCTTGCCCTGTTCGGCGTTGGTGCCCAACATTCGGACGACCAGTGGATACCGCGAGCCTTTGGCTTGGTAGGCTGCCACGATTCCTTCGGCGGCTATGTCACACCGAAGAATTCCGCCGAAGAAGTTGACCAGCACCCGGTCGACGTCTTCGTCGGCTAAGATAATATCTACTGCGCTGGAAACCTTTTCCACGCTGGCTCCTCCGCCCACGTCCAGGAAGTTAGCCGCCCGGGAGCCTTGAGCGCTGATGACATCCATGGTCGCCATGGCCAGCCCGGCGCCGTTGACTAAGCAGCCCACGTTGCCGTCGAGCTTGACATAGGCAATGCCCAACTCCGATGCCCTGTTCTCCAGTTCGTTCTCCTGCGAGGGGTCGGCCAGATCCCGGAATTCTGGGTGACGGAACAGGGCATCGTCTTCCAGGTTGACCTTGCCGTCCAAGGCCAGGAGTTCCCCAGTCCCGGTGACCACCAGCGGGTTGATTTCGGCCAGGGAGCAGTCGGCCTCCACAAAGAGGCGGTACAGGGAACCCATCAGGCGTCCTACCTCCTGGGTCAACCCGGCGTCAAGGCCCAAACCGGACGCCAGCCGCCGGACTTGGAAGGGCATCAGACCCAAGACGGGGTCGATAACTTCCGAGAGGATTGCGCCGGGGTTAGAAGCCGCCACCTGCTCGATATCCATGCCACCGGATGCGCTGGCCAATACTACGGGACGGCGGTTGTCGCGGTCGACGGTGATGGCCAAGTAAATCTCCCGGGCGATGTCGGCGGTCTCTTCCACCAGAAGCTGCCGGACCGGGGCGCCTTCCGGGCCGGTCTGGGTGGTTACCAAGTTGTGCCCCAGCATGGATGTAGCAAAGGCAAGGGCTTCTTCCGGAGACCCGACGACCTTGATGCCGCCGGCCTGTCCCCGGCCCCCGGCGTGAACTTGGGCCTTGATTACCGCCTTGCCGCCCAACTGTCCGGTAGTGTAAGCGGCCTCATTTGCCGTGGAAGCCGCTTGCCCCCGGGGCACCGGAATGCCGTAACGGGCGAAGAGTTCTTTGGCCTGGTATTCGTGAACCTTCATAAGGAAATCGGCCGCGATGCCCCGGGGGCCGAGGCCCCGGGGCATCGCCAGGCCAACTATTACTTCACTCTTCTAACCAGGAATGGTCCAGATTGCTCTTAATTCCCACCTTCTTGAGGGGCAGCTGGGAGGCTTTCGAAGAGCTTGAAAATGTCGGTTGCAGCGTCCGCCAGTTCCTGATCCACGTTTTGGGAGGCAGTTGGACCTTGAAGGAACTGGAAGACATCCGCTTCAGAGGACAGGATGACCGTAGTCTGCTGATTCATGAAGTTCCGATAGGCCTCCATGCTCCTCTGGAAAGCGAAGAAGTCCGGGTCCTCGTTGAGGGCTTCAGCAAGGATGGAAATCGCTTCGGCTTCGCCTTCACCCCTTAGCCGGTTGGAGTCGCGGTCGGCAGAGGCCAAGATGATTTCCACGTCCCTGTCGGCTTGGGCCCGGCGGCGCCTGGATTCCTCTTCACCCTCCGCCCTCAGCCGGCGGGCGATTTTCTCTCTTTCCGAGCGCATTCGTTCGAAGACCCTTTCCGAGACTTCCCTAGAGAAGTCGGCCCGCTTGATGCGAACGTCCAGCATTTCAATTCCGAATGGTTCAGGTTCTACGGCCAAGGCATTCCGGATGGCGGCCAATACTTGGTCCAGCATCTCGGTCCTGGTCTCGGTGGCGAAGACTTGGGTGTTGCCCTCGTCGTCCGTAATGGGGTTCCCCTCTTCGTCTTCCTCAAAGTCTCCGCCGATGATTTCTTCCCGGCTGCGTTCGGCAACGATGGCCCGGAGAGCGGCGTTGATTCTTTGCCCGAGGACCCGGTCGGCGTTGTCGGGCGTCTGCAGGGTCTTGCGGAACTGCACCGGGTCGATGATGCGGTACCGGGAGTAGGCGTCAATTTCCAACGCGTTGATGTCCTTGTCCAGCCTCTGCTGTGGGGGTGCGTCGATCCTGAGGACCCGCCGGTCATAGGAGGTGACAGTGTCCAGGAAAGGGACCTTGGAATACAGCCCGGAGGAGGTCTTTACGGACTGGACTTCACCGAAACGGGTCACGATAACCTGCTCGGTGACGTCGACAATGTAAAGGGCCTTAACCTGGCTGGTGCCGGGCCAGAGGAAAATCAACAACAGAACGATGAGTACGGCTACCGGAATGACGACTTTCATTTCTTGATGGACGCCCCTTATCGGATAGAAGGAATGTTCAAGGTGCCTTAAGGACTCGGGCTGGGCCCCACGGGGACCGGCAGGATGCTGTTCTCCTGGCCAGAACCCAGCAGGAGAACGGCCTCAGCCTCCGGTGAAACGATGATCTTGGTCACGCCGGGCAGAACATCTTCCATTGCCTCCAAATAGAGGCGTTGGCGGGTCACGTCCTGTGACTTGCGGTACTCTTCAAGAATCGAAGTGAAGCGCTGAGCTTCACCTTCTGCCCTGGCGATACGGGCTTGCTTGAAGGCTTCGGCTGGTTGAATGATCTGCTGTGCTTGACCTCTTGCTTCGGGGATAACCTGGTTCTCGTAGGCTTGGGCTTGGTTGATGGCCGTTTCCTTGTCCTGGCGGGCTTGCAACACATCAAAGAAGGCGTCCCGCACTTCTTCAGGGGCTTGGACTGCCTGCAATTCCACGCTGATGACGTTGATGCCGGTGTTGTAGCTGTTCAGGATGCCTTGCAGTCTGTCCCTGGTGGCCTGTTCCACCTGCACCCGCTCTTCGGCCAGAACGTCGCCCAGCCCCCTCTGGCCCACCACCAAGCGCAGGGCAGCCTCGGCGGCGTCCTTCAAGGTGCGGCCGTCCGGCTGCCCAGCCGGGATGTTTCTCACCGCCTCCCCTGGATCATTCACCCGGAAGAGGAAGTCTACCAAGTCCTCGATGTCATATTGGACGACCATGCGGACATCGATGATGTTCAGGTCACCGCTGATCATCAGGGCTTCCACCGGAACGCTGGCGTCGGGTACTCCCTCTGCGCTCCGGAACCCCAATTCCATCCGCCTGACTTGATTAACTTCGAACTTGTTGGTGTTTCCGACGGGAGCCGGCCACCACCAGTGAAGGCCAGTCTCGGTAACCGGCGGCGTCTGGACCTCTCCGAAACGGCGAAGAGCCGCCGCTTCTCCGGGCGCTATCTGGTAGAAGCCGGTGGCTGCCCAGATGATGATGATGACGGCTATAAAGGCGAGTATGGCCAAGCCGATGCCACCCCCGCCCAGACGCTCTAAAATGCGTCCTAGGGTCCCGCGGAAATTGGACATTAATTGATCGAAATCAATTTCGGGTTGCCTGGGTCCTCCGGGTGGGTACATAGAACTGCTTCCTTTGGGATTTACGTTTTTGCGCCTTCAGAATTGGCTGCTCGGCTGCGAGGACAATGCCCGTGGGGATAAACTGCTGATAGATTGTAGCACCTTACTCACCGGTTAGACATGCCACCCTTCTTGACTGTAACTGTTCAGCCTTATGAGAACCTGCTTTGCGCGCGGCGGCCGCGTCTATTCTGGGTGGCAATCCATGAGGGTCCAAATAGCTCCTAATTGCCCGCAATGCCGAGCAGCAACTCTTGAATGGGCCCGCTGCCTGCCCCGCCTGGGACCTTCTCGGAGCCGGTATCCAATACGGTGGCGCAGGCATGTTATCCCTTTAGCCGCCGCTGAAACAAGGCTAATGGCCCCGGTTTTGGCATGGTTTCCCGGCATTATTGGGGCAGGAGGTTGATGGGCCCTTGAAACGGGGCCAGGCAACATCGGTTCATTGATAGCGGCTCAATTATAATGTCGTAGAAAGGAATTAACCGGTGGAGCTTTAACACGGGCGGAGGCTGTATTCATGGAAGACCACGGAATTACCCTGACACCTTCTGAAGACATGACCAGAATCCAAGTTACCTGTGAGCACCAGAGCGGGTTGATATACATTGTGCCCGCGGACCGGAGCTGGGTCTGCAGCCAGGGCATGATCCCAGCCCACGCGCTGGCCGGATTCTTTCGCGAACTGGTGCAGTTGAAGGACCCGCAAGTGCAGGGGCTTATGGGTCAGTGGGGAATCTTTTACCGCCAACTGCCTATTGACGAGGCCTCGGACTAAGAGCAGCAGGGTATCAAGAGAAGAGCCGGCGTGAATATGGCGCCGGCCCTCAAGCTTCTTGTTCAATTCCAGCAAGAACGCATCCGGAGAGAACTTCCTGCCCTAACCGTCATCGCCGCTGCCCACAGAAGGTGGGCTGGTGTCCAGCGAGGCCGAAAGCGTTGGGGCCGGCTGGGGTTGGACCGGTTGGTGGGGAGTCCCGGTGTATGCTGCGCCCTCCGGTGGAGTTTCGGGGGAAACCGTAGGCACTGCGGAGTCATCGTCGGGGAAATCGTCGTTGAATAGCCGGTTCAGGTTCTCTCCTGAAACCGATTCGTGCTCGATGAGGAACTCGGCAAGCTTGACCAGCTTGGTTTTGTGCTCGGAAATGATGTCCTTGGCCCGATGGTAGGCGCCGTCAATCAGTTCTTTGACTTCGTCGTCAATTTCCTCGGCAACCTTGTCGCCGTAGTCCCGCTCCTCGCTGATCTCCCGTCCCAGGAAGACCATTTCCTCCCGTTTTCCGAAGGTCCGCGGGCCCAGGGCCTCGCTCATTCCGTACCGCTTGATCATGCTCAGGGCTGTCTTGGTGGCGCGCTCTATGTCATTGCTGGCGCCGGTGGTGAGTTCGTCGAATATCTCTTCCTCGGCCACCCTGCCGCCCATGGTGACCGCCAGCATGTCGCTGAACTGGTTCTTGGTCCACAGGTACCGGTCTTCGTCGGGGAGCAGGGATGTGTGCCCGCCCATGTTCCCCCGGGAGACGATGGAAATCTTGTGCACCCGGTCGGCGTGGGGAAGGACCCAGGCCACCAAGGCGTGGCCCGACTCGTGATAGGCGGTCATTTCCTTTTCACGGGCGCTGATAACCCGGCTCTTGCGTTCCGGGCCAGCGATAATCCGCTCCACGGCCTCTTCGAATTCCGCCATGAAAATGGACTTCTTGTTCTGCCGGGCGGCGAGGATTGCGGCCTCGTTGACCAAGTTGGACAGGTCCGCTCCGCTGAAGCCCGGAGTCTCCTTTGCCAGGGTATCCAGGGTGACTTCGGGGGCCAGGGGCTTGCCGGCGGAGTGGACTTTGAGAATCTCCTGGCGGCCCCTGACGTCCGGCAGGTCCAAGGTCACCCGCCGGTCGAACCGTCCGGGACGGAGCAGGGCTGGGTCAAGGATGTCGGGGCGGTTGGTGGCGGCCACGACGATGATGTTGGTGTTGGTCTCGAATCCGTCCATTTCCACCAGGATCTGGTTCAGGGTCTGTTCACGCTCGTCATGTCCTCCGCCCAGACCGGCGCCGCGATGGCGGCCTACCGCGTCGATTTCATCGACGAAGACAATGCACGGGGCATTGCGCTTGGCCTGCTCGAACAGGTCACGCACGCGAGCGGCGCCCACGCCTACGAACATTTCCACAAATTCGCTGCCGCTGATGTGGAAGAAAGGCACCCCCGCCTCGCCAGCTACAGCCCTGGCCAGCAACGTCTTGCCGGTGCCGGGCTGTCCAACCAAGAGCACTCCCTTCGGGATGCGGGCGCCCAAGGACATGAACCTTTCGGGGTATTTCAGGAACTCAACGACTTCAAAGAGTTCGGCCTTGGCTTCTTCGACGCCGGCGACGTCGTTGAAAGTGACGCCGGGACGGTTGAAGGGCATCATCCGGGCCCGGCTCCGCCCAAAGCTCATGGTCTGGTTGTTACTGCCTTGGGCTTGGCGCATCATGAACAGGATCAGCCCGCCGAAGATGATCACCGGCAGGAAGTTGATGAGCAAGCTGAACAGGCTGCTGAAGCCGCTGGAGCCTTTGAAGACCACCTCGACGCCGCTGGGAGGGCCCACCTCGACGCCGCTTTCCACCAGCAGGCTGATGATGTCCGTATTTTCACTGATCCGGCTGGTGAACCGGTCCGGGGAACCAACATTGGTCGCCTTGGGGTAAACCGTAAGCTTCTTGCCGTCAACTACTATTTCATTGACTTCGTTGTTCTTGGCCATTGCTATGACGGTGGTCAGCGGCTCTTCGCTCCTGCCTCCGAAACTGGGCAACAGCGTATAGAAGATTACGATAACTCCAACAATGACCAGCAGATAGACGAAGCTATTTCGTAGCCAACGATTGCTTCCCATTGAATTCCTCTAAGAGACTCCCGTAGCCGCCTGCGGCAGTCTCGTGTTTCGAAACCGCAACAGAGTATCTATATATTAAATCAGCGGCCTTCATATTGCAAAATGACAGTTAGCGTTGATAATCTGAAATACTGGAATCGCAGCCCGCGGCATTGCCGCCTGCTGCTCTTTCATATGCTATCTTTTGATGACAACGCGGTTGTCAGGAGGCTTCTATGGCAGAGTATGCCCATCCCGAATCCTTGGTAAGCACAGAATGGGTTGCCGAGCATGGTAACGATGCAAATGTAAGGCTCATTGAAGTGGACGTCGACACTTCAGCATACGAGCAAGGCCATATAGCCGGAGCGGTGGGATGGAACTGGCAGTCTCAACTCCAGCAGACCGTTAGCAGGGACGTGACCGGCAAGGCCGGCATGGAGCAACTCCTAGGCGCTGCGGGAGTTGACAACGACACCACCGTCATCGTCTATGGAGACAACAACAACTGGTTTGCCGCCTGGGCCTTCTGGCAGATGAAGTACTATGGCCACAGGGACGTCCGGTTGATGAACGGGGGCCGGGTAAAGTGGCTGGCGGAAAACCGCCCCGTAACCACCGAAGCGGCTGCCCCGGCTGCCAAGACCTACCGGGCCTCGGACCCCGACGAAAGCATCCGGGCCTACCGGGATTACGTTCTGTCGGCAGTGGGCGCCGGGAACATATCCCTGGTGGACGTGCGGGCCCCTGCCGAGTACAGCGGCGAACTGCTGGCCCCGGAAAACCTTCCCCAGGAGGGTTCCCAGCGGGGCGGCCACATCCCCGGTGCTGTCAACGTTCCTTGGGCGCAGGCCGTTGCCGAAGACGGGACCTTCAAAAGCGCCGACGACTTGGCGGCGCTTTACGGCGGCAAGGGAATCGACGGAAGCAGGGAGACCATCGCCTATTGCCGAATCGGCGAGCGTTCTTCCCACACTTGGTTCGTGTTGACGCAGCTTCTCGGTCACCCCAACGCCCGCAACTACGACGGTTCTTGGACCGAGTGGGGCAGCATCGTCGGAGCTCCTATCGAAAAGCCCTGAACCCGTGCGCAGACTTTGGTTATTGGACTGAAGGCCGGGGTTGGGTTGCCGGTCACTTTTGTTGAGTCTGGAAGGCGCCTGGAGCCGGATTTTCCAGAGCAGAGGCATTCGTCTCCCGCCCAAGTGAGTCCGAAAGGGTTCCTTGGATGCCGTACTTGGCCCCGTCCGGGAAACCTCGCCTCGTTGCAGAGAGTCCTCTAGGGTTTTAAGCCGGAGCTCCGGAATGGCCTAGGAGCCGGCGGGAAGGGCTTCTGTTTCCCGCCGGCTCCTGCATTTTGTCGCGCCAGGCGTTTACAACTGGAGTTTGTTCATCTGCGTTGGGGCGAAATGACCGGCTGGCCGACTCAGGTTGGCCATGTACTGCTTTACATCAATCCCCCCACTCCTGTCCGGCACCCGCACCCGCCGGGTCTGCTTTTCCAATGTCAACGGTAGTATGATTGCGCCGATATCGCCACAGGGCCACCGGAACTGGGTGCGAGACTCATTGCCGTCAAGTTGGGCCCTTCATTCCTACTGCATCCCCCAGCGCAGCCGGCCACCGCTTCAACTGCAACAGTCAAAATTGCGGTAGAGGCCCCGGTCAAGAGGGCGCCCCCAGCTGCGGGTATGCCGGAGCAAGAGGACGTGCTGCGGAGTTACATGAGACAGCACAACGCTTCGAGCAACGCCCCTGGGGCTATTCATCTGTTGGCGGAAGGCCAGAGCAGAAGGCTATACGAGGAGAGGTAGCGGTAGCACGGATGCATTCCCGCGAAGGCGGAGATTACGAAAGGAGATGGGGTACGACTGGTGTGTGCCACTGGCAGGGTAGAGCGGCCAGCCTTGTGATTGAGTCTCCGATGGCTACGGGCTGCTAAGGAACCGGCCGGCAAGTGCGTATGTACGTTATCTTCCAGCTCGATATTGGAAAAACGAGCGATTCACTCGAGGGGCAGGCCAGCGGCCTGCCTCTTTTTCATCCCGGTGTCTATTCCGTAATACGATATTTACAACTTGGAAACATTTGAGAAACATGGGTGAAACCCTGTTGAAACAATCCGCTGTTACCGTAGCCCTCGAGGCTCGATGTCTCAAAGTCTTGGCCCTGGCTCTGCCGGCGGCCAACCCCGAAAAGGGGAAAAGGAGGAAATCCCTATGTTGGCTTTCCCGGTGGTCAAATCCAAGAGCGACCTGAGGTTAAGGCGCTTGTTGCCTTTCGTGGTTGCCGGGTTGTTCGCTGCGGCAATCCTGACGGGTTACAACGTGGCCTTCGCCCAGGACATCACCTCCGACGCCGACAAGCTGGACCAGGGTTCCAACCTTATCTGGATGGTTGGCGCCTTTCTCGTGTTCTTCATGCAGGCCGGCTTCGCTTTCCTGGGAGCCGGGCTTATCCGGTCGAAGAACACCGTAAATTACATGACCAAGAGCTTCATGGACTTTGCTATTGCGTCCCTGTCCTTCTGGGCTTTCGGATTCGCTCTGATGTGGGGCACCTCGGCGGCAGGGATTGCGGGAACGACTAAGAACCCCTAACAGAATGAATTCAGCTTTTTTAGGCAGATAAGGGAACAGCCGAGGGATAAGAAAGCTTCATGCAGGTCGGCTCGGCGCTCATAGCGGATGCGCAACCTGC
>DAOULB010000043.1:0-3026 GCA_034420695.1 Dehalococcoidia bacterium
ACATAACCTTCATCGTCGAAAGCATGAAGCCGGTAGCGGCGGATATAGACCTCACCGTGGGGCCGCCCGCCGGTTAAGGAACAACCCCAACTCAGGGGACCAACTGACTAGCCAACCCCCCAAACCTGCCCTTGCCATACCCACTCAAACCAGTCATTGCCATGAAAATAGGCCATTTTCATGTTCATACGTGGCCCCAAGGGGCCATACGCAATTCCCGTGCAGGCGGGAATCTATGAGTCTTGACCCGCAATGATTGGGCATCAATTACCGGCGTCAGTTTCCTGCTGTTCCTTGGCTTGGCCAGCGCCGCTATAAACTTCTTGGTTTGATCCTGCAAATGTTGACTTTCCTCCGACCCCGCCCAACGATCAACCAGGGCGACACCCAGCGCTCCCTCCGGTTCCTGGCTTGGGAAGGACTGGCCTCCGGCGCCATGTTCAGCCTTGGGAGCGGCGGGTTCATGGCCGCCTACGCATTGGCCCTGGGCGCCAACAACCTCGAAGTGGGAATACTGGCGGCTCTTCCATTCATCTCCCAAGTAGTCAGACTGCCCGCCATTCTTCTGCTGGAACGCTTCCGGGCCAGAAAAGCCCTGGGGCTACCGGCGTTAATCTTGACCCATATCTCGTGGCTTCCCATTGGTGCGGTCCCATTTTTCCTGGACACGCCCGGAAAGTTCGCCGTCATTTTGGTAATTCTGTTCCTCGCTGTCCGGGGACTGTTCGCCCCGGTATGGGTCACCACATCCACCAGTTGGATTCGCGAGCTTGTCCCAAAGGGCCATCTGGCCGACTATTTTGGCCGGCGCTTGGCTATGGTTACCGGGGCCATGGCCGTGGTCGGGCTGGGGGGCAGTTTCTTCGTCCGGTGGTGGGAGGACATTGCTCCGCCCGGTGACGAAATATTCGCCTTTTCCTTCCTGCTCATAGGCGGAGCAATTACCTTCGGGGTCCTTGGCCCTTTCCTGGCATCCCGGGCCGTGGAACCCTTGATGCCTCCGGCAGCCCAGTCCGGCCAGTCTCCGGTGGAGATGCTACTGGAGCCGGTGCGGGACCGCAACTATTCCCACCTGATAAGGTTCCTGTTCATATGGGGCCTGATGTCCAACCTGGCCATCCCGTTCTTCGCCGTCTACATGCTTAAGGTCATTGGACTCTCCCTGCCGGTGGTCATCGGCCTGACCGTGCTGGGCCAGTTTGCCAACGTGCTTTTCGTCCGGGTCTGGGGGCCTTTTGCGGACAGGGTCGGCAACAAGACCGTGCTGTCGCTTTCGGCTTCACTCTATCTGCTGGTCATCATCGGCTGGGTGTTCACAACCCAACCCGACCGCCACTTCCTCACGATGCCGCTGCTGGTCGTCCTGCACCTGCTTGGCGGCGTGGCGACAGCCGGCGTCATGTTGACGGTCAACACACTGGCGCTCAAAGTGGCTCCCGAGGGCCGCACAATCCCCTTCTCCGGGGTCGCCGGGCTGGCAACCAGCTTGGGTTCGGGCATCGGCCCGATCCTTGGTGGACTGATGGCGGATTATTTTTCCGCACGGTCGTTGAGCGTCAGCATTGGGTGGGCCTCTCCAAACGGCACCCTCGACCTGCCGGCGGTGTCGGTGGCTGGTTTCGATTTCCTGTTCGGCATTGCTTTCTTCTTTGGACTGCTGTCATTGAACCTCCTCGTGGCGCTTCGGGAAGAGGGGGAGATTTCCCGGGAAGCGGCCTTGGCTGACCTCATGGCCGGGGCTGGGGCGGGGCCGGTGGCCAGGGCTGTCTCCTCCGTTCCCGGTCTCAGTATGGTGTCGGCCTTTTCCTACGGCTACCTGAGGCGCATTCCGGGAGCCGACGTGGCCATTGGAGTTACGGCCTACCAACTGGCCGCCTCTACGCAGGCCGCCCTGGAATCAGCAGGCCGGGGACGAGCAGTCGCGTCGGAAGTGGCCCAACATGTTGGGACGGCTTTGACTCATACCATAGACAACATGGAAGATGCCGCCGAAAACGGCCTGGGGCTGGCCCTCCACGCTACCCGGGGGGCTATCCATGCCGCCGACAACATAACCGGTCAAGTCGGCAGTGTAACTAGAGGAGCAGTCTTGGGGACCCTCAGGACATTGGGCAGACTGCGAGTGGCTCCCGGGGAGTCGTTGCGCGGCGCGGCCCAAGGAGCCATCCAAGGAGCCGTCGAAGCCCGCCGTGACCCGGCGGAAGCCGCCGTAGCGGCCGTTGAAGCAGCGCGGGAGGCGGCCCCGGAGTTGGGCATCAGCGAGGAAGAGGCGGCCAACGCGGCGGCGGCAGGCATGTTGGAGGCTGCCAGGGCCGCCGGGGATGAGACTCTTTCGGTAGTAAGGGAGGCCCTGCCGGAAAGTCTGAGGCAAGGAACAGCAACCCGAATGCCGGGTGAAGGTGAGTCTGAGGCTCAGGAATGACCAGTCGATTGCTCGTCCGGGTATCCTATTGCGCCATTACAATACTTTAGGAAGGTCCTTCACTTTGTCCAGTTCAGCAGCCTTCGTCAAGTCCAAGGTCTCCCAAGCCCAGGAAATCCTGGAATTCCAACCCTGCGTAGGGATACCGGGCCTCGGCAACCCGCAGGTGCCGGTCGCTCAGCATGGGCACGGGCAACCGTTCCGCCGTCGCCAATGCCTCTCCGGTCCCATTGAATCCCCACAGCGCCGGATTCCCCACGTTCTTGCCCTGGGCCAGTACCTTGAAGTCGCCCAGCCCGCCGGCGCGCGCCAAGTCCAGCATCCCGGAGTTGTTGGCGACAAACTCCGGCTGGGCCAGGCTCAAGGACGGCAGACGCCGCCGGAACCAGGCCAGCCCAAGGTTGGACAGGAACTCGCCTTGAGTGGCGTATCCAAGGGGTTCCAGCCCGTGCTGCCGGCCCAACTCAATAAGGGAGCTGAAGTCCACTTGGGCGGTCATATCCTGCAACCCAATCCGCTGCAACGGCGCGTCGGTCTGCGTATGCCGGTAGAAGGTGGTCAATGTGCCCCGGTATCGTTGCTCCGCCGAGTAAAGGTCGGCAGC
>DAOULB010000044.1:0-15210 GCA_034420695.1 Dehalococcoidia bacterium
GGTGGAGCTCGATAACGGCCAACTCCAGGGCCAGCTTGCTGCGAAGGGCGTCGATGCGCCGGCGTATTTCATTGAGATGCATGGTGCGATGTTCTCCTTTACGAGTTAGTTAACGGGTTGCTGGGTGCGATGATGGGCAGAGCTTACTCCGGAGGAGGACCGGGGCCGGAAATTTTAATTTCCCTCTCATTTCCTCTCATTTCCTCCCATTTTGGCGGCCGGGTGGAATCCGGGGAGGCCGCGGGCTGCGGCTCAAGCATGGGGCCGGATTTTTTATTTTCCCCGCCAATTTCCGCCGTTTCCCACCATTTTGCGGGCCTGAAGGAACAGTGCCGGCCTTGAACCTCGGGGAAGGGCCGAGGGCCGGAAGTTATAAATTCCCCACCATTTCCCGCCATTTTCAACCATTTTGTGGGTCTGGAAGGGCCGGCGAAGTCCGAGGAGAGTTGAGCACCGGGTTGGAGGAACTTGAGCTTGAAAGGGTTTCCTTGGGTCTGACCGGTGGGCATTGGACTCCCGGTGGCCTCAGTGGCCGGCTGGACTGGGGCACCACAGCGACAGGCCGCGTGACGCCCTGAAATTCATGCTAGGGAGCTGCAATCCTGCATGGCAAGGGCGAAGTGTCAGTAATCCGGGCGATTCCAAGGGTTTTATTTCCGAGAGTTTTATTTCCGAGGAGACTGTTTCCGAAGCTTCTCTGCCGGCCCTGTGATCACAGCCCATCGGGAACTTCACTTCGTCCGGGCTACTCCAGGGGCGTGACGGAACTCTTTGCCCAAGTGATCGAAGAGCCCAACTGGTCTCTCTCACACGGTACCCGTGACCGGGTACCAATAGTGTTAGAATCAGGCAATGGTCTGGGCCACGGCGGAAGAGCCAAGATGCCCGGGAGGAGAAATGGCGCCGGAAGTTAGCTACCAGGTAGACGACCGGGTGGCGTTGATAACCCTCTGCCAGCCGGGCCGGGGCAACGTCTTCACCCCGGAGATGCGGCGGGAACTGCAGGAGGCCTTTGCCCGTTACAAGCAGGACGAAGACGCTTGGGTGGCGGTGATAACCGGCGAGGGACAGGACTTCTGCGCAGGGTCATCAGAGGCTGGGAATCTCTCCAGGCGGGACAGTAGAGAAATGGGCCTGCGCTGGGCCGGCGGGCGCTTAGACACCATGAAGCCGGTAATTGCGGCAGTGCAGGGCTCCTGCCGGAGCGAGGGGTTGGCCGTGGCATTGGCCTGCGACCTTAGGGTGGCTGATGGGACAGCTATTTTCCAGGCAGGGCTGCATGGCGGCGACGGCGCTCCGAACGTAGAAGCGGTCTGGCTGGTCAACCTGCTGGGGTTGTCGGTGGCCTTGGACATGCTATGGACCGGACGGGAGCTGGATGCCGAGGAGGCCTGCCGGTTGGGGCTGGTAAACCGGCTGGTTCAGGCGGGAGACCAAGGGGAGGAGGGCGGTACGGAGGGGCGCTTGGCAGTGCGCCCACTGCAACAGAGCATAGTGACCCGGGAGGGGTCGGCCCTGTCGGGGGGGATCAAGATGGCGCGGGAACTACTTCAATACGCGCCGGTTACCCGGTCGTTCCAGAAGGAGACGGCGTACAGGTCCATCGGGGTGCCCTTCCACTATGCCCAGACCCTGGAAGTGGGCCCCAACCCGTATGCCAGTGAAGACAGGATCGAAGGAACACGGGCTTTCGTGGAGAACCGGCGCCCGGTGTGGCGTAACCGGTAGAGGAGCAGGCAGCCTGATGCAACAAAGCGACGACGTGCTCCTGCGGGAGATAGACGGAGAGATACTAGTCGCCACCATGAACCGCCCGGAGCGGATGAACGCGCTGGGCGGGGGGCTTACCGAGGCGCTCAACGAGGCGTGGCTGGACTTCCGGGATGACCCAGCGCTGAAGGTGATGATCATCACTGGGGCGGGAGAGCGGGCTTTCTGCTCCGGCGTGGACATGCGCCAGAACGACGAGCGGGCCAGAGAGCTGGGAGCCCAGTCGGCACAAGCACTGCTGGACGCGGACCGGAGCCGGGGAGTGAGGATGTCGTTCAACGGCAACAATTTCGGGTTGTGGAAGCCGTTGATTGCGGCGATAAACGGATGGTGCTTGGCAGCGGGATGCGAAATGGCGATGGCCTGCGACCTGCGGGTGATGGAGGAGCACGCCCAGATGGGGCTTCCGGAAGTCAAACGGGGAATGGGGGCGAAGCAGACGACCCACAAGCTGTACTACCTGACCAACCTCAACATCGGATTGGAGATGGCTTGGACGGGGGACACCCTGACGGCACAGCGGGCCTGCGAGCTGGGGCTGGTCACCGAGGTGGTCCCCAAGGGGCAGAGCGTGGAACGGGCTAAGGAACTGGCCCGCAGGATTTGCCGGTTTCCATCGGAATACCTGCAGTACCACAAAATGCGCACTTTCCAGAGCATCGGACTTCCCTTGGACTATTCGATGTCCATCGACCAGCGGTTCCCGCCTGAGGAGGGAGAGGGATACCGCACCGGGTTGGAAGAGAGCTTGCGGCAAGGACAGCAGGTGATTTCCGGCTGAAACCAACACTGAACCAAGGGACGAATCAGACAGGAGCAGCGAGGCTGGCAATGCCGTCATTATCGACGACCCGTAGAGAAGCGGGAGTGCTGGTGGTGGAGATGGAGCGCCCCGGCAATGGGAATGCCTTGGACAGGGCCTTGCAGCAGGAAATCTGCGAAGCTTGGGGGCTGCTGGAGTCCGACGACGAGTTACTGGTGGGAGTCCTCCACGGCACGGGAGGCACATTTACGGTGGGCCACGACGTGGCGGAGTTGGCTGCCGGACAGGAGGGGCCGGCCCCGTTGGAGGGGCTGTTTCCCCATGAACTTTCAAAGCCGGTGGTGGCCGCGGTGGAGGGGCCGTGCTACGGCTTGGGGTTTGAGCTGGCATTGGCCTGCGACCTCCGGGTAGCCGGGGAGGATGCCCGTTTCGGCTTCCCCGACACCAACCTTCACGTCAGTTACAGGCTGGCATCGTCCCTGCTGCCGCGAGTCACCAACTTGGGCACGGCCTTGGACCTGCTGCTGACCGGGGAAACGATGGACTCCCGGCGGCTGGAGGGGCTGCGGCTGGTCAACCGGGTGACTGCCCCAGGGCAGGCCTTGGAACATGCCTTGGAACTGGCCGAGGGCATGGCGCGGCGTTTCGGGTCGGCGGAAGAGTTTCACAAGCAGCAGGTGTGGCAGTTTGCCGGGCTGCCGCTGCCGACAGCCCTGAACTTGGCGGGGCAACATATTTGAGCTGATGGTTATCCTACGGCGGCAGGGCGGGTTTCAAACCCGCCCCTACGTTAACCTTCAATGCTATGGTGTCGGTCTACCAGCCGGTGATTTCCACTGACCACCTGCTGACGGCCCGCTGACGAAAGGTGACGCCGCTAGGGGTAAGGCTCAATTGACACCCGTTGAAGCTGCAAATTATGATTGCGCCAAATCGCAGCCAGCTTGGCTGTTGCAGCGTTCGTTGGAGCAGGCTGGCGGCTCATTGAGGTTGACATGGCCGAAGAGATAGGACTGTTCGAAGCGCTATACAGCCAGAGGGCGCTGCGTTATATCAAGCCCGACCCGATACCGGACGAGATGGTCAGGAAGGTGCTGGACGCGGGGATACGTGCTCCCAACGGCGGCAACACCCAGAGGTGGAGCTTCATAGTCATCAAGGACTTGGAGACGAAGAAGTGGATACAGGAGCGGTACGACCTGACGGGCCACCCGGTGCACCCGGACCCGACCAGCGCCGGAATGGCCCGCTCCCAGGCGCGGAATGACGCGGCGGCACAACACCTTGCCGAGCACCTGCACGAAGTCCCGGTGCTGATCCTGTGCTGCCTGCAAGGGGACGGCGGCCCCAGTGACATCAGCCGGGGGGCGAGCATCTACCCGGCGGTGCAGAACATGCTGCTGGCAGCACGTGGGTTGGGCTTGGCCAGCGTCCTGACCACCCGGCCCAGAAGGGGTTTCGAGAAGGAAATCAAGGAACTGTTGAACATACCCGAAAACGTGGACACGGCCGCTATGCTTCCCTTGGGCTATCCCGCCGACGGGATGCGTTACGGGCGCACGAGGCGGCAGCCGGTGGAGGAGGTCACCTACAACGAGAAGTGGGGTGAACCCTGGGAAGCCCAGGGCTGAGACACTTTACAAAGGCGCTGATTCTCAAGCCCGTCATGGTGAGCTTTTCGGGCTTTCATTTGCAGGGTTTCTATTTGTCAGGCAACGATAGGGTATGATGGAAGCAGTAGGGAAAGGGACACAGGAGGACTGGTAATGGTCTCCGGGGACTCTTCGGAACGAGAATTCGTGGCCCAGATGGCACAGGACGCCGACGTGAAGTTCGTGCGCCTGTGGTTTCCCGACATTTTGGGGAACCTGAAGGGGTTCGCTATAAACGTCACCGACTTGGAGGACGCCATCGACCAGGGCGTTGGGTTCGACGGTTCGGCCATTGACGGGTTTGCCCGGATAAATGAAAGCGACATGCGGGCGTACCCCGACCCTTCCACCTTTGCCTTGCTGCCTTGGCGTCCCCAGCAAAACTCGGTGGCCCGGATGTTCTGCGACATCCGAGGTCCCAGGGGCGGAGACTTTCCGGGAGACCCCCGCCAGGCCCTGAAGCGAAACTTGGAGCGGCTGGCCCGGATGGGCTATACCTACTACGTGGGGACAGAGCTGGAATTCTTCTACCTGAAGGACGCCCAGTCAGCGGAACCACTGGACAACAGCGGGTACTTCGACCAGCTATCCAGCCAGCCTTCAAGCGACCTGCGGCGGGACACGGTGCTGAACTTGGCGGAAATGGGGGTGCCGGTAAAGTATTCACACCACGAGGCGGCGCCCAGCCAGCACGAGATAGACCTGCAGTACACGGACGCGCTGACCATGGCGGACAGCGTGATGACCGCCAAGCTGGTCATCAAGGAACTGGCCCAGCTCCGGGGAGCATTTGCATCCTTCATGCCAAAGCCCATGGCTGGAGTCAACGGTTCGGGGATGCACGTGCACCAGTCCCTGTTCCGGGGAGACCACAACGCGTTCTACGAGGCGGACGACGAATACTACCTTTCCGAGGTGGGCAAGCGGTTCATATCGGGCCTGCTTCACCATGCCCAGGAAATCACGCTGGTCACCAACCAGTGGATTAACTCGTACAAGAGGCTGGTGCCAGGATACGAGGCGCCGGTGTACGTTTCCTGGGCACACGTCAACCGCTCGGACTTGGTGCGGGTGCCTGCCTACAAGCAGGGGTACGAGAGCTCGGTGCGGGTGGAATACCGAGCGCCGGACCCGGCCTGCAACCCCTACTTGGCCTTCAGCGTGATGCTGGCAGCCGGGATGAAGGGAATAGAGGAAGACTATCCGGAGCAGCCCCCGGCTTCGGTAAATGTGGCGGAGATGCCCCTGCAGCAACGGCAAGCCCTGGGGATCAAGACCCTGCCGACCAGCTTGGGGGAGGCCATCAGCCTGGCGGAGGACAGCGAGTTGCTGCGGGAGGCCCTGGGCGAGCACATCTTCAACAGTTTTCTCGAGAACAAGAAGATTGAGTGGGAGGAGTACCGGTCCACGGTGACCGACTACGAGATTTCCCGATACCTTCCCACCCTGTAGCCACACCTTTTGGCCCACGTTGTTGTCACACTTCTTAGCTGCCTGACGGGCCAGCAGCCTGCCGGGGTTGGCACCTCCGCCCGAGGCGGGGGATTTCACCAGGCTTGCTACAGGCAAGCCTCAGATTCCTTTTTCCAAAGAGGAAGGCGATGACGCTGCAGTTCGGGGTTTTTGACCACATCGAACCGGTGCCGGGGCTAGGCTTGGAGCAGATTTACACCGAGAGGATGGTGCAGGTCCGAGAGCTGGACCGGACAGGGTTCTACGGTTACCACTTGGCGGAGCACCACACTCCGGCGGTGCACAGCTTGGCGCCTTCCCAGAACGTGTTCTTGGCGGCGGTATCGCAGAACACGGAGCAGCTTCGCTTTGGGCCTTGCGTGTACGTGCTGCCCCTGCACCACCCTATCAGGTTGATCGAAGAAATCAGCATGCTGGACAACCTGAGCGGCGGCCGGATGGAGATAGGCGTGGGACGGGGCGGCGTGCTTGAGGCCTATTTCTGGGGGCAGGACTCGGACGTGGAGGTGAACTACGCCCGGTTCCTGGAAACGCTGGCGATAATGCGGGAGGGACTCAGCCGGGAGGAACTGACCTACCACGGGGAGTTCTATGACTTCGATACCTTGCCTATGCGGCTTGGCCCCAAGCAGTCCCCGCATCCTCCGCTGTGGTACATGCGGAACATCGAGACATCGGCGGCCTACGGGATGAACGCCCTGCTGGACGTGCCGATGTGGGAGTTCGGCCCGTACGTGAAGAAGTACCGGGAGCTGTGGGAGGAGTACCACGGGCTGCCGCTGCGGACACCCCAAGGCGCTGAGCCGAAGATAGGGTTGATCATGCACATCTTGCTGGCCGAGACCGAGGAGGAGGCCAAGAGAGATGCCGCGCCGGCTTGGGAGGCGTACCGCTGGAACTTGGGGTCGCCGCGGCGGCTGGAGGCGGAGAAGCGGGGATTGACCCAGTTCCTGGGGCCAAACATGCGGCCCAGCTCCGCCCCTTCACGGGAGGTGCGGCGAGACCCGGAGACGCCAGGCCACATTCGGGAGGCCAACCGGGAACGCAGCAACCCCGGAGGGCTAGACAGCAAGATAGTAGCCGCTACGCCGGAGGGGATGTGCGAGTACTTGGACGAGTACGTGGAGTCGGGGGCTAACTACTTTGTGTGTTCCTTCCAGTGGGGAGACCTGACCCACGAGCAGGCGATGCGCTCCATCGAGCTTTTTACCAGCGAGGTGATGCCCCGGTACGTGAAGTCTGCGGCGGGGTAAAGGGACGAAACGCTTCCTACCCGCTGGCGGCTTCGTCAGAAAGCGGGGAAAGCATTGCTCCGGCACGTTTTGGCCTAAACGCCTGCTTTGTCCTCAACTACTAAGGAATGGCCGACGGAGCGGAGGGCTTTTTCGATGTGGCTGATGTGTGAGCGGTACTTTGGGTCGACCACCCTGCGGGCGGCCTCCTCGCTGGTCTGCAACCGGGCGGCCAGTTCGGCTCTTGAAATGCCCTGCCGCCGCATAGAAGCATAAAGAGCAAGTTTCGCCGCCGTGATGATGGGAAGTTCAATCAACACTTGGCCCTCTTTCAAGAGGCCCGGCTTGGGGATGTCCTCATCGCGCTGTACGCGAAACCCCAGGGACACGTCCAATACGTCCTGGGCCATATCCAGGGCTTCATTCCAACTCCAGCCGCAGGTTATAGCCTCTGGAACGTCCGGGAACGTGATAATGTAAGCTTCTCTTCCCGTTTCCCTTTCCTCTTGCAAGTCCCGGGCTATTTCGCACGGGAAGGCGTATTTCATGTTTTAGAACTCACTCTTGTCGATTCCGAGTCTTCGCTGCATGTCAGCCAGCGTGCCCGCACCAATCTCACCGTACTGAACAAAGGTGCGCCGTCCACCTACAGTCACTTCCCCATGACTCCCCTTTCCCCGGGAGGGATCAAAGCTGAAGTCCAATCTATTTCTGCGGGCATAACGCCTGGCGCGCCGAAGATATTCCCGTCCGTTCACTATCCGAGTTCAGCGTGCAGCGGCGTCACAATTTGCAAGGTTTCCTTCAGAAAAAGCCAATTTCCGGGTCTGGGAGAGATGCCCTTTGTCATGGCGGGCGACTCTTCCGGCGGATTCCAAACCATGGTGGCGTGGGTGCAACCGAGCCCAAGTATCTCACGCATAGTTCATTCCGTACCACCGGCATTTGGTCAACGTTTCCGGTCTGAATGCGTCGGGGCTCCGGGAATTCAATAGGCAGCTACCGCGGCACGAGCGCATTCCTGGTCTTGGTCTTCGGTGCCGCCGCTTACCCCGGCGGCGCCGATCACGTTTGGGGCGTCCAGCACCGGAATTCCGCCGGCTACGGCAATCACCTTGCCCTGGGTCGACACTATCAGGCTCTGGAACCAGCTTTCGGATGCGGTTGCGGCCAACTGGCTGGTGGGGACCTGGAAGGTGGCGGCGGTGTAGGCTTTGCTGATGGCGATGTCGACGCTCATGGGCCTGGCGCGGTCCATGCGGCCGAAGGCAATGAGGCGGCCTCCCTCGTCCACAACGGCCACGCTTACAGCAATGTCGAGCTCCAGTGCTTTTTCGTGTCCCGCCTTAATCATGTTAAGGGCCCTGTCGGTTGGCACGGGCATAGGCTCTCCCTTGGTCCTGCGGTAGAAATCGGCGTTCTTGGTGACGTAGGACTGGAACTGCTTGGGCACCTCTATGTCCAGGAAGATGGCCTCCACTGGGCAGACCAGCTTGCACTGTTCACAGGCGATGCAAACCTCGGGGTCGATGAAATACTGGTCGTCGTCGTCGGTGGTGGCGATGCAGTCGACGGGGCAGACTTCCAGGCAGGTCGCGTCTTTCACTCCGACACAGGGTTCGGTGATGACGTAAGTTGAGAATTGGGAGGTCATGGTTCCTGCTACTTTCTCAGGGAATCCGGGGATTCTACGTCCGCCGCCAAGGGGAGGTCGGTGACGACTGCGTGGGGCACGTGGGCATGTTGTCGCCGGCCGCGGACCTTCAGTTCACCGCGGCGTTCCAGTTTGCCCAGCCCGGCGGCTTCGGCCAGGGCAAGAGGGTCCAGAGTGCTCTTGGTGGCCTGGAATCCTATCTCGCGGATGTAGGCGCCCATGTGCTGCACCACTACTGCGCCCCGTTGCAGCACGTACTGGCCGCCGATTCCTTGGGCCTCCTTGGGGTTGTGGTCGGAGAAGAGCACGAACACGACGGCGTAGCGGTACCGGGGGGACTCGGCGTTTCCGGACTGTGTGGAAGCGTCGTCCGGGGGAGCAGGGGTGGTTTCCAGGCTAGCCTGGCCCGGAGTCAATGAGGCGATGCCTACCAGGTCGGCGCCCCACCAGAGGGCCAGGTCCTTAATCTTGCGGGCCATCACCCCAGGGTCGGGGTCATTATCCTTGACGGGGAAGACTCTTCCCTCGGATGCTTGGGTCAGCGCAGGAACCAAGTTGCCGTTGGGGTCGGCAGGAACCGTGTGGATAAAGTGTTCCCACATGGGGTCGCGCTTTCTGAAGCCAAACAGGCGTGATAGCAAGCTGTTTCTCATAGATGCCAAACCGGAGCTTTGGACCGGGTCCGGCGCCGGAGGGCTATTTCCGGCATGAGCGTTGGATGTTGGCTTGGGGGTTGACCCAGGCCGGGGTCTTTATTTGGAGCGATTGGCCTTGGCCTCGCGCTCCTTCATGATTTCGAACCGGCGGGTGTTTTCCTTAAGGGGATAGTAGTAGCCGACTTTCTCGTTGGGGTCCGGCTCCTCTCCGTGCACGCCGTGGGAAGGGGAAGCGCCGTTAGCCTCGCCCTTTTTCTTCTTGACGGGAACTATCCCAGTGTCGTAGCCGACCCATTTGACGCGTTTCCGGGGCACAGTGCCCCAGAAAGTGTCGTCGAGCCATTTCAGGCCCCGGACGGTCAGGAACCGCAGGTTCTTGGGGGTCCTCTTCAGGGTTTGCACCGCCAAGTCGTGCCACCAGACCCTGGGCTTGGTGTAAGGGCAGACGGTGACGCAGGTGAGGCAGATTTCCCAGAACTCCATCACGTGGGCGCGCAACCGGTAGCACTGCTCCCAGTTAATCTTGTACTTTTCCACGCCGTTGTGGACCACCTTTTCGTCCTCGACACTGATGCTGTTGGTGGGACAGGTGTTGGCGCACTTCTTACACACCTTGCAAAAGTCGCTGACGCCGATGTCTATGGGTTTGTCCGGCGCCAGGGGCATGTTGGTCAGGATGGGGTCGCCCAAGTGAATCCTGGCACCGTATTTCTCTGTTATGACCATGCCGTTTCGGCCAAGTTCACCCATGCCGGAGGCCAGCGCCACGGGCATGGGCTGGGCCTTATTCTGGACAGCCTCGTAGCCCAGTTCACGGATGTAGGAGACAAGATTGGCGTAAATCAAGGCCATGTAGGCTTGGCTGAAGTGGTAGGCGTGGTCGCCAATATGGTGCCGGTGGGCTTGGGTCATCTGGTAGTCCCAGACCGTGGAGATGCAGATGGCGTAGGGGTATTTGGCAGCGGTTTCAGCGGGGCTGTCCTGGGAGCCGTCGCCGCGGCCGCCGGAGGCGCTGCCGTCATCGAAAAACTCGTTGCCGGCGTAGAGCATGGACGGGTGCACCGCAGCTATGCCGACGACTCCGGCGCCGAAGTGCTTGGCGACCTGCTTGATGTGGCGGCTCAACGCCTTGGGGTCTGACCCCAAGGGCTTCTCGGGGTTGGTCTTGCTGCGGGCCGCACGGGCGATGTGGTGCTGCAAGGTGTTGCGCCGGTCGGCGGACGACTGAGGGAAAGCGATACGGGACAGGGCATCGACGCTGGTGCGGTTGAAGTACCAGTTAAACAGGGGCTTGCCCAGCTCACCGCGCTTGTTCTTCTCGTGTGGTGACTCGCTGGCGGGGACGGAATTCCATTCGCCGACCACCCGGGCGGAGCGGCCGAAATCGGGAGCCAGGGGAATCACTTTGGCAGGAGTATGGGAGCCGCTTTCGGTGTGAGGGAGATTATCCTGGGTGGTTTGAGAAGCCTCAGGGGACTCACTCTTAGTAACGACCATCAGGGCTCCTAATTGTTGACGGGTGATGCGTGGCTTTGGACCAAGTACGGGCTCAAGAGATGGTCCAAATCCTAAACCATCTCCGCAGGTCTGCAGTTTAGCACCGGCGTTAGAGACTATTCAATCAGGAGATTCCTTGTTTTCATGTCCACGAATCACCAGCTTTGGCTATTACAATGCAATGGCAGCAGAATAGCAGCCAATGGTGGCTGGTGGCGCAGCCATAGGTCATGGGAGCTCTATGCTGCAACGCTGACAGAAGTGGTATTCTCCCTTGGACAATGGCCCAAGGTTGGCGCACGGGGCCGAAGGGTTGAATGACATGAAAGTGCACTTGGTTGATGGCACCTACGAACTGTTCCGGGCCCACTTTGCCCTGCCTTCCTTCGTCAACTCCAGCGGGCAAGAGGTGGGGGCGGTGAGGGGACTGGTGCGAACGCTATTGGCCCTGCTGAGGCAGGAGGACGTGACTCACTTGGCCTGCGCCTTCGACCAGGTCATCGAGTCTTTCAGAAACCGGTTGTTCCCAGGCTACAAGACCGGCGACGGAGTGGCGGAGGAACTGCTGTCCCAGTTCCCACTGGCGGAAAGGGCGGTCTCGGCGTTGGGAGTCCAGTCCTGGCCAATGGTGGAGTTCGAGGCCGACGACGCCATAGCCGCTGCAGCGGTGCTCTACGAGAAGAACCCGGCGGTGGAGCAGGTGGTGATTTGCTCCCCCGACAAGGACTTGGCGCAGGTGGTTCGGGGGCAGCGGGTAGTGTGCTTGGACCGGCGGAACAACAAGGTGCTGGACGAGGAGGGCGTGCTGGAAAAGTTCGGCGTGTATCCGGAGTCGATTCCCGACTACTTGGGCTTGGTGGGGGATGCTGCTGACGGAATTCCCGGGGTACCCAAGTGGGGAGCCAAGACAGCAGCGGTGGTGCTGAAGCGGTACGGGCACATTGAATCGATTCCCAGGGAATCGGCGTCCTGGGAGGTGAAGGTGCGGGGCGCCGAGGGCGTGGCGGCCAACCTTGCCGAGTACTGGGAAGAGGCGCTGCTGTACCGGAAGCTCGCTACTCTGCGGTTGGACGTGGACCTGCCGGAGCAGGTGGAGCAGTTGCGCTGGCAAGGTGTGCCCAGGGATGAATTCGAAGCCTTTTGCAGTGAACTAGGGTTCACCGGAATGGGCGTGAGGCCGGAGGAGTGGGCCGATTAGAGAACAGGTCAAGACCTGGAAGGCCGGGTATAATGGGGCTTGGCCGACCAGGAATCCCGCGGCCGGGCTTCAATTCTTGGCACGAAGAGGGTGAATTCATCATGGCAGACGGCAACGACAAGACACTGTTGGACTGGGACGCCCTGGAAGTGGGTGAGACCTTCGAGAAGTATGATTACGTATTGACACAGGAAATGATAGACACTTTCCGCAAGGGGGTCATGGACCCGGAGGCCAGCTTCCCGACGATTTCCCACAAGGTGGACGTGAAGCAATACAACGCCAAGTACCGGGACAATGGCTCGGTCAACGCACGGGGCGCCTTCTACTGCTACAGCCCGCCTAAGGCCGGCAGCAAGCTGACGGTCACAGCCTGGATAGCGGACAAGTACTTGCGACGGGGTAAGAACTATATTGTGACCGAGGCCATTTCGGTTGACGAAGAGGGCCGGTTGATAGACAGGGTAATCACCCACGAGCTGAAGCAGCCCTCGGAGGTGGGCAAGAAATGGGGAGGGTAACAAGGAATTACGAGGTTGACGACGAGATTCCTCCCCTGACCAAGTCCATGACCCAGGAAGCCATAAACCTCTTCGAAGGGAGCGCCGGGGAGACGGGCCCATCGCAATTCACCGACCAGGATACGGCCAGGGAGACCCTGGGGACCGAAGGAACCGTGGCGTCGGGCCGGATGTCGCTCACGTTTGCCATCGAGATGCTGCGCCGCTACTTTGGAGCGGACGTGTTCAACCGCACCGGAAGCGTCGACCTGAGATTTCTACGCCCGGTGCGGCCCGGCGACACCATTACCTTCCAAGGGAGGATCACCGGGGTTTCCCGGGAAGCCAACGGAAGCAGGGTTTCGGCGGAAATCACCGTGGTGAACCAGAATGGCAATACTACCGGGGCGGGCACCGGCAGCGTTGTAGTGCCCAATGCATTCCTTCCCGCCGACGAGTAATCGATTGACTGCAATGAGACGGCAACTGACATGAGACCGGCAGTTCCGAAGAGACGGGCCAGAGGCCATTCAGGGAGGCCAAGATGCCAATAGAGCAACTATCGCCAGCACTTGAGCATATCGTTTCGGTGGACCAACCGGTGGAGGAACTAGCCGCCGGCTTTGGAAACGACAACGGGCCGGCCGAGGCCCCCCTGTGGTGGCAGGAGGGGGGCTACCTGCTGTTCAGCGACATTGGGAACGACCGGCGCATCAAGTGGACCCCGAATGAGGGGCCCACGGTGTTCAAACAGCCTACGAACCACGGCAACGGAATGACACGGGACCCTCAGGGGCGCTTGGTGGTCTGCGAAAGGGTGGGCAGGGTGTGCCGTTACGAGCACGACGGGAGTCCCACGGTGGTGGCGGGCAGTTACCAGGGAAAACGCTTGAACTGGCCCAACGACGTGGTGGTGAAGTCGGACGGGAGCATCTATTTCACCGACCCCAGCGCGCCGGCTCCCGGCTACCAGCTGGACTTCTGCGGGGTTTACCGGGTGTCACCCGACTTGGGGACGCTTACCCTGTTGGTGCGGGACTTCGTATTCCCCAACGGGTTAGCGTTTTCCAATGACGAAAAGGTGCTCTACATCAACGATTCGAGGCGGAGGCACATCAGGGCATTGGACGTAATGCCCAATGGGGCCTTGGCCTTGGGTTCGGACAGAGTGTTCTGCGAAGTCAGCGGGGAAAGGCCGGGAGTGCCCGACGGCATCAAGGTGGATAGTGAGGGAAATGTTTACTGCGGGGGATCGGGAGGCATTTGGATAATCGATCCGGCGGGCCATCACTTGGGCACGATAGTTCACGGCGCGCCAATCACTACTAACTTGGCTTGGGGCGGGGGCGACTGGAGGACGTTGTACTTTACTACCCGGTACAGCTTGGGGCGATTGCAGATGAAGGTGCCCGGCGTACCGGTCCCGGCGGTTGGGTGACAGGTAACGACGCCAACAATGCCTTCACGGCTTGGCCCGTGGGACAAGTCCGGCGCGGATATAGAGTAAGTGAAGAGGCCGCTGATTCAGCGGCCTCTGCTCATTTTGCAGTCTAGCGGCGCATTGCGCTGAAGCAGTCGCTGCAGTAGACAGGGCGGTCGCCGCGGGGGCGGAAGGGGACCATGGTGTCGGCACCGCACTGGGCGCATACGGCCGGGTGCATTTCACGGGCAGCCCAACCGTCGCCCCGCTGCTGGTTGCGGCGGGCGCCCCGGCATTCCGGGCACCGCTTGGGCTCATTCGTATAGCCGCGAGAAGCAAAGAATTCCTGCTCTCCCACGGTAAATACGAACTGTGCTCCACAGTCCGAGCACATGAGATTCTTGTCTGCCAGAGCCATCAGGATGACCTCCATAAGGTTGTGTTTGGTTCAGTCTAGGTCATCCGATGTTGAGGTTATTCAAACGAAACCACGAACGGAGAACTCAACTTACACCTGCGCCATTATAGCAGATTTTCCCCTTTGGCAAGGCCGTTCCGGGCCAAAGGGGAGGGTGAAATAAAAAGACCGGAGGCAAACAGGGTCCATGAGGCAACGGAAGCCAATATGAACCCCGGCAGATAAGAATCGTAGCGGTCGTACAAATAGCCGACGAAAATGGGGGATACAAACATGGAGAACCCGGAGAAGGTTATCAAGGACCCCCAAACGATGGCTATCCTGGCCGGAACACGGTCCACCAAGTCCATGGACAGGGAAAGCAAAGTAGGCACATATAACCAGGAGCCAAGGCCCAACAGGACTAGGCCGGCATAGGTGACGGTCAGGTCATCCATGACGAATGAACCCAGTCCGCCCAGAATGACCATGACCCCTGGTACCAACAGAAAGAGGCGAGGGGACCGCATTACCAGAGGCAGAATCCCACCCAGCAGCACACCGAAGATCCCGGCAAAGGGCAGTATCCCGGTGGCCAAGCCGGCTTGGGAAAGGGTCATTCCCCGGGATTCCGAGTAGAAGGTGGGAAGCCAGGCGGATAGAGCCGTGTACTGTACCAGAACTCCGGCGTCGGCCGCCAACAGCAGGAGGATGGGTCTGCGGAGCAGTACGGACGGCGCCCCACGAATTGAGATTCTCTCGGTGGACGAGAATTCGACAGCCCCCTGCCCCGCCAGCAGCCAGGCAGCCGTTCCGGCGACCCCCAAGGCACCGTAGGCACTGAGGGCGGCCTCCCAACCGATTGACTCAGCCAACGAAGCCATTCCACCTACGGACAAAGCGATGCCGGAACTAAGAACCGCGGTGTTCAAGCCGTTCATCAACAGGACTTCCCTTGGGCGGAGCCTAGTGACCAGCAGGGGACCGGTGGCGGTGAG
>DAOULB010000045.1:0-129686 GCA_034420695.1 Dehalococcoidia bacterium
AATTCCGACAAGGTAGCGACTTCAGTGGTGCTGCCTACCGTCCACCACAGATTTACAACCTTCCCAGCCACAGTTCAAAGACAGTTCTGTCTATCGTCAAAATAGGCCCACCAGCCTGCACAAATTCAAGAACTCTTACGACGCGATTCAGGTTGGTGCTATGACTCTGTATTTGTGATCCATAGGAAGGAGTGCGGCATGAGCAGAGTACGACTGCTGGTCGGCACCCGTAAGGGTGCGTTCATTCTCACGTCCGACGGGGCCCGTAAGATTTGGAAGGTCGATGGCCCTCATTTTGCCGGCTGGGAAATCTATCACATGAAGGGGTCGCCGACCGAGTTGGACCGCCTCTACGCATCGCAGACTACCGACTGGTTCGGACAAATCATTCAGCGTTCCGATGATGGCGGCAAGACATGGTACCAACCTGGAAGCCCCGGCGGTGCTCCGACTGTATCCCCCGACGGCATGCCCGTGGGCGAAAGCAACAAGTTCGTCTACGACACATCATCTGGCACGGGCAAACCCCTCACTACCCATATGTGGTACGACGGCACCCAACACCCATGGGAGTTCAAGCGCGTCTGGCATCTTGAGCCATCGCTGGCCGACCCCGACACCTTGTACGCCGGAGTCGAAGATGCAGCCTTGTTCCGCTCGGTCGACGGCGGCAGGAGCTGGCAAGAGCTTGCTGGGCTGCGGGGTCATAGAACTGGACCTGACTGGGCGCCGGGTGCCGGTGGTCTGTGCCTGCACACAATCCTTCTGGACCCTACCGACGCCGGTCGCATGTACGTCGCCATCTCAGCTGCTGGCACCTTCCGCAGTGATGATAGCGGGATGACATGGCAGTCAATTACCAAGGGACTCCACTCTCTGTACATTCCCGACCCCACCGCCGAGGTGGGCCACTGCGTGCATCGCATCGCCATGCACCCATCACGCCCTAACGTACTGTTCATGCAGAAACACTGGGATGTCGCCCGGAGCGACGATGCTGGCGAGTCGTGGTACGAGATTAGCGGCAATCTGCCCAGCGATTTTGGCTTCCCTATTGAGGTGCACTCCCACGAACCTGAGACCGTTTTCGTCGTTCCCATCAAGAGTGATGCTGAACACTACCCGCCGGAGGGGAAGCTGAGAGTGTACCGCAGCCGCAGCGGGGGACATGAATGGGAAGCCCTGACGAAGGGTCTGCCCCAGAAGGACTGCTACATCAACGTTGTGAGGGACGCCACAAGCGTGGATAGCCTGGACCCGTGCGGAGTGTACTTCGGCACCACCGGAGGCCAGGTATATGCATCGGCTGATGGTGGAGATAGCTGGACTGCCATCGTCCGGGATTTTCCGGCGGTGCTGTCCGTCGAAGCCCAAACCCTTCCATGATTCGAGTTGTTCTACCAAGCCATCTGCGCCGGCTGGCCCGCCTTGACTATGAGGTGGTTCTGGAAGTTGAAGGCCGTGTCACGCAACGGTCTGTTCTAGACGCCCTGGAAGCCTGCTATCCCATGCTGCGGGGGACAATCAGGGACCACGTTATGCACCAGCGCCGGCCGATGGTGCGGTTCTTTGCCTGTGGAGAAGACTGGTCTCTTAAATCCCCAGACGCCGCCTTGCCTGATGAGGTCGCAGCGGGCATCGAGCCGTTCCTTATCGTGGGGGCTATGGCTGGCGGTTGACTCTAAGCTTGGAACAGGTTTCTGCACGCCTCCCCACGTTTCTGCAAGCCTCCCATTGAACACGCCCACGGTAGCGTTGACCATCCTAACCATCGTGGAAGTGCGGTACAGGTTGGCTATTCCGTGAAGCTCCGCTGCGATATGGTTGTGCGCCACCATCATGAGGGCTGTCAGACCAATGGCTTAAATCGCTGTCGTCCCTAGATCACGGCCCCATTACACGTCCAGCGTGATACCATCGAGAGACGACCGCTCCGCTCCTTAGAGACCCCCCTGCCTTTTCTGGAAGAGTTCTGTGTCTTCCCTTTAATCTAGGGGCCTTCTTCTGGATTCGATAGGCACCCTGCCCTTTTTAACGGCAAATTAAATGGTTTATAGTGTATTTACTCGTTTTGCAGTCGGGGCGTTATGAGTCTTTCAACCAGCACTGTGGCGGCCAATCCACTGAGTTTGCCGGAAGAACTCGTCCTGATGCTACTCAACGAAGAGAACGGGTACTTTCACCAAGTGCCCGGATGGGACCTGAACTGCGCCGTCGCAGGCGCCGCTCTCGCTGAACTCTCCCTCAGGTCCCGCATAGATACTGATATGCAGTCCCTGTTCCTTGTGGATAGGACCCCAACGGGTGACCCTGCCCTGGACCCCATCCTGGCTGAAATCGCTGCTGAACCGGTCCAGCGGAACACCCAGTACTGGATCGAAAGGCTCGCTCACCACGCGGAATCGATTATTGACCTGACCTTGGACCGCTTGGTTGACCTGAAAATCCTAGAACATCACGACGGGGACTTCTGGACGCTCGCTCCCACTGCCTGGCAATCGGAGTTGTTCGATAGTTCCCAGGACGGCACTGCGGTCCAGTTCGTCAAAACTCGTATCAGTAAGGTGATTTTCAACAACGAGATTCCTGATCCAAGAGACGTCATCATTATCTGCCTTATTAACACTTGCGACGTCTTTCGCTTCATCTTCCAGTTGGACGAGGAAATGGAGGCCCGCATCGAATTCATTTGTGGGATGGACTTGATTGGCCGGTCCATCGCCGCTGCCGTCTCCCAGAACCTGGCAGGCCCGCTGCTTAGACGTTCCGTCCTGACCAGGAAGATACCGACGGTTTCCCTGCGCAAGATGCTGCTCAATCCCCAGCTCCGCAAAGGCAACGTTCCCGCGCTCTTCGCGGACCTTGCCGAGGAGTACGGCCCAGTGTTTCAGGTCCGCCCTCCCTTTTCCAAGCCCGTGATCTTCCTCGCCGGCCCCGGTACTAATCACTGGGTCAATCGCCGCGGGCGCATGCACCTGAGAGCCAGGGACTATTTTGCGGAGTTCGAAAAAGTGTACGGCGCAGCCGGAGTGCTGCCTTCCCTGGACGGCGCCGATCATTTCCGGCTGCGCAAGTCCCTGTCGGCGGCCTATTCCCGCAACAGGCTGGCGGGGCAGATGGACGATCTCTACGATCGTGCGCGAAAGCATATGGCGGAGTGGAAGGTAGGGGACTCCTACTCTGCGACGCGCATGAGCCGGCTAATGATAAACGCGCAAATCTCACCCCTTATGATCGGCGTTGAATCTCAGGACATCATCGACGACCTGTTGAAGTTCAAGGAACGGGCCCTCAGCGTCCACATCATGAAAATACTGCCCAAGTTCATGCTGAAGACCCCCGGCATGAGACGCCGCGCAAAGATCATAGAAACTCTGCTCGAACGAGTCCAGAGCGTTCACACCCCCGCCCAGCGTGCCGGAGCGCACCGAAACCTGGTGGACGATTATTTAAGCCTGCACGCGAGCGATCCGCAGTTTGTACCCGAATCGAACCTGCCATTCGCTTTTACCGTGGCGTTGGTAGCCAGTGCATACCTTGGCGACGCCTATAGCTTCGCCCTGTACGCCATGGCGTCGCAGCCGGAGATCTACGCCAAAATCCAGGCTGAAGCCGACGCCCTGTTCGGCAACGGCGACCCGGATGCCGAGAACTTCACCCCGTCCACTATCGACGTCACGCACCGCTTCCTGATGGAGTGTCTTCGCATGTACCCCATCGTTCCCATGTCCATGCGGCACGTGATGAATTCGTGCGTGGTGGAGAACTACGAGCTACCGGTGGGATCGAAGGTCGTAATCGCCCAGACTGCCACGCATTACATGGAAGATGTCTTCCCCGACCCCTACACGTTCGACATCGACCGCTACCTTGCTCCGCGCAATGAGCACATCAGTCCGGGGTTCGCGCCGTACGGGCTGGGCACGCACAGATGTCTCGGCACCCGGTGGGTGGAGCTGCAGCTGGCGGTGAACGTGCTTATGGTTGCGCACTACTTCACGCTCCAGGTGTCGCCAGCGAACTTCAAGCTCCGGTTCAACCCCCTCCCATCGATGAAGCCGAGCAGAAAGCTGAAGTTCCTCATCGCCGAGCAGAGGCGTGAGCTGCCGGGCTAGTCCGCCGTTCCCCAGCGTCTTTCCACCTACGACGCGCTCGGGCCTTCTTCGTGGCGCCGGTGCACGTCTTCAATCGCCACGTCCAAGTCTTCCCACATGCGCTCCACCATGGAGCGCAGCCGCATGTTCTGGTACGCTCCCCAAACTACCATGGCGGGAAGCACAACCAGGGTGGACACAATCAGTGAATAGACGATGGTGATTGTCGCTGTGATGCCGAACTGCTGAGACGCAAGCAGCGGCGAAGCTATCAGCACTCCAAATCCGAACGCTGTCGTCAGCGCCGACCCCAACAGCGCCGAACCGGTGGTCGCCAAGGTCTGGATTGCCGCTTTCTCCGGATCGCGCAGGCGGGTGAACTCCTCCCGGTAGCGGTGAATCACGTGGATGGTGTAGTCCACCCCTATGCCGATCGATAGTGCTGTGATGATCGATGTGACCAGTGTGTATGGAATTCCCAGCAGCGCCATCGTCCCCAGAACACTTACAAGCACGAGCACGATTGGCCCCACTGCAACGACTCCCAACGCCGGCTGGCGCAGCGTAACCCAGAAGAATATGGCCAGAATGCCCAGTGCCACGGCAATAGTGGTGCTGATGGCCTCCGTCTGACCGTCTGTAATCTGGTCCGTGACCGCCACCGAGGTGATGCTCTCCGACACCGCCGTGACCGCGCTGTCGTCGCCAAACCATAGCCCCTCGATGTCCTCTTGGAGCATCCTCGTCTGCTCCGGATTGTCCAAGAACGTTGGGAAGTGGAGCAACATCGTGTCGATGCCTTCCGGATTGTTTATCAGGAAGCGCGTCAAGCTGGGTTCTTTCTCTATGAGCTTGTCAACGAACTCCTGCATCAGCTCCTGGTCCAACTCCACGCCCGGAGAGGCCTCCCGGAAGATCATTGCCAGCTCCGAGTCGTACTTGTCACCAGGTTCCCCGCTGTCGTTGGTCCAGTCCTGAACCAAGGCTTCATACGATCCTTGGACCGGTCCCGCCGCCGCCGGCGGACGGCGCTGTTCGTCGCCGAAGCCTGCTGTGAGGTCGTGGACATTCAAAAGCGTCCGGCTTTCTGTGACCTCCGCCTTGATCAGCAGGCTGGCGTTCTCCGTGGAGCCGCCCACGGCGGTCTCCAGCGTGTTCATATCCTGCAACACGTTTCCGCCTCGCGGCAGGATGTCTTTGATGCTGAATTCGGACTTTAGCCCCGTCGCAGCAAACCCGAGCCCAATAGTTATCAGGATCACTACGATCAAGTAGGGCGCCGGCCGGCGCGTTACCCATCTCCCAAGCAGTTCTGCCGTCTTGGGAATGCCTGGCAATGCATTAGAAATTGGGCGGGCGGGTGGTAGAGTGCCCCGTGCCTCACGGCGGCGGTCGATGATCGTCCGCCCGGACGGAATCAGCGTCAACATTACTATCAGGCTCATGCCCACGCCCAGCCCGGCGACAATGCCGAAGTCTCCAATCACACCGATTGGCGAGAACAGTGTCGCCAACAGGCTGACGATCGTCGTGACGGCGGCCAGCGTCAGCGGGACCGTGACGTTTTGTAGACCTATCCTGACTGCCCTGGCCACCGGCTCCCCTTGCGCGCGCTGCTCTCGGTAGTGGGAGACCGTCTGGATCGCATAGTCCACCGTAAGGCTGATGATGATTACAGGCACCATCGCGGTGAGGGAGCTGGGAGGGCCGATCAGGCCCAGCGCGTTCGGCCCAAGCCAGCCCTCCGCCCCGACAATCCACACCAGAGATATGACAAGCCCTGCCAGCGTTAGCAGCGTATCCGAGATGGTCCTGGTAAACAGCAGTAGAAGCACCGCTATCAGCAGCAGGGCCAAGCCTATCAGCGGCGCCATTCCCTCTTCAGTGGCCTTCTTGTATTCATCCTCCACTATTACAGGGGATAGGCTGCTTACTCGTAACTCTCCCTCGTCCCCGGACGCCAGCTCGTTGATCCTGTGCTCGGCGTCCCTGATTTTCTCGTCACCCGTATCCGTCAGCCTGATATTGGCAATTGCGACCGGCGTGCCGTCTGCGTCGGTCCCGGTCATCGCCTCCAGTGCTCCTTGAATTTCCGGCGTGTTGCGGGCTCCGTCGATTTCGGCCTGGGTTACGGACTCGAAGCCGTCGACACTGAGCGCTGCGCCTATCAGAGTAGCCGGTGCGGCAATGGGAATACCGGGCGCCAGCAACTCCCCCACCTTCGGGTCGGCGGCTATTGAGTCGATGAGGCTGTCCATTTGTGAAAGGCCGCCTGGCGTTAGCGCCTCTCCGCGAAAGAGCAGCGTTACGACGCTGACGTCTGCCGTATCCTCGAAGAGTTCTTCTATTTCAGCAGTCGCATCGGCAATGGCATGCCCAGGCGGAAGGAAAGCCACGTCGGCCCCCTCCGTCGGCGGCGCCCGCCGCGCTGTTCCGGCGGCCAGCACAACGGTAATGATGAGCAGTACCAAGAGCGTAAGATACGGGCGAACGGTAATCAGCCAGCTTAACCAACCAAGGAACTTACTCATGGCATACTCTTCCAACCTGGAAAGCCGATAAACTCGTAGCCCGCCGTCTCCCAGCGGAGCCCGAATAAGTCATCGTATCTGGAACTCTTCTCGCCTTTACCGCCAGTCCCGCGATTCTTCATGAAACTCGCCTAGCTGGCAAGTCCGCTCCCCGCCCTGGCTCTTTCGGGCCCTTCGGTGCGAACCGTGCTTCCAGCGGCACAATTGTTCCTGAATATACCCCTCTCCGGATACCCGCAGCCGGCTTGAAGGCTCATCGCACGGCAATGCCCGGCTTGACCGGAGGTGGACTCCCTGCCTCCCTTGGTTCGGGATAAAACTGGGCGCAGTAGGCTCTGAAGGGCATTATCTCGCCGTCGGAACGGCTGAGACGGGGCCGGCTTTGGTATCGCTTGCGGCTCCAGATAATCACGTCCTGCAACACGTCTCCCATTTGCCATCCCGCCACGAACCAGTTCATCATGGGTGCGCGCAACCTTACTGGGAGAAAGCTCAAGCTTGCGATCCGCCGTTTCGAGTTGCGAATCTCTCCCACCTGAGACGCCAGAGAAAGGTCGATGAGGGTCCCGTCAACCGGAGTGGCCAGTACCCAAAGACGCAAGTCCATACCGATGGTGTGCTCTCTAATTTCCACAAAGGAGTAGCCCAGCCCCAAAATGCTGGTGTTGGCCGAGATGTCAAGAGTTATCTTGCCGACCT
The DNA here is from genome assembly GCA_034420695.1 of Dehalococcoidia bacterium. GTDB lineage: Bacteria > Chloroflexota > Dehalococcoidia > Lucifugimonadales > UBA3495 > Io17-Chloro-G2. The sequence goes on from DAOULB010000045.1 coordinate 7,325, forward strand.
TGGCAACCCTCCGCGTTGTTCTGAAGTCGAAGCGGCTAACCAGTAGGTGACCGTCAATCGACAGTGACCCAACGCGGTTCACGCTGTGGTAGCCGTGAACGTAGCGAAGATGGGCCAAGTCCACCGAGTTCTCCGTCGTGTCTTGCGGATGGCCTGGAAAGCGCACGGTCCTGGTATAAAGGTCGCTCCATCCCACCTGGTCCGGCGTCTCGGAGGGAAGACTCCATTGCGGCTCTCGCCCTCGGGCCCCCCACCACGCGAAAACCATGCCCAGGATTTCCCGCGTTTCGAACATCTGCAGCCTCGCCGTCCTGGGAGGGTTGGCGTAGGGGGTTGCAACGCACTGGCCGGTTGCATCGTACTCAAAACCGTGGAATGGACAGACGATCCGGCCTCCGCAGACGCGGCCACCGGCGGCGGGCCCCAAGTCGGAACCCAAGTGAGGGCAATAGGCCTCGGACACCGAAATACTCTCATTCTCGTCGCACCAGACGATGATGTTCTCCCCCATCCAGGTCTTCTGGATGAGCTTGGCTTTCAACACCTCCCGGCGACTTTCCACGTAGTACCAACCCTCTGGAAACGGTGAAGGCAATGGAGCGTTCGGCGGGGCTTTATAGGGGGCTGCCATGGTTCGGTGCTCCTCATGGGGTTTTGAGGAATGAAGTCCTTTTCTCGGGGCGGCTCAGTCCTTTACTATACCAGAACCCATTGGTTGTCCTGCCTTCGGCGCTCCACCTGGGAGCCCGCTCCTTTGGAGGAGATTCCCTGCCCGCGAGCCGGCTGGTTCGGCCCGGCCCGCCTGCTGCTCTTCGCGACGGCTTAGTAGACACCCTGGCCCGGCCGTCCGTCTGCTCCGCCGCTGCGGCGGCACAAACTGCAACAGGTTTGTGCCAGAGTACCCGCCGCATCTGCATTCCCTCGCTGATGCCGGACGCGCCCACCCTTTCCTGTCCGTCTCCGTTGAATGACAAAAAATGAACTGCAGTCGCCTCAGCGTCCCCATGGACGATGGCAAACAAGGAACATGGGCAGGGAACATGACGATCGATGCTCTTCAGATTTCGCGCCCGCTGGCGGTCAGAACAATCATCTCCAAGACTTCATGGCTGGAAATAGACCCGATGAACTCGCCGGTTTCGGTATCAGTTACCGGAAGCACGGTCAGCGAGTTCTCCGTCATCCGCTGCAGCGCATCCTCCACCAGTTCGCTGGAATAGGCGCACGGTGTGGTCTGGCGAAGCACGCTCCCTAGGCTGGTGCGCTCCCATTCGTTGCGGGGAAGGTAGCGCAACATCCCCAAAGACACAATTCCTGCCAACTCCCCACGTTCGACAACCACGTAGTCGTGCTGCTCCGGGAGCAGCCAGCTTTCTGCGAAGGCCTTGACCGTCAATGATCGTTCGGGGTAATTCCGGGAATTGTCCAGGATGTCTCCTACCCTGATTCCATCCAGAGCAAAACGGTCGAGGGATGGTGGCAATTGGCCTTGGGATAGGACTGCTTCTTCGTGCTTCAACCTCCTCACCGTGAAGGTGATGCCGAACGGCGTCAGCAGGATGTAACCGAACATTGCCAACACCAACAGGGAAAACACCGACTCGTCAATGGCTTCCGAATGAAACAGCAGAAGTAGAAGTGCAATCTCCGCCACTCCCTTGGCCATCAGCGCCGCCGCTATGGCCAAGGGAGCCTCCAGCCGGGTGATATATGAGCTGATAAAAGCTCCGGCGAACTTTCCGGCCAGCGGCACCAGCAACAGGGCCAGTATGGTTTCCGGGGGCAGTTCCAGAAAGTCCAAGGTCAGGTGTAATCCGGCAGAGGCGAAGAACAAGGGCACAAAAAATCCCTCCGCGGTGCTTCTCATGCCCGGCATGATGTCTCGCCGCACTTGGTACGGCAGCATTGAAAGAGCAGCGCCGAACAGTAAAGCTCCTAGAGAACCGTGAAGCCCCACGCGTTCAGCTCCTACAACCACCAGGAACAGACCTCCCAGCAGCAGCCCGAAGGAAAGTTGCGGAACTTGCAAAAATCTATGCAGCGCAAAAATCACCCGCGGAAGCACCTTTGTTGAAACGAACCACGTTACTATGGCGAACCCCAGGATCTGGCCTATGAGTAACGATACGTTCACCGGGTCCAGGGTGTGCCCGTGTCCCCCTGGATATAAGTGACCACTTATGGCGAACCCAACTACGAACAATGCAATCAACTCGGCGATGATCACGGCGGTGAAAATTTGCACTCCCACCGGCTCTTTGAGGCGCCCCTCGTCAATCAGCACCTTGGCGACTACTCCCAGGCTGGACAACGACAGTACCCCGGCCAAGCCCAAGGCCTGGGTAAAGTTAAGATTCAACCCCAAATCGAAAAAGACATCCGTCGTCACCGATAGCGAGACCAACAGGGATATGACCACGGACAGGACCGACGCCAGGAAAAGGCGCCCCCGGATTGCAGCCAGGAATCCCCTGATGTCCAGCTCCTCTAGACCAATGAGGAAGAAGAACACAAAGATGCCAATGCTCAGGATGATCTCAATCTGGGAGCTCGACTCCACCAACCCCGTCACTGGCCCAAGAATAATTCCGGTGGTCGCGTAAGCAATTATGGAGTTCAGGCCAAACCGCTTGAACAGGCCCTCCAAGAGTTTGGCAGTGACAATGAGCAGCCCGACCGAAAAAAGGGCCTCTTCAATCTCCAAGCCTGCGTATCCTCCTTTGTAGTCTGGGGTGGTCCGGGTCAGTTGGCCCGGCCTGTAGCCCAATCAATAGCGGCTTCCGGCGCGTCTGCCCCGGCGCGTCTGCCAATAATACCAGTCTCAGCCCCGAAGGCAGTCAATGTAGGCCCAGTGAACCAATATGGGGCCAAACGCCCCCGGCGCACCCCGGTCTTTGACTGGAAATCCCTATGGGGCTGTCACCCGCCGGTCTTGGCTGGGTGCAACCGCCTTTGCTCTTCTCCCTCTTTGACATTACTATAACGAGGGCAGGAAAATACGCTGGCCGCACCCGTCGTACAGCCAATATCCGGGGCTGTTGCCGGTTTTCCTGCCAGGCGTGCCGCACCGAATCAGGCTGGAGGTCGAGGACTTGTCCAAGGCGCATCCAGGGCATAGGTCCTGATAAGTGGGTTTCAATCTGAATTACGATCTACAGACCCTACGCGGCGATGTGTTTGGCGGTGTCACCGCCGGTGTGGTGGGTCTCCCGGTGGCCTTGGCCTTCGGGGTAGCCTCGGGCTTGGGGCCCCTTGCCGGGCTTTACGGGGCTATTGCAGTGGGTTTCTTCGCCGCCGTGTTCGGGGGAACCCGCTCCCAGATCTCCGGCCCCACCGGCCCCATGTCCGTGGCGATGGCGGTCATCGTCACCAGCCACGCCCAGACCCTCGCCGAGGCGTTCACCGTCGTCATCATGGCCGGGCTGATACAAGTCCTTTTGGGCTTGCTCCGAATCGGCCGCTTTGTCGCCTTTACGCCCTACTCGGTCATATCCGGGTTCATGTCGGGCATCGGCGTTATCATCATCTTGGTCCATATCCTCCCCTTGCTTGGCGCACCCGTTGCAACCGGCGGACCGGCGGCAACCGTCGGTCTTTTGCCCGACGCTATAGCCGCTGCAAATTTCAGCGCCGTGGTCATCGCAGTCGTCACCCTTGCCGTGGGTGTGTTGTGGCTGGGTCCTCTCAAGAAGTTCCTTCCCGGTACCCTGGCCGCCCTTGTCGCCGGCACCCTGTTGGGGGTCCTTTGGTTGACCGATGTGCCGGTGATCGGTGAAGTGCCCACCGGTCTGCCGGAACTTTCGGTGCCGGACTTGTCCGCCAACGCATTGGTCCGCGCGGTTGAACCGGCGCTGATTCTGGCGTTGCTCGGCTCCATAGACAGTCTGCTTACTTCCTTGGTGGCCGATTCTATGACGCGGACCCGGCATAACCCCAACCGGGAACTGGTGGGGCAGGGTATCGGCAACATGGTTGCTGGCCTCATTCAGGGTCTCCCCGGTGCCGGGGCCACCTTGGGAACGGTGGTCAATATCCGGGCTGGTGGACGCTCTCCGGTTTCCGGCGCCATTCGGGCGGGGATTCTGCTGGCCCTGGTCCTGGGCCTTGGACAGTTTGTGGAAGTAATTCCCCATGCCGTTCTCGCCGGCATTCTGATAAGAGTAGGCTGGGACATTATCGACTGGCGCTTCATCACCCGGATCCACCGGGTCCAGCGCGAGCACCTGCTGGTGATGATCATTACCATGGCCCTCACCGTATTCCTGGACCTTGTCACCGCTGTGGCCATAGGACTGATCGCCGCCGGCATGGCCAGCGCCCGCCAGTTTGAGCGGTTGGAGCTCGACAGCGTTGTCTCGGTCCCCCTGTTGGACCGGAGTTTCCTCCGGCCGAGGGAAGAGGGCGAAGGCGTAGATGAAGGAGTAGAAGAGGAGGATGATTTCTCCGCCCGGGTCGGATTGGTGGCCCTGCGGGGCAGCTTCACCGTGGCGTCTTCCAACAAGCTCATTAACACCATAAGCATGGACATCAGGGACCACGAGGTGGTAATTCTGGACTTCACCGACACGGTCTTTGTGGACGACAGCGCCGCCTTGGTTGTGGAGCAGATGATAGACAGCGCAATAGCCGAGGATACTCATTGTATTGTCATGGGCCTGTCCGGGCCTCCCGCATACACCCTCCGGGCCCTTGACGTCCTGAAGCAGGTCCCCGAGGACCAGTTTGTCACGACGGTGGATGAGGCCAGGGAAACCGCAAAGCGGCTGCTGGCAACCTAGTCCGGTGGTCCCGCTTGGGCTCCAAGTCCGGGGCAGGCCTTGTCTGGATTTGATGCCAGTCCCAATGTCCTATAATCCTGTGGGTTTCGCCGGTGGTCCCGGCGTTAATCCGTCGACTACTCTGGAGAGTGGAACTCGATGCTTGAAATGAGGACCGTAAGGCCCGAGGAGTTCTTCCAGTGGGTCTGGGCCGAGGCTAGGGCCTACGGCAATCGGTTGGCCGCCGACCCGGAAGAGTTGCGGCCCAATTTTGATTTGGACCGCTCCATAGCGGTGTTCGACCGGGGGGAAATCGTGGGGGGCGCCCACTCCCACCGGGTGGAAATGTCGGTCCCCGGTGGGTCGGCAGTGGTGGCCGGCGTCGCCAACGTCGCCGTGCAGCCCACCCACCGGCGGCAGGGAATCATGACCAGGATGATGTGTCACCAGCTCAAGGACGTTCACCAGCGTGGCGAGGCCTTGGCGGGGCTGTTTGCCTCGGAAAGCGGCATCTACGGCAGGTTCGGCTATGGCATCGGCTCTCTTCGGGAGGAATGGTCCATCCAGCGCCAGTACACCGTTTACAGCCAGCCCCTTGAAAGCAACGGCAGGTTCCATTTCGTGGGCCCGTCGGAGATTGGGCAGGTGCTTCCAGAAGTTGCCCTCCGCTGCACCAAAGGGCGTCCCGGCGTATTCCAGAAAGCCCCCCACCTGTGGGAAAGAGAGTCCCGGGCTTCCATCCACCGGGAGGGCGGCCAAGGCGGCCTGTTTTACGTTGCTTATGAAGACGGTGGGCGGCTGGAAGGCTACGCCAAGTACCGCACCAGCGGCAATACCCTTACCGTCAACGAGTTGATGGCGGAGAACAAGGGGGCGGCAGCCGCCCTGTGGAGGTTCTGCTTTGAGTTGGACCTCATCACCGTCACCGAGGCGGAAAGGCGTCCAGTTGACGACCCTTTGCCTTGGATGCTGGTGGACCCCCGCCGCCTGCAACGGTCCGTCCGTGACAGTCTGTGGCTGCGGCTGGTGGACGTTGCTGCCGCGCTGGAACTGCGAGGCTACGCGGAATCGGGCCGGTTGACGCTGGAAGTGCGGGACGGCGTGTGTCCTTGGAACCAGAAACGGTTCGAATTGGAGACCTCTCCCGAAGGAGCAGCCTGCCGTCCCTCCGATTCCTTCCCCGACCTGACCCTGGACGTCTCCGCCCTGGGCTCAGGCTACCTGGGCGCTTCCAGCTTCACCACCCTGGCCCAAGCCGGCCTGGTGGACGAACAGACCCCCGGTGCCCTGCACCGAGCCGACCGCATGTTCACCGTCCAGCACAAACCCTGGACGCCCTACGGCTTTTAAGGGTAGGTCTGAGTAGTTGAGCGCACCGCTCAGTGCTTAATCCAGCAGAATTCAAGGAGGTGCACCATGCCCCGCACACCCACCGTCACTCGAGACCAAGTCCCGGAAGAACTACGGGAAGCCTTCGACGCTGAGACCGCCGCCACCGGCGGAGTGGTCAGCAGCGGCCCCGGCTCGGCGATGATTCACAGCCCGGAGATGCGCCGCCGGGCCAATTCCTTGGTCAACTACCTGCGGGACGAGTCAACTTTGTCCAAGAAGCTCCAGGAACTCACCATGATCCTGACGGCCCGCACCATGGACTGCCAGTACATCTGGCACGCCCACGCTGCCCGGGCCAGGCAGTTGGGCATCAGTGACGAGTTCGTCGACAACCTGCGGGATGGCAATCCCCTGCCCCAGTTGCCGGCGGATGAACAGGTAGTTGTGGATTACGTGACCGAACTCTTCCGGGAGCACCGGGTGCAGGATGCCACCTGGCAGGCGGCCGCGGACCGGTTGGGGCCTATGGGAGTTACCGAGTTGACCACCCTGATGGGCTACTACGCCCTGCTGGCCTACAACGCCAACTCCTTCCAGATCGACACCCCCGACGGCGCAGAACCCAAGCTGCCCATCTAGTTCACGCCGCCAGCAGCTCCCGGATGGCATCCTCCACGAACTTGGTGTCCTCCTCGTTCGCCCCGGGACCCCCGGCCAAGTGCCCCCAGATGGACTCGATGGGGCGGAACTCGGCGTTGGGCATCCGGGCCACCTCCAGCTCGTTGTCCTCGGGCGGGAAGTACAGGTCGGTGCGGCCCGGCATCACTATAGCCTTCGCCTTGATGGCCCCCAGTGCCCTGTTCAGGTCGCCGCCGTAAAGCTCGTTGGCGCTGATGTCGGCGTTCTGCCAGCTCCACAGCATGGCCAGCAGGTCGTTGGCGTCGCTGCCCAGCCGCCTTGCTTCCCAGAAGGCCACCAAGTAGTCCTCCAGGGAGGAGTAGCCGATTTTGAGGTACACCTCCTCCCGGTAGAAGGCCTGGGACACCGCCCAGCCGGCGTACACCCGGCCGAAGGCCCGCAGCCCCTTGGTTGGCGGCTTGTCGTACCAACCGCCGGCCCAAGCGTCGTCGGCAGTCAGGGCCGCCTTCACCCCCTCCAGGAAGACGTAGTTGTGGTGGGAGGTCTTGGCCGAGCCACAGATGGGCAGAATCCGCTCCACCATGTCTGGAAACAGGCTTCCCCAGTGGTAGGTCTGCTGGCCTCCCATGGACCAGCCGGTCACCAAGGCAATGGTCTCAATCCCGAATACCTCGGTCACCAGCCGGTGCTGGCACATCACGTTGTCGTACAGGGTCACGTTGGGAAACCGTGCCCGGTCGTAGGGGATGGGCGTGTTGCTGGGCGATGACGACAGCCCATTGCCGAACATGTTGGGGACTATGATGAAATACTTCTCCGGGTCCAGCGCTCTGCCGGGGCCGATTCTGGCCTCGTTGAGGGTGTGCTGGGACCCGTAGGATGTGGGGTACACAATCACGTTGTCCCGGCGCTGGTTCAACTCCCCGTAGGTCTTGTAAGCCAGCTTGGCGCCCCGCAGCGTCGCCCCCCGCTGCAACACCACGTCCCCCAAGTCGAACACTTCGTAGTCACGCATGATCCGTCCCGTTGGTAAGTTATGATTGAACTTGATTGGCCGAGCCAGTATATCGGAGCCTTCGCTTGGCTAACAGAAAGGGTGTGTGGTGTCGGAGAATGGAATCTCCCGCGCCGGTTCACTGCGCTCCGGGATTTCAATCTCTATGCCCCGGGGCATGTTTTCCACCAGCCACTGGCCTAGTGGTTTGCGGACCGGCGATTGGGCTTGCCATAGCCGCTCCGACGCTACCACGAACGGCTTCCGCGTTCCGATGCGCTGCGGCCCTTCTTCTTCGGCAAGCGCAGGATTTCCGGCAGCCGGGCCTTGGCCTCGGCCACCGTCCAAGTTCGGCGGGGCTCGGTGTTCTGCAACAGCGGGGCCTCCACGAGCGGGTTTACCCTAAACTATCATAGACTAACTTACAGGAACGCCAACGCCATCTCAACCAAGGCAAAACCCACAAGGAGGACCAGCCATGGCCGGACAACCTAGGCTGCAGGGACGCACCGCCCTGATTACCGGCGGCGGTCGCGGCATCGGCCGGGCCATTGCCTTGGCCTACGCCGCCGAGGGAGCGAAACTGGCCCTGGCGGCCCGCACCCGGGCGGAACTGCAGGAGACCGCAGAGCTTGTGGCCGCCCGCCACGGAGTCGAGGTGCACCAAGTGGTCGCCGACGTCAGCCGCCGGCAGGACGTGGAGAACGCCGTGAGCAGTGCACTGGAGAGGTTTGGGGCCATCGACGTGATGGTCAACAACGCTGGCAACATCGGTCCCGTGGGACGGCTCTGGGAAAACGACCCCGACGATTGGGACCGCACCATCGCCGTGCACCTGATGGGGACCTACTACGGTTGCCGGGCGGTGCTCCCGTCGATGTTGGAACGCAACGCCGGGCGCATCGTCAACATGTCCGGCGTCGGCGGGCCGAATCTCACCGCCTACGACGCTGCCAAGACGGGTATCGTCAACCTGACCGATAACCTGGCCTTGGAGCTGTCCGGAACGCCGATAACCGTCAACGCCATCAGCCCCGGCTCCATCCATACCCGGATGTGGGAGGAGACCCGGGACTTGGCCCGTGCCATCGGTGACATGGCCATGTACCAGCGGGGAGTGGAAGTCACCTCGGGGCAGGGGGCTTCAATAGAGCGAGCGGCCCAACTGGCCGTATTCCTGGGCAGCGACGACTGCGGAAAATTGTCAGGCCGCCTCATCCGCGCCTTCGCCGACCCCTTCGAAGACCTCCCAAACCAAGCCGACCAAATTATGTCATCCAACGCCTACCAACTCCGCCGCGTAGACCCCCAAGGCTGATTTCCCTCCTTGCAACCTGGCCCCAACCGCGCCCTCACCCTGAGCCTGTCGAAGGACCGAGCTTGTCGCAAAGCCTCTATTCTGGAGAAGCCTAGAAACGTCAGATCGTTAAGTCCTGCTCATGTCGAGAATCCTACGATTGGTGGTCAAGAGAACGCGTCGCTGACTAAAGTAGATATTGATTGCCAGATAGAATTGAGAGAATTTCGCTGGGTCTTGTTTTTGCTTGAGTGCGAACAACTCTTCCTTGTATAGTGGGCCCAATTTCCAATGTAGGGCTCCCCGCCAGATTCTCTGAACAGGGTTAATGGAATGGCCGATACCGTTTTTAAGCAAGTGAATTATAGTCTGAGTGGATTGATTTCAGACATTGCCCTCGGAAAGATAGGACTTCCAGACATTCAGCGTCCATTTGTCTGGACAAACGCAAAGGTTCGTAATTTGTTCGATTCCATGTACAAAGGCTATCCAGTTGGATACTTGCTGTTCTGGGAGAATGGGTCAGTGCCGGGGCACAAGACTATCGGGACCGATGGGAAACAGCTTTCTCCCGATTTGGTCATCGTTGATGGACAGCAAAGGTTGACCTCGCTCTATGCAGTGGTCAAGAGTGCACCCGTTGTTAAGAGCAACTATCAAGTCGAGCGCATCCGCATCGGTTTCAATCCAATAGAGCAGGTCTTTGAAGTTACCAGTGCTGCAATTGAACGGGACAGGTCGTTTATCCCGGATATATCCAGACTCTGGAGCGGCGAAACTAGCATTTTTCAAGTCGTTAACGACTATTTGGATAAGCTGAGATCTGCTAGAGAGGTCTCAAATGAAGAGATTGAGTTAATCCAAGCGTCTATCGTTAAGCTTCAAGGGCTCGCCAATTTCCCATTTACCGCGCTTCAGTTGTCTCCCGACATCTCAGAAAAAGACATTGCAGACGTCTTTGTCAGAATTAACAGTGAAGGCACGAAGCTCAACCAAGCCGACTTCATTTTAACTTTGATGTCTGTGTTCTGGGACGATGGCCGAAGGGACTTGGAGAAATTTTGTAGAGATTGCAAGACTCCTTCGACAGGACAATCATCCCCTTTTAACCACTTTGTTGAGCCCTCCCCTGATCAGTTGCTACGCGTTGGAGTAGGCCTCGCATTCAAAAGGGCTAGGCTAGAGCATGTGTACTCCATCTTGAGAGGCAAAGACCTGCAGACTGGAGAATTCAGTGAGGAACGCAGGGATGAACAGTTTGAGATTCTGAAGCGAGCTCAAGCCAAGGTCCTGAACTTACAAAACTGGCATGATTTTATGCAGTGTATTAGGCAGGCCGGATATCGCACTGGAAATATGGTTTCCTCCCAGACTGCCTTCTTCTACGCATATGCTCTTTACTTGATTGGGAAAACGGAATTCCATGTGTCCGAACACACACTGAGACAAGTTATGGCCCAGTGGTTCTTTATGAGTTCCATCACTGGGCGATATTCAAGTGCTTCAGAGTCCGTAATGGATTCTGATCTAGCGATGCTGAGGGGGATTACCACCGGAGAAGAATTCGCAGCTAATCTACGTCAAGCGTGCAATGTGTTATTGACCAACGATTTCTGGGAAGTAACCGTCCCAAATGAATTGGCATCGTCCTCAGCACGCAGCCCGTCACTCCTCGCCTACCAAGCCGCTCTAGTACTTTTGGAGGCACCGGTTCTGTTCTCAGAATTCAAAGCTGCTGAGATGTTGGATCCGGCGTTACATGGAAGTCGCAAGTCTATAGAAAGGCATCATTTGTTTCCAAGAGGCTATCTGGCAACTCTGGGCATATCGCAGACTAGGGATGTCAACCAGATTGCCAACTATGCTTACTTGGAGTGGCCGGATAACGTTCGAGTCTCATCTCAGGCACCTGCAGACTACCTGCCTAACCTGAAAGAGCGCTTTGGCGGAGCCGAATTATTGCAAATGTATCGGTTCCACGCCTTGCCTGAAAGCTGGGAAGACTTGGACTATTGGACTTTCTTGGAGAAGCGTAGGGACTTGATGGCACAAATTATCAGAGAAGGGTACGAGAAGCTCACTTCTGGTTCAAAGGTTATAGAAGAGGCCGTTGGCATTGACTTAACAGCGCTGATCGGAGGTGGAGAATCGGATGCGGTAGAGTTTAAGTCCACTCTCCGAGTCAATTTGCACACAAGGCAACGGGATAGCCGCATGGAGCACGCTGTGCTCAGAACTCTGGCCGGATTCCTGAACACTAAGGGTGGTACATTGATAATCGGCGTCTCCGATGATGGTACGCCACTAGACTTGGAAGCAGACGAGTTCAACAACGAAGACCAGATGGCCCTGCATCTTGCTAATATTGTAAATAGCAGAATGGGACCAAATACCTGGGCCGCAATGCACTCTAACTTTGACGACTACGAGGATGGACGTGTTCTGGTTGTTAGGTGTGAGAAATCCCCTTCACCGGTATACGTGACAGAGAGTGGGAAAGAGCACTTCTACATTCGCACTGGCCCCTCCACAACCGAACTGTCTATGAGTGACACACAAGACTATATCAAGCAGAGATTCGCCTAGCTCCCATCCAAGGATTACCGGATGACACCCTCCACGCCCTGTATGTCTGCTTGCCTGATGCTCGGCTCTCCCTCCAAGTGTGCCTTGCTTTGCCGACAGATTGGTGAGCAGAGCGTAGGATATCCCGCGCCACCCGCCGCCAACGGAATACGGTTCTTGAGAGACAACTCCCCCTCGTCGTTCCGGACGCTGTCAAGTCCCCCCGCCCCCAACCCCCACGAACCCGGCCCAGCCAACCCGAACATGACACCAGCCCCTTTCCAACCTGGATAACCGTCCTCTACCATAAGACTCGCACTGCGTACGGCCCTCCGCCGCGCCGGAAACCGGGTTAGACCCGCCCGGCGCTCCCGGCGAGAAAAATGGTGGGAAATGGCGGAAAATGGCGGGGAAACTAAAAATTTCCTCACCGCCTTTCGTAACCGGTCCACTTTGACCTCCTTCCAATAGCCTTCTCCTCCTCCCGTCTTCCCGGAGAAAGCCGGTACCCGGGATGACCGGGAAGACAAGTGGCGAATTTCCCGGATAGGCAGCCTGACCCGTTGACATTCAGAACGTATGTTCCGTAATATTGCGTTCCGCGGCTCCTGCCGCCTGACTAGACCACCGGGGAGACGCCTTGAAGGTAGCCTGTGTGCTCATTACCCACCTGCGGGCCAAGGTCGAGCTGCGCCGGCAGCCCCACCTGAAAGACCGGCCAGCCGTGGTCGTGGACCGCTCCAAGGGCCGGCCGATGGTGGCCGACCCCTTCCCGGCCGCCTCCGGGGTGGCCGCCGGTATGACCTTGGAGCAAGCCCTGTCCCACCACGCCAACACCGCTGTCCTGGAAGCCGACGAGCCCTTCTATCAAAGGGTGTTCCGCCAGGTTCTCACCTCCCTGCAGGGAATAAGCGACCGGGTGGAAGGGCCGGAGCTGGGCGTGGTCTACGTGCGTTTGGATGGACTGGAGGACCTGTACGGCGGCGAAGCCCGGCTGGTCAACGCAATGCTGAACTCCATCCCCCAGGACCTGAAGCCCCGCATCGGCGTTGGGGAGGCCAAGTTTCCCGCCTTGGTGGCGGCCCGGGGCAGCAGGCCTCTGGGCGCAGCCCGTGTCCCTGCCGACGCGGCCGCTTTTCTGGCGCCCTGTCCTGTAGACCTCCTCCCCTTCTCTCCGGAAGTAAGGGCCGCCATGCACCGCTTTGGCCTGCACGTCATGGGAGACGTGGCCTCCATGGACCAGTCCCTGCTCATCGACCAGTTCGGCCGCGACGGCAAAAGGGCCTGGGAACTCTGCCGAGGCATTGACGACAGTCCGGTGCTTCCCTTGGAGTACGAAGAGTCCATCGTGGAGCACGCCTCCCTCCCCTTCACCTCCACCTCCATGGAAGTCCTTTCGATGACGGTGGACAACCTGCTGAAGAGGGCCTACCTGCGTCCCCAAATACGGGGCCGGTATGCGGGCCGGGCCGACTTGGAGTGCATCCTTTTCCGGGCGTCCCCTTGGGAGAAGGCGGTTCACTTCAAGCAGGGAGCGGGGAACTGGCAGCGGGCCTCCTTCGTAATCAGGGGCCAGTTGGAATCGGACCATCCCCAAGCCCCCGTCGAGGAGATGACCCTGGCCCTTTCCGGGATCAAGGGGGAGTCGGGCACCCAGGGCGGACTGCTGCAGGACGCCCGGGAGGGCAGGGAGCGCCGCCTGCTGGAGACGGAGAAACAACTGCAGTCCCGGATGAAGGGCAACCACACCCTGTACCGGGTGGTGGAGGTCGCCCCCTGGCATCCCGCCCCGGAAATGCGCGCCCTGCAGGTCCCCGTCGACCCCTCGGGCAGAGAGGGCATGAAACCCCTGTCCATACCCGAGGCCGTGGCGGTCAAGGAGGGGCCGGACTGCCAGCCGGAGTCCGTCTGCTTGGGGAAGAAGTGGCGCCGGGTGGCCCGGGTCGAAGACCTCTGGAGCTTCGACCTCTGGTGGATGCCAAGGCCCCTGACTCGTACCTATTACCGGGTGAGTTGGGAGGATGGTGGGCAGGCCACTCTGTTCCGTGATCAGAGGGGTGGCTGCTGGTATCAACAGGGCTCCTAGAACTGGGTCTGGAGCAGGACCCAGAGCAGGGCCCCATAGCTGAGTTCCACCCGTGGTTGCCGGATACGCCGAACTGCACGCCAAGAGCTTCTACTCCTTTGGAACGGGAGCTTCCCATGTCCACGAACTGCTGGCCCAAGCCAGGGAGTGCGGCTACGCTTCCTTGGCCCTGACCGACTCCAACCTGTGCGGAGCCCTGGAATTTGCCCGCTTGGCCAACAGCCTGGAAGTCCAGCCCGTCACCGGCGGCGAGCTGACCTTGGACGGCGGCTCCCGCCTGACGCTGCTGGCCAGGACCCGGCAAGGGTACGGCAACATCTCCCGGCTCTTCACCCTGGCCAATGCCGCCGACCGCAGGGAACCCCGCTTGGACCCCGTTCACCTCCCTTCCCACGCCCAAGGGGTGACCCTTCTGACCGGCGGCCGCGACGGCCCCCTTGCCAACCTGGCCCTGGAAGGCCGCCGCTGGGAAGCAATGGAGCTCCTTGATGACTACGCGGATTGGTACGGTCCGGACGCGGTGTACGTGGAGCTTCAGCAGAACTTCCTGAAGGGAGACACCGAGCGCAACCGGGTGCTGGCCGGGCTTGCCCGCGACGCCGGCCTCCCCGTGGTGGCCACCAACGACGTGCACTACCACTCCCCGGAACGGTACAGGCTGCAGCACGCCCTGGTGGCCGCCAAGCGCAACACCACCATCGAGCAGTCCCTTCCCTTCATCAAGCCCAACCATCACCTCTCCCTGAAGTCCCGGTCCCAGATGGAGCAACTGTTCCGCCACTGCCCTGAGGCCCTTGCCAACACTGTGAAAATTGCCGGGCAATGCGAGTTCAACCTCAGCACCGACTTGGGCTACACCCTGCCCAATCCCGAGGTGCCGGAGGGCTACACCGTAGAAAGCTACTTGGAACGGCTCTGCTTTGAGGCTGCTGCGCGGCGCTACGGCTCGGTGTCGCAGCGGGTAGAACAGCGCCTCCGGGAAGAGTTCCAGCTTATCCATCGGCACCGTTTGGCTGGCTTCCTTCTCCTCTACCGGGAGATTGTCCTCCTGGCCCGGAAAATAATGGAGGAGCAGGGAACGGCGTACCCGGAAATCCCCTTGGAGGAGCGGCCTCCGGGCCGGGGCCGCGGCTCCTCGGTGGCCCTGCTGGTTGGCTACCTCATCGGCATCAGCCACGTCGACCCCCTCAAATGGGACCTCACCTTGGAACGGTTCATCTCCGATGACCTCTCCATGCTTCCAGATATAGACCTGGACTTTCCCCGGGGTCTCAGGGACGAGCTAATCCAGCGGGTGCACCGGCACTTCGGGCCCGATTTCGCCGTCCTCGCGGGGGCCATAGCCACCTACTCCATCAAGGGGGTCATCCAGGACTTGGGCAAGGCCCTGGGACTGCCCAAGGAGGAGTTGACCCTCCTTTCCAAGCAGCTCCACTCCCACGACCCGGCGTCTCTACCAATGGAGATGGTGGAACTGCCCGCCTTCAGGGACAGGGTGGATGCCCCAGGCTGGAAGGACCTGGTCCAGCTTGCTCCCCAGTTAGTGAATGCCCCCAAGGGCTTGGGCCAGCACGTTGGAGGCCTGATTCTCAGTGAATCTCCCATTCCGGGCATGGTGCCCATCCGTGAGGGGGCCATGGAAGGGCGCTTCATCATGGACTGGAACAAGGACAGCGTGGCCGACGCCAACTTTGCCAAGATAGACCTGCTGTCCCTCCCGGTGCTGGACCAGATTGAGGAAGCGCTGGACCTCATCGAAGAAAGAGAGGGAAAGCGTCCCGACCTGAGCAGGATTGACCCGGAGGACCCTGGGGTTTACGACATGATTAACGCAGGCAAGTCCAAAGGGGTCTTCCTGCTCCAGTCGCCGGCCCAGTTGAAGATGGCGCAGCGTCTCCTGTCCCGCAACCTCCTGGACTTGGCCTATCAGGTGGCCCTGATCCGTCCCGGCGTCGGCGTCCAAGGCAGCGCTGTGTCCCAGTTCGTGGAACGGTACCGGCGCGGCGTCCCTTGGGACTACGATCACCCCCTTGAGATGCGCGCGCTGGAAAGGGGCTACGGCATCATCGTCTGGCAGGAGCAGGTGATCCAGCTCATCATGGACGTGGCCGGCATGACCGCCGCCCAAGCCGACGAGGTGCGCCGTGCCTTTGCCAGGCCCAACAATGAGCACCTGATCGCCATGCACTGGCAGTGCTTCCTGGAAGGCGCCCAAAAGAAAGATGTTTCCGAGGAGGCGGCGCAAAAAGTATTCGCCAAGATTAACGGCCACTACATGTTCCCGGAGTCCCACTCCCATGCCTTTGCCATCACCGCCTATCAGGCCGCCTGGCTGAAACGCTACTACCCTCTGGAATTTTTCACCGCCCTGATAAACAACCAGCCCATGGGCTTCTATCCCATGGAGACCCTCAAGCAGGACGCCCGGCGCTTCGGGGTCCCTTTCCTGAATCCCTGCGTGAACCGCAGCCGGGTGAAATGCTCCCCTGATGATGGAGCAGTGCTGCTGGGTCTCCAGTTCATCAAGGACGTTGGCGAGAGGGCGGCCAAGCTCATTGTTGAAGAAAGGGAGCGCGGTGGGATGTTCAACGGCGCCGGGGACTTGGTGCGGCGTACCGGCTTGAAGCCCCAGGCCATGCTGTCCTTGGTCCAAGCCGGGGCCTTCGACGCCGTCACCCCCAACCGCCGGGAAGCCCTGTGGGACGCCGGCCTCCCCGTCCGCCCTTCCAGGAACGGCCAGATGGCGTTGCCCTTGCCAGCGGAAGGCCAAGCTCCTCCCTTGGCGGACTTCTCCGATTACGAAAAGATGGCCGGCGAATACTCGGTTATGGGCATATATCCCCGGGGGCACCTCATGGAGTTCGTGCGCCCAAGCTTGGACCGCCGGGTATTGCCCACCTCGGCGGTTGAAACAGTCAAAGAAGGCGATGAAGTCCTGGTGGCCGGCTGGCCAATTGCCCGGCAGCACCCCCGCGGCCAGGACAGCACCGTGTTTGTCACCATTGAGGATGAGGAGGGCGATGTCCAGCTCATTGTCTGGCCCCATGTCTTCGCCAAGCATCGCAGAGAGCTGAGCAACCGGGTGCTGCTGGCTAGGGGCGTGGTGTCCCGGTGGGACGGCACCACCAACGTCATAGTGTCCGGTGTGGAGGCCATACGCGCCCCTGTGCCAATGCCTGAAGCCCACAACTGGCACTGAGAAAGCGATAAAATGCCTGAATAAAACAGACTGGGACTACGGCCCGATGGCCTTCTTAATTGCAACTGCAGAGCCCCGGAGCAGCCCCCTTGGGCCTCCATAGTGTTTCGCCTATAGTGTAAAATCTCTTACAGATTTCTGTATATAAAGCAATGTCCCTCGAATCCAACAGAAGAAACAGGAGCCCTAACTTCAGGAGCCCTAACTTATGGATGCCAAAAAGAAACGCCTCACCCTCGACTTGGACGCCGCAATTCAACGCCGCTTGAAGTCGACGGCCGCGCTCAAAGGTGTAAGCATGCGCGAGTACTGCCAAGCCGCCATAGAAAAGGAGTTGTCCAAGGACGAGGCAAGGGTAGCAGAAGGTCAAGCTGTTCCCCCTATATCTATTGAACAATTGATTGCCCTCAGCAAAGAAATCCTCGGAGGCAGGACTCTGCCCGGAGATTCGGCAGAAATCATCAGCGAAGCTCGTGAGGAAAGGGCCCTGGCCATCGAAAGGGCCCTGAAAGGGCTATAGCGTGAACGGCTTTGTCGTTGTGGACGCCAGCCTCGCATTGAAATGGCTCCTTGTTGAAGAACACTCGGAGAAGGAAGCCGGCCTCGCAAGCCTCTGGCGTAGAGAGGGGACAAGCTTGGTTGCCCCTTATCTAATGCCGCCAGAGGTGGCCAACGGCCTTTACCGTCGTGTATTGGAGCAGGAATTAACCCTTCAAGAAGCAACTCGCCTCATGAACAATCTCTTCAATACTGAAATCGAACTCCGGGAACTACCCTCCATGCACAGCAGGGCTATGGAAATAGCCCGCCAAGTGAACGTGGGAGCCGTCTATGACTCTCATTACCTCCCTCTGGCCGAGGCCTTGAGCTGCGACTTCTGGACCGCCGACCAAAGAATCTACCGGGCCGCAAACCGGACCACCGGCAACATCCGTTGGGTGGGGGAGTTTGGTGAAACCCCTGCATGATTAGCTTGAAGAGAAACAACAAAGGCGAGTTTGTCGATGCCACGGGAGTCCGCACCCGCTCCGGCTCCGTCTACACCCCTGGTCAATCGGCGCCCTTCAGGGTAAGCCGGGGCAAGTTCTACGACTTCCTCATGTGCCGCCGGTGCTTCTACCTCGACCGGGTCAAGGGGCTGGTTTCTCCTTCGACCCCCGGCTGGTCCCTGAACGACACGGTGGACCTGCTGCTGAAAAAAGAGTTTGACATCTGCCGGGAAGAGCAAAAGCCCCACCGGGTCTTCGAAAAGTATGGGCTCACCGACGTGGTGCCCTTCAAGCATGAAAAGATAGACCAGTGGCGCGACTCCTTGCATCACGGGCTGTCCCACCAAGTCCCCGGAACCAACATCGTCCTTTATGGGGGCGTCGACGACATCTGGTACCACTGCGCCGACCGCCAGCTCATCGTGGTGGACTACAAGGCCCAAGCCAGTAACCACCCGGTCTATCCACAGGCCTACTTGCAAGGCCCATACCGCCAAGGCTACAAGGTCCAATTGGACGTCTACGCCTACCTGCTGTCCAACATGGCCTATTCCGTGTGGCCCACCGCTTATTTCTACGTTTGCAACGCCAACCGCAAAGCCGAAGCCTTCAACGGACAATTAGCCTTCCGTGAGCACTTGGTCCCGTACCAGTGGAACGCCGCTTGGATAGAGGACAAAGTCTTCGAGATGGCCCAAGTGCTGGACTCCCCGGAAGTCCCAGACTCCAACCCGGCCTGCGAAAACTGTGCCTACGCCCAAGCCCGCGGCAGCTTTCTTAAAGACTGACCGCCTCCCAGTCGGGTATCATATTATTGCCATTCACCGTTCCGCCCTCCCAGGAGCTAGTCAACCGAATGTTGGAACACAAGGGTATCCGTTGGGGTTACGTCTTTCTCAAATCGGCCAACCACCTGCAACCCGAGCATTTTGAGGACCTCATGGTTCAGGCCGTGGAGATGTACTTGGCCGGCGAGGAGACCAGGGAGGTGAAGCACTCCGAATTTCAAGGGCGCCTCTTCACCGAAAGACGCTATGAAGTAATCGGCAGTCTGGGCGGCCAGCGGTTCGACGCCCAGTTGGAAACCGCCTACGGCCGGGACGACGCCTCCTTCCTGGTCAACGAACAGACCGCCGGCCTGGCCTCGTCCATCTCCAAGAACTGACCTTTCCATTCAACATGGAGTGCCCGGCCATTGCCGGGGCCAAGCATCAGCCGCTACAGCCCGTAGAACCGCCGAGGGTTTTCCACCAGCAGCTTGTCCAGAAGCCCAGCGCTTACGTCTTCCCGGGCCTTCAGCTCCGCTATCATTTGGGGCTGGGCAGACTGGTCGCCGCCCCGCCCGTCCAGGCTCCCGTGGTGCCCGTAGTCTGTCCCCAGCACCAAGTTGTCCTCGCCGATGAACTTGGCCAAGTACGGCAGGTCCTCGTCAATTTCGTAGCTGATGTATAGACGCAATTCCTGGAACAGCTCCGGACCCCAGCTTTCCGCTTGCGTATTCCGGTTGCCGCCCCGCCTCAGCGCCTTCACCACGTAGGGTACCCAAGAGGCGCCGGTCTCAATGAAGCCGAACCGTAGCTTGGGGAACATCTGGGGCACGTTGTTGGCCACCAAGTTGCGGAAGGCCATCAGGGGCAGCATCCGCACGTGGGGGAACACCCGGCTGCGGTTGATGTCGAACATGTTCGTCATGGTCGGGCTTCCCGCCCCGGTGTGGATGCAGATGGGCAGGTCTAGCTTTTCAGCTTCTTCATAGACCGGGTAGAAGTAGGGCTCGTCCAGCGAAATATCATCCTCCAGCCCCCGGAAGAACACCCCAACGGCCCCGTGCTTCTTGGCCCACTGGAGTTCGTCGACGGTTGCCTGGATGTTCCGCAGGGGCGGTATCGCCACCCACCGTATCCGGCCGCCGCTTTTTTCGTAGGCTTGGCCCACAAAGCGGTTGTAGGCTTGGGCCAAGGCTGCGTCCAGCCCTGGGTCCTCGGTCAGGAAGGCCAGGAACAGCGTCGGATAGACCACTTGGGTCTCAACCCCCATGGTGTCCATGTCTCCGAGCCGGTAGCTTATGTCCAGCAATTCCCGGGCGCCAACGTCGGGCCGCTGCTCCCGGGCATCGTCGCTGACCGGGGTTGCCAGGTTGGCCCCGTGCTTGCCACCGGCGTTGGGAAAAAGCAGCCCGTCAATCAGCCAGTGGAGCCGCTCGGGGCCGGCCACCACCGTGGGCCGCTGGCTCGCCAGTTCCTTATTGAAGAAGTCCCACATCTCCCGTGGTTCTAGAATGTGTGTGTCTGCATCAACTATCCCGGCCATAACGACCTCCGCTTGGGTTCAATCGAAAAACGCTTAGAACAGCAGACTGTAACGCGTCTCAGTCGTGCGATTTCCAGTTAGACTATGCCTCGCGGAGCTCGCGTGTCGATGGCGGCGGTTCGTCAAATGACTCCCCCTTAGCTGCCGCCTCCTCCCGCCTGCGATTCCAGTCCTCCCACAGTTTCCGTTCTTGTGTTCTGCCTTCTTGGATGTAACGCTGTCTGAACAGCCTGTCACCGATCATGCCAATAACCTCTACAGCAATGAGACTCGTCGCAGCTGCTACTATGACGAAGGAACTGGACCCTCGGATGATGGCGTCAAAAGCGTCGTAGGCGTTCTCGTTTTCGACGTTAGCTACTTCCAGCCAAGCGATATACGCAATCGCTCCAGCAATTTGGACAGCGAAAAGAGTGAAATACATGGCATACCATGACACTCGCACTGTCCAGATCGACTCTCGCACATGCATCCCGCCCAATGATGTATTCAGAGCGAACGAATGTCAACGTTCCCTTGGCCCTTGACGGGAACCGCCAAGGCTATCCTTCCATCGCCGCAGTCCGCCGCACAATCCAAGTACCGACCATCTTCTTCCCCTCGTCTCACACGCTTCCTGTTCGCCTCCTCCACGCGTGAATGTTAGCACGATACGCCTGATTGAGATTGATTCATGCGGCTTCTTTCGGACCCCCAGCAGTGATAATATAGATGTGCTTAGGAGTCCTTTCCAAGGAAACGACTAATAGCCAAAAACTGCGACTAAAGATGCACCAAAGGAGGCAAGTGCATGGGCGAAATTATGGGAGCCGGGGTAACCCACTATCCACCATTGCTTTCCAATTCAGAAACCTACGCCGGGTTGGTGCGGCTGGCCGCCAGGAGCCCGCTGGTCCCCGAGGAAATGAAGAACCCGGAAAACTGGCCGGAGAAAATGCAGGAGGAGATGGCCAACGAAAAGGCACTGACCATAGAGCACCGCGACCGCATGGTCGAGGGCTTCCGGGCCGTCCGCAAGGCCATAGACGACTTCGGCCCCGACGCTGTGATTATATTCGGCGACGACCAGTACGAGAACTTCAAGGAAGACATAGTTCCCCCCTTCTGTGTTCATATCCGCGACGAAATGGTTAGCCAGCCCTTCCAGAACTCCTTGGGAGGTCCCGCCCGGGGAGAAAACGCCTGGGGCGAGCCCGACGACAAGACATTCGTGCACCGGGGTGACAAGAAGTTGGCCCAGCACATCACCACCCAGTTACTCGAACGCGGGTTCCCCATGAGCTACTCCTTCACCAACAGCCACCACGCCGAGGAACACGGCCCCACCACGTTGACCCATGCCTTCCTGAACGCTCTGCTGTACTTGGACTGGGACCGGGAAGGGTTCGACTACCCAGTGGTGCCCATCCAAGTCAACGCCTATGGCAAGAACGTCATTCAGAGCAAGGGGTTCATCTCCCACTTGGACCCCAACCGCAAGAACGAGCCCTTCGCTGATGACTTCGCCCCGCCCGCTGCCAGTCCCGCCGCTTGCGTCCAGTTGGGCCGGCACATCCGGGAAATCCTCGAGGAACTGCCCGGAAAGTACGTCATCATGGCCTCGTCCGGCTGGTCCCACGCCTTCCTGGTGGGCAAGCATTACTGGCTCTGGCCCGACATCGAGTCCGACCGCCAGCATTTCGAGCAGTTGCGGGACGGGGAATTCGGCAAATGGGCCGAAATGACCAACGACGAAATCGACGAATCGGGTCAGCAGGAATTCAGGAACTGGCTGTGCCTGTCCGGTGCGATGGAAGGCTACAAGGCGGAGATCTTCGACTACTTGGAGACCCACATCTTCAATTCCAACAAGTGCTTCGCCGTCCTCCGCCCCGAAAACGGGAGTTGACCCTACTGCGGCCGGTAGGTGCTTTCGATTTCGCTGAGCCGCCTCATAGCTCATTAGTTGGTAGCCAAATAGGGGAGTGACTGGTGACGATCGCCACCGACCGGGTGCGCTGGCTATTTTCTGATGCTCATGGCTTATGCCAGGATGCCTCGGAGATGCTGGAGCAGAACCGTATCCGCAACGCAGCAGAGAAGGCTTGGGGCGCCACCAAGCGGGCAACCGACGCTCTCATCCTGGCCCGCACTGGTGAGGAGCCCCAGTCTGCAGGTCAGGTAAGACGGGCCCTCTTGAGGCTAAGCAATGCAGGACCGGGGTTTGACGCTCTCCAAGGGCAATACAACACCAGGGCGGCCCTGCTGCACGTAAACTGCTTCTACGATGGAAACTGTGAACCCGAGCAGGAGATGACGGCCCTCATCCGCGCCACCATCACCTACGTCCAAGACGCAGAAAGCCTGGTAGCCTAGAACCTGGTGCACTGGAGCTTATCTGGATCGGTGAATTAGCCGGGACCGCCACTGACTGGCTTTAGTTGCCGATCCAACCCTCGATGCGAAAACCCGCCTCATACTCACGAGGCGGGTTTTACTTTCGCGGAGTGTAAGGCCCCTACAGGTTAATCGGGGCCTCTTCGTACTCTTTTTCCTTGTTGTAGACCTGTATCCGGTGCCGGGCCATCTCCAAGACGAAGATGCGGTCGTCCGCATCAACGTTGACTGCCACAGGCCTCCGGAACTTCCACTCAGGGGACAAGTCCACACGGCGCCGGGCCTTGCCAATGTCCGGGTTGGCCTCGATGTAGGTGTCGACCCAAGGGGAAGGCACTTGGGCATCGCCCACCAAGGTGGTGACAAACTCGCCGTCCGGTCCGTACACCTGCACCCGGTGATTGCCCCAGTCTGTGACGTACACATCGCCGGCGGAGTCAACCGCCACGCCGGACGGCCGGTTCAAGTCCCCCACTCCCGTTGCCGACGCCTCGAACTTCCTCAGGAACTGCCCCCCGGAGGAGAACTTCTGTACCCGGTTGTTCTGCCAGTCCGCCACGTAAACGTCCCCCTGCCCATCTAGGCAAATGCCCCAAGGCAGGTCCAACTGGCCGTCGCCGGAGCCTTGCTCCCCCCACTTGGACAGAAACTCTCCATCCTTCGAAAACTTCTGAATCCGGTGGTTCTCGCTATCCACGACCAGCAGGTTGTCGTCGGCGTCAAATGCGATACCAGAGGGCCCCTTTAACTCACCTTCGCCGCTGCCCGTAGTTCCCCACTTGGCCACGAAAGCGCCGTCGCCGGTAAACACGGTAATCCGGTTCAGCCGCTCGTCGGAGGTGTAAACGTTTCCCTGTTGGTCCACGTCGATGGAGCGGGGCCATATGAACTGCCCGTCCCCTTCTCCGTAACCCCCGAATTGCCCCAGGAACTCATGGTCCAAGGTGCACATAGTCACCCGCTGCCCCAGTTCCTCGGCCCCACGGTTCACAAGGTAAATCCTTCCCTCTCTTCCAAGGACGAAGTCCTGGGGCGTCCACAAACCCTGTCCGGCCATTCCGTACATGCCGATGCAATGGCTGAAATCGAAGACCCGCCCTGCTGCGACCGTAGTCAGCATCGTCTCGCTCCTTAGTCGGCCTGCTCGCCAATGGTTCTGTCCCTGATAGGAAGGGCAGCTCCTAAACGAAGGCCAGTTGCTCGAACTTCCCGCCCACGATCGGGTCCGGGTCCAGCCCCAGCCATTTTTCAACTATAGTGGCGTAGAAGCCCCGGAAGTCGTAGTTGGGGGCCAAGTCGCCCTGTTGCAAGTCCTCGGGCCGTACCGACGGATACTCGCTGTACATCCCGCCCTTCACCGCGTCGCCAATCACGAAGGCCACACCGCCGGCACCGTGGTCGGTGCCGGTGCCATTGTCCTTGACCCGCCTGCCGAACTCGGTGAATAGCATCATTATCAGGTTGTCGCCGGCGTCGTGTTCCTGCAGGTCGGCAAAGAAGTCGGCAATGGCCCGGGAGGTGTCGACCCACAGCTTGGTGTGGGCCGGGGCTTGGTTGAAGTGCGTGTCAAAGCTGCCGTGGGCGGTATAGAACACCTGGGTCCCCAAGCCGGCCAAGTACACTTGCGCCACGCTCTTCAGGCTCTGGGCAATCGGTGTGTCAGCGTATTCCACCGTGGACGAATACTGGCGGGGAGCGGTCTGGATGATATCGGCGCCCTTCAGCACGTTCTGCCCCGTGTCGGCCAAGTAGTCCATCACCGGACCTGTTCCCACCGCCGGGCCGTACATCCGGGCGAAGCGGTCCAGCAGCCGGCTCCGGGCTTCCCTGTCCGAAACTGACGGTACGTCGCTCAATACCCCGTAGTTCTCCAAGTTGGAGACTGAGGTCACCGGCACCCCCCGCAGGGCCAATGCCCGGGGCAGCCCCTGGCCGAAGTTCACGCCCTTGAGGACGTTCTCTCCGCTGGGGTCCAAGTCCCGGATTACTTTGGCCGCCCATCCCTCGGTGCCGATGGTATCGGGCTCGCAGGTATGCCAGATATCCATGGACCTGAAGTGGGACCGGGGGGAATCTTCGTATCCGATCCCGTGGATGATCGCCACCTTGCCTTGGTCGTATAGGTCCTTCACCGGCCCCATGTTGGGATTGAAGCCCAGTTCGTCGTCAATGGGCAGCACCTGGTTCTCGGCGATTCCCAGCCTCGGCCGCGCGTCCTTGTAATGGGGGTTGGTGTATGGAATGATGGTGTTCAGGTAGTCGTTGGCTCCGGTAAGCTGCAACACTACCAACACCGGGTCTTTCTTCGTAGTAGCCATTGTTCCCCTCCAATCATCCGGCTTCCAGGCCGGGGCCTTAGGCTGTGAACCTGGACGGCGCCCAGACCGCCCCAACTGTTTGATCGGCTAAGCGAACTGGTACTCACGGGAGGCCGCGATCAATGCCAGCAGCGCTCCCACCCTGTTCTCCGACTCACGGGCCTGCTCCTCGGTGTCCCAGGAGAGCATCCCGCCTTCTTCCGCCTGATCCAGCAACTCTCGCCTGGTCCCCTCCGCCACGTCCAGCGGGCCCACCAAGTCCAAGCAGCCGTCCACGAGTTGCTCCGGGGTCAACGACCCCATGGCTCGCAGTTCGCCCACGATGGACTGCACTCCCGGCAGGCTGGTGTCCCCCAGGAACTTGGCAGCGAAGTTCACTCGCCGCACCAAGGCCCCGCCGTCTATCCACTCCGAACCGGTGTGCCAGCTTTCCACGCTTGGAGGATTCAGCAACTCCTGTCCTTGATAGGTGCACTCGAAGGCCAAGTTCTGGAATCCCTGCCGGGGCCCCTGGAAGTTGCCGGCCAGCCGCACCGCGCCAACCACCAGCTCCGCCGGGCTCTTTATCCTGGTGAACCTGGCCTCCTTGAAGAAATCAGATAGGAAAAGCGTCCTCAGCACTGCCCTGATGTCATAGTTCGACTGTGTATAGGCGTCTACCAAGGCCTCGATGGCATCGGGGTCTGCCGGCGGCGTGATGTTCCAACTGGGCACCTGGGGCTCGTCGGCCACGAAGAAGTTGTACAAGTGTCGTGACAGGAACCTGGCCGTGGCCGGCTGCCGCACCACGATGTCTATGATGTCGTCGCCGTTGAAGGGGCCCGTCTCGCCTAGGAAGGTCTTATCCCCGTCGTCATGGTCTTCCGGCTTGTATTCGAAGCTCCAGTAGAACCGCCCCAAGGGCAGCCTGGGCAGCTTGGGGCCTATAGTCCAGCCCGTGAAGGCCCTAGAAGCCTCCTTGATGTCGTCCTCAGAGTAGTTGCCCACTCCCATCGAGAACAGTTCCAGTAACTCCCGGCCCCAGTTCTCGTTAATGGCCCCCTTGTGGTTGCCGTTATTGTCCAGCCAGAAAATCATTGCCGGGTTCTTGGCCAGTTCCACCAGCAGGTCCCGGAAGCTCCCCAGCCCGTTCCGTCGGAACATGGCTATCTGCTGGGTCAGCTCGGGAGGATTGTCGATCTTGGAATTCCCAGTGGCGAAAAGCTGGTGCCAGAACAGGGCCATCTTTTCTTCCAGCGGCCGCTGTGTGTTGACCAGCCGGTAAATCCAGTCGGCCTGGTTGAGAGGCGGCGCCAACGCCCCCTCGTAGCCGGGCAGGTACCGGTACATGATATCTTCGTCGATGGGCGGCTGCTCCTCGGGATGCAGCAACTCCTCCACGGTAGCCTCGTACCCAGCGGCCACCCGACGCTCCAACTCCTCCCGCGAAGCACCGAACCCTGCCCGGCGCATCAGGTGGGCCATCAGGGCCAACTCGTCTCGGTCAGACATCGTCACATCTCCTGTTGCCTGGTCCTGTTGGGTCTGCTTTGTTTCTTCGCCGGCCTTCGGCGGCCGCTCCGCTGCTTTGTGCTGCTCAACAACTGGAAAATCCCGCTGTTGAACAGTAATGCTGCCCAATGTTATCGTGCGGCGAAATAACAACTATCTATGCTCGAATCCACCCCATGCTACTTTTGCACTCCCGCCGTGTCAAGAAAGTCCCAAGCTAACTGCTCTTCAGACCGCCGCCTTAGACGTGAGCGCCCAAGGACGCCCCTCGGCCCTTAGCCAGGAATCCAGACTACCGAAGAGATTTCGCTGAATTCCCGCCACAGCTTCTCCCAAGAATCACCCCCGTCGGCGCTCCGGTACAGGTATCCGTACCTGCTCCCCGCGTACAGCAACTGGGGGTCCGCCGGGTGAGAGTTCACCGTCCACATCGCGGTGTTGGGCTGCACCGGCAGGGGCAGGTTGGCCCAAGTCTTGCCGGTGTCCCGGGACCGCATGATCGCCCCGGTGCGCCCCGGAGTGGTGTCCCCGATGGTCACGAATATGACGTTGGGCATTCCCGGCTGCACCATTATTCCCCTGGGGTAGGTCAGCGGGAACACGTCCTTTATCCCCAGTTGCTCCCAAGACTCCCCGTCGTCGGTGCTGGTGTAAACGTCATTGTTGACCACCACAACCACCGTCTTGGGCGGGCCCGCCGCCACCGTCACGTTGTGGATGTCGAGGTTCGTGATATCGCCGTTCAGGGAAGTCCACGTTTCCCCGCCGTCGGTGCTGCGCCGCACCCCGTCAACCTCCAGCCCCAGCCACACGTTGCGCCCGTCGCTGGGGTCCACGGCTATCCCGGTCACCCGGGGCGTGCCCACCGCCGGGCACTCCTCGGCGGCTTCCATGACCTTCTGTTGCCAAGTCCTTCCCGAGTCATCAGACCGGAACACCGCGGCTGGTGTGGGCGTTCCGGTCCCGGCGAACATCGTTGACGGGTCCCGGGGATCGAAGGCCAACGCCCACACGTTGAACTGGCTCAACGGCGATTCCTGGAGGTGCCACGAATGGCCCGCGTCCTCGCTGTGGTACAGCCCCTTGTCGGTCCCGGCGAACAGGGACTCCGGCCGCTCCGGATGGCTGGCCAACGTGCGCACCAAAGCGTCGGAGTGCAGTCCCTGGTTGATTCCCACCCTCTGCCAAGTCTCCCCGGAGTCAGCGCTCCGCATGACTCCCTGGCCCACGGTGCCCACCAGTATCACACTGTTCTCAGCCATGAGTCCCTCCCGTTGTGGCGCTTTATGTCACCTTAATGTGCTTGAGGTAAGTATATATTCGGTCCCGCGCCCTTTCAATCGGTGCCCGGATACATCCACCCCACCGTGTCTCTCTGCCAAAAAGAGGGCCGGCAGTGGAATCCCTCTCCACTGCCGGCCCGGTGCGCCCTTGTTTATGAAGCGGTCCCGGAAACTGCGTCTCCTGTTCCGACACCTCCCCTCTGCTCTACGACTGCCCTCCGCTGCAGTTCACCACCTGCCCGGTGATGAACGAGGCGTCGTCGGACGCTAGGAACGCAATGGTGGCCGCCTGCTCTTCGGGGATGCCCGGACGCTTGATGGACTGCTGCGCCCGGATGTCCGCCCCCATTTCCCGGCGCCAGACTTCGGCCTCGTCGCCCTCGTTGTCCTCAGCCAGTACACCCTCCCTGATCTGCAGCCGGGAAGTTATGCGGTCGGGAACCGCCGTACCGCCGGGGGACACGGTGTTGATGCGGATGCCGTAGCCGCCGTACTCCATGGACAGCACCTTGGTAAGAGCGAAGATGCCGCCCTTCCCCACGGCGTAGGGCAATCGGTAGAGGCCCCGCGGTGCCTGCGACCCCAAGTTGACTATGGAACCCGACTCTTGCTCCATCATGATCGGCAGCACCGCCAAGCAACACCACAAGGTTGGATACAGCGTGCGCTCCAGCTCCAGGTTCACCTGCTCTTCGGTGTACCGGTGGTATGGCTGGGCCCAGATGGTGCCGCCCACGTTGTTGACCAGCACGTCAATGCGGCCGTAGGTCTTCACCGCCTCGTCCATCAGGCCCTTGGCTCCGGCGAAGGTGCCTACGTCGGCCAGCACCTTGGTCGCTTCCACCCCGGCTTCCCGCAGGTCGTTCACGGTCCGGGTAGCGCTTTCATCCACCCGCTCCGCAACCACAATCGTGCCGCCCTCCTCGCCCATGCGCCGGGCGGTGGCCCGGCCGATCCCTTGGCCGGAGCCGGTGACCACGCATACCTTGTCCTTGAACCTCTTGCCTCCTGCTGCTCTTGGGTCCAGCTCTCCTGGCATCTTATCCTCCTTAGAATCTAAAAGGTCGAAACTAAACGGGGAAATTTGAACCGTTGCGCCCTTCGCGGCTATGGACAGACAGATATCTCATGGCTAAGATAGGTGGCTGGTAGATTAACACCGGGTTGGCTGATTTGCCAAGGGTTTCGTGCGGTCTGGCGGTGTGGGGACCGGTGTACCTATAGATCCCGCCTCTGTCCCGGTCAAACGGGAGAGCCGCCGGGCGTCAGACTGGAGGAAACGTATGGCAATGAGACCGCAAGTCAAGGGTATCGTGGTGACCTACGGAGGCGTGACCCAACGCTACTCCAAGGGCATCACCAACCGCCGCTGCCAGCTTGCAATGAGCGTAGTGCTGGTGGCTGCCGGAATCGCCGGGTTCTTCGTGCCCGCCGGTGACTCCGCTGTCTTTAACATGGGCATCGGGCAGAGCATTGCCTACCTGGTTATGGGCGTATTCACTTGGTACGTGGGCGAGGTTTGGAATTCCCCGATCAAGAGGGGATACAACGTAGTCATCGGCGCCTTCTTCGCCGCCATAGCCATCGCCGGCTTCATTATGTCAGCGGTGCAGGACGCTTCCAATGGCTCCAACCTGTACCTGTTCTACGTCTCCCACCCTTGGGAGAACGCCGCCCACTTGACTATCGGGGTTATTTTCCTGGCCACTGCCCTCTACCGGCGGCGCTTCCGGGAATACTCCGTGGGCAGCGCGGCCTCCGATTAACTCATTCCCTTCTCAATAATAGCGGCCCAAAAAGAAAGCCACCCTGATTGCTCGGGGTGGCTTCACTTTTGGCTTGTGGCGTTGGACCCCGCGGGAGTCCCTGGTCGTCAGCTCCTAATCGTCGTCGCCCAAGGGTATCTCCACCGCCTCCCGCTCCTCGGTGGCGGCTATCTCCTTGGCGGCGGTGTCGATGGCGTCCTTGCCCCAGATGCGCTGGGCGTCCCGGGACTTGAAAGGCATCTTCCTCCGCCAGAAGATGATGGCCGCGTCGGTGGCCCCCAGCTTCTGGGCCGAGTGGGGGTCCAAGGCTCCCACCGCCTGGATGGGGAAGTCCTCCTTCTCGTTGGTGCACTGGGGCGAGCCGAAGTACACGTACCAAGTGTGGTAGTAGGCCTTCCACCACCACTTGAGCAACGGCTGGTTCCTCACCCGCTTCATGGTGAAGGTGAACATCCGGGTGTTCTCGCCGTCGATGGGGGTGAAGTACCGTAGGTGCTGCGACATCCCCCGGGAAGCCGGGCAGGCGATGGCCGGCAACATGTAGAAACCGCCGGGCCGGTCGTTGTTGAAGGCGTTCTTCTGCTGGTTGACCGGGTTGACCCTGGCCCTGTTGCGGAAGCGCCACCAGATGTGCTGGGGCCACTTCTTGCCCAAGCCGGGGAAGTAACCCTGCTGGTCGGTGTTCCGGGTCCGGGGGGCGATGCAGATGTAGTTGTCGCCCTCCTCTGTTATGTCAGTGCCCTCCCAGAACGCGCCGCCCTGGTTGAAGATGTCGCCGCTGAAGAACCGTCGCGGCCCGCCCCGGTGGATCTTGCTGTTGTGCGAGTCCCGGGAGTTCGCCATGGTCAGGGACCAGTTCATCGGCCACACCCGGGTGTATACCAGGGTCTCCACGTCCTCTTCGAAGAACTCGGGCGGCAGGTCCTCTTCCAGGGGCACCGGTTCGGTCACGCCCATCCAGACCCAGACGACGCCGTGAACCGTCCTGGTGGGGTACTTGCGGTTCCTGAGCTTGGGCGCCAGCTTGGACTCCGGACCGTCGGTCAGGGCCGCCACGCACTGCCCTTCGCCGTCGAAAACGTAGCCGTGGTAAGGGCAGGTTATGAACCCCTTGAACTCGTCGTTCATCGGCCCCTTGCCTACGCCGCCGGAGAGGAAGGCGCCCCGATGGGGGCAGATGTCACTTTGGGCGACCACCTCGTTGTTGGCGTCTCGGAAGAAGACAATCTGCTCGCCCAGCAGCCGCAACGCCACCGGCTTGCGCTTGATGTCCCTGGCCTCCACGCCCGGGTACCAATACTCCCGGTAGCCCGTTTCGGGGACAAAGTCATGCACCCCGATTCCGGATGCCCCCTTGGGAATGTACTGGCTCATGGCGTTGTAGGCGTTTTCCCTGTTGCCGACGGCGGCCCTTCGCTGGGCCTCGTTATGGTGACCATTGCTCTGGTGGCCGTTGGACTGGTGTCCGTTTGAATCTTCGCTGCTCATTTCTCTACTCCCCTCCTGTCTGACTGTCCCTGGAACTCCATCCGAGAGAAAACCCCGTCTGGGAGGCGTCCCCGTCCCAAGGGGAACCCCGTCTGAGAAGGCTGCAAATTCCCGGTGGGCGCCGGGACCTCGAATGCAACTTGCCGGAGCGAAACGGAATCGGCTGTTTGAGCAGGAATTGTAGTTAAGCGCTGGAACAATTGTCAATCAAAATCAAAAAAAGGAAGCCGCCCCGTTACAGTGGGGCGGCTTCCTGCAGGGTACTGCTTGAGGTAGAGGTGTTCGCCTAATCGTCGTCGCCCAAGGGAATCTCGGCGGCCTCCTTCTCCTCGGTGGCTGCAATCTCCTTGGCGGTGGTCTCGATTACCTCTTTGCCCCAGATGCGCTGGGCATCCCGGGACTTGAAGGGCATCTTCCTCCGCCAGAATATGATGGCCGCGTCGGTGGCGCCCAACTTCTGGGCCGAATGGGGGTCCAATGCTCCTACGGCCTGAATGGGGAAATCTTCCTTCTCGTTGGTGGTCTGGGGAGCCCCGAAGTACACGTACCAAGTGTGGTAGTAGGCCTTCCACCACCACCTGAGCAAGGGCCGGTTCTTCACCCGCTTCATGGTGAAGGTGAACATCCGGGTGTTGTTCTCGTCGATGGGTGTGAAGTACCTCAGGTGTTGGGACATCCCCCGGGCCCCGGGACAAGCTATGGCGGGCAGCATGTAAAAGCCACCGGGCCGGTCGTTGTTGAAGGCATTCTTCTGCTGGTTGACCGGGTTCACCCGGTTCCTCCCGCGGAAGCGCCACCAAGTGTGCTGCGGCCACTTCTTGCCCAAGCCGGGGAAGAAGCCCTGCTGGTCGGTGTTGCGGGTCCGGGGGGCGATGCAGATGTAGTTGTCGCCCTCTTCGGTTATGTCTGTGCCTTCCCAGAAGGCCCCGCCTTGGTTGAAGAGCTGTCCGCTGAAGAACCGCCGCGGACCGCCCCGGTGAATCTTGCTGTTGTGGGAGTCCCGGGAGTTCTCCATGGTCAGGGACCAGTTCATCGGCCAAACCCGGGTGTAGGTCAGGGTCTCCACGTCCTCTTCGAAGAACTCCGGGGGCAAGTCTTCTTCCAAGGGTACCGGGTCCGTCACGCCCATCCAAATCCAGACGATGCCGTGGAGGGTGCGTGTGGGGTACTTGCGGTTCCTCAGCTTGGGGGCCAGCTTGGACTCGGGACCGTCGGTGAGGGCGGCCACACACTGCCCTTCTCCATCGAAAACGTAGCCGTGATAGGGGCAGGTGATGAAGCCCTTGAACTCGTCGTTCATCGGGCCTTTGCCCACGCCGCCCGACAGGAAGGCTCCGCGGTGGGGGCAAATGTCGCTCTGGGCAACTACTTCGTCGTTGGTGTCGCGGAAGAAAACTATCTGCTCACCCAGCAGGCGCAGCGCCACCGGCTTGCGCTTTATGTCCCTGGCCTCGACGCCCGGGTACCAGTACTCTCGATAGCCGGTTTCGGGGACGAAGTCGTGGACGCCGATGCCGGAAGCGCCCTTGGGAATGTACTGGCTCATCGCATTGTAGGCGTTTTCCCGGTTGCCGATGGGAGCCCTTCGCTGGGAGCCGTTAGTCCCGTTGGTCTGGTGTCCGTTTGAACCTTCGCTGGTCATTTTCACTTCCTCCGTCGCCCCCGCCAATCAGGAAGCAAGCTGGGAATTGGGGAATGCCTTCTCCCCTATGCTCCGCATTTTAGGGACGCGACCAATGGAATGTCAATACGATGGGCGCCCTCGGGCCGGACTGAATCATGCCCCGGAATTCTCGAAGAATAGCAGGCCATTGGCATTGACCTAAAGTCCTTGGTGGTGCGGAGGAAGTGGCCGCCTAAAACGGCCTGGCCCGCCAGGGCTTGTGGACCAGTTCCTTATCCATATCCATGGGGTCAACCATCAGGTTGAAGATTTCCAGAGTGGTGGCCCCCATCAAGTATTCGTCCTCGCCGCCAAATATTACCGGGCAGGTCCACTCCCTCCCCCGGTAAGCGATGCGCGCCTGCCCTACTCCTGCCACACCCCTGCTTCCATCGGCGTAGTTTATGTATTGTTCGTCAAGGATTTCTATCCGGTGCTGCTCCAACAGCGAAGCCGGCAGCATGGTGTGCGTGGCCCCGGTGTCCACCAGTGCCAGCACCTCGGTCAAGTCACCTTCGGAAGGATGACCCACGCCGATAATTACGTTGAAGTTCCCCATAAAACCCCTGTGTGCTTTCCCTGGGTTCTTGAACAAAAGGCCGCCCCATTCTCTGGGGCGGCCTCATCAGTGTCTCGGTGCCGGTTTGGCTTAATCGTCGTCGGCCAAAGGTATCTCCACCGCCTCCCGCTCCTCCGTGGCGGCTATCTCCTTGGCGGCCGTGTCGATGACTTCCCTGCCCCAGATGCGCTGCGCGTCCCGGGACTTGAAGGGCATCTTCCTCCGCCAGAAGATGATGGCCGCGTCGGTGGCTCCCAGCTTCTGGGCCGAGTGGGGGTCCAAGGCCCCCACTGCCTGGATGGGGAAGTCCTCCTTCTCGTTGGTGCACTGGGGAGCGTTGAAGTAGGTGTACCACAGGTGGTAGTACAGCTTGAAGTACAAGCTTCCCAGGAAGTTCTTCTTCGTCCGCTTCATGGCGAAGGAGAACATCCGGGTATTGTTGCCGTCTATGGGGGTGAAGTACCTCAGGTGCTGGGTGACCGTCCTGGATCCGGGGCAGGCGATGGCCGGCAGCATATAGAATCCGCCGGGCCGATCGTTGTTGAAGGCGGCGTTTTGCTGCTCTACCGGGTTGATCCGCCCGGCTTGGCGGAAGCGCCACCACGTGTGCTGGGGCCACTTCTTCCCCAGCCCTTCGAAGTACCCCTGCTCCCTCGTGTTGCGCACCCTGGGGGTGATGCAAATGTAGTTGTCGCCTTCCTCTGTGATGTCTGTGCCCTCCCAGAAGGCCCCGCCCTTGTCGAACAGTTGCAGGTTGAAAAGCCGCCGCGGACCGCCTCGGTGAATCTTGCTATTGTGCGAGTCCCGGGAGTTCTCCATGGTCAGCGACCAGTTCATCGGCCACACCCTGACGTAGGTGAGCACCTCAACGTCGTCTTCGAAGAACTCCGGCGGCAGGTCCTCCTCCAACGGCACCGGGTCGGTTACCCCCATCCAGATCCATACCACGCCGTGGACCGTCCTGGTGGGGTACTTGCGGTTCCTCAGCTTGGGCGCCAGCTTGGACTCGGGGCCATCGGTCAGGGCCGCCACGCACTGCCCCTCGCCGTCGAAAACGTAGCCGTGATAGGGGCAGGTGATGAACCCCTTGAACTCGTCGTTCATCGGGCCCTTGCCCACGCCGCCCGACAGGAAAGCGCCCCGGTGGGGGCAGATGTCGCTCTGGGCGACTACTTCGTTCTTGGCGTCCCGGAAGAAGACTATCTGGTCCTCCAGCAGCCGCAGGGCCACCGGCTTGCGCTTGATGTCCGAATCCATGACCGCCGGGTACCAGTATTCCCGGTAGCCGGTCTCCGGTACGAAGTCGTGCACGCCGATGCCCGAGGCCCCCTTGGGTATGTACTGGCTCATGGCATTGTAGGCGTTCTCCTTGTTGCCCACTGAAGCCCTTCTCTGGGCTCCGTTGCCCTGGTGGCCGTTGCTCTCCTGACTCGCCATCAATTCTTCTCCTGACTTCGCCCGAATCCTCTGTGATGTCTTAGATAAGGTGTCAGTTTGCCGCCGGGCGCATCCCGCCGGGTTCCGTATAGGCACCGACCGGAAGTACCCGGCAGTTCCGCAATTCTATGTATTTTCTGAGACAAGTGTCAACCGAGCTTTTCTTTCGGGATTACTGCTCCTTGCCATATCTCCTTGTCTCTAATGGGAGAGACCCCGAAAGGGCCGCCCTCGAAGAGTAAGTGTTCTAGCCCTGGCTTCTCAATTTCCGCTTGACATCGAGGGATTATCTCTGCTAGATAGGAATCCATTCTGACTCTGGTTAAATTCCAAGGTGTCCGGCCCTGTCTCAAGGATGTCGCGGACCTTCCCCAGAGCCAACGAGTCGGGGTTTCAATGAATCTCAGGATCTAGATTAGTCTCAGGCTCCAATTTAGAAAGCAGGGAGGCTGTTCATGAGACTTGGCTCTTTAGCCCACTTGGTCCAACCCCATTTGCTACTCATTCTAGTTGCATTGGCCTCCATCGCTACAGTGGTTGCTTGTGGAGGCGCATCGACCCCCTCACCGGCCGAGCCAGCGGCCCAGACCGCCCCAACCGAAAAGCCAGTTGAACCCACCCCCGTGCCGCCCACCAGCGTGCCCACTGCTATTCCCGAAATTGCCGGACAGACCTTTGAGTTCCCCTTGGAGCCGGCTTGGGTAGCCAATGGCAAGTACCAGCCTATGGTGCTTCAGGGCCTGACCGGCTTTAACCCCGGCCAGTGGGACGTCCAGTCCTGCGGAGGCCTGCCCACCTGCTTGCAGCCTTCGTCAATGCAATTCAACGGCTTGGTATTCCACGACCCCAACGACCCCATCGAGATTATTTGCGACCTGTGTGAGAGTTGGCAGGTCAGTCCCGACGGCACCGTGTACACCTTCACTATCCGTGACGCCAAGTGGCACGACGGCGAGCCCGTCACGGCCACCGACATCCAATACTCCATGGACCGCCTGGTAGAGCCCGACGCCATCCGGGCCAGGACGGCGGCCATGCGGGACTTCTACGAACACAAGACCGCCAAGGTGCTTGACGAGAAGACCGTGGAAATCCCCATCAAGTTCCCCGGACCCCTGTTCCTCATCAACCTGTCCTCCGAGTACATGAAGATGTACGCCAAGCACGCCACCGAGGACATGACTCCCGACGTGGCCAACCAAGCTGGCAACCTGCTGGGCTCAGGGCCTTGGAAACTCAAGGACTTCGAACCCCAGGTCTCCATCGAGTACGAGAGGAACCAGGACTACTTCAAGCCGGGCCGTCCCTTCTTCGACGGCCTGAAATTCACCGTCATCCGGGACTACAACCGGCGCTTGGCCGCCTTGCAGCAGGGCCAGGTCTTCACCACTGGCGGCCCCAACATCGGCAGCTACGGCAACGAGGACTCCCTGCGTCTGCAGCAGGAGACAGACGGCCGCTTGCGGGCCGTGTATATCGAAGACGCCGTGCAGACCTTCTTGATTCTTCACGCCAACAAGCCCCCCTTCGATGACCCCAGGGTCCGTAAGGCTGTATTCCTGGCCATCGACCGCAACGAGCTTGCCAACATCGTCCGCTGCCGCGAAGGAATGGGTTGCTTCGGCTCCCCTGGGACCTTCTTCCCCCGCAAGGGCGGCTTTGACATAGAGCCCGCTGATACTTTGGGGGCCGTGCCGGGCTGGCGTGTGCCCAAGGACCCGGACATCGCCGAAGCCAAGCTTCTCATGCAGGAGGCCGGCTATGAAGACGGCATAAAAGTCACCATGAACCTGAGCACCAGCCCCAACACGGTGCGCACTGCTGAAGTGGTTGCCGAGCAGTTGCGTGGGACCATCGGCATCGATCTGGACCTGCAGCAGTCCGACCGTGCCAGCGCCGTTGCCCGCATCCGGGAGGGTAACCATCACATCAGCATCGACTCCTCCGGGGTCATCATCACCGACCCCTCCGACTACCTTAATCAGCACTTCGTCATCGGCACCCACAAGAATCCCGACGGCTGGACCGACGACCGCCTCACACCGCTGATTCAGGCCCAGGCCATGGAGCGGGACCCGGCCAAGCGCTTGGAGCTGTTCCAGCAGGCGTTGGAAATCCTCAGGGAGGGCCAAAGCCAGTGGGTGCCCACCTCCTGGGGATACTCTGGGGCCATCATGGACTACCGGCTCCAAGGCTACAACGTTCCCGAATCGGAGCAGCTTACCAAGCATTGGGAGGCCATCTGGTGGGATCCCGACGTTCCCCAGCCGCCTCCGTAAACAGTCGCTGGTAGTTGCTCTGAGACCTGTTCACCTTGACACTAATAGGGCGCTCTGCTAAAAAATAGGAACTTTCATAGCTGGCCCGCCGGTAACACTGAACAAGAGGCGGGCCCGGTATAGAAAAAGTCATAGCTGGAGGCTAGACATGGGAGAAATTCTGGGAATCGGACTTAGTCACTACCCGGGCTTGGTCCAGCCCGACGAAGGTACCACCTACCCCCTGACCCGCATTCTCAAGAGCGGAAAGCTCTCCGCGGACCTGATGAACCCCGCCAATTGGCCCGAAGCGGCCCGGTTGGAATATGGCGAAGACGAGGGCCTTGCCGCTTCCATCAAGCACCGGGAGAGGCTGGTCAACGGTTTTCGCGCCCAGCGCGCCGCCCTTGACGCCTTCAACCCCGACATCGTGCTCATCTGGGGTGACGACCAGTACGAGAACTTCAAGGAGGACATCATTCCTCCCTTCTGCATCTTCGCCTACGACCAAGTCGATTGCCATCCCTTCTTGAACAAGGACGGCAGCACCAAGCCCAATGCTTGGGGCGAGCCTGGCGACAAGATATTCTCCTACCAAGTTTCCCCCGCCGCCCGGGAACTGGTGAATGGACTTCTGCAGCAGGGAGTGGACATCTCCTACGCCTACAAACCCCTCCACTTCGAGGGTGGACTAGGACATGCTTTCATCAACGCCCTGCTGTTCCTCGACTACGACCGCAAGGGCTTCGACTATCCCATCATCCCCTTCCAGGTCAACTGCTACGGCAGCAAGGTCATCCGCAACCAAGGCGGAGCCGACGAGTTCCAGACCGAGGACGACCCGCCGGGCCCCACCGCCAAGCGCTGCATGGAAGTTGGAGCCGCCACCGTCAGGGCACTGAAGGAGACTCCCTACCGGGTGGCTTTGATCGCTTCCTCGAGCTGGTCCCACGCTTTCCTGACCGACAAGCATCACCGCATGTGGCCGGACATGGAGTCGGACCGCCAACGCTTTGAGGAGTTCAAGGCCGGTGACTGGGATGCTTGGCGCAGCCTGCCCACCCCCCAGATCGAGGCCGCTGGTCAGCAGGAAATGCTCAACTGGATGTGCCTTGCCGGCGCCATGGAAGAGCTAAACCGCAAGCCCGAGATTGTCGACTACATCGAGACCTACGTCTTCAACTCGGAGAAGTGCCTGGCCCTCTTCAATCCCTAACCCGCCTCCGCCGGACGGCGGGCAACCACAGCGGGCAACCACAAATGGTACCAAGACGCACCCACCGGTTAACCGGGGGGTGCGTTCTATTCCGGGAGTTTCGCTCCGGAAATTTTATTCCAAGGAGTCCTAATCCGGAGAGCCTTACTCCGGCGCCCCGGGGTCCCAAAGCCAGTACCGGGATATGGCTCCCGCATCCACCCGCAGGTCAAACCCCGTGATCATGTCGGCGTCTTCCGATGCCAGGAACACCGCCGCCTTTCCGTAGTGCCTGGGGCTGGGCCTCTTCAGCATGGGCAGCCCCAAGTCGGCGTTGGGCAGCATCCCCCTTCTCCTCTCCCCCATCCTCGGGCCCGGCCATTCCACGCCCCAGCGGGCCGCCCGTTCCACTCCCTCCTGGGAATCCGTCGCCGTGGGAGTCAAGCTGTTCACCCGTATTCCGTACTCCGCCAACTCCATCGCCACCGAGCGGGTGAAGTTCAGCAGCCCGCTCTTGCCCGTCCCGTAGCCAACGTTCCCCGGCTCTCCCTGGTGCCCCGCAGAGGAGATGACGTTGATTATGCTCCCCTGGGTTCCCTGGTCGATCATCCTCTGAGCGGTGTACTTCGTGAACAGGAAAGTCCCCGTGAGTATGACGTCCAGTTGGCTGCGCCACTCCGCCACCGGCATCGACAGGACGCCCTTCCGGTTGAAGATCACTGCCCCGTTCACCAGTATGTCGATGGCTTGGAACTCGCCAGCGGCCCTCTCCACCGTGGCCTGCACCTGCTCCTCGTCTGTCACGTCGCATACCAGTCCCACCGCCCTTCCGCCTTGCTGCCGTATCGACTCGGCGCACCCCTCGGCGTAGGCAGGATTAAGGTCTACACAGACCACGCTTGCATCCTCGGCGGCCAGTGCCTCGGCAATCCCGCCGCAGATATTGGGGCTGGTGCCCGTCACCAACGCAGTCTTGCCCGCCAATCTCATTGTTCCTCTTCTCTCAACCAGCGGCTACGGGTTGTGACCCCAGCCGCCTTAAGCATTGGCTTACCCGCCGGTATGTATTTTACCCTTTTCCCCGGATTTGCTTCGGTTGACAGCAAAAAGTGGCCCATTTACACTCGCGCCAACAGGTGCCCTGGCAGCGGGTATGGTATCGGGATTTCATGCTCGCCCGCGGCATCACCTTCTTTAGAAAACAACCCCTAGCGCCATTCATCCCAAGGGAGGAAGTCATGGCCAGTGTGACGCAGTTGGGCTACGTTGGAATCGGGGCCAAGGACCTTGAGCAGTGGGAACATTACGCTACCGAAACCCTTGGTCTGCAGACGGGCGGCAGGGAGAATGATGGCTCCCTCTTCCTGCGCATGGACGAGTACGAATACCGCATCGCAATCCACCCCGGCAACAGTGACGACGTCGCCTATGCCGGCTGGCAGGTAACCAACGAGTCCGACCTCATCGAGATGGCGGAACAACTCCGCAACGCCGGCGTCGAGGTCGAATACGGCTCCCCCGATGAGACCAAGGCCCGCCGGGTCGAGGGACTCATCAAGTTCAACGACCCCAGCGACATCCCGACCGAGGTCTTCTTCGGTCCCCCGGTAGCCTTCGACAACCCCTTCAACTCGCCCCGCCCGGTCTCCGGCTTCGTCACCGGCGACCAAGGCTTGGGCCACGTTGTCTATCACGTGGACAACCTCGACCGCTCCGTCCGCTTCTACCGGGACGTGCTGGGGATGCGCATCAGCGACTTCATTCGCAACCTGGCCTTTTTCCACTGCAACCCCCGCCACCATTCCCTGGCGATCATCGAGAGCAGTTCCCCCAAGCGCCTGAACCACTTCATGCTCCAGTTGAATTCCCTGAACGACGTCGGCGCCACCTACGACCTCGTCCAAGACCAAGGCATAGAAATCACCCGCGGCTTGGGGCGCCACACCAACGACCACATGACCTCCTTCTACATGAAGACTCCCTCCGGGTTCAATGTCGAATACGGCTGGGGCGCCCGCACCGTGGACGACGCCACCTGGCAGGTGCAGCGTCACGAAAAGGGCAGCATCTGGGGCCACCGCGCTGTCCCGGCACAGCCGGCCGCCGCCGCAGGTCTCTAGGCGGAAAGGCGGCTCCCTTTGACAGTCTTCGGTAGAAAAACCGGATAGAGTTGACGGAGGCCTCTGAGTGAAACTTGGATTCGTCGGCACCGGGACTATGGGCGCCCCTATGGTCCGCTGCTTGCTGGAAGCCGGCCACCAAGTCGCTGTCAACGACCTCAGGCGCGAAGCAACCACCGATTTATGTGAACTGGGTGCAACTTGGGCCGATACCCCCAAGGATGCCGCCGAAGGCGCCGAGGTGGTCTTCACCTCACTCCCCGGGCCCGCCCAAGTCCAGGAAGTGGTCCTGAATCCGGAATCCGGCTTGCTCCAAGGCCTGGCCCCCGGCAGCGTCTTCATCGACACCACCAGCAATGCCCCCTCCGTGGCCCGCCGGCTGGCCCAAGTGTGCCTGGAAAGGGGCATTCAAATGCTCGACGCCCCGGTCAGCGGGCGTCCCACCGGAATGACGGTAATGGCTTCCGGCGACCGGGCAACCTACGACAAGCATCTCCCCCTCCTGCAGGACATTGGGCGCAATATCTACTACGTGGGTGAGTCCGGCGCCGGCTGCGTCGCCAAGCTGGTAACCCAGTACATGGGCTACAGTAACTTCGTGGCTGCGGTGGAAGGTATGCTCATCGGGGCCAAGGCCGGCATAGACTTGAACGTCCTGGCCTCCATCGTTCCGGTCAGCGCCGGGGCCAGCCGCACCTTCGACAACATTCCCCGCACCATCTTCGATGGCAGCTTCGGCTCCGGCGGCAGCTTGGACATAGTGGCCAAGGACTTGGACTTGGCCTGCCAGCTTGCCCGAGAGGTGGGAGCCCCCTCCAGAATCGGGGCCATCACCGACGAAGTGCTCAAACGCGCCCAAGCACAAGGCTGGGGAAGCGACGGCTACCCCAAGCTGGCTAGGATTCTTGAAGAAATGGCCGGAGCCGAATTAAGGGCTGCCCCGGGCGGAGAAGACGCCGGCTACCAAGCCGACGACCCCCGCAGGGGATAGCCCTTTTCTGGTTGCCGGAAAGCGGGGGTACCCCTCACCAGTTGAAGCCAGGGAGGTCCAAGAAATGGCCGTGGCGTCCAAGGTCAAGCCTCAGCACAAGCTGGTGGACTTGGAACGGGGAACTATCAGCCGGGAAATCTTCGTCAGCAACGCCATCTATCAGGAAGAGCTGGAGAAGATATTCGCCCGTTCCTGGCTGTTCGTCGGTCATGAGACCCAGGTACCCAAGCCGGGGGACTACTTCGTATCCGGCATGGGTGAGGAGTCCGTAATCCTCTGCCGGGACCGCTCCGGCCGGCTTCACGTCTTCCTGAACTCCTGCATGCACCGCGGCATGAAGGTCTGCCGCTACGACGAGGGCAACGCCCCGGTATTCAGTTGTCCCTACCACGGCTGGAGCTATTCCACCGATGGGCAGTTGGTAGGGGTCCCCTACTTCAAGGACGCCTACCACGAAAAGCTGGACAAGTCGCAGTGGGGACTGGTGGAAGTAGCCCAATTGAAGAACTACAAGGGCTCCGTTTGGGCGACCTGGGACAAGTCGGCCCCTCCCTTCGAAGATTACATCGGCGGTTTCAAAATTTTCCTCGACCTGCTGCTTGACGCTTGGGACGGCCAGGAAGGTGGTACCGAGGTCTTTGGCGGCGTCGAAAAGTGGGAAATCCCCTGCAACTGGAAGTTTCCTGCGGAGAACTTCATTGGCGACCGTTACCACAACATCAGTCACCGCTCGGTGGACATGGTGGGTATCGGCCCCAGTGGCCGCGGCCGCCGTGACACCTCCGAGCGGGATGGGGCCCGTTCCTTGGACATATGCTTTCCCGAATTGGGCCATGGGTCCCTCGCCTTCCTCCGGGCCGCCGGCTCAGAGATTGTTCCTTCCTATCAGGACTCCCCGATAATTGGAGAGTACTTTCAGTGGTGTGAAGAGCAGCGTAAGGCCCGAAGAGGTGAGTACTGGCGTCTGATGGGCGGCCCGGCCACCGTCTTCCCCAACATGTCCTACCTGCCCCGGCAGCCCCGGTCCATCGCCGTCTGGCACCCCCGGGGCGCCGGCAAGACCGCTGCCTGGCGCTGGTTCTTGGTGGACAAAGACGCTCCTCAGGAGGTCAAGGAGTTCCTCAGGCACTACTATATCCGTTACTCTGGGCCCGGCGGACTGACCGAGCAGGACGACATGGAAAACTGGAACTACGCCCACGCCGCCAGCAGCGGCGTCATCGCCCGGCGTCATCCCTACAACTACCAGATGGGCGTCGATATGGGAATCTCACACTTCCAGGATGGCGGTGTCCATCTCCCCGGCGTGGTGCTGGACACCACCGCTGCCCGTGCCGGCGAACAGAACCAGAGGGCCTTCTACTCCCGCTGGACCCATTTGATGGGGGAGAGGCCGGCTCCCCATCTGTCCCATTCCCGCAACGG
The DNA here is from genome assembly GCA_034420695.1 of Dehalococcoidia bacterium. GTDB lineage: Bacteria > Chloroflexota > Dehalococcoidia > Lucifugimonadales > UBA3495 > Io17-Chloro-G2. The sequence goes on from DAOULB010000045.1 coordinate 49,863, forward strand.
CGGCAGTCCATAGCCTGCGGGCCCGCTTCAAGCGCTTTTTCGGAGGTCCAACCAAGTGGCTGCCCAGTCCCCGGACATCGCCCGCCTCCTGCTCAAGTGCCAGATTGAGGAGTTTCTCTATCAGGAATCGGAGATCCTGGACGAGCGGCGCTTTGAAGAGTGGCTCGACCTCCTCACCGAGGACGTGCGCTACTGGATGCCCATGCGCCGCAACGTCAAGTTTGGGGAGTTGGACCGGGAGTTCACCCGGGAAGGCTTGGACATCAACTGGTTCGACGAAGGCAAAGACACCCTAACCCGCCGGGTCAACCAGATTCTCACCGGCGTCCACTGGGCCGAGGAACCCCTGTCGCGAATCTGCCACATGGTGTCCAACGTCCAAGTTCTCCAAGCCTATCCTTCCGCGTCCGAACCTCGTGAGGTGGCGGTCAAGTGCCGCTTTATCATCTACCGCAACCGGGTCGAGACCGAGACCGACCTGCTCGTGGGTAAGAGGGAAGATACCCTCCGCCGCGTCGATGACCGCTGGAAGATAGCCCAGCGCAAGGTTGTGCTGGACCAGAACGTCCTCCTGGCCAAGAACCTGACCTTTTTCTTCTAACGTGAAAGTACACCAGGATATATGGTCAGCCATTCCGGCGGCCTGGGACCGCCCCTGAAAAGGAGATTGGACATGGCTCTTACAACTGGCAGGGGCCGCTACGTGGACCACTTGGTCGACATGAAGGCCGGAAGAATCAGCCGGGAAATCTTCGTCAACGAGGATATATACCAAGAGGAGCAGGAGCAGGTCTTTACCCGCTCCTGGCTCTTTGTCGGCCATGAAAGCCAAGTGGCCAAGCCGGGAGACTATTTCGTTTCCTGCATGGGAGAAGAATCCGTCATCCTCTGCCGTGACCGGGCCGGTGAACTCCACGTCTTCCTCAACTCCTGCATGCACCGCGGCATGAAGGTGTGTCGCTATGACGAGGGCAACACCCCGGTCTTCAGTTGCCCCTATCACGGCTGGAGCTACGCCACCGACGGCAAGCTGGTGGGAGTGCCCTACTACAAGGACGCCTACCACGAGAAGCTGGACAAGTCCCAGTGGGGGTTGGTGGAAGTAGCCCAGTTGACCAGCTACAAGGGGTCGATTTGGGCAACTTGGGACGAGACCGCCCCCTCCTTCGAGGAGTACCTAGGTGACTTCAAGATGTTCTTGGACCTCTCCCTGGATTCTTGGGACGGGCGCGAGGGAGGCACGGAGATCATCGGTGGCGTGCAGAAATGGCTCATCCCTTGCAACTGGAAGTTTCCCGCCGAGAACTTCAGCGGCGATAGCTATCACAACATCAGCCACCGCTCCGTGGACATGGTTGGCATTGGCCCTAGCGGCCAAGGCCGCCGGGACACCAACGAGAGGGCCAAGGCCCGCCGCCTCCACGTTTGCTTCCCTGAGCGCGGCCATCAGACCGGGGCCTTCGTACACCCCCGGGGTGAGACCTTGGTCCCCACCTACCAGGACTCTCCGGTGGTCTCGGAGTTCTTCCGCCAAGCCGAAGAACGTCGCCGGGCCCTGAAAGGAGAATGGGCCAGGCTTACCGGCAGCCCCGGAGAGATTTTCCCTAATACTGCCCTTCATCCTCGCCAGCCCCGCACCATCGCCGTCTGGCATCCCAGGGGGCCCCACCAGACCGAGGTGTGGCGCTGGTACTTGGTGGACCGGGATGCCCCGGACGAAGTCAAGGATTTCCTCCGCCAGTACTACATCCGTTACTCCGGGCCCGGCGGCCTCACCGAGCAGGACGACATGGAGAACTGGAACTACGCCCATGCCGCCAGCCGGGGCACCATCGCCCGGCGCCACTTCTACAGTTACGAACAGGGGCTGGGGTTCGAGCAGCCCAACTACGAGCACCAAGGCCTGAAGTTCCCCGGCATGGTCACCGACATCACCGAGGCCAAGTCCAGTGAGGACAACCTGCGTAACTTCTACAAGCGGTGGGCCGAGGTCATGGACGCCCGAGACTGGGACGAGATGGCCTACTGGAGAAGGGGCTGACCCCTGGGCCGTGCCCGAACCCAACTGGCCTGGCGGAGGCGTGAGTAATGGCAGACGTCGTTAACTTGGTGACCCTGGAGGAGGGGGACAGGCTGTCCTTGGCCAATGGCGCCGTCGTAGAGGTCGCATCCAATCCCAAGGACGGGGTCTGGGTCTTCGGCAAGTACTTGTCCTCTCCTGCCGATCCCTCATTGGTGGGCACCGAAGACATGATTTTCGCCCAAGACATAGAGGAGGTCCTCTAGGCCCAATGACCCTCTATTGCCCCAAGGCTCTTCTCGCTGTTCTGCTGCAGGGACCCGGATGATTCAGCCCACCCCCGAGGAAATCAGCCGGGCCTTCTTGGCCGGATACCAGTCCATCGACGACGGCTACTCCTTCTATGCCGGGTTCGAGGCCTACTTGGAGTCTATTGGCTGCCGGAAGAAGGAAGACATGCCCTGCACCTGCATCGACGGAGGAGCCCACGGCCATCTCCCTGAGTGCCGTTGGGTGAAGCCGTAACCAGTGGAACTACATCCTAGGGTTAATGGGTAGATGAAGGCAACTTTGTGGGGGCGTCCTTTGTGGACGCCCCAATCGCTTGTAGCCACCGCGTTATCCGCTACTCCAGCATAGAACTTCCGCCCGCGTGCCTGCTCTTCCTTGGATTGATGACACTTTGCCCTTGCCATGCAGGATTGCAGCTTTCTAGCATGAATTTCAGGGCATCTCGCGCCGCGCCGCTGCGGTGACCCAATCCAACCAGCCACTGAGGAAACCAGGAGGCCTATGTAGGAGAGAGAGGCCTATGTAGGAGAATTGTCTCAAGGCCAAGTCCGTCCAACTCGGCGCTCAGCCACTGCCGGACTTAGGCGAACCCCCAATGGTGGGAAATGACAGGAAATGGTGGGGAAATAAAAATCTTAGGCCCTCAGCTCTCCCCGAAGCCCCCGGCCTCCACGGACCTCACCGGATAACCAAAGTGGTGGGAAATGGCGGAAATTGGCGGGGAAAACAAAAAATCCGGCCCCATGCTCGGGCTGGAGCCCGCTGCCCTCCCCGGACCCCACCCGGCCACCAAAATGGGAGGAAATGAGAGGAAATGAGAGGGAAATTAAAATTTCCGGCCCCGGTCCTCCTCCGGAGTAAGCTCTGCCCATCATCGCACCCGGGAAGCCCATCAGCTAAATCGTAAAGGAGAATATCGCACCATGCATCTCAATGAAATACGACGCCGCATCGATGCCCTCCGCAGCAAGCTGGCCTTGGAGTTGGCCGTTATCGAGCTCCACCGCCTGGTCTGTGAATTCGCCCTCAAGTGGGGCATCGCCCTGGCCGGAGGCCAGCCCGTGCCCGAACCCCACACCTTCCCCAGCAAGGTCGCCGCCACCGGCGTCAAGCTCACCTCCCACATGGGCGCCGTCAAGTACCTGGAAGAGTGCCGGAACAAAAACACCGCCCCAGAAGCCCAGAAGCTTCTCTACCGGCTGCTGCCCTGCGCCCGGGACTTCCCCTACAACGCCATCCTCGCCCTGGATGCCTAGGGCTGGGAAAGAAGCTTAGGGCTGGGAAAGAAGCTTAGGGCTGGGAAATGTCTGAATAAGAAACTCTGAAACCCCTTCTTCCATCTACGCGGTTGCACAATGATGGTGTGCTGGGGTTCTTCAGAGGTTCTCTGGTAGACCGTCAACTTTGTGCTGTTGTGGCAAAGAGGGCAACCACAAGGGTTGCCCCTGCCGGTGGCGGACACTTCCGTAGGGGCGTCCCTTGTGGACGCCCTCATCACTCATTCCAAAGATGCTCCTCTGCTAAGTCACCCGCGCCGTTGGGGTTGTCCCCTCTGGGCCTCCTTGGAGTCCGGTTGCCCTTTCGGGTTTGGTTGCCTTTTCGGGTTCGGTTGGATGAACCTCCAGGAACTGCAAAGGGGACGAATATTTCTGCCGGAGGCAGCCTGGACGTATAATGCCTATAAGTACATGTATAGTAGTGGTCTGGCTCCCGTGCTGGGATAGGCCGAAAAATCGGTAGTGCAGGAGAGCTCCATGAGGGAAGGAAACGACGGCGGCGAAGCTATCCTGGAGGCCCTGCGAAACTTGGGAGTGGACTACATCATCTCCTCCCCGGGCTCCGAGTGGCCCCCGGTCTGGGAAGCCCTGGCCCGCCAGTCGGTGAACGAGGCGCCCGGCCCCAAATATCTGAACTGCTGGCACGAGACCCTGGCGGTGACCATGGCAATGGGCTACACCCGGGCCACCGGCAGGATGCAGGCCGTGCTGCTCCATGCCGGTGTCGGTGTGCTCCAAGGCGCCATGGGCATCCACGGCGCCTACATTTCCGAGACCCCCATGCTGGTCTGTTCCGGCGAGTCCGTCACCTACGGCGAGGACCCCAATTTCGACCCCGGAGCCCAGTGGTACCGCGGCCTCAGCGTGGTTGGCGGCATCGACCGCTGGGTCGAGTCTTATGTGAAGTGGAGCAGCCACGTCTCCAGTCCCCTCGCCCTGTACCAGTCGGTCGCTAGGGCCGGCGAAATGGCCCAGCGGGTGCCCAAGGGCCCTGCCTTCCTCGATATTCCTATTGAAGTCATGACCGCCCCGTGGAACTCCGGTCAAGCCAAGGGGAGGCTGCCCCGACCGCCCAAGACCGAGCCCGGCCCCTCTGATGTGGAAGCCGTGGCCCGTCTCATAGTCGAAAGCTCCAGCCCGGTCATCGTGGCCGAGCGTTCCGGCGGCGACTTGGAGGCCTATCACAACCTTGTAACCTTGGCCGAAGCCTGTTCGATCCCCGTGGTGGAAGCCTCCGGGCCCATATATGCCAACTTTCCCAAGCAGCACCCCCTGCACCTGGGTTACAGCCTTGCCCCGTTTATGGAGCAGGCCGACCTCTTCCTCGTGGTCGGCTCCCAGACCCCTTGGTATCCCCCCAGCCGCGGGCCATCCAAGGCGTCAGTGGTTGTGGTGGATGAACATCCCATCAAGGAGCAATTGGTTTACCAGGACCTCCACGCAGAATACTATTTGGAAGGGAACATTGCCGCTTCCCTGCGCCTGCTGGCCGAAGCTGTGGCCGGCGGTGTGGACGACGCTCGGAAGGAGCACAGGCTTGCCCACTGGCGGGCGGAGCATGACCGCCGCCTGGAAACCCTCAGGGAGACCGAGGCCCGTGTGGCCGCTGCCGCCCCCATACAGCCCGTCGCCTTGTGCGCTGCCATCAGTGAGGTGATGGGGCAGGAAGCTGTGTTCATTGAAGAGACCATCACCCACCGCCCCGCCATCTTGGACCATGTCCAGTGGGGCCGTCCCCAGCAGTATTTCCACACAACCGGCGGCCTGGGACAGGGACTGGGATTGGCTCTTGGTGTTAAGCTGGCTATGCCGGACCGCCCCGTGGTGGCCCTGATGGGCGACGGTTCCTTTCTTTACAACCCCGTGGTTCAGAGCCTGGGAGTTTCCAATGAAGCAGGGCTGCCCATTCTGATTGTTGTATTCAACAACGGCAAATACTCGGCCATGCAGCACACCCACGAAAATTGGTACCCCCAGGGAGCAGCCCAATCCGCTAACCTGTTCCACGGCGTAGACATACCGGGGCCCGACTACCGTGGGTTGGTAGAGCCCTTCGGCGGGTACGGGCAGCGGGTGGAGGATCCCGCTGAACTGAGGCCGGCCTTGGCCCGTGCCTTGGATGCCGTGAAAGGCGGCCGCACCGCCATATTGGACGTGGTGCTGGCGTCCTGAAGCCGTTTGCCCTGGCGCAAGGCCACAAGGGGAACTTGGTCCGCCGGCGGGCCAACGGGGATGACATGTGAGGAGGACTTGGTTGAGGATGAAGACAGGACGGCTATTCTTCTCGATACCCTTTATCGCGGCTATTCTTCTTCTGGTTGGAGTTGCTTGTGGCAGCCAGTCGGAAGTTACCAATGAGGAGGCTGAACCGGCGGCCACCGGCGGCACCCTTATCAGGCTCTGGTCTGACCCGCCGACCTTCGACCCGCACCTTACCGGCGACACCACTTCGGCGGGCATAATCATCGAAGTCTTCGGCGGCCTGACCACCATCGACAAGGAACTGGAGATTGTTCCCGACTTGGCCGAAGACTGGGAGGTCAGCAACGACGGAAGGACCTACACCTTCAAGTTGCGGGACAACCTCAAGTTCCACGATGGCAAGGAAGTCACCGCCAGTGACATAAAGTGGTCCTTGGAGCGGGCCGCCGACCCTGCAACCGAAGCTCCCACCGTGGACGTTTTCCTCGGCGACATCATTGGAGTAACGGAAAAGGCTGAAGGCAGGGCCCGGGAAATCACCGGCGTTCAGGCCATCGACGATAGGACTATCTCCATCACCATAGACCAGCCCAAGGCCTACTTCCTGGCGAAAATGAGCTACCCAACCTCCTTTGTCCTGGACCAAGCCAACGTCGAAGCCGGTGAGGAGTGGCTGCGGCAGCCCAACGGCACCGGTCCCTTCCGCTTGGCCGAATACGTCCCCGGCGAAATCATCAGGCTCACGGCCAACGAGAACTATCACTTGGGGCGCCCCAAAATCGATGAGGTTGTCCACCGTCTGAGCGGCGGCGATGCCCTCCTCCAATACGAGAACGACGAGATTCACGTCACCGGTGTGGGCGTGACTTCCCTTGATTCCGTACTGGACGAAGCTAATCCCCTCAGCCAGGACGTTCACCGCTCGCCCCCGGGCTTTTCCACTTCGTACATTGGGATGAACGTGAATGTTCCGCCCTTTGACGACCGCAACGTCCGGCTGGCCCTTAACTACGCCATCGACCAAGAGATCATCTCAGAACAGATTCTGCGGGGACTGCTGGTGCCGGCCCACGGTGTCCTGCCCCCGGGTTTCCCGGGCTATGACGAAAACATTGGCGGGTACGACCACGACCCGGAAAAAGCCAAGCAACTGCTGGCCGAATCCAAGTACGGTAGCAACATGGAAGACTTCCCCAACATAGTCATGGCCCTCCCCGGTTCCTTCGGCGCATCCGTGGGACCTTCCAATGAGGCCATCCTTGGGATGTGGCGCGACACCCTGGGCATTGACGTGGAGATACAGCAGACTGAATGGGCCACCTACCTTCAGGATCTGCAGGATAAGCGCTTCCAGATGTGGGGCGGCTCTGGGTGGGTTGCCGACTACATCGACCCCCAGAACTTCCTCGACGTCCTGCTCCATTCCGAAAGCAGCGACAACCATTCCAACTACTCCAATCCCGAGGTGGACCGCCTGTTGGAAGAGGCCCGCACTGAACGAGACCAAGCGAGGCGGTTTGATCTCTACAATCAAGCCGAGAAGCTGATAGTTGCCGACGCTCCCTGGGTGCCCCTGTGGCACGGCGCAGAAGGGTACGTCCTGATAAAGCCCTACGTAAAGGACTACTACCTGTTCCCCTTGGTCATCCCAAAGATGCGTTATGTAGAGATCTTGGAGCAATAGTTGGATCGGGGCCTCTCTATTGCATTCTTGACGCGTATGGTAGTGAAGCGTACTATTTAGCCTGCCAAGAGCCCCCCGCAGGTCCTGGGGGAGGCGAGTTTTAACGCCATTGTTTGGAGGGAATCCAGTATGGGTATTCAGTTGAGGCGCGTAGGCCACGTTGGCATCCTGGTTTCCGACTTTGAGAGGTCCTTCAAGTTCTACACCGAGGTCTTGGGCTGCAAGGTTACCCGCCGGTTCAGCCGGCCCGACGGCAGCGAGACGGCTTTTCTCCGTTTCGAGCAGGACCACCACAACTTCGTCATGGGCACCGCTCCCGAAGGCGCCGATGTGGACGGCGGCAACCCCCGTCACCGGCTGATTCAACAGATCGCCTTCCAGGTCAATGACCGGGAGGAGTGGTTGGACGCTCTGGCCCATGTTCGCTCCCACGGCGTCGAAATCATCCAAGGGCCCTTCATCCACGGCCCCGAGAGCGGCGGAAGCATCGAGGAGAGCGGCAGCCGTTCCTTCTACTTCCTCGACCCCGATGGCAACCGGCTGGAGATCTACGCCGAGCCCATGCCTGTCTACGACGACGAGGAATTCCCCCGACAGAGGTACGTGGACGCCTTCGCCAAGAAGTAGCCTCGGCACAGTCCCGGAAACCTTGAGCCCACTCCGGCGGCTTCAAAGGGCGCGCCGGGTGGGCTCCTGTTTATCCTGCCTGTATCCCAAGGCCAGGAGCAGCGCCCAAGGGCGGCGGCCAGAAGTAACGGCCGGGAGTAGCTATGGACTTCGGCATGTTTTCCATGTTCACCACCCGGGAGGGCGACACCCAGGGTGACACCTTCCGGGAGTGGTTCAGCTTGGTCCGGTTGGCCGAGGATGCAGGCCTGGACACCTTCTGGTTCGGGGAAAGCCACTTCCGACCGCACCGGGCCGTGCTCGCTTCGCCCCTGATCGGTGCCAGCGCTGCCGCCGCAATCACCCATCGTATCGGCATAGGCCTCGCGGTGCAGGTTCTCCCGTTGGCCAATCCATTGCGAGTAGCCGAGGAAGCCGCAATGGTGGACCACATCAGCAACGGCCGGCTCCTTTTCGGGGTGGGACGCAGTTCCTTCCTAGAGTCCTACCAAGGCTACAACGTCGACTACGGCGAAAGCCGCTCGATGTTCTTCGAGGCCCTGGAAGTAATCCAAAGGGCCTGGACCGAAACCCCCTTCTCTTTTCAGGGGGACCACTACTCCTTCCAGGACGTTGACTTGGTGCCAAAACCCCTTCAGACGCCCTATCCGCCCATACGGGTAGCCGTGGAAAGCCGAGAGACATTCTCCCTCATTGGAAGCTTGGGACTCCCCATCTTCATCCGGCACCAAATAGACGTGCCCGAACTGAGAGAGCTGCTGGGCAAGTACAAGGCCGAACGGGACCTCGCCGGCTATCCCGGTCCCAACGACGTAATCCTGCAACTGGCGGCCTACGTGGACGAGACCACTGAAAAAGCTAGGTCGGTGCCCGAAGCCAGCACCATGCGCCAGCGAAGGTTGGTAGCCGCCGGGTTGTCTGCCGCCGCAGACGAAGAGACCTACGAAAGGTTGAGGAGGATTTCCGAGACTACCTACGAAGACGTGCTGACCCGCGTGGCCTACGGCACGCCGGAGGAAGTGGTGGAGCGGATTCAGGAATACCGGGAGGAGCTTGGTATCACTGGCGTTTCCCTTGATATGAACCCCGGCGGGCAGTTGACCCGGGAGCAGGTGGAAGCCTCGGTCAGGCTGCTGGCTGAAAAAGTAATGCCTGGATTTAAGTAGGAAAGTCTTCCTGGTGCTATCGCACCGGCCCGCCGATGGGCGCTGTAGGCCCCGTGCATTCCAGGAACCTGCCGTACCCTGGTTGTTGCCGCAGCTCTCCTTGGTCCAGCAGCACTTGCCCCCGCAACAGCGTCATCCACGGTTTCCCTTTGACTTGCCAGCCTTCGAATAGGGTGTAGCCGGCGTTGCTGTGGTGGTCCCTGGCTGTGATGACCCGGTCGTCCTGCGGGTCCCAAATCAGCAAGTCGGCGTCCGAGCCCACTTGGATGACGCCCTTCCTTGGGTACAGCCCGAAGATTCGGGCCGGGTTCTCCGACATCACCCGTGCCAGCCACCAAATGGGCAACCCCCTTTTGACTACTCCTTCGCTGTACATCAGGGAGACCAGGGTCTCGACTCCCGGGGAGCCGAAGGGCACAGTGGCGCCCCCGTCGTCCACGAAGATGTTGTCCCAGCCCACTTGTTTGAGTTCCTGGGGATAGGGAGCGTGGTCGCTGGCCACGATCGACGTATGGCCCTGTTCCAGTCCCCGCCACAGTGCGTCGCGGTCCGGACCTTCCTCCGGGCGCAGGGGCGGCCCGATCTTCGCCAGTGGCCCAACCTTGGCCATCTCAGAATCGGAAAGCAGCAAATACTGGGGACAGGTCTCTGTCCAGATGCGCTGGCCCAGGGCATGCGCCTGCTTGATCCTCTCCAGGCCCAGTTGCGTGCTGAGGTGCACAACGTAGGTAGGGCAGCCTGTAGCCAAACCCATGTTGATCGCCCGGTTAATCGCTTCCTCCTCGGCCCAGTCCGGGCAGGCGGAAGGAAAGTCCGTAGGATGCGTGTGGCCCTCGGCGATCAGCTTGTTTTCCAAGTATTCTATGATGTTCCCGCTTTCGCAGTGGAGCTGTAGCACCCCGCCGCCGGTTGCCACCGTCTCCATGGCTTGACAGATGTAGTCGTCGTCGCACATCCGGCCCGGCCGCTTCTTGTAAGTCATGAACATCTTGTAGGACTTGATGCCCATCGCTAGTGCTTCGGGAAGACTCCGCAATATCGATGGCCGGTTCTGCAGGATGAAGTGAAGGCCGAAGTCCACCAACGCTCCCTCCTCTATCACCTCCCTCGTACGGTGGATGGCTTGGGGAAGGGTCTCGTCGCCCTCCAATGCGTAAGTACCGAAGGGGACCAGGGTGGTCAACCCGGCGTAAGCTGCAGCCCGCCCGCCCAGGGCATAGTTGTCGTGGCCGTCCAAGTGAACGTGGCAGTCGATCAGGCCGGGCAGCACGTACTTGCCTTCGGCGTCGATGTATGTTTCAGCCTTGGGCAGGAGGTGCTCCGGCCCCAAGGCCACGATCTTCTCTCCGGCAATTGCAACCGAAGCCTCGAACACTTGGGAGGAAGTGACCACCTGTCCTCCCCGCACTATCGTATCGACTCTTACTTCCGCCATTGCCTTCTCTCTGTTCTGGTCCGCCTTACTGCTGCGCCGAACTTCTTCATCCTGGGGCTAGCGAAGTTTCCGTGTGAAGCCAGTCGTGTCTGGGCTCAGGCTTACATCCCCTCCCGGCGCTTCAATGAGTCAACGTCCACGGTGCGGTTTTCGGTCTCCTTGCCCTGAAGCGCGGCAAGAACCCGTTCGGCGCTGAAGGGCAACTCGTTGATACGCACCCCCACTGCGTCGTAAATGGCGTTGGCTATGGCCGCTGGTGGCCCGAAGCCGGGGGGTTCCGCCACCGCCCTGGCGCCGAAGGGACCGTCTTCCGACGGCACGCTGACCAAGATGGTCTCAATCTCCGGCATGTCCACTGCCAGTGGCATCAAGTAAGTGGCGAGGGAGGGGTTCATGACCCTGCCGGTATCCGGGTCGATTTGCATCTCCTCGCTCAAGGCCCGGCCAATTCCTTGGACTGCGCCCCCTTCCAACTGGCCCACAACGGCCATTGGATTGATTGCCACGCCCACGTCCTGGGCCTGCACGAACCTGGTGACCTTCACCTGCCCGGTTTCGGTGTCCACCAGCACCTCCGCGGCCTGGGTGTTGAACACCGGGGCGTAGGGCATGCTGGAAAGGCTGGCCAAACCGATGATAGGTCCCTGCTGAGACGTCAAGCTGGCACGGGCAAGCTGTGCCAGTGACATGGCCTGAGACGGATTGTCCTGCACGTAGACGCGTCCCTCGCTGCAGACCAAGGCGCTGGGCTGCACTCCCAGGCGCTGAGCTGCCAAGTCAAAAAGCTTCTGCCGGGTATCCTCCGCCGCCTGCTGCACCGCCTTGCCTTGGCTGTAAACAATACGGCTGCCGCCGCTGGGGCCAGTGAAGGGAGTCATATCGGTGTCCCGCTTGGACACTATGACTTGGTCCAGCTCAATTCCCAAGCTCTCGGCGGCTATCTGGGCCAGGGAAGTGTCACTGCCTGAAATGTCTACTGAACCGGTCAAGAGGCTCACCGTACCGTCTTCGTTGACGCTGATTGATGCCGTGGAGGGGCCGCTGCCGCTGCGCCACTCTCCCATGGCCACGCCGACGCCCCGGTTTTCTCCCAGCTTCTTAGGAAGCCCCATCCGCTCCTTTACCGCTTCCACGGTTTCCCTGAGCCCGTTCTTGGGGACCCGCGCTCCGCCAGCCGTGGCGTCTCCCTCTGAAAGAGCGTTCCTGAGACGGAACTCTATCGGGTCGATGCCCAGCCGGTGGGCAATGCTGTCCATGTGTGACTCCACCGCGAAGGTCATGTCGGCGACGCCGGAGGCTCGATATGAGCCCACGTAGATCTTGTTGGTGTAAACCCCGTAGGAACGCAACCGTATGTTGGGGATGTTGTACGGACCAAGGGCGTGGGCCACCCCCGAGTTCGGCCCGGCTCCCAAGTAAGCGCCCACGTCAAAGACGCTATGAGATTCCCGGGCAACTATTGTGCCGTCGCTCATCACACCGGTCTTCAGGTGAATGTTAGTCTCCAAGCGGGGGCCATTGATTGTAAATGCTTCCTCCCTGGTGTTCACCAGTTTGACCGGCTTCCCGGTCTTCATGGACAGCAGGGCGGGGAAGGCCTCGAAGGCTAAACGCAGCTTAGCTCCAAACCCGCCGCCCAGTTCCATGGCCACCACTTTGATGCGGGATAGCGGCATGTCAAGGACCGAGGCAAGTTGTTGCCTGACTTGGAATGGCCCTTGGGTGGAGGCCCACACTGTGAGCCTGCCGTTGGGCTCAAGGTTGGCCACGCAGGCCATCGGCTCCAAGAAGCCTTGGTTGATGGCTTGGGAACGGTAGCTGTCCTCAAAGACGTGGTCCGCGTCCCGGAAAGCCTGGTCCACATCCCCTCGGTCCGAATCCAGCAGCGTACAATTGTTCCCGCCCATGGCGAAGCCGTAACCGTCGAAGCTCTCCACGTCATCGTGAACGTTGGGGGCTCCTTCCTCGATGGCCTCCAATGGGTGGACCACCCTTTCCAGCCCTTCGTACTCCACCTCGATGAGGTCCAGGGCTTCTTGGGCCGTTACTTCATCATCGGCGGCCACCGCGGCCACAGGGTCTCCGACGTAAAAGACCTTGTCCCGGGCCATGATGCGCCTGTCGCGAAGTGCCCCCGACCCGAAAAAGACGTCGGGGAAGTTATTCCCTGTGACAATCGCCCGTACTCCGGGAAGTTTCAGTGCCTTGGAAGTGTCTAGTTTGACAATGCGAGCGTGGGACACCGGGCTAATAAGGAGCTTGCACATCAGCATTTCCGGCAAGTACACGTCCGCGGCGTAAACCGCTTTGCCGGTAACTTTTTGAGTGGCGTCCACCCTTGGCAGGCTCTGGCCGAGGGTTTTGAAATCAACCATGCTATTCACCCCCATGAAGTACGGTGAAGAAAACGATCAACCCCTTGCTTTGACCCGGTTTCAGCCAGCCTATCCCCGCAAAGTTTCGGAGGCCGCCAGAATCGCTTCCACCACCTTGGAGTATCCGGTGCACCGGCACAGGTTCCCTCCGATGGCAAACTTTACCTCTCCGGCGTCGGGGTTCGGGTTCCGCTGCAAGAAGGCTACCGCGGACATTATGAGTCCTGGAGTGCAGAACCCGCACTGTAGCCCGCCGTAGTCCACGAATGCCTGCTGCACGGGGTGGAGTTCCCCGGGTTCGGATTCTGCCAAATCGGCCACGCCCTCGATGGTCGTGATTTCCGCTCCCTTTGCGCTGTGAGCCAGGATCAGGCACGAGGTCACAGCCCTGCCGTCCATGATAACTGTGCAGGCCCCGCAGTCCCCCTCATCGCATCCCTTCTTGGTGCCGGTGAGCAACAACTCATCCCGCAATGCATCCAGCAGAGAATAGTAGGGCTGCACCAAGACCTGTCGCAGTTCTCCGTTGACCTTCAACTGTAGAGGTATCTTCATCTGCTTTCCCATCTCTTAAGGGTTCTAAATGGTTACCCTAAAATGCCATTGTCTGGGGGACGATCCGAGCTAAAAAGAGACCTGCACTGCCAAGTCTCGCTGCTGCTCAAACGACACTCTGCCGCCCTGGGCCATCTCCAAGGACGTTTCCAAGGTTCGCTTTGTCAGCACCTCAACCATGGCCTTGCGATGTTCCGCAGTGCCCCGGATGTCGTCAATGGGTCTGGCTGCGTTCCGGGCCGCGCGCGCAGCTTCGGAAATGAGACTGGAGGAAACGGTTCGTCCGATTAGGAGGTTCTCGGCCTCGGGAACCCTGATCGGTGTAGGGGCAACCGCTCCCAGCGCGATGGCGGCCAGAAGGCAGGTCTCTCCGTCTTCCTCAAGGGAAAGCACCGAGGCTACTCCAAGGGTCGCTATGTCCATGGCTCCCCGGGGGCTGTGTTTTATGTAAAGAGAGCCGGTTCGAGGAGGATTCGGAGGGAGCAGGACTTCGGCTAGCACTTCTCCTGACTCCAGGCAGGTCTGGCCCGGCCCGGTGAAGACATCCGCAAGGGGAGCCCACCGTTCGCCGCCGGGCCCCACTAAGCGGCACTGGGCGTCGAAGGCCAGGAGAGCCGGCAAGGTGTCCCCCGCGGGAGAAGCGTTGCAGATGTTGCCCCCGACCGTGGCTAGGTTCCTGACCTGCACGCCAGCGAAGGACGCTGCCGATGCCGCTAGGGCCGGGTAGTTCCGGACTACGCTCGGGTGAGTCTGCAGGTCCTGGACTTTAACCAGCGGACCCAGTCTCAACCCGCGGCTGCGGTTGTAGCTAATTCTCCCCAGGCTGGCAATGCGGCGGATGTCGATGACGTATTTGGGCTGCCAGACGCCCTGGCGCCAGCGGACCAAGAAGTCGGTGCTGCCCGCCACCAATCTGGCGTCTTCTCCGTGCCGTTGCAGCAGGGATACAGCCTGATTCAGAGTTCGGGCTTCCAAGTACTCAAACCGGGCCATAGACATCCACTCCTGGGGATATATTCAGCAAAGGCGTCCGCGCCGGGACGAACAAACCGGCGGCAACCCTTGTAGGTGGCACGGGCTTAGGGGAGTGTAGTTTGGGCCGCTATGGCTGTCAACGCGGGCCCGCGCGTCGCGTCGGGTTACAACGCCTGCCAGTAACGGCGGCCTTCCAGCCGGACGATTTTGCCGAAACCGGGGGAGGGTAGGTGTACCGCCGCTACGGTGATGCCTTCCGACTCCAGCCAGTCTAACAAGGCGCTCCTTGTGGCCCGGGTCGTCTCCGGGTCGATGTCCGCCCGGGAGACCCAATCGGTGTGCTCTACTTGCACCGTGTTGTGCAGCACGTCTCCCAGGATGAGCCCTTGTTGGCCTTGCGATGAAATCATAATACTCATGTGACCCGGCGTGTGTCCTGGAGTCGGCAAGGTAGTCAATTCGCTGGTAAGGGCCACTTCGCCGTCTACCAGTTCCATCACTCCCAGGTCCTCCAATGGCCACACCTTCTCCGGGGCGTTGGGAAACCTGCTGGAAGCCATTTCGGGTGAATGAGTAGCCTGCCAGTCCTTGGCGCTGAAGTAGTACCTCGCGTTGGGGAATGTGGGCTTGTACGCCTCGCCTTCCTGCTGCAGGTTCCAGCCAACGTGGTCCCTGTGCAGGTGGGTCATCACTACCATGTCCACGTCCTCCGGACTGACCCCGTTGGAGCTCAAATCATTGAGTAACTCTCCCCATGGAGTGTCCGTGGCGTCTGCCGGTTTGGGGCCCATGCCCGTGTCCACGGCTATGGTGCGCCCCTCTGATCGTACCAGGAAGCAGGCCAAGTTGAAGCTCAGGTTATGCTGTGGCGTTAGGTGTTCGGTGTATGAGTCCCAGGTTTCCACCGGAATGTCCGGGAAGAAGTTGCACAGGTCGAATTCCAGGATTCCGTCGGACAGTGAAATGACTTCTACGTTGCCGATAGTGATTTTGGGGTTTGGCATTTGTACCTCCCGGAGGCGCTTGTTGTGCTCCTGCTTATCACTTACACAAGCATGTCCTAAACTGTCCCGCTTGAAGGTGGCTCGATTATAGGGGCGCCCAGGCAGGCGGGCAATGGCTGGGATATTGGCCCAGGGACTTCGATAGTTGAAACGGTAGAAGATATGGAAGGCCCTTAGGGAAACCGGGTCAAAGTTGCTGTCCTGCCTAGACACCCATCAATCAGGAGAAATCCCCGCTTACTGACACCCGCCCCTTCCCATCCCGGATAGCCACTCTCTAATATAGGACTTGAACACTTGACCCCACTGCAGAGTTCCTCACGAGTGAGCCCGGTCCGGCACCTCCTTGCCTGTGGAAGTCCAAAAAGTGGGAAATGGCGGAGAATGGTGGGATATCTAAAAAAATTCTAACCGCCATTCTATTCAGCAAATTGGAGGAAACGCAAAACTCGAAACATCCGCCCGTCGTCACGTCCGCTCAAACTGCTCACACTTGAGCTGCGTAAGGAGTTGTCCTAGAGGAGGCCGCCCAGTCTTCCTCGCTCCGGACATCGACACTATGTGGGTTGAGGCTTGAGACTGAAAATCCACTTATTGTGGCTTTCGGGTTGACCCCCGCAAAGGCCCGGAATATATTGGCCGCGAGTGCCTGCGCCGGAAAAAAGGGCTTGGCTGGCCCGGAATTCGCAAGCCGAAGGGGGATAGAAACCGTTATGACAAGTCAGAGCAAACCGGTTCCAGCCCATTGGGACTTGACCGCGGATGTGGTGGTTGTGGGGTACGGCTTGGCTGGAGCCGTAGCCGCCATCGAGGCCCATGACCAAGGGGCCAGCGTTATCCTGTTGGAGAAGATGTCGGAAGACGGTGGCATCTCCCGCATCGCCGGTGGCGGGGCCCGCATAGCTAAGGAGTGGGAACCTGCATTCGAGGACCTGAAAGTGGCTTGTGGAGGGCGGACTCCCGATGACGTGCTGGAAGCCCTGGCCAAGGGCATGGTGGAAATTCCCGCCTACATGGAAAAACTAGCGGCCACCGACGGGGCCAGGGTTAACCTGCGGTGGAACGAGGGCAACGTCACATACCCATTTCCGGGCATGCACACATGGGGCGGGGCGTCCTATGCGGAAATACCGGACTACGACCCCGTGAAAGAAAACCCGCATTCGCCGGGCTACCGCGGCGGCGCCCGCATGATGAAGGTTATGCGGGATAATGTCCAAGCGCGAAACATTGACGTACGGCTGAACACCCCGGCCTACCGTTTGATCTCCGACGCCTCGAAGCAGGTCCTGGGCGTCAAAGCGGAGTACCAGGGTTCGGAAATCTCCATCAAGGCTAAGAAGGGCGTAGTGCTGACCTGTGGCGGTTTCGAGGGCGACCCAGAAATGATTAAACACTACTTCGAAGCTCAGCCTCTGATGGTGTCGGGATTTATGGGCAACACAGGGGACGGTATCCGCATGGCCCAGGAACTGGGCGCCGACCTGTGGCACATGTGGCATTTTCACGGGTCTTACGGCTTCCTCATGGAGCCGGACAGCCGGTTCACTACCCGTACCTTCAGGAAGTCCGATTGGCTGGCGTCAGAACCTCCGGGCCGAGAGAACACCCGCCGGGAGACCTCATCATACGGCGCTCCCCGCGGTTACGGCGCCAGTTACGTTCTGCCTTGGATTCTGGTGGACAAAAACGGCAAGCGGTATATGAACGAGTATCCTCCCTACTTACAAGACATTGCCCACCGGCCCATGGCCTTCTACGATTCCCTTACCCAGAGTTTCCCCCGCATTCCCTCCTTCCTCTTGATAGACGACGTTGGATTCAAGATGGACCAGATGGCCTTGGTAACGGTGCACGATCCCTCTGCACAGCATGAAATGTGGAGCGAGGACAACCAAAAGGAACTGGCTGAGGGGATAGTAAAGCAGGCCGATACCATTGAGGACGTGGCCTTGGATCTTGGGATGCGCCCCGAGGTGCTGATTGCATCGGTCAACCGGTGGAACGACCTGTGCGGCCGTGGTCTGGATGAAGACTTCGGCAGACCCCCCTCTTCCCTAGTGCCAATAGAGAAGCCTCCATTCACCTACGGTGAGGTGTGGCCTATGATAACCAACACTCATGGTGGACCCCGCCACGATGTTCACCAGCGGGTCTTGGATGTTTGGGGAGAGCCGATACCCCGGCTCTATGCTGCTGGGGAGTTGGGCGGTGCCTTTGGCCACCTATACCTGTCGGGGGGCAATTTCTCGGAATGCTTTGTGGGAGGCTGGAACGCTGCCCGGCACGCGGTGACCCTGGCTGGCTGGGACGGCGGCGGTTAGGAAGGTAGCTGCGTGAGGTAATGTACAACCACGTCCTGTCGGGGTTCCGGACAGCATCGGGGCGAGCACTAGGCTCGCCCCTGCCTGAAGCTTCACGATGGCGTCCGGTGTTGCGGCCTGGCAGGATACCCGGAATAGAGATCCTTGGGCTTCCGCCTAGCGAGGGCGCGGAGGCTTATTGGACCGCTGCCAGTTGGTTCAGGTCTTTCACTTGGATGTTGGACACCAGCACCATTAGTTCGTCCAGCCGGCGGATTTCGAATTCCAAAAAGTCGTCATCCACTACCATGTAGCGGGAAACCACCTGCCAGATTTCCCGCTTCATGTCAGCCATCAGTTCCGGCGAGAGGTCCAACCGGTCTTGGATCAAGACCAAGCGCAACCGATTACGCGCCGTGTCCTTGGACTGTTCTCCGCCCCTGTGGGAATCTCTCTGGCTGATCAACCAGCGCAAAAAATCAAGCATGGGAATACGCACTCCTGTTAATGCCTATTATCCCTTTGAACTTCGAAACCAGACCGGAATTGGCATCCAACTGCATCAATGGCACTTCGTCGCCATCCACCCTGGCTGCGATGCGTAAAAAGGCGGCTCCGGCCGGGGACCTTCTGTCGTGGACCACCGGCACGCCCCGGTTGGCGGCAGTGATGGTGCGGTCGTCCACCGGCACCAGTCCCAGGACGTCCACTGCTAGCAGGTCCACTATGTCCTGCTGGTCCATCATGTTCCCATCCCGGACCATCCCCGGATTGATCCGGTTGATTATCAGCTTGGGCCGGTGTACTTCGGAAGCCTCCAACAAGCCGATAACTCTGTCGGCGTCCCGGATAGATGACACCTCAGGAGTCGTGACGAGGATGGCTTCCTTGGCCGCAGTTACGGCGTTCTTGAACCCCTGCTCGATGCCGGCCGGACAGTCCATCAGAACGTAGTCGAACTCCTCCTCAAGGCCCTCGCACAGCTCCTTTAGCTGCTCCGGCTCTATGCAGGACTTGTCCCGGGTCTGGGCCGCGGGTATCAAGTACAGTTCCAGCTTGTTCTTGTCCTTGATCATGGCTTGGTTGACCCGGCAAACGCCTTCTATCACGTTCACCACGTCGTAAACTATCCGGTTTTCCAGCCCCATGATGACATCCAGGTTGCGAAGCCCGATATCGGTGTCTATGACCACCACCCGGTTGCCGCGCATGGCCAAGCCAGTGCCGATGTTGGCCGTGGCGGTGGTCTTGCCAACGCCGCCTTTGCCCGAGGTTATGACAATGGTTTTACCCTTCATACGGTATCCCTCTGTTATACCTGGCGAACCTGCCAGCGAATTTGGCCACGTAGATAGACCGCCTCTTGATGAAGGCGATCACCGGTCCTCCCCACCTTGACCTGCGCTTCTTTCCGTTGGCTGGAGGAGCGTTCGATGCCAAGCCCACGTAGGGGCCGATCTGGAGGCGCGGGCTTTCCAGTTCGTGGGCAATGATGGCCGCCTTGGTGAATCCGGTGGACCCGGCATGAGCCAGGCCTCGCAATGCGCCGTACACGGTGATGTCGCCGGCGGCCACTATTTCAGCACCCGGATTCACGTCTCCCAAAATGACCACGTCTCCCGGGTACTTGATGACCTCTCCAGAGCGGCAAGTGGTTTTGATCAGGAGAGCCGTGTCGCGGCGCGGGTCCACCAAGCCCTCCTCTTCCTCATCGAGGTCCATGCTCAATGATTCCAGCAGTGCAGTTCCTCCCGTATGCCCGTTCACTTTCGCCCACCCGTTAGGGTGTAAGGAGAACTTCTCCCCTGCTTCTGGAGGGGTTGGGAGACTGGCTTGAAAGTGTTCGGCCAGTTCCGTTTCGGGCTCCTCCGGTGGGGAGGGAAGGGGGTTGTTGGGAGGATCTGATTTTTTCAGGGCCAGAGCGGTCCTGGCACCGGTGCTATCCGAGGAGTCCAAGAAGTCGGGCGAGCACCAGAACCTGGTTACCGTCAATCCGGACTCGTTCTCAATCAACTGCTTGATCTCGGTCAGTTGTTGCATCGAGCCGATTCGGCTTCCGGCGTTGACCGTAATCTTTCCCTTGGACCATAGTTTGCGATTGTCTTCCAAGTACTGTCGCAGGCCGGTCACGACGTCATCAAAAGGGGAAGCGTCGTCTATGGTGAAGTCGACGTTGGTGCCCCTGCCCGATACTTGGACTACGCCTGTTTGAGCCATGTAAAGATCCCGATGGAGACTAACAGGAGCAGACAGGGACGGGGCTCTGGCCCCTGGGGAGATTCCTGCTGCACACTCTGCCTTCTGGTTTTATAGCAGTCCAGTCAACCGGGATACAAGGGTTTTGGTTGCAATTTTATGTTAATTTATAAATTATGTTAAATATTTTGTGCGATGGAGAGCGCGGCTATGAACTTGGGGAGTCAGCTGACAGGTATGGCCGCTAGACTTGCCCCTGCTTTCACAAGTAACAGCAAAGGTGCACGCACTTAGCCCCGAATCAATTCTGCCCGGCATGTCAGGCCTGCACCAACGCAGGAACTAATACCTGCAACCCCTGTGCTAAACTTGCCCTGTGGCAGAGATGAGGCGTCAACTGGCAGACTTTCAGCTCCATTTGTACAGCTTGATTCATACCTTGGGCTATTCCGCTTCCCTGATCAACCGAGTCGTAGAGTGGGAATCCTGCGGGGCTCGCTACCACGAAGCCCAAGGCGAGATTCCACTTAAGGTTCGCGGACACCGGGACCGCCAGGTGCGGCATCACAATGACAGAAGTTATTCGTAATGAATTACCGCGATCGGGAGGCTGGAAAATAGGCAGGCACCTGGCGATTTTGGCGGTGTTTCTGCTGGCGGTTGGGTGTGGCAGCGCTGCTACGCCCACGGTGGAGCCAACAGCTACGGCGAGACCCACATCTACACCTTCACCTACATCGGGGCCAACCGTGACGGCCGAGCCTACTCCTGCACCCACTCCTACGCCGGCGTCAACGGCGACGCCCACGCCTATTGCCACTGCCGTACCGTCGAAGGATGAGACTGGGCGAATTGCAGGAAAAGCCGCCCCGAGCCTCGACGCTATCAAGGAAAAAATGGTTTCAGTTGAACCTACATGGACGGTCTATTTTCACAGCGATGACTGGGTGACGCCCGGGAGAAATACGCCGCTGTCCGACGTGTTCGAACTGCTTAAGCTGGAAAATATCGCCACACATGAGGGATACCAGCAGATCAGTCCGGAGGCGATTATCGCCCGCGAACCTGACATCATCATTGCAGACTCAATAGAAAGCGTGGTGGAAAACCCCCAATTGTCCGGCCTCCACATGGTGCAAGACCCGGCACACATCCCGGACCATATCTTCGTCTTGAGAGAAGGACTCTCCTTCAGTATGGACAGTCATCATTTCATGGACGCCGTGGAAGAATTCGCTGCTTTTGTCTACCCCGAGATATTCGCCCCGAAAGAAGAAACGGAGCAGGGGCATACCCATGAGGGAGAGGGGAAGCACTCCCACTAGAGAGCAGCGGCATCACCCCACCACCCAGGCTGGTCTCCAATGGTCCACGCGCTCTAGTCCCGGGCGCCGAAAATGGCGACGGAACAGGTGAAGGAGCCGGGACGGCCCCCCAAGTTGTGGGTGAGGCCCAAGCCGGCCTTCTTCAGTTGGCGCGGCCCGGCCTTGCCTTGGAGTTGTTTGTACACTTCGTAAATCATCCGGATGCCGCTGGCGCCGACGGGGTGCCCGAAGCATTTCAGCCCGCCGTCGGTGTTCACCGGGAGGTCGCCTTCGAGGGTGAAAGCGCCGTTGGCAACATCCTCGCTGCCGCGGCCCCGGCTGCTGAAGCCCAGGTCTTCGTAGATGATCAACTCGGTTATGGTGAAACAATCGTGGACCATGGCGAGGTCCAAGTCCCGCCGCGGGTCGGTGATTCCAGCTTCCTGGTAGGCCGTCTGGCCTGCCCTGACGGTTTCCGGAAAGTGAACGAAGTCCCAGTCGTCCCGGAGGACACCGAAGGCTCCCACGGATAGGCCAAGGGCCTTGACCAGAACGTAGTCGTCCCTGAAAGAGCGGGCTATTTCCGGAGTGGTGATGACCGCCGCAGCCGCTCCGTCGCTGACCCCGCAGCAATCGTAGAGCCCCAAGGGCCAAGCGATCATGGGCGCTTCAACAACCTGCTTGGGGTCCACCTCCCTCTGGAAGTGGGCCTTGGAGTTAAGGGAGCCGTTATGGTGGTTCTTGGAGGCGATTTCGGCCAGGGTCCGCTTGCCCTCTTCAAAGGGAATTCCGTACTGGTGGAAATACCGGGTTGCCGCCATGGCGAACTGGGAGGGCGGAGGAACCGGAGGAGCCACGTCGGCGCCGGGGGCTTCGGGAATCGCCAGTCCGGAGAAGCCGGAGTCCTTCAGCTTTTCGACACCCAAGGCCAGCACGATGTCGTAGATGCCGGCGGCCACAGCATAGCAAGCATTCCGGAAGGCGTCGGTGGCGGTGGCGCAGGCGTTTTCCATGCGGCTAATGGGGATGTAGTCCAGCTTCAGGGCTTCGGCAAGGGGCTGGCCTGTCCGGAAAGAGCTGACCGTGCCCAGCCAGGCGGCCTGAACGTCGCCAGCGTCTATCCCAGCGTCGGCAAAAGCTTCGTGGGCGGCCTCGATCATCAGGTCGGCGGCTCCTGCGTCCCACCTTTCACCGAACTTGGAGCAACCCATCCCGATGATGGCTACCCGGTCCTTGATGCCAGTCATCCTCTACCCCCTGGCGGCCATTCCTGCGGTTCCAGCGGCACGGGCATGGGCGCGGCCCGGCGTTGCCTTCCAGTAATAGTTGTGGATGCCGTTCACTACGCGGAGCTTCCTGAAGCTCATCTCCACAGGCATCCCGATTCGGACTTCGTCCAGCTCCCTGTCGGTCATCATACACAACATACGGCCGCCCCCATCGAAGTCCACAACGGCAATCACCAGCGGAATGTCGGTGGCGCCGGCCAAGTAGTCCATAGAATAGGTGAACACTGAACCCGGGCGGTCACTGAACCGCAATGGAGAGGAATCCTCCACTGCCCGGCAGTTGACGCAGACCTTCTGGGAGGGGTATTGCACGTAGCCGCAGGCGTTGCAGCGCCCGCCGTACAGCCGGAGGTTGCGGTCGCTCTCCCGCCACAGCGCGGTGGCGGACGGGGAATTCATTGCCGGGCGCCGGGCCGACGCATCGGTCACCCAAACGTCCCGCCACCGGGCGTAGGTCTCATAGCTGTCCAGTTCCTGCTTGGCCTCCAGATGGCCCCCGATGCCCATCGGCGGTCTCGCCTGGGAGACCAGCGGTGTGGTACGGAAACCCAGGGCCTCCCCGCCGTCGCCGTAGGACACGGTAAGCAACAACTCTCCAGGTCCGGCTTCTTCCAGGGCCCCGGCCAGCAGCATCAATGGGAAGGCCGTACCGGTGTTGCCCAGTTGGCCGAACAGGGGGTCTTGCACCTGTTCGGGCCGCGCGTTCAAGAGCCTAGCCAATTGGCCGTGGCGGCGCCCGTCGGGAGCGTACATGGCCAGCTTGGCCACGGCGGCAATACTACAGCCGTGTTTCTCCAGGTAGCCCGAAACTGTTTCCGACAGTATCCGCTCCAGCCCCTCCTCGGTGGAGAACCGGTCTTCCCAGGAACGGACGAAGGGGTCCCCGCTGTCCCGCCAACTGTCCAAAAGGTTTTCGGTGACAGTGTGAGAACCCTCGAAGACGGCGGCGTTATCCTGCCCGGACACCAGGAAGGCAGCGGCACCGTCTCCCCCGTTCCTTTCAGTGTCGCTACGGGGAGGTCCTTGGCGGCTGTCGCTGGCGACCACCAATACGTTGCTGGCCGAACGGGCAGAGACCGAGTCCAAAGCCGACTTCAGGGCGGTGGTCCCGGCGCGCAGGACTCCCGTCACGTCGGCAGTGAATATGTCCCGGCGCAGGTCAAGGGCGGTGGCTATGATGGCGGCGCATTGTTTTTCTGCGTAGGGAGGAGTGGTGCTGGCGAAGAACAGGCCGTCGATGTGTTCCCGGTCCCGCCCGGCCAAGCAGTCCATTCCGGCAGCCACAGCCATGCTGACGCTGTCCTCGTCGAAGTTGGCTACGGCCCGCTCGGAGGTGGAATTCCATCCCGATGTACCCGGTCCGAGCCGGTACTTGGGTATGTAGGCGCCGAAGGCAGAGATTCCGGGCACGGTTGAAGTCCCGAGTCCAATGGCTGATTTGGCTAAAATGCCAAGACGCCTCATGCTAGCAGCCGCCCTTAAAGGGTGTCAAAAGGGCGGAAGCCGGGCAGAGCAACGGCTGCCGGAATTAAGTTTTTGCCCGAGGGTTCCTTGCCCGGGCTGCCTTGGCCACCTTGGCTACCTTAGCTAACTTGGCCTGCCTACGATTACCGGAATCGGCTGCGTTAGGTTGTATGGCCGCCAGCCTTCAACGCCAAGACGCCAGGACGCAAAGGCACCGGTCGGCCAGCTCCTTCCTCCAGCTCTGGGCGCCCACAAGGGACGCCCCTACACGGCTGCGCCCTCTAAGCCTGCAGGGAGAGGAGGGCGTTGTAGGGGAAGTCCCGGGCGCAGGGCAGCAGCCGGTAGAGCAACTTCTGGGCTTCGGGGGCGGTGTTCTTGTTCCGGCACTCTTCCAGGTACTTGACGGCGCCCATGTGGGAGGTGAGCATGACGCCGGTGGCGGCGACCTTGCTGGGGAAGGTGTGGGGTTCGGGCACGGGCTGGTCGCCGGCTAAGGCGATGCCCCACTTGAGGGCGAATTCGCAGACCAAGCGGTGGAGTTCGATAACGGTCAACTCCAGGACCATCTTGCTGCGGAGGGCGTCGATGCGCCGGCGTATTTCATTGAGATGCATGGTGCGATGTTCTCCTTTATGAGTTCGTGAGTGGACTTGCCGGGTGCGATGATGGGCAGAGCTTACTCCGGAGGAGGACCGGGGCCGGAAGTTTTAATTTCCCTCTCATTTCCTCTCATTTCCTCTCATTTTTGCGGCCGGGTGGGATCGGGTAAGGCAGGGGGCTCCGGTCCGAGCATGGGGCCGGATTTTTTATTTTCCCCGCCAATTTCCGCCATTTCCCACCATTTTGCGGGCCTGAAGGGACAGTGCCGGTCTTGAATCTCCGGGGAGAGCGGAGGGCCGAAAATTTTAAATTTCCCACCATTTCCCGCCATTTTCCACCACTTTGGGGGTCTGGAGGGGCCGGCGAAGTCCGTGGGGAGTTGAGCACCGAGTTGGAGGAACTTGAGCTTGAAGGGGTTTCCTTGGGTCCAACTGGTGGGCATTGGACTCCCGGTGGCCTCAGTGGCCGGTTGGACTGGGGCGCCACGGCGGCAGGCCGCGTGACGCCCTGAAATCCATGCTAGAGAGCTGCAATCCTGGATGGCAAGCGCGAAGTGTCAGTAAATGGGGAGGGTTTGGAGATTGGCTGTTGTTTGGGCCGGCCTGGCGCTTTGGCCCGGAGCGCCGAGGGTTTTCCGGATTCAGTTGGCCGAGGATGGAAGGAGCTTGGTGTGGGGTAGTTTTCGGGAAAACAAGGCGGGGCCGTAAAGTTGTAAAATGGAGTTGGCGCCGGAGGAGCAATGCCGGCTAGCCTCTCCAGTGCCCGGGGAAAGGGCGCCGCCCACCGGATGGGGGACGGCGGCAGTGTTCCAGGGGCGCCACCGCAGAGGGTCCGTTTGCCCAGCCAGGCAGAGCGCCGGACTTTTAATCCGGGTGTCGTGGGTTCGATTCCCACACGGCCACTAGCGCCATCTCATACTTGTCGTCGAAACTGTCGAGCAGCAGGCAAGAGGCCATATTCACGTCGGACCCTTTCTCTTCCGTGTCCATTATTTCCACGGTGCGCGGGCCGGATTGCGGCTGCCGGGCCAGGGGTCTACGCTTGGTCTTGTCCATCAGCTGTCCGTAGTGGATGGTCGGGTCAGGGATCGTCCCAAGGGCGCGGAGGTAAGCCCGCTGGCGTTGCGCCTGGGTGGGGTCATCGAGCCGGATGGCAACCAGGGCAGTGAAGTAGCGTATCCGGCCAATGTCGTGGCCGGGCAGTAGCATCCGAGCCAACTGCCCCAAGTCCAGCCAGAGGTGGGGCGTTCCTCGCAGGGCGAGGTAGTACAGGTTCAGGCCGTCGATGTAGATGTTGTGGCGAAACAGGGGCGTCCCGGAAAAAAAGCTGAGGCTGCTGGAAGGCAGCCTCGCGCCCTGCCGTCGAAGCAGTCGTCAGGGGGGTACGTGTTTAGAATTCCCTACCCTACTGATGCCTGTTAACAATGCCGACCTTCATCCGCCCAGGATGCTTGAGGGGTGTAACAGCGAAAACTCGCTCCTACTGAACTAATGTGTTTGGCCTGGCCAGTAATCCACGGCGTCGTCGAACTCGCCAGGGTCTAGCAAGAAAACAAACCTTCCTGTTGGGCCCCCGCTTTCCTGTGGCATCTCCCACCATCCCCTCATGTAGTCGGGGATAAGCCGCCCTTGTCCAAGTGCTTCGTACACGGTGTACTCAACCTTTTGTCCGTTGCAGTCGAAGCGCCTCGTTGCCATGGCCTTGTAGCCCATGGTGTGGTTGCTTGTGATGGCCTGGGTAACCATGACTCTCCCGTTCTCCAGGTTGTATTGGGTCACTAACCCATAAGCATCCACCAGAGCCGCCATCCTCTTATGCACGCGGGCGAGGCCAGGAGTGGTCATTAGCTCTATTCCTATTACAAAGCCGGTGGCGTGCCTCACTCCCTTTGCCGGGTTTGACATCCAGTATTTTCTGTCCCCATGCCGAATACTCTCGTCCATAAACTCCAAGAAGGCTTCGACGCTGGGCCACCCTTCGTCAAGCAGTATTCCTTCCACCAACGCCTTGCGTGACTGCAACAAACCGTGCAACGTCGTGATGGTGTGGACCGATTTGATCTCTACTTTGTCGGCCACTAGGAGCACTTTGTAAATTAGCTCGATGGCGATTCCTGCGGAGACGAGGCTAACGTTGAGCCTGGCATGGTCAATATTTATTCCCGTCTTTCCCGTCACCCTACCGCTCTCTGCGTCTTCCCGCAGGGCCACCCTCATCCAAGCCAATGAATCCCCGTGCCACAGGGAACCATCAGCGCTGCTGTAGAAGTGAACCCACTGCCACGAACTCATGGTCATTGCGTGTTGACTCCCTTCGCGCGCTTCTGGTTCCACGGTGAATACCGCGATTACCCTCGCGCCGATTTGCTAGTTGATGCCCAACTCGCGCAGTCGAGCGAGCAGGTATTCCTGGGGACGGTTGCCCTTAACGCGGTTGCAGTGGGCGCAGAGCAGTTGCAGGTTGTCAATGTGGTCGTGCCCGCCCGCGTCTTGGGGGATGATGTGGTCAACCTCCAGGTGGCGGAACTCGAAGGGCGACCGGCACCCGCCACAGCGCCCCTCCTGTTGTCCGAAGAGGACGTGCTTGTTCTGGCGATAGGGCACCGGCGCGTCAATGTCGGTGCGTCTGGGGATGTCGGTGCGGGCCGTGACCAGTCGATTGTGGAAAAGGTCTCCCATAGACTGCTGGAGACGAACGTTGACCAGTTCCACGGCTTTGGGCGAAATGTCGATTCCGAGCCAGCGTCGGCCCAGATTTTCGGCGGCGACACAGGCAGTGGCGCAACCGCAGAAAGGGTCCAGCACTACGTTCCCTTCGTTGGACGATGCCTTTATGATGCGCTCCAGCAGCACCAGGGGTTTCTGGGTGGGGTAACCGATGCGCTCGTTGCCCAGCACGGGCGGAATATCATCCCATAAGTCTTGCAGGGGAACCCCAGGCATATCCTCGGAGAACTGCATCAACCGAGGCATACCCGTCTCGCGGTGGATCAGTCTGCCTTCGTTCCAGAAAGCGGAAAGATTGGCCTTGGAGTAGGCCCAGTAGCGGCCTCGATACGGGCTTACGGCCTTATACTCCCAGCCGGGTTGGGGAGTCAGGTGCTCGTCGGTCAGGTCGGCTGACCACCTGACCTTCTCTCCCGCAGGGCGCTTCACGTGCCACTGGTATTCGGTATCGCCCCCAGGTTTGGCCGCAGTTGCGTCCGTTTCCTTGTAGCGTCGGCCGTCCGGGCCGACGTGCCGGTATTCCGTTTGTAGGTAATCCTCGGTGTAGGGCATATATAGGGAGTTCCATACGTAGTCGCCGGTCTTGGTGTAAACCAGCAGAACATCCCGGATCTTGCCGGCGCGACGCATTCCTTGGCGGGTGTCGCTGTGGGCGCTGGACCGCTTCCAGGTCATCTCGTTCAGGAATAACTCGGCCCCAAACACGGCGTCCATAAGCAACTTCAGGTAGTGGCTGGCGGTGGGGTCGCAGTGCAGGTATATGGAGGCGGTGTCCTTCATTACCCGGCGCATTTCCAGCAGGCGCACCGCCATCATGCACAGGTAGGACTGCATCCCCTTGCCGTGGGACAGGCTCGCCGTGTCCAGCACCCGGTAAATGGCCGGATGCCGGTCGGCGATCAGTCCCATCCAGGCCACGTCCAGGTCCGAGAGGGTCCAGGTGTCCTTGAAGGCTGCTCCGGCGGCGGCGCTGCCTAATGGAGCGGCGTAATTGCGGTTGGAGTTGAAGGGAGGGTCCAGGTAGATTAGGTCAACCGAGGCGGAGTTGAGACCCCGCAGAATATCCAGGTTGTCCCCGGTCCAGATGGTCCTGTCAGCAAAGTTGGTCACGCCCCACCTCAACGAAAGTATGGCATAACCGGGAGCGTCACGTCGCCCCTCCGCTGTCGGCAGGATGACGCGACGCTCCCGCGAATTCCTCCTCAAGAGGCATTAGTTCCCTTCGTGCATCTCATCTTTAATTTGGCGGGCAATGCGCTCTATTAAATCCTTTCCCGCGGGAAAGGATTTTAGAAACTCGATAGTCTTGAGATGCGGTTCCTCGCACAGGCTATAAGCCAGTTTTTCCTCTATCTGCGACCTATCACTCTCTGGAAGAGCATTGTAGTCTTCCGGGGACACGTATATGTTGGTAAAACTGGACAAAAAATCTAGATCATTTTTTCTCCGCAGGTGCTCCGTGGTACACGCTATGTCTAGTAGCTTGTTCTTGAGGTGGCTCGTTATTCGTCTATCGTAAGTGGCGGTATGAGAAAGGATGGCCCAGGTAACGTCCTCATCTGGAATCAAGTTGAAAGAAAAGGAAACCTCGGGCTTCCCCTTCAATTCGACGAGGGTTTCTATCAGATATTCTGAGGCAGCGTACCTGATTATCGGAACAAATGGCGCTATGTGATGGACGAGACGTAACCTCTTGCTTTTAACCAAGTCTTGGTCAAACAGTAGTTTTTGCCGGTACAACTTGGCAGAAACGTCGCTACACTCTTTCAAGTTCTTAAGCAGCGAATCCACTGCGAATCTGTTTGCGCCCCCTACTTGTCTATCGAGTTGTGGGCCGGAAACCAATTCCGTGCCGCGAATTTGCTTGTCGAGTTGCTGGACTACAACCAATTCCGTACCGCGAAACTGGCTAATGCGAAACAGCAAGGTACGATATGCGAGGAGATGCAGGCCTCTGGCGAAACCTCTTAACGCGTCTGGGACTTGGCCGTCCACGATCTGGTAATGGTCAGAAGCAGGAGGAAAGTTCAAATTATCTGCCTGCGCTAATAGGCTCCCATCATGGTGTCCACAAGCAAAATGGCGAACACTGGCTAGGGATATGGAAAGTGGCTTAGGGGTCACACGAGCATGATTCCACACAAATTCACTACCGGGGTGTCTACCTGGCTCCTTCAATTGGCTAGCCAGGCTCGAAGCTGTGGGAAACAGTTGGAGAACAGTTTTCGAACGGTCGGATGGACTCACAAGTCTACTTAATACTCCATTTTCCTGAATAGAGTGGTTGTCAGCAGACGCCGGTAATCCACAATCAACCGGTTTGCGGGGTATTGGGCCAGAATTCCGAAGTTCCATCGAGGAAGCTACCAAGCATGTCGGGTCAATTGCATCAGCAAAGCCAATAGTTGCCAATTGAAGTGAATCCATGGCGGCTTTAACATCTCGCGGATCAATAGTGTCAATGTCCCATTCCTCAACCAGACGGTCCATGATTTGTGACGGCATGATGTCTCTAAATCTCATAATGTATCGCCTATTGAGGTGGGCCTGGTCATTTGGGTTGAATTAACGCAGAGTTAAGTGAGGGCCCTACTTCTTTTGGCAGAAACTCTGCTCCGGCACCCGGTGAACCACTCCTTTCAATAGATTACTCTTCCTTGTCTTCCTGAGCTCCGTGGAAGACCTTCGCGGGGGCCCGGTAGCCTAGGGTTTGATGGGGCTTCAGGCCGTTGCAGAACCTGAAATAGTCCTCCACTGCCCTCCGGGGTTCCAGGATGTTGGCGCAGGTTTTCAGGTGCACCTCTTCTTACTTCACCGTGAGCTATAGCCGCTCCAGGAAGATGTTGCCGGAGTGGCGGCCTTTTCCGTCCATGCTGAGCCTCACACCGCGATCCCGCAGGTTTGGGTGAACTCCAGAGTGGTTTGGCCGGCGTTGAACACCTCCGGGTGGTTAGCGGGGCTGGAAGTCCGGCTCGAGCAGTAAGTCCTAGGTGGTTTCTCTCAAGGCGCCAGCGACGGCATTCAGGGTCTTGAGCTTGGGGACTGTTCTCAATTTTCCAGTCTAACCAGGGTTGCCCAGCCAATGTCGGCGGCCTTGGCCAGGGCTTCCTGGGTCAACCCGGAGGCCTGCCGGCCCGCCATTTTGAGTGTCCGCCGGGGTCCGGGGGTGACTGATGGCCGGGTTGGAGGGGCATGGACCGGGAACTGTCTGCTTCTGTTCGATGATGGAGCATTTGACTCCTGACTGCCTCAGTGCCCGGCTAGATCGGGGCATAGCGGCAGAGGTCTGAGCGATGCCCTGAAATCCATGCTAGAGAGATGCAATCCTGCATGGCAAGCGCAAAGTGTCAGTAAACGGGGCGCATTTACTGTTTTGCCACCCGCCGTTTTGTCTGAAGGGGGATCGATGGGATTAGGGCATGGGCAGGACGGGGTTGGCGTCAGGCCGTGCAGGGTCCACCTCATTCGTCTACATCCCCGGCAGTCTCTGCTCAGGAGCCGGGGCTAAACGGAGTCCTGTGTTAAAATGCTGATAGTCTATTTCTTCCTTGAGGGCTGGACCGGTATGGTTTCCGGACCGCGGCCGGCGTGCCCACAATCGACGTTCAGTGTTCTCCCCATTCCTTCATCGTACTAAAGCTGGCTACATATCTTCTGGACTGGCGGCGGTATTGCTGGCCGCGGTCCTCTTGTTCCAGGTTGCCGCTTGCTCTTCCCAGCCGGCAGTGGAGGAGAACAGCAGCACTGCAACCGAAGAGCCGCCGGCCCGGTCGGAGGTACTCAAGGACCTGCCCCAGGATTTCCAGCGATTGTCCGAGGTGTGGCACTTGTTGCAGCGGGAGCACATCGACGGCGACGAACTGGATGGCAGGACTTTGAGCGACGGGGCGATAAGGGGGATGCTTCAGGCCCTTGACGACCCCTACGCTGCTTATCTCAGGCCCGACCAGTTTGCGATGGAGACCCAGGACCTGCAGGGTTTCTTCGAGGGAATCGGGGCCGAAGTGGCCATGCGGGACGGCCAGATTACTATACTTGCCCCACTGCCCGACACGCCGGCGGAAAGGGCCGGGATACGTCCCGGAGACGTGATTCTTGAGATCGACGGCGACAGCGCCCAGGGGTTGAGTCTCTTGGAAGCCGTGACCAAGATACGGGGCCAAAAGGGGACCAATGTCGAGCTTCTGGTCTTGCACCTGAACTCGAGCGAACCGGAGCTCATCGCCATTACCCGGGGAGTGATACCCCTGACCACGGTCAGGCTGGCAATGTTGGAGGGAGGGATTGGACACCTGAGGCTGTCCAGCTTCGGCGGAAACACCAACGACGAACTGGAAGAGGCATTGGACAGATTCAAGAGGAGCAACGGCACCGGGCTGGTCTTGGACCTGAGGAACAATCCCGGGGGGCTGGTTTCCGCGGTGGTGGACGTGGCCAGCCAGTTCCTGTCCGACGGCACCGTTCTGTACCAGATTGACGCCCACGGCTCCCGGAACGATTGGGACGTTAAGTCCGGCGGCCAGGGCCAAGACATACCCTTGGTGGTACTGGTCAACGAGTTCAGCGCCAGCGCCAGCGAGGTCCTGGCGGGGGCCCTGCGGGACCAAGGCAGGGCTCCCATAGTTGGCACTGTCACTTTTGGAAAGGGGAGCGTGAACAACATCTGGCCCCTGAGGGACGGTTCCGGGGTGAACTTCACCATAGCCCGCTGGTACACTCCCGCGGGAGTGCAGATAGAGGGCGAAGGCGTGGTTCCAGACTTCAAGGTGGAAAGCTTGGAAGACAGCAACGAGGACATGCAGCTGGACCGGGCCATCGAGATTCTCCAAGAGCGCATCACGCTGGGGGGCTGAATGGCGGCAAGGCGGCAAGCTTCCACTACCAAGTCCGGCAATACCAAGTCCGGGACCAAGTCCAAGGCCAAGGGCGGGGCCAACGACCGGGTATTGGCTTCCAACCGCCAGGCCTTCTACAACTATGAAGTCCTGGACCGTTACGAGGCCGGGCTGGTGTTGACCGGCACCGAGATCAAGTCCATCAGGGCTGGCCATGCGGACTTGAGGGATGCCTACGCCAGAGTCCAAAACGGCGAATTGTGGCTGGTCAACTGCTACATCGCCCCCTACGAGTCGGCAAGCATATTCAATCACGATCCCCGGAGGCCCCGGAAATTGCTGTTACACCGGGACGAGATTGCCAAGTTGAGCGCCGCCGCTGCGGAGAAGGGCCTGACCATTGTAGCCCTGAGAATCTATATCAAGAACCACGTGGCCAAGGTGGAATTGGCGTTGGCCAAGGGCAAGCGGCAGTACGACAAACGGCGGGCCATCATCGACCGCGAGATGGACCGGGAGGCAAGGCGCGCCCTTCGGGCGGGGCGTTAGCTTGCTCTTGGATTGACCAGCCTCGAGGCCATGGAATGTGGTCTTTTCTTGTGCCTTGAGGGGTCAGCCCGGGGAGAAAAGGCTGAAGATACCGAGCGGGCGAGACCGACTAAATCCGGGAGCGACTAGATACGGGAGTGACTAGATACGGGACCTACCGGGTAAAGGGACTAATGAAACCAGGAGGAGCAACTTGATACGGAGCCTGGGAGACAAGACGCCCAAGGTGGCAGAGACGGCTTGGGTTAGCGAGTTCGCCTATGTGGTTGGGGACGTAGAGATCGGCGAATACGTCAGCATCTGGCCCGGGGTGACCGTCCGGGGCGACGGCCACGGGACCATCGTCATTGGCAACCGGGTGAATATCCAGGAAGGGTCGGTGGTGCATGGCGGCGGTCTGATCATCGAAGATGGGGTGACCATAGGTCACTGCGTAGTGGTCCACTGCGACCGGGTGGGTGAGGGTTCCCTCTTGGGCAACAACTGCACGGTGCTGCCCAGGGTCGTGGTGGGAAAACAGTGCCTCATTGCGGCAAACTCGGCGGTGCTGTCCGGGCAGGAGATTCCGGACCGGTCATTCGTCACAGGGATTCCGGCGGCGGTGAAACGCCAGGTCTCAGAGGAACAGGTAGAGTCGATGCGGCACACCAATCAAGAGTTGATCGACAGGGCCAAGGCTTTCCGCGAGAGCGGTCTGTAGCTTTGGGTCGTTTTGGGTGTGGGCTATTGTTGTTGAGGCAGTACAATCCTGGCCAAGAGATCTCTCATAGACTCCATCATTCCCTCAAGCCGGGCCAGCCGTTGCTCCAAGGCGGACAAGCGCTCTTCAAAGGAGTTGAGTCGCTGTTCAAAAGAGTTGAACCGCTGGTCAATGCGATGTTCAAGAGCATCAATCCGCCGGTTGGTCGACTGAAACAGTACCGTCATCAAGCCGCCCAAGAATGCGGCCAAGGCAACCCCGACGGCTAATATGCCAATCAGCTCCGGCGTCATGTCGTGTATGCTACTTCACCCGATATCTCAGGGCAAGCGGGAGATGTCACTCCCTAGACAGCGACCACATTCCGTCCCAGGGGGCTGCCTTGACTGAGGGCGTCGAAGGCTTCCTCTACGTCCTCAAGGGAAAACACTTGGTCCACGATGGGAGTAATTTTGCCTTGGGCCACCAGGGCCATGGTATCTTCCAGTTCCTGTTTGGAATTAGCCCTTGAACCTAGGACTTCCAGCTCGTTCCGCACCATGACGTGGGGCATGATTGACAAGGGGAGCTCAGGGGTGTAGCCGACAAATACCAAGCGGCCTCCCCGGGCCAGGCTTTGCACGCTGGACGGGAGGGTGGCTTGGTTGGATACGAATTCCAGAACCACGTCGACTCCCCCGCCGCCGGCCAGCGCCCGGACTTCCTCGTGAAAGGGCTCCCGGCCGGTGTTTATGACGGCATCGGCTCCCAACTCCCTGGCCTTGTTCAATCTTTCATCACTGATATCCA
Organism: Dehalococcoidia bacterium; assembly: GCA_034420695.1. Classification (GTDB taxonomy): domain Bacteria; phylum Chloroflexota; class Dehalococcoidia; order Lucifugimonadales; family UBA3495; genus Io17-Chloro-G2. The sequence continues at coordinate 84,229 of DAOULB010000045.1, forward strand.
CCGCAATGGCCCGTCCGCCGGCCAAATTGACCATTTGCAGGGCGTGGAGGCCGACGCCGCCTACGCCCACCAGCGCCACTGTCTGGCCGGGGCGCACCTGCGCCCTTTTCGTGACCGCGTGATAAGAGGTTGCCACTGCGTCACCCAGGATGCATGCTTGTTCCAGGGGCACATTGTCCGGGACCTTGCAAAGGTTAACCGCCGGGGTCTTGAGGTACTCGGCAAATCCCCCGTCCCGGCTGAACCCGTGCTGCCGCACCTCCGGACACAGGGTGTCGCGGCCCTCCCGGCAGAACCGGCACATTCCGCAGGTCACGTAGAAGTTAACCGCTACCCGGTCGCCCGGCTCAACCCCCCGGACCCCGGACCCGGTCTGGGCAACTTCTCCGGCAATTTCATGGCCCATGACCAATGGGAGAACGTCCAGGCCCATGCGGCCGGCCCTGATCTTCAAGTCGGTGCCGCATACTCCCACGTTTCTAACCCGCACCAAGACCTCGTGGGAATCGATGTCAGGAACGGGGATGTCCTGGGGCAGCAGTGGCCCGCCAAATTTCTCCAGAACCAGGGCTCTCATCTTCTACCTCCATCTGGCCGCCTATCCGAAAGCCAAGTCCGGCCGGAATTAAAGCATTCTCCACGCATCTGGCCGGACCTTCACTCCAGCCGAAGGGGCTGCAACGGAGCATCTGGGGGCTACCCTTGGGCTAACTGCCGATACAGGCCATTCCCTGCTGCTTGATGTCCGCCATCCGCGCCGGGCCAATGCCCTTGATTCTAATCAGGTCGTCCAGCGACAGGAAGGGGCGCAGCGTAATCATTTCCGCGGCCCTGGACGGCCCGATGTGCTTGATTCGGTCCAGCTCTTCCACAGTTGCCGAGTTCACGTCCACCTGCCCGGCGGAGCAACCGGTTGCCCCTTCCGATTGAGCCGGGGCAGGTGTTGCTGACGGTGTGGGAGCCGGTTGCGGAGTATTGGTGGGAGCGGGAGTTGGAGTGGCCGTCGGCGCGGGCTGCGGCGTCGGCGTAGGCCGTGGCGTGGGGAAGGGAATCGCAGTGGGTTCAGGCGTCGGCGTTGGGGAGGGCAGTACCGTGGGAGTTGGGGTTGATACAGGAGTAGGAGTGGCAGTTGGAATGGGCGTGGGCGTGGGCGTGGGCGTGGGCGTAGGCGTAGGCGTGGGAACTGTTGTGGGTGTTGGCGTGAGGGTAGGTATAGGAGTAGGCGTAAATGTGGGTGTAGGCGCCGGCTCAGGGGTGGGGGTGGGCGTTGGGGTTGGAATTAACGTCGGAGTGGAAGCGGGTACAGGCGTGGAAACGGGTGTGGGTGACGGAACAGACGTGGGCGCGGGACCAGTGGCAGGCGCAAAAATCCAGGTGGGGCTTGGCACCGGGATGGTGGAAGCAGGCACTTCCGGCACAGTGGCTTTGGCCGGAGCGGGACTGGCGGTTGGCGGTGCGGTGGGAGTGACGAAAACGAGCGGAGGAAACGTTTGGGAAAACAACAGGGGAGTGGGAGAAGGGTCCCTACCGGGAGGAGTTGCGCCGAAATCCATGTCCGCCGGCGTAGCGTTGATTTCCTCACCCGCTGAGCTTTGACCCTGAAGAAGACCGGCCCCGCCGGAAGGCTCCATTTGAGTGCAGCCCGTGAGAAGGAGGGAAAACAATAGAACAAATATGCGTAGCAATGCTATGAAACGACGACCCAGGCGGGCGGCGGCGCTTCCGATATTGCGCCGGGTTCCACTATCCCGCCGGGTTCCACTATCCCGCCGGGTTCCACGGTAGGGAGCGGAACAAGTCTAGCCTTGATTTCAGTTTATGACAACATAGTGTCATTACTCTCTCCCTTGTTGAGCGTGGGATTGCCCAACAGGCGAGGCAGGAGCGTAATTTAACCCTCCGTGCTGACTACATTATGCTAGTGATGAGACTTGGAAGGGTCACCGATTCTCATTCGTGTTCAGCATGGCCGAAGGGCAACAAAGGCGGGTACACGATTCAGGTTGGTTGCGTTGAAGATTTGCAAGGCATAAAATGTGGGGAATCTCAAAGGTGGCCCTTGGGAGCCCAACCGGCTCCGGGGCTAGGTATCACACCGGCTCCTCAGACAAAAAAACAGGAGGCAAGTTGTGGATAAAGGATCGACGGTAATCGATGCGGGACTCGTGGAAATCGCTCTGTGCTACCGGGGCGACATCATGAACGACCAGGGCCTTTGCGTTCAGGTCTATTCCGAGATAGAGGGCAAGGACACGGAGATACTCCGGTTCGACTGTTTCGATCAAGCCCCCCATTACCACTACGGCCCTGACAACCATAACGTCCGGCTTTTCATGGATAAGACCACGGCGGGCAACCCCTTTGGTTGGACCATGAACAACCTGCGAAAGAACCTCCCGGAGATGGTCCGGAGGGCTGGCTATAGCGAATTGGCCGACAACTTGGAGGCGACTCCCCTCTCCGAGGAAACCCTGAACGAGACAGAGGCCACGGGCCGGGAAATGGCCAACTCCCAGCGCCGCACGGTGCACCACATGATGCCGGAGATGCTGGAAGGCGACAAAGTTGAAGTTGGAAACCTCAAGTTCGGTCTGGAATACCGGCACTTGCCCCAGATTAACGACGAGGGCATGGCTATTCACGTGTTGTCTGAGGTAGCCTACCAGGAAGTGGAGCTGCTGGCCTTTGACTGCTTCGAGAATGGCCCCCACTACCATTACGGCCCCCGCAACCAGGATGTCCGCATTTACTGGGACGTCACTACGTCTGGAGAGACCCTCCGCTGGACCTTGGACCAGTTTAAGGAGGGCAAGCTCAAGTCCATGATAGAGCGGGCCGGCTACCCATCCATCGCCAACGCCATCGACGAAAAGCTGATCCAGGAGAAGTTGCCTGAAATCGAGGCCCGGTGCTTCGAACTGGTGGCCATGAACAAGGCGAAGAAGAACGAGGTCAGCGACGAGCGGAAGACCAAGGCGCAGCTCATCAAGGAACTGGACGAACTGCGCCAGAGGGTGGCTGCCCTGTAGACCAGTTACCCAGGCTACACCGGAACAGAGACGACGGCCCGGAATTGCTCCGGGCCGTTTTCTTGTTAGCGAGACCACGATAAGTCAAAGCGCTCCCGCTTTTGACTTTTTGCAAGAAATATTAGACCAGGGAAATTCCCTTCGGGCTGTGGTTACCGGAATCCAGCAACGTAGTAACGTATTATTGTCAAGTAAATTCGGTTTGAGGGAGTCCGGCACAATACTGAAGGGATGGATACATGGGCGTTTTTGGCAGACCGTGAAGGTAGGAAATCCCCGAGGGGGCGATTTAGCAGAGATCGAGGCTATGGTCGATACGTGGGCTGCCGACTCCATGTTTCCTGAGTCGTTGCTGGCAGGGATCGGATTGCAGCCCACGACATCCCACGGATACGTGCTCGCCGACGGACGCAGGATGGAGTTGCCCTATGCCCAGGCGCTGATAGACATCGACGGGGCAAGGTGGGTCTGCCCGGTGATATTCGGTCCCGGTGAAGACGCCCTGTTAGGAGCGACAACGCTGGAAGTCTTCAAGCTTGTTGCCGACCCGAATACTCAGCAATTGCTGCCAGCGCGGTCATCTCCCTTAGGAGGAGGAGGCCGCTTCCAGCGATAGCCTCAGGCTACATCATCGTGTAGCCGCCGCTTACGCTGAGGGTCTGGCCGGTGATGAAGCTGGCGGCCCCGGAGGCCAGGAACACCACGGCGTTGGCGACCTCTTTGGCGGTGCCGAGGCGGCGCAGGGCGTAGGCCCGCTGGGCGCGCTCTTGCACTTCTTCGGTGAAAATGTCGCGCATCTGCTGCCACATGCTTTCCCCGCTGATGGCTTCTCCTTGGGGAGGAACGGTGATTCCCGGGCATACGGTGTTGAGACGAAGACCGTAGCGGCCGGTCTCCCTGGCCACCGACTTGCTGAGGGCGATTATGCCGGCTTTGCAGGCGGAATAGACGGCTTCCCGGAACTCGCCCATGCGGCCGGCGTCGGAACTGATGCAGACTATGGCGCCGCCCCCGTTGTCAATCATGCCGGGGACCACGGCGTGGATGCAGTTGATGGCGCCCCAGAGGTTCACTTGGACTTCCTTTTCCCACTCTTCACGGGGTTTTTCCATGAACAGGCGGTCCACGGTCCAGCCAACGTTGTTTACCAGCACGTCGACCCGCCCGAATTCACCTACGGCGCGTTCGACCATGGAGTTGACCGAAGCCGCGTCGGTGACGTCGGTGGGAACCACTATGGCACGGCTGCCGGTGTTAATGGCGGCGACTTCCGCCGCCACCCGCTGGCCCTGCTCCGGGACCAGTTCGGCGATAACGATGTTCGAGGCCTCGGCGGCGAAGGCGTGAACGATGGCGCGGCCTATGTTCGACCCTCCGCCCGTGACAATGACGGTCTTACCCTGGAGTTCCAAGTCCATAATGTTTCTTTCGGTCTCCTTTTCTTGATCTCTGTTCTTTAAGTCGCGAGGGAACCAAGCTGGCAGCACTTGAACGGCAGAAGGCAGTTTGGTGGGGAGGCCTTACGGCCGGTGGCTGCCCAGATGCGGCCTGCCGACGGCGGGGCCGGGTTGGGACGGGGCCGAGAACGTAGCATGTATCAGCCGGGAGGAGAGACTTGGGGGACTCCTCCCAGCCGCAGACGCAACAAGCCTTTGATGTCCTCGGCGGCCGTCTTGACGATGTTGACCGTGGTGGTGGGATCGTCGTCCCATTTCACAGGCACCGACTTGATACGGTAGCCCCGCTTGGCGGCTATTATCAGCAACTCGGTGTCAAAGAACCAGTTGTTGTCCCTGATCTTGGGAACTATGTTCCGGGCGGCCTGACTGGTCAGGGCCTTGAAGCCGCACTGAGCATCGGGGAAAGGAGTCAGGAACATGGACTTAATCATCAGGTTGTAGGAACGCGAGGTAAACTCCCGCTTGAGGGAGCGGGTGACTTGGGATTCCCGGCTCAACCTGCTGCCGATGGCCACGTGATAGCCGCTTTCCAGGGAATCGAGCAATTCGGGAAGGTGGGACAGGTCGGTGGAAAGGTCGGCGTCCATGTAGCTGACTATGTCGGCGGTGCTGTCCAGCCATGCGGTACGCAGGGCCCGGCCACGGCCCTTCTGGGGAATGAACAGGTAGTCAACCCCGGCGTGGTTTTTACACAGCATCTCGGAAACGGAACGGGTGTCGTCGGTGGAGGCGTTGTCGGCAATGACTACCCGCCAGGGATTCCCCAGGTTCTGCTCCAGGTATTCAGTCAAGGCCGCGATGCTGCCGGGGAGCGCCTCCTCCTCGTTGTAGACCGGAATAACGATGTCGACGGTGGAACTCATTCGTTAAAAGACGGCAAGCCAGGGCAGAGGAAACAGGCCGGCCCTGCGCCCCTAATGATGGCCTAGTGGCGGAAGTGCCTTACCCCAGTAAAAACCATGGCCAGCCCTGCGTTGTTAGCCGCAGCGATGACTTCTTCGTCCCGGATGGAGCCGCCGGGTTGGACGATTGCGCTGACGCCGGCCTCTGCGGCGAGTTCGATGTTGTCGGGGAATGGGAAGAAGGCGTCGGAGGCCAATACGCTGCCATTGGCCTTGTCCCCAGCTTTCAACTGGGATAGGTGGACGCTGACAACCCGGTTGGGCTGACCGGCCCCCATACCAACCAGGGTGCGGTCTTTGACGAACACGATGGCGTTGGACTTGACGTGCTTGGCCGCTTTCCAAGCGAAGGCCAAGTCGGCCAACTGGTCTGCGGTCGGGGCAACTTCGGTCACTGTCTTCCAGGAGCTTGGTTCTTCTTCGATGACGTCCGGGGTCTGCACCAGCACGCCGCCGGTGATAGGCCGGAGGTCGTAAGGCGGAGCTGACTTGTCCGGGGAGACTTGGAGAATCCGGAGGTTTCTCTTCCGCTTCAGGGTCTCCAGGGCCTCCGGTTGGTAGCCGGGGGCAACCACCACCTCGTAGAACACCGGCCCCATGGCCTCGGCGGCTTGTCCGGTGACGGTGGTGTTGTAGGCCACAATGCCGCCGAAGGCGGAAACGGTGTCGCCCTCGTAGGCTTGGAGGTAGGCCTGATGCTGGTCGTTCCGGGAGGCCAAACCGCAAGGGTTGGCGTGCTTGATGATGGCAACGGTGGGGTCCGAAAAGTCGGATACGGTACGCCAGGCGGCATCGGCGTCCATCAGGTTATTGTAGGAGAGTTCTGCGCCGTGAAGCTGGACCGCCCCGGCGATTCCGACGGGGTTAGAACCGGTTGCCGCATAGAGGGAACCCTGCTGGTGAGGGTTCTCGCCGTAGCGCAGGCCGGTAATTTTGGTGAGCGACACCGAAAGTTCATCGGGCATCGTTTCTTGGCCGCCGGCTGCGCCCAAGTAGGAGGTGACAGCGGCGTCGTACACCGAAACGTGATGAAAAGCCTTGGCCGCGAGGCCTTTCCGCTCTTCCATGCTCAGCCCGGGTCCGGCCAGTTTCTCCGCCACCCAGTCGTAGTCGCCGGGGTCAACCACGACGGCGACTGAAGGGAAGTTCTTGGCCGCGGCCCTTAACATGGTTGGCCCGCCGATGTCGATGTTTTCCAAGGCGTCGTCCAAGGTTACGCCGGGGCGGCTGATGGTGGCGACGAAAGGGTACAGGTTCACTGCTACAAGGTCGATGGGAGTGATTCCGTGGGTGTCCAGCTCTACCCGGTGTTCGGGCAGCTCACGGCGGGCCAGCAGGCCGGCGTGGATAACCGGGTGCAGGGTCTTTACGCGTCCGTCCAGTATTTCCGGCGAGCCGGTCACGTCGGATACCTGCCGCACCGGCAGGCCACCTTCGCCGGACAGGGCTTGGTGGGTTCCGCCCGTGCTGATGAGTTCGTAGCCTGCTTGGGACAGCCGGCGGCAGAAGTCCACCACGCCGGTCTTGTCGTAAACGCTAACTAGTGCTCTCACTTGTCCTTCCGCCTGTGCTCCTTGTATTCAATGGTCCTGTAATTTGACAAGAATCCCGTACTGTCGTTACGGCAGAATTTTAGCCGGGAACGCCTTCTATCAACACCGGCGTTCCGTCGCCCCGTGACTCGATACGCCCCACAACCAAAGTTTCGGGTACAGCCTGCTGGACGGCTTCCAAATCCGCTTCCCGGCAGAAACCCACCATGCCCAGTCCCATGTTGAAGACGCGGTACATCTCGTCCCAAGGAACGCTGCCGACCTGCTGGATGATGTCAAAGATGGGCGGGCGCCGCCAGGAGTCCGGGTCGAAACGGGCGGCCAGGCCACCCGGCAGGACTCCGGCGACCTTCCCTGGAAGGCCTCCCCCGGTGACGTGCACCAGCCCGGTCAACAGCCCCAACACCGGCTCCAGCATCGGGTAGTAACTGCGGTGGCGGATCAGAAGCTCCTCTCCCAGCTTATGTTGCAGGTCGTCGTAGTAGTCCAGCAGCGCCGAAGGGTCACTGTCTATATTGAAGACCCGGCGCACCAAGGAGAAGCCGTTGGTGTGAAGTCCGCTGGACGGCACTCCCAGGGCCAAGTCGCCTTCCCGAATTCCGGATGGCTCGACCAAGGCGTCCCGCTCGGCCACCCCTACCACGAACCCGGCCAGGTCGATGTCGTCGGGGCCGTAGAGGCCGGGCATCTGGGCAGTCTCCCCGCCAATCAGGGCGCAGCCCGTCTCCCGGCAACCCCAGGTGATGCCTCGCAGCAGAGCGTCCATCCGCTGCTCGTCCAAGTCGCTGAAGGAGACGTAGTCCAGGAAAAAGAGGGGTTTTGCGCCGCGAGTCAGGATGTCGTTGACGTTGAGGGTCACCAGGTCTTGACCGACGGACTCGAAGTGCCCCAAATAGGCCGCGATCTTAAGCTTGGTGCCGACGCCATCGGCGCTGGCCACCAAGACCGGATCCCGGTAGCCCGAGAGGCGGTACAGGCCGGCGAATCCCCCTTGGGATTCCAGCACTTCGGGCCCGTGGGTGGCTGAGGAAAAGGCCTTGATACGTTCTTTCAAGGCCTCCATGCTGTCCAGATGAACGCCGGAAAGCGAATAAGCATTGCTGCTCAAGGGGGAAAAGTCCTCCCAGACCACGGCACGACCAGAGGGGATGGGAACCCCTAGCCGCCGGGGTCCTCGTCCTCTTTCAGTACCAGCTTGGTCAGTTCCAACTGCACCGGAACGGGGTAATTTCCGGTGAAGCAAGCGTTGCAGAAGCCCCCGTTGGAGCCGCCTACAACCTTCATCAATCCGTCGACACCCAAGTAACCCAGGGAATCGGCGGATATGGACTTGCAGATTTCTTCCACGCTTTTGTTGGCGGCTATCAATTCACTGCGGGATGCCATGTCCACGCCCATGTAGCAGGGATGCTCGATGGGCGGGGCGCAGATCCTCATGTGGACTTGGCTGGCGCCGGCCCGTCGCAGCAGGTTGACCACGTGGGGGGTGGTTGTTCCACGGACTATGCTGTCATCCACCACAACCAATCGCTTGCCCCGGATGACGCCGGCCAATGGATTGAACTTTTGCTGAACCCCCAAGTCCCTCAGACGCTGCTCCGGTTCAATGAAGGTCCGGCCTACGTAGCGGTTCTTGACCAAGCCTTCGCTGTAGGGTATCCCGGACTCCCGGGCATAGCCGACCGCGGCGGCGGTGGAGGAGTCGGGAATGCCAATCACCAAGTCAGCGTCCACCGGATGTTCCCGGGCGAGCTGGGCTCCCAGTTCTTGGCGCACCGAATGGACCAGCTTGTCTTCAATGATGCTGTCGGGTCGGGCGAAATAGATGAGTTCGAAGACGCAGAGCGCCCGGCGGTCCTTGCTGGCCGGGCCCATTGCCGAACGGAACCCGTCTCCGTCGATGATTATCGCCTCGCCGGGCTCCACGTCCCTGAGATATTCGGCGCCCAGGTGGTCAAGGGCGCAGCTTTCCGATGCGACGACCCAACCCTTGTCGAGCTTGCCCAAGCACATGGGCCTGATGCCCAAGGGGTCACGGGCGGCCATCAGCGTGTCCTTGGTCAGGGCGACCAGGGAGAATGCGCCCTCCGCCTGTCTCATGCAGGAAAAGAGCCGCTCCTCCCAGGAGTTCCCCGGGGCGGAGGCCAGCAACAGGGCAAGTATCTCCGAGTCGGTGGTGGACTTGAAAGAGTGGTTCCACTCCCGCTGCAGCTGGGCCTTAAGCTGGGGCGAATTGATTATGTTGCCGTTGTTGGCCAAGGCCAGGGACTCGGAATGGCCCTCCACCATCATGGGCTGGGCGTTGCAAAGCTCGCTGCTACCCATGGTGGAATACCGGGTGTGACCGATGGCCATTTCGCCCGACAGGGGATAGAAGTCTCTTTCGCGGAAGGTCTGGGTGACCAAGCCCATGTCTACGTGGAGGTTTATGTCCTGACCGTTGGCGGCGGCGATACCGGCGCTCTCTTGGCCGCGGTGCTGGAGGGCGAAAAGACCGAAAAAGGCGAGGCGGCTGGCATCCTCGCCTGGTGCGTAAACCCCAACCACACCACACTCTTCCTTGGGGTGGTCAAACGGGAGGCCTGCTTCGGAAATCCTCCGATGTGCCTTCACGCCCAATATTCTATGGCGTTGGCAAGGCCGGGTCAATGGCGGGGGGCAGCCTTGTAGCCTTGAGCCAGGAGATCGTCATACAATCAGCGTATCCCTGACCGGGTTTAATTAAACATGTGGTTCGAAACGGTATCCCTCACATCCATTTCAGGAGGAAGACGCCATGCCAAGTAGCCGAAAGGACCGCTACGGTATGACCCTCTCTACCAATTCACCGGCTGCGGCCGATCTCTGGCAGGAAGGCGTGGACCTCCTGCTGGCCCAGAATTACGGCGCGGAGGAAAAGCTGCAGGAGGCAATTGACTTGGACGAAGGCTTTGCCATCGCCCACGGCTGCCTGGCTTTCCTCCACATGACCAGGGCCAGGCCCGAGGAAGCGCGGGAGAGCGCAAAGCGGGGCCTAGAACTGGCCGATGGGATCACTAACCGGGAGAAGCAACACATCGAGGCAGTTGACCGGTGGGCCAACGGGAAAGGCCCGGATGCCACCCGCATGGTGAAGGAACACTTGGCCGAATACCCCAGGGACGCCATCCCCATGCGTGTGGCCCAGCGGCTGTACATGCTGGGTTGCAGCGGGGCCGGCGAACCTACCTTCCCGCCGGCGTTGAAGGCATTGATGGACCAGTTGGCTCCGCACTGCGGAGAGGACTGGGCTTTTCTGGGGCAGTACGCCTTCGCTCACCACGAGATGGGCATCTTGGACAAGGCACTTAGCTTGGCCCAAAGGTCCTTGGAGTTGCATCCCGGAAACGCCGTAGCTGCACATTCGGTTACACATTCATACTTCGAGTACGGAGACGCCGCGACGGGGGGCAGTTTCCTAGGCAACTGGCTGGAAGGGTTCGATCCCCGGGCGACGTACCACGTGCACCTTTCGTGGCACCATGCCTTGTTCGAGCTGGCCTTGGGCCGCTACAAGGAAGCGTTGCAGCTCTACGAGGACTGGATACGTCCGACGGCCATCGCCAAGAACATATCCGGCCTTTCCGACAGCGCATCATTGATGTGGCGGCTACACATTTACGGCGGCGAGGCGCCGCCCATGCCATGGGATGAGGTGAAGGAGCAGGCAGCCCCGGCTGCAACCAGCCCCGGAGCGGCATTCAGGGATGCCCATGCCGCCCTTGCTTTCGCCGCCAGCGGCGACCGGGACTTGATGGACGGGATGATTGACCGCCTGCGCACCAACGCGGAAAACGGCAACATATTCGCCAAGGAGATCATTCTGCCTTTGGCCCAAGGAATAGATGCCTTTGCCCGGGAGGACTATTCCGCGGCGGTGGACTATTTGGAACCGGTCTTTCCGCAGTTGACCCGCATCGGTGGAAGCCACGCCCAGAGGGAGGTGTTCGAGGACACCTTGTTGGAGTCCTACGTGCGGGCCGAGCAATTCGACAAGGCCGAGGAAATGCTGCGAGAGAGGCTGGGGCGAAGGGAGACGCCCAGGGACACATTCTGGCTGGGGCGGGCCAAGGCGGGCAAGGGCGAAGCTGATCAAGCGCGGGACAGCCTGGCCAAGGCTGCCGGGGTGTGGCGGGAGACGGGTGACCCGGAAACGCCTGAGCTGAAGAACCTGCGGGAGTTGGCTGGCGCTTTGGCCTGAGCCCCTTCCGCAGCCTGTCTCCAAATTAGCCCTTGGGCCTGGTTCGCAAGGGTTCTTGGGCCAAGAGGCGCTGATAACGCTTTGGCCAAACAGTGAGTCTGTGGTGACTCCGGGAGGTCCGGTGAGAGTGGTGTTGAAAGCTGTTCGCCCGGGTACAGGCGAGGATAGGCAATTGGCGTTTGTGAGAGTTTTTCTTGTGGTGGCGGCTACAGCAGCGAATCCAACTCGTTCAGGAAAAGTTCCACATCCTGAATTCCGGATGCCACCATCTCGGCGGATTGACAGTTCTCGTGGAAGTTGACGTGCAGATTGCCGGCGTTGCCGAAAAGGGTGAAAATCTGCCGGTTGCCCGTTTCCTTTACCAGATTGTCTACAGCTTGGTAGAGGAGGGAATGGCTGCCGTGAGGCCATCCCCGGCTGTCGGAGACGGCCTTCACCATCTGGGCGGCCGCGCCCCAGGCTTTCTCTGAGGCCTGCCTGGAGTCTCCTTCTGCGAGTTCCTGGCGGGCTTTGGCCAACAGTTCTCTGCTGGCGTTCCTGTAGGGTGATTCTTCCGGCATAAGGGTATCTCATCTACTCCCGCTTGGGGGAGATGGTGACCTTGCGTTCCTCTCCGACGCCGGTGCTTTCGGTGCTGACTCCGGGATGGTCGGTGAGGGTGGTGTGGACGATGCGCCGGTCGGCAGCGGTCATGGGCTCCAAGGTAATGCTGCGCCGGGACTGGACAACACGGCTTGCCACCTTGGTGGCCATTTCCCGGAGGGAGTTTTCACGGCGTTGCCGGTAGTGTTCCACGTCCAACATCACCCGCACTTCGTCGCCGAATTCTTTGCGAACTATCAGGTTGACCAAGAATTGCAGTGCGGCCAGGGTCTGGCCCCGCCGCCCGATGAGCAAGCCGGAGTCCTCTCCCTCCAAGTCGATGACGGGGCCTCCCACTTCGGGGTCGTTGGCGGCCCTCAGGGTGCGGCTGACGTTGACCCCGGCGGACTGGAGGATGCGACTGACGGTCTCCACGGCCAGGGCGGCGGCGCTGGGTCCCTCGCTGATCTTGGTGACTTTGACCCGGGCCGGTTCAGCCCCGATGCCCAGGAAACCCGCTTTGCCGCTACTTAGTATTTCTACCTCGGCCTCGTCTCGGTCGACGTCTAGCTCTTTCAGGGCCAGCTCTATGGCCTCGTCGACGGTTCGGGCGCTCATGGTTCGTTCGTTCATCTTCTTGCGTCTCCTGCGACGGGGTTTGCTGCGTCCCTTGGGCCGGCTGGGCCGGCGAAGCCTGGGGAGCCGGCTTGGGGAACAGCGGGAACAGTGGTCCCCATCCCGTGATGAAATATTGTATAGCCACTCCGATTACGTTGGATACAATCCAGTACAGGGACAGGCCGCTGGGGAAAGTCAGGGAGAAGAAGGCGATCATCAGCGGCATCATCCACAACATCATTATTTGGTTGGACTGCTGCCTGGGGTCCGGCGAAGGCATGATGGTCATCTTCTGCTGGACCCAGGTGGTGATGAACACCAAGGCGGGGATGATCAGGTTCGTAGGATCGGGTTCCGCGAGGTCGAGCCACAAGAATCCGGGGTCCAGCGGCGCGGCGGCGAAGGCCACGGTGAAGGGGGCCACGGGGTAGATCTTTTCCGCCAGTCCCACCAGTTTTTCCGGGCCGGTGTAAAGCGTCTGCACCAGGACGCGGAACAGCCCGAACAGGATGGGCATCTGCACCACCATGGGGCCCAGGCAGCCGATGGGGCTTACACCGGCTTCCCGGTAAATCCGCATGGTCTCCTGGGATATCCGGGCCCGGTCCCGGGCGTAGCGTTCCTGCACCTCCCGTACCCTGGGCTGCAGGTCGCTCATGGCCCGCATCTGCTTGAGCTGCTTGAGGGTCAAGGGCAGGGTCACCAACCGGATGATTACCGTCAACAGGATGATGGCGATGCCCATCTGGTTGCCGGACACGACGTACAGCAACATCAGGGTGTTGAGGGTGGGCCGAATGATGAACTCGGTCCACGGGTTGAAGGCCGCAAGGACTGCGTCCCCCATTACGCCATTCAGCAGCCAGAGGAGTTCCAAGCGGCTACTCTTCCTTCACAGGCGCCGGGCATGAATGCCGGGCGTTCAGAAATGCCGGGAGGGCCGCCCGCCGGCCGATTTTAGCCGGTTGCACCGGGGCTATTCGGGTCAGTTGCACTGGGGCTCCTCGGTGTGGTGGCACCAGATCTGTTTACGGGAGGCTATGTCCAGCCGGGAAACGGTGCTGTCGTCGGCGCCGACGAAAATCGAACCCGCCGAAGCATCGATGGGCGCCAGGATGTCGGCATCCCGGGGCGTGGGTGAGTAGATAACTCTTTGCATGCCTATTTCCCCGGCCCTGGTGTCCAGAACGCTGATGGTGCCATTCTTGCCGGCTACCACCAGTCCCTGGGAGGTGAGCACCGGGGTGGAAACGATGGGCGAGCCCATGTCGTGCTTCCATAAAATGGCCCCGTTGCCGTCAACGGCGTAAACGTTGCCGTCCATAGACGGGGCGAAGATGGTCCTGCCATCGTCCACGGCCCCGGCCCAAAACCAGTTATCCCCATCCACTGACCATCGCAGGGCCCCGTCCAGCATGCTCAGCGAATAGAGCTTGCGGTCGAAGGAGCCGGCTATGACTTGGTCTCTAAACAGCAAGACCGGTCCTGCGACCACGCCTCCGGTAGTATATTCCCACTTCATTTCCCCCGACGACAGGAACACGGCGTAAACCTTCTTATCGTGGGACCCGAAATAGACCACGCCATCCCGGACTGCAGGGGTGGACCAGATTTTGTCTCCTGCCTGGAAAGGAAAGCCATCCCGAGGCTCTCCAGTGGCGGCATCGTAGGCGTACAGTCCGCCGTCTTCCGACCCTACCAGGACGGTGTTGGTGGAACGGTCCAGTACCGGCGAACCCACCAGTTCCGTTTCTATGCGGTCTCTTCCCTCGGGGCGGCGCCAGCCGATTTTCCCGTCGCGCCGGGGGATGACGGTGCCGGACTCCACGGCGTAGAGGAAACCGTCGGCCTCGTTGGGCGTGCCCGCTATCACCGGCCCGGCAGAGGCGCCCTCCGACCGCATACGTTCGGCTTCCCGGGAAAGAGCGGTCTCTCCCAAGGCGTAGAGGTAACCGTCAATTCCGCTGAAGAAGACCCGCTTTCCCTTGATGAAGTAGGGCAACCCCGACTCCCTGGCCACCGGGCTCAGTCCCCTGGCGTTTACGGTGCTCTGGCTCACCCCGGTGATGACGTACTCCCCCCAGGATGTCCCACCTTGTATTACCAAGGCGTCCCCGGGCAGGACCCCTCCGGCTTGGAAGTCGGCGCCGGGGTCGGTGAACCCTTCGCCGCCTATCGAAGTGACCCCATTGTTTCCGGCGGCGATGATCAGGGCGTCGGCTACGAGGGGCGAGCTGTATCCCCCGCCGATGCCCCGGTCCTCTGACTGGTTAAAGCAGCCAACCAGGACCAAGAGGCCCGTCACAGCCAACAACGCTACCAGCGCCAACCTGTTGACGGCTGCCAAGGGCATTACTGTTCCCCCAAGGGGCGGAAGGCCCACTTTTCTACCGGGGGGCCGAAGCCGTCGTCTTCCAGAGCGGTGAAGTTGCCCTGCTTGGTTGCCACGTAGATGGTTATCATATCGTCGGTCAGCACCGAAACAGGGGCCCCGTCGGCGTGGGGCTGGGCTTCGGTGCCGTGGGCTCCCCGGATGACGCTGAGGTCGTTGCCCCGGACTGCATCCACCAGCAACTGCTCGGTACCCAGCAGGATTGTCTGGCCGGTGGAGATGCCGCTGGTGCTGCTGACGGTGAGGGTGGTGTCGGACTCGGAGAAGGGGCGGCCTTCACTGATAACAGCCCGGCTGACGCTGACCTGGCTGCTGGCCGCGGCGGGGGACCAGCCCCTGCTGGTGCCTTCCAGGCGTTCTCCGGTGCAGGCGGAGAGAAACAGCACCGGCACCAAGGCCGCCAAGCCCACGGGGAGGGCCCGCTTCAGGGCTCTGGCGAGGAAGGCGGGTATCTTGGTCAATGCGGTATTCAGGCCGCCCTCAGACGCGGGGCCGGGCAGACGGGCCTTGGAGATGGAAGCGGGCGTCAACTTCACGGGACTGGATCGTAACCTTTGCCGCCGAAGGGATTGCACCTGGCAATGCGCCGGAGGCCCATCCAGCCGCCCTTGATGGTGCCGTACTTGAGGACTGCTTCCTGGGAATAGTGTGAGCAGGAGGGTTCGTACCGGCAGGCTGGGGGGAGGCAGGGGGAAATAGCCCGTTGGTAAAACCAGATTGTCCAGTAAACGGCTCGTCTCATCGGGATGACTTGGCAGATGGCGGAGGGGCGGACGGTTGGTTCTTTTGAGACAGACTGGCTCGCTTGAGCAAACTTTCGGCGGCTTGCTGGATTTCTTGGAAACCGGCTTTACGGATGCCGGCGCGGGCAATGAATATAGCGTCCCAGCCGGGGTCAACGGGGCGCGAACGGACTGCTTCTCGCAACCTGCGCTTCACTCTGTTCCTTATGACAGCGTTGCCAATCCTCTTGCTGACTACAAAGCAAAAACGGCTGTGTTCCAGGCCGTTGGACAAGTACCGGAGCACCAAGAGGCGATTGGCCGTGCTGCTGCCGTAACGATGGACCTCGGAGATGCGGGAACTACGGGTTAAGCGGGACCTTTGTTGCATGACCGCGGCTTACCCGGGTACGTTCAGACGGTCAGCTTGTGTCTTCCCTTGAACCGCCTTCGCCTGAGGACGGCCCGGCCGTCGGAAGTGCTGGAGCGGGCGCGGAACCCGTGGACCCGGGCGCGGCGGCGTTTCTTGGGCTGATAAGTGCGTTTTGGCATAACATCAAGGCTCTAAGCTCCAAGATTATAGGGGCAGCCAAAAAGCCGCGTCAAGGGCAGGGCGGGCCGGCATGGGGGCTTTTTGCTTCTGCTGACCGGTTCGACTTCGGGCTTTACGAGGGGGATGGCCGGGCCTGCCCGCCACTGACTACACCCCATCCCTCTGTTCCGGAGGCTGCTTATGGTGGGTGAGGCGGTTCGCCGCCGGTTGGGGCAGCCCGGTGCACCAATGCTTCTTGGACCCAGGGAATGTTGACCCTCAACCGGCGGTTCATTCCAAAGACTTGGGATTGATTGGCGTAGGCATTTCCTGCACTGCCGGGAGGACTTTTTCGGCGAAGAGTTTGAGGCTCTTCTCCGCTTTTTCCCTAGGCATGCCGCCGTAGAACACGTGGAGCACGAGCTTCTCAAGGCTGATGGTCTGTTGCAGTGTCTTGATCCTTTCGATGATTTCGTCCGGCGTGCCGATGGGTTGCGTTGCGCGCCGGGCGGCGAAACCGGCATCCGCGGAGCCGACGTCGGCCCGCTGGCGCAAGAGGTACTCCTCGTAGCCGTGGATGCCCTCGTAGCCCGGGTTGTTCCATTCGAAGTAGTGGTGTTGGGCCGCTGTGAGCTGGTTATGGAAGTAAGTCCACCCCTCTTCGGCTTCCGCCCCGGACTCGGCGCAGTACATCCACAGCATAGTGGTGGGCTGGTCGGGCGGAAGGCCTAGTTCCTTACGGACCCGGTTGAACCTTCGCACCTTGTCGGTCATTTCGACGACGTCATCCCCGGCCACGAACATCTGCCCAAGACCATTTTCGGCGGCCAGCCTTGCCGACGCTTCGGTTGTAAACGCCACCTTAATGTCCTTGGTAAGTTCACCCTTGTGGCGGGCTTGGGGGCGAATACTGGTGGGCGGAATATTGTAAATATCGCCTTGGAACTCGAAGCGCTCCGCGCCGTCGGCAGCCCTGATGACGTTGATCACATCGTAGAAATACTTGTGCGACTTTTCTATTGGGTAGCCCAGGGAGGCGTACTCGTGGGGAGCGATGCCGCGGCCGATTCCCAGGTGAAGGCGCCTGCCCCTGAGCAAGATGTCGAGCATGGAAATCTCGGATGCCAGGCGGACCGGGTTCCACCAGGGAGCGACGATGACCGCCGTACCCACGTCGACACGGCTGGTGCGGCCAGCCCAGTAGGCCAGGTACTGCAAGGGGTTGGGCTGCATCGAGTAAGCGGAACCGTAGTGCTCGGTTGCCCAGATTGAATCGAAGCCCAACGGTTCGACCAGTTCTCCCATGTAGAGGGTGTCGTCCATGTGCTTGGCGTCCGGCACCGCCGGCGGGCGGTCGTAGTCTTCCAACATCAGGCGTTCCCAGTCACCTTGGTTATAACCAGTGACCATCACTCCACAGTGCATTGGCGTGTTCCTCCTTCAGGTTCCTTTGGTTGACCCGGGGGGTAGTTTATCCTTCAATGCGGCAAGGTGGAAACTTGCCACGGAAAGTTTGCGGCGTCAGTATAACCGTTTCTTGAGGCCGGCACTTGGGCACCGGCCTGCCGCCCCCCGGCGGTTGAGGCACCGCAGGGCGCTGGACGCCGCCTGAGAGAGGGATTAACATGTAATAACATAGCCGGCTTACCCAACAGCTCGGTTTTCAGAATGCTGAGTCTTCAAGATGCTGGCAGACAGTCGCCAGCAGAGGTCCAATCTCCCAAATCCCTGCTTTAGCCGAAGTGGCGGAATGGTAGACGCGCCGGTCTCAAAAACCGGTGGGGGCAACCCCGTGTCGGTTCGAATCCGACCTTCGGCACCAACTACCGGCAGTCTTCTCTGCAGTAGAATTCCTTGCGGAGCAGGAACCGTTTTAGACGCGTTAGAGCGTTCTCCGTCCCCACGAGGTCAAAGCAGACCCCAATCCAAATCCGGAGGCTGCAGTCATGACGGTGCAATTGGAGAAGTTCAAGTATCCAGGGCCCGGCGGAGAAGGCGGACGGGAAAGGGAAGGCGGCACCACGTCCTTTCCCATGTACAGCAGCGATGCGGTAATCAGCACCGTGCAGATTTTCCCCAAGGGCACCGGCAACAAACTCCACATGCATCCCGCTCAGGACGGATACTGGCTGGTGCTGGGGGGGCCGGGCCCATTTCTACGGGGAAGGAGAAGTGCTGTTGGCCGACTTGGGCAAGTACGAAGGCACCTTCGTCCCCCACGGGACCCGCTACCACTTCGTCTGCGGCGGCGACGAGCCCTTGGAGATTCTGCGGGTCAGCATGAACCTTCCCGGCCATCCCGCGAGCAACGACTAGTGTTCCGGGAGGTTCCCGGTTTGGAATCGCAGCATACAGGGAAGTAAGAAAATGCCGCGTTTGCCCCGGCCCAGGCGTGAAGACTTCGACGAGGAGTTGCGCCGGGTCTTCGACGAGGTTTCCGGCGACGGCCCAGGATCGGGCGGCGGTCCGATGTCCATCCTGGCTAACAGCCCCGAAATGGCCCGCCGGGCGGTCCCCCTGTTCAACTACGTTCGCAACGAGTCTTCCCTGCCTTGGAAAGTGCGGGAACTGGCGATGCTGGTTACCGCCAGGGCTTTGGACTGCCAGTACATCTGGAATGCCCATGCCGCATTGGGGCGGGAAGCGGGCCTCAGCGATGAGCTGGTGGACTCCCTGCGGGACAGGCAGCCCCTGCCACAGCTGGCCAGGGAAGAGAGGGCGGTTCTGGACTTGGGAACCGAGTTCTTTAATACTCGCCGGGTCGGCCAGGACACCTTCGACTCCGTCCTGGAACTATTTGGGGCCCGGGGCTTGGTGGAATTGACCACCCTGATGGGGTTTTACGCAATGCTGGCGTTCAACGCCAACGCCGTGGACTTGGGGCTACCGCACCCCGGCCCGGAACCTCCCCTACCGGTCTAGGGAAACTGCCAACAAGTCCGGCAGGCGTTCCTACTTCCATTTTGGGAGAAGGTTTGGAAAGGGGGTATGACGGTCCCTATCATTCGGGGCCGGGACTATTCGAAGGACTCATACCGCAAGACCACCCCAGAGAAGAGAAGGCGGAGTCCTATTGGCCCTGTTCCGCCGGGTCCAGCCAACCCTCGGCGATCAATTCCGTGGTCCCGCCGTCGATGTTGACGTAATAGGTCCGGGGTGCGCCGGGCTCCAGTTCCAAGCGGGTTCCCGCCCAGTCCTGAGTCAACTGAGGAACGATGGTTCCCAGGTTCCCTTTGGCGCTTTCCGTGGGCGGCCAGAAAGCCCCGCCGTCGGCCAACTTGATACGAACCCTCTGGTTAACGTCGAACCGGAATGAGCCGGCCACCTTGGTCCCTCCCCAGGCCCCATAATAAACGGGCCATCTACTTTGCCGGCACTTATTTTAGCACCTGCCGGATTAGACCTGATTCCACCTGCGCGGCCAAAGACCGGACCGGATGCCGCCGGGCGCGTTTCCGGCCGCTGCCTTGCTTTCCCCATGGCCCTCCAAGAAGGCCCAGGTTTGCGCGCTGCGCCGGATTGGTGGGATAATGGGCCCATCGCCGAAGAGAGCGGACAGGAGGCGTTGTCATGTCCAAGATAAGCATGATTCACCACATCAACATCCAGATTACCGACCGGGAACGCACCCGTGAATGGTACGAGCGGGTGCTGGGAGCCGAGTTCCTGGACCGGGGGCCGGCATTGAACCGCCGTCAGCTCCAGTTTCGCCTGGGCACCGGGGAAATCCACACTTCCGACACCAACGACCTCATCAAGGTGCCCCGGGTCCACTTCGCCATCGAGGTTGAGGACTTCGACGCCATGCTGGCCTTCTTGGACGCCCAGGGAGTTGCCTATTCCAAAGAAGCCGGCGGCGCATTCACCGGCACCGGCGGTGACGACCCCTACCAGGGGACCAGGGAGGACACCGGGGAGCGTTACACCTATATACGCGACCCCGATGACAACCTTATCGAACTGGTGTACCACCCCCGGGGGCTGGAAAGCTCCTCCGGAGAGGCAATCGGGCTGACACACGACCCCGAAAACGTCCGCTGGACGCAGATAGAAGGGTTCGTGGAGGCTGCCTACGCGGAGGAGGGATAAACATTATGGAAACTGATTCAGCTTCAGGAGCCGACCTAACTGAAGCGTCTCAGAAGTGGCAATCCGAACTTCAGGAGTTGGGCAAGTTGGTGTCCGGCATTGACGCGTCACCCGAGTTTTGCCGCGAACTGGCCAAATTAGAGCGGTTGATTGAAGAACAGCGCACTGAGCTCGACGCCATTGATTTCGTTAGTCGTCTCTACCAGCCGGGGCGATCTAGGATATGGAAGTCCGAGGAATTCCATTCCAATCTTCTGGCATCGCTGCTCGACCCATCAAAGAATCACGGTGCTGGAGACCGTTTTCTAAGAGGGTTCCTGGAGCGAACCCAATCGCCTCCCGAAATGGTGAACTGCGGCTGGTCACAGGCGACGGTGGAGAGGGAATGGCGTAACTCAGTGGAAGGCGAAGCCGAAGACGACGATGCGATAGACGAAGAGGCCGGAGACAATGGGGCCCAAGCGGCCCAGGAAGGCCGCTTGGACCTGCTGGTCGTCAATCCCAGCGCCAAGTTTCTCTGTGCCATCGAGAATAAGGTTTGTTCAAGTGAACATAGCGAGCAGTTGACCCGGTACCGCAGGGCATTGGAGTCCAGGTATCCTGACTTCAAACGGCATTACGTCTTTTTGACGCCAAAACGTGACCTTCCCGAGAGGCTAGAGGAACGTCGATTCTGGGTGTCTGCCGGATACTCCACTGTGCTGAAGTTGGTGCAGGAATTGGCTGATGACCCGCTTGCCTCTGTCACTGAAGAAGCCCGAGCGTTCCTTAAGCAGTACGCAACCACCCTGAGGAGGAACATAGTGCCAGATACAAGCACTACACAGCGTGCCAGAAAACTCTACCTGGAACACCGAGCGCTGTTCGACCAAGTATTTCAAAGCCGACCGAATTACCAGGACGAACTGAAAGGGAGACTGCGCGACGTTCTCGCAGATCAGTCTGGTTTGAAATTATTGGAAGAAAAACAGAACGATTACGTTGCCTTTATTCCAACTGAATGGGAAAAGCTTTGTGCCCAGCAAACGTCAGCAGACGAGAGGTATCCCTTGGTATACTTCGGATTCTTCGTTGGCAGAGATAGACTCATCCTCAATGCTTGGATTGGCCGGGGTAGGAACCCATCCATACGTAAGAATGTAGTTGAGATCGTCAAGCAGAATTCTCAAGTCTTTCAGGACAGATTTCGCCACGAAACGGGCATTGAATTTCAAGATCGACAAGTAAGGATTTTTCGTAATAGCTACGTCCTGACTGAGGCCGACTACAGCAACTGGGACGACCGCAAGGTAACCGAAAAGATTAATAAGTGGGTGTCGGAGTTCGCTAGAGACGAACTCCCCCAAATGAGCAGGATTGTCGGGGACTGCCTTCGCGACTATCAGCCAGGGTAACCCCGTTCCTAAGTTAGCCAAGTTCACGAACTCTGGCCCGGCTGCCCCTCCTATTCCGGGTCCCAGGACAACTCTGGCCTGTTGCTGCACGGGGCGTCGAACTGGCCGTTCCTTCAACCCTGATAATTCTAAGGGTTCGGCACAGGAGGGAAGTCTATGACTAGCGAAGAGACCGTCACTATGAGCCGGAAGGATTACGATGCTCTTATCGAACGCAACAGCCAACTTGAGGACATGCTGGCCGCCAGGGAGGCGGACGGCGGCGTACGCGTTCCCCACGACGTGGCTGTAGAGATTATGCGGGGCAAGGGCCCCATGCTGGCGTTCCGGAACCACAAGGGAATGACTCTCAGGGAACTGTCTGAGAAAACCGGTATTGCCACGGGCTACCTCTCCGAGATTGAACGTGGGCGCAAACCGGGGTCGACTGCCGCCCTGGCTTGCATCGCCAGCGCGCTTGGCACCACCATCGACGTTTTGGTGACGGTCTAGAGGACGAGGGGCATTTAGACGCCGAGGAGTTAATGAAGCCAACGCTGCGGCATTTCGTCCCCGCTATTCAGGCCCGTTGTTCCGCTACGCGGGGTCCCAGGAGAGCTCCAGGCGGTTGCCGCAGGGGTCATTGACATACACCGAGTAGCCCGGCCCGTCGCCGTGCTGGCGGGTGTTTTCCACGGTGACGCCCTTGGCTTCCAGCTCCTGCACCAGCTCTTCGGCCGGGCCGGGATCCTGCAACTCGAAGGTGTGGTGGGGCACCCCCGGGCGGGGGCCTTCCGAGGAGTCGAATATCCCCAGGCCAGTTTCTCCCAGCCTCAGCCGGACGACCCGGGCCCCGGCCACAGTATTCTCGGATTGGACCGTTGCCCCCAGGGCCTGCCGGTAAAACTCCACCGTCTCATCTTGTTTGTCAGCGTTGAGGTTCCAAGACCGCATCCGGGCTATTTTCACCATCTTTCATCCTCCAATTCTCCAGCGCTTGCGAGGGGGACCGATTCCCATTTGCCATTATGACATCGTTGGCTCCCCTTGGCCCCAGGCTCGAGAAGCCGGGGTCTTGACTTGGGGATGAATCCGATTCAAGCTAGGGTCATTCTCTCTATTGGAGTGTGCCAATGTATCGGACTGATATGTACGAAGGGATGCTGGCCGAAACCACCACTGTCCAGGGCCACAACGGGGACTCGATAGGCGCTTACATCGCCAAGCCCTTGGGCCCGGGCCCTTTCCCCGGAATGGTGGTCATCCACCACGCTCCGGGTTGGGATGAGTGGTACCGGGAGACGGCCCGCAGGTACGCCCATCACGGCTACGT
Organism: Dehalococcoidia bacterium; assembly: GCA_034420695.1. Classification (GTDB taxonomy): domain Bacteria; phylum Chloroflexota; class Dehalococcoidia; order Lucifugimonadales; family UBA3495; genus Io17-Chloro-G2. The sequence goes on from DAOULB010000045.1 coordinate 107,033, forward strand.
AGCGATATCGCCCAACTTGTACCACCGGGCCGGACACGGCGACCCCAACGAGATTGGCGCCAAGGTACGGGAGTCGGGCGGAATTCCCGACGAGCAGGCCTTGGGAGACATCGAAGGCTCCATGCGGTTCCTGCGCACCCTGCCCTATCTGAACGGCAAGGTGGGCGTGTTCGGCACCTGCTCCGGCGGACGGCTGACCTTCCTGTCGGCGTGCCGCATCCAGGGTTTCGACGCCGCGGTAGAGTGCTGGGGCGGGCGGGTGGTCGCCTCCGGCGCCGACCTGACGGCCAACCAGCCGGTGGCCCCCATTGACTACACAGCCGACCTTTCCTGCCCCCTGCTGGGGTTGTTCGGCAACGAGGACCAAGCCCCCACGCCGGAACAGGTGGACCTCCACGAGGAGGAGTTGAAGAAGCACAACAAGAGCTACGAGTTCCACCGCTACGACGGCGCCGGCCACGGCTTCTTCTACTATGACCGCGCCGCCTACCGGCAGGAGCAGGCGGTGGACGGCTGGAACAAGGTCTTTGCCTTCTTGGAAAAGAATCTGAGCTAGGCTGGGCTGGACGGGTATTCCTTGGAAATAAAGGCACTGGGAATCTGAGGCAAGTGGAGTTGAAGCGCCATGACACCAAGCGACCATGACCAGTGGCTAGCCCTCACCGTGGAAGAACCGTTGGAGCCGGACCTGCCTATCTGCGACACCCACCACCACCTGTGGAACAACCGCAACGGGCGCCGCTACCTGCTGGACGAGTTTTTGGCCGACACCCGCAGCGGCCACAACATTACCTCCACGGTCTACATGGACTGCGGCTCAATGTACCGGTCCTACGGCCCCCAAGCGATGCGGCCGGTGGGCGAAGTAGAGTTCGCCAACGGCGTGGCCGCCATGTGCGCCAGCAACGACCTGAACACGACCCGGGTGGGTGCTGGGATCGTGGGTTACGCCGATCTCAGCCTGGGAGCAAGGGCCGGGGATGTCCTGGAAGCCCAGATGGCCGCCGCGCCACAACGCTTCCGGGGCATCCGCTACTCCACGGCCTCGGACCCCGATCCGGCAATAGCCAACCGGCTGGGCGGCGGCAGTTCCCGTCCCATTCCGCCGTGGGATGTTTTTGACTCCCCGAATTTTCGGGAGGGATTTACCGCTCTGAGCCGGCTGGGCCTCAGCTTCGACGCTTGGCTCTATCACACCCAGATTCCGTTGCTGTGCAAGCTGGCGTCAGACTTCCCCAACACCCAGATAATCATGAACCACCAAGGGGGGCGCATGGGGATGGGCTCTTACGCCGGTCGTCGCGATGAAGTGTTCGCCGAATGGTCGGTCAATGTTACCGAGCTGGCCAAGCGGGAAAACGTGGCCATGAAGCTGGGCGGCAGCATGCTTCTGGGCGGCGAGAGGTGGAACGAGCGGGAGAAGCCCGTTTCATCCGAGGAGTTCGCCGAGATCCGGAGCCCTTACCTGCTCCATTGCATCGAGGCTTTCGGCCCCAACCGGTGCACCTTCGAGAGCAACTTCCCGGTGGACAACGCCGTCTTCGGTTACGGGGTGCTGTGGAACGCCTACAAGCGGGTGGCCGCCGCCTTCTCCCCCTCGGAGAAGGCGGCCCTGTTCCACGACACCGCGGTGCGGGTGTACCGTATCAACGAGGACTGACCCCGCCGGTCTGGGCAAGGGCAAAAGCAAAGGAGCCGGAGAAACCTCCGGCTCCTGTTTTTTTCTCCGGTTGGTACCGGGTTACTGAGGAGGAAGGATGGCGAAACACTTGGGCGAGTTGAAGATCCAAGTGTCCAAGTAGGACACGTAGGAAGGCTTGCGCTCTTCCACCACTCCGGCCATGCAGATCCAGTTCCGGAACTCCTGGTCGCCGGAATCGAAGATTTCATCGTTGGTTATGTCAGCCCAACGCCGCTGCTCCCCAACCCGCAACTGATCCACGTGCTGCTGGTCGGCCTCCCGGTCGGGCCAGAGGTAGTGGGTCTTGGCCGTCAGGAAGGCGTGGGACCAACTGGAGGACGCAATGACGGCAGTGCGCTCGGGGCGCTCGTCCAGCACCTCCCTCAAGAGCTGGCCCAGCCGGAAGCAGGTGCGCGGCGTCGGCCCCTCGGGGCCCATGGTGTCCAGGTAGGGGTCTTTCTCGGAATCGGCCCGGTCGTCATACAGGTGGGCCATGCCACCCCGGTTGGGCAGCACCGCTTTGCCGTAGCAGTTGACTTGGACGGGAATAACAGGGTAAGTCCACGGGTTGTCGTGGTCGAAGTCCAGATACACCAGGCCGTTGGCGAAGGCATGGCCCAAGCCCCGGTTGAAGTGCAGGCTCTTGTAGGAGTAGGGCATAGGGAAGTCCCGCTCGATGAGACTGTTGGCAATCTCCCTGGCCATCATCCCGGCCCCGGGGACCGTCACCGTGGTGTCAGGCTCCACTCCCCACAGGTTGTTCTTGTCGTGCCGGAAGAAGGGCTGGCAGACGAACTCGTCGGCGCAGTACACGTTGAAGGGCGGGATTATGTCTTCCTTGAAGTTCTCGTACTGGTCGTCGCCGAAAATAATGACGGCGTCGGGCTTGAACTCGTCGATGGCCTCCCGGACCTTCTTGAAACCTTCGCGGTGCTCCTCCCAGTGGACCACGGCCCGTTCCAGCTCATGCTCCCATTCGTCCTGCATGGCCGGGGGCCAGTTCTTGGGGTCCTTCATGTGCTCCGGCACCTTGCTGCTGGTCAGGATGCGGCGAATTTGCTGGGTCCACGTGTTGTCCTTGGGTTTGCCCCACATGGGGCCGGGATAGTGGGTCATTCCGATTCCCAGTACATCTCCCATGGCTTCATCCTCCTTTGATTTGTGCTGCTGTGTATGGTGCTGCGTGCACTGCCCGGCCCGCTGGGCCTGACCGGCCGCTAGTCCAAGGCTACCGGCTGGGTTGACGCCTCGTGAGCCGCCGGCTCTGTGACCATTTCCCCAACCGGTGTAGAACCATCCTCTTCTTGCAGTTTGCTCCACTCCTCACCGGTGCGGGTGGGAGGGTGGTTGGAGCCGTAGGTCCCTCCCAGTCTTTGGAAGTCCCGGCTGCGGCGGGCCAGATGGCGGCGGAAATAGATTACCTCGGTGTCCAGGATGCTCAGCTTCTGGGGAATGTCGAACCGGAGCCGGTCCTTCTGGAAGGTGACCAAGTCCTCCCATTCGTTGACCCTGGTGATGGTGTTGGGTTTGCGCCAGAGGCGATACCACAGGTACTTGTACATCCGGCCCAGCAAGGTCTTCGGCCTCCGGCCGATGGTGTAGGTCCACACCCGGCAGGTTTCGAAGGTAACGGGCACCATCCAGCGCATGTGCAGGGTGATGGACGGCTTCTCGCTGCCGCTGCCCACCCGTATCTTGGAAGGGAGTTCCATTCCGTGGGCAAAGCTGGGGATTCCCAGCAGGCTGGTCTGGGGAACGCCCCCGGTCAGCGCACCGGGACGCTTCAGCTTAGGCAGGAACTGGTACCACCGTTTCTTGGGCCAAGTGTCGTCCACACCGGGATGATAGTCCTCACCGAACTTGGGGCTGACCGGGTTGCTGACGAAACGCTTCTCGTCGGCGTAGGTAATCTTGATGCCGCCGTAGTTGGCGAGCCGGGGGCGGAAGAAGGGCAGTTCCTTGCTCAGCAGTCCGTGGAACTTGAACTTCCAAGGCTTGGTCCAACCGCCCATGTAGTTGAACATCCGGCGGTGGAGGTAGGCTTCGTGGTAGTCGATTCCCTGGTTAACCGGTTCGGTCCAGTTGGCATCCCAGACCGAGGAGTGGTGGTACCAGTGATTCTTGGAGTCCAGGATTTCCGGGGGCAGGTCTTCCTCCAAAGGCACCGGTTCGGTCTCTCCCATCCAGACGTAGACTACTCCGTTGTATTCCTGGGTGGAATAGGAGCGGACTGTCATCTTCCCAACCATGGGAGTGTCGGGGTAGTCGATAAGGCCGGCGACGCACTCGCCTTGGCCGTCGAAGGTGTAGCCGTGGTATTCGCAGGTGATTGTGCCGGGGAAAATGGACTCCCCCTGCGAGAGGCGGGCGCTGCGGTGGGGGCACCAGTCGAAGAGGGCGTAGACCTTGTCGGCCTTGCCCCGGAAGAAGACTATGTCCTCCCCCAGCATGGTGACGTAGACCGGCTTCTTAGGGCCCACGTCCTTTTTGTAGACTCCCGGGTACCAGTATTCCCGGAATCCCATGGGGGGAACGTACTCGAAGGGTCCAATCTGGGAGGCACCCTGGGCTTCCCGCCAGGCTAATTCGGCATCCAGCGGCAGAACGGAACCGTTCAGGGGCAGACCGTTGTTGGGAATGGCGCCGTTAGTATCGTGGTTCCCGTTGGTTGCAGCCGGGTCTTGGATTTCCACCATGTCGCAACCCCCTGTCGAGCGTGCTCTGGACCACTATCCTTGAGGAAATGCTTATCGCCAGGTTTGACGAAACTTAAGCAATCAAGTGTCTTGGCCGTTGGTTTTCAGATTGAGTTTCTTTTCGGCCGGAGATGGTTCCGAAAACTCCTCTCCCCGGGCTTTAGCTTGCCGGCGCCGCTCGTCCCATTCCTCCCACGCTTGAATTTGCTTGTTCCGCTCGTCCCGCATCCTTTCTATCATTCTTCTAGCTATTACCATAGCAATCGCCCATTAAGCCAAGCCAAGGATTGCAACAGCAACAGCTGCGCTGATGCCCTGCCCAATGGCGGCAATGGTCTCCGGGACGGCGTTCCTATCGATGTGGGCCACTTTGTACCACGCCGTCCAGCCGACAACGCACATAGGGATGGCGACGGATGCCATGAGGTACTTGGCTTCATAATCCCGGAACACCTTTCGCTATTCTATGCACTTACCCGGTTAGTGGCAATTGCCGTATTACTGGGATGCCGCTCGTATGCAGCGAATCAGAACTTCTCCACCCCGAACAGGGTCCAGCCGGGGCGGCTGCGGGTGAGTTCTGAATCTTCCACGGCCATGCCCGTCCGGGAGGGAAGCTGCAAGGCCCGGTGGATTGCCCAAGAAGAGAAGCCCTGCACGGCGGGCATGGCCTCGATTTCCTCCAAGCTGAAGAAGCCGGCGCCGGTGGTTTCCACCCCGTCGAAGGTGGGTTCCCCCGACACCAAGTCCAGCCGGAAGACCACGTACACGTTAGCAACCGGTTCACCGACAGAGTGACGGACTCCAATAACGTCGGAGACCGTGGCAATGATTCCGGCCTCTTCCCGCACCTCCCGCTCCACAGCGTGGACTATCTCCTCGTCAGACTCCACGTACCCGCCGGGAATCTGCCAGTCGCCCCTCCGCGGGTTGATGCCACGCTGGATCAACAGGGCCTTGCCGTCCCGTATCACCACACCACCGCAGCCGATGGAGTGATGGCCAAAGTGGATAAAGCCGCAGCCATCGGCAAGGCAGGCGGGACGCTCCCTGCCGCCGTCCAGCTTGGTTCCCAACTTGTCGCCGCACCGGGGGCAGTAGTTCATGGTCTATTCTCCAATTTGGGCGCAACGATTAACTGGAGCCCTTGGGTAACAGGGGGCACCAGGGTGGCTGGAATTATATCAGGCAAGGCTGTCCGTCAGCCGGGCCCGCCTGTGTTGCCTTGGCCTTCAACCTTGCATACACTGAGGACGATTGAAGCAAGCCGGTCTAACCGGTTCTGAATTTGACCAGACGCAAGGAGCAGCGGAATGGACTTGGAGCTAAGCGGAAAGAAAGCAATTATAACCGGGGGCAGCCGGGGCATCGGCAAGGCAGTGGCCCGGGAGTTTGGCCGGGAGGGGGTGGAAGTGGCCTTGGTGTCCCGGGGCCGGGAAGCCTTGGATGAAACGGCCAAGGAACTGGAGGAAGAGACGGGAGGCCGTTTCGTGGTGATTCCCGCCGACACCAGCAACGAAGCCGCGGTGAAGGACATGGTCAAGGAGGCTGCCGACGCCCTGGGCCACTTGGACATACTGGTGAACGGGGCTGCCAAGGTGGGTGGTGGCCCAGCGCCCACCTTGGCCGAAATTACTGAAGAAGCGTTCTGGGACGATATGAACACCAAGGTGTTGGGCTACCTCAGGTGCGCCAGAGAGGTGGCCCCCTACATGGCCAGCCGGGGATGGGGCAGGATCATCAACATCAGCGGCATGGCGGCCCGGCAGTCCGGAACCATCATCGGCAGCATGAGGAACGTCTCGGTGGCCGCGATGACCAAGAACCTTGCCGACGAGCTGGGGCCCTTGGGAATCAACGTGAGCGTGGTGCATCCGGGACTCACCCGCACCGAACGCACTGCCGCGATGGTGGAGGCCCACATGCAGGCCAACGGGTTGTCTAGGGAGGAAGCGGAGAAGAGCATGGCCTCCCACGTATCCATCAAGAGAATTGTGGATGCCAGGGAAATCGCTTATGTCGTCACCTTCTTAGCTTCGCCCAAATCGGTGGCCATCACCGGGGACACCATCGCCACTGCCGGCGGCAATGGACGGGCTATCCACTACTAGCAGCAGCCCAGGAAATTTCTGCCCGGCGGCCTCACGGTCAATGGTTAACGGAGAGTCGAGATGTACGTGGCAACAAACCGTATCAAGGTCCGTAAGCCCCACGGCCCGGACTTGGAAGGGCTTTTTGAACACCGGGGAGGGCTGGAACAGCAGGACGGCTTTTTGTGTTTCGAGTTGTGGAAGGCCAAAGGCGAGGAAGACCATGAGGAGTACTTGGTGGTCTCCCACTGGGACACCAAGGAAGCCCACGACTTGTGGACCAGGAGCGAGGCCTTCCGCCGGGCCCATACCGGCATGGGTGCGGACTTCATCATGGGCCGGGGTGAGTTCTCCGATTACGAAGTGCGGGTCGCCTCACGGGCCGGCGAGTAATCTGCCGGGAAGCGGGTACCGGTGCAGGCGCCAAGGCCGGGAGCCCGTCAGTCCCATGCTATAATCCCGCCGAACCTAACCCACGTTTCAAGCCCAAGATTCTGGAGAACAGAAAGGGTTCTGGAGAGCGAGAATGAAGCGCGCAGTGGAATTTTACAGCGAGGGCGTCAAGCTGTGCGGGGACGTCTATACCCCCGACGATTTGCAGACCGGGGAGACTCGTTCGGCTGTGCTGCTGTGCCACGGCTATACTGGCGTCAAGGACCTATACCTGCCCGACAACGCCGCCTCGCTGAACCGCGCCGGCTATGTCGCCATGACCTTCGACTACAAGGGATGGGGCGAAAGCGAAGGCTCCCGCAGCCGGTTGGCCCCTTACAGCCGGGTGGCCGACGTGCTGGCGGCCCTGACTTTCCTGGGCTTGCAGCCGGAGGTGGACGAGGACCGGATGGGGCTGTACGGCACCAGCTACGGCGGGGCCACCGTGTCCTGGGTGGCGGCCACAGACCCACGGCCGAAGTGCGTCGTCAGCGTCGTGGGCATTGGCAATGGCGCGCGGTGGATGAGCCGGGTCCGCCGGGTTGACGAGTGGTTCGACCTGCAGGAGGTCTCCAAGGCCGACCGGGAGCAGCGGGCGATGACCGGACAGTCCCGCATGGTGGACCGGAGCGAAATTTTGCTTCCCGACCGGCAGTCGGCGGAGCTGGCCGCCGCGGCCCGGCGCAACAACCCCGCTGCGGTGGGGACCATCCCCGTGGAATATATTGACGATACCCTGGGATTCAACCCGGAATGGATAGTCGACAAGATTTCACCCCGGCCCATCCTGTTCATCACTTCGGACAACGACCGCTTGGTGCTGAAGGAAGAGTCGGAGCAGCTATACGCCCACGCCAAGGAGCCGAAGAAGCTGGTGGTGCTGAAGGGTGTGGGGCACTACGAAGTGTACGCCGAACCCGCCTTCACCCAGGTCATGGCCGAGACCTTGGCTTGGTTCGAAGAGCACCTGCCCGCCAAGTAGCTGGGGGCCTGGCAACCCAAGTAAGCAACTTCCTGGTAAGCCTGGTCAGGAAACCAGGGCAATGGCCTCTATCTCTATCTTCAGGTCCGGGTTGACCAGGGCGCTGACCTCGACCATGGTGCTCGCCGGATAAGGGGCACTGAAATACTCGCCCCGCACCTTGTGAATGGCGGCGTAATCCCCCACATCGGTCACGAAAACCGTGACCTTGACCACGTCATCCAAGGTGGCCCCGCCCTCGGCCAGCACCGCTTTCACGTTCTCCAGCACCTGCCGGGTCTGGGCCTCTATGTCTCCAATTCCCACGGTTTCACCCTGGGAATTGCGGGCCACTTGGCCCGAAACGAACACCATGTTCCCCGCCGGTGCCTTGATGCCTTGGGACATGATGCCTGTGGGCGTGGATAGCTGGGAGCTGACCAAGACTTCCTTAGCCATTGCTGGACCTCCGCATTATCGAGTGGCATAGACAATGGCCCACCAGTTAGCGGTGGGCCATTCTTTGGGAACTATTCTCAGAGGTGAAACCCGCAGCGGGGGCTAGGACTGCCCCGCCTTGTCGATGGCCGCCCGCAGGTCTTCCACACTCACGTCGCCCACCAGCAGCTCACCGTCAACCATGTAGGTTGGTGTCACTCCCACGCCCCGCTCCCGGGCGGCGGCGTACTCGTCCATAACCTGTTGCCGGTAGCGCCCCGACTCCAGCAAGGGGGCCAGTTCCGCCCAGTTGAGGCCGCTCTGCTCGGCGGCTTCCTGCAGGGCGGAAAGTTTTCCAAAGTCGACGTCCTGCTCCCAGTACCCCTTGGCGATTGCGTGGTGGAACTCGCCGTCCCGACCCTGCTCCTTGGCGTACATGGTGGCTTCGTGGGCCAGCTTGGTATTGGGAGACCACTTGGGGCGGCGCATCACCAAACCAACGCCCTCGGCCCGGGCCTGCATGGCGGGGTTGAGGCCGGTCTCGGACTCGCCTTCCCGCTGGGGCCGCGGTTCGCCTTCATCGGGCTTGTCGGGGTTCAGCAGGTAGGGCCTGCGGTCGATTGCTATAGAGGTCTCAGATGCAACCTTGTCGAGCCTGCCCAGGCCGACGTAGCAGAAGGGTCAAGTGTAGTCGTACCAGACTGTTACTTGCACGGGCGAATTCGTGGTCATGATTTACCTCCTGTTTTCACTGGGTCAAGTGGCGGGATGAAATAGCACCGGTTACTTCCACTCCCCGTCCGTGGGCCAGATGTTGCTGCTGCCCCGCCCGGCACCGGTGGGCCCTTCGTCCCGCCAGTCCGCCACGGTATCACGCCACTTGATGAAGTGGGGCGCTTGGGTGTGGGCTTGGAAGGCCGCCTCATCTACGTACACTTCGTAGAGCCACACGCGGTTTGAATCGGCTGCATCCTGGATTACGTCGAAACGCAGGCAACCGGGCTCGTCGTTGACCGAGCCCCGGGCGTCGTCCAGCAGCGCTTCGATGAATTCGTCCTTGTGCCCCTCCTTAATCTGGATGGGGGCGATAATTACATACATAATTCCTCCTTTGGTGCACTGCTTTGGGGAAGCGTGGTTGCCTGGTGCAGCGGGATGGCCGGCTAAAGCTCTGCTTCCACCCGGCTACGGAAGTCCTCGGCGCCAATCCGCAGCAATCCCCAAGCCGACACAGTAACGAAGTTGGCGCCCAGCTTGATGAATTCGGCCACGCCCGCAGCGTCGGAAGGCGAGTTGCCGCCCACGCCCACGTTCTTGCCCGCGGCGCGAATCCTGGGTACGACCTGGCTCATGAGGTTCCGTACCTCGGCCGGGGAGGCGTTGCCCATGCTCTGGCCCAAGTCCCCGGCGGCAACGTGGAATACGTCCACTCCCGGAACGTTGAGAATCTGGTCCAGGTTTTCCACCGCCTCGGTGTCTTCGATCATGGGGATGACCATGGTCTGGGCGTTGACCCACTGGGTGGACTCGTTCCGGGAGGCGGTTATTCCGTAGTCGTGGGGGCGGCCGCCGCCAACTCCCCGGTAGCCTTCCGGGTAGTACCGGGCCGCACGGGTCACCGACTCAGCCTCCTCGCGAGTGTCCACGTGGGGAACGATAATTCCCTGCACGCCGCGGTCCAGGAACCGCAGCACCGTGGCGTCGGCATGGTCCGGAATCCTGGCAATGGGAGTGATGCCGAATACCTCGGCAGCCCGGACCATGTGCTCAACTTGGTCCAAGTCCGAAGGACCGTGTTCACAGTCGATCATGACGAAGTCGTACCCGATGAGCCCCAGTATTTCGATGATGTCCGGGGCGTACCGGGTGACGATGCCGCCGTATACGACCTTACCTTCGGCCAGCTTGGCTTTTGTGTGGTTTGTGCGCATAACTCACCCGCCTTCAGGGTCCATCCTTGGCTTTCGATTGCAACGCCAACCCGCCCCTAGTTGTCCCCGGCCGGGGCGGCGGCGGGCACGTCCTGGAAGTGGGGCATGACCTGGGTGGCGAAGAGCTCGATGGAGCGGAGCACTTTTTCTTGGGGGAGGCCCGGGAAGCCGAAGTTACCGAACACGTGGTTGATTCCCGCCTCTTGGGTCTGCTTGAGCCGTTCCACCACCACCTCCGGGGTTCCCCGCAGAGGCGGCAGGCCGGCGTGTCCCGGGTCGTCCCGGCGGTCCCTGTCACGCTGCCGGTTGGCCCAGTGTTCGTAGCCCTTGGCGATGTTGCCCTTGCTGTCCATGGGCATACCAATGGGGACCCCGTTGCTACCCGCGGAACGCAGGATGCGGGAAGCGAAGTCTTCCAAGCCGACGGGGTCCTGCTCTGCCTCCTCCATGGTGGGGGCCACGTAGATGGCCTTGGACATGGCCGGGTCAAGGTGGGAGTGGGGATGGCCGTAGAAGTCCATGCGGTCCCGCCAGGCCTTGATGACCTGGGGAGCTTGCCCCAGGATGTCGGTGGGGCCGCCGGCGATTACCTGAATGTTGCGGCTGGCGGCAAAGTCGATGCTCTCCGGGCTGGTGCTCACTGCTTGGAAGAGTGGCGGGTAGGGTTGCTGCAGCGGCTTGGGGAGCACCCACAGGTCCTCCACGTTGGTGAACTTGCCGTGGAAGGTCAGCCGCTCCTCCGTCCAAGCCCGGATGATTACATCGACGGCCTCTTGGAACCGATCCCGGCTCTCGTCCATGCTGACGCCGACGCCCTCGAACTCCTGGGCTTGGTAGCCGGAGCCAATGCCGAAGTTGAGCCGCCCGCCACTGATAACGTCGAGCATGGCCGTCTCTTCGGCCAGCAGGATAGGGTTATGCAGGGGCAGGACGATTACGGCGGTGCCGATGCGGACATTCTTGGTCCGGGCCGCCACAGCACCCATGAAGGGGAAGATGCCCGAAAGCAGGCCGTGGCGGGAGAAGCGGTGCTCCCCCAGCCAAACCTCGTCCATTCCCAGCTTATCGGCGAGTTCTATCTGCTCCAAGGCCTCGTTCAAGGTCTGGGCCTGGGTTTTGCTCTCGTGCCAGGCCCCTATGGTGAATATTCCGAATTTCATGCCGCCTCCCGGTGGAGTTTTGAGAATTTGAGGGCAGGCCGAAGCAGCGGCTCTACCCCGCTTGGGGACTACGTGGGCAGAATACCCGCTATACCCGCCGGATTCAAGGCGGGCTCGTTGGCGGGAAGATGCCGCGCCCCGCCCCCGGCTGGATCGGCTGCTAGGGCTGGGCTGCTTCGGGAGGGGCCGGCGGGCGTTCCAGAAGTTCCAGCCAGTTGCCGTCGGGGTCCTGCATGTAACAGCCCTTTCTGGCCAGCGGGTACACGGCTCCGGGGCGCTCCGCCGGCGGGCTAACGAACCTGACGCCCTTGGCCGACAGTTCCTGGTGGAAGGCGTCCAGGTCATCCACAATTACGCCCAAGTGGGTCGCTCCCACTTGGTGGCGTTGGGGCAGGGTGACTTCGCCGCCAGGCGGGTTCAGATACTGGATCAGTTCCACCGAGTGGCGCATGTCCCCCGGCCCGAGGTACACAATGTGCAGCCGGGCACCGGGATAGCCCACCAACTCGGAAACGAAGTCGCCTTCCAGTATCTGGTCCCTTTCCTCCTTGAGCCCCAGCAGGTCCCGGTAGAAGGCCCGTGATCGCTCCATGTCGCTGACCACGAACCCGGTGTGGTTCATCCATTCTACTTCCATTGGTGTCTACCTCCAGCCTCTACCTCGAGTTGCTGCCGCTGCGGGCCGGGCCTTGGAACCTCAACCGCCGAGGAATTCTTGGACTACCCTTACGAACTCCTCGGGCCGCTCCAAGTGGGGCAGGTGGCCGGAATCCAACTGGACTAGTTGGCAGTCGGGGATTGCGCCGCTGGTCTTGGCGGCGATTTCAGGGCCCATCAGGTCACTGAGCAGGCAATGAATCAGCATGGTGGGGCACTGGACCTTGGCCAGCACGTCATAGACCGGGGCTGGCCTTGGCCTTGACCCGTACACCAGCGGATGGGCCAAGGAGGAGACCCACTGCTCGTTGACCAGTTGTTGAAACCCGGTTTGAAGGACTATGTCCATGGCTTCTCGGCCCAGCCGGGAGAACCGGTCGAACTGCCTGAGCCAGGTCTCTATCTCCGCGGGCGTATAGAACACCTCGGGGCGGCTCTGCATGGGGTCGCCCGACGGAGCGCCGGTGGACTCGGCGCCTACGTCCACGATGACCATCCGCTCTACCTGCTCCGGGTAAGTAGCGGCGTAGGTCATGCCGATCTTGCCGCCCATGGACTGGCCCACGTAGGTGAGCTTGTCCATGCCCAGGGCAGTGGTCAACTCACGGAAGTCCTGCACGTAGTCCGCGGTCTCGTAGCTCCCCTTGGGGTCATAGTCGCTCTTGCCCCGGCCCCGGGCCGTGACTGCAACGACGTGGTACTTGTCGCGAAAGGCGGGAGCGGTCAGGTCCCAGTAGAGGGCGTTGGCCACAGCCCCGTGGGCCAGGAACAGGTGCGGCAAGTGGGGGTTACCCCAGTCGGTGTAGTGGATATTCAGGCCGTTGACCAGCATCCGGTGCTCGGTGTACTGCTTTTCTTTTACTTGCAAGACGCTCCTCTCTCGCCCTTCCGGGCATTCAGCTTGACTGTTCGCCCCCGGCCATCATCCCGGGACTGTACAAGGACTATGTCCTCTCCCCAAAGAACTGAACGGGGCTTGTGCTACCGGCCCTCCTTGATGTAGTCCGAGACCTTCTCCCCGATCATTATGGTGGTGGCGTTGGTGTTGGCGCGGATGCAGTCGGGCATTACCGAGGCGTCGGCCACCCTCAAGCCCTCCACGCCCTTGACCTTCAGGAACTGGTCCACCACCGCCATTGGGTCCGAGTCCGGGCCCATCTTGCAAGTCCCGGACACGTGGTGAGAGGTGCCAGAGTTGCGCCTGAGCCACTCGTTCAGCGCTTCGTCAGATTCCAACTCCTCGTCGGTAGGCATGATGCGTTCCAGCAGGATTTCGGAGAAGGAGGGATGGTCGGCGACGCGGACGCCCAGCCGTATCGCCTCCCTCATACGGCGCAAGTCCTCTTCTTCTTGGTAGTAGTTGTAGTTCAAGAGAGGCTGCACGTGGGGGTCGGTGGACTGCAGGGTCAACTCTCCCTTCCCCAGGGCCAGTTGCAAGCTGGCGCTGATGCCGATGTAGTTGCGGTCCTCGTCAATTTCTACGTGGGCCGGGCGGTGTTCGCTGGTCATCAGCATGGGGCTGAGCTGCATGTCGTTGCGCAGGTCCGAGCCCTCCACGGTGTAACGCAGTCCCACTTGAATTACCGGCGCTTGAACGTCGGGCTTCTCCCCGGTGGCGTAGTAGATTGCCGAAGCAGCCGGGTGGTCCCGCAGGTTCTGGCCCACGCCGGGGAGGTCTTGTACCACTTCGATTCCGAAGCTCCGGAGGTGTTCCGCCGGCCCTACTCCCGAGAGCATCAATAGCTGCGGAGAGGCGATGGCCCCGCTGCTCACCACAATCTCGTCACCCTCAACTGTAAAAACCTCGCCGCCGCTTTCGGCTTCAACTCCCACGGCCCGATTTCCATTGAAGATAATCCGCCGGGCTGTGACGCTACCCCTGACTGTAAGGTTAAGGCGGTGGCGGGCCAGGTCAAGGTAGGTAAGCGCCATGCTCATGCGCACGCCGTCTATGGTGTTGCGAGCCCTGGGGGAGATACCGGTGGACTCGGGGTGGTTCTGGTCCTCGTCTATGGGATATCCCTCGGCCACACAGGCCGCCTCGAAGGCCACGGCGTGGGGCATCCACTCGGTGCGGGGGGAGCGGCGTACGGGTACCGGGCCCTCAGAGCCGTGGAAGTCGCTGCCGCCAAAGTCCAGGTCGGTTTCCAGCTTGTTGAAGTAGGGCAACACCTTGGTGAAGCCCCATTCGTCGTTGCCCCACTCGGCCCAACGGTCATAGTCCTCGGGGATGCCACGGAAGAGCACCTGCCCGTTCACTGCGCTGGAGCCGCCGGTGGCCTTGCCCCTGGGAATAGTCAGCTCGGTCTGCTCCGATGTCATCCTGGCGGTGTATCCCCAGTTGTGGGGACCGTAGGCCGAGAGCCAGACGTTGTTGCCGAGCTTGAGGTCTTCCGGCAACTGCTCGAACTCCGGGTAGTCGGGACCGGCCTCCAATAGCAGCACCGAGCGGTTAGGGTCTTCCGACAAGCGGCTGGCGATGGTGCACCCGGCGGACCCGCCTCCCACCACTATGACGTCGTACTTCATGGTTTACCTCCGTCCCCTATGGAAATCCGATTGGAAACACTTCAGCGTTCTTTCAATAGCGTTCTTTCAATAGCGTTCTTTCAATGTTGCTGGCAATTATACAAACCCGCGCTGTATCATCCAACCAAGAACCCATTTGGGCCCTTGTTTCAACCCGCCCAACGGACTTATTGAATGACTATTCCCGACGCTGAAAACCAAGAGAAGTGGCCCATCATCCGGGCCCAGCCCCGGAGCTTCTTCAAGGCGCCTCTATGCGACGACTTGGACAAGCTTGACGCCCAAGTTGCCTTTATTGGTGTTCCATTTGACCAGGGCACCTTTGGCAGGCCGGGGGCCAGGTTCGGGCCCGACGCCATCCGGGACGCACCCCGGGCTCACCTCTATTCGGACCCCTTGGGGGCGCAGGGAGAGGCGGAGGGGTTCTTCGACATTGACGCCGGAGGGGAGTTGCTGAAGGGAGTGACCATGGCCGACTGCGGCAACATCACCGTGGTCCCTTCGGACGTGACGAGCAACTTCGACAAGCTGAGCAGTGCGGTGGAGAAGGCCGCCGACCGGGGCGCCCTGCCGGTGATAGTGGGCGGCGACCATGCCATCACTTTCCCGGCGGTGCGGGGCCTGGGCCGGTTCGCTCCCCTTAACTTAGTGCACTTCGACGCCCACATGGACTACAGCCACGACGTGCAGGGGGTGTTCCACACCCACGGGAGCCCCATTCGCCGCTGCCGCGAACTGCCCTTCGTCAACCACATCACGTCGGTGGGCATCCGCCGGGCCCGCCGGAAGCCCTACGAGGAGTCCCAGGCCGACGGGAACCTGGTAATCACGACGGCCCGGTTCCACGACTTGGGGCCCCGGCAGGTGGTCGACCTCATTCCCCGGGGTGAAAACCTGTACATTACCTTCGACATCGACGTCATGGACCCCAGCCAAGCCCCCGGCACAGGCACCCCGGAAGTGGGAGGCCTGGGATACCAGGAACTGCGGGAGTGTTTGGGGGAGTTGGTGAGCCGGCACAACTTGGTGGCCTTCGACATGGTTGAAGTGGCCCCGCCCTACGATTCCTCGGAGATAACCGCACAAGTCGCCGCCAAGCTGATAATAGATGTGCTGGCGGCCCGGTTTCCGGCGGGTTAGGGGCCTTCGTACTTGGTGGCTAGGTCTTGTTGCCCAGTCTGTGAACCAACCGCCACTCCGTGGCGCAAGCTGTGTCACAAGTTTGTCGCTAGTTGTGTCGCAAGTTTGTCGTAAGTTCAAGTTGCGATGCTGCTGCTGGGGATGTACTCAGCCCGGTTTGTGCTTCCTTTTCGCAGGAACAGGTCCCCATTATCAAGAATCATGAGGGCAAAAGTTCAGAGTCGAGAGGGAGTGCGTCCTTCGACAAGCTCAGGATGAAGGGGAATTGATTGCGGCAACATCGCGAGTCTGAGCAGTTGCGCACGCTCTTCGACGGTTGAAGCTAATGGCTTCCCTCGGAATAGGGAATGACAGCTTGGGGACTGTGGCACTTGTTCAACAAGTCGCCAAGGACAAGGGGAGCGGCCGACGCCGTTGGCGTTACTGGGCCGTCATGCCTCCATCTATAACCAGTTCGCTGCCGGTCATAAACGAAGACTCGTCGCTGGCTAGGAACAGGACCCCGTAAGCCACGTCTTCGGCCACGCCGAGCCTGCCGATGGGGTGGCGGGCCAAGTTGAACTGTCGCCCTGCTTCATCGGCCAGCATGTCTGCGGTCATGTCAGTGACGATAACGCCCGGGTGCACCGAGTTTGCCCGGATGCCCTCGCTGGCATACTGGATGGCCGTCGCCTTGGTCAGCAAACGGACTGCCCCTTTTGAGGCGCCATAGGCCGTGGTGGTACCGCCAATCAGCCCGGCAACGGAGGAAATGTTGATGATGGAGGCTCCCCCGGCCTTTCTCATCTCCGGGATGGCGGCCTTGGTGCCCAAGAAGACACCCTTGGCGTTCACGTCCATCACGAGGTCCCACTGGCCTTCTGTCAGGGACTCGATGGTCATACGCTCACCGGCAGCGTCCCTGGGGCTGCCGATGCCGGCGTTGTTCACCAGAACATCCAGCTTGCCGAAGCGGGACACGGCAGAATGCACGGCATTCTGCCAGTCAGATTCGCTGGTGACATCCAGATGGACGTAAAGGCACCCGCCGCCGGTCTCGTTGACTTCTGCCTGTACCTGCATACCCACGTCGTCCAGGATATCGCCAATGACCACCCTGGCCCCTTCCCGGGCAAACATCCTGGCTTCAACCGCTCCCTGCCCCTTGGCTCCACCGCTGATCAAGGCTACCTTTCCTTCCAGTCTCGGCATCACTCCTCCCTGCTTGGCCGGATAAGTCTCATCCTTCCGGGGATTTAGGCCACCTTCCCGGTCATCACTAACCGGGAGAGTAGTCCCACGACCTCAATCGCGCCGGCGTCACCTTGATGTAGGCGGCGCCTTGCCTGGGCTCCGTGGGCAGGTCCCCTTCCGGCACTCCTCGCAGTTTCGCCGCCTCCCGTGCGAAGTGCAACGTTTCTTGGGGATCGGAATGGACCGTCGCCGTGCCTTGGACCATGAGGCCCTTGATATCCCCTCTGGATTTGCCGCTCTCCAACAGTAGAGACACCTTGGGGTTGTCCTGAATGTTCTTGAGCTTCCGGGTATTGCCCCTGACTCCCATCACGATGTCGTTGCCCAGCCGGAAATACCCCAAGGGCACCGTATGAGGAAATCCGTCCGGGCCGATGGTGGTCAGGGCAATCCAGCCGGGCTTGCTGTCCAGGAATTCATGGGCTTCTTCGATGCTCATTTTTCGGGGCATGGGCGTCACTCCTGTTTGGGTACCCAGTGGTCCGAAGGGTTGAGGGCTCTAAGAACACCGTGGGCGCACTCCGGCGTAGTCATAGCAGCGGCGGCTGCGTCGGTGGTCGAAAAGCGCCTAGCAAAAGTCATAAGTGGGAAATTTCACGGCCAGGACCACCGGAAGTTGGCGTAGTGGGCGTTCTTGCCGGTGTTGTCCCATTCCATGCCGTGGTCGGTGTAGGTGCTGTCAAGGCCCCGGGCCAAGGCTAAGGTGGCGCTCACCGGGTGGCCGGTGTTGGTCAGCCGCAGGGGCGAACGGCGCCGTCGTCCGGCCCGGATGCCCTGTACCCGCAGGTCCAGGATTCCGGGGATGTGCACCTCACGTTCCATTCCTTCTTCCCGGTAGTCGATGGCCACGTACTTGGCACCCCTGAAGTCGGTGGTGAGGCTCATCCACGCGGCCATGGGACCTCCGACTTCCCCCGAGAGTATGCGTTCCATTGCATCCCGTTGCGGTTGACTCGCCGCTTCGTCGACGTAGAAAGCCGTGGTCCAGCCCCCGTGCCCCATGATTCCCGGAGTGTGGGCTGCGATGACGAAATTGAGCCCGGCCAAGGACAGCCCGTTGTAATCTCCTTCTTCTACGTGGAAGGCCAAGGCAACGTTGCAATGCCCCTCAGTTGGTTCCAAGGGCGGCCCCGGCACTACGCAGGGACATAGAATCTGGCAGTTGCAGTTCTCAAAGTAGCCGCCTGTCAGGCTCCATCTTTCATTGGAGGACATGATTTGCACCCCTTGTGTTCTTTGGCTCCGCTGGGAACCTCTGATAGAGTAGCAGAAAAAGGGAGCGGTCTGACATGGAAAAGTTGGGGCTGGCGGTAACGGCAGGACTAACCCCCGGAGAAGTAGTTGAATGCGTAAAGCTGGCGGAAGAGCTTGGGTATGAATCGGCGTGGATGGCCGAGGGCCACGGCGGCGACCAGTTCAGCGTTCTTACCGCTTGCGCCCTGGCAACGGAAAAAATCCGATTGGGCACCAGCATCACCAGCGTTTTCGTGCGCAGCGCTCCCACAATCGCAATGGCGGCGGCCTGCGTGGACCACTTCTCCAAGGGGCGCTTCGTCTTGGGAGTGGGTTCCAGCCACAAAGTGCAGGTGGAGCCGGAGCACGGGCTGGTGTTCGCCAAGGCGGTGCCCCGGCTTCGGGAGACGGTGGACATCGTCCGGGCCATGCTCAAGGATGGCCAAGTCTCTTACCGGGGAGAGGTCATCAACATCGAGAACTTTGACCTCTGGTTCGAACCATTCCGCCGCGAGATTCCCATCTATGTGGCCGCGGTGTTCCCGAAGATGCTGGAGACCACTGGAGAGATAGCTCAGGGAGCCTTGCTCACTTGGTGCAGCTTGGACCACGCCCGGACCGCCGCGAGCCACGTGGCTGCCGGGGCCGAAAGGGCCGGCAAAGACCCTTACCAAGTGGAGGTGGCTTCCCTCATCTCCTGCGGAGTGGCGGAGACGCCGACGGAGGTGGAAAGGGTGATGGACTCCTTCCGCCCGGTGATTGCCGCGTACGCCGCCAGGTTTCCCCGGTACCGGCGGCTGATGGCCCAAGCCGGGTTTGAAGAGGAGTTGGAAACGGTACGCCGGGAGTGGCAGGCCGGCCGTCAGCAGGAGGGGATGGCACTGGTTCCCGCCGGGCTCATCGAGAAATTGGGAGTTGTGGGAACGCCGGAGCAGTGCCGGGCCCGGCTGCAGGAGTACCGGGAGGCAGGCATCTCGCTGCCCATTGTCTCCCCCAGGGTTTCCGGAGCGGGGGCCAAAGAACGGGCTATGGAGGTAATCCGGGCCTGCGCTCCGCGCTGATGAACCAGGGCAGCGGAGAATGCCTACTGGGCGGTGGTGCCCCCGTCGATGACCAGTTCCGACCCGGTGACGAAGGACGACTCGTCGGAGGCCAAGTACAGCATCCCGTTGGCAATGTCCCAAGCGTTGCCCACCCGGCCCAAGGGAATCCGCGACCTGATGTTTTCGAAGTAGTCCGGGTCCTGGTATCCCCGGTCGGTAAGCGGCGTATGGGCGTAGCCTGGATGCACCGAGTTCACCCGGATGTTCTCCTTAGCGTACTGGATGGCGGCCGACTTGGTGAACAGCCGGATGGCCCCCTTGGCGGCGTGGTAAGCGGTGGAGGTTTCGCTGCCCACCAGCCCGTAAATTGAGGAGACGTTGATTATGGAGCCGCCGCCCGTCTTGCGCATCTGGGGGATGGCGTGCTTGGTTCCCAGGAAGACTCCTTTGGCATGGACGTCCATCTGACCGTCCCAAGCCTCTTCGGTGGTGTCCTCCACCCGGTACCTGGCCCCGGTGCCGGCGTTGTTGACCAGGATGTCCAGCCGGCCAAAGCGGGCGACGGTGGCTTCGATGACTTCCATCCACTCCCGCTCGCTGGTCACGTCCAAGTGCATGTAGATGGCTTCGCCGCCGGCCTCCCCGATTTCGTTAGCGGTCTTCTGCCCCTCTTCGTCCTTGATGTCGGTCAGGACTACCTTGGCCCCCTCCCGGGTGAAGAGGCGACCAGCGGCGCCGCCGAAGCCCATCAGTTCTCCTTCCACCCCGGCCGCAGCGCCGGATATAAGGGCTACCTTGCCTTCCAGCCTCATCCGTAGCCTCCGTTGTTAGTCCAAATTGGGCATCACCTTGGTAGCGAAGAGCTCCAGTTGGCGCATCATCACGCTGTGCTCGAAGAACCCGGTGTTCAGCCACAGGAACAGCTCCGGGAACTTCAACACTTTATGCATGTCTCCAATTTGCTTGGTGACCTGTTCCGGCGTGCCTTGGAACACCAAGCCGGGCGGGAACCCGAAGGGAACAAACCATGCGTTGAAAAGCCAGTCAAACTGCTCCCGCATTTCCTGTGCCTGCTCCGGGGTCTCCCCCAGGCACAAGGCGCCGCCCATGGCCATCCCCTCGCCGAACTCCAAGTCCCGGCCTGCCTGCCTGGCTTCTTCCTGGTACACGCGGAAGAGAGTTTGGCAGAAGTCCATATCGTCGCCGATCAGTACCGGCGTTCCGCCCTCCCTGGCCCAGAACCTGGAGGTCGTGGCGCTGAAAGTGAAAGGCGAGTACACCGGCGGGTGGGGTTTCTGGAGGGGCTTGGGAGTTATACCAAGTTCCCGCAAAGCTCCGCCTGCCTCTACCCCTCTTCCCCAATTGACGGTGGCCGGCATGTCCCAGTGGGTGCCCGGGGGCGGCACCTTCCAGAACTGCCCGTCGTAGGAGAAGGTATCTTCGCTCCAAGCCAGCTTGATAATCTGCCAGGATTCCTCGAAGGCCAAACGGTTGCGAAGGTCGGTTTCGGACTTGTCGGAAAGAGTTGCTCCCACTCCGGCCCCTTGGCCCAAGGTGTTGACCCACCGGTCCTGGTAACCGCGGGCAAACCCCACGTAGGCCCGGCCGCCGGTCATGTGGTCCAGCATCGCCACGTCCTCGGCGACCCGCAATGGATGGTGGGCCGGCAACACCAAGGCCAGTTGCCCTACCCTGAGGTTGTTGGTCTTGAGGCCGACGTAGGTATCGAGAAGCACCGGGTTGGTGGAAAGCTCGAACCCCTCGATGTGGAAGTGGTGCTCAGTGAACCCAAGCCCGTAGTATCCCAACTGGTCGGCGAACTGGGCCTGCTCCCCCACCTCGAACAGCATCCGCTGGTACAGGTCCTCCCGGGCGCCAGCCATCCCCCGCTCCAACTCGGCCCGCCGGCCAATGGTAGGCAGCATAAAGAGATGGAATTTCATCAGATCACGCCGTCGGCTTCAAGCTGGGCCAGGTCCGCCTCGGTCAGTCCCATGAAACGCCCGTAAACCAGCGCATTGTCGTACTTCAGAGGTACAGAGCCCCGCCAGATTTCTCCGGGGGTCTCGGAGAACCGCGGCGTGATGCCGAAGCCCTTCACCTTTCGGCCCAGGCTCACGTCGTCCCATTCAATGTGGACGTTACGGGCTTGATAGTGGGGGTCTTCGGCAATGTCCTTGGGTGTCATGATGGAGCAGCAGCCAATCTGGTTGGTATTCATTATCTCCACCACCTGTTTGGTCGTGCGCTCCAGGACCCAGCCCCGGAGTATGGCGTCAAATTCGATGCCTTCGGGGGAGTCGGTCTCGGTGTAGGCAATCTTCCACTTTTCTTCGGTTGGGTCCAGCCCCAGGAGGCGGCACACCCGCTCGTAGGTGGTGCCAACGGCGGCAATGACCACCCAGCCGTCGCTGCATTGGAAGGAGTCGTAGGGTTGAACCAGCCCTGCGGCATTGCCTGAGCGTTCCCGCACCAAATCGAGTTCGAAGTAGGCGACCATGGTGCCGGCCAGTATCTGGTGGATAGCCTCGTACTGAGCCAGGTCTATGGACTGGCCTTTGCCGGTCTTTTGGGCATGGATGTATCCGGCCAGTGACGACCATAGGCAGAACAGGGCGGTGATATAGTCGGCGGTCCAGGGGGCCGCTCTTACCGGCGGGTCGGGGTCTGGAAAACCGGTGAGGTTCATCAGCCCGCCGAAGGCTTGGCCGATGAAGTCGTAAGAGGCGCGGGCCAGGTAGTCCGGGTGGCCGAACTGGCCATAACCGGATACGTGACAGATAACCAGCCTGGGATTGGCTGCCATTACCGTCTCGTCGTCCAGCCCCCATCCGGCGTAGGTGCCGGGAATGGAGCTTTCCATCCAGATATCCACGTGGGGAATGAGTTGCAGGAAGAGTTCCCGGCCCTTTGGGGTCGCCAAATTGAGCGAGATGTGGAAGCTGTTGCGGCGGTTCTGGACCCAACCGGAGGCAACTGCCGAACCGTCATCCTTGGGAATGGGAAACTCCAGGTTTCGCCACACAGCGTCGCCCGGCCCGGTTCGCTCTATCTGGATAACCTCCGCCCCCATCTCGGCCGCCAAGGCTGCGGCGAAGGGTTGGGCTATTATGGTGCCGGTGGAGAGCACCCGGACACCTTGGAGCGGACCGAACTGTTTGGGCAAGAGGGGCGCTGCTTCGTCTGGCATACCGATTCTCGCTCCTGCTAGGGGTTGTCTGCGCTGAAGAACCGGCGCCGATTCCATTGGCGGCCGGTTCGTTCGGCCAACAGTATATTAGCTGGCCGTGAAAACCGGAAGTTTACCCTCCATCCCGAGGGCAATCGCATCTTAAATCGTGAGAGAAGCCTTCAAACGTGAATCCGCCCAAAATCCAGAACAGCCGAAGTCGGTTGGCTCAACTTAGCGACCTGTGCCAAAGCTGAGACC
>DAOULB010000046.1:0-21389 GCA_034420695.1 Dehalococcoidia bacterium
TTCATCGTCTAACAATGGTTTCGCCATCAGCATCCCCTCCTCACAGGGGAAAGCTACAGCTAACTAGCCCAAAGTCCCAAGATATCCTCACATCATTTTGTTAGGGGTTCTTACTTCTTCCTGGTGGACGGGGCCGATGGCCAGACCTACGTTGACTGGGTCTTCCAGATGGTCTTCGCCGGCACCGCCGCTACCATAGTGGCCGGGGCCATGGCCGAGCGGACCAAGACCCAAGCCTACTTGGCATATAGCTTCATAGTCGGCGCGATCATCTATCCACTGTACGGCCACTGGGTCTGGGGCGGCGGATGGTTGGGCGAAGATTCCATGGCGCTGATAGGCCTGCCGGCGGCGGCAGACTACGCCGGCTCCGGAGTGGTCCACGCCGTAGGCGGCTTCGTGGGCTTGGCCGGCGCTGCTGTCGTGGGGGCCCGCTTGGGCAAGTTCAACGCCAACGGAACGGCTAATGTACTACCCGGGCATAATGTTCCCTACGTTGTAATCGGGACCTTCATCCTGTTCTTCGGCTGGTTCGGGTTCAACATCAACACTGGAGACTCCATTGGGCTTAACGCTATCAACACCCTGCTTTCCGGCGCCACGGGCGCGGTGGTGGCCCTTTACATCAACCTCATCCGCACCGGAAAGACAGACATACTGTGGGCTTGCAACGGCGCCTTGGCCGGACTGGTGGGCATCACCGCTCCGGTGGCCTTTGTCGAACCCTGGTCGGCGGTGGTTATCGGAGCAATCTCCGCTCCGATAATGATGGCCTCGGTGAAGATCATCGAGAATGTGCTGAAGATCGACGACCCGATCAGCGCCATCTCGGTCCACGGCACCACCGGACTCTGGGGCATCCTGGCAGTGGGAATATTCGCCAACGGCAACAACGGCGTAGAAGGCTTGGTGGCGGGCAACGGCTTGCAAATAGTAAGCCAGCTAATAAGCATGGGCGTAGTGCTGGCGTGGTCCCTGGTCACCGGGTTTGCCTTGTTCCTGATGCTGAAGACGACCATGGGAATTCGGGCGAGCACCGATGAGGAGATGGAAGGCATGGACCAGTCGCAGCACGGCTTGGAGGCCTACGCTGCCGACACCAGCCCTTCGGCTGCCTGATCTCAGGGCCGGCAGTCTTTTGGAACAGTCAATTGCCGGGGAGCGGTGGCCTCCCCGGCAATTCTTTTGCCTGCAGGACCGGCGAAAAGGAACTGCGAAATGTTACAAGGATTTAACAAACATGAAAAACCGCTGTAACACCGGTGCGTAAAATAGATTTCAGTAGATTCAGTACAGGAGGCAATCAGACATGGAAGTCTTAGCGGCAGCGGGAGTTTTTCTGGGACTATTTGGGATGTGGGTGTTGCTGCCTTCCAAACTGCTCCGCAAGTAGCATGGCGGCGCACCGCCATTTGAGAATTTGACCGGTCAAGCATAAGATGCTGGCGGTGGCCCATCCCGGTGACTGAGTTGCCGGGTTGGGCTATTGCTTGTTTCAGGGAATACAAGCTAAAGGGGGTAAGAGCACATGTGGCCTGAATTCAGCACCGGAGACACGGTGTGGGTGTTGGTATGTTCGGCGCTGGTCTTGCTGATGACACCGGGCCTGGCCTTTTTCTACGGCGGGCTGGTGCGCCGGAAGAACGCCACCGCCACCATCATGTACAGCTTCATGTCCATGGGCTTGGTGGGAGTCGTGTGGGTGCTGTGGGGCTACAGCTTGGCCTTCGGCCCCGACCTCTTCGGCTGGGGACTCATCGGCAACTTGGAGTGGTTCGGGCTCTTGGGCGTAGCTGCGGACGCTCCGGGTCCCTACTCCGATGCCATTCCCCACCAAGCGTTCATGGCGTTCCAAGGCATGTTCGCCATCATCACGCCGGCCCTGATAACCGGGGCCTTTGCCGACCGGATGAAGTTCAGCGCCTACTGTATCTTCATCGTGCTGTGGGTCAGCATAGTTTATGCCCCGTTGGCCCACTGGGTGTGGGGCGGCGGCTGGCTCGGCAGCTTGGGCGCCTTGGACTTTGCCGGAGGCACCGTGGTCCACATTAACGCCGGCGTGGCCGCCTTGGCTGCGGCAGTCATCATCGGCAGGCGGATTGGCTTTGGACAGGAAGCGATGGTGCCCCACAATGTTCCCATGGTGGTCCTCGGCGCCGCGCTCCTGTGGTTTGGCTGGTTCGGCTTCAACGCCGGCAGCGCCTTGGCGGCTGATGGCGTGGCCACCAACGCCTTCGTGGTAACCAACGTAGCCACCGCTGCAGCCCTGGTCACCTGGGTGGTGGTGAGCTGGATATTCGACGGCAAGCCCAGCATCATAGGGGCCGCATCCGGGGCAGTGGCCGGCCTCGTGGCCATTACGCCGGCCGCGGGCTTCGTCGGGGCCATGCCGGCCATTGTAATCGGCTTCGGCGCCAGCGTAATTTGCTACGCAGCGGTAAAGGCGCTTCTGGCCCTCAAAGTGGACGACGCTCTGGCAGTGTGGGGCGTTCACGGCATGGGGGGTACTTGGGGGGCGCTGGCTACCGGGTTGTTTGTCGGAATCGGCTTTGCCTCTTTGGGCGAAGGCATCGGCCGGGGCGAGCAGATCCTCTATCAAATAATCGGCATCGCTGCGTCTTGGGCTTGGGCGTTCATCGCCACGGCCATCATCCTCTTGGTGCTGAAGTTCACCATAGGGATAAGGGCCACCCGGGAGGACGAATTGACCGGACTTGATATTTCGCAGCATGGAGAACCGGCATATTTGGGATAGAATATAGGAATATAGGGGACTGGCCCACGCCGTTGTGTGTTGAGGGTTGAAACGGTCCCTTTATTCAGGAACAATAAGATAAAGTGCAGGAGTTTTGAGCCATGGACTTCTACAAGGCAGAATACATCTGGATAGACGGACAGCAACCCACCGCGAAGCTGAGATCCAAGGGCAAAATCGTTCCCATGGGCGAGGAACCTCCCATCTGGGGATTTGACGGCTCCAGCACAAGCCAGGCGCCGGGCGAGAACTCGGACTGTGTGCTCAACCCGGTGTTTGTCTGTCCCGACCCGGTCAGGGGCGGCGACCACAAGCTGGTGATGTGCGAAGTGCTCCTAACCGATATGACGCCTCACCCCTCGAATACCAGGGCCGGGTGCGCTGCTGCCGCAGACAGGTACTCATCCCTGGACTTCTGGTTCGGCATCGAGCAGGAGTACACTTTCTTTGAAGGCATAAAGCCCCTGGGCTGGCCGGACAACGGTTTCCCGGCGCCCCAGGGTGGCTACTATTGCGGAGTTGGCTCCGACGAGGTTTTCGGGCGGCCGGTTGTGGAAAAACACATGGACGCCTGCCTCTATGCCGGACTGCAAATCTCTGGAATCAACGGAGAGGTCATGCCTGCCCAGTGGGAGTTCCAGATCGGCCCGGTGGGCGCCCCTACCGTGGGCGACCATCTGTGGGTGGCCCGCTGGCTGCTCTACCGGCTGGCTGAAGACGTGGACATAGGGTCCGGCACGGGCAATGGCAAGGGGATCAGCGCCACCCTGGACCCCAAGCCGGTCAAGGGCGACTGGAACGGCGCCGGCGCCCACTGCAACTTTTCCACCAATCAGATGCGGGAGAACTACGACGCCTGTGTAGCTGCAGCGGAAGCCCTGAAGGGCAACCACGATGAGCACATAGCCAACTACGGTCACCGCATTGAGGAACGGTTGACCGGGCTGCATGAGACCTGTTCCTACCGGGAGTTCCGCTACGGCGTGTCCGACCGGGGCGCCTCGGTCCGAATCCCCTGGCAGGTTGCCCGGGATGGCAAGGGTTACATCGAAGACCGCAGGCCCAACGCCAACTGTGACCCCTACACCGTAACCCGGTTGATAATCAATACGGTTGGAAGCGCCGCCGCTTCTTAAACAGGGATTGGCATTCAGCACATTTAGCGCCGCCCCAGTAGGGGCGGCGTTTTCTTTTGGCGAAACGGTGGTGTCAGCGCCCTGCCGGCTACTCCGCCGCCGCCGCAGTCAGTGTGTACTCGGCTTTTTGGCGGGTCTTGGGGGCAGTTGCTCCTACAACTATCACCAGCTGTTCCCAGGAATCGGGGTCCTCGATGGTAACCGATCCGGCGTTGTTGGAGTCCAGTTCCAGCGGAGTCACCCTGTTCTCATCCCCCACCTGGATCAGGCTTACCGAAAATCGCTGGGACAGCCGGTTGTTGACAAGTACAAACCCGTCCGGCTGCCAGTCCCCTTCCAAATGAGCCGCGGCGCTGCCGCCGAAGTTACGCAGGCAGAGGCCCGAACCGTTGATAGCTTCGTCGGTAACGTACTGGAAGCGGATAAGCATCTTCTTTCCGGAGAATTCGCCTAGGTCGATTTCCTCGGTCAGCCAGCCCAGGCTCTCTCCGGTATAGCCGGGGCCAAAGCTGTTTCCGACCGGGTTGGCCTCAGAAGTGTGAGGTGTCTCGATAATCTCCCAAGTCTCCCCTTGGTCCAAGGACACCTGCAAGTAGGCATAGTCCCAGTCCTTCTCGAGTTCATGCCAGACCTGGTAATGCAACACCGGGTCGGAGGCGGAGGACAGGTCCAAGCGTCTGGTCAGGGTCGACTGGATGGAGTCTCCGGTGTTGCCCCACCAGCAGCCCTCCGGGCCGGTCCTGGCCGGTAACAGGCGGACCTCCGTGGTTCCCTCAAAGTGGATGCGGGTGGGCCCGGGAAGGGACTTCAGCCGAATGTATTCCGCGGAATACTGAGGGATTTCCGATTCCAGGCTGGAGCCGGAAAACAGCAGGCGGGCGGCCGATGCTCCCTGCTCCAGACCAGGGTAGCTGTAGCTGTAGGGTCCTGCCCCGCGGCCAGGTTGAAACGGGTGCAGATAGTTGGCCACTATCCAATCAGCAAAGATTTCCTGCAAGGTCTTGTCATGTCCCCTGTCCGCCAAGTAGGCGTCTATGCCGGGAACGCCGTCTTTGGCTTGCTCCACCAAGGGCTTCAGGTCTGTCGGGTCGCCATAGTGCTCCACCAAGTAGTGCATGAAAAGGGAGGCGGCCCCGTAGCTTGATGAGCTTCCCACCCCGGAAACGGGCCAGTGCACCATGGAGGTTGGGCCGGACCGAAGGAATCTGTCGGCGCTGCCGTGGCCGTATCCCAGCAGGGAGACCGCCAGTTCGGAAAGCCCTTCGTTGACCCAAGTATCCTCGGACTGGTCGCCCTTCCAGTGGACGGCATGCTGCAATTCGTGGGCCAGGACGTGCAGGTACTGGGGAGAGTGGACCGGAACGGCATCAATGTTGATGGTGATCATCTCCCGCTCGTTGCTGTAGGGGGCGACGGCCTCGGGGTACTCGTCTCCTGCGCTGAAATATCCGGCTGCTCCTTTCAGGTTGCTGTTCAAGATGGTCAGGTGGACATCGTTGTCCACCCCCGGTGACCATTCGGTGCCGAAGACGCTGGTCACTCCCGGATAGATGACGGTCTCGAATTCCCTGGCCGCGTTTTCCAGGGATTCTTGGTCAACCTTCTGGCTCTGGTCGATGTACCAGTAGGCATGGGGGGTGACGAGGCGCAGATCGAAGGTCCGCTGGTAATAGTCCAAGGAGTCCAAGTCCAGCAGCCAGAAGGTGTCCTTCCGGCCCGCTTGGTAGGAAACGGGCTGGTCGTTCACCACCCTGGGAATGTCCTTGGGAACCGAGGGCCTCAGTTGGGCGGACAACCGGTACAGGTCCCGGTCCGGAGCGTCGGGCAAGTGGGACATGGGAGGGCCGAGGCTAGGCGCAGTCGCCTGGGTTGTTTTCCCGCCGGTCGGCTCCAGGGTTCCTGCCTCGTTCCGGCAAGCCGGAAGAACCAACAGCAGCACAACGCCCATCAAGAGGAGGGGCCAGCTAAGGAACGACCCGGAGAATCGCTTCAAGACTCTCACGGGCCTTTAGGCTTGGACTCGGAAAGTGAACACCTAGGGGCCGCGCTTATTGAAGCGGTTCATCGCCACGTCGATGTTCTCGTCCAGGATACAGGCGATGGCGTCAGCGGCTTCGCTGACCGAGTTGGCAATGGGTCCCTCTTCGCTGGGGTCGAACCGTCCCAGGACGTAAGGAACGGCGTCCTGCCCAGGCGGGGGCTGCCCGATGCCGATCCGCAGCCTCGGAATTGCCTCGGTCTGGAGGACGGCAATGATGGAACGGATGCCGTTATGGTGCCCCGGGCTGCCCGAGGCCCGGAGCCTGAGCCGACCTACGGGCAGTTCCATGTCGTCGTACACCACCAAGAGGTCTTGGGGCGTAGCTCCGAAGCGGGTTAGGAGGTACTCCACTCCCTCGCCGCTGTTGTTCATGAAGGTCCTGGGTTTGGCCAGTACCACCGGCTGGCCATCCCGGGTTCCCTGGCCCAGCACCGCCTTGGCCCTCCGGTCTGACAACCGCATACCCCACCGCTGCGCCAGCAGGTCGACGCACTGGAAGCCCAAGTTGTGCCTGGTGCACCGGTACCGGTCGCCAGGGTTTCCCAGGCCCACTACTATGAGCATCGGGCTTTACGCATGATGGAAGTGGCTATGGCAGGCGGCCCTTTCTTCTTCATCGGACGGCTCTTTCTAGCGCGAGGGAGTAGGAGGAGACAATCTGTACCCAAGCGGAGGCTCATGCCGGTTGCTCAGGCCCGGGACGCCTCTTCCAGCATTTCCAGGAATCCGGCCTCGTCCAGGATGGTAGTGTTGTGCCGCTGGGCCGCCGCCAGCTTGGAGCCAGCGGACTCCCCGGCCACCAAGTAGTTGGTCTTTCCCGATACCGACGACGAGACGCCGCCCCCCAGGGCCTTGATACGCGCTTCTCCCTCTCTCCGGCTGAAGGCCGAGAGAGTGCCGGTAATGACGAAAGTCAGGCCTTGGAATGGCAGGTCTTCGGAATCCCTGGCTTCGGCAATCTCGTGAAAGGGGTCAACCCCAGCGGTGGCCAGCCTGCCCATCACCCACCGGTTTGCTTCCACTTGGAAATAGGCAACCACGCTTTCGGCTATCTTGGGGCCAATGCCGGGAATCTCGGTGAGTTCTTCTTCGGTGGCCTTGGAAAGTTGTTCCAAATTGGAATAGTTCTGGGTCAGCAATTCGGCGATTTCAGAGCCCACGTGGAGGATTCCCAAGGCAAACAACAGCCGGGGCAGGGACCTTTCCTTGCTGGCCTGGATGTTGCTCATGATCTTGTCGGCCAGCTTTTCACCCATGCGGTCCAGTTTCAGTAACTGCTCTTTCTCCAAGTAATAGAGGCCGGCCACGTCGGTTACCAGTTTCTGCTCGATGAGAATCCGGCACCACTGCTCCCCCAAGCCGTCGATGTCCATGGCGCCCTTGCTGACGAAATGCTTGAGCAGTTCGAAGAACTGGACCGGGCACGATGTGTTGGGGCAGCGGTGCATGGCCTCGTCCACCGGTTTCACCACGGCGGTGCCGCATTCCGGGCAGGTTTCCGGCATGGCGAAAATCTTCTCGCTTCCGTCGCGGCGGGCCGCCACCGGGCCCACCACGTGGGGAATCACGTCGCCCGCCCGCTCTATGGTCACCCAGTCGCCGATGCGAATGTCCTTGCGGTGAATGTCCTCCTCGTTGTGCAGGGATGCCTGCCTTACGGTGGCGCCGCTGACTATCACCGGCTCCAAGACGGCGTAGGGGTTGAGGCTGCCGGTGCGGCCCACGTTGATCCCGATGTGCAGCAGCTTGGTGGTGGCCCGTTCCGCCGGGAACTTGTAGGCGATGGCCCAGCGGGGCTCACGGCCCACTACTCCCAGCTCGTCTTGATACCGGAAGGGGGCAACCTTCACCACCACGCCGTCCACCTCGTAGGGCAGGTCGTGGCGGGTTTCCAGCCAGCTGTTGTAATAGTCGCAGACCTCTTCCAGGGTGCGGCACAGCCGGTTGTTGGGGTTGATGCGGAAGCCCAGGGTTTTCATCCATTCCAGGGCCTCCCAGTGGGAATCGGGGCGGGGATGGTCATCCGATGGCCCCAAGGAATAGACCCATATCTGCAGGTTCCGGCTGGCGGTAACCCTGGAGTCAAGCTGGCGCAAGCTACCGGCTCCAGTGTTCCTGGGATTGGCGTACAGGGGTTCACCCTTCTGGGCCCGCTCTTCGTTCAAGCGCCGAAAGTCATCGACGGGCAGGTACACCTCTCCCCGGACTTCCAGCCTCCCGGAAAGTTCTCCGAGGAGGGTCATGGGCACGCTGCGAATGGTGCGGATGTTCTGGGTAACGTCCTCGCCGGTAGTTCCGTCGCCCCTGGTGGCCCCCTGAGTCAGCACGCCGTCGTCGTAGGTCAAGTTGACTGCAAGACCGTCGATCTTCAGCTCGCAGACCATGGGGAAATCGGCCCCATCCAGCAGGCCCTTAACCCTGCGGTGCCAGGCCTCCAACTCCTCTTCGTTGAAGGCGTTGCTGAGGCTCAGCATCGGCTGGCTGTGCTGGACTTGGGTAAAGGCATCGGCCGGGGCGGCCCCTACCCTTTGAGTGGGCGACTCCGGCGTGACCAGTTCGGGATGTTCCGCCTCGATGGACCGGAGTTCCCGCATCAGGGCATCATATTCGGCGTCCTCGACGACCGGAGCGTCCAGGACGTAGTAGCGGTGGTTGTGGTAATTGATTTCCCGGCTCAGTTCTTCGGCTCGCCGGGCGGCTGCTGCGTCAACCATGTGTGCTCTTTTCGATACGCCTTTTCCTAAAAGCTGGGGCTGTCTAATTGAGAATTATGATATCATCCCGGCGGCCACAACTCCCAAACCCGGATAGACTGTCCCAAACCCGGAGAAGTTGGTATGGCCGAATCATATCCGCAAGTCGAAGAGGGGAAGCCCAAGGGCGTCCGCAGGACCGGGCCCTTCATCCTCGGCGACATCACTTCGGGCCACGGCGTATTCCACTGGTTTACCCAGAGCTTCCTGGTGATGCTGCCGGAAGTCCGGGACGCCTTCCTCCTCACAGAAATCCAGGTTGGCGGCATCACCAGCGTCCGGGAGATTGTTTCCGGCGTGGTGGCCCTGCCCGGGGGCGTAGTTACCGACCTGCTGCGGCGGCACTGGGGCTTGGTGCTGGCCACGTGCATGGGCGCCTTCGGCATCGGTTGGCTGCTGATGGGGCTGGCCCCGGTTTACATTGTCCTGCTGGTGGGTATGGGCATAGTGGCGGTTGCCGCCTCTCTCTGGCACCTGCCGGGAATAGCGGCCCTGTCCCACCACTTCTCCCACCGGAGGGGTTCTGCTCTTTCTTTCCACGGCGTCGGCGGCCAGATTGGCGACGCCGCCGCTCCTCTGGTGACCGGATTCCTGCTGGCGGTGTTGACTTGGCAGCAGATCCTGGAGATATACGCCGCCGTCCCCATCTTCCTGGCTTTCGTCGTGTTCTGGGCATTCAGGGACATCGGCAGGAGCGGAGAGCCCCATGCCCACTCCGGGCCGGACCTGTCTATGCAGGTGGCCCAGACCAAGAGCCTGTTCCGGCAACCCCGGATTTGGGGGATTGTACTGGTAGCCGGGCTCCGGGGCATGGCGTTCATCAGCTTCCTCACCTTCCTGCCCCTCTACCTGGCGGACGAGGCCGGCCTTAGCCCCGGCGCCCGGGGAGTGCACCTGTCCCTGCTGGTGCTGGTGGGAATCTTCTCCACCCCGGTCATGGGTTACCTGTCCGACCGCTTGGGAAGAAAGCCGGTGCTGATTCCCGGCATGGTGTGGCTGGCGGCTCTGACCCTGCTGCTGGTGCCCTTCGGCGAAGGCATCATGCTAGCAGTGCTGATAGGACTGATCGGGACGTTTGTGTTCAGCGACCAGCCAATTCTGACCGCCGCGGCCTTGGACCTTGTCCGGGAGGGGCCCGCCGCCACCACTCTGGGGGTGATCTCATTCTCCCGGTTTGGAATGGCCGCCGCATCCCCAATCATCGGCGGGTACCTCTACGGAATTGCTCCCCATCTCACCTTCTACTACATAGCGGCCCTGTTCGCCGCCGCCATACTGGTGCTTCTGGCGGTGCCTTTGCGGCCGATTGAAGACGCGGCCCATCATCATGGAGAGCACGGCCACGGTGACGGCCACGGAGCGCAGCGGCCCCACTAGAGAGAACAGCCGGAAAAGGCAAACTGACGGGAATGGCCGGTTACCGGCCTCGGTGGCGGGCCCGGAATTCGGACAGTAGGTCCTTGGAACGGGCAATGTTGGGGGCGGGCGAGGGGTCTACCTCCCCGAGCATAGCCAAGTAGTAGCTGACGTAATCGCCCAAGGCCAACATGCTCAGCAGTTGGGCCAGCGGGCTCTCCCTCGGGTCTCCACTCAGGACCTCAACCGGAACGCCGTTTTCTTCCAGGACTGCTTCCACTGCACCATAGTGGGCTTCCAACGGGTCAACTTCGACACTGGGGCGCAGGAAAACAACCGTCATGCCCGCACTTCCAGTGGGCTGCTCCAGGGCTTCCACGGCGTTATGCAGCAGTTCGGGGACCTCTTCGAAAAAAGCCCAGGCCTTGGCGTTTTCGTTAAGCTGCGTCTTCCAGCGCCGGGCCATCCCGGCGAATAGGCCCCCGCCATAGATCGCCACCACCTTTCCTTCCAAGGCCAATGCCAGTTGCTTGGCCGGATTCCTGGCCGTTGGCGTTTCCTCGCCTAGCTCGGCCAACCGGCGCTCTAGTGAGCACGTGGCCGACTCCACCGACGGTAGGGAGAAATCGGCCATTCCCAGCTTGCTCAGGGCTGACAAGAGCAACATCAGGCTATAGCCTATGGCGCTGCGGGGCTCCCCCGTCGTGGCAATCTGCAGCAGCGGCGATCCCAACGCCGAGGCCTCGTCGGCAAGCTGGCCCCCTCCGGCCATTGCCAAGACCCGGGCGTCCTCTTTTATCGCTTTGTGGAAGAGGGCAATGGTCTCGCCGGTGTTTCCGGAATGGCTGCAGGGGAGCACCAGGCTGCGGCTGTCCAGGGAAAAGGGGAACTCCATCCCGCGGACCACTTGGAACAACCGCGTCTTACTGCCCGAAGCGGCGCTGCAGGCCCGCATCAGGTCGAATGCCAGGTCCCCGGCTATCGCCGACCCGCCCATGCCGCAAACAACTATCTTGTCGACGCCGTCAGGTTTCCAACCCGCAGGGGGGGAGAATCCCTCTCCTTGGGACCAGCCGGCGCGGCACTTCTCTGCCAGGCCCCTGAGCCGGCCGCCAAGGCCCGAGGGGTCCCACCGGCGGTAAGTTGCTTGTTGGTCCAAGTCAGACATAGCGTGTTTGGCTGCCTGCAGCCCGGTCCCCTTACCGCTGGTTTCTAACCCGCTAACCCGAGGGCAAGCCCCGGCCCCTTTGACCGGTTGGTGGAATCGCTCGCCGCGAGTTGCCGCCCCTATGAGGGGTTAAGACCATTATAGACCCGGCGGATTTCCGGGCAAGGGACGTCGAGCAGGGTCAGTAAGGTGGAGAACTACGCCACAGGGGAGGAAGGCGCCGGCGGCTTCCCCGGTTCTTCTGGTAGATATCCGCAACCGCGGCTGCCAGCTTAGCCGGGTCGTGCCTGGTGGGGTTTTCGCTGTCGATGACGTCGGCACGCACGCAGGCGGCGGTGTCGGACCAAGGGTCTGGCGGCTCCAGCAGGCGGACCGAGTCCGGAAGATGCCCATTCAAATGGTTGCTGTTGGCGAGTACAAACCTGACCGAGGATGGCCCCACGTAGTGGCGAATTACATCGAAGTGGTCGGTAACGGAATAACCGGTTGTCTGGCCCGGCTCGCAGGCTACATTGCAAACGTATAGCTTCAGGGCGCAGGACTCGGCGATGGCGTCGGAAATGCCCTTCACCAGCAGGTTGGGGACTATGCTGGTGTACAAGCTGCCAGGTCCGATGATCACCAAGTCGGCCTCCCTAATGGCCTGCTGGGCTACGGGATGAGCAGCCGCATCGGGAGGCAACAGGGCCAGGGAGCGCAGCGGGTCTGCGGCGGCCCCGACCCGGGACTCTCCTAGAATCCTCTGTCCCGACATGGTGCTGGCCGCAAGGGTCACGTCTTCGGTGGTGGAAGGCACCACGTGGCCGCGGATGGCCAGCAATTCCCCAGCTATTTCCAGCCCACGGTTGAAGTCCCCGCCTATTTCGGCCAAGGCAGCGATCAGGATGTTACCGAAGCTGTGGCCGTTCAAGTGGCCGTTGGAGGAGAAACGGTAGTCCATTAACCGTTGCATTACGTCTTCCGAGTCGGCCAAGGCAACCAAGCAATTCCGGATATCTCCAGGTGGGAGCAGGCCCAGCTCGGAGCGCAACCTTCCGGAACTGCCTCCATCGTCGGCAGCGGTGACCACCGCCGTGATGTTGGAGGTCATGTGCTTCAGGCCCCTGAGCAGGTTTGGAAGGCCGCTGCCGCCGCCGATAACCACAACCTTGGGACCCGCGGCCAGGACCCGCTCGATGTACAGGGTATCGGAGAGCCGCAATGCGTGACGCCGGAACCGGATGGTGGCCAGAGAGCGGGCCAGGAACAGGGCGGAGACCAGGATCACCGCCAGACCACCGCCGATGAATACGCCCGCCCGGACAGCGGAAGGTTCCCCCCTCAGGCTGACGATTCCGGCGAAAAGGTCGAAGCCGGGCCAAACGGGCGCGTTTATGCCGAACAGGATGCCCAAGGCTACGGCGGCAAACCCCAACGCAATGAGCAGCAGCCAACGCTTCAGGGAGATGCCGGGCACCAGAAGGATGAGGAAGGCCCGGCCAAGGCGGTGCTTGGCCAACTGCTGGACCAGATTAGGCATGCGTCTTGGGGAAGGAAATACGTTCAGGAAGATTCAATACTCGTTGAGATAGGATGCTCTGGGTACCGGTCCTTCAACAATGCGGAGAAACTTTGCGAATTTCGAAGCTCAAACGGCATTTTCATGCCTGAGGTGCAACGATTCACAGCAGGATTGCTACAGGTCGGAATTGTATTAACGGCGTCTGACCGTGTCAAGCACGGCGAGCCGCTTGGACAGGCAGTGGCCGGTTCGCCAAATCCCGCCAGCGCGCTCGCCGGGCGGCGGCAACACGTGGCCGGGGCCCGATGCCATCCCATTTCAGGCCACCTGGACCCTTGGAGAGCACGAGTGAAAGGTCGCTCAGTTGAGGGGAGGGCGAACGCTCGTCATTGTGCCTACTGAAGCCGCAGACTGGAAATGGGGAGTAGTCGGCTTCTTTCGAAGGTTCCAGTAGGCGTAGAGCAGGCCAATGACCGGAATCAGTCCCAAGACCAAGGGCAGACACCAATGGCCTGCGATTGCTCCCAGCAGGCTGGCCGCCGCGATGGTGAGGTTGGCGCCCAGGGCGATGAGCAACAGGACAATTGGTCTGACGGTTGTCGGCCGGGACAATGGTTGCTTCAGCCGGGCCAGAATTACCAGTCCTGCTGCACCAACGGCTTGCGCCGTCAACAGCGCGGCCAAGCCAAGTCCGGTCATGCCGTCGGCAGAGCCGGTAAGGACGACGACACCTACGGGCCATATAATTTGGATCGCGGCCAAGATTAACAAAATATTTCGCATCAGTCTTGCCTCCTCCCTCGGCAACGGCCCGGTCCACCGGTTGCATTTTGGCTTGTATCCATTATGGTCTACGTCGCCTCAACCAGCCTTGGGACAACCGGTATAGCGGCCGGGTGGCCAGAACGCCGAGGATCAGCACCAGAAGCAGCCAGCATGATGGCCCCGGGATAATCCCGTCTTCCGGAAGCGTCTTCCTCGCATCGGCGGGGGCCTGGGAGGGCGCGCCCGGAGGCTGCGGCGTGGGGGCCATCGCCAGCATGGTATTAGGCGCCTCAGCCGTTGGCGTCGGCTGGGGTTCGGGCATGGAAACTTCAACCGGATTCAGCGGCGCCGGCGTTGGGGTAGGCGTAGGCCCGGAATCTGCCGTGGGAACCCCAGCTGAATGCAACGCACCGGGCGTTGGAGTGGGCTTGAGCATACCCACGGATTCCAGTTCATCGGCGTCGCTCACAGTCGGGGCGGTAGTCGGGGTGGGCATCGGCGATGGTTCAGGTTCTGGCGTCGATGCAGGCGTCGGCGACGGGACCGGCGTAGGCATAGGCGTGGCCGTTGGGACTGGCGCGGGCGTCGGCGTCGGAATTGGCCTCGGGGATGGACCACCGCCACCTGGACGACCTCCCGGTCGTCTGTTATCCCTGATGGTTGTCTCCGCTGTCGGCGTACCCAACTCGGGGGTTGCTCCTCCCCCGGACGGGTCGGAGATGGACACTGTGAACGTCTCGTTAGGGTCGCTCAACCCGTCACGGATGGTCTCGACCATAACCTTGTGTCCGTTGCCGTTGCTCCGGGCCTCGAAGATTATCTCGCCGGACCTGCCGGTGTAGTCCTGGCCATCCCTCGCGGTGCCGTCCGCAGAGGCGTAGTCCACCCTCAGGTTCTCTGTGGGAATAACCCCCGGCGGCGAAAGGGAAACGGAGTAGGCTGCCGTTTGCCCTTCGTTCACGGCGCCTGGGCCGCTGATGCTCACCTTGATGGGGTCGCTCTCGGCGATGGTGGCCCTGGCGCTGGACGCTCCGGACCTCAGGGACACCTCTTGGGAGAGCTGTTTGGGGGTAACGGTCCCCAGGGTCACCTGTTGAGAGGGCTGCTTGAGAGTAACGGTCCCCAAGGTCACGGTGAAGTCCTCGGCCTTCTCGGATAGCATGTCGTCAATGATATTGACGGCGATCTTCTTTTCAGTTGTGCCGGCTGGGAAGGCTATGGTGGATGGACTCGGAGAGTAGTCTTTGGCCTCAGCCGTGCCTGCGGTGACGCTCCAAGCCACGGTAACGTCGCTGGGTAACGCCCTGGACAGGGTGACGGTGAAGACAACGTCTTCTCCTTCGGCCACCTCGCCTTCCGGCCCGGTGATGCTGAGCTCCACCGTCTCGTTATCCGTGATGGTGATGTCCACCGGTTCCACCGTCAGCCC
The DNA here is from genome assembly GCA_034420695.1 of Dehalococcoidia bacterium. Taxonomy (GTDB): domain Bacteria; phylum Chloroflexota; class Dehalococcoidia; order Lucifugimonadales; family UBA3495; genus Io17-Chloro-G2. The sequence continues at coordinate 14,905 of DAOULB010000046.1, forward strand.
GGTAGCCTGCCCGGATATGGTGATGGTCTCGTCTTCTTCCTCGAGGTTATCGTCTATGGGGGTGACGGTCAGCTTGCCGGAGCCGCTCACCTGCCCTGCGTCAATGGTGATGTTGTTGAGTGTCGAAGCGGTGTAGTCTGTCCCTTGAGTGGCCGTGCCGTCCAGGCTGCCGATAGTCACCGTAGTGTCCGCGGTCAAGACTCTGCCGCCGTTCAGTGTGGCGGTGACGGTGACGGCAGTGGCCCCGTCGTCCTCGGCTATTCTGCTGGGACTGGCGCTCAGGGTAATGGATGATGCCCCGTCGTCGTCGTCAATGGTGGTTTCTACGGACCTGGTGCCCAGGCTGGCCGTGGGCCCTCCCCCGCCTGCGGGGTTGGAGATGGAGACAGTGAAGGTCTCCCCGGCGCCCTCGTCCTCGGTGTCCTCGGTGGTGCTCACCTCAAACGTCTGCGGCTCCGCCGATGCCTGGGTGAAGGTCAGCGTGCCGGACTTGCCCGTGTAGTCAGACCCCGCTACAGCGGTGCCGTCGCTCGTGGCGTACTCCACCGTCAGGTTGGCTGTCGGCGTCACGCCGGAAGGTGACAACGACACCGTGTATGTACCGGCTTCTCCCTCGTTGACGGTGGCCGGCCCGCTCAGCTCGACGGTGATGGGGTCACTCTCCTCTATCGTCGCTGAGGCGCTGTCAGAATCGCTCTTGAGCGAGACCTGAGAGGAGAGAGTAGAGGTGACTTCGGTCAGAGTCACAGTAAAGGCCTCGGCGGTCTCCGACAGCAGGTCGTCTGCAGCGGTGACGTCAATAGTCTGGGTGGCCCCGGCCGCGCTGTTGGCCGCGAAGGTGGCCGTACCGGAAACTCTGCCCAAGTCCGATGGCTCCGCCTCGCCAGTTCCCAGCAGGGCGGACCACGCCACGATGACTTTAGCGTCCACCGGCTGTGAGAGGGTGACGGTGAATGAGGCATCGGAGCCCTCAGATACGGTCCTGTTGGGACCGGCAATGGTCAGGTTGGCAATGGTCAGGTCCGAGAAGTCTTTGTCTTCCGGCGCCTCGGTTTCCTTATTGTCGTCAGTCAGCGTGATGGTGGCGGGGCTGACCGTCAGCCCGGAAGTAGTGCTTCCTGAGACCACTATGGTCTCGTCTCCCTCCACGATGTCGTCATCCGTTGGGGAGACCTCAAGCTTGCCCGTACCGCTGGAACTGTTGGCCTTTATGGTGATGCTGGTCAGCTGGGTATTCACCTCGTAGTCATCTGATCCTGCAGTGCCGCTCAAGCTGCCGATATTCACCCTGGTGTCTGTACCCAGGACGTTGTCGTTCAAGGTGGCGGTGACGGTAAATTCAGTGGCCCCGTCACCCTCCCCTACACTGGAGGGACTTACGCTCAGTGCGATGTCCGCCGGAACGTCATCGTCGGTAATGGTAGTGGTCACAGAGGCCGCGCCCACGCTGGGGATGGGCCCGCCCCCACCAACGGGCTTGGAGATGGAGACACTGAAGGTCTCGTCCGGTTCGTCCAGGATGTCCTCGGTGGTGCTCACCGTCAAGGTCTGCGGCCCCGCCGCCGTTTGGGTGAAGGTCAGAGTCCCCGAAGCCGCCGTGTAGTCGCTGCCGGCTATGGCGGTGCCGTCGGCGGTGACGTAGGGCACGGTCAGGTCCTCGATGGGCGTAACGCTGGAGGGTGACAGGGAGACCGTGTACGCCGTGGTCGTATCACCCTCTTCCACGCTGGAAGGCCCGCTGATGGTCACCGTGATGGGATCGCTCTCAGATATGGTCGCAGTGGCGCTCCCGGAACCGTTCTTTACCGATACTTGTTCCGACAGGGCCCCACCCACTGCGCCGAGGGTCACGGTGAAGAATTCTTCTCTTTCGGAGAGCAGGTCGTCGACAGCGGTGACTGCAATAGTCTGGGTGGCCCCGGCCGCGCTGTTGGCGGTGAAGGTGACCGTGCCGGTGACGCTACCCAAGTCGGCTCCCTCCGCCGTATCAGTAGCCAGTGGCGCGCTCCAGGCTGCTGTGATATCGGCCTCTACAGAGTGGGAGAGGGTCACGGTAAATACGGCGTCGCTGCCCTCAGGCACGTTCGACGCGGGGCCTGCGATGCTCAGGGTGGCCCCGTCTTTGTCGTTGGGGTTCTGGCTGGTGTTCCTGTTATCGTCGGTCAGGGTGATGCTGACCGATCCCACGGTGAAGCCGCTGGCCGTCCCGGAAACCGTGATCGTCTCGTCTCCCTCGACTAGATCGTCGTCCGTGGGCGTCAACTCCAGCGTACCCGTGCCGTAGGAATCGTTGGCGTCTATGGTGATGCTGGTCAGCGTCGTGTTCACCGCGTAGTCGGTGTCCTTCCTCGCGGTCCCGGACAGCGCCCCTATCGTCACTTCCGTTGCCGAGGTAAGGGGATTGCCGTCCAGTGTCGCCGTCACCGTGAACTTCGTCTGGCCATCGTCCTCCCCAAAGGTAGAGGGGGTGACGCTCAGAGTGATGTCCACCGGATCGTCGTCGTCGGTGATGGTGGTGCTCACCGAGGTCTTGGTACTGTCCAAGGAAGACGATGGTCCTCCCCCACCCGCGGGATTGGAGATCGTCACGCTGAAGGTCTCGTCCTGTTCGTCCAGGCTGTCCTCGGTGGTCTGCACCGTGAAGGTCTGCGCCCCTGCTGCAGTCTGCGTGAACGTCAACGTCCCCGACTTGCTGGTGTAGTCGGTCCCTGCCGTCGCCGTCCCGTCGGACGTAGCGTAATTGACGGTCAGGGTGGCTGTAGGAGTTACCCCACTGGGGGACAGGGAGACGGTGTAGTCCGTCGTGGTTTCGCCCTCGTCCACTGCCGACGGTCCGGTGATCCCCACCGTGATGGGGTCGCTCTCCGCTATGGTGGCGGTGGCGCTGGAGGCCGTGGTCTTGACGTGAACAATGTCCGCTTGGTCACCGGTATCGGCCCCCAACGCGACACTGAAGGTCTCGGAGGTCTCCGACAGGTTGTCGTTGGTGACGGGGATGGCGATGTTCTTGGTGGCCCCTGCCCCGCTGCTGGCTGTAAAGGTCACCGTCCCGGACGTTGCCGTGTAGTCCGAGGTCTCAGCCGTCCCTGCTGTCGCGGACCACGCTACTATTACGTCCGCCGCCACGGTGTTGGACAGTGTGACGGTGAAGGTGGCGTTGGATCCTTCTGTCACATCCGCCGTCGGCCCGGTGATGCTCAGATATGCCGCTTCGTTGTCATGGATGGTGATGACATCGGAGCTGACTCTCAAGGTATCGGAGGTGCTGCCGACTTTGATGGTCTCGTCGCCCTCCACATCGGTGTCGTCGATTATGGTGAGGGTCAGGGTTCCCGACGCGCTGGCCGTATTGGCCGGGATGGTCAGGCTGGCCAGGGCCGTGGTCACCGTGTAGTCCTTGCCGGTCCCGCCTTCCGCCGTACCTGCCAGGGCGAGGGGAACCGTGATGTCTACTGTCGGCAGTATCGCAGAGTCGTGGGTAGCCGTTACCGTGAAGTCAGTTTGTCCGGCGTCCTCGTTCACGCTGTCCGGGGCGACCATTAGCGTGATCTCCCAATTGCCGGGGATGCTAGGGCTGAGAATAAGACCGTCGTTGTCGACGATGGTGGTGGTGACCTCCATCTTGGTGGTGCTGAGGGTAGGAACCGGACCGCCCCCGCCGGACGGACTGTTGATGCTCACCTTGAAGGTCTCGCTATTCTCGGCCACGATGTCCTCGGTGGTCTGCACCGTGAAGGTCTGCGCTCCGGCGGCGGTGTTCGTGAAGGTGAGGGCCCCCGACTTGGAGGTGTAGTCTTCGCCGGCCGTGGCCGTCTCCGCGCCGTCAGCGGTGTCGTCGGCCGTGGCGTATCTCACCGTCAGGTCGGACGTCGGCGTCCCGCCAGACAGGCTCACCGTGTAGTTGGTGGTGGCGTCCCCCTCGGTCACTGTGGACGGCCCGGCGATACTCACCGTGATGGGATCGTTCTCGGAGATAGTGGCGCCGGCCGAGTCCGAGCCGCTCTTCTTCGATACCTGGCTTGACAGGTCTCCCCCTACCGTCCCCAGCGTCACCGTGAAACTCTCAGCTGTCTCAGACAACGCGTCGTCCGTCACCGAGATGTCTATGTCCTCGGTCGCTCCCGCAGAACTCCCCGCCGCAAACGTCACCGTCCCGCTGTCTGGCGAGTAGTCGTCCGTGTTCCCAGTCGCACTCCACGCCACCGTCACTTCCTTGGCAATGGCCTTCGACAGCGTCACCGTGAACTCCGCGTCCGACCCCTCAGACACGTCCGCCGACGGGCCCTCTATGCTCAACTCCGATCCGTCCTTGTCGTCCGTCGGCGTGGTGGTCTTGTTGTCGTCCGTCAGCGTCACCGTCGCCGATGTCACGCTCAGCCCCGTGACGGTGGTGGTCCCGGGGATGACGATCGTCTCGTCACCCTCGACGATGTCGTCGTCCGTCGGCGTGATCTTCAGCGTACCCGTCCCGCTGGTCTCGTTGGCCGCTATGGTGATGCTGGCCAGCGCCTCGGTCACGGCGTAGTCGGTGTCCTTAGTCGCCGTGCCGGACAGTGTGCTGATGGTCACCACCGTCTCCGTCGGCCGCGCACCCTCGTTCAGCGTCGCCGTCACCGTAACCGACGTCTCTCCGTCGTCCTCCCCAAGACTGGAGGGATTCGCCGACAGCGCGATCCCAGTCGACGCATCGTCGTCGTCCGTGATGGTGGTGTTCGCCGACGAGGTGCCAAGGATGGGCGTCGCGCCGCCGCCGCTGGGGTTGGAGATGGTCACGCTGAACGTCTCCCCCGTGCCCTCGTCTATGCTGTCTTCCGTGGTCGCCACCGTGAAGGTCTTGTTGGCGTGGTCCGCCGGGGTGAAGGTCAAGGTCGTTGCCGAGACGGCCGTGTAGTCGCTCCCCGCCGTCGCCGTCCCGTCGGACGTGGCGTAGTCGACCGTCAGGTCGGCCGTGGGCGTGCCGCCGGACAAACTCACCGTGTAGGCCGTGGTCGTATCCCCCTCGTCTACCGTAGACGGTCCGGTGATGCTCACCGTAATGGGGTCGCTCTCCGCTATGGTGGCTACGCTGCTTTTGGCCGTAGTCTTGACCCGAACATTGTCCGATTGGGTGCCGCCGACGGCGCCCAGCACCACGCCAAAGGTTTCGGCGGTCTCCGACAGGCTATCCTCGGTGGTGGCGATGGTGATGCTCTGGCTGGCGCCCGCCGCGGAGTTGGCCGTGAAGGTCACCGTCCCGGACGCTGCCGTGTAGTCCGAGGTCTTAGCCGTTATTGGGGCGTCGGTCCACTCGACCGTTACGTCCGCCGGCACGGACTTGGACAGGGTGACGGTGAAGGTGGCGTTGGACCCTTCCGTCACCTCCGCCGTCGGCCCGGCGATGCTCAGATACGTCGCTTCGTCGTCATGGATGGTGATGACTGCGGACTGAATGATCAGGCTTTCATAGGTGCCGCCGACGATGATGGTCTCGTCCCCTTCGAATTCATCGTCGTCGTTAATAGTGAGGTTCAGCGTCCCTGTACCGCTGTTCGAGTTGGCCGGGATGGTCACGCTGGCCTGCGCCGGCGCGGTGTAGTCTTTCGTTGTCCCGTGGGTAGCCGTCCCTGCCAGGGCGAGTTGAATGGTAACGTCCGTGCTCTGTGGGTCCCCATTATGGGTAGCGGTTACCGTGAAGTTAGTGGACCCGGCGCCCTCGTTTACGCTGCCCGGGTCGACGCTCAGCCAGATGTCTACCGGCGTCACTACATCGACCCGGTCGGGGGGAGGATCGCTTGTGGGGTCGTCGTCCGTTATTGTCGTCTCCACCGACGCTGTCCCCAAGATGGGCGCAGCTCCGCCGCCGCCGGAAGGACTGGAGATGTTGACGCTGAAGGTCTCACTGGATTCGGCCAGGATGTCCTCCCTCGTCATCACTGCGAATGTCTTGTTGGCGTGGTCAGCCTCGGTGAAGGTCAGCGTGCCGTTCTTCGCCGTGTAGTCTTCCCCGGCAGCCGCCGTCCCGTCGGCCGTGGCGTAGTCGACCGTCAGGTCGGCCGTGGGCGTGGCGCCAGACAAACTCACCGTGTAGTTCCCGGTGGCATCACCCTCGTTGACGGATGATGGCCCTGAGATGGAGACCCTGATGGCGTCGGTGACGGCGACGGTGAAGTCCTGGGTGGCGTTGGCGGTGTCGTCGTCGCCGTCGCTGGCCGTGATGGTGGCGGTGTAGTCCTTCACCTCCGCGGTCTGGGAGACTGTGCCGCTCACCTTCTTGGTGGTGGCGTTGTAGGACAGGCCGGTGGGCAGGCCGCTCACCGTCACGGTCACCGCGTCGCCGTCGGGGTCCCAGGTCGTGATGTCGAAGGCGGTGATGGTGGCGCCCTGCTGGTAGCTCTTGTCGCCTGGGTCGGTGATCTCCGGGCCGAAGATCTCGTCACTCACCGTCACCGTGAAGTCCTGGGTGACGTCGGCGTTGGTGCCGTCGTTGGCGGTGATGGTGGCGGTGT
>DAOULB010000047.1:0-1597 GCA_034420695.1 Dehalococcoidia bacterium
GCAACTCCAATTTCCGGCAAGAGGCCGGAATACCAAAGGACTCCGAATGGACCGCCTTGGCCAAGGAGGACAAAATCTACATGTTCGACTCAATCCCCCTGCTGGTCTACACCAGCCGGCGGGACGTCGAGCACCACCTGGCCTACACTCACATACCGGGACCAACGCCCTGGCTCCAGAGTGCCCGGGCAAGGTACATGGCCGCGCTGCTGGCCCGGGAAGACGACCCGGCAGACCCAGCAGACTGCATCGGAGTGAACCCCAGAACCCTCCGCCGCCACACAGAAGCGCATCACGTCCACGTCCAAGCCATCGACACCAATGCCCTGAACAACCCAGCCGACGCCGCCTTCACCTTCCTCTACCAAGCCCTGGAATACGTCCCGGTGCGCCTCTACCTAGGACTGGATGAGAAACTCCCCCGCCTTCCCGAACCATACCCAGTCCCCAACCACCACCTGGACAACCTCCGGAACCTGATGCAATTCATCGTCGGAGACAAAGTCCAAGACATCCACCCCGTCCTGTGGAACACCAATGAACTGGCCAGCCTCAGCACCGTCTTGGAAAGCCAAGAGGCAACCGAAAGCCTCCTCAAGTACCGCAGCCTTTCATCCGCCTTACGGCTGACCCTTTCCAGGGACGCCGTCGTAAGCAGCCTCCAAGGGGTCTGGCACCAGTTGGCCGAGGCCCACGGACTGAGCCTCCAAGCGCCGGGAGACGAAAAAGTAAAAACGGATATAAAGCGGCTCTCTCAACTAGTCGCCAACATGGAACTGAACCATGGACTATCGAGCCGCTGACAAAGGCAGATGTTCGACGACGGCTTCCCACGCCACGAAAGGCTGCCCAGAAGAATAACCGCGGTGATAACCGACAAGGACAAAACCGCTGCCATGACCATCAATGGAAGGCCAGCGGGAGACCTCCTCCGTGACAACAGATACTCCGAAGACGGCTACCGTTTCCACGACGTCCTGCACCTCGCCCACGCCGCCTACCTGGGCTGGTCCCCCACCCTCCGCTCGATACTTAAGAAAACAAGGGACAGCCAGCCCACGGTGAAACAAAAGGAGGACGGCAAGCGGGCCGTTGCCATAGAGGAAGGCATAGTCGCGATGACCTTCAGCTACGCCGAAAGAAACGACTTCCTGGAAGGCCAGGACTCCGTCGCCCCCCGCATCCACCGGCGAATAGAGGAAATGACCTCGGAACTTGAGGTCGCCTCCATGACAAGAAAGGATTGGGACGAGGCAATCCTGGAGGGATATTCCTGCTGGCGCCAAATCACCGCCCAAGGAGGAGGACGGGTCCTGGCCGACCTGAACAAACGCACCCTCAGGGTCACAGGCATCTCCTCCTGCTGGGGAATCTCGACCCCACTGGGCACGGAGCCTCCTCGCTCCAATGTTGAATCATCAACAGTCGTCCTTCTCCCCATAAGGACGCTGTGCCAGGTTCTTTCCCGGCCCCGAGACATCGACGGCATACCTTGGTGTGAAAGATGCCGTGCTAGCCCTGATGCTCTGAATATGGTCGAGGGCGTAAGAACGAATCTCGCCAGTTTCGGACTCCACTGCGTAGAGCGTGAGTTGGC
>DAOULB010000048.1:0-1548 GCA_034420695.1 Dehalococcoidia bacterium
GTTGTCGGGGGCCCGGCATTTGATCATGTTGGTGATGAAGACCTGGTTCCGGTCGATGCCCACGGACTGGAGGAACTCGTCCAGGAGTTTTCCTGCCATGCCGACGAAGGGCCTTCCCTCCTTGTCCTCGTTGGCCTCGGAACCCTCGGCTATGAACATGATCTCGGCGTTGGCTGGGCCTTCACCGGGGACGGCCTTGGTGCGTCCTTGGTGCAGGGGGCAGTCGGTGCAGTTGTGGACCAGGTTTGCTATGTCTTCCAGGGTATCGATGAGGGTTCCTTTTGTTGGGTCTGTGTACTCAGGGTACTTGCTTCCGGGGTCTTGGGCTTTGGCGCGGTGGGGGCTGGTCCTGGCCTTGGTTTTTGCGCCCTCTACCAGAACCGGTGGTTGAGTTGGATGCCATGACTCCATCCTGGACCTCTTCCATGGTGACGCTTGGCGTGTTGTGTGCTTGGAACTGCCGCAGCGCCCGGATCAGGTCCTAGCGTTGGTCACGGGGTATTCCGGGTCTGAGAAGTTGGGTTCGGGCAGGTCGGGGCCGAAGGTTATGGTCTGGGGCCTGAGTCTCATCTCCCGGCCGTTCCTTATCTTGGGGCTGGCCCGGAGCTTCCTGTCCACGGCCAGGAACATGTCGTCCTGGATGTCCATGTAGCTCTCGGGGAGTTTGGTCCCTGAGACCATGTGGACGATGGTGACGTGTCCGTTGGGGCCAGGTGGAGGGCGTCGGGGCTGGTTAGGCCTCCTGCGTGGCTCCGGCTTTGGGGATAGCCATAGATCACCACGCCGGAGAGGTCCTCTGCTTCCAGGATGGTCCGTTCGAATACCGCGGTAGCCCGGGTTTCCTTGATGCTTCCCTGTATGAACTCGATTCTGTCTGGCATTTCATCCACTCCTGTGGGTGGGGTGCTGCAGAGCCGTTCTCCGCTCAAGCACCTTCTTGGGGTGCGGTTTCTCTGGGGACGTCGACACCCTTTACTTCCAGCATGTGCTTGGCGGAGATTTCGGTTTCCATCTCGAACTGGTCGTGGTTGATCAAGCCGGCCTTGAGGGAGCGTCCCAGCTGGCTGATGCGGCTTAAGGCGCCTTCCAGGGTGTTGGGGTCCATGGGACGGCCTCCTTGAGGATCCGGGTATTTGGTGTCTACTTGAGGAAGCAGGTGAGGTTGGCCCGGCCGCTGGGCCGGTAGAGGAGACCTTCGGCCTCCTTTATGGTGGCATTGGAGGTGCTTCCGTCCTTGCGGTGGACGGTGATGACATCCCCCGGCTCCGGGAGGGGCTTGCTCTCGGGCCAGTAGCACCTTGCCTTCCACTGGTTGCCTACGCCCTTGGCCCAGGTCCAGTACTCGTCCTGGTACTCGGGGTTGTCCTTGAGCCAGTCGCAGCGCTGGCAGAGGGTCTGTTCCTCGGCCCCCCGGAAGATCTCCCCCGCACTGGGCGCATTCCTTCCGGTGATTGGCCGGTATGGGGAACTTGAAGATGGAGGCGAGGGCTTCATCTTGGGACCGGGTGCCGGAGTTGATGCCGTTCAGGGTATCCAGCAGGGGTCGTT
>DAOULB010000049.1:0-3028 GCA_034420695.1 Dehalococcoidia bacterium
GACCGTGTGGCAACCTCTGTCCGAAACAGAAGAGAGGAAGGTCCTTCCACCATATCTGCCCGGATAACCAGCGCCAAACACCACCCCAGGTCTCCAGTGGTACAGTCGGTTAAAGACCGAAATCACCGGAGACCCCATGACCCAACCACGTACTCCCCTCCACCCGGGGCCTGACCCCCGAAACCAGTACGCCCGGAGCCATTCACCAGTGCCCCGTAACCGAAGGAACAACAACACCAGGCCCGCCACCACCAAGGGCCGGAACAAGGCCCCCACCGGCTACTGCCGCCGTTGTTGGAAAGCCGACACCGTCAGGGAACACAACCCCAATACCCCCGGCCGCTGCAACCGTCACCACCAGGAGATCGAAAAGGAGCTCCGGGAGGAAGAGGCCCGGGCAAACCGGAAAAAGGACAGGCACGCCGCCCGCCACGGGCCCCGCCTGAACGCCGGGACCGCCATCAATATCGCCCTGGCCTGGCTCGCCCGGGAGACCGGCGCCGGCCGGGACGACTTTTGCCCCGCCCTGAGCACCCAGGTCCTGGACGCCTTCTGGGACAGGATCCCCGATTCCAATACCCTGACCCAGTCCCAGGTCAACAAAGCCTACAACGCCGCCACCCAGGCCTACGAGGCCCTGACCGGCCTCACCTACCAGCCCACGCCATGTCCCAAGTGCCAAGACCAGAACGCCCAGATCCGCCAGGGCAACGACTTCACCTGCCAAGCCTGCGGCTGGTCCGCCCCCAAGGGTTCCTTCTCCGATATCTACCTCGAAATCGCCGCTCCCCTACGCCCCTCACAGAGCACATAGAACAGGGCCAGGAAGACGTGACAGACCCGCACCAACCAGCAGAGGAACCCCGTAGCCCCTACATCACCCTCCAGGAACTATTAACGCCGAATACACCCCGGGCATGGTCTGGTAACTCCTGGGACTCCCCCACAGGTCCAATACCCACTGGCACTTCCCCAAAACGGGCCCACCACCACCTCTACCTGCGCAGCACCGTCGAGGAAAGGAGCGCCGGCAAGGACTTCCAGGCCCTCCCCCTCACCAACCTTCTGGACAAGGTCATCACCGGGGATACCAAGCTCAATACCATCACCCAGTGGGCCGAATCCGTGCCCATCATTACCAGCTTCCCCGACCTCTCCTGGGAGGACATAACGGAGACCGCCTGCTGGACCGATGGTCCGAAAGGGGGTTCCATATCCAGCCACACGAGACCAATGACAGCATGAGGAAGCTCTGGGTCTACACCTACCTCAAGCATGACTGTACCAACTACGATGAGATCTGCGACACCGTCCGGGCCCAGCGCTTTTCCCGCTTCGCCTATCCCGTCTTCCTCCACCGCATCAACAAGGAGATCCTGGACCGCTTCCCCCCAGTGCCTGGACCACGTCAAGGGAATAAGACGCTCCCCGACGATGCGCAGCTCAACCTGCCGCAGGACCGGCCAGGCCAACTTCAACGGCCACTACTGGACCAAGCCGGAAGGCTGGCTCTACCGGATGACCGCCCACTACATCCACACCTACTGCTCAAGGCAGTGCAGCCTGCCCAAGAAGAATGTCCCCAAGGCAGTCCCGAGACACAAGCTCAGGGCGGGAAACCCCGCATACGCCGCAACACCCACAACCCGCAGTCTCCCATGACCAAGCCCAATGCCATATAATTCGATGCCAGAGGCCCATGCCCAAAGACCACAACTAGACCCGCCGCAAGAAACCGTGAGCAGTCCCATGAACAAGGGAAACGGAGCCGCGCCGGACCCCCACGCCGTGGCAATAGCCAGGGCCATGCAGGCCGAGACCGACGGCCTCGTGATCCTGTTCGGCTCCAGGGCCAAGGGCACCTACGAAACGGCCTCAGACATGGACGTCCTGCTGGTAGGCCATACCCAGGGCTCCCCAAAAGGCGCCGCATACGAGTACATGGAGAAAAACCCTCCCAGACTCCACATCGAAGTCATGGAGATGACCTCCGACCGCTTCCGCAGGGAGAGACTGGCCAACCAGTCCATAGCCAGCAAGGCCTGCCGTCACGGAGTATGGATGAGCGACGAAAGAAGCGATTACCGGAACTACTACCAGGACGACTACCCAGAGCACTGGCCGGCAACAAGAACTCACTTAGCCAACAGCTGGGTAAACATGTACCGGCTCGAACAAATCGTGGAAGAAAGATCCTGGGACTACAAGATGGTGGGCTTCACTGCCCAGCAGACCGTCGAGAACGGGCTTAAATCCCTACTCTCGCTGCACCAGGACACCGCCGAGTTCCGCCACGACTTGGTGGCAATATGGAACCACTACCTCAACAACCACCACGACCCGTCCAACGAAGCCCACCAAGAGATACGGGAGGTCGTGGACGAACTCATGGAGCACACATCCTACGACAGTCCCCAGAGGCCGGGCCAGAAAGAGTGCTGGCTCACCCTATACGCCGCGGTTTACCGCTACAACCAGGACACCCGCCGGATGCCCGAGTGGGAACGCCAGGAACTCCTAGCACGGGTCAGGGACACCTTCGCCACAATCATGGATCACGTAAGCAGGGAAAGCGGCACCAGCCGGGAGGATATATTCCCGGACGGCAAGCCCTGGGACGGTACGCCTTAAAAGAAGGACGCACCAAGAGCACCGAAAGGGCCGCTCCCGTTGATCGGGTCGGCCCTTCTACATAAGAGCGGCAAAGTTCGGGGCTTCGCGCCAAAAGCGTTACTCACTCAACATAGAGCCAACAGCGAGCCCACCAGAAAGACCAAGAGCAACACGGCCTTGCCATTTCCCCTCATTAGCGGCTGCAAATTCCGCCGCTAGGAGCTCCGAAAGAAGCTTGCGAAAGTCATTACGTGTCCCGGGCGACGCATACCTAAGGTGCCCAACCAGCGTCATGACCTCTCGGTCGGCAAACGCCTTTCGCCTCCTGAAAGCTTCGATATTGAACTGCCTGGATTCCTGAGACCACTCGCCCCGGCAGGCCACGCAGTTCGGCAATACCTGCCTCCCGCATTCA
>DAOULB010000050.1:0-6113 GCA_034420695.1 Dehalococcoidia bacterium
GCAGGGCGACGCCCGCAGTGCAGGCTGGTTCGCCGTCCAGCAGCGGGCCGTGGGCCAGAAGTGGCGGTCCGGCCCCTTGCAGAAGGCCAGCCGGGTCGGCGATGAGGACTCGCTCTACTACCATGACGTGAGCGGCATTGACCCGGGCCGTGGCTACCAGTTCCGCGTCACGGGTCACACAGGGCAGTGCCAGGCCGGTTCCTGGTCGGACACGGTTTCGCTGTGGCCGGTGTTGGCAGGGTCCGGCTCCGGCTCCGGCTCCGGCACCGTCCACGAGGCCGACGGCCGCTGGCGCGGCCAAGAGGACGGGCCACTTTCAGCGAGGGTATCGGCCAAGGGCAACGTCACAGTGGCGTGGACGGACTGGGTGGGCTCGGTCGAAGTTGAGCAGGGCGAGGAGACGGAGTATCTTGAGGTCTCCGACTGGCGCATCACCTTGACGAAACCGGGCGGCAAGGTTCTGACCCGGAACACCGGCAGCGGCGCCCAGCGCGTCCACACTTTCAAGAGGCTTCCCATCGGGCAGGACTACGATGTGGTCGTCGCGGGCTTTGACGCCGACGGCCAGCGGCTGGGCAGCGCTCAGTCCCTTACCATCCGGTCCAGGCACGTATCGGCGCCCAAGCCGGTTACCGGTCTTTCGGTCGCCGTAGGCGCCGACAATCTCAGCGTGGCAGCTAACTGGACGGCTCCTGCCGCTGGCGGCACGCCCAAGCGCTACGTGGTCTACCTGACTAACCTGGACAGCGGTCGCACCCGGTGGCAGGGCGTCGAGGCCAAGCATCGGGGCGGTGGATGGAAGCCGCCCAAGACCGGGGCGTCCTTCGACGGGCTGTGGCCCGGCGACACATACCGGGTGTCGGTCCAGACCCGCAACCGCGACTCCCGGTCGAAGCGTTCCGAAATCTATGGCGATGGCTGGCAGCGCTCCGTCTGGGTGTCGGAGGAAATCACCATGCCAGCCGGCGATGAACCGAGCTACGCGAAGGTGGTGCCGACCCTGGCCTGGACTCAGGTGCCAGCTGGAGAGGCTGCGCCGCCCTACGCACTGGCCGGGCCGACGACCTACGTGGTGGTGGACGGAACGGCTCCGGGCGGCCGGGCCTGGTTCGATTTCCCGAACAAGTGCCGCGAGTACACGGACCATTACCGGTACTTCAGCGACACCGGCAATGCGGGCAACCAGGTTCGTCTGGACGCTCACAAGGCCCGGCGGGGTGCTGCGTGGCAGGCGGGCCGCATCGAAGGTGAACGCGCCGAGTTGGCTGAGCTCATCGTTGATAGGGATAAGGAGACCGATGAGACCAAGGCCAAGGTACTGGACAACAAGATCAAGCGGCAGCGGGAGAACATCGCCGCCATGGAAGCCAACCTGGTGACCAGGGAAGCGGACGTGAACGCCAAGTGTTCTGCGGCCTATCCGGTGGCCGAGAACCTGAGCAAGGATGACGACCGCTTCTACCGGATTGCCCAGACGCAAGAAGCGGAGTAGTCGGGGCGGCGGTTGCCTTTCGCGCCCAGTGGTCTCTAGTTCTTGGTAATTGAGAGATGCGCGATGGATATGTCATCGCGCATCTCTTGCGCTTGATGGCTGTGGGCGTCTCGGTCGCTGCTGTCGGGGTTCGGATGGAAGTCCCAGGTATGCTCGAAGGCGTGGTCGAGGGTTGTGGGAGTCTAGGGGGGTGGCCGGGTCCATGTCCCAGGCGGCGTGCAGGTGGTAGATGCCTTGGTGGAACGTGTTGCGGGCATCTTCGGTGTTTTGGGCCGGCCTGCCCTACGGCTGGCGAGTCCAAGCCGAATAGGCCCTAACCTTGTGTTGCAATGAAACTCTCGGAGGCGATCGCTTCCACTCTGTCTTTATTCATTCATCCAGTCTCCCCACTTGATACAACGAACCTCGTTGATGTCGATGAGCAACAGGATGTCGATTTCACTGAAATCTCCAGTGGGCCAGAGTGCCTTGTCGCCAAGCTCGTGGGTTGACCAATTGGAAACTACGAGCATGAACCGCCGTGTTGACGCGGAGGCTCGTCTGACCTTGCTGCCGACCACTTCGTAAAGTTTATCGACAACTTCCTTTTGGGTTTCACTGGGTTGGGCGGCCACCTGGCATATCTTCTTCTCCAGGTCGCGGTATTTGCCCCGTATCGTCCATTTCTCTAGATCGGGAACGGAAGTCATTTCGATGTCACATTCTTGGTCCCCAATCCACGCCCGAAAGTCAGGAAAGGCATTTTTGCCCTCTGGATATTGTTGGTCCTCCTGCACGGGGATAAGGGCATGCTTCAGCCATGACTTAACTTTTCCCCAGGCAGCAAGTTCCGAAGATTCTGTTTCAGACAGCATCCTTGGCTGTTCAGAGGCATAGGCATACTGAGGTAGTCCCTCTTCTGGTGCAAATATGGCCCAGTTTGGGTCGGAGGAACTATTTAAGAAAGTGAATATGCGTGACTTTTGTACCTCTATATCTAGGGGCTGTTGGGCTATGGCGAGGCTCTTGGTGCCAATCCGTCCACGTACATGGACAGACTTCTGCCCGCTGCGGCCGTCGACGACAGGCGGGCGGCCGTCCCTGTGAGAACTAACCGCCAAAGGAAGAGTGGGCGGGAACTTCGAGAGCCACCGAGTAACTTTCGACTCATCTGCCCTGGGGTAAATGACTCCTATTAGATCGACCCCTTCGGCATAGTCAGGCTCGTTGTCTTCACACCGCTGAAACAGATCTTGGATCACATCAGCGAAACCACTTCCGTCTTCAGTGGGAATCAAATCAGATTCAATGGTCGCATTGAGTGTGTGCCAAATCCGATAATCCGTGTACTTTCGATGTATAGTTTCGGTGGATATACTGACCGACCCGACTATGACCAAAGGGTGGTTTATCAGTCGGGGGTCGGTCTTACTCACGCGCTCGAACCCCGCCCCGACTGGTGCTCTGATGGGTAGCGTGATGGGTGTTAAAGACATCTACCTGCAATCCTCTCCGAATTTGACTTAGGTTCAGATAGGAACTGTGGGGCCGAGAAAACGCCCTACAGTTTCCGCTTGGCCTGCTTTTCTCAGGCTTTGAAGATGGATGGGTTACAGCTTTAGTTTACAGGTCCATGGTTGTGAGGTGGACCCCATTGTTTGGGGATTGTGGGGGAAATTTGCCGACGTACTTGAGGCTGTGCGAAATTCGATCTGGATGAGCCCGTCGGACAGGGACATTTGCACGTTTTGGTTCTGGTTCATTAGAGGCCTACGGGCGTTGCGCGGGCCAACAGGTTTGTGCCCGTACGTTCCGCCGTCACTTCCGCGTAACCTGGTCAAGTGTTGCCCATCAGGCCAAGTCGGGCAAGTACTCCGGGAAGGTAATTCCCGGTTCCGTCACTATCGTCTTGCCGGGCTTGTTGAGCGGCGTCAACCTCGAAGAATCACTGGCTTTCCGGTTAAGCCAGTCTCCGGTGCCTCAGTTGGTGTGGGGCGATCTTGCATAATGAATAATTTTTAATCCCGATTCGTTGTGCAGACTCTCTTTTATTCAACGGCTCAGGTGTGCCTTCGGTGGAGAGTGATGCTGCCGCCCGTCTGCTTTTCTGTCAGACCTTGGCTTCGCGCCGGGCGTGCTCTTGAAGCGTTTTCTCCACGAGAGTCATCCACCTTGTTCCTTCGGTGTCTCCGTCCTCGCCCGTCTGGGCTTTGAACCAGTTGATGGTGTCGCGGTCGAGGAGTAGGGTGACGTACTCCGTACTCCCGGCGTGTTGTGGGCTGGATTCCCATTCTTGGATTTCCTCCCGGAGTTCTTGAAGAACGCTTCGTGAGGCGTCCAGCTTGGCCCTGCTTATGGCCGGGTCCTCGCTGGGAATGCCTTGTGCCTCGCCGTTTTCCAATCTTTCCACCAATTGGGAGAAAGTCCGCTCTCGTTCTTGAGTCACCCGGTACTGGGTCTCGTTCTCAATCATGGTAGTGTCCTCAAACCGACGGCGACTATTCCTTTGGGGGTGTCCTGTTGGTCCGTCTGAAAAAATCCAAGAACGTTCGCCCGTGCTCGTCACCTTCCCAGTCGGCCGGGGAAAGCTCGCCCCCGAAGACTTGCTTCTGAGCTTGGCGGCGGTTCCTGAAGTCCAGCAAAGTTGGGTTTAGCAGTTGAACATTGACGTTCGTCGTTTCCCAAGCGGCGTCGAAATCGCCAGGGCTTTCCTTTTCGGTAGCGAAGCTCCCGTTGAGGTAGATTTTGGAGCAACCAGCCTGTTTCAGGCTCTGCGACTGCTTTCACGTCCGATTCCTCCACGGGGTGGAACCATTTCATGAAGTCGTAGATGATAGCTCCCCCGCCAGGTTCTCGAAGAGGGCATAAACCGGCAGCCTAGTGCCTTTGAACAGCCAGTCTCCGCTGCGCTTGTCTGTGACGCTTTCTATTCCGGGGCGAGTGCTCCTTAGGTTGCGCTGTTGTTCTTCTGCCGCTGCGACGGAAGTATGTTGGTCATAGAATCTTCCTGGGCGGTGAGCAGGTCTTCGATAGGCCGTCCTAGAGCTTGGGCTATAGCGTCGAGCGTGGCCAGTTTCGGGGTGTTCCTCCCGCATTCCAGGTTGACCAGCGTGACGAGTTCGATTCCTGCGGCTTTGGCCAGGGCCTCTTGGGTCAACCCGGCAGCTTCCCTGAGTAGTTGGGCTCTTGTTCCCAAAGCCTTCTTCGCCTCGGAAGCGATGATCTCCATCTTGGGCTGGTAGGTTGGGTCGCAGTAATGTCTGACGAAGTCCCAGGGAAGTTCCACCTGTTCGTTGTGAGAGGTGCTCAGGATGACCTTGTATGGGTTCGGGAGTTCGGCTGAGTTGATTTTGGAGTGTTCTCCTGCCTCTGGGATGGCTTTGAACGGCACCGTTCCGCTGCAGCCATCTGCGAAGGTAGCGGCGATTCCCTCCTCGCCAAGGACCACAGCGACCATCATCCGGTCCGCATTTGCGACCTTCGTTTCACTCATTGCTTACTCTGGTGATGCGTTGTTCGGTGATCAATGTTTCTTCCAATGTCCGTGCCCACGGGGGGAGTTGCGGTATATCGAAACCTGAAGCCATCGCGTCAGCCTCTGCTGGTGATTGGTTTCATATTACATTTATTCCTAGCGGGCGCACAGATGCAACTGCCTGTTGAGACGACTTCGTTTGTCGTGGTTAGTTGGAACGTGAGGTGGCAGCTCCTCTCTTCCATTCTTTCCGAAGCCGGACCCGTATTCCCCGTCTTGGGCGAGGACCCAGTGGGAATGACGATTCCCGCCATCTTGCCGGGCGCCGTTTGCTGACACCTGCCTGTGGCTCACCGCCCGCCTCAGGTGCTACGATGAATTGCAGCATCGGAGGCGATGGCCATGACCACGCAGAACATTCACCACTTCTTCCCTGACCTGTCGCGCAGATCCGAATCCGTCCGAATGTATGCTGCCCGGATGCTGGGCATCGAGTCGGAGGAGCGGATCGTTCCCTTTCTGCTGGACGCCCTGGGGTCGGCGGACCCGCAGGTGCGCCGGGAGGCGGTCAGGGCCTTGGGGGAGAGCAAGGATCCTGCGGCCCTGGATGGTCTCTCCGCCGCCTTGGGCGACGATGACGAGGAGACCCGGGAGGGCGCCGCCCGTTCCTTGGGGCTGCTGAGAATTCCAGGGGCTGTGCCTGCCCTGGCGGGGGCGCTTTCCGGCCCTTCGGCCGTGGTCCGCGCCGCGGCGGCGGAAGCATTGTGGGGGATAGCTGCCTCCATGTCCTGGCAGGGTACGGGCGTTGACGCCAGGGAGCCAATGCTGCGGGCGTTGCTGTCCTCCGTGCCGGATCTGGCCGGAGCTCTGCACGACGATGATGAGGATGTCAGGGAGCAGGCCGCCAGGGCGCTGGGGAGATTCGACAGTGGGGCGGAGTCTCATCTCCTGGACGCCCTTGACCAGTCCAGCGGCCGGGTTCGCTCCCAGTTGGTGCTGTCCTTGGGGCGGCTGAAGGTGCCGGAGTCGGTGCCTATGCTGCTCGAGCTGATGGATATGAAGGGCGGAGGTAAAGTGTCCCAGGTGGGCGGATTGACCGACTGACATTTGGCGGTTGAAAACTGTACCGTCTACCGTCATCCATAAGGGTCGTAGCCGACCCTATGG
>DAOULB010000051.1:0-158445 GCA_034420695.1 Dehalococcoidia bacterium
CCTGGTAATCCAGATCGGCGAAGGTCGGTTGCTCGTTCATCTTCCTCCTCCCCTGGCATCCCTTTCCCTCAGTATCCCATACCTGACCCTCTCTTATTCAGAGGTTCCCTAAAGATACTCCGACTAACCCTGGCTAGCCCCGGCGCCGGCGAAGCTCGTCCCAGACGGCTTGGGGCTTGACGCCGGAGGCGGCCAGGAGCACCAAGGTGTGGTACAGCAGGTCGGCCATTTCCCCGGCCAAGCCCTCTTGGTCGTTCTGCAGCCCGGCTATTGCGGTCTCTCCGGCTTCCTCTATTACCTTCTGGGCCACCCGGCCCATGCCCTGTTGCAACAGGGAGGCGGTGTAGCTCCCTTCCGGCATTTCCTGCTGCCGGTCCTGGATGGCGGCGAAGAGTTCGCTGAGGATTCCCGGGCCGGACTCCGATGGCTCGTACTCCTCCGGGAGGCCCTCCAGCAGGTTGAAGAAGCAGGAGGTCTCGCCGGTGTGGCAGGCGGGGCCGTCGGGGTCCACTTTGAGCAGGATTGTGTCGGCGTCGCAGTCCAGCCAGGCCTCCTTCAGGTTCAGGTAATTGCCGGATACCTCACCCTTGTGCCAGAGGTCTTCCCTGCTGCGGCTGTAAAACCAGACTTGGATGCCCTCGACGGTGCGCTTCAGGGAGCCTGGGTTCATGTACCCGAGCATGAGGACCTGGCCGGTGGTGGCGTCTTGGGCAATGGCGGGCAGGAGGCCCTGCTCGTTCAGTTTGACTTTCATAAGGTCACTTCCTCTTATGGTTCAAGCTGTGATTCAAGCACAGCCAAGTATTATTGTCTATTTCCAGTGCTTCCAATGGACCAAGCCGCTGATCTAGCTGCCGGTGCTGCCGGGACTTGGGGAATGGAGCATGCTGACAACGGCAGTCGCTAAAAGGGCCAAGGCCGCGGGCAGGAAGAGCACCCCGAAGGAGAGGTAGCCCAGAGCACAAAAGCCGAGGGAGAGCACGGCCAAGAGCCAGAGACAGGCAGCTCTGGTCCACTGCTTGGAATGCCACGACCAGACTGCCAGCAAGGCCAGGCCGGTTATTACTACGGGAACCAGCATAGGAAGCACTACCCACAGCCCGTTCATCTCGATGTAGGAGGCCGAAAGGTGGGTTACTTGGGGCGCTTCGTCGCTGCCCGGAGGTACGGCTTGGACGCTGACCCCGCGATAGGCGTGGGGCCAAAAGACCAGCCACAGGAAGGCGGCCCAAGCGGCTGCGTGGGCGAAGAGGGGCCAGGCTAAAAAGAACCGGCGGGGTCTCACCGGGATGGTTCCATTACGAAGTTGGGGATATTATTGCCTGCTTCAAATCGTTGACGCATGAGCTGTTCAGGGCAGTGCCAGACTTGGTCAGTCAAGAATCCCGGCTAGGTCCAGCAGGCTGGATACTTGGTGGTCCGGGGTTGGCAGGTTTGGGTCCAAGGAGGCGCCGCGGCGGTTGACCCAAGCGGTGCTCATACCAACGGAGCCGGCTCCCTGGACGTCCTCGAGCTGACGGTCTCCAACGTAGAGGCATTCCCCGGGCGCGACCCCGATGCGATCGAGCATTTCCAGGAAGAGGCCCGGCAAGGGCTTGTAGCAGCGGGCTTCTTCAGAAGAGAGGACCTGCTCGAATTCAAGGCCCCACAGTTGCAAGTTGGGCTTGAGGAAACTGTCGTCGGCGTTGGAGAGCAGGGCGGTGCGGCAGCGGGCGGAAATCGCCTGCAGAGCCTCCAGGGTTTCCGGATAGGGGGGCCTCCTGCTGTGGTCCCGGACGGCGGTGTGGCAAGCCTGCTCCGGGTCTCCGGACACGCCGAGCTGCCGGAACGCCAGGTCAAAGCACGGGACCCATCCTTGGGAGTAGGTCTCGAATTCGGCGCCAGTGCGGAGACGGCGGTCACGGAAGGTACGGCCCTTTTCCAGCCAGGTCCGGCGGAGTTGCGCGGGGTCAACGTCGAGTTCCTGTTCCTGGACGATGTTCTTGAAGGTGTCGAGCCAGTGGCGCTGCCGGTTCTGGGCCAAAGTTTCATACATGTCGAAGATTACGGTTGTGATGGAGTTCATTGAATGGAACTTTCCTTCCTAATGAAACTACTGGCCTAACGAGAATATATGCCCGAGGAAGCTTAATGAAACTTTCCAGATTGTCGAAGAAAATCTAGCGGCGCATTGGCACGTTCCGCTGTTCGAGGTACTCCTTGGCCTGCCCGATGGAAAAGGTGCCGAAGTGGAAAATGCTGGCGGCGAGCACGGCGTCGGCCTGGCCTTCATCGAAGGCTTGGTAGAGATGCTCCAAGTTGCCGGCGCCACCGCTGGCAATCACCGGCACCGGGGCGGCGCGGGAAATGGTGCGGGTCAACTCCAGGTCATACCCTTCCAAGTGGCCGTCGGCGTCCATGCTGGTGAGCAGGATTTCCCCGGCGCCCAACTCCACGGCGCGGACGGCCCACTTGATGGCGTCGAGACCGGTGGGGGTGCGGCCCCCGTGGGTGTAGACCTCCCAGCGGGAGTCTTCGTCGATGGAGAGGTCTCCAGACGGGTCGCCGGCGCGTGCGATGGGGCCGCCGGAGCCGTGGGTTGTGCGCTTGGCGTCGATGGCGACGACGATGCACTGGTTGCCGAAATGGGCGGCGCCCTGGCTAATCAGGGAGGGATCGTTGACGGCGGCGGTGTTGACGGAAACCTTGTCGGCGCCGGCGTGGAGCATGCGGCGGATGTTATCGACGCTGCGGATGCCGCCGCCGACGGTGAGGGGAATGAAGACTTGCTCCGATACCCGCTCCATGACTTCGACGATGGTATCGCGAGAGTCGGAGCTGGCAGTTATATCCAGGAACACCAACTCGTCGCCGCCTTCGCTGTTGTACAGGGCGGCGAGCTCTGCCGGGTCGCCGGCGTCCCTGAGGTTAACGAAGCTGGTGCCCTTGACCACCCTTCCGGCGTCGACGTCGAGGCAGGGGATTATGCGCTTGGTGAGCATGAACTGCTACGCTTGGCCTTCCCTATCGGGAAGCACCAAGGGTCCCAGCAGTTGCAAGAGTTCTGCAATATCATTGAGGTCATCGCTGATGGCGCCGGCGTCCAAGAACCTCTGGCGGGTGTAGAAGTTGCTATGCAGTTCGTTGGCAACCCGGGCCAGAGCGCGAATGCGTGGAACCTCAGCAAACTGAGCGGCCCTTCCCATAACCGGATTGAACTCTGCATGGAAATTGTAGTCCCAGCCGTGAGCCGCGGCTACGGCATTGACCATGTGGGACGCAGCACCCCAGCCCTTTTCAGACGCTTGGTGCAAGTCGCCGGCCTCCAAGTAGTCGCGCGCCTTGGCCAGAAAACTCCAAGCTTGGGCAGTGTAATCGGCGATTTCCTCTTGGTTGGCGGTGGTCACTGTCACTCCTTCAATTGGGCTTTCCCAGTATAACATCAGGCCGGGCGTCCCAAGTGCCGGGAGCCGTCCAGTTGCAGATGCACGGGACGACGCCGCGGCGTAGAATGAGGGCGCGGAACAAGGGATATTCCATACTGAGGAGAGGTGGAGCATGGCACTGACATTGGAGGAAGCAAACAGGATTATTGCGGGGGCGATTGCCCAGGCCGAGGAGCTTGGTATCAAGATTAACGTGGCGGTGTGCGACGCAGGGGGCCGGTTGGTGGCCTTCAACCGGATGGACGGCGCCATCTGGGCCGGGGTGTACGGCTCACAGGGGAAGGCGGTTGCCGCCGCCGGGTTCGGGCGCACCAGCGGGGAACTGCAGGAGAGGGCCGACCAGCCCACACCCAGGGGAATAGCAATCGCCGAAGGCGGGCACATGATTATGGGCCAAGGCGGAGTCCCCATTGTACGGAATGGCGTGGTGGACGGAGCGTGCGGCGTTGGGGGCGGCACCAGCCAGCAGGACGAGGACTGCGCTTGGGCCGGGGTGGGAAAGCTGTAGGGAACCTCCGGGCAAGTTCAACCGCAGCGGCGAAGTATGCTACTCGCCCTCATCCCAGACTTCCCTTACCCAGGGCAAAGGGGACTTTAGGAATAGTCTGAATAAAGAACTCTGAAGATCCTTCTCCCTTGATGAGAGAAGGTGGGGATAGGGTGAGCTCAGGTTGTTCAGAGGTTCCTTGAGTGTCTTTGTTCAGACCTTCCCGAGGTTCAAGGTGCTCGGGTCTTAAGGAATTAGGGCGATTACCGAAGCGGGGGAGCCGGAGCCGCCCCTGAGCTTCAGTATTCCGATGACGAGGGTGGCGCCGACGGCCGGGAGTTGGCCAAGGTTGTTGAGACATTCCAAGGCCAGCCGTGGCTGTTGCAGCACCAGCCGGTTTACGGTGAATTCGTTGTCCCAGGACGGGTCGAGGCCCGGGGAGTCGGCGCCCAGACCGTGTACTTGGCGTTGTTCCAGGAGGAACTGGGCGGCCTCCGGGGAGAAGCCTGGGTAGTGCATGTTGCCCTCGCGGTCGAAGCCGAAGAACCGGCCGGGGGAGGGATATTTTCGGTCCCAGCCGGAGTGCAGCAGCACCAGGCTGCCGGCGGGGACGTGGCCCCAGCGATCTTCCCAGGACTCAATGGCGCTGGTGTCCAAGGTGTAGTCGGGGCCGGCGGCGGCTTGGGCCGTGACATCGATGACCACCGCCGGCACCACGAGGGACGAGGCCTCGTAAGAGTCAATGGCGGGGCCTTGGGGGTGGAAGCTGCGGGGGGCGTTCATGTGGGCGCCGGTATGCTCTCCCATGGAAAAAGCGTTGAGCCGGTAGCCCTCCCGTTCCAACGAAGCGGCTGCCTTGAAAGTTACGGGCGGGTCGCCGGGCCACCGGGGGATGCCCGGGTGGATGGGGTGGCCCAAGTCCACGACCCGGCTGTAGTTGATGGTGCGTCTTTCAGGGGGCACGGGCTATTTTTGCATTGATCTCACGTGAAAGTCACGCCGTTGACCTGCTGTAGCCGCAAGCCTAGAATGCGGCGCGGATAGCTGCAAATGAGGGCAGTCTGGCCGACGGGGGCTCCGCTGCCGGAGAATCAAGCTCAGAACCAAGGAGGAATAGTACATGGAATTCGGAATGTTTTATGAAGTCCAGGTGCCGCGCCCGTCACCTCCGGAGACCGAACACCAACGGCTGAGGGAAATCATCGACCAAGTGGTGCTGGCCGAGGAGATGGGCTTTGATCAAGTATGGTTCGTGGAGCACCACTTCCTGACCGAGTGGGCCCACTGCAGCGCCCCAGAGGTGATGCTGGGTATCCTGAGCCAGCACACCACCAAGATGCGGCTGGGCTTCGGCGTGGTGCTGTTGCCAGTACACCACCCCCTGCACGTGGCGGTCAAGGCTTCCACCCTGGACATTATGAGCGGCGGAAGGGTTGACGTGGGGGTGGGCCGGTCGGGAAACCCATACCAACTGACGCCCTTCGGGGTGCAGATAGAGGACACCCGGGGAATCTGGGAAGAGTCCCTGAGAATGCTGCCGGACATCTGGACCAAGCAGGTTTACTCCCACGAGGGCAAGTACTTCAACGTGCCGGAGAGGGAGGTCATCCCCAAGCCGATGCAGAAGCCCCATCCGCCCTTGTGGTCGGCCTGCAGCCAGGACGACACATTCCAACTGGCCGGTGAGATGGGACTGGGCTGCTTGTGCAACGTGCTGGGGCAGTATGAAACGGTGGAGCGCCGCATCGGCATATACAAAGAGGCCCTGAAGACGGCCCAGCCAGTGGGGCAGTTTGTCAACGACAAGGTGGTGGTTTCCAGCATCGGCTATTGCTCCGAAGACAGGGCGAAGACCAGGGACCGGGGAGCGGAGATTGCGTCTTGGAACATCAACATCCGGCTGAGGAACTACGCCCAGGCGTGGGACGGTGTGGACACGACCAAGGTGCCCGACGACTACCGCCACCACGTGCGGCGGGGCGAGTGGGACCCTCAGATGAGGAAAGGGGTCTCTCCGGAAGAGGTGCTGTCATCGGGGCGGTTCTGCGTAGGCACGCCCGACGAGTGCATCGAGGTAGTGGAGAACTACGAGCGCATCGGGGCCAACCAGATCATGCCCATCTTCCAGGCTGGGCCGGCTACGGATGAAGAGGTGAAGGAGTCGATCCGGTTGTTCGGGAAATACGTGATTCCGCACTTCAAGGAAAAGGAACGGAAGGCCCGGAGCGAAGCGGCGGTGGCCAGCGACGGCGGATAGCCGGAGCCCGAAGGCCGGCGGACGAAAAACAGGGGCGCGGTTTCCGCGCCCCTGTTTTTTTGCGTTCCGATTGCCTGGCTGGAGTTGCTAGGGGAAGAGGGTTTCCCCCGTGTCGGCGTCCACCACCGTGATGGCGCTGACAGGACAGCTCTCGGCCGCCTCCATGATGTTCTCCTCGGTGTCGGCGGTGGGGTCTGCCACCTCCGACTGGCGGTCGTCGTTCATGAAGAATACCTTGGGGGCGCTGACCTCACACATGGAGTTCCCCACGCAGAGGTTGTGGTCCACCGTTATGGTCAGTTTTCTGGCCATATCTTCCTCTCCAAATCCCCGCAGGAGACTAGTTCCAAGAGACCGGCAGGCTCTTCAGGGAGCGGAAGGTGATGCTGGGCTGGTATTCGAGCTGATCGGTTTCCAGCTCGAACCTGGGGAACCGCTCCACCATGGCCTTGAAGGCTTCCTGCCCTTCCAGGCGGGCCAACCCGGCTCCCAGGCAGTGGTGGATACCGCTGCCGAAGGCGACGTGGGGATTGGGCCAGCGGGCAATGTTGAAGACGTCGGGGTTCTCGAACTTCTCCGGGTCGCGGTTGGCCGGGGTGATGAACCAGCGGATGCGGTCTTCCTTCTTAATCTGCTTGCCCCGCATCTCTACGTCTTCAGCAGCGATACGCTGGATGGACTTCACCGGGGCGTCGTAGCGCAGGCACTCTTCGGTGGCCCGGTTGATCAGCGGAGGCAGGGTGTCGCCCTTGTCGCCTTTCAGGACGTCCCACTGGTCCGGGTGCTCGATAAAGGCCAGGGTGCCGTTGCACAGCAGGTTGATGGTGGTCTCGTGTCCGGCCAAGAGCAACAGGGAGGTGTTCACCAGCACTTGGTTGCGGGTGAAGATGCCGGCCTTTTCGCCGCCGGCCAGCACCGAAATGAAATCGTCTCCCGGCTTGACCAACCGCTCGTCAACCAAGGGGGATACGTAGTCCATCATGCCCTGCATGCCTTCGCCCAAGGGCTTCATGCGGTCGGGCTCGCCCCTCCCGATGTAGAGCAGCTTTTCGGCCAGTTCCCGGATGTAACCCCGGTCTTCCGGCGGTACGCCCATCATTTCGGCGATGACCAAGACTGGCAGGGGGGTGGCGAGGTCTTTCATCACGTCCATGTGGCCCTTGTCCTGGACTTGGTCCAGCAGGTGCTTGATGGCGTTCTGGATGAAGGGGCGCCACTCTTCCATGGACTTGGGGGTGAAGTAGCCGTGGACCACCTTGCGCATTTCCAAGTGGGCCGGGCGGTCGTGCTGGATGAACTGGTCAGCTTGGTAGAGGCGGACCAGATCGTCGTAGATGCCCATGTCGGATTCGTCGATCTCGGGATAGGGAGGCTTGGGGTCGTTGCGGAAGACGGCGCTGGAGAACAACTCGTGGTGACGGGTCATCCACGTCAGGTCGTCGTACCGGGAGATAATCCAAGTCTCGTACTTTTCGTTCCAGTGTACCGGGTCTTCATCCCGGAGCCGGTCGTAGTAAGGGTAGGGGTCGGCTATGACTTCCGGCGAAAACATGTCGTCAGAGATTGCGGTAAGCATAGTTCCTCCCATTCAACGAGGTTGCCGAGATTTTGACAGATTTGGTTCACGAGGTCAATAACCGTCAACCGGCGGCTTGGTCGAGAAACTCCTGCAGGGGGAGGGTGGTCTGGGTTGAAGCCCGCATGTCCCGCAGGACGACGGTGCCGTTGTTGATTTCGTCCTCGCCCAGGATGAGGGCGTATGGGATTTCCAGGGCGTTGGCTTGGCGCATCTGGCCCCGGAGGGCACGAGGACCGCTGCTGAGGATAGCCCCGGCTCCCATGCGGCGCAGCTTGGAAGCCAGTTCCAGCGCTGCAGACCGCGCATCGTCACCCACATTGGCAACCAGGTACTTGGGCGCCGGGGTTGGCGGGGGCTCGACCTCGTTGCGCCGCAGGTTCAAGGCCAGGCGTTCCATGCCGGAGCCGAAGCCTATGCCGGGGGTTGGGCGTCCGCCCAGTTGTTCGATCAGTCCGTCGTAACGGCCGCCGCCGCAAATGGTGGACTGGCCGCCCACCTCAGCGGGCTGAATTTCAAACACGGTACGAGTGTAGTAGTCAAGGCCGCGGACCAAGCGGTGGTCGATTTGGAAGGGCAGGTCCATAGCCGAAAGATAGGCGGTCAGCTTGGACCAGTGTTCCTGGCATTCAGGACAAAGGTGGTCTGCCGAGTGGGGGGCTTCGTCGCCAAGGGAGCGGCAGGTCTCCACCTTGCAGTCCAGGAGGCGCAGGGGGTTGCGGTCCAGGCGTTGCTTGCAGTCGCCGCAGAGGCGGTCCTGCAGGCCGGAGTAGTAGCTCTTCAACTGGGACACGTACGCGGGGCGGCACTGGCCGTCGCCAATGCTATTGACGAAGAGGTTCACGTCGCTGAGGCCCAGGGAGTGGGTCAATTGCCAGCCCAGCTCGATAACTTCCGCGTCCACCGAGGGGTCGGCGTCGCCGAGGACCTCCACACCGAACTGGTGGTGCTGGCGGAAGCGGCCGGCTTGGGGCCGTTCGTAGCGGAACACGGGACAGAAGTAGTAGAGGCGCACGGGCTGGGGCAGGTTGTGCATGCCGTGTTCCAAGTAGGCGCGGCACACCGGGGCGGTGCCCTCGGGCCGGAGGGTTACTTGGTCGCCGCCGCGGTCTTCGAAGGTGTACATTTCCTTTTCGACGATGTCGGTGCCTTCACCGACAGAACGGACGAAGAGGTTGGCGTCCTCAAAGGCCGGGGTGTCGATGCGGGAAAAGCCGTAACGGCCGGCGAGTTCCACGGCCTTGGACTCGATGTAACGCCAGTAGTGCTGTTCGGGGGGCAACCGGTCTGCGGTGCCCCTGGGGGCTTGAAACAAAGGGTTGCTTCCTTTGATCTGTTGTAGATGGCAGAAACTCTGGGTCAATTATAGGGGGTGAAAAGGCTGCGGGACAGACCGGGGGAGGCCCGGCGAGGGAATCTCAGTCCAATCTACAAATGTGGCGGCCCGTGGACCGCGCCGGCGGTGTCCAGGGTATCCGGCCTGGCTTTCTTCCGGCTCAGGGGGAGCATAGGCGTTCCAGGAGTGGTTCTCCCGTCATGGTGCCCAACCTCTGCGCCCTTTGGCAGGGGGTGAGGCCGTTGTTGTCCGCGGCATTTGCGTCGGCGCCGCGGTCGAGCAACAAGGGGACCACCGTTTTATAGTACGATCCGTCGTTGGGGAAGGAATATGGGCCAGGTTCGGGGGCAGCCGCATAGTGGAGGGGAGTGCGGCCCTTGTCGCCCTTGGCGTTGATTTCGGCTCCCCAGTCCAGCAACACTTCGACCACGTCTTCCGCCCCCTGAGAAAGGGTGCGAAATCCCGCTGCCAGGTGCAGGGGGGTCAAGCCTTCGTTACTCCTAGCCTCAGTATAGGCCCCCAGTTCCAGCAATTCCCTCACCTGTCTTTGCCTGTCGCCAATTGCAGCCAGGTGCAATGCGGTCCATCCCCTTTCGTCCTTGGCATCGATGTCCGCTCCCTGGTCCAGGAGCAAGGCAACCGACTCCGGAAGGGCTTCTCCCGACGATGGTTGGAGGGGAGTCCTTCCTTCGTTGTCCTTGGCCTTGGGATCGGCCCCGCTTTCCAAGAGGAGGGTCACGATTGCCGGCCCCGCATAGGCTTGTTCGCCGCGGGCGTTTGACCCCAGAGAGCGGTAGTTCATGACCGCATAGTGCAGGGGCGTCCTGCTGTGGTCGTCTTTATCGTTGACGGTTGCCCCACGGTCCAGGAAAAGAGAGAACACCTCCGGCACATTACTCAAGGCCGCGTAATGCAGGGGCCCGGCTCCCTGAGCCTGGTCCCTGAGGTTGATGTCGGCGCCTCTATCCAGGAGCAGGGCGGCCATTTTGGGTTCCGTGTTGTACCGCGCCGCGTTGAGGAGAGGGGTGTAGCCCCAGTCTGATGTCCCCCTGGCGTTTACGTCGGCGCCCCGGTCCAAGAACAGAGCGGCCACCTCGGTGTTGGAGTTGCGCCCCGCTGCAGCGTGGAGCGGCGTTTCGCCGTATTCGGCCAGGGCGTTTACGTCGGCGCCCCGGTCGATGAGCAGGGCAGCAACCGCCGGGTCTTGGTTCAGGGCCGCTTGGTGGAGGGGGGTACGGTCGTTGCTGTCACGTGCGTTCAGCCCGGCGCCGCGGTCGAGCAAAAGGGCGGTGACCTCCGGGCGGTTGTACTGGGCGGCAAGGTGAAGAGGCGTTATGCCAGTGATGGGGTCACCGAACAGCCGGTGACGCAGTTCGGTGGTGGCGTTTACGTCCCCTCCTTGGTCGAGCAGCCTTTGGACAACCTCCGCCGGGGCGTTGAACATCGACCGGTGCAGGGGTGTCTCACCCGAGACGAAAATCCACTGCGCGGCGGCCGCAGTCCACTCTTCTTGCGGGTTCAATCCGGCGGCCAGGGAGAGGGGATCGCACTCGATCACGGCCCCGGGAGCGTCTCCGGGGATGGGTCTCCCGTGGAGGCACCGGTACATGGCATGGAACTGTTCTACTTTTCCCGGCGGAGTGTTCCCCAGGAATGCGAGATAAATTTCGTCCTCGGAAACGGGGGAACCCCGGCTAACGGCCTCCCGGTAGAGGCCCCTGAGGGCTGAAACAGTCCCGTCATGGCCCAAGGCCAAGTACATACCCAAGAGGAATGATTCGCCCAAGGGATAGTGGCAACCCCAGAGGGGCGTCCGCAGATACTCGAGGTACTGCCGCCCCTTGGTGGCCTCCAGCAATTCATGAATGTTGGAGGCGCCCTGGGATGGGCAGTCTCTTTGGGTGGCGTCATTTACGGCCAGGGTGTAGCGGGCTTGGACGTCCGCTCCTTCACTGTGCATCAGGGTGTAGGAGCCAAGAAAGTCGGACCATCCCTCGGACAGCCAGTGGGGCATGTAGTATTCCTTGGTGTAGAAGTGTGCCAGTTCGTGGGAGAGGGTCTGCTGGAAGCCCGCTTCTCCCGGCCCCTTCTTCATTACGACGTGGCTGTCGACGTTGGCCCCGCCGATTTCCACGACGTAATCGAAATCCGGTTCCAGGTGGACTATGACTTCCTGCTTTATCCAGGGCTCTCCCATGAAATCCTCTATCGCCCTTACTCCATTTTCCAGGGCCCCGAACACCTCCTCAACATCAGGCTGGATGGAAGACCGGTGGACCACGTACAGCTCAACTTCACCCGAGGGCAGGTCAAGAGTCCGGGAATGGGTCATGCCGTCCAAGACCAGCTCTTCGAAGGGGATGGACGTGTCCGACACGGTCCTCAGGGAGACTACCAAGGCAGCCTCTTCGCCGGTGAGGCCGTCCTGGAACCAGTCCTGGCCGGCGAGAAGCTCAGCATGGTCCAGTTCCAGGTTGGCCAACCGCAGCAGGTTGCCCAAGGTATTCGCTTCGTGATCTTCGATGCCGTCGACCACCCAGGAATAGCCTGCAATATCCTGTGCGAGAACGAGGCGCTCTCCGGCAAGGCGGCGCAAACTGTGAATTACCTCACCCTCAATATGGTCTACGCCGTCGACCACCCACGGGGCTGCCAAGAGTTTTGCGGCCAACTCCGGATGCTCCCTCTCGATGCTCCCCAGATAGTAGCTGCCACTCTCCAGGGATTCGGTCCCTGCACCCCCTTTCCACTGCGACTCAACGATTTGGCGGGCCTGAGAAGGGTCGTATTTCGCT
Source organism: Dehalococcoidia bacterium (assembly GCA_034420695.1). Classification (GTDB taxonomy): domain Bacteria; phylum Chloroflexota; class Dehalococcoidia; order Lucifugimonadales; family UBA3495; genus Io17-Chloro-G2. Next base: position 11,877 of record DAOULB010000051.1, read on the forward strand.
ACTTCCGCGACGAGCACCACCGAGGACTGTTCTTCCTGGCTAAGGCCGTCGGCCAGCCATGACGAACTGGCAATTTCCACGGCCAAGGCGTGGTCACCATCGGCTATCTCTCCGATGGCCACGACAACGGACAGTTCTTCAGCGCTAACCTCCGACTCCAGCCAAGGCAGCCCAACGACGCTTCGAGCTAGCGACGGGTCTTCTTCAGCAATGTCCTTAATGGCGTCAACGGCCAGACGCTCTTCCAAGGTAATCTCGTCGGCCAGCCAGGGCAGACCCGCCAGGGCCTTGGCCGTGGCGGGATCGGAGAGGGCAATCCGGTCAAAGGATTCCGCCGACTTTCCGGTCAGCGGAGGTCTGGGAAACTGCATGGCTGCGGTCGGCGTGGGGACCGGGACCTCCGCAGGCGGTTCTGCAGCGTCACGAGATGGCGGTGGCGGCGTCGCCGTAGGACCCGGGGCTTGGGCACGGCAGCCTGTTGCTGCTGCTAGGAATGTTGCGATTGCAATTGCTGCTAGCAGGGCAGTGGCGAAGTAATTCATGCTTCCTGCTCTCCCCGGTATTCAAACCCCGCGGCGGCATCGAAACTCCCGGTTACAGAACGCCACCGGCGGCCAGTTCCTCGAATTGGGCGGCGGTGAGGCCGCCGATGCTGCAGAGGATTTCACGGTTGTGCTCGCCGACTTCCGGCGGGCGGCCGGAGGGAGTGCCGACGCTGCCGGCCAGGCGTATGGGGGTGTTGGCGGCGCGGAACTGGCCTCCCAAAGTGTTTGGGAAGTCGACGAACATGCCGCGGGCTTCCAAGTGGGGGCACTGGTCCAAGTCGGAGACGTCCTGCACCACCCCCATGGAAAAGCCAATTTGGATTAACTCCTGAGCGACTTCCAGCTTGGTCTTGGTCTTGGACCACTCCTCGATGAGAGGGACTATGTTCTCGAAGTAGAAGGGCCCGGCGATACCCTCACCCAAGTAGCGGGGGTCGCTGATGAGGTCTTCACGGCCCAGCTTCTTCCAGAGGGCCACCCATTTCTCCTCGCCCCCAGCGCCGGCCAGAACGGCGTAGCCATCGCTGGCTTCCAAGACAAGCTGGGCGGTGAACATGTTCTCCCGGGCACGGCCTGACACTTCACCAGTGGTCTGGTAGAGGGGCATGGTGCTGGTGGTGTGGGCCATCATGCAGTCGTACATTGCCATGTCGACCATCTGGCCGAGGCCGGTCTTGCGGCGGGTCTCCAAGGCAAGCATGATGCCCAAGGCGGTCCAGACGCCGGGGACCGAGTCCCCGATGTTGTCGCCCACCATTTGTGGCTTGTCGGCGGGGGAACCGGTGGTCACCATCCAACCGCCCATGCCCTGAACGCAGGGGTTGTTGGCCGGCCAGTAGGTGTAGGGGCCGGTGGCCCCTCCTTCGGGAGCGCCGTAGCCGGTGAGGCTGGCGTAAACGATGGCAGGGTTGATTTCCTTGAGCTGATCGTAGCCCAGGCCCAGGCGGGTCAAGGCTCCAGGCCCCCAGTTGTCTAGAACAACGTCCACGGCTTGGACCAAAGTGCGGAACACATCCTTGCACCGGGGGTCTCTCAAGTCCATGGTGATGCTCTTCTTGTTGCGGTTGACGCCCAGGTACCGGGCGCTGACTTGCTTGCCATCGAGGCCATCGATGATAGGGGTCCCCGACCGGGAACGTTCGCCGGTCCGGGGCCGTTCCACCTTGATGACCTCAGCCCCCATGTCTCCCAAAATCATGGAGCAGAAGGGGCCGGCGATGATGTGGGTGACGTCCAGCACCCGGAGTCCTTCCAGGGGCAGGGGCAGGGGCAGTATAAGGTCGGCTGTCTGATTGTTGTCGGTCAATTCGGTGCCTCTCGTAGAATATCCGGGGAGTTGGGAAAGGGTCCCTGCCGCCGCCTGTTTGCATGGCCCGGGGCGACAAGGGAAGCGTTTGAATAAACCCGCCGGGATGCGGACGAGGGCATCCCGGACAGGCGGTTAGGACTTGGGGATTTGCAGGCCCAGGCCGTTATCGATGAAACGGCGGGAGTTCCTACGGTAGTTGACAGTGGGGTCTTGGAGGCGCTTCTCGTGTTCTTCTTTGAGAGGCATCACCCTGCCGGGAACACCCACCACCAGAGAGCGGTCTGGGATGTTGGCGCCTCCGACAACGAGGGCGCACGCGCCAATCATGCAGTAGTTGCCCACACGGGCGCTTTCCAGCACCACGGCGTTGACGCCCACCAAGACGTTGTTGCCGATGGCGCCGCCGTGGATGACGGCGCCGTGGGTCATCAGCACGTTGTCGCCCAACTCCAGGAAGTCGTCGGTATGCAAGACGCAGTTGTCTTGGATGGAGCAGTCCTTGCCGATGATTATCTTTCCGTAGTCCGCCCGGATTACAGCTCCAGGCCAAACGTTGGTGCCTTCGCCTATTTCAACGTCGCCGACCACGTAGGCGGCTTCACTGATGAACGCCGACGGGTGAATCGTGGGGGTTTTTCCTTCGAGGCTGCGAATCACTGGGGCCTCCAATGCCGGATGTATTTCCGCCTATATTGGGAGTAGCCGAAAAGGTTTCCCGGCCCGACCATCGGGCGGCCTACGCCGGAGCGTCACCTCCGCAGGTTTCAAGGATACATGCCAAGCGTAGGCATAGCCAGAGCAGGTGGGGGAGCCTAGAACAACTTGCCGAAGAAGTCGTCAAAGAACCTGATTGCCCACTCGGCTCCGTAGTTGCAGGCGTAGGCAACCCCAAAGTATTTGAGGGTCTTCCCGACCCACACCAAGGCCAGAAACCGCCAGATGGGATACCGCAGGGCTCCGGCGGCGATGCCGGCGACATCGAAGACGGGATTGGGGATGACGGAGAGGAGGAACAGCACCAGCCAGCCGTGGCGGCCCATCCAAATCCGCAAGCGGCGGTAGAACCTTCTGCCGCTCAGCAGCTCCTCGCCACTACGTCCCAGGAAGTAGCCGGTGAGCTCCCCAACCCCCTCGCAGGTGCCGGCTATCAGGGCGACGATCCAGGGTATCAGCAGGGCACCGGCGGTGCAGACCACCGCCAAGGCCGGCGCCGGTACAACCATGCCTCCGCTGGCGACTATGGCCGTCAGCGCGACCCCGGCGTAGCCCACTTGGTGCAGGCTGAAAGTGTCGCGGAAGAGAAAGGCGATGGCAACGATGGAGGCCACCACCAGGAAAAGCACCAAGTGAAGGAGGGTCCTCCGGTTCCGGCGGCTGAAATCCTGAAGCAGGGACGGGGCGGTGTCTGGGGACTTCATTCAGCTAGGAGACCTCTCGGAGCCTGTTGGCCCATCGGGCCATGGAGAAACGCAGGTGAGAGGTGAGTGTTTTCGTCAAGAGCACCACTGAGAGTTCAGCCTGTGGATGAACGGCACAAGGGGGCATGACCTATACTTGCGTAGAGGAACATGCCCCCTTCGGTTGTTTCCAATGACCCGTCCAGTGATTCCGACCAGTGATTCCGGGATCCCTCTTGGCGCCCTTGTTCCATTACGACCGCTCGCGGCTTGGGAAGTGAGCCCTTAGACCGGCTGGGCTCCCGGTACCAGATTCTCCGGTGTCCGGTTCTCCAGCACCAACTCGTCCGTTCCGGCGTCCACTACGACGTGGTCTCCTTCCTGGAATGCACCGGCCAGCAGGCCCTTGGAGAGAGGATTCTCCAAGTAGCGCTGCACGGCGCGGCGGAGGGGGCGTGCGCCGAATTCAGGGTCGAAGCCCACCTCGGCCAGCCAACTGCCGGCTCCGGCGGTCAATTCGAAGGTAATTCCCCGCTCCGAGACCCGGTCCTGAACGTCGGAGACCATCAGCGCCACGACCCGGACGATTTCGTCCTTGGTCAATGGATGGAAAATTATAGTCTCGTCGATGCGGTTTAGGAACTCCGGGCGGAAAGCCCTCTTCAGGGCTTCCTGGACCGAGGCCCTCAGGCGGGCTTGCTCCACGCCTGCCTTCATGCCGTCGGCCCGGAAGCCGAAGGGCTGGCGGTTCAGGTCGCCCGTGCCCAGGTTGCTGGTCATGATTATGACCGTATTGCGAAAGTCCACGGTGCGCCCATGTCCATCGGTGAGGCGGCCGTCCTCCATGATTTGCAGCAGAATGCTGAAGACTTCGGGGTGAGCCTTTTCGATTTCATCGAACAAGACAACCCGGTAGGGGCGGCGGCGCACCGCTTCGGTGAGCTGGCCACCTTCGTCGTAGCCGACGTAACCGGGAGGAGCCCCGATGAGCCGCGAAACGGTGTGCTTCTCCATGTATTCGGACATGTCGATGCGAACCATGTTGCTTTCGTCGTCGAACAGGAACTCGGCCAGGGCCTTGGCCAACTCGGTCTTCCCTACCCCGGTGGGGCCGAGGAATATGAAGCTGCCGATGGGCCGCCTGGGGTCGCTCAGGCCGGAGCGGGAGCGGCGAATGGCCTCGGCGACCGCTACCACGGCTTCGTCCTGGCCGATGATGCGCTGGTGCAGGGACTCTTCCATGTGGACCAGGCGTTCACCCTCACCTTCCAACAGGCGACCGGTGGGTATTCCGGTCCACTTGGACACCAGTTGGGCTATGTCCCGCTCCTCTACCACCATACGCACATCCCGCTCCCGGTCGAAGGGCTCCCTCCGGCTCTGGTATTCCTGCTCCAGGCGGAGCCGCTCAGTGCGCAGTTCGGCGGCCCTTTCGTACTCCGAGCGCTGGGAGGCGGCCTCTTCCTGGTCGGCGAGGCGGCACACCCGGTCTTCCATCTCCTTGAGGTGAGCGGGCAGGGTCTGGGATTCCAGGCGCAGCTTGCTGGCGGCTTCGTCGATGAAGTCCACGGCCTTGTCGGGCAGGTGGCGATCGGCGATGTAACGGTCGCTCAGCCGGGCTGCAGCGCGGAGCGCGTCGTCGCCGATGTCGACCTTGTGATGGGCCTCGTAACGGGGCCGCAGGACCTTGAGTATCTCCACGGTGTCGTCCACGGAGGGCTCTTCCAGGTAGATGGGCTGGAACCTACGCTCCAGGGCAGCGTCTTTCTCAATGTACTTGCGGTACTCGTCGGTGGTGGTGGCCCCGATGCATTGCAGTTCCCCACGGGCCAGGGCGGGCTTCAGCAGGTTGCTGGCGTCGATGCCGCCCTCGGCTGCGCCGGCCCCCACCATGGTATGGATTTCGTCTAGGAACAGGATTATCTCCCGCTGGCCTCCCTTGACCTCGTCCACCACGGCCTTGAGGCGGTCTTCGAACTCGCCGCGGAACTTGGAGCCGGCCACCAGGGCTCCCATGTCGAGGGCCAGGACCCGGCGGCCCTTGAGGGAATCGGGGACGTCGCCGGCGACTATCCGGGCGGCCAGGCCCTCGACGATGGCGGTCTTGCCCACGCCGGCCTCGCCGATGATGGCCGGGTTGTTCTTGCGGCGCCGGGTCAGGGTCTGCATCACTTGGCGTATTTCGTCATCCCGGCCCACCACCGGGTCCAGACTGCCTTCCCTGGCCAGCTTGGTGAGGTCGATGCTGTAGCGGTCCAATGCCCTGTACCGGCTTTCGGCCCTGGGGTCGTCCACCCGGTGGCTGCCCCTGACGGACATCAAGGCTTGGTACAGGCGTTCCTGGTCCACACCGGCCTCTTTGAGGATACGGCCGGAATCGCCTTGGGACTCCCTGGCAGCGGCGATGAACAGGTGCTCGGCGCCGATGAATTCGTCCTTCAGCCGCTGGGACTCTTCCTTGGCATCGTCAAGCACACGGGCCGCCCGAGGAGTGGCGTAGATCTGGGTTGGGTCGTAGGTGACCTTGGGCGAGGCTTCCAGGGCGCGGTGCAGGGTGGCTTTCAGCTCGTCCGCTGAAATGCCCATTTCCTCCAGCACGCGGGCGGGAAGACCGTCCTGCAAATCCAGCAGAGCCATCAGGATGTGTTCCACGTCCCACTGGCTGTGCCGGTAGGTGCGCACCAACTGCTGGGAGTTTTGCAGCACCTCTTGGGCTTGTTCGGTGAATTGGTCCGGTCTCAGCACCATGACTTAGGCCTCCTTAGGTGGCTCCCGGGGCGGACAAGCGAAGGGACTCCTTCCAGGAACCTGTTTAATGGTTAAATCGGCTGGGGTGGGCAGCGGCGGTCTATCGCTGCCCCCGGGCCGGGCTGCGGGGGGGTTGCCGTCTCTGCAGGTTGTCTACCTGTTGGTTCAGGGACTCGACCTCCCGCTCCAGTTCCTCGATGCGCACCATCAGCTTCAGGGCCACCTCGGCGCCGGCCAGGTTGACCCCCATGTCGTCGGTTAGGGTCTTGATGCGCCTCAGCCGCTCGATGTCGGCCATGGAGTAGAGCCTTTGCCGGCCCACGGTGCGGGAGGGCCAGATAAGGCCAACCCGCTCGTAATACCGCAGGGTTTGGGCGTGGAGGCCGATCATCCGAGCCGCAACGCTGATTACGAAACAGGGTTCGTCTTCGAATTGGTTGTCCGTTGTCATTTTCGTCCTTCCCTTTTGCCTGACTACAATGACCTTCAAAATCTGGGACCTTCAGGAACTGCTGCCGCCGGCAGCGGCACCGGCACCGGCACCGGTCTTGCCGTCCTTCCTGAGGTCTCTGAGTTTCTCGAACAACTCTTTCTCCGCATCGCCCAGGCCGGTGGGCAGGACTACCTTGACGGTGGTGTACAGGGAGCCTTTAGACCCAGGGTTGCTCAACTCCGGCATGCCGCGGCCTGCAAGGCGGAAGCGCTGCCCGTTCTGGGTTTCGGCAGGAATGGTCAGGGATACGTTTCCAGTGAGGGTGGCTACATTTACGCCGCCGCCCAAAACCGCCACGTCCAGCGGGACTTCCGTTTCGGAGTTGAGGTCCTTCCCCTGCCTCTTGTAGGTGGGGTGAGACCGCACCGAGACCAGCAAGTAGATGTCGCCCTGGCCGGGCCCGCCGGCGGGGATGTGGACGCGGGAGCCGTTGTCCACGCCGGGAGGAATCTTCACTTCGATGCGGCGGCCGTCTTCCAGCTGGAGCAACCTGGTTGATCCGTGGTAGGCCTCGTCCAGGGTGACTTCGACAGGGTGCTCTACCGACCTGGGGGGAGCGAACCCCCCGGGGTCGGAAAAAAGGGTCTCAAAGATGCCTCCCCGGCCTGATGCCCCCCGGCCGAAGGGGATGCCGTCGCCGAAGTTGGTCCAAGTGAAGCCGCCCATGTTGTGGGCACGGGCTTGTTCCTGCTCGATCTGATCCGAGCGCTCCCAGTTGTCGCCGTACTTGTCGTAGCGGTTTCTCTTGTCGGGGTCCGACAGCACGCCGTAGGCTTCGTTGACGCTCTTGAAGCGGTCTTCCGCCGCCGGGTCGTCGCGGTTGACGTCCGGGTGATATTGGCGGGCCAGCTTACGGTAGGCCTGCCTTATGTCTTTTTCGCTGGCGTTACGGGAAACCCCCAATACGCCGTAGTAATCGGCCATAGCCTGAATTTCCCTCAGTAGGTTACAGCAAATTATAGGTTATTATACTCTATAAGTCAATTTATATAGAACAATTACCATCATAAGAAATTATGACTGGCTATATATATACTTGACAATATTCACTCAACTATGTAAAACTTGCTTCACCGGGTTGGGAGAGCAATGACGACGCTCCCAACAGGGAAAAGCCAAGAAGCGATAAGTAATAAGGAGGTAATCCATCATGCTGCTTCGGCGATGGGAACCATTCTCACACATCCACAGTTCCAGTCACTCTTTCCCCCGGATGGCGCTGGGTTTCCCGGCTACTTCTGACGGAGGTCACGACGGCCGCTGGCGGCTCCCCCTCGACGTGTTCGAAGAGGACGAGAACTTGGTGCTCCGGGCTTCGGTACCGGGGGTAGAACCCGAGGACATCGAAGTCACCATCGAGGACGGCATCCTGACCATCAAGGGGCAGACGAGTGAGGAGAGTGAGTCCCGGGAGAAGGGGTACATCATAAAGGAGCGGCGCACCGGCTCCTTCCACCGGTCCTTGCGCCTCCCCGACAGGTTCGACCCCGACAAGGCAGAGTCGGACTACGAGAACGGCGTTCTCACGGTCCACCTTCCCAAGGCGGAAGAGAAACGGGCCAAGCGCTTGGCGGTCGCGGTCAACAAGCCCTAAAGGCCGTTCATGGCCAAGTCCAAGCTGGCTTGGCGTTATGCGGACTTCCTCCGCAATATCCACAGGGGCTCCCCTACCTTATCGGGGAGCCCCTGTGGATTTTGGCTAGTGCAGAAGGCTCCGAGGCTGAGGGAAGCCGTCGGAGCCCCCTGCGTTAGAGGCGCCTTCAGGGGGAAAGACGCCCCTCTGGAGGAGATGAGGGGAATGCATTCCGGTTAACCCCCGGGTTGATTCCCTTCGCCTGTAGAGAATACGAGAGCGGCTCCGCGGCGGATGCATGGATGGGGGCTCTGCACAGGGGGTTAACGTCTCCCGCGGGCCTTGGACCAAGAAGCAGCGCTGCAGGGAGCCGGAAGTCTTGTCCCAACCAGGTTAACCGAGGATTCGGCTTGAAGGCTGATTCGCACCGCCCAGCAGGAACGAAAGGCCGGGCTGGGCGGCCGTGAAGCCTTCCGGCGGCGGGTGCGCAGGTTGAGTGAACTTAGCGCAGGTGCTACAATTTTGGTAGTTCCCTCAGTGCTGGATGCTTGGCCGCACTCCGGTCCGGCACCACTACAGGTCCAACCCGGAGTTCAAGCGCGGTTCCAACTACGGTCCAATAAGAGTCCACTACGTTCCCCGATAGCTCAGCGGTAGAGCGGGCGGCTGTTAACCGCTAGGTCGCAGGTTCGAATCCTGCTCGGGGAGCCAATATTCCCCACAACTGGCTATATGCGACCCCAAGGCTTTGAGGGTCTTGCAGGCCCTGCTGCCACCGTCAGCGATTGGATTTTCTCAAGGGTCGACGCACAGGCTGCATGGCAACTGCTCTATGAGGCGCTTGGCCACCGAACGCGCAGCCAAGGAGCCGAAGCCGGCGAAACGCTTAGTGATGGAAAAGCGTGCAGCTTTCATTCTGCCGTCCACTATCGGATGGTGGTGGGCTATCAGCTCAACACCTTCTACCCTGAGCTGAAAGCCTTGACGGCCAGAACCCCGGCGGCATGCCTGCGGGACACTTTGCCGTACTCGTTCAGGAAGGACGGCAGCTTCAAGTTTTGGCAGGTTGTTTTGACAACTCCATTGGTTTTTCTTCATCGTCTGCTCCCGGACTTTGGAAAAGCGCAGCTATCGCTCGATGCCAGTGCCGGAGGTAGAGCATGACGACGCTTGGCTGAACGAGCAGGTTTCTGGCCAGAGAAACAAGCCTCATGAAATGCGATATCGTCGATGTTACGGTATATTACGTCTTCAGGGTGGATACATAGATACAGAACACTAAATCCCGGAGTCTAAGCAAAGAACTCCGTCATTGCCAAAACAAGATGGCCCGGAGGTGGCCCGAAGTGACTGGGAAACCGGAGTTGGCAATTCTCCTAGTGCCCGTAGTGATCATAGCCATCCTGATAGCCGGCGGCTTGGTGTTGCTTACTGCCCGGTCAAGCGAAGCTGCCCAACCAAAGGTAGGTCTGTCGGCCGAAGCCGCGCTGGTATCGCCGGACGGCGATTCTATGGGAACCGTAACCTTCAGGCAAGCACCCTCCGGAGTCCTGATCATGGCCGAGGTGATGGGACTAGCACCGGGAGGCCACGCTTTCATTATCCACGAGGTGGGCACATGCACTCCTGACTTCGGCGCCGCCGGCGACCACTTCAACCCTACCGATACGGAACATGGCTTTATTCACCCGGCTTGGCAAAGCGCCGAATCAAGTGAGGGACACGGTGGCGACCTGCCCAATATCTACGCAGCCTCCGACGGTTCCGCACGCGCCGACTTCTTTGCGGTTGGCATCACACTGGACATTGGCACTCGCCACTCCGTATTCGACACTGACGGCTCTGCCATCATTGTGCACGAAAACCCAGATTCTTATGGGGAAGGGGAGCCGGACACCGGTGATCGCGTTGCCTGCGGGGTCATCAGGGGTACATAGGAATCTTGGAATCGGTTCACCTGCGTACAGGATGGAGAACAACAGGACTCGCCATAAGGCGGTCAGAGCCATTACAGCTATCTGCTGACCGCCTGACTGGACAGATTCAAGAAGCTCCGTTGTACCCTCTCTCACGTTGTGAGCTACCTTCTCCCGTCTGGACAGAAAAGGTGGCGCTCACACCGGCGACAGGAGTACCGGGACTCTCACTTGAATCTGGCTCAAGCTCGTCCAATTGACTCGGCCTACAGCATGGCAGTCAGAACCGATGGCCGTCAGAACCGGCCGTCGGCCCAGGGGCGGGAGCGGGCCATTTCTTGCACACCCTTGGTAGTGGCGATGGGGGCCAGGCAGCGGTCTCCCATGCAGGCGTACAGTTGCGGCTCAGTTTGGGCCGGGAAACCCAGGTCCCGGATTCGCTTGGAGTCTCGTTCCGCGTCCAGGGGTTGAACGAGGCGGTTGGAGGCGCAGGTCCGCAGGGCGGCGCGATGCAGGCGGCGATAGGCGGGGCTGGAGGAATCGCCCACCAGCACCAAGGTGACCGGCCCGTAGGCTTGGAGGTCCCGGGCCCGTCCCCAGGCAGAGCCTGCCGGTAGAAACAGGGCTTCTTCGTCTTCCTCCATACGGCGGGAAGAGTGAGAACCCAGGTAGCTCCTTCCCGGCACCACAGGCTCGAAGATTTGCAGTGCGGCGGCTGCACGTTCGGAGTATTCCACATTGCCGGTGAGGTGGGACAGGCCCAGCAGGGATTCGGCCCAGGTGCCGTTGTCCAGAACAGCCTGTTCCCGGGGCAGAAAGGCGGCCTCAAAGGAGCCGGGCGGAAGGGTGTCGTAGCACCCGCCGGCGGGAGCGCCGAAGAGACGTTCCACGGTGCGGGCGATCTCAATTCCACGGGTCAGACAGTCCGGGCGGCCAGTGGATTGGTACAAGTCCAGCCAAGCCCGCAGAAAATTCACTTGGTCGGCCAGTACCGGTGTTCCGCGCCCTGACTCGCCCGCCTCGCGGCACAATCCTCCCTTGGAGGTCCAACTTTCCGACCACAGCTTCTCAAGGATGTTGGCGCCCAACCTCAGATACTCCTGGTTCCCAAGCCAATTGGCGGCCTGAACAAGAGCTTGGGCGGCGAGGGCGTTCCATCCGGCGTAGAAGGTATGGTCAACGGGGGGCGGTGCGGCAGCGTCGCGGTCCTTCCACGACTTTTGGTAGAAGGGCTCGTTGGCGTCCTGGCTGGCGTGGAACAGCCCCTCACCGGGACTGAAGAGGGTAGTGAGGAGGTACTGCAGGCATCCTTCGGCGGCGGTCCTGTAGGACTTTTTCCGGGTGAGGCCAAAGGCTTCAAGGTAGACCATGAGCAGGTTGGCGTTGCTGACCAGCATCTTTTCGTAATGCGGTACCTTCCAGTCCCGGCTTACAGAGTAGCGGAAGAAGCCTTGGTCTTTCCGGTCGTAGATGCCTTGCCACATGCCTTCCAGAGTGGTCTCGACCATTCGTAGCAGAGCCCGGTTGCTGCTGAGCCCGTAGCGGGCGATGAGGAACCGCAACGCCTCCCACGGTGGCTGCTTGGGTTCCAGCCCGAAACCTCCGAACTCTTCATCGTAGAGTTCCAGCAGACGGTCCTGCACCGCGTCCGCGGGGGCTCCGGCTTCAACTCCGAGGCGGGCCGGAGATGAGGTCAGCTGGGCGGCGGACTGGTCACCCGGAGCGACTCCGCCGGTGGATATACTCTCCAGCAGGGCGGCCATGTCGTCGGGCGGGGTGTAGGGCCTGCCGGTGATGAACTCACCGGAGCTGGTGAGGAAGGCCACCGAGGGAAATCCCCCTTGGTTGTACCGCAGCGATATGTCGGGCCGCTGGTCGACATCGACGCGCACCGGGATGAACCGGGAGTTGACCAGTTCAATCACCCGCGGGTCGGAGTAGGAAGTCTGGTCCATCACGTGGCACCAGTGGCACCAAGTGGCCCCAAGGGTGAGCAGGACCGGCTTGCCCTCTGCCTTGGCCGCTTGGAAGGCGTCCTCGTTCCAGTCCCGCCAGGATATAGTTCCAGCGCCTTCAGGCTGGCTCATGTAGTCAACTCCCGGTTTGGGGCGGCCGAGGCGGCACCCGGATAAGCCTGAGTTACAAGTGCAGTGTAGGCTTTCGGCGGGCTTTTTCACAGGCTGGGGGCAGAAATTGAGAGGGCCGGCTAGAATGGGTTTGCCAGTCGGCACCTCGAAAGAGTGGGGAGGGTCGATGAGCGATAGGCTGCGGGTGATGTCTTACAACATCCTCTTTGGAGGAGCTTCTCCGGGCTTGGATAGGACAGACCTGATTGTCGAACAGGTCAACCGGCTGAGGCCGGACGTGCTGGGTCTCTGCGAATGCTGGGGCTTCTTGGACGATGACGGGGCACGGGGCAAGGCCTTCTGCGCCGCAACAGGGATGCAGGGGGAGTTCGCCGCGGCGCCCTCGGGCAATCACGTCGGGCTGCTGTACCGGGAGCCTTGGACTGCCACTGCGGCCAGGACGGTTGGCAACCCGATGCACCACGGGCTGGTGCGTCTTCGACTTTCCGACGGAGATGGCCACCAAGTCATGGCGGTGGCAGCCCATCTGAACTCATACTCCAGCCTGTTGCGGATGACGGAGACCCAGATCGTCATGAGCCGCACCCAACCGGGGGAACACACCGTCGTGATGGGAGACTTCAATACGCTTCCATTGGGATTCGAGGGACGCCTGCCAGTGATGGCACTGCTGGATGAGAACCTCCAACCGGATACACAGGTCTGCCGGTACTATGCCGCGGCGGGTTTCACCGACTTGCTGGCGAAGATGGGGTGCACACTCCCCACCTTTCCGACCAGTTTGGAAGCCAAGGGGTACGACTATCTTGGAGGAGTGCGGCTGGACTACATCATGGCCAGTGAAAGCCTGGCCCCACTCTGTACCGGCGCCTGGGTGGTGGACAATGCCGAGGCGCAAAGGGCCTCGGACCATCTGCCGGTAGTGGCCGACTTCGTTCTGAATTAAGGTTTCGTGCAAGGCGGCCGTCGAAGAATTCCTTACGCGGCTGGCAGTCGCAACTTTGGCCCCAGCCCGCCTGCAAGGTGCGGGTTGTATGGCCTTGGTGCGGCTGACATACTAGGTGCGGTGTCCAAGGATGATTTCCAACCAGGCAGGAAGCAGCAGACCGGCTGGGGCAATGAGTACGAGACCTGAAATCGGAGTAGATGACTTGACCGCCGCGGAGCTGATGGCACGGGCGTCGGCGCTGACGCCGGTATTTGCAGAGCGGGCGGCGCGTACCGAGGAACTGCGACGGGTCCCGCCGGAGAACGTGGAAGACTTGCTATCTTCGGGACTTTACCTGCTCGGCGTGCCGAAGAGATTCGGGGGGTTGGACGAGGACTACTGGCTTATACTGGAAGCGGCCGCCGAACTAGGCCGGGGCTGCCCTTCCACGGCTTGGTGTTACTGCCTTTGGGCGGCCCACGCTTGGCTGGTGGGGTACTGGTCTCTCGAGGCGCAGGAAGAGGTGTTCGGGCCGGGGCCCGACGCTCTGTGCTCCAGTTCCCTGAACACCGGAAAGTCGGTCTGCACGACGGTGGAAGGCGGCTACCGGCTGTCGGGTAGGTGGGAGTTTTCCAGTGGGTGCGACTCGGCAAGCTGGCTGATACTGGGCGTGCCGGGCATTGGAGAGCGCAGTTGGGCCTTGGTGCCACGGGGCGACTTCGAGATAGTGGATAACTGGTTCGTGTCCGGGCTTCGGGGCAGCGGGAGCAAGGAAATATTGGTACAGGACGCATTCATCCCTTCCTACCGGGTGCTGAACGTGACCACCGCGGGGGACGGCGATTTCAGCGCGTGGGAATTGCACCGCCAGGCCAGGTACAGGGCGCCGGTGGCCGTACTGCTGGGGTGGGATTTGGTGGCGCCCATGCTGGGAATCACCCGGGGGATGGTCGACGAGTTCGTGGTCCGTCTGGCCGGCACTTCCGGCCCGGGCAGGACCGCAGATTCCACCGCGGTGCACATCCGCATCTCCCAAGCTGCCGCCGAGTGTGACGCGGGCATGGCATTGATGAAGCAGGACGTGCGGGAGATTCTCTGTAAGGCTGGAGAGGGCGAGGGGTTCAGCCAGTTGGAGAGGGCCAGATACCGGCGGGACAAGGCGTTTGTGACCCAGCTATGCCTGCAGGCGGTGAACCGGCTGTTCGACCTGAGCGGGGGCCACGCCCTGTTTGACTCGGTCTCCCTGCAACGGTTCCACCGCGACGCCCAGGCGGTGGCGCACCGGGACACGCTGATCATGGACTTGGGGGGCCAGCAGTACGGGCGGGTGGCACTGGGACTGGAGCCGGAGGGAGCGGGGTAGGGGCTACTGGCGGACCAGTGATCTTCCACGGGTACATAGGGCTTTACCACTTAGTAGGGGTGGCGGCGCGCTTATGGGGTCGGCCAGACTATGAGCGCGCTTCGAGCCTTTCAGTTTTGGTTCGCCCAGTCTTCGGACAGGACCTCCGCCTGCTCCAGTACCGTCTGAGTTGCTTTTTCCTGTTTGTCCGGCGGGTAGCCATGCTTACGCAGGATGCGGCGGACCAAGACCCGAAGCTGGGCGCGGACGTTTTCGCGAAGAGTCCAGTCGATGGTGACGTTGTTTCGGACGGTCTGGACCAGCTCTTGGGCAATTTGACGAAGCGTGTCGTCTCCCAGGACCTGTACGGCGCTATCGTTGGTCTCCAGAGCGTCGTAGAAGGCCAGTTCCTCTTCATTCAAGCCCAGCGCTTCACCCCGGGATGCGGCCTCGCGCATCTCACGAGCAAGCTGGATTAGCTCTTCGATGACTTGGGCCGCTTCGACCGCACGGTTCTGGTAGCGGCGCAGGGTCTGCTCCAGCATTTCGGCGAAGGATCGGGCTTGGACCAAACTGGAGCGGCGGCGGGTGGCCAGTTCCCCCTTGAGCAGCTTCTGCAGCAATTCCACGGCCAGATTACGCTGGGGCATCCCGCGTACCTCGGCCAAGAACTCGTCGGACAGGACCGATAGGTCAGGCTTGTCCAAACCCGCGGCGGCGAAGATGTCGATCACTCCTTCGGAGGATACGGCGCGAGAGACTATCTGGCGTACCGCCAAGTCCAGATCCTCTTGCGGGCGAGCTTCTCCCTCCGCCCTTTTAGAGAGAGCCGCGCGCACCGCTTGGAAGAAGCCCACGTCGTCGCGGATGCGGAAGGTCTCCGAGTGGGGCACAGCCAGGGCGAAGGCTTGGGAGAGTTCACGCACCGCCGCCAGGCAGCGGTCCTTGCCGTTTTCCTGGGCCAGGATGTGCTCTTGGGCCGGAGGGAGCAGGTTCAAACGTTCCTGCGGCGTACCTGTAGTCCACTTGGACCAGTCGAACCCGTGGAACAGGGAGCAGCAGACGTCATGCTTCTCCAGCATCACCGATACTGCTTCTTCCTTGTCGATGGCGGTGCGTCCGGTGCCTCCGCTCTCGGTGTAGGTGGCCAGCGCCCGCCGCAGGTCGTCGGCCAGTCCCAAGTAGTCCACCACGAGGCCGCCGGGCTTGTCCTTGAACACCCGGTTCACCCTGGCGATGGCCTGCATCAGCCCGTGACCCCGCATCGGCTTGTCCAAATACATGGTGTGGAGGCTGGGGGCATCGAAGCCGGTCAGCCACATATCCCGCACCAAGACGATGCGGAAGGGGTCGTCGGCGTCGCGAAAGCGGTTGGCCAGGGCCTCCCGCCGGGCCTTGTTTCGCACGTGCTGCTGCCACTCGAGCGGGTCGGAAGCGGAGCCGGTCATCACCACTTTGATGCAGCCCTTCGAGTCATCGTCATCGCGCCAGCCGGGGCGCAGGCGCAACAGTTCGTTGTAGAGGTCGACGCAGATGCGCCGGCTCATGCACACCACCATGGCCTTGCCGTCCAAGACCTCCAAGCGCTGCTCGAAGTGTTCGACGATGTCTTCGGCAATCTGGTTGATGCGGTTCCCGGCACCGACGACGGCCTCCAGTTGGGCCCACTTGGTCTTCAGGCGTTCCTTGCGCTCGATTTCCTCTCCCTCGGTGGCCTCCTCGAAGTCGGGGTCGATGGTGGGCTTCTCGCTCTCGTCCAGCTCCAGCTTGGCCAAGCGGCTCTCGTAGTGGATGGGGACGGTGGCCCCGTCCTCCACGGAACGCTGGATGTCGTAGATGCTGATGTAGTCGCCGAAAACGGCCCGGGTGTTGGCGTCCTGCAACTCGATGGGTGTGCCGGTGAAGCCGACGAAGGAGGCGTTGGGCAGGGCGTCGCGCATGTGGCGGGCGAAGCCATCGACGAAGTCGTACTGGCTGCGGTGGGCCTCGTCGGCAATGACCACTATATTGCGGCGCTGGGACAGAGCGGGGTAGGAGTCGCCCTGCTCCTCGGGGAAGAACTTCTGGATGGTGGTGAAGACCACGCCGCCGGATGCTACCGACAGCTTATCCCGCAGGTCGGCGCGGCTTTCGGCTTGCACCGGGGGCTGCCGCAGAAGGTCCCGGCAGCGGGAGAAGGTGGTGAAGAGCTGGTCGTCCAGGTCGTTGCGGTCGGTGAGAACCACGATGGTGGGGTTGCTCATGGCCGGCTCGCGGACCATGGCGCCGGCGTAGAAGGCCATGGTCAGGCTCTTGCCGGACCCCTGGGTATGCCAGACGACGCCGATGCGGCGGTCACCGGGAGAGCCGCCGGGCCGTTGCCCCGCTTCATAGCGGCCGCGCTCTTCACCGGCGAGGGTCCGGGCGGCCCGCAGGGTCTCTCCGACAGCAACGCGGACGGCGTGGTACTGGTGGTAGCCGGCCATCTTCTTTACCAGCTTGCCGCTGCCGTCGTCGTCAAAAACGATGAAGTCCCGGAGCAGGGCCAGGAACCGTTCCGGCTGGCAGACCCCTTCCAGCATGACCTGCAACTCGGTCAGATTGGGGTCGGCCAGTCTCTCGCCGGAGACGGTGCGCCAGGGCTTAAACCACTCCCGTCCGGCGGTGAGGGCGCCGATGCGGGCTTCCAACCCGTCGGAGGCGATGAGGGCTTCGTTCATGGAGAACAGGGTCGGCAGTTCGGCTTGGTAGGTCTGGAGTTGCTGCCAGGCGGTCCAGATGGTGGCGTCCTCGTCGGCGGGGTTCTTCAGCTCGATGATGCCCAAGGGCAGGCCGTTGACGAACAGGACGACATCGGGGCGGCGGTTGTTCTGGTTCCCATTGACGTTCTCGGTGACGGCGAACTGGTTGACCGCCAGCCAGTCGTTGCTGTCGGGGTGGTCGAAGTCAATGACTTGCGCTTGTTCGCCCCGGATGGCGCCTTCGTTGGTACGGTACTCCACGTTCACGCCGTCCACGAGCATACGGTGGAAGGAGTGGTTGCGGGCTTCCAGGGCGGCCCCTGCGGGCTGGGTCAGCTTGCGGAGGGCGTCGTCAAGGGCCGAGGCGGGCAGGGACGGGTTCAGGCGGGCCAGGGCGTCGCGCAGGCGGCGTTCCAATATCACCTGGCCATAGCCGGCCCGCTCGGCGCCGAGGGAGTCCGGGGCGATGTCGGGGCCATGGGCGATCTGCCAGCCGAGGGTGGAGAGCCAGGCGAGGGCGGCCTGCTCGACGGTGGATTCGGAGATACTAGAGGCCACTCCTGCAGATTCCGGTTGGCTACCTGGAATAAAGGAGGAAATGTCAGTTTCGAAGACTGAGTCAGGAACGAAGGACGAATTTAGAGGGATTGGTTGAGACATCCTACGGGTGATGACATTAAGTCCTTCCCATTTTCTTGGAATCTGTTCTCTTATTCGGTTATTATCACGACTAACATAGACAATCAGTCCTTCAACACCGTTAACAGTACCAATGCCAACGGCACGAAACCAAGGGAATTGGTCAAGGGAGGCCTGCAATGAAGTTGCGGCTTCCCTCACCTCGACACTCATACCCCGTGATTGCCTAACAGTGTAAGGCCTAAATCGTTGAGAACGGTATCAATTGGAGCAATCCAAGCATAATCCCCTCTAGCACTTGAAGCAAAGAGGAGTCCTACGGCTGCGTCCCCACTCTCGGTCACCACAAGACTACCGGAATCCCCGGGGAGCGCAAATTGCTCTCCGTCATCGGCTCTTACTGTCCAGATGTCGGTAAACCAGACCGACGCAGTGAAGTTAGTGTTCTTATAGGGCAAAGGCATTGGAGTTGGAATGAGTGCCTCCACGGTCCCGGAAGTCAAATCGGTCGTGCGTCCAACCTTCTTCACTCGGAGTCCTGAAAAGGGAGAGGTTGTCAGGACCGGAGTATCAAACCCGCTAGTGGCGTCCCCCTGCCAAGACGAGACTGATGTTTCGTCTGGGATAGTTGCCACCGCCGCGTCGCAACGAGCCAGGGGTACTAAGGTGGGAGTGCCACTACGCAATTCAACGATTCGGGAGTGACGGCAGAGCTGGCGCGGGGCAGGCATTTCAGGCCTTGCATCCATTGCACTAGGTGAAAGTATGGGCTGACCTACCGGAACATGATTGCAGGCGGCGAACACATGGTTATTGGACAGGGCCATGACTATTCCGTTCGAATCTACCAATGCACCAAAGGTGCCTGAATAGTTTTCACCTGCAGGGGCACACGAGCTTCCACAGGCAATGCGACCATTATGCTCATATACGTTTCCTCGGATGCCGGTGGCTGCAATTGCCTCAGGTCTGATGACAAGTCTACCCAAGTTGGTTACACGAATATCGACCCCTTCAATCTCCGTGGAGAGCCTGTCTAAACTTCGTTTGCTACCACGGGTTACGTAAATTTGTACAGCCTCCTCTTCTGCACCAAACGTATACCCTACGGACTGAATGGCCAAACCGGCAAACCCATATTCCGGTAAATTTGGAGAATCGAGGACAGTTGTCGCGGGAAGCATAGTGGCGACTGTACTTACATCCATAGCTGCTTTGGCCGCTTCGAAGTTGCCACCTCTCAAGAACTCGCCAGCGAGCCTTTCCGCCATTGTTTTTGCTTTTGATCCCGTCATTTGGTCTCCCGTCTCTTGCGAATATTAGCATGTCCTAGTCCGCGACCCTGTTAGTTTATTCCAACCTCACTTCCCCCGACACCAATTTCGGCAGCAGCGCATCCCGTTGGGCGGTGAGGGTGCGAGAAGACCGTTCATTTTCGACCATCTTCCGATGGATACCGTTCGCCACAGCATGGTAATGTTCCATTAATGGCTTAGGGGGTACCGATAGCAGTATCTGGCGGAAATTGGACTTGCTGATCTCCAAGAACGTCGAGCCGTTGGCGTGGTTCACAATCTCTTCGATGGAAGCTCTACACCATTGAAGCAGGAAGAGATTCGAGACAGGGTGGATGGGCATCATTGCAATGAACCCTTGGTTCACGGCTACCGGCACTTCGTTGATGGCGAGATAGCCAATAGGAGCTCTAGACGAAAGTAGTACAGTACCCTCCGGTAGGAGTCCAGAACTGATACGTGCCAATCCAGCATCGGTAACCTTTCGCTCTGTTTGTAGCAACACTGGCACTGACAGAACAGAAAGATCCTTGGGAGTTGCCCAGGAATGGCAGCCCTCGTCCCAATATTCCGCCATCTTGGTGCTCGGAGTTGAGCCACCCGCGATAGTTGCTACTTCTCCTACCGTTATAACCTCCCACCCCTCGGGTATCTCTCCTAGTTCCGAGGGTACCAGGCGGTTGGGGAAGAGGTCCCAGAGGTACGGGGGGAGGTAGGGTTCCCGGCCCTCCAGCTTGGCGCGGACGGGGCCGAAGTTGACGAACCAGTCTTGGAAGATGGCCCGGGCCATGGCCTCCAGGGTCTGGTTCATCCGGCGGTTCAGTTCGATTTTGTCGTCCAGGGTACCGAGGATGTGGGCGATGTCGCGTTGTTCGGAGAGGGGCGGGAGAGGAACTGTCACGTGGTCAAGCGATTCCACCGGGACTCTCTGCCGACCGGAAGTGCCAGTCATCTGCCCAATAGCATAATTGCGGACTTCTTCCCACCGGGTCAGGTAATAGGCAAAATCGTTGTCCGTAACGCCAGGACATCCTCGAATGACAATAAACTCCGTTGACCCATGAGCAACTTCAATGCTGTTGTTGGCGCAGTAGCGGGCAATCTTTCCGTTTTCCAAGCAAGGGGTGATACGGGCCATCAAAGTGTCGCCACTTTGGAACCTGGAACCGCTACCCCTAAACTCTTTTTGCTCAGATGGATAGACACCGCGGGAATCCCCGTTTACTGCCGCCATATCGACAAAGGGATAAACGCTGCCGCGCTCAAGACGAGTCGGTGGATTGATTAGCACGGCATCGCTGAAGGGGATTTCCCGCCACGCCCCACTCATGTCCTCCCTCACTATCCTAATCTTTCCAAGGCCGGTGCAGGACCAAGGCGTTGACGGTGGTGCTGCCTTGGCTTCGACTGTCTTCGGCGTCCCGGTGCCGCCCTTCCCACCATTTCTCACCGGCGTCCAACCTGATTTCCTTCACGGAGACGAGATGTGCATCCAGGTCGTCGTAGCCGTCTTCATAGCCGTTTACTACTACGCGGAGGTGGGGCGGGTAGGTTGCCAGGAGTTGAACGAGCTCATCTACGGTCATGGCTGAGTTATGCTCCTCGTAGTGACCGCGTCCCGGTTCTTGCAATCTTGGGGTTAGTCCGGGAGTTGGCGGTCTGCGGGCGGCGGCTGAAGCAGCGTCTTCGGGGATATGTCCAAGTGTTTGTGCAGCGCCCTGGCCATCTGAATGGTGATGTCTCTCCGGCCAGACAGCACTTCGGCCACTTTGCGCCGGCTGCCAACCCAGGGTATGAGGTCGTCCGGGGTCAAACCCCGCTGCTCCATTTGGAATTCAATGGCACTGGCGACGCTGGGCAGCCCGATGGGATAGTGCTTATCCTCGTATAGTTCTACCAGGTCGCTTATTGCCAGAAGTTCCATTGCTTCCGGGGTTCCCTCTTCGCAATCAAGCAACTCTTCAATACGAGCCAGCCCAGCGTTGTATTCTTCTTCGGTCTGCACTTTCATAATCTTGAACATGGCGGCCTGCTACACTCTCCTGGCACGTAGCGGTGTGCGTCTTGCGATTATCCGCATACACTGGAAATTATACCCCGAACCCCAGCCGTTCCAGGTTTTCGGCGATGGCGGCGTCGAGGCGGTGGGCTTCGGCTTGTTGTTCTCGCCATTGGGCGGTCAGGCGGGTCATTTTTTCTTGGAAGGGTTCGCCGTCGTCCTCTTGGGGGGCCGCGCCGACGTAGCGTCCGGGGGTGAGGACGTGGCCGTGGCGGCGGATTTCTTCCAGCGGGGCGCTCTTGCAAAAGCCGGGAAGGTCGGCGTAGGTGTCACTCTCTCCAGCGGCGAGAGGGGAGTCATTGGTCTGGCCGCGCCAGGCGTGGTACGTGTTGGCGATGCGGTTGATGTCTTCGGCGGAGAGGTCACGGTGGGTGCGGTCTGTCATGTGGCCCAGCTTGCGGGCGTCGATGAAGAGGGTCTCGCCGGAGCGTTCTTCCCCGGCGGGGGGCTCCTCGCCGGCGGGGCGGCCCTTGCGGAGGAACCAGAGGCAGGCGGGTATCTGGGTGGAGCGGAACAACTGGCCAGGGAGGGCGATGATGCAGTCCACGAGGCCAGACTCGACGATGTTCTTGCGTATTTCCCCTTCGCTGGACTGGTTGGAGGACATGGAGCCGTTGGCCAGGACGAACCCGGCGATGCCCCGAGGGGCCAAGTGGTAGAGGAAGTGCTGCACCCAGGCGAAGTTGGCGTTGCCCACCGGCGGCACGCCGTACTCCCAGCGCCGGTCGTCGCGCAGCCGGTCGCCGCCCCAGTCGGAGACGTTGAAGGGCGGGTTGGCGAGGATGTAGTCGGCCCTGAGGTCGGGGTGGCGGTCGTTGTGGAAGCTGTCGCCGAAGGCAATCTGGCCTTCGATTCCCCGGATGGCCAGGTTCATTTTCGCCAACCGCCAAGTGGTGTAGTTGGACTCTTGGCCGTAGATGGAGATGTCTCCCTTGGCCCTGCTGACCCCGGACTTGGTTCCGGGATGGGCGTTGCCGTTGCCGGTGGCGTGGGCGCGGATGAAATTTACCGACTGGACGAACATGCCGGAGGAGCCGCAGCAGGGGTCATAGACCCGGCCTTGGTAGGGCTGCAGCATCTCCACCAGCAGCCGCACCACCGAGCGGGGGGTGTAGAACTCGCCGCCCTTGCGCCCTTCGGCCAAGGCGAACTGCTCCAAGAAGTATTCGTACACGCGGCCAAGCACGTCGGTGGCTTGGGCTTCGGCCCCGCCGACCTGGATGTTGCTGACCAAATCCACCACTTGGCCCAGGCGCTGCTTGTCCAGGGCGTCCCTGCCGTAGTCCTTGGGCAAGACGTCCTTGAGGGCCGGGTTGTCCCGTTCCACGGCGGTCATGGCGTCGTCCACCAACCGGCCGATGGCGGGCTGCCGGGCTTGATCCCTCAGATGGGGCCAGCGCGCTTCCGGGGGCACCCAGAAGATGCTCTGGGCGCGGTACTCGTCGGGGTCTTCGGGGTCGGCGCCTTGGTCTTGTTCGGCTTCCAGCTTGGCATAGGCTTCCTCGAAGGCGTCGGAGATGTACTTGAGGAAGATGAGGCCCAGGACGACGTGCTTGTATTCAGCGGCGTCCATGCTGCCGCGGAGGGCGTCGGCCATGCGCCAAAGCTCAGCTTGGTAGCCGTTGGCGGAGACTTCGACCGGTGGCCTGCTTGATTGTGCGGGGCCTTTGTTCTCCCTGCCAGTGGTCATGGGACTGTCCTCCTATGGCTGCCCTTGTTTCAACGGCTGCCTGCTCTGTCAGCCCCGGAGGAGGGGCATTACTTCCTGGCTGAGGAGATGGAGGGACTCACGGGTTTTTTCGGGGGACATGAGGCCGCGGTTGGTGAGCATGAGGTTGCGGATTCCGGCTTCCCGCATCTGGGAGAGTTGTTCGGCCACGCGCTGCGGCCCGCCGATGATGTTTTCCGGGGCGTCGGGGTCGGGAGTAGCGGCGTAGCCCTCGGGTCCCAGGGGCGGGACTTGGCGCTCCATGGGGTATTCGGCGGGGTTCCAGCGGGTTCGGTAGTCCTGTATTTTGCTGAAGGCTTGGTACTGGGCGGGGAGAAACTCGTTCAGGGCTTCGGCGTCGGTGGGGGCTAGGTGCATCTCGCGCCAGACCCAGACTTGGTCGAGGTTGGCCTCGATGCGCTGGTCGTCGAAACCGGCCTCGGCCATGGTGTCCCGATACAGGCGGATGGCGGCGGCGGTGGCGTTGGTGGAGCGGCCCCGGAGCAGGATGGGACGGCCGATGCGGGCCATGGCCTTGATGGATTCTTCGTTGAGGCAGGCGCGGGCCAGGCGGGGGTGGGGCTTCTGGTAGGGCCGGGGGCGCACCGAGGGAAAGGAGGCTTGGTAGTGCTTGCCCTTGAACTCGACGTTGTCGGTGGTCCAGGCCTTGACCAGCAGTTCTTCGGCCTCTTCCATTTGCTCCAGGCCCAGCCGGGGGTTGGTGCCGAAGCCGATGTACTCGAAGGCGTTGTAGTTGGAGCCCTTGGCGGTGCCCACGATCAGGCGGCCCCGGCAGAGGTTGTCGAGGAGGGCGGTCTGGGTGGCGACCCGGACAGGGTTGTGGAGGGGGAGTTCCAGGATGCCGAAGCCTATTTCGACGCGCTGGGTCTTGACGGCCAGGGCGCTGGCGAAGACCAGAGGGTCGCCGTAGACGCACTCGCCGGTGAAGTAGTGCTCGGCCAGCCAGATGGCGTCGAAGCCCAGCTCTTCGACAAGCTCGGCTTCGGCCAGGCACTGCTGGACTTCCTCCTCGTCGCGGGAGTCGTCGAACTTCATGGGGTAGAAAAAGTGACCGAAGCGCATGGCGGCTCCAACCTGAGCCGGGTGATTCACCCGGCGCGGAATCCGTGGCGGCGGCGCGAGTATAAGCCCGGCCTGTGAGTGGCTTCAACCGGGCTGGCCTAAGGCCTTGCGAGGATATCTGCGGCTTGGGCCCCAGACGAAGGCGGCGGAAAGGACACGGCCTGCGGCCAGCAACGAGATGGGGCGTGAGAACAAGGTATTCAGGGTATTGCTTGGACTCAGGCTTTGAGTGCCTGGTCTGGGGAAGGTTGCGGGTACTTGGAGGAAGGGAGGTAATTCCGGCTGGGCGGGAGTCGGTCCTGTCCTAATTTGTCGCTGAAACTACACGGTTTGTCGTTGTTTTGGGCGGATTTGTCATCGTTTTGGTACAGTTTGTCACGGTTTGTCGTAGCTGGCAGCTTTGAAATTCTCGGATTTTGCGACAAAAGTGGACATTTCGATCTTCAAGGGGTTGCTCCAAGCTGGACCGGCAAAGGGTTCTGATACTCATGGCAACATCCATTTTACAGAGGCAGGGACGTGGAAGGAAAGGGCCAGGTGTCAGTAAAAGCACCGAAGAGGGGATTCAGCGGGGCAAGCAAGCCAGGCGGTTAACCTGCGGGCCAGACAGCACAAGCGGTCACAGGGCACTATCGGTGCAATCTAAGGGGACGGGGATGAGACGCCGGACATTGTTGGCACCTGTGCGCCAACTTATAATGGCCGCGACCGAGCTCTACACAGGGCCAAGGCAGGGCCAACGCAGAGGGGCTTGGAAAATCTGAGAGAGAGGACAGTCGAATGACGACGTCACGGGGAGTCCTGCAGGGGAGAATCGCCATGGTAACCGGGGCGGGCAGCCCCATAGGCATGGGGCGTTCCATCACCACCGGGTTGGTGCGGGCGGGGGCACGGGTGGCGATGCTGGACGTGAACGAGGAGTGGCTGGAGCAGTCGGCCAACGACCTGCGGGAGATTGGCGGCGACGATGCAGTGCTGCCCATTGTGACCGACGTGACTGACCCGGAGTCGGCGGGCGAGGCCGTGCGGCGGACCATCGGCGAGATGGGCGGGCTGCACATCCTGGTGAACAACGCGGGCATCAACCTGCGGTCGGGCGGGCTAACCGCGGCGCCGGGCGAGGCGGGCCGGCGGACCGACTTCTGGAGCATAGAGCCGGCGGGCTGGCTGCGGGTCATTGCGGTCAACCTGAGCGGCCCCTTCATCATGGCCCAGGCGGCAGCGGGGCACATGGTGGAACAGGGGTTCGGGCGGATCATCGGCGTGACGACCAGCATGGACACTATGTGGCGCAAGGGAGGCGCTCCCTACGGTCCCTCCAAGGCGGGGCACGAGGCTTTAGTGGCGATCATGGCGCAGGACTTGGAGGGGACGGGGGTGACCGCCAACGTCCTGACTCCGGGCGGGGCTACGTCGACTAACATGGTGACGCCGCCGGAGGGTGCCGGGCGAGAGAGCCTGATACAGCCGGAGGTGATGCAGGCGCCGGCGGTGTGGATAGCCTCGGACGATGCCAAGGACTGGACCGGGCGGCGCATCATCGCCTACCACTGGGACGAATCGCTGCCCTTGGAGGAGCGGTTGGAGAAGTGCGGGGCGCCGGCGGCATGGCCACAGTTGGGGATACAGGCGGTGCACCCGGACTGGTTTGGGCGGGGGTAGGCGGGGGTGGGGTGGAGGTTGGGAGGGCCTAGGGGGTCACTCAAGTTCATGCTAAACAAAAGAATGCGGCGATATCTTAATGACTATCGGAGGTATCGCGATTCCCTTAATCTAGGTTATTCTCTATGTCCAGTACTCAGTTTGTAACCATATCTTATTGCTTAACAGTCATCTTTATGACATTGCCAGAACCCGAGACTACATTTAGGGATCCGATTCACGGATATATTGGTGTCTATGATTGGGAAAGGAAAATTGTGGACTTACCCGTTTTCCAACGGTTGCGTGGAATCAGACAATTGGGGCTATCCTCCTACGTATATCATGGAGCTGAACACACCAGATTTGGCCACTCATTGGGAGTGATGCATCTAGCCGGGAGATTAGTGGAGAGGATATTAAGACGCCCAAACCACAGGGAAATTCTTAAAGACCGCCAGGAGTGGAACGAGGGCAAGTTCGAAGAGAAGATCGACCAAATAATCTTGGAGACCCGTTTAGCCGGACTACTGCATGACATAGGGCATGCGCCCTTTTCACATACAGGCGAGAGCGCTCTGTTTCCTGACAACAAGAGACATGAAAATTACGGTGAAGAGATTCTTCTATCTCCTGATTTAGATATTGGGCGAATAATTGACATTGATTTGAAGGATTTTGGAGTTACTAAGGAGCGGGTCGCCCAAATTTTGAGCGAGACTGGCATATACGAAGTTGGATTCGTCAGAGAATTGATCTCGAGTGTGTGGGACGTCGACAAAATGGACTACCTGCTCCGCGATTCTTTGTATTGCGGTGTCAGGTATGGTCTATATGACCTAGATAGGATTATTGATTCCGTAACACTTTACGACGAGAACCCCGACGGCGTGCTCAGACTTGGGATGGAGTACGGAGGCATACACGCGATTGAGGGGTTCATCTTAGCCAGGTATTTCATGTTTACGCAGGTGTACTTTCATGCCGTCCGCCGAGCCTACGACCTGATACTCACCGATTTTATAGCTGAGCTCTTGGGAGAGGCTTCAGGGTCAAATCGCTATCCTGAAAGTCTGACTGAATACCTCAGTTGGAACGACTGGAGGGTATTGGCTGAACTGCAACAGCGTATGGACGGTAGCTCCGAAAACTTGGCCTGGAGACTAGCGACTAGACACCACCCAAAGCCTGTGTACGAGACTGCAGACCACGCCGATCCATTCGTCGTCTCGAGCGCAATGGCCAGACTGCCTCAGGCCCTTGGACAAAGGTTCCCGGAGGTCAAAATCTGGACTGACAGGGCAAGTGACCATCCGGAACGATTCAGAATGGGCGATGAGAGTTGGCCAGTTAGAGAATCAAGTGGCCGCTGGCTGTCCCTCACCAGTCTATCTAGGGCATTAGCTGGGCTGGAAGAGATAAGGCGATTTAGAGTATACGCTGACGTTCGCCGGGACGAGCAGTTGAGAAGTGAAATCGAAACCTTCTGTCGCAATGAGTTGGCCTAGAGGTGGGGCAGGCAATGAAGAGTGAAGAGTTACTGGCCAGAAGGATGGCAACCGCTAGGAGGATTGTTGACCTCGCTGAAGACATAGGCAAGACTAAAATACAGAAGATTGCTTATTTCTTGCAGGAATCGATTGGAGTTCCCCTCAAGCTTCGATTCAGGATGCACTACTATGGACCCTATTCAGAAGAACTCGATAGTGTACTGTCTCTTGCCCAATCATTGGGGTACATCGACATCCGACCTGACTTGAAAGGATTTGGGTATCATGTAACGCCGGTCGAAAACAGTCTTAGGTTCCGACCTCAAGAGTACGATATATCGAAGGAGCCTCTTATTGATGAGATCGATGGAGTCATCAGTATTCTTGCTGGCCTAGAGACCGTTCAGCTTGAGCTTTATGCCACAATCCACTTCATTAGCGGTCCAGAAAGCAAGTTGACCAAAGGGCAAACACTGGAGACGGTGAAAAGGTTGAAGCCAAAGTTCAGCCTTAGCCAAATCGAACAAGCCTATCAAACCTTGAAGAATGCCAATCTAATCGAAAGAAGCAACGTCACCTAGTTTCGAGTCAGAAGGCGTTGGTTGGCTGGCCGATGCGTTTCCGTACTGGCTTGTGTCGAGATTCGTAAAATTATGGGAATAAGTTGGCCGTTGTCAATTGCCGTATGTGCTAATTTGGTGCTATTGCGAAAATTGTCAATAAAATTCATGCCTAAGTTAGTATTGCTCAGATGTGCAACATAACCGGCAGTGACGCTTGTTGACGGGTTGGTCCAGTAGTCCGTGAGCGGTCAGGGGTTTTTGCGGTTGGAGTCTGAGTTCGGTTGTTTCTGGGAGGGAGGAGCTTCGTCGAAGGGTTCGCCGTTGGCCTTGGCTTGCAGGCGCCGTTGGTTCCAGGCTTCCCACTCCTGTTGTACTTGTTGGCGGCCTTCCTTCCGGCCCTCTTGCCGCGCTTCCTCGAATCGTCTTTGCCTGTAGCGTGCAGCGAATACCATGAGTACCTCCATGGAGGCGAGGATTGCAATCGTTTAGGCAATCGCCGTGCTTATTCCCCTTCGCTCAACGGTGCCGGCCGCGGTGAGACCGTCGTAGTAGTGACCGGGTGTGCCGCTTGAGGGGCGGATCGGTTAGAGGGCGGTCAGGGGTTTTTGCCGTTGGAGTCTGAGTTGGTTGGGCGCTGGGATGGAGGGGCTTCGTCGAAGGGTTCGCCGTTGGCCTCAGCCTGTAGGCGACGCTCGTTCCAGGCTTCCCAGGCGCGGCGTTCCTCCTCTATTCCTTCCTGGCGCCCTATCTCTAGCCCTTTCTGCCTCTCTTCTTGGTAGCGTCTTTGCCTGTAGCGTTCAGCGAATACCATGAGTACCTCCACGGAGGCGAGGATTGCGATCGTTAGGGCGACCGCCGTGGCTACTCCTTGGGTTCGACCGTGTCAGCCGCGGTGAAACCGTTGTGGCATTGGCCGGGTGGAACGCTTGGGGGGCGGATAGATTAGAGGGCGGTTAGGCTTTTCTTCCGTTTGGTTCGGAGTCGGATTGGAGCTGGGAAGGAGGGGCTTCGTCGAAAGGTTCGCCGTTGGCCTCGGCTTGCAGCCGACGTTCGTTCCAAGCTTCCCACTCCTCGTATGCTCTCTGTTTCCCTTCCCGCAGTCCTTCTTGGTAGCGTCTTTGTCTGTAGCGTTCGGCAAAAACCATGAATACCTCTATGGAGGCGAGGATTGCGATCGTTAGGGCGACCGCCGTGGCTACTCCTTGGGCGATGGCTACGGCGGTGTCTAGTTGTGAGTCTTCTTCATTGTAGCCGATTTCATACCAAGCCAGGAGGCCGGAGATAATCCAAACAAGGGCCGCCGATGCTATTAGATACCTGGTTTCGTTTTCTCTAAACACCCAGCAATCTATTTGCGAATTAGTTGGACCCGGCAGCGATTCTGTTCTCCAAGTCTGACGGGCTGAAAGCCGCAGGCCCCGCTCAGCCGTGGCAGGATGGATGATGGCCGTTGGGGCGGTGGCTGGGCGGGACGTCGAGGGCGGGGTTGGTGTCGAAGAAGCCGACCGGCTTAAGCATGAAGCCGCAGTAGGCCACCGGGGAGATGGGCCAGTCCTCGGGCCGGGGGACGTGGTGGTAGCCGAGGGTGTACCACAGGACAAGGTCGGTGTCTTCTAAGTTTCGGTCGTTCTTGGTGTAGTCGGGGAGGCCGGCCCCACCGGGGTGTTGGTTGGGATAGGGACCGGTGGCGGTGAGTTCGTTCCGGTCGTAGGGCGTAACCCACAGGTGCTTGGTCATAAAGCCGGCCCGCTTCATGATGCTGGCGCTGGGATGAGCAAAGGGAAGGATGTTCTCGCCGGGCATGAGCTTGTAGCCCACGGGACGCCCCAGGGCGTTTTTCACCGAGGGGTTGGTGACCACCCAGTAGCGGCCGCTCATGGGGTCGACGACCCGCTGGGCTTCCAGTTCGGTCTTCAGCGGAGTCGCTTGGGCGTAGAAGGCGTTGGCATGGGGGTTTTCCGGGCCAAGAGGCTCGGCCACGGTGTTAATTTCGTGGACCGTGTTGGCCTCGCCATCGACGCTCATGTCGAAGCGGAAGTTGAAGAAGTGCTGGTGGATGTGGGCGTTCAGCCCGGGGGCAACCAGGGTGCCGTACTTGGAGGTCTCTCCATCGGCGATGCCGGCGGTGTTGATGATGCCGGTCAGCTTCATTTCGAACTGGATGGTCCCATCCTGATAGAAGTACCAGAAGAAGCCGTATTCGTAGTTGCCCACCGTGGCGATGCTGGACACCACCAGCCGCCGGGAACGGCGCACCTCGGTCAAGCCGGTGCGCCAATCCACGTGCTTCCAGAGGATGCCGTAGTCCTCTTCGTGCATGCAGACGGCGTTTGGGATGGTGAAGGGGTTGCCCCGGCTGTCGTTCATCACAGCGTCGAAGTAACGGATTTCTCCCAGGCAGTCGCAGCCCAGCATCAGGGAGTTGGTCAGGGAGCCGATGCCGTACTCGCCGGCGTCGAAGGCGTTCTTGCGGTAGTGGTCCTTGCCGGGCTCGCCGTAGGGCACCACCATGTCGGACAGGGCAGCCCGGTAGAGCACCGGCCTGACCCGCCCTTGGTCTTCGTAGCCGATGTTGTGGAGGACCAACCCCTCCCTGGGGGTGAAGCCTACCCGCAGCCGCCACTTCTGCCAGGAGACGCCGTAGCCTTCCACTTGGAAGCTGGGCCCATCGGGCTGTGAGATATCCAAGGGCTTGAGGTCGTTGCGGAATTCGCCGCCGAACTGGTCCAAGAACTCGGAACCGTAGTTGCCGGGGTTGGGGGGCAGAGGGACGACGCCGTAGTCGTCGATGCGCATGATTTCCATAGTGTTTAGGTCGACGAGGACACTGACGCCCTCGATGGGGCGGGCGTAGCCGTTGTCGGTGGGAGCGGACCGGAGGAAACAGCGCCCCACCACCAGCCGCCGCCCCTCCTCCTCTTCATAGCCGTAGTTGCCTGCCGACCAGGGGTCCACCATGACCAAGCTGGGGTCGGTGATGCCCCGCTTTTGGAGGACGGCTTGAAACTGCGGATCGGCCTTCACGGCGGCTTCGCACTCGGAGAATTCGTCCAGCATGATGCGAGGCTGAACCCCGGGGACGTGCTTCCAGGAGATGACGCTTTGCTGGTTGAGGGAAACGACGGCTTCGTGGGTCTGGGCGGTGTCGTTGTCGAGGACGACTACGAATGCGTTGCGTTCAATTGAATCTCCGGGCTGGAAACCAAGCACCGCATCCTTGGGGGGTTCCCGGAGGACGATGGTCTCGAAGCGGACACGAGGTCCCAGTTGCTGCCGGGACTTGAGGATGGAGGCGGCTTGGGATATCTCTTCAGAAGAGAGGGGGTCCAGGGGATGGAACGCCTGGGACAGGGCTGCTACGTCCGATTGTTTTTCCACTGGAATGGCCATCGCTTCCTCCACTGGGACGTTTTCGGGAGTCCGGGTTGGCTGAATGCATCCCCTGCCGCGGGGAGGTGCTGCAATTGTGCTCTCGCCTGGCAGGGTAACCGCTCTTGGCGGGAGCCGCAAGGCGATGGGCGCCCTGGCCCAGGTGGTAGGCTAAAATGGTACCAACTACAGCGGAAAGGATGGGTGAGCCCAGGGTGGCGACGTTGAAACTTGACCTGCACGGCCTTACTTGGCAGGAAGCCAAGGAGGAGTTCATTGATTTCTACAACCGCAGGCTGGACCGGGCGGGAGAATCCGCTACTCCCCGGATTGACGTAGTTCACGGATACGGGTCCTCGGGCGAGGGCGGAGTGTTGCGAACCCGGCTTCGGACGTTCCTGCAGGGGTTGGAGGGAAGCCTGGAATTCATCCCCGGAGAGAAACTCGACAGCAATCCGGGCCACACGGTTGTGATTCCGGCAAGGCGTATCGGGGGCAAAACCGACCTGCTGGCGGAGGCGATCTGGGAGTACTGCGAGCGTCCCAGAAGCCGGAGCAAGATCATGGGCAAATTCCGGCGGCACGGTGAAGCGGGAATCATGCAGGCGCTCAAGTCCCTTGAGGCGCAAGGCCGCCTGAAGCACAACAGGACGACCAGCACACCGACTTACGAAGCGCACCGGAGCGGCGGCTGAGGGTGTCTTAAATGGGAACTGGGCTTAGGGCGGGAAGCGAGGTTAAGACGGCGCCAGTCCAGCGTGGTACCATGTAACGCGAGGTTGGTAACGCGCGGTTGCGGTTTTGTATGATGCCTATAGCGACCGCAAGGACAGGCCGCTGCGGGAGTTGCGGCGAAGGCACTTGGCGGAACAGAGCGCAGGCGTTTTACAAAGCGCTTTTTGGCAGATAACGCATTACATCAATTGGGGGAAAGCCATGTCTCGGGGTTTCTTTTCTTGGGTCAAGCCGTTGGTCATGTTGGCCGGGGTGTTGGCCCTGTTGGGTGGGGCAGCGTGCACGCAGCAGGTAGTCAAGGAAGTGGAAGTGACCAAGGAGGTAGTGCGGGAAGTCCCGGCCGCGCCGGCGGAAGAAACCGAGACCCCGGCCGAAGAGCCCAGCGGGCCGCAAGTGTACCAACTGGGCATTTTCGAAGACCTGACCACCACCAACTACTGGTCGTTCCTGGGCCCCGACACAACCATCTGGAATTCCTACGTGCTGGGCGGGAAACCCGCCCTGTACACCCTGTCGGCCCGGCGGTTCGACTGGGTTCCCGGAGCGGCGGCGGACTTTCCCACGCCGCTGGCTGAGGAGATGGTGGAAGGCAAGACCCTGTGGACCACCGAGGTCGATTTGAAGCAGGGGATGCTGTGGAGCGACGGGACCGAGGTTACGGCGGAGGACTGGGTGTTCACAGCGCATACGGTGCGGGACTTGGAGTTGACGGGAAACTGGTCATCGACGGTGGACTTGGAGTTCTTCGACCATGCCGAGGCACTGGAGCCCTACAAGCTAAAGATATACTTCAAGCAGAAGCCAGGGTTGGCAAGGTGGCAGTTCGGCTTGGCCCACATGCCAATGATTTCCAAGAACTACTGGGAGCCGATTGTTGAGCAAGCCAAGGCCGAATCGGACAGCGTGGAAGGCCAAAAGGTACTCTACGGGCACGTTCCTGAAAATGAACCCAGCGCCGGCGGCTTCACCCTTGGCAAGTGGGAGAAGGGCGCCTTCGCCGAGAACGAGAGGAACGCGGACTACTTCTTTACCGGCGCACAAGTAACGCAGTATGCCAACGGGGCTTATTCGGAGAGCAAACCGGGAGCCTACGAGTTCACGGCATACGGAGAACCGTCCGGGGAGACGTCGCTGGAGTACACCACCGGGCCATTTGTGGAAAGCTCCATTTACAGCATTCACGGGAACCAGGAGGCGGCGGTGCTGGCCCTCAAGAAGGGCGACATTGATTTCATGCTGAACCCGCTGGGCTTGCAGCGGGGGTTGCAGGAACAGCTCACCGGGGAGCCGGAGTTGACCAACTTGGAGAACCCCAGCAACGGCTTCCGCTACATGGGGTTCAATTTCCGCAAGGCCCCCATGGATGACAAGGCCTTTCGCCAGGCGGTGGCGCTGCTCATTGACAAAGAGTTCTTGACCGGCACGGTGCTGCAGGGAGTGGCCATTCCGGTGTATACCACGGTTCCCGAGGGCAACCAGTTCTGGTACAACCCGGATGTGCCTCTCATCGGCAAGGGACTAAGCCGGTTTGAGCGGAACGCGGAGGCGGTGCGGATCCTCAAGGAGGCCGGATTCACTTGGGAACAGGAACCGGAGGTCAGTGAAAACGGGACGGTGCAACAGGAAGGAAGGGGCCTACGGCTTCCCAACGGCGACCCCATGCCGGAATTGGAGATACTATCGCCGTCTCCGGGCTACGATCCACTGCGTTCGACCTTTGCCATATGGATCGAGCGGTGGCTCGGTGACTTCGGGGTGCCGGCGAAGGCCCGGCTGACCGACTTCAACGTAATCGTGGAGAAAATCAAGGACCCCGAGGGGTTTGACCTGTGGATCCTGGGTTGGAGATTGACCAACTTCCCGGATTATTTGGAAGCCTTCTTCCACTCCCGTCACGCCGAAGGGGACGGCTTGAACCGCGGGGGCTACTCGAATCCAGAATTCGACGCGCTGGCGGATGCCCTGCTGGTGGAGACGGACTTGGAGGCGGCCAGGGAGCAGGTCTTCCAGATGCAGGAGTTCCTGGCCGAGGACCTTCCATACGTGGTCCTGTTCACTACCCCCATCCTAGAAACCTACCGGAGCGACCGTTTGGAATTCCCTTTCACCTCCACGTTGAGCGGCTTGCAAGGGAGTGGGGGGCTACCCGGGACGGTGACCATCAAATAGCCAATGAAGGGTTGTCCTGAGGCCTTGATGAGAGCCAGCGGCTACGGGACGCGGGGACGGAGGGATGAAGGCTGATGCTGGCCTACATCGCACGGCGGCTTGGCCAGAACCTGGTTACCCTGTTTCTCATCATCACCCTGGCTTTTTTCTTGGTGCAGGCCCAGCCCGGCGATTACACCTCGGTTTACTCCCAGGACCCGAAGCTGACCCCGGAGGCAAAGGCGAAAATCCAGGCCGACTTCGGCTTGGACCGGCCCTTGGGGGAACAGTACTTGGCGCACCTGCGCAATTCATTCACCGGCAACTTCGGCATATCCTTCGGCCACTACCCCCGGCCGGTGCTGGACGTAATACTGGAGCGGCTGCCCCGGACTGCCGTTCTCTTCCTGACCGCCACGGTGATTTCCTTCTACATAGGTTTCGTGCAGGGTAAGACTCTGGCTTGGCGCAGGGGCGGGCCCTATGAAGTCTCCATGACCGTGTCCGGGGCGGTACTGTCCACGGTATTCACTCCTTGGTACGCCCTGATGATGATATGGCTTTTCGCCTTTCAATTAGGGTGGTTCCCCTTGGGCAAGTTCCTGGACCCCCTGTTGTGGCGAGACGCCCAGGTGAGCGCCGACTATGTGTTCAACCGGATGCTGCTCACCGGCGGGGCGTTTGCAGCCTTCGTGATGGCGGCAGTCTTGGCAACGAGAAGGTTTGCCGGCGGAGGACTGCCCTTGCCGGGCCTGCCGGCGCTGCCTTGGGGGCCAGTTGTTATATTGCTGGGAGCGCTGGCGACGGGGGCGGCGTGGGCTATGTCCGGAGTGGGACACTTGGCTTGGGACATCGTGGAGCACATGGTGTTGCCCATCTTCACCCTGACCACCATTTCATTCGCCGGAACCATGCTACTGACCCGCAACAGCATGCTGGAGACCCTGCGGGAAGACTTTGTGACGGCGGCCAGGGCCAAGGGCCTGCCGGAGAAGGTGGTGCGGGACAAGCACGCGGCCCGTAACGCATTGCTGCCGGTGGCGACCAGCTTGGTGTATAGCTTGGCCTTTGCCATCGATGGCAGCGTCATCATCGAAACCATTTTCTCTTGGCCCGGCTTGGGAATGACCCTGCTGCAGGCGGTGCGGGGACAGGACTTGCCATTGGTGATGGCGGCATTCGTCTTCATCGGCATCTTTGCCCTGACGGCACACTTGGTGGCGGACGTGCTTTACGCTTTCCTGGACCCGAGGATCCGGTACAGTTGAACGTGCAGTTGAACGGGCCTGGCGGCAGAGATATGCCCGGACAGCCGGGTGGTACGGAAGGAGGGACGCCGACCGCTATCAGGGCTGCGCGGGTGCGGTTGGCGCTCCGGGGTTTCCGGGAGGGCTGGGGCATCTTCGTGGAAAGCAAAATCGGCGTGATTGGCTTGGTGGTGATCGTGATGTTTGCCCTCATGGCCATTTCTCACCCGATCCTGATGGCCACCATCTGGGACGAGGCGACCTATGACCCGGTGACGGGGTACGCTTTCGACGAGACTGAGCAGCCGGCGGCGCCTTCCTGGAAGCACCCCTTGGGCACCGACCCGTTGGGGAGGGACGTGCTGAGCCAGTTGCTTTCCAGCACGTCGTCGGAGTTCATTCTGGGGTTGGTGGCTGCGACAGTAACGGTGACCATCGCTACCATGGTGGGGGCGGTTGCGGCCTATTACGGCGGGATAGTGGACACCCTGATCATGAGGCTGGCGGACTTGGTGGTGTCGCTACCGGGACTGTCGCTGCTCATCGTGTTGAGCGCCCTGTTTGACCTGAACCTGTTCATGCTGGCCTTGCTTATAGGCATCCTGGGGGGATTCGGCGGTTCGGCCATCATCTTCAAGTCGCAGGCTTTGGGGATCAGCGTCAAGCCATACATCGAGGCGGCCAGGGTGGCCGGGGGCGGACGTTTTCACATCATCCTGGTTCACATAATCCCTAACCTGTTGCCCCTGTCTTTCCTGTACATGATGTTCACCGTGACCGGGGCCATCTTCTCGGAGGCCATACTTTCATACCTAGGTTTGCTCAACATCCGGATGAGTTGGGGAATCATGATCCACACGGCCAACACAGCGGGTTACCTGCTGGGAGGCACCAGCTACTGGTGGCTGATAGTGCCGGCCGGAGCGTCCATCACGCTGCTTTGCAGCACTTTCTACTTGGTTGGCCGGGCGTTGGACGAAGTGGCGAACCCGAGGCTGCGGCGGCGATGAGGACACAAGGAGTTGAGGGCCGGGAATTGACGGAGCCGATTCTTCGAGTTTCGGGCCTGACGATGCGATACGGCACCCGCCATGGCGAGGTCAGGGCGGTGGAGGACGTGAGCTTTGACCTGATGCCGGGCGAAGTGCTGGGGCTGGTCGGGGAGTCGGGCTCGGGAAAGACATCGGTTGTGTTGTGTCTGATGAGGCTCCTTCCCGACAATGCCCGGATCGCCGGAGGGAAAGTTCTCTTCGAAGGGCAGGACCTGCTTGCCATGGATGCGGAAGAAATCCGGTCGTACCGCTGGCGGCGCATATCGATGATCTTCCAAGCGGCGATGAACTCCCTGAACCCGGTTTACAGGGTGGGGGACCAGATCATGGAAGCCATTGAGACCCACGCCCCCGGCCTTCCCAAGGATGAGGCGAGGCAACGGATAGGCGGTCTCTTTGAACTGGTGGGCCTAGACCCAGGATTGACAAGGCGATACCCCCACGAATTCAGCGGCGGGATGAGACAGCGGGCGGTGATAGCGATGTCGCTGGCCTGCCGACCCGACTTGGTGATTGCGGATGAACCGACTACAGCGTTAGACGTTATAGTGCAGGACCGCATCCTGCGGCGTCTTAAGGAGATACAGCGGGAACTTACAACCAGCATGGTCTACATCACCCACGACTTGGCGGTGGTGGCCGAGGTGACCGACCGGGTGGGGGTGATGTACGCGGGGAAGCTGGTGGAGGCTGGCAGCACCTACGAGGTTTATAACAGCCCGATCCACCCTTACACCAAGGCGCTGCTTTCGGTATTTCCCAGCATACGGGGACCGAAGGGCGAGCTGGAAATTCTGCCGGGGGAGCCACCTAACCTGATTGACCCGCCCGGGGGCTGCCGGTTTCATCCCCGCTGTCCCTACGCTTTGGAGGAGTGCAGGAGGGAAGAGCCGCCATTGGTGGAACGCGACGGCCACTGGGCGGCCTGCTGGAACCCGTTGCCCTTAGCGGCTGGGACAGGCTTGCCGGTAGGGAATCCAGGGCCAGCCCGGGACGGTGGGCCGGGGGACGGGCAAGAATGACAACAGCAGAGACAACCCCCAACCGGCACGAGCAGAGCGGCATAGGTAGGCCGCTGTTCAGAGTGGAGGGGCTTAGCAAGCTCTTCCCGGTAAGTCGTAGCCTGTTCCGTCCCCCTTCAGCCTTCGTCCACGCCGTAGACGACGTGAGCTTCGAGCTGTTCCAAGGGGAGAGTTTTGGCTTGGTGGGAGAGTCGGGTTGCGGCAAGACTACTATTGGCAAGCTGTTGGTCAAGCTGCTGGAGCCTACGAGGGGGCGGATTCTCTTCCGGGAGGGGCAGGGAACGCCCCAGGACCCAGGAAACGGGTTCACGGATATAGCGAGCGCCAAAGGGAAGGGCCTGAAGGAGTTCCGCAGGCGGGCGCAGATGATTTTCCAGGACCCCTACGAGTCTATGAATCCCCGCCGAACTATCTACGACACGGTGGCTGAACCTTTGGTGGTGCAGGGAATCGGCACCGCTCAGGAGAGGTTGGAACGGGTAGAGAGACTCTTGGACTTGGTGGGGCTCAGCCCGGCCTCGACCATGTTGTTCCGCTATCCACACGAGCTGTCGGGCGGCCAGCGGCAGCGGGTGGCCATTGCCCGGGCGCTGGTGATTGAGCCAGCCTTCGTAGTTGCGGACGAGCCTACTTCGATGCTGGATGTGTCTTTCGGCGCCACAATCATGCGCTTGATGTCGGACTTGGCCAGCCAGCTGGGGGTGAGCTACCTTTACATAACTCACGACTTGGCAGTGGCCCGGTACATGTGCCAGCGGGTGGCGGTGATGTACTTGGGCAAGATTGTGGAAGTGGCGGAGACCGAGGAACTGCTGTCCAATCCCCTTCACCCCTA
Organism: Dehalococcoidia bacterium; assembly: GCA_034420695.1. Classification (GTDB taxonomy): domain Bacteria; phylum Chloroflexota; class Dehalococcoidia; order Lucifugimonadales; family UBA3495; genus Io17-Chloro-G2. Next base: position 49,821 of record DAOULB010000051.1, read on the forward strand.
CACCCGGGCGCTGCTTTCGGCGGTGCCATCTCCCGAGCCGGGAACCCAGCGGGAAGCGGTGAACATCATAGGGGACTTGTCCACAGCGGTGAACCCGGCGGGCCGGTGCCGATTTTACGACCGTTGCCCCCTTGCAGCGCGGCAGTGCGCCGAGGAACCGCACCCCCCGATGGAAGACCACGGCGGCGGGCACTACGTGGCTTGCTACTTGGCCTAGCCGCATACTCCCCAGTTCGTTCTCGCGGTGAAACTTGGGACCCCCCATTCTGCTTGGCGCCGCCATCGATTGAAGATGCTCTTCCCCTGCTCGGAGGGTTACGGCCTCTGTTGCGAGGGAAAGGACGATTTTGAAAAGAGGCGGGTATGGGCTTTGTGTTCAGTTAAGGGAAGCGAGGGAGTGGCGGCACAGCCGGACAGGGAGCTATTGGGAGCGGCTTTCCCGGCGGGTGGGAGTGCCGGCGATGTAGCCCGAGAGGTTAAGGGCCGAGTGGATGAGGCCGATGTGGGAGTAGGCTTGGGGGAAGTTGCCGAGCTGGCGGTTGGAGACGGTATCGAACATTTCGGCAAACAGGCCCAGGTGGTTGGCCCGGTAGGTAATCATTTCGTGGAAGTAGTCGAAGGCCCGGTCGGTCTGGCCGGAGTAGATGAGGTTCCCGATGAGCCAGAAGCTGAGGAGGCTGAAGGCGCCTTCCTGTTGTCCTTCCAGCCCGTCGTCGGTCTCTTCCGGCAAGTAGCGCCAGACCAAGGGGCCTTGGGTCAGTTCCCGCTCGATGGCGTCCACGTTCTGGCGGATGCGGGGGTCGTCCCGAGGGATGAGGTCCAGGAAGGGAATCATGAGGTTTGAGGCGTCCAGGGCGTCACTGCCATAGCGTTGACGGAAGGCCTGCTTGGAGGAAGACCAGCCCCGGTCCAGGATTTCGGACTTGATGCGGTCGGCAGCCAGGGACCAGCGGCGGAACATCTCGCGGTTTCCCATGTTGGCGGCAATGTAGGAGGCCCGGTCCAAACCGGCCCAGCACATGACCTTGGAATAGACGAAGTGCTGCTGCTCTCCCCGCACTTCCCAGACTCCGCGGTCCCTGCGGTGCCAGTTGGCCATAACGGTTTCAGCCAAGGAATGCACCAGTTCCCAGGCGTCCTCCGAGATTTTGCCGTGGAGCAACAGGAGGGAGTGGATGCAGAGGATGACCTCGCCGAAGACGTCAAGCTGAAGATGCTCCGCGGCGGCGTTGCCGATGCGCACCGGGCGGGAGTCCTCGTATCCCTTCAGGTGGTCCAGGGTGTACTCCCGGAGCGAGGAACTGGGGGTGATGCCATAGACGATGCGGGTCTTGCGGCGACCCAACTGGCACTGTTCCAGCAGCCAGTTCATGAACCGGTCGGCACCGTAGACGTCGCCCATGCGGTAGAGGATGTCCACGGTCAAGCTGGCGTCCCGCAGCCAGGAAAAGCGGTAGTCTCAGTTGCGGGAGCCGCCGATGGTCTCGGGCAGGCTGGTGGTGGGGGCGGCGACGACGGCCCCGCTGCGGCGGTACATCATCAGGTGGAGCACGAGGAAGGAGCGGACAACAGAGTCCCGCCAGAGTCCTTGGTAGTTCATTTTTTCAACCAAGTCCAGCCAGTAACGCCGGGTCTCCTCCATCCGCTCGGAGGTGCGGTAGCGCTGCACGCCGGAGGGACGGCCAGTGCCATAAGCCAGGACGAAGGTGGCGGTCTGCCCTTGGGTAAGCTTGAAATCGCAGGATACGTCTTGCCCGTTGCAGTCGAAGGGAATGCTGGCGGCCAGGGTCATGGTCTGGCGGCCCCCGTGGACTCGAAGGGCACCGCCGCCTGAACCGGCGCGCAGGGGGCTGAATTCCGGGACAACGCGGGCGTAGTCGTGGCGGGGCTGGAAGTCACAGCGGAGGTCCACCTCCCCGGAACGGCAGGTCACCACCCGGTGGATTTCGTGGACGGAGTCGGGGGGCGTCATCGGGTTGTCATCATGGTCTTCGGAGATGGGCATAAAGTCGGTGAGGGACACGATCCCGGAGGAGGTGGCGAAGGTGGTCTCCAAGATGTTGGTGTCGGGGACGTATTCCTGGCGGGTGGCGACGGTGTAGCTGGTGGGCCGGATGCGGAAGCGGCCGCCGTCATCCTGGTCGAGGATAGCGGCGAAAACGCTAGGGGAGTCGAAGCGCGGAAAGCAGCACCAGTCAACGGAGCCGTCGGTGCCGACCAGCGCCGCTGAGGCCATGTCTCCTATCAGTCCATAGTGGAACAAATCTGGTATAGGTTGCAGTTATTGTAAAGTGGGACTGAATTTATCACTGCTTTGCGGTAAAGCGCAACGAAGGAGGGGTCGGGGTTCGGCGGGTTTGGGGTGGGAGCGGTTAGTTTGAGGGGAAGGGGTGTTAGTACTTAGCGCAACGGTGCGCTATACGGAATAACATAAAGGAGGAAATCGGCTTCTTACAAGGAATCGTTGGCGAGCCTTGCGCTGACCAACCGGTTCAGGCTTACGCCTTCCTCGGCAGCCCTTATGGCAAGAGCCCGGTGGGTTTCAGGCGGGACGCGCACCATAAATTTGCCACTGTAGGAGCGGTCGGCCATGGGCTCCGGCGGGCGCTCGTTGTTGGCTTGCATGTCAGCGATGCTCTCCGCCACCAACAAGCGGATGCCGGAGAAGGCCTCTTCCTGGGTGGACGCGAGCCAACTCAGGGAAGGAAACTCGGCGCAGAGCCCGACGTATTCCTGGTCCTCAACTGACCAAGTCACGCGGTAGGTGTAGTGGTCCATTACCATATTCTTGCAATCTCTCAAGGGCTTTGATGACTTGGCTCACTTGATACGGCTTCGCCATGCCCTTGTCGTTTTGTAGGTTGATTCTGGGGTCGCCCCGCCATGGCATCTTGTAGGCCCGGTGCCTGGTGCCTTGCTGACGAGGCTCTCCAAAGAAGTAGTCGCATATTTTGGTCAAGTCGGCGAATCGGACGCCTTTGGGATTAGTGCGAAGTTCCTCAATGGCAGACGAAATCTCCATGCCGTGCTCCTTTGACCCCCAGTGCAAATGAATAGTGCATCATCCTTTCTCCTTATCCGCAGGGCGTGAGCTCTGTCGCTTTGAACCCGCGCCACAATAGTATTATTAATGATACTTCTAGTCAATCCTGCGGCGATGTTAGTTTCTTGCGGCGCTTGGACCGACCCTAACTCCGCGACCGGGCGAGGCGGGTCAGGGTGTAGAGGATGCCGAGGGCTGGGACTATGGCGAAGATTAGGGGGAGTTGCCAGTCGCCCTTGATTTCTCCTTGGGCTATTTGCCGGGCGAAGTAGAGGTCGGCGGCTATGTTGAAGAGCAGGTACAGTACGATGGCCAGGACCGCTGCCGCGGGTAAGCGTGGGCGGAGGGCCAGCAGGAGGAGAAGGACAGCGCCGATGGGGTGGACGGCGACCAGCAACAGCCGGGACTGGAGGTCTCCACCGTCGGCGAAGCTGCCGGCGGCGGCGGTGATGGCCACGAATGCTGCATGGAGAGCGGCCAGTATCAACAAGAGAATCTGCAGAGCGGTCATGCCTTAACTCCGGCGCCTGGCTTCAAGCGATGGTCAACTTCTGCTGCTACTATAGCAGTAGGCACTCGGTGTGGAATCAAGTACAAATCGAGGTGCGGTCTCGGAAGTTGGAAGGTAAGTGAGGAATTGAGAGAGTTGGCACCAAGAGGTATTGGAGCGTTGATTGTGGGCGCGGTAATGACCGCACTGCTGGCCTTGGCGATAGTTGCCTGCGGAGCCGAGGCCAGCGAGTTGCAAGCACAGATGGGCATGGAGATGTCGGAGGACTCCGCCTTCGGCGCTGCCGGAGCGGCGGCCGGTGTTGCGGCTGAGGCTGAGGCTGAAGTGATGGAAGTGGTTGTAGAGAAAGAAGTGATTAAGGAAGTGGTTGTGGAGAAAGTGGTTTCTGCGCCCATTCCCGCAGCCATGGCTATGTCAGAATCAGCGTCTGCCGGAGGCACTGGGTCCGGCGGGCTGACGCAGATACAGGCCCAGGCGGCGGCGCAACAGCGGGTGATAGTCCACACGGCAAACCTGTCGTTGGTCGTGGACCACATCCAGGAGTCCATAGACTACATCTCAGGGGTAGCCGCCGACAGCGGCGGGTGGGTGGTTTCCAGCAGCCGAGACAAGCAGCACGGAGGCTTTATCAGCATCCGGGTGCCGTCCCAGGGACTGGCCGGGGTAATCCAGCGGCTCAGGGATTGGGCCGAGGAGGTTCAGTCCGAGGTCATCACCAGCGAGGACGTGACCGACGAATACGTGGACTTGAACTCCAGGTTGACCAACGAACAGCGGACCGAAGCCGCCCTGATAGGCATACTGGAACGAGCCCAGCAGGTGGAAGACGCCCTAAACGTGCAGAAAGAACTGAGCTTGGTCCAAGAAAACATCGAGAGGCTTCAGGGAAGGATAAGGTTCCTGCAGGAGACTTCGGCCTTCTCCTTGGTCACGGTTGACCTGACCTTGGCCGCAGGGGACATGCAGGTTGACGCGGGCGGCGACCGGAAGGTGTCAACCGCCGAGCCGGCCCGGTTCCGGGCTACCTTCCGACCCCCGAAAGGAATCGACGAGTTCAGGGCCGTCTGGGACTTTGGCGACGGCTCCGACCCGGTGACGGTGCGCCGAAGCGCGCCATCGGGAGAACCGGGCCAGCGGTGGACGGCCACAGTGCACCACCAGTACCCGGACACCAAGGACTCGCCCTACATCGTTTCGGTGGAGGTCACGGGAACCGGCGAGGCCGGTATCGCAAAGGGCGAGGACAGCCTGACCCTGACGGTGCTGGAGGTCCCCAAAGTGGAGGTGTTCGCCGGGGACCACCAGAGGGTGCGGCAGGGAAGCGAGGTCAAGTTCTCGGGCTCGTTCACCAGGCCGGCAGGGTTAAAGAACGTGCGGTTTGAATGGGACCCCGGGGACGGTTCGGCGCCCGTCGAAAATGCCTTGGCTCCGGAGGAGACACGGGCGGCGGCCAGCCACGTTTACCAGGACTACCGGTCGGAACCGTACGGGGCGGTCCTCACCGTAATCGCCGACTCTGAGGTGGGGGAAGTGAGGGAGTCCGGGGAAATACTGGTCTGGGTCGAGGAGGAGCCAGGGTTCGTGGTGGGCGGGCTGGAAGTGGGCGGGGCCTTCAAGGATGGCGTCCGCGCATTTACCGCGGTGGTGCAGGTGCTGTTCATCGCTTTGATCTGGCTGCTGATATTCAGCCCGGTGTGGATTGTTGCCGGCGTGGCTTGGTGGCTGTGGCGCCGGCGGTGGCGGCGCGCCCGGGCGGAGAGGACTGCAGCCGAGGCGGAGGGGACGGAAGCTGAAGCCAGTGGGGGGACGGCCTAACCGCGGTACAACCGAGACCGCCGGGCCCCTATGCGTCCGAAGGCAGGCTTGGGAGCCGAGCCGCTTACCGCAGTACGGGCTTCGGTGCGTTGGCCGCTCCCCTATTGGAGGATTCCGGCTCGCCCAAGGGCGTTCGGAACGACGGCATGGGAAGGGTCTGGTCCATTGGGATTGGCCCAGGGTGAGGTTGGGGCTGGGGGACGGGGTCAGGGGCGGTAGTGGCGGTCTACTTCGGAGGCGTAGGTGCGGCCCAGGGTTTCGGCGTTGTCTTGAATCCAGGTCCGCAGGCTGGTCTCGCCGGTGGGCGGAGCATCGGAGTCCAGCAGCCCGGCGGTCAGGCCTTCTATTTCGTCGCGGGTGAGCACTACGTCACGGGTAAAGAGGCCGATGAGCCGGGTCATGTTCAGGGCCAGGGGTGGGGGCGTTGGAGCAAGCCTTGTCGGGACTCCCAGGGCCTCGGTCAGCAGGCGCAGCAGGGCCTCGAAGGTGTAGGTCTCCGGGCCAACGGCGTCGACGACGGCGTTGCCGCTGCTGAAGGCGGAGCCCACTGCCAGGGCGGCCAGGTCGTCGACGTACACCGGCCGCACCGGATAGCCGCCCCTGCCGGGGAGGGGAAAGACGGGGAAGCGGCGCAGGGCCCAAGCCATGTTGTTGAGTAGAATGTCCTCGTCGCCGAATACCAGCGCCGGCCTGAGGATGGTATGGGGGACTCCCAGAGCCTCCAGGTTCTCTTCCACCTGTCCTTTGCCGCGGAAGTAGCCCAGACCGGACCGAGATGAGGCGTTGGTAATGGATACGTGGACTATCCTGCCGACGCCGGCTTGCTTGGCGGCTTGGAACAGAATGGTGGAATTCTCCACGGCCCGCTCGAAGGTGGTCTGTCCACGGGGAAAGCGCACCCAGTAGGTGTTGAAGAGGACATGGGCCCCCTCCAGCGACCGAGCGAGCCGGCCGGGGTTGGAAAAGTCCAAGGGGGCCGTTGCCACCCGGCCGCCGAAGGGGTCCGACCGGTTGGGGTGGCCGGTCAGGGTTTTCACGGCTATGCCCTGCTCCAGCAGACGCCGGGCGATGTACTTGCCGGTGTAGCTGAAAGCGCCGGTTACGACGGCCAGGCTGGGGTCTGCGCCGAGTTGGGTCATGATTCGGTCCAGGTCAGAGATGGGTGGGGGTCAGGGTTCTACGGGCTGGCCGCTGTCCATCCACTCGGCGTAGGAGCCGTCGTAGAGGCGGGCATCGTAGCCGGCCTGCTTCAGGGCCAGGTAGGCCAGGGAGGCGCGGATGCCGCTGCGGCAGTAGGCAACCACCGGATCGGAGGGGGTGATTCCAAGGCCGGACAGGCGCTGACGGAGCAGGTCCGGGGCGATGAGCAGCTTGCCGTTGGAACCGGCCAGTCCAGTGTGGGGCAGGTTGACTGCTCCCGGTATGTGGCCGGGGCGGGGGTCAATTTCGGCTTGGCCTTGGAACTCCTCGACGGAGCGGGTGTCGAGGAGCTTGGCTGGGCCAGGGCTGGCAGCGTCTTCAAGGGTAGCGCGTACGGAAGGGTCCAGGCGAGGAGCAAAGGACCTGGGCTGGGGGATAACGGGACGGTAGAGCACCTCGCGGCCCTGTTCTTTCCAGTCTTCGAAACGCAGGTCCATGATATGGACATCGTCCCGGCCCAAGTATTCCAGGACCCAGGCGGCCATGGCGGCGTTGCGCCCATCTTGGTGGTCGTAGAGGACCGGAGTGACGCCATCGCCCAGGCCTGCTTCGCCAAAAGCGGCGGCCAGTTGCTCGGGAGGACCGAGGCGCCCGTCACGGCCCTGCAGCTTCTTGAAGGGAACGTTGACTGCGCCCCGCAGGTGACCCATGAGGTAGCGCATGGCGGACCGGGGGTCGGTCACCAGCGCGTCCGGGCGCCCGATGCGTTCGGAGACCCAGTCAGCAGTTACGAGGACGGCCATCGATGCAGCCGTCAGCCGACCATCTCAAAGTCGGTCTCTACGGAGGTGGGATTGGCCACGGACTGGGTTACGGGGGAGCCTTCGACGGCCAAGCGCCAGATTTCGCGAAGGGTGGCTTCGTCGGCGTCGGCCCGGACGAAGCACTTGGCGGAGATACGGCCATAGCCGGGATTTCCCTCGTCCTCGACACCGGCCCACTTGCGGATATTGTCGAAGTAACCTTCCACGGCGATTTCCAGGTCGTGGATGCGCACGCCCTGCTTGGTGGCGTTCACGACAAAGCCGACGGTCATGCAACTGCCAATGGCGGACAGGAGTTGCTCGTGGGCGCTGGCGGCGACGTCGGTGGCGGTGAGGTCGCCGGGTTCGTCCATGTCCACTTGGTGGTTCCGCATGTAGGCACGGGCACGCATACCGTCCTGCCAAACCACTCGGGACTTCCAGGGGCCGGTCACGGCGTTGAAAACGTCGGGGTCCCGAAAGGAGTCCAGCACTTCGGCCAGCTTTTCCCGGGGGAGGCCATTCAGGTCTCGCTCTTTCGCCATGTCAAACTCCTAGATGCCGGTTAATTGGTTGCCGGTTGATGTTCCTGATGTGGCCGGGCCATGGGGGGTTTGTCTCCCCAACCAACCCAGACCAGATTAACCGAATTCCGACCGCAGTTGCCCGGCGGCCTCGGCAATTACACGCATCTTCTTGGCGGCCATTTCGTGGCTATTGACGTTCCGCTCGGCGAAGGTGCCGAAGCCGCAGTCGGGGTTTAGGTAAATGTTTTGCGGGTCGAAATACTGCAGTAGCTCCCTGACCCGCTGGACTATCTGCTCCGGGGGTTCCACCTCGTCGGTGCGGGGATTGACCACACCCAAGCCTATCTCCTTCTCGTTGCGGTACTCTTTGAAGACTTCCATCTCGCCGGCCCGGGGTGTGGCGCACTCCAGGACCAGTTGGTCGATGTTCATTTGCACCAAGTAGGGCAGCATCGGTCCGTAGTTGCCGGTGAGCAGCACGTCTTCCCGGCGGCTCCAATTGCCGCGGCAGACGTGGACGCCGGTCTTGATGCCGGTGATGCCTTCCATGGTCTCGTTCATCAGCCTGACGGCGAACTCCAACTCGTCGGTGGGGTCCCGGCGGTTGGGCAGGGCGGCACACATGAAGGTCTCGGTGCTTTCCTCGCCGAACACCACTTGGCTCAGGATAGGCTCATCCAACTGGACAAAGTCGCAACCCCCATCCCGGAGGGCGACTATCTCCTCACGGAGGATGGCAACTACGTCCTTGGCCAAGTCTTCCGGGTTGGGGTAAACCCGGTCGGACAGCCCCTCGAACCAACTGGAGCGGGTCAGCATGTAGGGGCCGGGCAACGGGATTTTAATCTGACGGTCGGTGTGTTCCCGCATAAAGGCCAGTTCGTCCAAGGCAAGACCCTGGCGCTTGCCGATGACGTCCACCACGATGGGACTCTTGATGGCGAAGGAGGGAACGTCGAGGGCCCGCAACACCTCTTCCATGCGGGCGCGGTCCCTGGAGTAGTCCAGCAGTTCCGACACCTTCATCAACTGCATTCCGGTGAGCTTGTCCACGGCAAAGGAGTAGAAGTTGTCGCGCCGCTGCTCGCCGTCGCTGATAATGTCCACTCCCGCCTCTTCCTGGGCACGGATGCAGGCCAGCACCTCCCCATCGGCCGCGGCGTTAAATTCGTCCAAGGAAATCTCCCCCGCCTCCTTCCGGCGCAGGGCCCGAACCAGTTCCGTCGAGCGGGGCCAGCTTCCTACTACGGTTACGGGAAACAGGGGCGCTTGGGCCATTGGGGTTCCTGCCAAGGGGCTGTCGTTCCAACGGAGTTGCCGCATCAGGCGCTGTTGCGGGCTGGTGCTAATTTATCGTAAAACCGGCTGGGGGTACAGCGGGGAGAAAGGATGGGGCTCGCGCCCCAGGTTTAGTCGCTGCCGCCCGGTGGACCGCGCCCTAACCGAAGAAGCCCGACTGGAGGTGGTCACGGATTACTTGGGCTACGAGTTCCGGGCGTTGAACGGGGACGTCATGGATGCTGTCTTCGAGCCATACGACCTTGGAATTGGGTATGAGTCTTTGGGCGGCGGCCATGGTCTCCGCCCGCTGCAGGGCGCGGGTCTCTCCCTGGGGGTCCCGCTGGCGGGCCGGCATCATCAGCACGGGGCATTGCAGCTTGGGGAACAACTGGGGCGGGTGGTGGTCCCAGAGGGCCTCGATGATGCGAATGTGGTTCTCCCGGGACAGCTTGGCGCGGATGGTCCCGTCTCCCAAGGTCTCGAAGTTGGCGAGAACCATACGCTCGAAAGCGGGGCCGAACTCCTCGGTACGAGGGCGGATTCTTTCCCGGAAGGCCTCCAAGGTCATGCCGACAAAGACAGGCGGGGCCATCTGCTCACGGGCTTCGTCCAAGGTTGGGTACCGAGCAGAGGGTTCGATGGTGCCGCCATCCACGAGGCAGATGCCGCTGACCAGTCCCGGATGAGCGGCTGCAAGTTCCAAGGCAACATCGGCGCCCCAGGAATGGCCCACGACTACAGGGTTTTCCAGATTCTTGGCTTTCAGTATTCCGATGGCATCTTGGACGACGGTGGCGAAGTCGTAGCCTTCGTCCGGCTTGGCGCTGTCGCCGTGTCCTCTTTGGTCCACGGCCACTACGCGAAAGTCCCGGGACAGTATCGGGGCAACCTCTTCCCAGATATAGCAGGTGGAGGCCAGGCCGTGGAGCAACAACAAGGGTTGCCCGGAGCCTCCCCAGTCCCGGCAGTGGAAGCTGAGGCCGTTGGCAGGGATTTGTTCGTCGCTGGGGTAGTAGGGCATTGCAGCATCCCGGAAGGGTGATAGAGTGGCCGTAATATATGCGCTGCCCTCAAATATCGCAAACAAGGGCTACACGGACAGGATCCGCCATTAACGGTTTGGGGCCATGGGAAAATACCTTGTCACGCGTGGTAAATAATCGTTGACTGCTGCAACGAAAGCGTATAGATTCCAGTATGCAAACATCTCCAGTAGAGGACGTGGGCTTTATGGTAAAACGATTTGGGACGTATTTCCTGATTCTGGGCCTCTTGGCGATACTGACGCTGGCGGCGGCCGCCTGCGGCGCAGAGCCGACCCCTGCTCCCACGGAGCGACCGACTGAAGCGCCAACTGCAGTACCTACCGAGCCGCCGGCGGAACCCTTGCGGATTGGGGTAATGGAATCCCTGACGGGCCCCGGCGAGACCTATGGCACGGTGGCGAACCAGGCAAAGCAGATGGCTGCGGAAGAGATAAACGCTGCGGGCGGCATCAACGGGCGCATGTTGGAGCTAATAGTCGAAGACTCCAAGTGCAACGCCCAGGACGCTATTACTGCCTACCGCAAGCTTACGGACGTGGACGGGGTCAAGATTATTCTGGGCACCTCGTGCAGCGGGGCCATGCTGGGGGCAGCGCCCTTGGCTGAGGAAGACGGGGTAGTGATGTTCTCCGGATTGGCCACCAACCCGGATATTGCCAACGCGGGAGACTATATTTTCCGCACGGCAATGAGCGACCTTCAGCTGGGCATCGACACAGGCAACGTGATGTGGGCCGACGGCGTCCGCACCCTGGCCACGATCACCGAGGCGACGGACTATGCCGAGGGAGTGCGGCGGACGACGGTGGAGCAATTCGAGAAACGGGGCGGGGAGCTGGTTGCCGAGGAGCGGTATGCCTCGGACGTTACGGACTTCCGGAGTCAACTGACCAAGCTGCTAAGCGCCAATCCCGAGGGGATTCACATAGCCGCCCAAGCGGAATTCTCCGGGGGAACCGTGGTGAAGCAACTGAGGGAACTTGGCTACGAGGGCAAGCTTTACTCGGAGATTGTTCCCGTCGGGGCAACTGCCTTAGAGGTTGCCGGCGATGCGGCCACGGGGCTGAAGGCGATCACCGCTGAACTCGACCCGGCCAACACCAAGGGACAGGAGGTGCTGGCGAACTTCAGGGAGCGGTACGATTACGTGACGTTGCCGTGGTACTTGGGCTCGGCCTACGACGACGTTTATATCACCGCAGAGTGCCTGAAGGCGACCGATGACGACCAGGACGCCGACGGGATGCGGGACTGCCTGTACGGCATAACTTGGAGCGGCACCATCGGCGACAACTACAGCTTTGACAACAATGGCGAGGTCACCGGTCTTTCCAACGTGGTTGTGGAGGTCCTGCCCTTGGCGGAACGCACGGAGGACAACCAGGGTTACGAGATACTGGGCCCGGCCCCCATAGAATAAGCGGGCCAAGTCTCTTGGCAGCGCGTGGGAATGGCCCACTGTGACTAGGTATTTGCAGGGTCGGGGCAGGGCGTTAGCCATTGTCCTGGCCTTGTTCATTGCGGCGTACATCTGCTGGAAGATAACCCAGTCTCCCGAGCAGGCGCTGCAGTTCACATACAACGGGCTGGCCGTAGGGGCGGTTTACGCCCTGCTGGCGATGGGATTCACCATCGTGTACAGCACGGTCTGGTTCTTCGACCTGTACTATGGGGCTGCGGCGGCACTGGGCGCTTACGGCGTCTTCTACCTCAGGTCCTCGGACCCGCTGTACAGCCGCTATGACGTAAACAGCGTAGCCGTCAATATTGTGTTCGCCTTGGTCGTGGCGGGTGTTACGGCTTGGGCGCTGCAGGCCGGCCTCTACGACAGGTTACGGGAGAGGTTCAATCCCACGGCTCTCAAAGCCGCCGGGGCCACCGTGGCCGGTGGAATGGGCGCATATACGGGAGTGGCGCTGGCCTTTCCCGAGGAGTTGTACCTGCTATTGAGCCCGGCGGCCGGCGTTGCAGTCGCCACGGCCGCCGGCTGGGCCATTTACCGGATATTCCGCCCGGTGCTTCCCGGCGCCCTTCGACTCCCCTTTGCAGCCATTACAGCGCTGGCGGGAGCAGTACTGGGGGCCTACTGCGGACTGCTCCTGAGCGGAGCGCCGGATGCGAACCTCTACCTTAGCTGGCTGGTGTCGTGCCTGCTGGCCGGATGCGTGGGATTGGCCCTGTACCGGGGGCTGTACGTGTACATGAGGGAGAGGGCCCGTTCTCCCTTGATAATGCTGGTGGCCTCCCTTGGAATCCTGCTCAGCATCACCGCCTTCGTCTCGATAGTCTTTGAAAGCGCACCCCGGCCGCTGCCGACGGCCTTCGGCAGTGAGTCCTGGGTATTGGGCGGGGCGTTCATCAAGGGGTTCAACATTTTCACGATCGGGGTTGCATTGGTGGGATTCGCCGGCTTGTGGGTGCTGCTGCAAAAGACTCCCTTCGGCCGGGCAGTGCGGGCGATTGGAGACGACGAAGAGGTGTCCAAGGTAGTGGGGATAAACACCACGGTGATCATAGCGGTGGTGTTTTTCATCGGGGCTTTCTACGCCGCGGCGGCCGGCCTACTAAGCGGCCACGACACGGCAATACAGCCGAAAATGGGGCTGCTGTTACTGTTGAAGGGATGGATAGCTTCAGTGGTGGGGGGAATTGGCAACTTGTACGGCGCCATTGTGGGCGGCTTCGTACTGGGGTTATTGGAACAGTTCGGCATCTGGGACCTCACCGGCGAATGGAAGGACGCCATATCGTTCATCCTGCTCATCCTGTTCCTTTCCTTCTGGCCCAAGGGGCTGCTGCCCCGGAAATAGAGAGCGCGGCGGAACAGACGGGGCGATGATTTCACAATTCGCAGACGGCCTGACAAGGTTGGCCCGGGACCCGCGTGAGGTGCTGCGCGGCCAGGGCAGGAACATAGAGCTGTGGGCGAACCTGTTTGTCATTGCTTGGGCACTAGCCTTCATGTTGTGGCAGGGGATGGGGTTTGCCATCACCATAGCCACAGTTTTTGCCATCTGGGCAATACTGGCAATAAGCCTGAACTTGGTGCTGGGGTTCACCGGGTTGCTGTCGGTGGGGCACATCGGCTTTTTTGGCATCGGGGCCTATGCTATGGCCATCCTGACGTCGGACCCGGCCTACGAGCAGTTGCGCACCGAGGCACTGGCCACCTACGGGTGGCCCTTCTTCGCTGCCCTGCCCATCAGCGCTTTATCCGCCGGCTTGGTGGCGGTATTGGTTGGGGTTGTTTTCAACCGGTTCCGGGACGATATCTACGTGTTGGTGTCCTTCGGGTTCGCGATTATCGCCTTCAACGTTTTCCTCAACTGGAGGGGTCTGACCCGGGGAGCGTTTGGCATTCACGAGATTGCCCCACCGGTCATCGGGGACTGGACCCTGAGCGGAGAGCTGGAGTTCCTGATATTGGCGCTGGTTTTCCTGGCGGTGATAATCGTGGTGGCGTGGTTCTTAGTGTCTTCATCGTTCGGACGGGTGCTTACCGCCATACGGGAGGACGAGCAGGCCATAGAGGTGTTCGGCTACCGGGCAACGCATTACAAGCTGGCCGTCTGGGTTATATCGGCGATGATGGCGGGCTTGGCCGGGGGGTTGTTCGCCAGTTGGACCAGCTTCATCGATCCCAACTCTTTTATTCTCCTGGAATCGGTGCTGCTGGTGTCGATAGTCATCCTGGGAGGGCTGGCCTCCATCCGGGGTTCGTTGCTGGGGGCAATGGCATTTGTGCTGTTGGAAGAGGGGATGCGTTTTCTGCCCTTCTTACCCACGGAGTACGTTGGACAGGCCCGGCAAGTGGTGCTGGGGATTCTCCTGGTGCTGCTGATGCTATACCGGCCCCAGGGCTTGGTGGGGAGATACAAGCTATGAGACAAGCCGGCTCCGGAGGACAACAGACCTTCGCCTTGGAAACGGCCGGAATTTCGAAGCATTTCGGCGCGGTCAAGGCCATTGACGAACTGACTATTTCCATTCCACGGGAGGGCACGACCAGCATAGTGGGGCCCAACGGCTCCGGGAAATCGACGCTGGTAAACCTGCTGAGCGGCGTCCTGCCCTTGGACGACGGGATGGTCATAATCGACGGTGTCGGCCTCAAGATAGTGAAACCCTACGAAAGCCCGGAACACGGCCTGACCCGCACGTTCCAGGAAGTGAGGCTGTTCAACCAGATAAGCGTTTGGGACAACATAATGGTGGTGCTGACCAAGCGGGGGCTGGTGTCCTCACTGCTGGAAAGGGGCAAGGCCCACTACCGGGAAGAGGCCCAGAGAATCCTGGAAAACGTAGGGATGTGGGAGAAACGGGACTCGCTGGCCGAAGACCTTTCCTACGGACAGAGGAAGTTGGTGGAAATAGGCCGGGCCATGGCGCTGGACGTGCAGACCTTCCTCTTTGACGAGCCCTACGCTGGGCTCTTTCCGCAGATGGTGGAAAGGGTCAAAGAAATAATGAAACAGATGAGGGCGGAGGGAAAGACGATAATTTTCGTGTCCCACAACATGGAGTTGGTGAGGGAACTGTCGGACCGGATTGTGGTCTTGGACAGCGGGACCCTCTTAGCAGCGGGGGACGTGGAGCGGGTGCTGAGCAGCGAAGAGGTAATCGAGGCTTACTTGGGACTCTAAGCTGGTAGTTCCCGCAAGAATCCCAGGAGCGGAAGAGAAGGAGAGCAGGCCAAACCCATGCTATTGGAGTTGGTTGACATATCGGTGCACTACGGGGCGGTAGTTGCATTGGAAAAGGTGTCGGCGGGCGTGGAAAAGGGCGAGATCGTGGCGGTGATGGGACCGAACGGGGCAGGCAAGTCCACGGTGCTCAAGGCAGTCATGGGGCTGGCTCCAGTGGTGGGCGGCACGGTGTATTGGCGAGAGGCGCCCTTGGCGACGGCCACCCACCTGATAGTGAAGGAAGGCATTGCCTTCGTCCCCCAGGGCCGGCGGGTCTTCACCCATCTCTCAATTGCGGAGAACCTGGAGATGGGATGCTTGTACCTAGATGACAGAGAAGAAAAGCAGCGGCGCCTGGACTCAGTCATGGAACTGTTCCCGGTACTTTACGAGAAGCGACGGGACATGGCGAGCCAGATGTCGGGCGGTCAACAGCAGATGCTGGCCCTAGGCCGGGGGCTGATGGCGGCCCCGGAAGTGCTGCTGCTGGACGAGCCAACCTTGGGATTGGCCCCGATAGTGGTCAAAGAGGTTTTCCAAAAGATCGCCGAAATCAGCGACCGTCTTCAGACCACCATCATGGTGGTGGAACACAACATCAAGGGAGTACTGGACATAGTGGACCGGGCATACGTACTGGACAAGGGGCAGGTGGTACACGACGGCACGCCCCAATCGGTGCGGGACACCGACATACTGACCCAGGTGTTCCTGGGAAGCAGCTAGGGTTCCAGGCCCGCCGGACTCACCGATTCAGACTTGGCGGGAGGGAGTCAAGGGCTACTTCCGGGTGGCGCGGCCCTTGAGGGCGGCCAGAGCCAAGCCGAGGCTGACCACGCCTACGCCGAAAATGCTGGCCACGCCCTTTAACAAGGTTAGGGGTTCCCAGCCTACTGAAACGAGGGAACGAAGGGCAGCCAGAAGGTAAGTGACAGGATTGTAGTCAGCCACAGTGCCAAACCAGCCGGTCATGGCCTCCTTTGGGACGAAAAGGGTAGTCATGAACAGGAATGGGAAGAACAGCAAAAAGCTGATGTTCACGGCGGCGGGGTTGCCGGTCTTGAGGGCGATGGCATAGGGAAAACCGGCAAAGATCAGGCCCCATAGCCCGCTCAAGAACATGAACAGCAGGATGCCCGGGACCCCAGTCTCGAAGCTGATGCCGACGATAAATCCCATTATCAGCACCGGGATGGTAAGGGCGAAGACCAAGGCGAAGTCGGCGACCATGAGCCCCAGCAGAAGGGCCAAGCGGTTGACCGGGCTTATCACCAGACGGTCGAAGTAGCCGCTCTGGATGTCGGTGACCACGGTGATTGCCCTGGACACACCGGTTACGGCGAAGAGGACCGCCACCGGCAACTGGAAAGCGAGGTAGTCCAAGCCGGGGATGGCCTCGGCCACGTCCTTCAACGCCCCCACGGTCACCACGTACATGAACACCGGTATGACCAGGGCCGGGACGGTCACCTCGGTGTCCCGCAGGACGGAACGCAACGCCCTTTCTGCCACCGCGGCGGTGTTCCGGATAAAATTGCCCCGACGGGCCAGCGAGCCCGCCGCTTCGGATGCCAAAGCCATTGTCCTGCCCTCTATTGTAAGTAATTCATGTAAGTAATTCAGTCCGGCTGACCGCCCAATCCCGCTTCCACGTCTCCCAGCCGTCCTCCGGTGACTTGGAGGAACACGTCGTCCAGAGTTGGGGTACGTAGCGTAAGCTCCTGTACCGCCACGCCCCGGTGGTCCAAGGCCAGGGCTACCGAACTGATGAGCGCGGCGCCGTTGGCTGCGCTGACCAGCAGTTCCTGACCATGAACTTCCACGCCGGAAACCTTAGGGATACTTTCAAGGGCCTCCCGAGCCTCCTCGGGCGGCCCTTCGACCTTTACCACAATCAGGTCTGATCCCCGGGCACGCTTCAGATCGGAGGGAGTGCCTTGAGCTGCAAGACCCCCCCTGTCGATGATTCCCACCCGGTGGGCCAGTGCGTCGGCCTCTTCCAAATACTGGGTGGTGAGGAAGATGGTGACACCCAAGGCTTGATTGATGTTTTGAATCTCTTCCCAGATTCGAGCCCGGCTGATGGGGTCGAGGCCGGTGGTGGGTTCGTCTAGGAACAGGACTTGCGGGTTATGCACCAAGGCCGCCGCCAGGTCGAGCCGGCGCTTCATGCCTCCGGAATAGGTGCCAATCATACGGTCCATGGCGCCGCCGATGTCGACCAAGCCGGAGAGGTCGGCGATACGCCGGTTTACGGTCTTGCCGGGAAGGCCGTAGAGCTTGCCCTGCAAGCGCAGGAGCTCGCGCCCGGTCTGCTTGCCGTCCAAGGCGGCTTCCTGGAGGGCGGCCCCGATGCGGAGGCGGACCTCTTCAGGCTGGCGAACGACGTCGTACCCGGCAACTTGGAGCTGCCCGGAGGTGGGGGCCAACAGGGTGATGAGCATGCGGATAACGGTGGTCTTGCCGGCGCCGTTGGGCCCCAGGAAACCGAAAACCTCTCCCCACTCCACGGCCAAGTCGACGCCGTTGACGGCGCGGTTGGAGCCGAAGTCCCTTACTAGTTCCTTGGTGAGTATGGCGTAGCTGTCGGCGTTCACTTCTGCTTCTCTTGGGAGGTCTTTGCCAAGGATTTCAAAGCTGGTATCAATTGTACGACAGGACTATAATTTCCAGATGCAAACAAATGCCGGTTAGAGCAGGCCACCGGATACGAACTGGGGCGGAACCGGGCAATCGCAGTCCGGCCCGCCAGTGGAGTGCGCCGGCCTGACAATGTTGGAGGATCCGAATGCACATAGGGTTGATGATGGAGTGCGACTACCAGGAGAACAGATCGCAGGAAGAGGCGTTCGAAGACGTTTTCACCACGGCGTACAACGCCGAACAGTGGGGCTTTGACGGTGTTTGGCTGGCGGAACGGCACTTTGCTCCTCCCAACGGGGTCAGGCCGGTGCCTTCAGTGGTGGCGTCACCGTTAATCATAGCCACCGCTATAGCGGCCAGGACCAGCCGCCTCCGGATTGGCACGGCGGTCTTGGTGCTGCCCTTGGGGCACCCGGTGAGAATGGCGGAAGAGGTGGCCACCATTGACAACATCAGCCAGGGACGGCTGGACTTGGGGATTGGACGCAGCGGGCTGCCGTGGTCCTATTCCGGTTACGACATTCCCTACTCGGAGAGCCGGGACCGGTTCAACGAGTTTTTCGACGTGATGAAGCTGGCTTGGACCCAGGAACAGTTCTCCTACGAGGGGCATTACTATACTTTCCGGGACGTGCACTTGGTGCCCAAGCCCTACCAGAAGCCTTACCCGCCGTTGCGGTACGCCGCCACAAGCCGGGAGACATACGCGGCCATGGGCAAGCTGGGGATGCCGATATTTGTCGGCATTGGGCGATCGTCGGTTTCAGACTTGGGACAGGCTATATCGGAGTACCGTGACGCTTGGGTGGAGGAGGGACATCCCGGCAAGGGGGACGTGATGCTGCGTATAGGCACCTACGTGGCCGAAGACATGGGCCACGCCATGTCTGACCCCAAGGAGAGCACGCTTTTCTTCTATGACAGGATGCAGGGGGCCCCAACTCAGCAGGCCCAGACGTGGGTGGACGAGCAGGGACCCGGGTCGTCGCAGGCTACCGTGAATACGGAATACGAAGCGGTGCTGCGGGACCGGTTGGCCTACGGGACTCCGGACTCGGTGACCCAGCGGCTACAGGAAATCATTGATGAATTGGGGCTGTCCGGGGTGATCATGATTCCCAACGTGGGCGGCAAGATTCCCCGGGACAGGCTGAGCGCATCCATAAAGCTATTCGGCGAAGAGGTGGCGCCCCGGTTGACCAGCGGGGCCCCCTAGACGGAGGCCCAGAGAAACCTCCGAGTCTCGATGGGGTGAATGACTTGGTTCACAGCGCAGCGGCAACGGTAGAGGAGTACTTGGAGGAACTGCCGGGGGAGCGGCGGGAGGCGGTGACCACGGTGCGCCAAGCGATTCTCGGTAACCTCCCAGATGGTTACCGTGAGACGATGCAGCACGGGATGATCAGCTACGTCATCCCGCTGGAAACATACCCCAAGACCTACAACGGGCAGCCCTTGGTATTCGCCTCCCTGGCTTCACAGAAGAACTACATGTCGGTGTACTTGATGGGCGTCTATGCAGACACCGAGACCGAGGAATGGTTTCTGGACAGGTACAGGGCGACGGGCAAGAAGCTGAACATGGGCAAGTGCTGCGTACGGTTCAAGAAGCTGGACGACCTGCCCATCGAGTTGGTGGGGGAGGCAGTAGCCCGAACGCCGATGGAGAAGTACATTGAATGCTATGAGGCTTCAAGGCGGAAGGGGTAGCCCCATCGCTGCGAATCTGCGTTACTCGTTACCGGAGGCGAAATAGTTAGTGAACTGGCTGCGGAGTTTAGCCTGAACTCTCCCAGATTCTTTGTTCGTAGCCCCGGGGGGTGATTATCCGGCCTTGGTGGACGTAGGACGTGGAGTTGCCCACGACCACGGTGGTTACCATGTCTACCGAGGGGCAGTGTTCCTCCAAGCCCGCCAGGTCGGTGACGGTGGCCTGCTGGCCGGGACGGGAGGCGTCCCTCACGATGCCCACCGGGGTATCCGGGGAGCGGTGCTCCAAGAGGATGCGGCGGGCTTCCAGCAACTGCCATTGGCGCCGCTGGCTGCGGGGGTTGTAGAGGGCGACCACGAAGTCGCCCACAGCGGCGGCTTCCAGACGCCGGCGGATGGCGTGCCAGGGGGTCATGAGGTCGCTGAGGCTGATGGCGCAGAAGTCTTGCATCAGGGGGGAACCCAGGAGGGCGGCGGCGGCCTGCATTGCCGAAACTCCGGGAACCGTTTCCACTCGGGGATTTTCACCGTCCCACCCCCGGTCCGCCAGCACTTGGAAGACGGGGCCGGACATTCCGTAGATGCCGGGGTCTCCGGAGGACAACACGGCTACAGTGCGGCCGGAAGATGCGAGGTCCACAGCCTTGGCTGCCCGCTCCATTTCCTGCCCCAGTTCCATTGACGATACTTCCTTGCCTTGGAACAGTTCGGGCAACAGTCCTATGGCCTGATCGACGTAGCCCCGGAAACCGACGATAGCGTCACTGTCCCGAATGGCGTTGGCAGCTTGGGGCAACAGGAACCCGGCCCCGCCGGGGCCCAACCCCACCAGGTAGAGGGCGCCGCTCATCGCCCGTCCCTCAGTCGTGCTTCCGACGGCAGGGCGATGGGCAGAGACTTGCGGGGCAGGATCAAGCGTACACCCGGCGGGCCACGGCAACGGTGGCGGAGGCGGACTTCTGCTTGGCAACGAGGAGGCGTGTGCTTCCCGAGGCAAGGAGAGCGGCGGGCTCGGCCACACCCCATACACCGGCCAGCCGGCGGGGTGTGTTCGATGGGGTGGCAGGGAATCCCCGTTCACGTTGTTGTGCCAAGCCAGCGGGCACAGGGAGTTCTTCCGGCGTATCCTCAAATACGCCGTTGAGGTCGTCGATGCTGAAGCAACGGAGATGGACTTCAAACTTCCGGGCGAGCTCCAGAAGGCCCGGTTCGTCCTTCTTGATTTCGGCGCTTGCGACGCAGCTCAAACACTGGAGGGATAGGCCATTTTGTTCAAAGGCGCCCTTTAACAACCCTTCCAGTTCTTCCAGGGAAGCACCCCGCCGGCAGCCCATGCCGGCCACCAAGGAAGGAGGGCGGTAGACCACGACCGGTGTTTCGGGGTCCAAGGCCGAGTATTCGGCGGCGATTGTTGAAGAGTCGGACACCAGCAGGGCGGCGGCGCATCCGGAGGAGGCAAGGGCCTCCAAGGTGGGGTGCACAGTGAGGTTGGTGGGCAGGGGATTCGCAACAGGCAACCAGCCCGTTTCACCGGTTCCCTGGTACAGTCCGACGGGCTCGTCGTTAATCATCGCGGCGCTGGCGCGGGTCACAGTGACCGGGCCGGCTTCCAGCTTCCAGCCGAAGTCACGTCCCAACAGATCGATGGCGAGCTTGCCGGTGGCGTGGGAGGCGGATGTGATGACAGGTGCTCCGCCGAGGGCCCCGGCTACTTGCAACGCCAAGTCGTCGGCCCCGCCGACGTGACCGGACAGCAGGCTTACGGCGAACTGCCCGGCGTCGTCCACGCACACCACGGCAGGGTCGCGGTGCTTGTGCTGCAACTCCGGGGCCAGGAGCCGTATGGCAGCGCCCACTGGCATGAAGAGCACCAGCCTTTGGTGGCTGGCGAAAAGGCGCCGCACCAAGGGGCCGGCCGGCAGATCAAAGACGGTGCAGTGTTCTCCCTCCAGGGCGAAACGCTGGTCGAGGAACAGGGTTGCCCCGCCGTGGAGGTGCGGCAAAAGCGCGCGGGCCAACTCCGATCCGGGGCGGGAGATAGCGACGACGGCGGTGTGGGTCATGGACCGTTCCGCGGCGTGGGGCTAGTCCCCTGCCGGGGCGGCAGAGGCGCTGGCGGCAGGGGACGCAGCTGACTTGGCCCTGCGGCGATGTCCCTTCCGGTACAGATGGGTGTAGTCCTTGGAATAGAGGTGGGAAGTGGCGGGAACGCCATCCTTTTGGGCAGCGTCCTTGGTCAGGGACTCGTCCAAGGCGGGGCCGACCAAGATGAGGGCTTGGAGGTTTATCTTGGCTTCCCGGACCTTTCTGGCGATGTTGGAAAGGGCGCCACGGATAATTTTCTCTTCGGGCCAGCCCACACGGTAGACGACGGCCACCGGGGTGTCCTTGGGGTAGCCAGCGGCGGTCAGTTCCCGGACGATGCGGGCCATGCGGGTGATACTTAGGAATATGACCAGGGAGCAGCCGTGGGCGGCCAGGTCGCGCAGTTGCTCGCCGGGAGGCAGGGAAATGCGGCCCTCGGCCCGGGTCATTATCACGGTCTGAGAGACCTCAGGCACGGTCAGTTCTGCCTTCAGTACGGCAGCGGCGGCGAAGGCCGCGCTTACGCCGGGGATGACTTCGTAGTCGACGCCTTCTTTTTCCAGGAGGCGCATCTGTTCGAAGGTGGCGCCGTAAATGGCCGGGTCACCGCTTTGGATCCGGGCGACGGTCTTACCCTCGGCCACGGCTTCGAGCATGACCTCCATAATCTGTTCCAAGGTAAGGGTCTTGCTGCCGTGAACTTCGGCGCCGGGCTTGGCGAATTCCACGATGGATGGATGCACCAGGGAGTCGGCGTAGATAATCACGTCGGAAGTCTCGATGATGCGCTTGGCCTTGAGAGTCAGCAACTCCGGGTCACCGGGGCCTCCCCCGATGATATAGACCTTACCTTTCGTACTTGTCGTACTTGTCATTACACCCCTTGAGGCCGCTGCATGCGGCAATTACTTTCGGATGATCAACAGGGAGAAGTAGTCGAGGTCTTCGTCGGTGAGTTGGCGGAGGTCGTTGACCACCCGTTCCCGGGGGGTTGACGCCCGCCGCACGTAGATGCCCTTGCCGGCCAGTCCCAAGTTCTCCAAGTTGGCCAGGGCGGACAATAGAGTACGGTTGACCTTCATCAGGACAATGGTGTCATAGTTGGCAATGGCCTCCCGCAGGTCGTCGATGCCGTACACGGCCGGCAGGATGGCCAGACGCTGCCCGTGGGTGACCAAGGGTATGGCGGCACTGGCGGCCGCGGCCATCACAGAAGAGACGCCCGGGACGATTTCGACGGGAATTTCGGGGTGGGCGGTGGCGATGTCATGCAGAATGTAGGCGAAGGTGCTGTAGAGCATGGGGTCGCCCTCGGTGATGAAGGCAACGTCCTGGCCCTGCAGCAACCGCTGAGCGATGTCGTCGGCAGCCTTTCTCCATACGCCGGCGGCACCTTCGGAGTCGTCGGTGGGGAAGGTCACCCGCATGGTCTCCTGACGTCCGGGGTCAAGGAACTCCCTGACGATTTCCAAAGCGTAGCTGTCGACGCTGGTCTCGGACTGGGGGGTGCAGATGACGGGAGTCTGTTGGAGTATGCGCAGGGCCTTGCGGGTGAGGAGTTCCGGGTCGCCGGGACCCACGCCCACGCCGTACAGGCACCCAACCGTCCTGTTGCTGCTTGTTGTCATTGGCTAGTCCTCCCGGCGTCCGGTGACTACGAACACCGGGTTCAGTGATTCCAATCTAACTGTGCCGTCGGCCATGTCCTTGCCACGGGCGGCATGGACCATGACCATTTCCGGGGATAAACCGAGTTCCCTTGCGCGATGGTAGGCCTGCTGGGCCCGCTCCAGGGCGGCTATGTTCAAGACGATGCGGCCGCGGGGCTTGAGCCGGAGGGCGGCTTGGTCCAAGATGTCGTTGAGCTTGCCGCCACTGCCCCCGATGAACACAGCGTCGGGATCCTCCAAGCGGGGGAACACCTCCGGCGCTTCTCCGGGAACGACTTCTACGTTGCCAGCACTCAACCGGGCCACGTTGTTTTCCAGCAGGAGCAGGCTATCCGGGTCGCGTTCGATGGCCAGAACTCTTCCTTCTCTTGCAATCAGACCAGCTTCGATGGCAACGGAACCGGTGCCGGAGCCGACGTCCCAAACGAGGCTGTCGCGGCGCAGGCCCAAGGAGTGCAGGGCCACCGCCCTAACCTCTCTCTTGGTAATCTGGCCTCTCAAGGGACGGCGCTGCTGGAAGTCGTCGTCATGGAGGCCCAAGGCCGGGGTCTTCCCGAGGGAGCCGATTGACGGCTGGACTTCTCTAACCATCGACAGAGACCTCGCCAGAATTGCGGCCAGAACTACCGCCAACAGCGCCAGATTTCTCCAGCAGAGGAATTCCTT
This sequence comes from Dehalococcoidia bacterium, assembly GCA_034420695.1. Lineage (GTDB taxonomy): Bacteria > Chloroflexota > Dehalococcoidia > Lucifugimonadales > UBA3495 > Io17-Chloro-G2. Next base: position 73,446 of record DAOULB010000051.1, read on the forward strand.
CAGGCGAGGTGGATGCGTGGCCTAATAGGTTGCCTTCGAAGTCGAAGCACAAGGTGTCAACGATCAAGGCGCCGGCGTCGGCGCCCAGCAGCTTATGGCTTTCGTCGCAGACCATGCGGCACATCAGGGGAAAGACTTCGAGGATGCTGTTGGCTTGGGCAATCTCCTGGAAGTGCCGGGCGCTGCTGGCTTGACGGATTTCATCCTGCAATTCGGGCCCGGCGCCGCACTGTTCGGCCAGCGCAGCCAGGAAAGCGGTGTCAACCCGGTTGCCGGCGACGTGGGTGACGAAGTAGCCCATAGCCATCTTGGACAGCTTGCCGACCATGCCGACATGGGTGGCCCTCTTGACCTCGCGCTGCACGCACCGTTTCAGGGAAGGGCCGCTGAATATACCTGCTTCGATGTAGGCCATGTCGGGCAGGTCCAATAGCCTCTTGGCGAATGCCTCGCTCTGGGTCCCGGTGGACAGGACCAAGTGGGACATATGATTGGTTGCGGCCACGTCGATGGCCAAGTGAACGCTGGCCCGCCAGGCGGCGGTGGAGTAGGGCTGGACTATCCCGGTGCTCCCCAGGATGGAGATGCCGCCCAGCACCCCCAAGCGGGCGTTGGTGGTCTTCAGGGCGATTTCTTCCCCGCCGGGCACCGAGATTTCCACGGTGAATCCCGTGGGGCTTTCGCCGTTGGCATTGGTTAGGTGGGCTTCGGCTGCTTCCTGAACCGACTGGGTGATCATGCGCCGGGGCACCCGGGTGACGGCGGGCAGGCCGACCTCGATGCCGGTCCCAGGGCGGGTGACGGTCCCTACGCCGGGGCCACCGGCGATCTGCACTCCCGGCTCGCCGCTTGGAGACTGCCAGGCCGTGACGCAGATTTCGGCGCCGTGGGTAACGTCGGGGTCATCACCCCCGTCCTTTATCACTGAGCAGAGAACCCGGCCCGAGCTTTTGGCCGAGGGCTGTTCCGTCCACTGGCACCGGTGCACTTGGAAGGCAACGTCACGGCCCACAGGCAACCGAATGGTTACCTCGGAGACCGGCTGTCCTGAGAGCAGTGCGGTAACGGCTGCCTTTGCGGCAGCCGCGGAGCAGGAGCCGGTGGTGTAACCGGTCCGAAGGGACCTTCCTCTCACGGTCTGCTTACTGTAATCGCTTTCGGGCATGGGAGTTATGGGAGCGATAGCCGGGCGTGGATGGGATGCCGGTCTGCACCACAGTTTAACACGGATTATGCGTGCATTGAGGCGGCTACTAACCCGCTCCCGCGGCATCGCCAGCGTATGAAGGTGACTTGGGATTCCCGGGATTCCTGCGCGATGCCGGAGCGCACCGGAATACGTGGCACTCGATGGGGCCTCCGACTTTGATGGCTTCTACCATTGAGGCACGAGAGGAAATGCGGGCTTGGTGGGAACGGAAAACGGCAGCAGAAGCGAGGGGAGAGTCCTTCAACGAACCGCCGCCTTTCCTCAGCGATGGCAAAAAGGCCGGGGTGGGGGGCGAAGAGTAGAACAGTTCCTGTAGCGGCTACTTACCCGGAGGCGTCAGCCGAGGCCCAGGCTTGGCGGACCCTTTGAGCGGCAATCGAGATAACCCGGTTGTCGATGCCCAATGGCGGCGTCACGGTGATGGGCAGGCCAGGGTAGAGCTCTTCCAAGTGGTTGAGGCCGCCCAGGACGTTGCGACGCAGGATCATGCCGGGGAAGAAGATGTAGGGCACTACCACCATGCGGGAGACCCCGCGGCGATGCATCAGTTCGGAGGCGGCGTCTTCCATAGTGGGGTCGCCGTAGTGGGACTGGGCCACGGCCACGGCGAAGCCCGGGCCCAGCCGGGCTTCCACCATTAGCCCCAGGTCGGCGAGCCAGCGGCAGTCGTCGTACTGGGACTTGGTCCCCGCTTTCACCAGCATCACGCCGGTGGGCCCGGAGGTTGCACCGGCCGGAGCCGGGGGCGGCATGGAAGCCAAGCGTTCCAGGACCAGTTCGGCCATTTCCGGCTCAGCTCCCAGGCCTTGAGCGAGGACGACTTGAAGACGGGGAGCGGCGGAGCGGGCTTCTTCCAGGATTTCGTCAAGTTCGAGGGTGGCGTGCTTCCCGTTGCCCAGCAAGAAGGGCAGCAGAACCGCCTTGCGGAGACCTTGATCTTGGAGCAATTCCAAGGCTTGGGGCGGGTGGGGCTCGATGAATTCCAAACAGGAGAGGATGACCCGAGCCTGTTGCTCCCCCAAATCGTCTTGGAGCAGGGAAGTGGCTTGCTGAAGCCCTTGAGGGGTGCTGGAGCAGCCGAGGCACCAAGACGGCGCGCTGCCGTTGTCGACCTTCCAGCAGCAGGAGCAGTCGGCGCGGCTGGACCCCCTCTGGCTACCGTGGGCCAGCAGCACCACGCCCCATTGCCGGGAGGTTCCGGTGCTATTGGCAGGAAGGTCGTCTCTGGTCATGATGCGTCCAATTGAGCGGCCAGGATGAGAAGGGCGTTGATGGTTGCGGCGGCGGCGGAACTGCCGCCCCGGCGGCCTTGGACGGTGATATAAGGCAGGCCGCTGCGCTCCAGTTCCTCCTTGGATTCGGGGCAGGCGACGAAGCCCACGGGCATGCCCACTACCAGGGCGGGCTTGGGGCCGCCTTCCGCAGCGATGTCCAGCAGGGCCAGCAAGGCGGTGGGGGCGTTGCCGATGGCAGCAACCGAATTTTGCAGCAGCGGGGACAGTTCCCTGATGGCTGACACGGACCTGGTGGTGTTCTCCCGCTTGGCCCGGGCGGCGGTTCCAGGGGTGTCGATGCGGCAGTGGGTGACGGCGCCCTGCTGGCGGAGCAGAGCTTTGGAGATGCCTACTTCCACCATTCGCACGTCGGTCAACACCGGCGCGCCGGACCGCAGGGCGGACACGCCGGATTGCAGGGCTCCAGGGCTGAAGCGGACGCTGCGGGCGATGTCCGGGTCGCCTTCGGCCCGGACGATGCGGCGGACCACAGAGCGTTCGTCTTCGCTGAAGGGCAGGGACGGGGCCAGGCACTCCTCGACCATCTGGAGGCTCTTTTCGTCTATGTCAGCGGGGAGGAGGGCGTATTTATCGACTAAAGACAAAGCTCAGGCCTGTTCAAGCGGCAGCGGGAATATGGGGGAGTGTAGTTAGGACGGTGGGCGGTGTCAACGGCGGGGGTTTGGGGTTTGTATCCCTATGGTGTTCGGAGGCTAGCCACCTGTTATTTCTACGCGAGTTACGTACACTTCGTCGTGCAAACGATCCTTGACCTCCGCAGGTGAAGCCGTTTCAAAAAACAGCTCCAACGCCTCTTTCAAGTTGTTGCGGGCTTCGTCCACCGTATCACCCTGGCTGGCGATATCCAACTCGGGGCAGAGGGCTACATAGCCGTCTCCCTCCCTTTCTATGATTGCCGTCAACTGTCGGGCCATTGTTTTCTCCGAGGGTCGGGATGGGGCCCGTTTTTCCTAAAAACAGTGCTTCCTGACAACCGGGTTGGCCGGTGAGAACTGTATGGGTGGGTGTCAATTGAGAGACTACTTCAGCCGTGAGGAGCAGAACTATCCAATTTCGTTCGATTCTTGCATCGGGAACTGCTGGCCTTTGGCCTCCTCGTAGGCCTGCTTCACAAGGGCGAGGAACCGCGAATCGAACTCCTTAACATCTCTTTTCGGCCCGATTCTTCCCCCAACTGCCTCTTCCAAAAGATTGAGTGTTCTTGGTGCTAGCCTCTGCACTACAGTCCAGTACAGCGTCAAATATGGCGGTGCGTCGTTTGGGTAAACAACTTTTATGAGGCCCGAGCGTTGGGACGGCACTCGAAGCGACAAGCCGAATCCACTTGACCCGGTGGTTGTCAAGAGCCTGGCGTGATTCGACGCCTCAATGGATCTGGCCCACTCCAGGAGTTCCTTCAGGCGAGGTTGGTGTTCCTTGGATGCAGCAGGTATCGAATCTTCGAAATGGCCAGAGCCTTCGAAGGAAATTGTAGAACTAGTCCGGTGCCGTTTGGCCTCAGTATCCCGGTCGCGGACACGCACCAAATATTCTTCTGCCTCGGGTAGGGGAATGACCTGATCGACGTCTATGAGAACTTCCTCTTCGTGGCGATAGGCACGAAGGCGGACGCATCGAATGTCCAACCCGGCTTCGTTCAGCCATAACACGGAGGTCGTTATTTCCTTCGAAAAGTCCTCGGAAACAAGCAGGATTCTGGGGCGCGCCGTTTCAACTTGAGGTTCTTCGATGTCATCATCACCTGCCAGGAAGCTCCTGACGCGTTCTCCGGCATCTTCATCGATTCCGCGCGTCAACAGGTATTGGCTATGGGCGTCTATAATTTGTTGCAAGGTCATGTTGGCGGCCATGGCGGCGTAGCGTATGGCCTGGAGTTCCATGTGTTCGCCGGTATTGCCGCGCTTGAGTTCAACGACGACCAGCCGGCCGTCTTCCCCGATGCCCAGCAGGTCAATGCTTCTGCCGCTTCCGGTCCAACTGTTGAACTCCTCGTCAACTACGAAAAGTCCGTGCTCGATGACTTCTGGTTGGTCCCGGAGAATTCGTTGGAGGTCCCTTCTCTCCAGAATGCCTTCTTCTCCGAGAGACGTGCTCGGAATCTCATCGAGACGGTTGTCTGACTTCATGTAAAGCACGAGTTGTCCTCACTGATGTGGGCTGGCTTTTGCCGGGCCCAACAGTCTCGGTCAGCGGGTAATATAGAACCAATGTTTAAACAGAAAACATGGGAAAGTCTATTATGTGCGGGATGTTGCCGGGCGGCAATCCCGGGCTGTTCTGCGATCTTTCCATCCCGGCGATACAGTGCAACAGAGTTCAGACAGCCGGTACCTACCGATTTGTGAAGTGGTTCCGGTGGCGTTTATGAAGTGGCTCCGACCGCGGGTTGGGTTTGGGTGAGGAGGGCGCCGAGGTTGCGGACTTTGGGGTTCAGCAGGGCCGGGCCTAAGGCGAAGATGGTGATTCCAAGGCCGCCTATGGCGACGGCGAGGGGCGCACCGAGCACGGCGATGCTGGCCAAGCCTCCCAGCAGCATGCCCCCCAGGGGCTGGATGCTCCAAGTCATGCCGTAGAACCCCATCACCCGGCCTCGCACGGCGTCGGCCACCAGCATTTGAAGGGAACTCTGAATGGAAATGTTGACTGCGGAGGTGAAGGCGCCGATGCCAAAGAGGACTACCAGGGCCAAGTAATAGTAGCCCAGGAACTTGGAAGTGAGTCCGAAGGCTATGAGCGACAGGCCAAAGAGCAGCGCCCCGGCGATGATGAAGGGTCCCTTGGAGTTGACGTTGCCGCGGGAACCCAGCCAGATGGTGACAAGCAGGGAGCCGACGCCGCTGGCGCTGAGCAGGGTGCCGTATCCGCCGGCGCCCAGGTCCAAATGGTTTTGGGCGAAGGCCGGTATCATGAAGATGTAGGACATGCCCAGCAGGCTGTTGAAGAAGGTCATGGTGATGAGGAAGGAGAAGATGGAATTCTTCCTGATGAAACCCAGACCCTCCATCAGGTCCTGGGCAGGGTTGCCCCGCCCGCCCCTGGGTATTGGGGGCACCTGCAGCAACAGCATCACCACGGCCATAACAGCGAAACCGGCGGCGGCGACAAAGAAAGAGGTCTCGATGTTGGTGGCGGCGATGATAAAGCCGCCGACAGCAGGGGAAACGATGCGGGTGCTGGACCATACAGAGGAGTTGAGGGCGACGGCGCTCATCATGACTTTGCGGTCGATGAGGTGGGGGTAGATGGCCTGACGGGCCGGGGTGTCGAAGGCCTCCACGGCGCCGGCCAGGAAAACGATGACCATGATGTGCCATACTTCCACCACGCCAACCAGTTTCAGGAGGCCCAGCAAGGCTACCAGGCCGGCGTTGATGGCCTGAGTTGACATAACGAGCATGCGCTTGTTCAGCTTGTCGGCAAACACGCCGCCGAACAGGTTGAAGAATATGCCGGGGACGGCGTTGGCCAGGGCGGCGTAGCCAAGGTAGAGGGTAGAGCCGGTCAGCTCGTAAACGAACCAGGCTTGGGCGACTCTGAACATCTGGTAGCCGCTGACCGAGGCCAGCAGACTCAACCAGTAGTAGCGGTAGGAGGGATAGCGAAGGGCGGGCGGAATGAAGGACCTGGAAGACGGTCCCGGGACCCCGGACGATGGGGTGGATTGAGCAGGTTGTTGCAAAAAGAGCCTTTAAGGGGGGTGGCGCCAGTGAGGAGGCAGCAAGAGCCCAGCCTTGGACTTTGGAATGCGGGTGTCTGAAATCTCCGGGGACCGGTCTAGGTGGGTTGAGCTACCTTGGCTTCCCGGTCCAGCAGATCTTCCAACATGCGCTGAATGGCGAGGGTGTGGCTGCAGACTCCCCGGCTAGAAAAGAAATGGCATTGACAATTCCACGCGCCGAAGCTGAGACCTACTTGGTAGGAGTCGTGATCGCCCTTGAAGGTGGCGGTCAACCCGGTAATCTGCACGCGATCTTTTTCTTCGGCGTACCGCTTGGCCTTTTCAATTTTGCCGATGATGCTGGAGTCCATATGCACCTCCCTGACCCTGGCCACAGTGGGACCTTAGACACTACTCATTGTAGATTCAGGCGTGGCCAGGGTCAAGATTCGTGTGGGCTCGGCTTGCAATTGACGCTCATAGGGCCATGAAATACAATTTTTGGAACCTGCCAAATGCTGGTCGAATTTCGTCGAAATCAAGAGCAGGAAGCAATGAATTTCAGCAAGGGAAGGGCGTAATAAGTGGAAGGGGACCTGATAAGGGATACATTCATCAAGTTCTTTGAGGAACAGGGGCACCAGCACATGCCCAGCGCCTCGCTGATACCGGCGGGGGACCCGAGCCTGCTGTTCACCAGTGCCGGGATGGTGCCCTTCAAGCCCTTCTTCACCGGGGAGCAGACGCCGCCATCCCGCCGGTTGACCAGCAGCCAGAAGAGCTTCCGCACCACGGACATCGACGAGGTGGGGGACCACAAGCACCTGACCTTCTTCGAGATGCTGGGCAACTTCAGCATCGGAGACTATTTCAAGGAAGGGGCAGTGGCATTCGCCTGGGAGCTGATTACCCGGCGTTTTGGGCTTGACCCGGACCGGATATTCGCCACCATCCACTTGGATGACGACGAGGCATTTGAAATTTGGCGGGACCAAGTGGGCGTGCCGGTGGAACGTATTTACCGGTATGGTGACAAGGACAACTGGTGGGGGCCAGCGGGCAACGAGGGGGCGACCGGACCATGCTCCGAGTTGCACTACGACGGCGGCGTGGAGAAGGGGTGCGGCCCCATGGTGGAGCCTGACGAGTTGACGGCCATGCTGAAAGAGGAAAGGGACGGAGCTCCGCCCCGGCCGGTGCCCGGCTGCCATCCCAACTGCGACTGCGAAAGGTTCGTGGAGCTGTGGAACTTGGTGTTCATGCAGTTCTACCAGGATACCGGGGGCGACAGAACGCCGCTGCCGGCGCCGAGCGTGGACACGGGAATGGGGTTGGAACGGGCAGCGGTGGTGTTGCAGGGTAAGAGCAACATTTACGAGACGGACTTGTTTTCACCGATTATTGCCAGGGTAACTGAGATGACCAGACAGGCCTACGGCAGCGACGCCAAGGCCGACTTCGGCATGAGGGTGGTAGCGGAGCACGCCCGAGCGGGGGCGTTTCTCATCGGCGATGGAGTGGTTCCCGGAAACGAAGGGAGGGGGTATGTGCTGCGCCGCGTGCTAAGAAGGGGCATCCGTTACGGACGTCAACTGGGCCTCGACGAAAGTTTCTTGGCGGATGTTGCAGGGGAAGCCATAAACCGATTCCAAGGGGCGTACCCGCAGCTTTCGGAAAACCGGGAATTCATTCTCAGGGTAATCGCCCTAGAAGAGGAGAGGTTTGCCGATGCGTTCAGCAGGGGCAACAGGATTCTGAACGGGATGTTCGCGGCGCGTCAAAGGGAGTCCGAAGGGGTGCTGGCCAGCGGCGGCGAAGACTCCGGTTCCCAAGCAGATTCCGCAGGGAATGACACACTGGGAGAGGAAGCCCATTCGGAGAGCATCGGCGCCGACATATATCACCAAGCGGTAGCAGAGTTGCGAGACTCTATGCCAGGGAATGAAGCCTTGGACAAACTCGAGGAGAACCTCGGGGAGGCGGTCCGGCGGCTGCGGGATGTAATCAGCGGGAAAGAGGCGTTCATCCTCTATGACACCTACGGGTTTCCCACAGAGTTGACCGCGGAGATTGCCCGGGAGCAGGGGCTGGAAGTGGACTTGGACGGCTTCCAGCGGGAGATGGAAGAGGCACGGGAGCGTTCCCGGGCCGCTCACGCCTTTGGCGGAGGCATGGAGGTCCAAGCAGCTTACGAAGGCCTGCGATTGGACCGGACGACCTTCGTGGGTTACCAGGAGCTGAGCCGTGAAACGGCGGTGGCGGCAATACTGGTGGGGAAGGGGGGCAATACCGGAGACGGGGCCGGCCCGGTTGAGTCAACGGGTTATGCGGTGCAGGGTCAGCCCGTGGAGATTGTGCTGGGGGAGACCCCGTTTTACGCCGAGGGCGGCGGGCAACAGGGCGACCGGGGCCTGATAACGGGGCCCAACGGCGTTGTTGTTATTGAGGACACGCAGAGCCCGGTGGCCGGGCTGATAGTACACCGGGGAGTGGTGCAGCAGGGCTACATTTCGCTGGGGGAGCGGGTAACAGCCCAAGTTGAGCCCCAGAACCGTATGGATGCCGCCAGGAATCACAGCAGCACGCACCTGCTTCACGCGGCATTGCGGTCGGTGCTGGGCCCCCACGTCAGACAGGCGGGATCCTTGGTGGCACCGGAGCGGCTGCGTTTCGACTTCAGCCACGTGAGCGCGATGAGCTTTCAAGAGCTGCGGTCGGTGCAGGGGATGGCCAACGAGAGAATACGAGACAACCTGCCGGTGTCCTCCAAGGAGACCAGCTATTCCCAAGCGGTGAGGGACGGCGCTTTGGCGTTTTTTGGGGACCGCTACGGGGAGGTGGTGCGGGTGGTTTCAATGGGTGGCGATGAGGCAGAAGGGACAGCCTTTAGCCGGGAGGTGTGCGGCGGCACCCACGTAGCCGCGACGGGCCAAGTGGGAACCCTGTTTGTATTGGGCGAGTCGAGCATCGGGGGCGGGATGAGGCGGATTGAGGCTGTAAGCGGACGGGCTGCGGAGCATCTGTTCTTGGAGCAATCGGACCGGCTGGGGGCGTTGTCGGCGAAGTTGCAAACTCCGGCTACGGAGCTGGAGTCGCGGCTGGACAGCTTCATCCAGGACAACGAAGCGTTGAAGGCGCGATTGGAGGCCATGGAGCGGAGCGCGTTGCGGGCCGAGGCGGAGCAACTTTTGCAGCGGGTGGCCGACGTAAACGGAGTCAACGTTGTGGCCGGCAGGACCTCGTCGGGTAGTTCCGACGGGATGCGGGAGATGGGGGACTTCATCAAGGCCAAGCTGGGTTCGGCGGCGATAGTGCTGGGTGCGGTGATTGACGGCAACCCGCTCCTAGTGGCGATGTTGACTCCTGACTTGGTGGAAAGGGGACTGCATGCCGGCAACCTGGCTCGGGACTCGGCAAAGGTGATGGAAGGCGGAGGCGGAGGGCGGCCCGACTTGGCCCAAGCAGGTGGGCGTCGGGCGGACAGGTTAGACCAGGCATTGGCCGGGGTTGTCGAGTTGGTGCGCCAGGGGCTGACGGCCTGAGACTATTGGCGTTGGACTTGGGGGAGCGGCGCATCGGACTTGCGGTGGGAGACACCGGGGTCTCGGTGGTACTTCCGGCAGGATGGGTCGAGCGCTCTAAGTTGAACCATGACCTTAGCCGGGTATTGGACTTTGCCAAGGAGCGGGATGTAGAGGCCATCGTGGTGGGTATCCCATTTTCCGGCCCCGGAGAAGTTGGGCCCTCAGCCCGGAGGGCGTTGGGGTTTGCGCGGCGGCTGCGGCAAGCGGGCAGCCTTCCGGTACACGAGGTGGACGAGAGTTTCAGTTCGGTAGAGGCGGAGGGACTGCTGAGGGCAGCGGGGCGACAACCTTCCAGGAATAAGGCGTCGGTGGACGAAACGGCGGCGGCCTTGGTACTCCAGAGATTCCTCGACCGGCTACCCCAAGGGGGTAGCTTAGAACTCGAAGCCGGGCGGCAACAAGGGCCAGGCGGGACGGCCTAGACGTAGGCCCTTTCGAATTCCTGGGACAGCGGGGCCATTGTGTCCAAGTCCCAATCGAAGGAAAGAATCACTGCGCGGTCGCTGCAACCGGACAGCACCCGCCGACCGTTCTGGACCACAACACTCTCGGCACGGCGGTAGTCCAGTTCTTCCGGCTCGATGCCGGAGCGGTTGCAGACAATGAGCGGCAACCCGGTGTCGAGGGACCTCTGCTCCCACTCGCCGTCAGGGGCACATTCGCCAGGCCCCCAAGCGGCGGGAGATACGAACATCCTGGCTCCCTGTTCCTGCAGTTTGCCGGCCACTTCATTCCTGTAGGCGTCGGCACAGACCAGGACGCCTACTTTCACCCCGTCCACGTCCAAGGGGTGTATTTCCTGTCCAGGACTGGACCAGGCTTCGGCGCCTCCAAGGGCTTTGACCTTGCTGTGCTTTCCGGTGATTTGCCCCTTGGAGTCAATGACAAAGACGGAGTTGTAGAGCTTTTGGGTTTCAGGGTCCCGGTCCGGGTGGGAGAGGAACACGGTGAGTCCCAATTCCGCCACCAAGGAGCAAAAGGCCTGCATCCACGGGTCGGGTTGAGGGAGAATCCAGCCGGTGCCGATCTTGCCGGAGAAGACGTACCCGGGCACGCAGAGCTCGGGAGTGACCGCCCAGTCGGCCCCCTGCCCGGCGGCCGCCCGGGCGGCGTCTTCCAGCATCCGGCGGTTGTGGCCGACTTCGCCTACCACGGGGGCCAGATGGAGAAGAGATATCTTGATGCGGTTCATCGTCAATCCGCGGGTGCGAGGGGATTCGGCAGTTTAGACGAGTCGCGGCAGATTATAGCATTGGGGCAGCGGCTGGGGGTCAATTGTCTTCTATCCGGGACTATCAGCGGCGCCAGTCGGCGATGTTCCAGAGTTCGCTGTCCCAAGCGTTTATTTGGACGCCTTGGAGGTCATTCCGGTGGGCGGAGACGCCGCCCCGGTTGACCAAGGGAATCTCGTAGTAGTTCTGCACCAAGATGTCGTTGAGTTGCTTGACCAGGTCGGCCCGATCCGGCCCGACCTTGGTTTGGGAAAGTTGGGCATAGAGTTCATCGTAGTCCGGGTTGCAGAGCCGGGGGATATTTCCTCCAGCCCAGTTGGTTTCCGGGGTTGGGACGTGCTTGCAGAGCTTTTCGGACAGGTGCTGCTGCGGGTCGATGCCGGGGCCGGTGGCGTACATCTGCACGTCGGCAAAGAAGCGGCGGTAGGTGGAAGCGGCGTCGGCAACGGGGTCACCGCCGAAATACAGGGCGGCGTCATGATGCAGCAACTCGGTATCGATGCCTATCTGGCGCCACCAGTCACTGACGAGGGATTGGGTGTCCTGCCGGATGGAGTTGGTGGAAGTCTGGAAAGTAATTCTCAAAGGAATCCCATTGTATTCTCGGATGCCGTCGCCATCGGAATCGGCAACGCCGTTGTCGTCCAACAGGCTGTTGGCCCCTGCGATGTCTTGGGAGAGGCAGCCGTCGTTGGCGGTGGAGGCGTAATTCGGCGGGCCGTCGATCAAGTTACATGCGGGTGCCCCGGCAAAGCCGTAGAGTTCCTCTGAAATAATGGTCCGGTCGATTGCCATGGACATGGCTTGGGGAATGGGCTTGAAAGTGAGGAATGGGTGGGGGTTCTGCCCGCCCAGGAATTCGGAGCGGTCGTCGCCTAGGTCAGTGCGGGGATTGGTCTGGTTGACGACGATACGTTCAACAAGGCTGGAAAAGGCGGATACCACTTTGCCATTGCCGGCCGCTTCCAACTCGGCGAGGGCAACGGGCTCGACCTGGAGGTTCCAGGCGTAGTCGGCTTCTCCGGCTTCTAAGACGGCCCGGGCGGCTGAAATGGCGTCGCCGCCGCCCGCAAGGACTACCCGGTTGAAGTAGGGCGCTTCCCCCCGGAAGAAGGGATTGCGTTCGTAAACCGCCTCTTCATTGGCTTTGAAGGCAGTGATTCTATAGGGGCCGGTGCCGAGAGGGGCGTGGTTCTGTTCCTCACAGGCAGGGGCGGCTGCGCCGACGCAGCCGGCAAATTGGGCCCGGCTGATGACGGGTGTTCCGGTGCTGACGAAGGGGGTATAGGGATAGGGCGCAGGAGCATCGAAGGTTATTTTGACGGTGAGGTCGTCAACGGCCTCCACCGAGGCGATGCCATCAAATGCATCCTCAGCGGTGCAGCCGGTGGCCTCGTTGGAGCAATATTCCCAGGTGAACACCACGTCATCGGCCGTCATTTCGCTTCCGTCGGACCATTTCAGACCGTTACGAAGTTTCCAGGTTATTGTTTTCAGGTCCCGGGAGACGCCGCCGTTTTCTATGGTAGGGATCTCCGATGCCAAGGCCGGGCGAAGATTGCCATCGGGGTCGTATTTTGCCAGGGGTTCGAGGGTTATTGCTCCGGCGTCGCGGTCCTTATATCCGGCAGACAGGTACGGACCGGGTACCGAGGGCGCCTGCCAGTACAGGATGGTCAGGACTTTCTCGTCTGTTGAGGTCTGTTCAGCCGGAGTCTCTTCGGCCGAGGTTTCTGCCTGCGGGGTTGAGGTCTCAGGGGGCGGAGTGGGGAGCGGGGCATCCCTGCCGCTGCAGGCGGCGAGAAACAGAAGGGGCAGAATGGCGAAGGCGCAATATTTGAGTGCTTTGATGTTCATGCGTAGGAGAGTCCTTTTAATAGTTTCGGGGAAGTTTTGGTGCTGCGTCCAAGAAGGCGGGAATCTAACGGCGGACCGGTTTGGGTTGTGTCGACGGCCTTTCAGTCCCTAGGTTAAAGTAATTGGTGGCATCTCTCCAAGCAAGGAGCCCAGCAATGGAAAACGCTCAATTTTCCGGCACGAGGCCGATGATGTCACTGCCGCAAGCAGTGAAACATGTCCTGCGGAAGTATGCCGATTTCAGTGGGCGAGCCACTAGGGCCGAGTACTGGTGGTGGGTCCTAGCGACGACTATTGTGAGCTTGGTACTTCAAACCATCGACAGCTTTATAGTATCCCTGATTAGCGAAGGCTTGGAAGCGAGCCCGTTGAGTACGGTTTTCGGCTTGGCGGTCCTGCTGCCCGGACTGGCGGTTACCGCCCGGAGACTGCACGACATTGGCAAGAGCGGTTGGTGGATCCTGGTATGGTTTGTGATTGGCATAGTTGGCCTGATTCCGGTGGCCGTTGGAATCATAGCGATGTTCCTGGCTTGGGGAATGGATTGGGACGCAGTGGCAGCCGAGGCGTTAATTACCCTGATTGTTGGTATTGCCCTGACGGCCCTAATTGAATTGGGCCTGATGGTGTGGGTCATAGTGTGGATGGCGCGACAGGGAAGGAGCGGCCCCAACAGCTACGGGGCGGACCCCCGGGCAATCGACGCGGGGACGCCGCCTGGGGCCGACACAATCGGGTAGGAGGGCGGCAACGGGGGAAGGCCCACTACCCGGCGGTACGCCACATTCGACAGCCAGCAGCCCCAATGGCCAAGGGCATCAGGGTGTCGATTACAACCCAGAACTGGCCGTCGGGCTCGTGGTTGGGGGCGAGGTCGCTGAACCAGTTCCAGAAGAAGACGATGAATATCGCAGCCACGCTGAAGAAGACCGCATTGGCGCCCAGCCAGTTCTTCACGTCTGCGGAAGTGTCGCTGTCTACGCCGCGTTTTTCGGCATAACTTCCAACCAGGGCAACCGCCACAGCTACAGCCATGAACCAGTTGAGGACTTCCCACACCTCGTAGGGAGTGTCCCCGCCGGGGTGGTACCACGGCGTTATGATGAAGTTGACGGCAACCGCCACAGCCACCAACAAGAGGTATACTGCCGCGAGACGCATCAGAATAGACATAATCTCTCCATGTGCCAGGGTGTTCCAGAGAGTGGGTGATGCTGCACCCTCTACGGGGTAAAGGTAGCATTCCGCTGGATATTCCTTCTACTAAGTTGGGTACGCGTTGGTGCGATTTTTGGGTGGCGTGCAGGGTGGCCCCTTAGGGATGGGGACACCCGCAGCGTGCGGTACGGCGGAGTGGGCTGCGGCGATTGGCCTTGACGGTGTCCAACCGGCGGGGCGAGAATAGAGATAAGCCCGCATTCAGTTCCGCAGCGGGCGGGTCTCAATGCCCGGTGGTGTAGTGGTAGCACGTCAGCCTTTGGAGCTGAAGGCCCTGGTTCGAACCCAGGCCGGGTAGCCAACGTTTCCCCGATGGGGAGCATGGACGGTTTTCTTGTCCGGCTTCAGCGGGTCCTTCGGCAACGGGTAAGAAGCCAAAAGGGTCCGGTCATCTTTCACCACCAGGGGCCCTTTTCTACTTCAGAGAAAACCGGACTTTCGACATCCGGCCCAAGTCCGGCACTTTGACAGCTTGGACTAGTGGGAATCGAGGGTCGGAGACCGGGGCTGTCACGAGAAGCACACCGGCAGATCAGAGCCGGCCTGCCGGGTATCCGGAAGGCCGCCGGAACCACTGTCCCGGCTATGGTTGGATTCTTCTCAGTCGGACGGCGGCGGTTTGCGCCGGTAGGAGATGACATCGGCAGGCCTTTTCATCTTGGCTTGCCTGCCGCGTTGCACCAGATTGACGTTGGACCGTTCCACACTACGGGCCGAGGGAGGGTTGTCAAGCCTCTCAGGCAAGTGCCAAGCCAGGAATAGTGGGAACGCCCCCGGCATGATATGTTTGATGCCCTATGTCATTAGACTTGGCAAAACGGCCTTCCGGATGGGTCTTGATGGGTAAATGCCGAAGTCTGGATTCAGGGGCAACAGGTGTTACTGCTGCATGGGCGGCGGAGGATCAGCCGCCCGAACTGGAGCGCTGCGCCCCGCGGGCACGGCTAATTCGGCCTTTTGCTTGGCCTATCTGCCGAACCGTCACGCCTCCCTGGGCGTCAAGGGCGGCAAGCGCTCCCCCGTCGGGCCGCCAGTACAACTGGGCCACTGGGTCCTCCACATCCTCCGCTCCTATCGGGTCGCCTTTTCCGTTTCTCTTAAGCGACCACACAACCACTGCGCCATCACGCCCTCCCGATGCCAGGCGCATCACGCCAGGCGCGAAGGCAAGCGTTGTGATGGGCCGGACATGATACTCTAGAACACCGGGCCGCGTTCCTTCGGGACCCTTTCCCCGGAAGCTCCAGACCGTCACCGCCTCTCCGCCGCCGGTGGCCAGCAGGGTGTTGGTATCATCAAAAGCCAGGGCCGACGGCTTGGCGGGATATCCGAACATCTCGGAGTCCTGTGCTGTGGAGCGACGCCAGAAATGCACCGAGTTGTCCTGGCTGCCGCAGGCTACGATACCCCCGTCCGAGCTAAGGACCATCGACACCAAGGACCCCTGCCACTCCAGCTTCTGGCGAAGCCCGCCGGTGGCTGCCTCGAAGAACGTCACTCGACCGTAACAGGCCGTTGCCAGCTCCCCTACCCCTGACCAAGCGATGGCGCTGACGGTGCTGGGATGATCATCAGACCTCCAAACCTCCGCGCCGTCCCCGTCAAACGCGTAAACCCGCCGGGAGGAGGAGGCCGCCAATCGCTGGCCGTCCCGCGACCAAGACACGTTTTCCACCCAATCGCTGCCGACGTCGATAGCCCGGCTTACCTGGCCTTCGGCGGGGTCCCAGATTAGGACCCGTCCATCCTGGCCGGCCGTTGCAAACGCGCTTCCGCTTGGGTGGATTGCCATCGAGAGCACACCACCGTCATGGGCCCCTCGCCGCTCCCAGACGATCGCGCCGGAATTGCCGTCGAATGCGTAGACACTACCCCCAGCATCGGCGACCACCAGCGCCTCTCCACCCAGGATCCAACCCCCGGCGATAGCATAGTCGCCGACCACCACCGACCAGCCCCGGCAAAGAACGCCCATCGGGCCGACGGCATCTAGATCAGACATGCTTCGAACCCCTCCCGCATACTCTGTCCATCGAGGTTGCGGCCAATGAAGACGAGCTGATTGCGGCGGGGCGCGTCCCCCCATTCGCGGTCCGGCTGGCCGTCAAAGAGCATGTGAACCCCTTGGAAGACGAAGCGGCGGGACTCCCCCGCGACACTGATGAAGCCCTTCATTCGGAAGATGTCCACGCCGCGCTCCCGGAGCAGTTGGCCAAGCCAAGCGTTGAGCTTTTCGGGATCGGCGTCGCCATCTATTTCGATAGAGATAGATCCCACCTCGTCGTCGTGCTCGTGCTGGGCGACCCAGGTTCGATCGACTTCGGCGGGAACCGCCGCTCCCTTGATGCGTTGTGTCTCTGTCTCTTCCTCTGTGCAGGCAGGCTCGGAGCAAAAGTTGCCCCCCAGTTTGAATTCCGCTCCATCCGCGTTCCTCAGTTGGAGATCGAACTCCTCCGCGAGGTGCTGGGTGTAGAAGCCAACCTGCCCCGGTGCACCGACCTCAAGGAAGAACGACTTGCGCCCTGAGGAATCGAGCCGGAGGCTCACATGCTTTCCGACCGGAATCTCTTCCCCTGGATGAATGACCTCCGCAGGTTCGGCGTACTGCCGTACACACCACTCCGCGTTCTCCCGGAGGGCAGCGTCATCCGTGTCCTGATTGGGCACAACGACGAGCGACATCGCTGGGTCAGGCCCCTCGGCAAGGTTGAGTTCGTAGCGGCCGGTATCGAGGGAATAGACTCCCGTCCATTCGAAGGGATACTCCGGCTCGAGGAAGGTGGGACGACGCTCGAGCACCTGTTCCAAGTCGAAGGCGGCGAGGTCCAGTACAGTGTCGACGGGTACGTTCGCCCGCTCGGTGCGCACCACCTGCGCCATCCGGTTCATGCCTCGGAGCCGAGCTTCCAGGCTGTCAAGGGCCTCGCCGTTGACGAGGTCCGTCTTGTTGAGCACGAGGACGTCTGCGAACGCGATTTGCTCCGTGCTTTCGCCGCTTCGGCCGAGCTGCTGCTCAATGTGGGCTGCATCGACGAGGGTGACGATCCCGTCGAGGGCGTATTCAGCGCGAAGCTCGTCGTCCATGAAGAACGTCTGAGCGACTGGACCGGGATCGGCTAGGCCTGTGGTTTCCACCAACACATAGTCGAACTTGTCGCGGCGCTTGTTCAAATTGTTGAGCACCCGGATCAGGTCCCCGCGCACCGTACAGCAGATGCAACCGTTGGACATCTCGAAGACCTCTTCGTCGGCGTTGATGACGAGGGCCTGATCGATGCCGACCTCTCCATACTCGTTCTCGATCACGGCAATGCGCTTGCCGTGCTCCTCGGTCAAGATACGGTTGAGCAGGGTAGTCTTGCCGGAACCGAGGAAGCCGGTGAGGATGGTGACAGGTACTTTGCGCTGCGTGTTCATATGAGGTCTCCTTCAGGTTCTATTGAGATGGAGTTAGTCTCCCTTGGTGAATGGGAGCAGCCCGGCAACCGTATTGAACACGGCGCTTTTACCGGCCTCGTTCGGTCCGACCACTCCCATCGGTAACCCCGCCCACATCGGAGGCAACATAGCTCAGGCCAGTTACCCGGGCGGTTCTGCAGTCACTTCCTGCAGCGACATGCTGGCATCGAGCGAGTGAGGAAACGGGTTTATTTCAAGGCCTCAACTATCCGTTCCACGTTGGTTCGCACCATGCCAAGGTATGTGTCTCCACTGCTGCCTTCTGCCCCCATAGAGCCGGAATAGAGCTGGACCAGTTCCGCTCCGGTTTCCCTTGCTACGGCCTGTGCCAGCCTTCCGCTGACGGTGGTCTCGCCAAACACGGCGGGTACGTCGTGCTCCCGGATCACTTCAACCAGTTCCGCTATGTGTTCCGCCGAGGGTTCCAAGTCCGGGCCCAGAGATGGTATGACCAGGCCGACAACCTCAAATCCGTAAGCCTTGGCGAAGTAGAAGAGGGTGTCATGGGATGTAACAAGCAGCCTGCGCTCCGGCGGCACCATGTCAACCTGCTCCTGGGTCCAGGCGTGCAACTCGTCAAGCTGCTCTCCATAATCCGCGGCGTTCCGGTGGTAGAGGCTCGCGCCCTCGGGGTCCAGGGCCGAAAGCTGGGAGGCCATTTCGTTGACGGCAATCTTCACCCTAACCGGATCGAACCAGAAATGGGGGTCCAGAGGGCCGTGGTCATGACCGTGTTCGTCGTGGCCGTGTTCTTCATGCCCCTCGCCTTCGCCCAGTACACCGACGAATGCGATCTTGGTCGGATTGCCGGCAACGTCCCAATGCTCCACCACTTCCAAGTCGTGAGCGTCCAGCTGCAACACCTGGCCGCCCACCGAGTCGGTGATGAAAACCGCGCCGGGGGCTGTGGTCACGTGGGGGCGGGCCCAGAAGCCCGTTTCAATTGGTGTGGTCAGAAACCCGGATGCGGAGGCCAGCAAATCAAGGTCGTGGGCGTCGTACATCCGGAGCTCCCCGTCGCTCATCACTACCAGAAGGGCTTCCCCGTCGTAGCTGAGGGCCACTTGGATGGGCCGCAGTTCCTCGCTGGCGGGGATTAACTGCTCCATCGCGCCCTCCTCCGGCTCCACCAGGTACAGCCCCTCACCCGAGCCCAGGGCAAAGAAATGGTCCAACCCCGGGTAGCCCCATACGGTTCCGAGGCGGAGACCCTCCGGAGAACCCGCCGGAACAGGGACGAACTTATGGCCGTATTCGCCATAGTCAGCTTCTATCATTAGCGCGCCGCCGGTGCAACCGAAGACCGCCTGATGGCCGTTGCTGGCATCGCCGTGCAGGTCCGGGCATACCGCCCCGCTGCTGTAAAGGATGCTACCGTCCAAGTCACGGATTTCCGCGCCGATGGGACGGCGAGCGTCCGGGTTTGCGGGGTATTCCGGATGTTTGATTGAAACGGCGAACAGGTCATCCTCCAGCGGGACCGCTGCCCCGTGCTGTGGCCCCGCGTTGAACCGCGGTGGCACATAGGCGCTGCCCTGCTCTTCCAGTTCATGTTCGTTAATCAGGACCACGTCCCCTGAGCCGTCGTAGAAGATGACGGTCCATTCCTTGCCAACGTAGAGGTGCACCGGACGGTCGCCTGTAAGGTCAACGCCGAGCTTCTGCGCTGGCACCTCAACCAAGTCGAAGTGGTCGCCGTGAGGCTCCATGAACACGCCGCCGTCGAAGAGATGTGCGGTATCGGCGTCGGAGGACACTGCGATAGCGAACCGGCCGCTCTTGGTGGCATAGATGCGCCCGGCCCGTTCCATCAGGTCGAACTGGCCCTGGCTCACCTCGTCGGTCTCCAGGTCGATTACCGACATGGAGCCTATTTCACCATCACCGATGAGGAGACGACCCATGATCGGTTCGCCGTGGCCGTCGTCCGCCATCATTTCCCCATGGTCATCCCCGTGGTGGCCATGGAAATCCTGCCCGGAAGACTCAATGGGGTCGACGAATTCCCCGAGGGCGATTAACCCGGACTCATCTGCTTTGGCATTGATCAAGAGGTCATGCAGCCAATTGGCCTCCAATCTCAGGCCGACGGTAAATACGAGGTCCGCATCCGCGACCCTGGCCACATCTCGACCTCCCGGCGAGAATGAGTGTGGGTCTTGACCGGGTTGCAGCAAGGGAAAGACTTCTGCCCGGTCTCCACCCACGATCCTGGCCCAGTCACCCATAAAGTTGGTAGTAGTGACCACTTTGACGGGGGAACTGGAGGGTGAGGGCAAAGTAGCGCCCGCGCCAGTGGATGTGGCTTCTGGGCGCGCCGAGATCTCCTGGGTTGGCTGGGAATTGGCCGGGGCATCGGCGACAGCAACGGTTGGCTTTGGCCCGTCTGTTGCCTGCGTGTCTTGGTCGCCTGCGCAGGCAGTCAGAAAAGCACCACCGAATACGGCAAGAGCTATAGCTAAGGCCTGGGCCAGACGGCCAAAATTCATATTGCGACTGAGTATCAATAACATCCAAGGTCCTCCATTCTTGATTGGTGTTTGAATTTGGTGTGAACCGTGCTGCGGTCCTAGTTATGCCTGATACAAAGTATCAGTTGCTAACAAGCTATACGAGGGTCTCAGTCGGTTGAAGCAAACCCCTACTTACCCGGGCCGGGGGGGCAATATCCGCAGATCACGTACAGCTCGACACGGTGGTCGATGATCTCTCCCAGAATTTCGGCGCTAATTGCGCTGATCAACTGTTCGACGGCGGCCGCCCTGAATTCCTCCACTGCGCCGCATTGTATGCACACCGAGTGGTGATGGTGATGACCGACCCGGCAAAGGCTGTACATTTGAGTTCCGTCTATCGTGGCAAGCTTGCAGACCGCTCCAGCTTCGAGAAACAGCTTGATGGTGCGGTATACCGTCGCCCTGCCCACCGAAGGCAGTTCTTCACTGAGGGCCTCCACGGTGAAGCTTTCATGCTTCCGTTCCAAGAGCTTGGCTATCGCCTCTCTGGGACCAGTGGCTCTATAGCCGCGGTCTTCTAACAGTGCCACGAGGTTTGTCTGAGATCCAGAAGCCTTGAGTGATACCATGTCTCAATTAGTGGTACTAAATAATTGGCCATATCTCTTGGCTAATTGAGCAGGCTATCACTCAGAAAATGGCTTGTCAAGGACGAGATGCAGGCCTACAGGGTCATTCGGCTATTGACTTGAAGCGCCAAAGAAAGAGATGGGGGAACAAGGCGGGGGTGGAGCAGTCTGCAGGGAGAGTCGGGATTGGGAGTGTGCGAAATGGGGACCGAGTGGAAGTGCGTCAGCTAAGGGCATCCGACCAACTGGCAGGCTACAGCGATTGGCCTCATCTGGCCCAGGTGTGCTGTGTGGAACG
This sequence comes from Dehalococcoidia bacterium, assembly GCA_034420695.1. GTDB lineage: Bacteria > Chloroflexota > Dehalococcoidia > Lucifugimonadales > UBA3495 > Io17-Chloro-G2. Next base: position 94,342 of record DAOULB010000051.1, read on the forward strand.
CATCGTCCACCGCAAAGGCACAATCCGCTGGGAGTTGGCTTATGCCGCAACCGGTCTAGACGCCGGGGAGACTGATCCGGACAGACTGCCGGAACTGTGACGGGAACATTGGGGCGTAGAAAACCGGGTGTTCCGGGTACGGGACGTGACCATGGATGAAAACCGCTGCCAGATCAGGACCGGTGCAGCCCCCCAGATTATGACGGGACCGCACAATATCACCGTAAGCCTCCTGCGAATGAATCAAGAACCCAACATCGCCGCGGCCCTGCGTCGCTGCGCCGCACGCCCCTTCCGCACCCTCAATCTGGCCGGCGCTCCCTCCCAATAATCGAAAGACCCTGGGGGCCGACCACACCGACTTGACAGCCCCCGACAAAAAGGGCTACTCTACCAGCCATGAGCTGGCATGATACAAAGTATCAGTACCTTGGAACATTGAACACAGGCCATTGGCGACAGTAGAGGATCTGGGGCACCGCTTGGCGAGGCCTCGTTAGGAGATCGTCAAGTCGCTCGCCTCGAAGCAGGAAGGGATTCGCCGCGGAGGTGGTCCTCAACCAGTTCAGTTGCCGGGCGTTGGCAGGGCTACCGTATTCCGGACAGTCAAGCTGCTCACGCTTGCAGTAGTGGTTCGCAAGTTGTCATTGCCGGCAAGCACATCAGAGTACGCCCTGCCAGATTTGGCCACTACTATTACATAGTGGACGTTCACCCGTGGGATGGTGACGCTGTACGCCGTTTGCCAATCCTGTCGGGTAGCACATAGAGACTAACTGCCGAGGGACTCCCTACCGATAAACGACTGAGAGAACAAGTCTCAAGTAGTGATATGACGTATCAATAGTTGGAGGACCGGGAAATCATTGACGAATCAGGGCTTGAATATCGATGCACGAGGTGACGCATGGAGTTCTATAACGTGAAGACCAAGCAAAAGGTGGATATACCGGAGAGCGGCCTCAGCAAACGTACCATGGTGCAGAAGAGCGGCAAACATACCTATGCCGTTACCGGGGAAGAAAACGGCACCAAACTGGTTAGATTTGTTAGTAAACAACAGTACGATGCCTTGCAAGTGCCTGAAATTGAAGGCTCCTGAGGAGGCATTATGTGGTGGTTCAAACAAGCGGTACTCCGTCCGACTTTCGCTGATGCCCAGGCAATGCACCCCTGGTTCCTGGACTACGAGCAGTTGGAACCAGGGGTCAGGGAGTTGGTGTGGACGTTAAACCAGACCGACTTGGTAGAAACCCTCTCCTCCTGTGAAGGTCACCCGGAGTTGCCAGACTGGTGGGAGATCACCGGTGGAACGGCTTACGTCCTGTGCTTGGTGACCAGTCCCAGCCAGTGGGACGGGGTGCTGAATCAGTTACGGCAACTGGCGCAGGACTGGAAGGAGGTCCAATTGATAGTACAAGGTGACCGGGAGCAGTGGCTGGGGTTTCAAGTCAGCCATGCCCAACCGGAACCTGCCCGCAACGCTCTGGACCAAGCCATTAGCCAGACTAACGAGTTGATTAAAGAGTACTTAGACCATGATGTCGTTGCTATAACCTCAGCCCGACGTGGCCAGGAGGACCATGCCCAGCAAAATGCTCCTCACGGCTTGGTCTTGTTAGAGGATGAAGGCAAGGATAGGGGAAAGGCCAACAGATCGATGGAGGTGTCCCATGGAAGGACTAACGGCTTACTGCTTCGCGCTGCGCAGGATGTGCGAAATTCTGGAACCCAATGTAGTAACCCTGAAGAATGGTCGTAAGGCGGTACGGGGCCGGGCCAAAGATGCTCCCCAGTACACCGTCTTCCGAATTGTGAGCGCCTCTGAAGCGAGGCAGGTGGAGTCCATGCTCAGTTAACAAAACAGGAATTAGGACTGCGGCTAATCCTGGCGTTTCATCAGGTATTGCATCGCAGGGGACACACCTGTTGAACCCGGGCAGGAAGCTACGCCATGCATATCCCGGCGCGGATCCCGCTGCTCTACCCAATAGTAATTTGGTTTAGCAATTCCGCAAACTAAAGTGCAGGGAGGAGGAACCTTCCTCGAAGGGAAGGAGTAGCGGGCCCTAGTCAAAGTGGGACATTTTCAACCGCCACATTCGGGAATTCTTGCACCGTCACTGACAGCAGCCACCAGTTTACCGCCGGAAGAGGCCGCTCCGGCCCGGTTGCTGGACCTGTGTCTGGGGCATTGAGGCGTAGAAAACTGTGTGTTCCGGGTAGGGGACGTGACCATGGGTGAGGACCGCTGCCAGATCAGGACCGGTGCAGCCCCTCAGACCGGGGCTCTACCTGCGAAATGTGCTATGGGAACCGTATGCCGGGATTAGGGATGCGCCGCTCCGGTTCTCGCAGCGCACTCTCTACCGCCTCAACCCCGATAAGGCCATGTTGATTCCGGAGCTTGCACGGCCGCCCTTCTAGCCCTCCTGCAATTAACCAATCCGCCACTTGCCTCCCCCCTTGCCCACTCAGTGCAATCTCTGCCAGAGCCGCCATCCCGCGGTGGACAGGACGACGGGAATTAGAGCGGCGATGATCATCCAGAGGACGTCGGAGTGGACGCTAACCGATTCGCCTTCCTCCAAGGCAAGCAGGTGGATCCAGTTGCGGAAGTACCAGATAGCTATAGGGCAGGGTTGGCGTAGAAGAGGGTGACTGTCACTTGGTCGGACTGGGCCCGCGTGTGAGCGAAATTGAACGCCAGGGCGGTGAGGATGCCGACAGTGGCGATCACGTTGAATACGGCCCAGTCTTGGTATATCGAGCTGCCGCCGTGGATGCCACCGAAGACGGCCCACAGGGGATGCGTGTCGTTGAGTGTGTCGAAGATGAAGTGGGCGGTGTACAGGGCCGAGTACACCAGCATCAACCCGCCGATCATCGGCAAGGTCATGGCAATTTCCTGGCAGGCTCTCCTAGCCGCAATGCTCCTGGTATTCAGAAAGAGTAGTCAGCCCTCGAAGGTCAAACTTGGCGTAGAGGGTTTCATATCTGACAGATAGAGTCTCTGCCTCCTTAGCCTTTTGCATGAATTCCGAGGGATGCTCATAAACTGTCGTTGTACTGCCACTCAAAACACGCCATTGCTCGAATTCTAGCTCTTCGTCGTCCCACGCGTGGATGGTGGTGTACACCAAGCGGCTATCGGAAATTGGAACCCAGCCAAGCGCTCCCCAAATAAGGTTTATAGAGTAAGGGGCCTTGGACCAACAGGATATGTATAGCCACGGAGCGTTGTTCGGCCAGACAAGGTTGTGTTCGATGGCCTGCAGAGAGAGGGTTAGCACCTTTCCCGGCATCCCATCAGGGGGGCTTCTAAACTTTATACTCCACCCGCCCGGGTATGGCGTAGGCGTTGGCACCACAGTGGGCGTTGGAGCAGGAGTGGCTGTCGGCACAGCCGTAGGCGTCGGGGTGGGAGTCGGTTCAGGCTTGGCCGTCTGAACGTTTGTCGGTGTTGGTACTGGTGTTGGCACCGGCGTCGGTGCTGGCGTTGCCGTAGGCGTAGCGGTGGCTGGGATGGGAGCCACGGTTGGCTGAACCTCAGCACTGCAACCCGCCGCCAGCACTCCCAACAGCAAGGCAATCCCCAGCAATATCAAAGATTGTCTCATCGAATCCCCCTGTCTATCCCCGCGTGTGCGGGGGAGCCTCTTCATCACTTGTCCAACCCACAATGTAGACAGGATATTGGGCTGGCCCAGCGTCACCACGAGTTGCACTGGCGTGGACATTCAACAATATCCATCCTTCTTCAAGGTAATTGTTGACGTTCTCTGTGCTGTGCTCAATCCTAACCACTCGCCTAACTTCGTTAATGTTTCTTTCGGCCATTTTGCTCCGTTTCTCCAACATTAGATTCGGTCTGTCCCCGCGTTTGAGGTCGGGTTACCGCTCAAGGTAGCGATCCCAAAACAAGCGCCGAGCTTCTACATACTCCCTGCGAACTCGCTCTGTATTGGCCCAGGTTTCTAGCATCTTTTGATTGACCTCGTCTGTGGCCACCTCCCCAAATCGAGGCCGCTGACCTGGAGCTAGTGTTCCGCCGACAAGGTATTTGTCTGTAATCTCCCTGTCCTCGACTTCAGCGGCGTCCAATTCTTCTTGTTTTCGAATCACTTGTTGGCGAAGTTTCTCTAGTTCCTCTAACGATGCCGACATGGCCGCCTCCTACAGTTCCCCAAACCCAACAAAAAATGCCCGTCGTTGGTTGCTACTACCAGCCAGCGCCGGGCATTCGCGCCTCGCCCCGAGTCCGTCAGCTACTGCCTGACGGCGCGATTGTACCACTAACTCAACTGCCCTTCTGCTTCCTCGGCCCGACGGGAGGGGCAGGGGCGTCGGTCAGCCGGATGATTTCTACGGCGTCGGAATGAGCCAGTCCCGGCCCTTCTTGACCGCTCCCACCACCCGGCCCGTCGCCACCATCCGGTAGAAGTGGTGCGGTGTGTAGCCCGTCCGCTGGGCGGCCTCCCTTATGGTGACGTACTCGGTGACTTCCGTCGGTTCGCTGACCATCACCCCATCCCCTCGGTCAGGGGCACGGCCCTCGAAGTGCCGTTAGGGTGGTCGCCTTCAGCAAGTATTTCCCTCCCTTCCGCCAGACTCACCACCCGCCCGTTGCGGGCGGCGCACGCCCCGTCGCCGTAGCCCAACTGGTCGTCTATCAGCATCACCTCTCGGCGGGACTGCGAAACCTCACCATAAGCCTCTTGGGAGTGAATCAAGATCCCAACATCGCCGCGGCCCTGCGGCGTTGCGCCGCGCCAAAGTTCGGCAACATTAGGGTGTACGTTAAGGACCGAGACGCTCTGGCAGGTGGAGGCAATTCCAGAGCGAGGAAGGGGTCCCGGTCACCCTGTGTGAACCGGGACCCTTCCTTGTAGCCGGCGGGACGGAGGGGGCGGCTTAGCGGACGCCGGTCTGGGTCAGGCCTTCCTTAATTTCGTCGGCGTGGACGCTGTTGGCATTTTCCATGGCCTCGAGGTTGAGGGCAGTGACCTTTTCCTCTTCAATCGTCTCCAGTTCCACGTTCTCGGGCATCTTCACGCCCCGGGCATAGTCGGCCAGCACTTTGCGTATGACCACCACGGTGGAGTCGGTGGCGGAGAGGTATTCGGGGATGTTGTACTGGCAGCTACGCTCGGCGTCGTAGTCGGCGAAGCGGAAGTTGTAGTTGAAGGCGTAGTTGCGCCAAGGCCACGTGATGTTCTTAATGGCCTTGGTGAATACGCTGGGCTTCTCCAGGTACCGTTCGATGTTGAGATAGATGATGCGGGTCATGTCCCGTTCCACGGGAACGGCCCAGCGGTGGCTGCGGAACTTGGCGCGGCCGCCGGTGCCCTTGGCGGAGATTCCCGGCAGACGGGTGCCCTGCCACTCGTCGTCTCCCCTGGGGGTACCCATCCTGTTGGAGTTCCTGCCGTCACCCCAGCGCTGGTTGGAGTTACGGGTATTGCGGGCACGGCGGCTCCAGATCCAAGTCCAGAGCAGCCTCCAGCGGGTCAGGGGCCACACCCCGTCGACTCCGGGGTAATACATCTGGTAGGGGATGTTCCCGTCTTCATCGTAGTAGTACCTTTCGGTGGGGGCAATGCCGGTGCCGGCGTTGTAGTTGGCGGTCTTGCCATTGATTATCTTGGTGCGATAACCCAGGGGGGTGCGGGGACGCCCACCAAGGCGGCTGGAGAGGACGTTCAGGCAATTGCGGTGCACGAAGAAAGCGTTGTGGGCGTCGTTGGTGTTCTCCAGCACCAGTATCCAGTTGCAGTGGAAGATCTGGCAGGACCAGCGGACGACGTGATGGTCTTCAAAGAACTCGGGAGGAATGTCCTCCTTGGGGTCCACCGGCTCACCTTCACCCATCCAGACAAAAACAACGCCTTTCAAGGTGACGGTCTTGCGGGGCCAGGCCTTCATCTGGCCCACCATTGGAGAGTCGGGGCCCTCGGTGAGGAAGGCGACACAGTTGCCGTCGCCATCGAAGGTTGCACCGTGATAGGGGCAGGTGACGGTGCCCTTATAGAAACAGTCGCCCAAGGACAGGTAGGCCCCGCGGTGGGGACAGGCGTCCTTGAGCGCCTTGACTTCTCCGTCGAAGCCCCGGAAGAAGACGAGGTCCTCTCCCAGCATCCTGAGGACTTGGGGTTGCTTGCCGACGTCCTTGTCAGGAAGGGCGGGGTACCAGTATTCCTTGTGCCCCAGGGGTGGAATTCTGCTCCGCATGTCGTTGGGGTCGTCGGGTTGCTGGAAGGGAGCAGCCTGCCACTTGGGCTGACTGCCGCGGGCATACTTCTTGTATCCACCGGGGTAACCGGCCCAGAGCCGTTTTAGACCGTCAATCAAGCCTCCGTACATGGCTCCTCCTTTCCTGCCTGGATGGGTCCTGCCTGGATGGGTCCTGCCCGGACGGGTTGAGGCAAAGCATGTCTTCCGGGAATTGGGCCAAGTTTAGCACTTCCCTGGGGCATGGAAAAGCAGTCGAGGGGGCGGCCAGGCCAGGGCGATGTGATATATTAGGCGTTGCTCAAGGCGCCCCGAACCCGACGCCAAACAGGTTCAACCGGGCTGGAGAGGAACGCCTGCATGTACGCCCTAATTCTGGCCGGTGGGAAAGGCGAACGGCTTCGACCCCTCACCGACGAACTGCCCAAGCCCATGGTGCCGGTCGCGGGCAAGCCAATTCTGGAGCGGCAGGTTGACTGGCTCAGAGAAGGGGGCGTGACGGACGTAGTGTTCTTGGGAGGATATCTCTGGGAGAAGATCCGGGAACACTTTGGAGACGGAGGGAAGTGGGGAATCAAGGCCCACTACAGCATAGAAGAGGTTCCCTTGGGCAGGGGAGGCGCCGTACGCAAGGGGTTTTCCCAGGTCCCGGCCGGGGATGAAGTGGCGCTGGTTTTGAACGGCGACGTTATCACCGGGGAGCCGGCAGCGTCCATTCTCAACCGCCACAAAGAGGCCGGCCGGTCGAATCAGAGCCTGGCTGCCACCATTATGGTTGTGCCGATGGTCAGCCCCTACGGAATTGTGGATATGAACGAGGGCGGTTCGGTGGAGGGCTTCAGGGAAAAGGCCGAGATACCCTTGTGGATTAACGCCGGGGTGTATGCCCTGAACCCGGGAATTGCCGCCGACTTTCCCGAGATCGGAGACCACGAGACCGAAACGTTTCCCCGGATGGCCCAAGCAGGGCGAATAGCCGCCCTGAAGTCGCGGGCCTTCTGGCGCAGCATAGACTCATTCAAGGACCTGCAGGAAGCGGAAGACCACCTGAAATCAGTCTAGCCCAGAGTCCCAGACTCGTAGCAGACACCGGCCTCACTACACTTCCAGGAAAGGCAACACTCATTTGGATGCAGCACCGATCGCCCAAGCCTCCGCCAAGATCAAGTCCAACATCGAGCGCGTGTTGGTAGGCAAGGGGGGCGTTATTGAGCTGACCTTGGCCGCCATCCTGGGGGGAGGGCATCTGCTGGTGGAAGACGTGCCGGGGATAGGCAAGACGACGCTGGGCCGGTGCTTGGCGGAATCCCTGGGTTGCAGCTTCAAACGGATACAGTTTACGCCGGACCTGATGCCTTCCGACATCACCGGCATCCACTATTTCAACCAGAAGGCCGGAGACTTCGAGTTCAGGCCTGGCCCCGTCATCGCCCAAGTGGTGCTTGCCGATGAGATTAACCGGGCCACGCCCCGCACCCAGTCGGCCCTGTTGGAGGCTATGGCCGAAGGCCAGATTACCGTTGACGAAGTTACCATTCCGTTGCCCAGACCCTTCTTGGTCATTGCCACCCAGAACCCGATAGAACTTGAGGGGACTTTCCCCCTGCCGGAGGCCCAGCTTGACCGGTTCCAGTTGCGCATCCGGTTGGGTTATCCCGCAGAGTCGGAAGAAGATGAGATGCTGAGGCGGTTTCACTCTTCGAGCCCCATGGACTCTCTCTCAGCGGTTACCGGGGACGGCGAATTCCTAAGTGTCAGGGAAGCGGTCAGCCAAGTGCACGTCAGCCCGGAGCTTCGCAATTACATTGTGCAACTGGTGCAGGCCACCAGGAAGCACGACGATGTGGAGCTAGGGGCGAGCCCCAGGGCCAGCATAGGCCTGTACCGGTGCAGCCAAGCGCTGGCGGGAATACAGGGCAGGTCGTTCGTCATTCCCGATGATGTCAAGGCACTGGCATCCTATGCCTTGGCACACCGAATTATCCTGAAGTCCCATGCCCGGTTGCGGGAAGTTACGCCGGAGGGCGTAATCGACGGAATTCTGAGCCAGGTCCCAGTGCCGGTCTAGTTCCCCAGCTCATCAGGCATTCCAGGCATCGTCCTTGAATCATGCCGAAGTCATCCCGGACACAGGCAGGTCCGGGAGCATTTGTGGGGGCGTGAACCCCGGTCTTTGCCAGCCCCGGAAAGAGATGTTCAGCGAAGTTTGGATAATAATCGCCACGCTGCTGGTGTTTATCGGCTTGGTGGCCAGCCACGGCCTGTTTCTCATCCTGGGCTCTTTGCTGGTTATCATCACGCTGGCGGCGCGGCTGTGGGACAGATATGCCTTCCGGCGGGTTGAGCACGTCCGGACACTGTCGAGGGACCGGGCATTTATTGGCGACAGCCTGGAATATACCGTTACCCTGGCGAATGACAAGCTGTTGCCCCTCATCTGGGTGGATATACTGGACCCCTTTCCCAACGGGCTGGAGCTTTCCGGAGGAACTCTGAGGGGAAGCGGGCTGGAGGGGGACAGGCAACACAGCATCACTACCTCGCTGCTGCCCTACCAGAAAGCATCCTGGAAGTACACAATGAAGTGCACGTCCCGGGGGTACCACCGCATCGGCCCGGTGCGGCTGCGCAGCGGGGATATATTCGGTTTCAGCTCCGGGGAGACCAATCTTGACGGCTTGGACCACGTTCTGGTCTATCCACAGATAGCTAATCTGAACGACCTGCTGCTTCCCATCCTGCATCCCTTGGGACAGGCCAGGGGCAAGAGACCGCTACACCAGGACACCACGTGGTTCTCGGGGCAGCGGGACTACCGCCCCACAGACCCGATGAAGCACATTCACTGGAAGGGAACTGCCCGCCGCGGCTCTCTGCAGACCAAGGTCTTCGACCCGGTTGTCTCTCTGAACGTGCTCATTGCCATGAACGCCACGACCAGTCAATTCCCTTGGCAAGGGAGCAACAGGACCCTGTTCGAGCGGACAGTCACTGCGGCTGCGTCGGTGGCGAATTTTTGCGACGAGAACCGATGCAGCTACGGATTGGTCAGCAATGCGGTGGCCATACATTCCAGCAGGTGGTTGAGCGTTCCCATGGGGGCTTCTCCTTCCCAACTTGCGCTAACCCTGGAGTCCCTGGCCAGGGCAGGTCCGTACGCGGTCACTTCCCTTGCAGAAGTTATTCGCGGGGAAAGGGACAGCCTACCAGCGGGAGCAACAGTGGTGCTGGTGACTTCGGTAATTTCACAGTCTCTAGCCGACGAGGTGGAGGAGATTCGCATCCGGGGACACAGAGTCCTGGCGCTTTACGCGGGAGACGGCGCGCCGGAAACGGGCCTTCCCGGTGTAGAGGTTATTCAACTAGGAAGGACCTTGCAAAGGCAGGTGGAAGATGGGTCTCCTGTCTAGAACGGTCTTCATCACAGGCGCCGGTCTTTTCCTGGAGTGCTGCGCGTTTTACTTGGTATTCGGAATGGTGGCGGCCTTGCTGGGTCTGCCGGGGGCCGGTCTTTCGCTGGGGCTGGTGTTTTTTGCACTGTGCTGGGTGTTCATCATGTCCCTTTACGTTCAGACCCTGAAGTTCACTGCCAACTTGAGGGGCGCCCTGGGCTTAGGGGCGAGCGCGGCCTCATTCGTCTTTCTGATTGCCTTGGATGCAGGATTCAGCTTTTCGCCGTTCGCTGCGGTAGCAAGGGGCAGCACCCTTGCAACTTTTGAATTTGCTTTCAGCGTTGCTTTCATGGTTGTACTGTGGTGGAGGGGAAGCCTTCTAGCGCAGGAAACGATGGGACTGGATGGCCTGAAGTTCTCGTTCCAGTGGGGGGCGGTGGCGCTGGTGGTAGCGCTGCTGGCGGAAGGACTGACCACGTTCGACCTGTTGAACGGCTACCTGATAGCCGCGTATTTCGGGGTGGGGTTGGCCGGGTTGGCGCTGGCCAGGTTCTCCTCGGAACTGGGCGAGTTCCAGGACATGTCCTTGGACTGGTGGGCGCCTATAGCGGGCAGCGTGGCAGGAGTGTTGCTGCTTGGACTTATAGCAACCGCGGTGGGGCTGGGAGGGTTGGACGAAGTCCTTCGCCAGCTGCTGGGGGCGGTAGGAGAAGCCGGCGGGTGGATTATCCAGCCGGTGATACTGATTATCGGCATCATTGCCGGGCTGATGGCCAACTTAGTGAACTGGATTTCAGGGATGTTCGGGGGCGGCGACCTGAGCCAGTTCGATGCGGCGGTGAGCCGGATAGAGCAGTTCCAGCAGGAGGTACGGCAGGAAGCCTCGGATGGAGGGCCGCCCCGGATTCTCATCGACATCATGAAATGGACGGCCTTCCTAGGAGGCCTGTCGCTGGCCGGCTGGATAGTGTACCGGTTGTTCCGGGTCAGGGGCGGCTGGCGCACACCTTCGGGAGTGGAAGAGGTCCGGGAGTCGCTTTTCAGCTGGGGAAGGGTGGGACAGGACATGTCGGCGGCATGGGCTGGTTGGTGGAGGGGGCTGGCCGGCTCCAGGGCCGGACGAAGGGAGGAAGCCAGGCAGCCACGCACGCCGCGAGAAGTCTACTACGCCATGGTGGCGCTGGCCGGAGAGTTGGGGCAACCGAGACGGGAGTGGCAGACACCCAGGGAGCACCAGTGGGACTTGCAGGACTTGATGCCCGTCTCGAGTGTGGCGGGAATAGTCAATTCATTCCAGCAGGCCTGCTACGGTGAAAGGGAAGCGGGGGAGGAAGAGCTAACCTCCCTGCAGGGGGACTGGCAGTCCATAAAGCAGTACTTGGCCCAGCAGGAGCTGGAGAAAGAGGGGCCGGGAGGGTAAGCGGCCCTGCTCATCTTCCGGCTCAACGCTGGCTAGGGCGGCAATGCCCGGGTTCTAAGGAGCCTCTGAACAACATCCATCCACTCTCATCCCAACCTTCTCCCGGCAAGGGATAAGGGGTTTCAGTTGCGCTTGTTCGGGCCTTTCCTAGTTGTACTGGGGGATGACGTCCCGGGCGATCAACTCCATTTGCCGGGTCAAGTTGGCCACGTTACCGCTGTTGGTGGAAAGGATGACGTGCTCCGCGCCCACGTCTTCGTAGGCTTTGATGCCGGCGGCAATCCGACCGGGGTCGTCACCGGGCAAAGAGGTCCGCTGGGCATCGTTCCGGCGAACGCTGTCGTCGCCGGGCACGTCCACTTCGATGCGGACGGAAAGGTCGAAGCCGCTGAGGTCACGGCCGGCAGCGGCGGCAAGCTCGCCAATGGTCTCCCGCCCAATGGTGAAGTCTTCCGGGGAAATGCCGGAGGGGTGCCAGCCGTCGCCCAGGGTTGCGGCCCGGCGGAGGGCAGCGGGACTGGAGCCCCCCACCAATAGCGGGACGTGGGGTTTCTGGACCGGCTTGGGGGAGAAGTAGTTTCCGGAGAAGTTCCAGCGGCTGCTCTGGTAGCTGGGCATGGGACTGGTCCAGAGCTCCTTCATCATGCGGATGCAGTCATTGGTCCAAGCGCCGCGGCCCCGCATGGGGATGCCAAGGGCCTCGAACTCCACCTGCAATGCGCCGGCCCCCACTCCCAAGAGGAGGCGGCCACCGGACATCTGGTCCAGGGTGGCGGCGAACTTGGCCAACTGGATGGCGTTGTGGTAAGGGAGCACCAGGACCGAGGTGCCAAGCTGGACCCGGCTGGTGGTAGCGGCCATGTAGGTCAGGGTGGCCATGGGGTGATAGTAGTGGCGGTCTTGTAGGCGTTCCTTGATGAACCCGGTGTTGAAGACGTGCTCCATGACCCATACGGAATCAAATCCGAGGTCTTCGGCCAGGGGGCCAAATTTCAAGGCCTCCAACGGGTCCTCTATGCCCCAGCTATTGGGCATGGTAATTCCAAACTTCATGGCGCGCTCCTGCTCAGGTTAATGGGTGTGGTCGGCGAGCATGGCCCGGATGGACTGGATGAGGCGGGCGGTCTCAATGGCGGCGATAGCAGAACTGTTGCCTTGATTCCCGGCCTTGCCGCCAGCCCGGTTCTGGGCTTGCTCCATGTCGTCGGTAGTCAAGACGCCGAATATAGTGGGTATTCCAGTTTCGGTGCTTACTGCGCCGATGCCGCTGGCCGCCCGGTTGGCCACGGCATCGTAGTGACCGGTCTCGCCGCGGATAACGGCTCCCAGGCAGATGATGGCGTCGTAGTGGCCGGTGAGGGCCATAGCCTTGGCCACCAAGGGCAGCTCGAAAGCGCCGGGCACCCAGGCCACTTCGATAGCGTTATCGGCAACGTCGTGGCGGGTGAGGGTTTCCAAGGCTCCCGCGAGCAGTTGGCGGGTAATAGTTTCGTTGAACCGCGCTATTACAATACCAATGCTCAGGCCCTGTCCGTTCAAGGATCCTTTCAGTTCCGTGGGCAAATCAACTCCTCCTGGTCCCGGATTTCCCGCCACTGGCCCTGGCGGGTTGCTTGGGTGATGGAGTGCTACGTTTCCTTGGGGCGAACGCCGGCTTGGAGGATGCGCTCCAGAAGCTGGGGTTCGGTAGCGGGTCCGGCCAGCCGATACTGGTCGTTGATGACGGTAAAGGGAACGGAACGAACGGCGTACCTTTGAGCCAACGCCGGATATTCCTGGACCTCTATTACGTCGGCGGATACTTGGGGACATTCCAAGGCTACAGCGTGGGCCAGCCTGGCAAGGCCGGTGCAAGAGGTTTCGGTGGGGGTTACGAAAACCTGAACATTCACCGGCTGGTCCACACGGCGGAGCTGCCTCCGGGTGTCGTTGGAGAGGGGGCTCACACCCCGGGATATTGTCATAACGTCTTCCACCAAGACGGACATGATGTGCCCGGAGGGTATTCCGTAAAACTTCACCCCGGAACTACCGGGGGAAGCTGCGCCCGCGGAGTCGAGGGCCACAGCGGGGATGCGCTGGATGCCGCAGGCCTGGGCAGTTTCAGGTTCTTGGTAAAAGTCGACCGTCTTCAATTCCAGCTTGGGTGACAGGGCGGTCAACTCTTCCATCAACTGCTGGGTCTGGGGGCAGTAGGGACAGTCCCTGCCAGGGATGGTCAACACCGATCCCTTCCTGGTGAACAGGGTCAAGGCCACGCCGCCCTTAAGGTCCTTCCGGAAGTTGCGCCTAAGCTGGGATTTATCCTGGGCGGAGATGATGGACTGCTGCACCATGGCAGTCTCCTATGGATGGGACGGCACCGGGTGAATGCGGCGGCGCCGGGGTTTTGCCAGCAACAGTTTACACAGGAAGGGGCCGGTTATCCACCCTTGTTCAACTGGGAGCGGATGGTGAACATGCGCTGGAAGAGGGTGACAAAGGAAACGAGGGCGATGGCCAAGACGAACCAGATTACAAAACCGGAAATGAGGCCGATGCTCAGCAGCACGACACGCTCCGGACGGGTCATTATTCCCTCACGGGTGAAAACACCGAGCCCTTCTCCCCTAGCCCGGAGATAGCTGACGCCCTGGGAGAAAATCAGGGCGAGGATGACGACGGTGATAAAGAAGAGGCGGTAATCGTCTCCGAACCCGGCCCGCAGACCGTAGATTACCAGCCCGAGGAAGAGGGCGGCTTCGCCCAGACGGTCGAAGACGGAGTCGAGAAGGGCGCCGAAGGGACGCACTTGGCCGGTGAGGCGGGCAAGGGCGCCGTCAAGCAAATCCAAGGCGCTGCCGACCAGGAAGACGATGCCCCCGGCCAGCATCCAGCCTGAACCCACTAGAACGGCCGAGGCGACACAGACGGCAAAACCCAGCAGGGTGACGGCGTCGGGGGTAAGCTTCAGGGCGTGAAGGAAGCGGGCACCCGGCAGCTCGACGTACCGGAGAACCGCTTCCCTAAATTGCTCTCTGCCGGGAATTGCCATTTGCTGCTTCCAGACACTGATAGTAGTAGTCTTCCACCCTGCTGCAGATGACGGGCCAGCGATACTTCTGGGCGGTTAGCTTGCCGTCCTCTCCCATCCGACGCCGGAGGTCAGGGTCCTGGACCAGGGTGGACAGAGCCTTGGACAGGGCCTCGGCATTCTTGGGAGGAAAGAGAAGGCCCTGCTCCCCGTCGTTGAGGATACTGGCGTAGCCATCTATGTCGGATGCCACCACCGGCTTGCCGGCGGCCATTGCCTCCAGCAAGACGATGCCGAAACTCTCCGAGCCGGTGGCCGGCGAGCAGAAGATGTCGGCGGTGGCGTAATACCTGGCGAGCTCTTCCTCAGAGACGGGCCCAATGAACTCCACGTCCTGCAGGGCCCTGGCGGAGAGGATGCGGTGGGACTCCTTGTCGGGATTGCCGGGACCGACCACCAACAGACGGATATTGGGCTGGTCCCACTTGAGACGGCTGTAGGCGTCGAGGAGGTAACGGAGGCCCTTGCGTTTTTCCAGCCGGCCCACAAACAGGATGTTTGTCTTGCCGTCCAGGTATTGGGGCCAGGGGTCACGGGCGCGGTTGAAGGCGTCAACGTCGATGCCATTGGGGATGATTTCGTAGTCGCCGGGAAAGGCCCTGCTGACGAAGTTGTAGGCGGCGGGGGAAACGGCAATGCCACCGTGGAGGCGCTGGTGCCAACGTTTCAGCACGGGCTGGCCCAACCTGTAGAGGTGGTTGTGTTTGTTGTTGGCGTGGAAGGTGCCGACGTTGACGGTGTTGGAAAGCTCGAGGACGCACAGGGGCAAAATGGGGGCCATGGGCTCGTGGAGGTGGATGATGTCGAAGGCCTCGTCCTGGAGGAGGGAACGGACTTTACGGTAGAGCCACCAGGAGAGGGAGACCCTGGCGATTGAGCCGCCGCTGGGCAGGGGCACCGAGCGGCCCAATGGGACGAATTTCTCAGCATCCAAGCCCTGGCGGGAAGGGGAATGGGGGGCCAGGACCTGCACCTGATGGCCGGAGCGGCCCAGTTCCCGGGCCAAGTGGGTGACATGGGCGGTGACTCCACCGGGCCAAGTGAAGTCGTAGGGGGAAACCATGGCAATTTTCAAGGAGTCTTTCAATACTACGGGCAAGACGACGGGAGCGGAGCGACGAAGGCCCGCCCCACATTACTCCTGGCCGGCGATGAAAGCTTCCACCATGTCCCGAGCGTCATCGTCGGTGTACTGGGTGGGAGGCGATTTCATAAAGTATGCGCTGGGCCCGTAGATAGCGCCTCCTATTTCGCGGTCCAAGGCCAGCTTGGCGCAACGGACGGCGTCCACCACGACCCCGGCGGAGTTGGGGCTGTCCCAAACTTCAAGCTTGGCTTCGAGATTGATGGGCGCACCGCCGAAAATCTTTCCTTCCATGCGGATGTAGCACCACTTGCGGTCCTTGAGCCAGGGAACGTGGTCGCTGGGGCCAATGTGGATGTTGTCGGGTTCGATACCGTCATCCAACTGAGAAGTTACGGCTCCGGTCTTGGAAATCTTCTTGGAGACGAGACGTTCGTGTTCCAGCATGTTGAGGAAGTCGGTATTGCCGCCGAAATTCAACTGGTAGGTGTTTTCCACCTCGACTCCCCGGTCTTCGAAGAGGCGGGTGAGAACGCGGTGGGTGATGGTGGCGCCGAGTTGGGACTTGATGTCGTCACCGATGATGGGCAACTGCCGCTCCTGGAAGCGGGTCCTCCAGTATTCTTCCCGGGCGATGAACACCGGAATACAGTTGACCATACCGCAGCGGGCTTCCAGGATTTGCTCCACGTACCATTTGGTGGCCATTTCGCTGCCGACGGGGAGGTAGTTGATAACGACGTCTACCTCCCGTTCCTTCAGGATACCGGCAATGTCGGCGGTGGAGTGACCGGACTTTTTCACCAAGTGGGAGACGAACTTACCGATGCCGTCGTGGGTCATGCCCCTTTCCACCTTAACGCCGGTGGAGGGCACGTCGGAGAACTTCAACGTGTTGTTGGGCTGGGTAAATATGGCTTCGGAGAGGTCTTTACCGACCTTGTTCTCGTCGACGTCAAAAGCGGCGACCACTTCGATGTCTTCGATGCGGTAGTCGCCCACCTTGGAGTGCATGACTCCCGAGACCTTGGACTCTTCAGGCAATTCTACGTAGTGATGGATTCCTTGAACCAAGGAGGAGGCGCAGTTCCCCACTCCGATTATGGCGACCTTGATCTTCCCCAAAGACATGGCTCCTTATGCGCGAGTCCTCGTGCCCGATGCGTAAAGGCGGGGGAATTGTAGCAAACCCCCGCTATAGCGGACAAGGGTTGCCCTGCGGGTCTCGATTTAACCGGGCAGGATTAACCGGGCAGGGTTTGACCGGCAAGGCCCAAGCGGGCAGGGTTCCACCGGCCGGGGTTCAGCCCGGGGAGGCGAAGAACCGGAAGATGGCGGTGCGGTCGTCGTGGCGGAACCTCCGGCCCACCTGTTCCGGGACACGGCCCTCCTCCAAACGGGTAGAGATTGTGGCGTTGACCGATTCCTGGGCCTCAACGGGAGACGAAGCGGCGCGGACCAACTCGGCCAGTTCGTCGGCGTGAAGGTTGTCGCTCACGCCGTCGGTAGCCAGCACCAGGCGGGTGCCGGGCTCTATCGGGAAGTCCATCCTGACCATGTCCTTCAGGTCGGGGCTGGCGCCAACGGCCTTAGCGACGCCAACGTGGAGGAAGCCGCCGATCCTGCCGGTAATCTGCCGGACGGAGTCTTCCCGGATGACGTACACCGGGCTGTCACCGGCGCTCAGTATATGGACCTGCCCCCCCAAGCCCAGGGCAACGGAAGCGGTGGTCAGGAGGAAACGCCCGCCACCGACTTCGTAGAATTCCTGGTTAATTTTCTCGAGGACAGCAGCCACGTCATCGGGGGAAGAGATATCGGCGGCGGTGAGGGCTTCCACCAGCGACTGACTGGCTTCGCCGCCGCCGTGGCCGGTGACACCGTCCATCACGGCATCCAGGAAGTCCCCGTTGCCCAAGTCGCGGCTGAAAAAGGCGTCCTCGCCGTGGGTAGAGTTGTCCAAAAAGCTTGCAACGCTGCTATCCAGCATCGCCAGTTCCTCTATACTCCTGAATTAAGAGTTGCAACAGCGCTCCGGGATTGGCACCTTAGGAAAGCGGCCCTGCCGTTCCCGAGGGGACTCCCGGACATTTGGAACTCAGAAGGGGAAGGTCTCTCCCCCGCCTACGGAGATTACTTCTCCGCTGATGTAGCCGGCGTCGTCGGAAGCGACGAAGGCGATGGTCGAAGCAACTTCCTCCACGTAAGCGGTGCGGTGGAGGCCCAAGGACAGGGGCCGCTCCTCCCTGTTTCCTTCAGAGTCAACGGGTTGTTCAATCTGGGCGTCTTGGGGCACATCGCTGAATTCCACGTGCTCCAAGCGGTAGTTCCTGGGGTAGACGGACACCTTCCCGGAGTTGGCGGAAGGGGCCACACAGTTGATACGAATGCCGTAGCGGCCGACTTCCTTGCTCACGGAGGTGGTCAGCCCAATTATTCCGCCCTTGGAGAATGCGTAGGGCACCCGGTTGAGTCCTACCAGGGCGTGGGTGGCGATGGTCACTATGTTGCCGCCCACATGGTCGGGGCTGTTCTGGTGCTGTTCGATCATGACGGGAAGGGCGGCCCTGGTGCACCATACGGTGGGCCACAGGTTCTTGTTGACGGTCTCGACGATCTGTTCGGGGGTGTTGTACTGGAAGGGGGTGCTCCAGACGGTGCCGCCTACGATGATGATGAGGGAGTCAACTCGCCCGTAGGTCTCCTTGGAGAACTCGATGAGGCTCTGGCACCCTTCCCAGGAGCGGTAGTCGCCGGTGTGAACGGCGGCCTTTTCCCCGATGCCGAGGACCTCTTCCTGGGCTTTCAAGGCGATGTCTTCGGCCCAATCCCCAATGACTACAGTGCCCCCCTCCGTGGCCAAGCGGCGGACGACGGCGAGACCGATGCCCTGGCCGGCGCCAGCTACGACGCATACTTTGCCTTCAAACCGGCGAGCTCCCCTGGCCAGCGGGTCAAGGGCGTTCTGTACTGTCATGTCTAATTCCTCCGACTACCTAATACCTACTAACGGCTACCAACTACTGATTACGTTTGATTACGTTGGACGCTGGTTTCCCCGGGGAGCTTACGGGCGTGGGCCCAGTTGGCGGGGCCAGTTTTCCATTCAATGACCAGACCATCAAGCCCAGGATGCCAAGGCACCGGTTGGAAGGAGTCTTTCGCTCAGCAAGCAACCGCGGGACTGGCTGAAATTTACTCGCGGCGGTAGCGGCTGTCAACAGAGACCGATGCGGCGCAGGGCAACGGCCTTGGGGGACAACCTCACCAGGTGCAACCCTGATGGATAGGTAACAGATTATCCACGGACATGGGTAACACTTACTTCGTAGAGGAAGTGTTGCTCCGGCTTGGTGGAGGTTGCAGGCCACTTCAGGGAATCTCTGCACAACACGAGCCTGAGCGGCCAGGATTGCTGTTCCCACTCATGCCAACCTTCTCCCGCCAGGGGCGAAGGAGCTTGCAACGTGTCGACCCGGGCGCCTGGCCCAGTAGAGGACCATCTTTGAAATGAGTGACAAGGGCGCCCAATAGGGACGCCCCTACGGAAATGTCCTACATCGGTAGGGACGACCGCAAGGGTTGCCCTCTTTGCACATCAATACAAAGCTGATGGTCTACTAGGCGTCCAGGGCGAGGGGGGCGTTGTAGGGAAAGTCCCGGGCGCAGGGCATCAGCCGGTAGAGAAGCTCCTGGGCTTCCGGGGCGGTGTTCTTGTTCCGGCACTCCTCCAGGTACTTGACGGCGGCCGTGTGGGAGGTCAACCGGATGCCAGTGGCGGCGACCTTGCTGGGGAAGGTGTGGGGTTCGGGCACGGGCTGGTCTCCGGCCAGGGCGATGCCCCACTTGAGGGCGAATTCACAGGCCAAGCGGTGGAGCTCGATAATGGCCAGTTCCAAGGCCAGCTTGCTGCGAAGGGCGTCGATGCGGCGGCGTATTTCATTCATAGTAGGTTGTTCTCCTTTACGAGCTAGCTAATGGATTTGCTGGGTCGATGAAAGCCAGTGCTTACTGCAGCCGGGAGGCCGGGCCGGATTTTTTAGTTTCCCTCTCATTTCCTCTCATTTCTTCTCATTTTGGAGGCCGGATGGGGGCCGGGGGAGTCCCCGGGGTACGAGGAGAGTTGGGGGCCGAGATTTTTAACTTCCCCACCATTTCCTGTCATTTTCCGCCATTTGGGGGTTCAGCGAGATCCGGGGAGAGTCGGGGGCCGGGAGTTTTGTTTTCCCCGCCATTTCCCATCATTTCCCACCACTCTGGGGGTATTGTGGGGTCCCGTGAGGGCTGGGTACCGGGTTGGAGGGTCGTGGCATTGGAGGGGGTTCCTTAGGTTCGCGTTTTGGGCATTGGACTCCTGGTTGCCTCAGTGGCCAGTTGGAGTAGGGCGCCGCGGCGTAGTGCCGCGTGATGTCCTGAAATTCATGGTAGGGAGCTGCAATCCTGCATAGCAAGGGCAAAGTGTCAGCGCGGGGTGGGTTTTCCGGTGTTTTGGCTTCGGGGACTTTGTCTGAACCGGGATTCTTGGGACTAAGGGATGGACATGATGGGGTTGGCGTCGGGCCGGGGAGGGCACCACAAAGGCGCAGTCCTGGGTTAGGGGAGGACTTGGACCGGCTTCCTTGGGTTTGACTTCGGGGAGGGGCTTGTTTTCAGGGTTGGAGGAAGGGGGCGAGTTCGGCGTCGGCGTCGAAGAGGAAGCGGCCCCAATAGGGGGCCTTGAGCCATTCGAGGGCCTCCAACCAAGCCTGCCGGGCAACGGGCAGAGCGGGCAGGTCTTCGTTGCGGCGCACCGCGGCTTGGAAGAAGGCGTTCAGGTCGGCGCGGAATTCCTCCATGCCGCTATAGGCCCTCTCATTGATCTTAGAGATCAGGTGCAAGGAGGACTGGCGGCAGTCCGTGTCGGAACAAGCGGCAAATGCTTGTTCCATTTCTTCCAATTCTTGGTCGACGTTGACAACAGGCCGCAGGCCATAGGAATCCCTGTATCCTGCAGAGTCCTGTGGGGGTGAGTCCGGGGTGACGTAGAACTTCAGCACCTCCAGGCAGAGGGCATGAAGGCCCAAGGGCGGGATGACGGGAGTTTGGCCGGCGAGGCCGGGGGCATCGAGGGGCGCCAGAGCACCGCAATCGATGATGGTAATTTGGCCGGAGGCCGGCAGGTAGAAGATATTCTGGGGCCGCATGTCGAGCAGCAGGTAGCCGGCTTCCAGGAAACCTTGTTGCAGGTCGATCAACTGCTGCTGGATAGGAAAGGCCTCGGCAGCAGACGGTGTCTCATGGGGGTGCAACAGGGGATGGAGGGCGAAGAGTTGCTGGCCCACGCCCACGGGGACCCCGGTGATGCGGGCCATTTGGTCTCCCAGAAGGGGAATTCCCTTGGCCCGTTCTTCCACGGTAACCCGATACTCGACTCCCAGGGAGTCTCCGAAGAAGTCGTCGTGCAGCTCCCGCTCCGTGTACCCCAGGATTGGCACCATTCCCGGCAGCGCCCCGCCGAGGTCCCGGTGCACCTGCAGGACCCGGTCGGTACGGGCTTCGGTGGCTTGGTGCTGATTGAGCTTGATCATCTGGGGGACAGGGCGTTTCAGCACCACTTCCGTCCCGGTTTCCAGGTCAACAGCGGTCCTTACTTCATAGTCGGCGCCGGAGCCGATCCTGGATCCCGCTTGGTAGCGGGAGAGTTCCACCTGCTCCATTGGAGGACTCCAGTAGATTGCCCTGGACCGGGCAGGGTTTAGGTGTTTTTGGGAATGCCTGTAGAAACGGCCGGGAATTTCAACACTGGCAGGGGCACCGCAGCAGCGGCCAAGACCGCATCAGAGGCAAGGGCACCGCAGCAGCGGCCCGAGTATAGCATGGAAGGGACGGTGCACCGGAGCGGCAGGTCCTATTCGGGGGGCTTGCGGAACACCAAAGTGATCCAGTCCTCACGGGGGACTTGGTCCACAACACCGAAACCCAGGCCGTCCATTGCTTCTTCAACCTCGGAGGCCTGGGTCTGGAGGAATCCGGAGGCGACCAAGTGCCCGCCGGGCTTGAGGGCTTGGGCCAGGAAGGGGGACCTTTCGCAGATGGCCCGCTGGGAGATGTTGGCGACTGCCAAGTCGAAGCTGCCGGCCTTGGCGATGGGGTGAGGCAGAGAGCCTTGGGCGAGGGAGACCTTGCGGCCGAGGCGGGCGCGGCGGAAGTTCTGCCGGGAGGCGCGCACTGCTTGGGGGTCTATGTCCAAGGCCACGACCCGTTCGGCGCCGAGCCTCATGGCGGCGAGGGTGAGTATTCCGGAACCGACGCCAAGGTCCAAGACCGTCATGCCGAGTTCCAGCACACGTTCCAAACCCACGAGGCAGCCGTAGGTGGTGGGGTGATAGCCGGTACCAAAGGCCATGCCGGGGTCCAACTCGATAACCACTTGGCCGGGACTGGGCTGGTGGTCAATCCATGAGGGCTTAATGACCAGCCGCTCCCCCACTTCCAGCAAAGTGAAGTGGGACTTCCAGGCGTTTTCCCAGTCATCCCCACCTTCCAAGGGTTTGTAGGTGAGTTCACCCAGGTCTTCCAGTGCGTTGACCAACCTGATTCCAACCTCTATCCGGGCCAACCGCTGCTTGGAGGTAGTGGTCAGGTAGGTCCTGAGGATGACGTGGCCGGGTCCGGAGGGCTCCATAGCCAGACCGTGGCCGTAGCGGGAGAAGAGGTAGGAGATTGGCTCGACGTATTCGTGGGGGGCCCTGATGCTAATTTCCTGCCAGACCAAGCTATCTCCTGAAGGAAAGGACCGGGTTGAAGGAAAAGACCCGGCGGCTTTGGGCGGCCGGGCGTTTCACTCTTGAGCGGTAGTTTCGGCTGCGGATGGGAACTTCGAACTTCAATGGCCGGAATCGGGACGGGAATCGGGAATAAGCCCCGGTTACCGTGCAGGCGGAGCCGCCGGAACTTGAGGGGCTTGGCGGGACGGGGAGAAGGCTAACCTAGGGACTCCTTGATGCGCCCGAAGATTCCCTTTTCCCTGGTGTCTTTGGCCTTGCCGTTATCGTTTTGCTGGTGCTCAGCGGGGTCATCCACCCCGGCGTTTTCGGCGTTGTCCTTGGCCGCTCTACCCTTGGAACGGCCATTGGTGCGACCGTTGGAACGCTTGTTGGAAGGGCCGGCATTGGACCGTCCGGCGGCGGCTTCTTCCGGTATGGGGTCCGCTGGTATGGGGTCCGCCGTGACGGCGTCGGCTGGGGGATCGAAGCCGTCCATGCTGCGGGCGAACTCTTCCAACAAGGCGCGCTGCTTGGCGTTGAGCTTGCCGGGCACTCTCAGGTCCACCAACACCCGGAGGTCGCCGCGGCGATTGGCGTTGAGGTGGGGGATGCCCCTTCCGCGTACCCGGAATTCCTGGCCGGCTTGGGTGCCGGCGGGGAACTTGAGGAGATGGTCGCCGCCATCGAGGGTAGGGACGGCTTTTTCCCCTCCCAGGGAGGCCTCGGCGATGTTGAGGGGCAAGAGGTAGAGCAGGTCGTTGCCGTCGCGCTGAAAGTCTTGGTGGGCTTGGACTCGCAGCCGCACGTACAGGTTGCCGTTGGGGCCGCCCCGGCTGCCCCGGTCGCCCTCACCGGTGAGGCGGACCTGCATGCCGTCTTCCACGCCGGCGGGAATCTTAACTTCTATCTTGCGGCGGCGCCGCTCCATACCGGAGGCGCGGCAGTTGGAGCAGGGATTCTCGAAGGTTTTTCCGGAGCCGTTACAGGTGGTGCAGGAGGTGACTTGGGCGAACTGGCCGAAAACGCTGCGCTGGACACGCCGGACTTGGCCGCTGCCCCGGCAGGTGGCGCAGGTGTTGACGGCGGTGCCAGGCTCGTTGCCGGCGCCGGAACATTCCCGGCACTGCTCCAGCCGGTTTACTTCCACTTCCCGGTCGGCGCCGAAGACAGCTTCTTCAAAACTCAGGACGACCCGCTGCTCCAGGTCGTCGCCCCTTTGGGCCTGACTGCCCCTCTGTCCGGAAGCGCCGCCAAAGAAGGAGTCGAATATGTCACCGAAACCGCCGAAGACGTCGAACCCGTCAAAGGGGCGGTCGTTCCCATTGTTGCCGTTGACACCGGCCTTGCCGTAGGCGTCGTACTGGGCCCGTTTCTTGGAGTCGGAGAGGACTTGGTAGGCTTCGTTGATCTCCTTGAACTTCTCTTCGGCCCCGGGGTCCTTGTTACGGTCGGGGTGAAACTCCATGGCCTGCTTGCGAAAGGCCTTGCGAATGTCCTCGTCACTGGCGGTCCTGGCGACGCCAAGCGACTGATAGTAGTCCCGGTCGGGCATGCAACCTCACCTGTGGGAATCGGGCGTTTTGAGGATAGACCTCTCAAAATTATAGAGCAGCAGTCTTGGCTGCTCAATAGCAGCGAGGGCGCGGAGCAGGGACTTCAGCGGCCCGCGGCAGGGGCAGTTCTTCTTGACACTACATGGGCTTGTCGGTAGGATGGCCTTTGGGAGCATTAGTCTCTCAAGGTGAATATGGTCAATATGACGGAAAGGAAGAGGTGTTGAATTGGAAATTGTCCTCCTCGTTATCCTGGCCGTCCTAGCGGCCGCAGGGATCGGGGTAGCAGCCTGGTTATACGCCAAGAGCAAAGCGGACGGAAACCGCCTGCAAGATGCCAGCCAACAGGCAAGGAGCTTAGTCAACGAAGCTGAAGAGGAGAAGAGAAGACTACTACTGGCAGCCCAGGAAGATGTCCTGAACCTACGCTCGACTGCCGAACGCGAAATCCAAGAGCAGCGTCAAGAGGTTACCCGCTTGGAGGAGCGCTTCCTACAGAGGGAGGAGCAGCTAGAGCGAAGGTCCAACAGGCTGGAAGAACAGCAAGAGAGCCTGGCCGACAAAGAAACCCAGGTGCAGAAATCGTTGGAAGAAGCTGAACGGGCCAAGGCCCGGCAGCTTGAAGCCTTGGAGGAAATAGCCGGACTAACCGTAAGCGACGCCCACCAGTTGGTGATGAAGCAGGGCGAAGAGGAAGCCCAGCATGACTTGGCGCGCCGGTATTACGAGTTGGAACGGGAGTTCAAGGAGAGAGCCGACGAGAATGCGCGCAGGATTGTCACGCTTGCTATAAACCGTCTTGCTACCGACGTTGTTTCCGAGACTACCACCTCGGTAGTGCCCCTGCCCAGCGATGAGATGAAAGGCCGTCTCATCGGCCGCGAAGGACGCAATATAAGGACCCTGGAATCCCTTACCGGCGTGGATGTCATCATAGACGACACCCCGGAAGTAGTAACCGTTTCGTGTTTTGACCCGGTGCGCCGGGAGGTCGCCAAGCTGGCGTTGGAAAAGCTGGTGGCCGACGGACGCATTCAACCGGCCCGGATTGAGGAAATGGTCAACCGGGCGCACGACGACATCAACCAGACCATCTGGAAGGCCGGCGAAGAGGCGACCTTCGAGGTGGGCGTGAGCGGGCTGGACCCGGACCTGATACGCCTTTTGGGGCAGCTCAAGTACCGGTACAGCTACGGCGAAAACGTGCTGAAGCACTCGATAGAGGTTGGCCTGCTGTCGGGGATGCTGGCTGCGGAGGCGGGCGCCAACGAGCAGGTTGCCAAAACGGGGGGGCTGTTGCACGACATAGGCAAGGCCTTGACCCACGAGGTGCCGGGCCCCCACGCGGAGATTGGCGCGGAACTGGCCAAGAAGCACGGCATAAACTACAGCTCGTACCGGGGCATACTGGAGCACCACAGCGACGAGCACGAGACCATCGAGTCGTTCCTGATCGCCTCGGCGGACGCCATCAGCGCATCCCGCCCGGGGGCCAGGAAGGAATCGCTGGAGCTGTACGTAAAGCGGTTGCAGGACCTGGAGGGGGTGGCAACCGGATTTACCGGAGTGGACAAGGCCTTCGCCATCCAAGCAGGGCGGGAAGTTCGGGTAATGGTCAAGCCCAACGACTTGGACGACGTGGCCGCCGCTTCGCTGGCCCGGAACATAGCACGGAAGGTTTCCGAGGACTTGGTGTTTCCCGGTCAGATCAAGGTAACGGTCATCAGAGAAACCCGAAACGTGGAGATCGCCAAGTAAGCGGGACAGGATATGGGCCGGGTCCGAAGCCGGGAAAGAGGTTCCCGGAGCGGGCCAGGCCCTTGATGACTGGCGTTGGAAGGGGGCCCAATGCCGGGTTTTGCCGGGCAGGGTCCCCTATTTTTCGGCCAGGTTTGTGCTTCTCCGGGCAGGGACCGGGATTTTTCAACAGAGGCCCGGACGGGTCCAGCGCTGCGAGGCGTTACAGGGGTAATTCGACAGTGCGCATCTTGATGATAGGCGACATAATCGGCAAGCCGGGCCGCAGCGCGGTGCGGGCACTGTTGCCGGAGTTGAAGGCGGAACAGGGCATCGACTTGGTGATAGCCAACGGGGAGAACACCGCCGGAGGCTTCGGAATTACGCAGGACACGGCCTACGAACTGCTGGAAAGCGGGGTGGACATACTCACCTCGGGCAACCATATCTGGGACCAGAAGGAGATAATTCCCCACTTGGACGAAGGGCTGCCGCTGATCAGGCCGGCCAACTATCCGGATGCGCCGGGCAGGGGTTACTGGATTGACGGCGAGGTGATGGTGCTGAACCTGATGGGGCGGGTGTTTATGCCGGCGCTGGACTGCCCCTTCCGCACGGCCAACCGGATACTGGAAGAGGTACAGCGGGATGAAGCCCCGAAGGTGATTGTCGTGGACTTTCACGCCGAGGCCACATCGGAGAAGCAGGCCATGGGGTGGTTTTTGGACGGGCGGGTGAGCGCGGTGCTGGGCACCCATACCCACGTGGGAACGGTGGACACACGGGTGCTGCCCAAGGGGACCGCCTATCTCACGGACGTGGGCATGACTGGCCCGACGGACTCGGTGATCGGCAGCAATACGGATGCGGTGCTGGAGAGGTTCCTGACGGGGTTGCCGCAGCGTCTGCCGGTGGGCGGCGGTCCGGTGGTGTTGAACTCCGCATTGGTGGACGTGGACGAGGAATCTGGAAGGGCCAGGGAAGTTGTGAGACTGGACAGGACGGTTGGTTAAATTGGCAGCGAGGGTAGACCTACACCTGCACACCAAGGCGTCGGACGGGCGCCTGTCACCCACAGAACTGGTACGCTTGGCAGCACAGCAAGGGGTGGAAGTTGCGGCGATTTCGGACCACGACACCACCGAGGGCTTGGAAGAAGGCATTGAGGCCGCCAAGGGGATTCCGGGCATGCGAATCATTCCCGGCATAGAGCTCAGCGCCAGTGTGCTGGAGGACGACGTCCATATCCTGGGTTATTTCATGCAATACCAGGAGCCGCAGTTCCAGCAGGCGCTGGAGGACTTCCGCTGGGGAAGAGTGGGCCGGGGCAAGGCGATGGTGGAGAAGCTGGCGGAGCATGGGCTGAACGTGTCCTGGGAGCGGGTGCAGGAGATAGCAGGGGACGCGGCGATCGGGCGTCCTCACATAGCGCTGGCCTTGGTGGAGCAGGGCTACTTCAAGGAGCCTTGGGAAGCTTTCCAAGAGTACTTGGGCAACAAGGGGTTGGCCTACGTGGAGCGGGAGAAGAAGGACGGACGGGACAGCTTGGAGCTCATCTCTTCGGTGGGCGGCGCGGCGGTTCTGGCGCACCCAACCTACCTCAGCGACATGGAGGGCACCATTGCCGAGTTGAAGGCCCTGGGGCTGGCGGGCATGGAAGTCTATTATTCGCACTACCCGCCGGAGACGGTACTGGAACTGGCGGCATTGGCGAAGAAGTACGACCTCATCCCGTGCGGGGGCAGCGACTACCATGGGCTGGGGAATGCAGGTGAACCCTTACCGGGGGTGCAAGGGCCTCCTGTTCGTTCGGTGGAACTGTTGGAAGAGGCTGCCGACAGGGTAGCAGGCAGACGCTAGCGAGGCCTCTTCACAGCGATAAGCCTGACTTTGGCATACCATGGACCTGGCATGGTTGTACATCTACTCGTACCTGCTGGGGTCGGTTCCCACCACTTACCTCATTGCCAGGGCGGTCAAAGGAATGGACCTGCGCCAGTTCGGCAGCGGGAACGTAGGCGGGTCCAACCTTTACCAGGCAGCGGGTGGGAAATGGCTGCTGTTCCTGGTGCTGTCGGAGCTTTTGATCAAGGGCGGTTCTCCAGTCTGGATTGGGCGTCACGTACTGGGGCTGGACCAGTCGCCGGAGCTATTGGTAGTGGCCCCGCTGCTGGCATTGGCGGGCAATAACTGGCCGGTATTCCTGCGGTTCCAGGGCGGCAGAGGAGTTGCCGTTGCTTTGGGGAGCCTGCTGGCCTTGTCGCTACCGTTGTTTGCGGCCTTTTTCACGGTGGGGCTGGCAGGTTGGGCGGCGACCCGCAATTCAGGGTTTTGGGTACTCATTGCGTTTGTCAGCCTGCCCCTCTGGGCGTTTCTCTCTCCGGAGCCCGGGGCCTTGGTCTGGTACACTGGCGCATTAACGGGGATACTGGTGATGAAACGGCTCTTGACCAATAATCTTTCCTTGCCGGAAGGCATTCCCGTGGGACGGTTGATGCTCAACAGGTTGTTGCTGGACCGGGACATCGGAGACCGGGAATCGTGGGTGCGGAGGACCGGCGGCGGCACCAACGGGGACCAGGGCGGTCAATAGGTCAATAAGGGATGGGACAGTCATCGGAGCCAGGGCAGCAAGGCCCGGCATATCCCAGCACTGAAGGGCAGTCTTCGACCGGGCGGTGCCATTGGCACCCCAATGTGGAGACTTCGCTGTTTTGCGGCAGGTGCGGCAAGTCCATCTGCACCCAATGCATGGTGCAGGCCCCGGTGGGTATCCGGTGCCGGGAGTGCGGGAAGTCCGTGCCCATGCCCACTTTCGACGTCACTCCCTCGTATTATGCCAGGGCAGCGGGAGCCGCCTTGGCATGGGCCATCGGGGGAGGCGTGTTGTGGGGCTTGGCGGGGCTTTTCCTGAGAGGCATCCCGTTCGTTTCTTCGATAGCAGCCATGCTTGTGGGGTACGCAGCGGGCGAGATTATCAGCTTGGCGGTGAACCGGAAGAGGGGTACGGGACTGGCTTGGATAGCAGCGGGCACAGTGGTTGCGGCTTACGTAATCAGCTTGGTGATTTCATCACAAGTCTTCAGTATATGGGCTCTGGTGTTCATCGGCTTCGGCATCTACTTGGCCGTGACCCGAGTGCGATAGCTCCGCCCACAGATTCTGAACGGTACGGCCGATGAGTTCCCCCTCGAACCCCCGGCGCTCCAAGTAGCCCCAAAGCCGCCGATGCAGTTTCTGATAGTCCAGAGAGCCCTTTGAGGGTTGTTTAGCCCACCAAGCCCGGGCGGCGCGGGAAGCGTTGGCCTCGGCGTCGAAGCCATCCAGGGCTTGCTCCACGTTGGATGGGGCAACTCCCAAGTCCAGGAGTTCCCGGCTGATGAGCCGCCTTCCACTGGGGCGACGGCGCTCCCGCTGCTCCCGCCAGGTTTGGGCAAACCGGGCGTCATTGACGAAGCCCTTGGAGCGGAGCGCGTCAATCACCTGCCCGACAATTTCCTTGGGGAAGCGTGACTCAAGGCGGCCCTTTATTTCATGTTCGGCCCGGCCGCGGTAGGCAAGGAGATCCAATGCCGCCTTCATGGCTTGGTTGAAGACGGCTGACGTTGGTGATGGTTGGCTGCCCTGTTGTGAAATCATGCTGCACCCTGAGGCCGGGGCAAAGACCGTCCCGGCCTCAATCAGAGACTAGAGAGGGATAGGCCGGATCGGAAGTCCCTATTCGGACCCTTCCGATCCTTGCACTCCTTCCACGCCGTTGACCGACTGGTGCAGGACGCTATCCCCGACGACACCGTTGGCGGTAGTGACGGCGGGTTCCGGGCCGGGGTCGGCTTGGGCGCGGACCCGGGCCTCGATGGAGTCGGCAATTTCCGGGTGCTGGATCAAGAATTCCTTGGCGTTCTCCCGGCCCTGTCCCAAGCGGGTCTCACCGTAGGAGTAGAAAGCGCCGGCCTTCTTGACGATATTCTGGCTGGATGCGAGTTCCAAGAGGTCGCCGACCTTGCTGATGCCTTGGTTGAACATGATGTCGAATTCGGCAACCCGGAAGGGGGCGGCCACCTTGTTCTTGACGACACGGGCCCGCACCCTGTTGCCGGTGACTTCCGAGCCCTGCTTGATGGACTCGATGCGGCGGAGGTCGATGCGCACCGAGCTGTAGAATTTCAGAGCCCTGCCACCGGGGGTCACCTCCGGGTTGCCGTAGGAGACGCCTATTTTTTCGCGAAGCTGGTTGATGAAGACCACGGCGGTCTTGGAGCGGTGAATGGATGAGGTCAGCTTGCGCAGGGCTTGGGACATGATGCGGGCCTGCAGCCCCACGTGGGTATCGCCCATGTCGCCTTCTATTTCGGCTTGGGGGACAAGGGCAGCAACGCTGTCCACGACGATGGCGTCAACAGCGCCGCTGCGCACCAATTGCTCGGTGATGTCCAAAGCCTGCTCGGCGCTGTCGGGCTGGGCGATTAACAGTTCCTCCAGGTTCAAGCCGCAGTTCCCGGCGTAGGACGGGTCCAAGGCGTGCTCGACGTCGATGTAGGCGGCGGTCCCGCCCAGTTTCTGGGTTTCGGCCATGAGATGAATTGCCAGGGTTGACTTGCCCGCGGACTCGGCCCCAAAGACTTCGGTGATGCGTCCCCGGGGTATGCCGCCGGTGCCTAAGGCTAAATCCAAGGCGAGGGAGCCGGTGGAGATGGAATCGGTGGCCAGTTCATGGCGCATCTCGCCCAGGCGCATGACCGCTCCCTTCCCGTGCTCCTTCTCAATCCGCCCCAAGGCCACTTCCAAGGCTGCGCTTTTATCTTGGTCCATTCCCATCCTCAGTCCCCCTGTTGCCTGTTTGAAGTCTGGGCGCATAGTAGCACTACTGTTCTAAATGATGCAACCAGATTGTGTCATCAGTTTTGGCCGAAATACACATTGGCAGCCAGTTACCGGCTTACGGGCAAGATTTATTGCGAGGGCGCTGCATATGTGGGCGGGAAAGAGGGGCCGACCGGCCCCGGGCTAGAAGTCTCAATAGCCGCCCTTGAAGCCAAGGGTAACGGAGCCGTTTTCAACTATGACGGGGGTGAGGCGTTCGCCGCCGGTGAGTTCCAAGAGCTCGGGAATCTTGTCCGGCTCCTTGGAAACGTCGATTTCAAGGTATTCCACCTTGCGCTGCCGGTAATCCATTTTGGCGGCAGCAGAGAAGGCGCAGTCGGGATGGGTATAAATCAGGGTGGATGGCTGGGTTTCTTGCGTCAATTGAACCCCCGGAACAGGCGCTTGGACTGATTTGGGCAGGGATGGCCCGGCGCAGGCAGGCCGGGCCGGAGCGATTAGTTGACCCTCATTGTAAGGTGCTGACGCAGGCCTATCAACCAAGGTGTGAGAGATGGGGGGCGCGTCAGAGTTTGGGACTTGGATATGGGCTGGTATTGCCAGGGCAACAGTGAAGTGGCATTGGCCAGGAGACGGGGCGTGTTATGCTGGATAGGTATGAACAACAACGTTGGGCCCTTTCACGAGTTGGAACAGTTGCTGGCGGACAATTCAGTGGGATTGGACCGCTTGACTCCCAGGCCACGGGGCAACCGAATTCCCGAGGAGCAGAGGGAGCTAATCCGGGAAGAGCTGGCCAAGTTGGCGGCATCCGGCTCCCCTCCGGCGCATTTGGTGTACGGCAACGGATGCTTTGCCGTCGGCCAATACATAGAGGCGGCGGTGGTGTATTCCCGCCTGCTGGAGAGGGACCCGAAGGACACGGCGGCGAGGTTCAACGCCGGGTTGACGTTTCTCAGGCTCAGGCAGCCAGCTGAGGCAGTGAATGAATTCACGACGCTCTTGGACCAGAACAACTCGATTGCCGAGGCTTGGTACCAGCGGGGCAACGCCCACGACGACTTGGGGGAAGCCGACTTGGCCTTGGCAGACTACAGCCGGGCGGTGGAGCTGAACCAAGGTTACCTTCAAGCGTACTACAACCGGGGCGTGGTGCTGGCTAAGCTGGGGCGGCACTCGGAAGCGGTGACCGACTTCGACGTGGTAATTGGTCTTCACCCGGTCCTCTCCAACGCACACCTGAACCGGGGAGTGTCTTTGGAAGAGCTGGGAAGGCACCGGGACGCCATCAACGCCTACTCGGATGCGATCGAGGCCAATCCTTCAAACGCCAGCGCCTACTTCAACCGGGCGGGCATCCACTACCACTCGGGTGACATCGAGGAGACCATCTCGGACTACTCACGGGCGATCGAGTTGGAACCGACGGACGCAGAGGCCTTCAACAACCGGGGGCTGGCGTTCGATGCTGCCGGGGAGTACGGGCTGGCGGTGGAAGACTACAGCCAAGCGATGGAACTCAGACCAGCATTTGCCGAGGCGCTCAGCAACCGGGGAGCGGCCTTGGAGGCTATGGATGACTTGGAAGGGGCGCTGGAGGACTACCAGGAAGCCGTGGCGATGTCTCCCCGCTTTGCGGCAGCGCATTACAACGCGGCACGACTGCAGGCCAAGAACGGGGAAGTGGAGGAATGCTTGGGACATCTGGAGCAGGCACTGGACGTGGAGCCGGCTTTGGGGGATGAGGCGACCCAAGACGACAACTTGGGATGGGCCATCAAATTACTGGAACTGAAGAGGGAACGGGGCGGCGAGCTGCCGGAGGCCTAGGGAACCTCTGAATAAGCCGTACCGTAGCGGCGAACTGTGCTATTGCCCTCGCATCCCAGCCTTCTCCCACCAGAGGAGAAGGAATTCTCGGCGCCTTCGTCCAGACCTTTCCTAACTCGGGGCAGGGCCATCAGGGCTTTTCCGGTGCGGCAGGACCCAGGTCCTGCTCATCTTCTTCGTCGACGTCCAAAGCAGCGCCTGCCTTAGCCCCGGCGGAAAGACGGCCCCATTGCTTGTGCCCGCGTATGCTGTGAGCCACCACCAGCATGCCCAGTCCCACCAAGGCCAGGATGGCGGCACGATCCCCCAAGTAGAACATGCCCACCGCAAGGGTCAGAGCGAGGGCAGCGGTCATTCCGAAGGCCGAGCGCATTTCCCAGCGGCGCAGCAGTATGATTACGGCTACCCCGGAGGCAAGTCCCAGCAGGGCCAGGGGAGGGGAAAGCACGAGGAACAGGCCAAAAAATGTGGCCATGCCGTCTCCGCCCTTGAACCTGGCAAATATGGAGTTCCAGTGGCCAAGGATGGCTACAGCTCCGGGGAGAATGAGCAGGGGCCCAGACAGGCCCAAGAGCATGGCTATTCCGAGGGTGGCGGCTCCCTTGGACACATCTCCAACGAACACGAGGGCACCGTTGCGGCGGCCCACGTTCCAGAAGACGTTGGCGGTGCCGGCGGAGCCGCGGCCGGTGGAGTAAATGTCCACGCCGCGCAACCTTCCAGCAATTTTGGCAAAGGGGATAGAGCCGAGGAGGTAGCCGGCCACAATGGAGGCCAGTATCTTTTCAATCAGGATGAGGTCCATAAAACCTGCGAATCGGCGCTCCTCTGGGGAGGGGCCCTCAGGGCTGCACGCTGTGGGACTGTAACAGCACCGCGGCTTCACCGATTGAACGCTAAAACTATAACATGTTGCAGGACGGGTACATAGGGCGCAGTTTTCAGGTTGCCGCCGCATTGCCTTCCGTGGTCCGGAATTCACGTCCAATCACCACGTCGGGTACCAGATCCAGAGCCACGTTCAAGCACCACTTAAGGAACAGGGTTGCCCGGAAAGAGGTGTTCCGGGGCCGACGAGCTCCATTTTAGTATACTGCTGACGGGAGTGGGGCCGGCGGGACAGGGAAGCTTACAGAAGCCCTTGCGCCCCCGCCAGGACACAATCCGAGGTGTGATGATGTCTAGTGACGGTTATGGGTTGCCCTTGTCGGGCATGGTGGTGCTGGACCTGTCCCAGATTATGGCCGGTCCCGTCTGCACCATGCTGCTGGCCGACATGGGGGCCGACGTAATAAAGGTGGAACGGCTGCAGGGAGGCGACGATGCACGGCGGATGGGCCCGCCGTTCATCCAGGGCTGGTCGGCGGGATTCTTGGCGGTGAACCGCAACAAGCGGAGCTTGGCCTTGGACCTGCGGAACCCCGAGGGAAAGGAGGTGTTCTTAGAACTGCTGGGCACGGCGGACGCGCTGGTGGAAAACTTTCGCCCGGGAGTGATGGAGCGGTTGGGACTGGACTACGGGAGCCTGGCAGCGGTCAGACCCAGCCTGATTTATTGCTCCATTTCCGGTTTCGGCGGCACCGGGCCCTATGCTTCCCGGGGCGGCTTCGACTTGGTGGCACAGGGCATGAGCGGATTGATGAGCATCACCGGGCATCCGGGAAGTCCCCCGGCGAAGGTTGGCGTGCCGATTACCGACATTTCCGCCGGACTGATGGCGGCGAACGGCATCCTGTGCGGTTACATCCATGCCCTGAAGACGGGGCAGGGCCAGCAGGTGGACACCTCGATCCTGGAAGCGGGCATTGCCTACACGGTGTGGGAGTCGGCGGTGTACTTTGCCGAGGGGGAAGTGGCGGGGCCGCTGGGGTCGGCCCACCGCCTTTCGGCCCCGTACCAAGCCTTCCGGACTTCTGACGGGCACATCAACTTGGCCGCGCCGACCCAGCCGACTTGGGAGAGCCTGTGCCGGGCCATGGGACTGGAGGCGTTGACCACCGACCATCGTTTTGCGACGCCGGCCGACCGGAAGGTGAATGAGGCGGAACTGGCGGCGTTGCTGGAAGAGACTTTCGCAGGAAAGCCTACGGAATATTGGCTGGAGGCCTTGGAGGCGGCGGGAGTGGTGGCCGGCCCTATCTACGACATGGGCCAGGTATACCGGGACCCACAGGTGAAGGCCCGGCAGATGATGGTGGACTTGGAAGACCCAGATTTGGGGACTTTACATAACATTGGCATTCCGGTGAAGCTGTCAGCGACGCCGGGACGCATCAACCGCCGGGCCCCGGCTTTGGGCGAGCACAGCCGGGAGGTGCTGCTGGAGGCAGGGGTTTCGACGGAACGCATCGAGGAACTGGTCAACAAGAGCGTGGTGGGGCTGCATCAGCCCGCCGCGGTCCGATGAACATTTACCTCACACCCGACCTGCTACTGTGGCAGGCGCTGCTATTGACCGTCATCTCCGGGCTGGTGGGAGTGCTAGGCGGATTCGTGGGGTTGGCATTGGGCACTATGCGGTTGCCGGCCCTGCTGCTGATGGGGATTGGGGCGCCGGCCGCCGCCGGCACCAACATTCTAGTGAGCAGCATGTCGGCCCTGACCGGTTCCATCCGCCACCTGAGAGAGGGGCGGGTCAACCTGAAAATAGTCTTGGTGATGGGGGTGCCGGCGTTTGTTGGGGCGTTCATTGGTGGATTTGGCAGCGGGAGGGTGCCGGAATCGGCGCTGCTGTCGATGGCGGGGCTGCTGGTGTTCTGGCAGGGCGTGGAATTCCTGGCCAGGGTTGCGCCGCGACCCGGGCGGGCTGGCGGCCAGGAGGGTGACCCCTTCCGGACAGAGGTGGCCACGTTCACCGGCAAGCGGATGACGCTGCAAGCGGGGACGGGGCTGGCGATAGGGCTCTTGGGCGGCGCGGTGGGGCTGATACTGGGAAGCATCCGGCTGCCAGCGCTGATCCGGATACTGCGGGTGGACCCCAGGATTGCCGCCGGGACCAATTTGTTCATCGGGTTCGTCATGGGTTCAGTGGGCTGGGTGGGTCACGTAGTCCAAGGACAGGTGAACTATCCCTTGATGGGGATGATGGCGGCAGCGGCGATGGTGGGGAGCTATTACGGGGCCAAGCTGACCGGATAGACAAGCTTGAACCAATTGATCGGCGTGATGGGTATTGTGCTGCTGGCGGTGGGAGGATTGCTGGTGTGGCAGGGGTACCGGGCTTCGGGGTTATAAGGTTCAGGGCCGGCTGCCGCTGCGGGCCAAGGCTTGGACCGAGCGGGCTTCGGCGGGAAGCCTGTCTTCCCAGTCCGGTATCAAGCAACTGTCGGTGGGTTCCAAGAGGGCAATCACCACTACGCCGCTGAGGCTGAAGAACATCGACAAGGCAAATACGGCGTAGAAGGAGCTGGTGGCGAGGAGCACCAACCCGCCCAAGGCGGTGGTTACCCCGTGACCCAGCAGGGCGCCGGTCATCTGCCAACCGTAGACGCTGCCCATTGGCCCATCGCCGAAGTACCTGCGATTGATGACCAAGTAACCGGTCCACTCGCCCCCGAACCCGATGCCAAAGGCGGCGGCGAAGAGATAGAAGGCCCAGAGGTCGTGGGCCCAGAAGAGGATGGGCACGGTAATGCCCTGAATGGCGAGGCTGGCGGCCATCATCTTCCGGGGTCCGTACCGGTCGGCCAGCACGGGGGTGGAGAAGCGGCTAATCAAGCTGACCAGGGAGATGATGGTGACGATTACAGCGGCTTGGGCCAAGCTCAGGCCCTGTTCCACAGCCAAGGGGATGGCGTAGATAAGTATGAGTCCGTGTCCGGCGCAACCGAGGGCGTGGACCAAGGGCAGGTTCCAGAAGGCCTTGGTGCGCCTGGTGGTCTGGTTGAAGACCTTGGCCCTGAGGTTTTCTATTTCCGGCGTCCTGACCACGACAGGAGGGTCTGCGTCCCGGGCGCCGTAGGGTTTGATGCCGATGTCGGCGGGCTTGTTGCGTAGGAAGGGGAAAACCAGCAGCATGGCTACGGCACCCATGGGGCCGATAATCAGGAAAGTGCCGCGCCAACCCAAGGATGATTCCAGGAGAGAGCCGATCAGAGGGGCCAAGAAGGCGCTGCCGAAACCGCTGGCGGTCCAGAGGATGCCGATGCCCAAGCCCAGGTGGCGGCGGAACCAGAGGCTGACCGACGCCATCATGGGGACCAGGGCGATGGACTGGGTCAAGGAAAGGAACACACCGTAGAGCAGGAAGAAATGCCAGACCTCTTGAATGAGGGATAGGGCGGTCATTCCGACTCCGTAGCAGACAATGCCAATCAGCATCATGCGGCGAAGGCCCAAGCGGTCTCCCAAGGAGCCGCAAATAGGGGCAAAAACTGCTCCGGAGAAGTAGTAGAGGGCAATGGCAGACCCGATTACCCCTACACTCCAACGGAATTCTCCGCCTGGCTCGGTCAACGGCGCAATCATGATTCCGGCGATCATGAAGATGGAAGCGCCGAAGACCTGAACTATGGCCAGCACGGCCACGATAACCCAGGCATAGTGGAACCCGCCCGGATGCCGGGCAGGGCCCAAGGGGAGCAGTGGCCGATTAATCAGTGACACGGTCTATCGATCCATCCAAGCGCTTGCGACGGACTAGCCGGTGCGCCAGGCTTGCCCGTCGGTCACTTTGAGGAAGTTTTCAAGCAGGACAGGGTTTGAAGCAATGATGGAGGAGGTCCGCAGGTCGGCGGCACTGCCTTGGCGGTCAACGACAACGCCCCCGGCTTCCTCGACCAGCAACAGCCCGGAGGCGATGTCCCACGACGATAGGGAGTGGTGGAAATAGAGGTCAACCCGGCCCGCCGCAGCGTAGGCAATCCCCAAGGCGGCTGAGCCCATGAGACGGAAGGACTGAACGTTGGGCCAGATGTGGCGGAGCATGTCCAAGGCCAGCCCGGCCTTTTCGTCGACGTATCCCATGTCGAAGCACAGGGAGGCTTGCAACACTTCAGGGGTTGCGGAGACGGACATGGGCTCCCCGTTGATCCGGGCGCCGGCTCCGGCTTGGGCTACGAAGCTTTCGTCCCGCACCGGATCGTAGGTGACGCCGAGAACGACGCGGGTCCCTTGGGCCAAGGCTACCACGGTGCAGAAGTGGGGGACTCCCATGGCGTAGTTGCGGGTGCCGTCGATGGGGTCAACAACCCAGGTGTAGCCGGAGTCGGACTCGACGGGAGGGGACTCCTCAGAGAGGATTCCGAATGCGGGGAACTCATCCCGCAACAGGTCCAGGACTGCCTTTTCGGCGGCATAGTCTACGTCGGTGACTATGTCGGCACGGCCCTTGAAACGGATGTCCTTGGCGGTGGAGAAGCGGTCCCGTATGACCTGGCCGGCAAGACGGGCGGCCTGCTGCGCCACGTCCAAAGGGGAACTGCCGGTGCGGGAAAGGGGTGGCCTGGAGGGTGTCTGCGTCATGGCGGGCCGGGGACGGCGCTATAGCCCCATCTTCTGGTAGACCTCTTGGATGGTCTCCTTGGCAATTGCCCCGGCGCGCTTGGCGCCGTCTTCCAGTACGTCCCTGACGTAACCGCGCCGGTCCTGGATTTCCTGCCTCTTTTCCCGCAGGGGTCCCAAGTAGCTATTGACGTTGTCTGCCAGGTGCCTTTTGCAATCGACACAACCCCGGGTGGCGGCAGTGCACTCATCGTAGACTGCGCTCACTTCGCCGGGCGTACTGAACAACTTGTGCAGGGAATAGACATTGCACACTTCGGGCCGGCCCGGGTCGGAACGGCGAAGACGCTGGGGGTCGGTGAATGCGGTGGCGACCCGCTTGGCAGTTTCCTCTGAGGTGGCAGCCAGTTCCAGGTGGTTGTCCAGGGACTTGCTCATTTTCTGCTGGCCGTCCAAGCCGAGGATCAAGGGGACGTCGGTAAGCTTGGCTTGGGGTTCAGGGAAGGTTTCCCCGTAACGATTGTTAAACCGGCGGACTATTTCCCGGGCCAGTTCCAAGTGAGGAATCTGGTCCTGGCCTACGGGAACGGTATCGGCCTTGTACAGGATGATATCGGCGGTCTGGAGCACCGGGTAACCCACCAGCCCGTAGTTGACGCTTTCCTCGGTCTCGTCCATTTGACGGACTTTTTCCTTGAAGGTGGGCACCCGCATGAGCCAACCCAAGGGGGTGACCATGCTCAGCAGGGTGTGGAGGGTCATGACTTCCGGGACATGGGACTGGACGAACACAATGTGCTTTTCCGGGTCCACCCCGGCCGCGAGCCAATCCAAGACCATGTCCTCGATGTTGGGCTGGATTTCGGCGGTGTCTTCAGGAGTTTCGACGGTGGTCAGGGCATGGATGTCCACGGCGCAATAGATGCAGTCGTAGTCCTTCTGGAGTTCCACCCAGTTCTGCAGCGCGCCGAGGTAGTTGCCCAGGTGCAAACGGCCAGTGGGGCGCATACCGGAAAAAATCACACCGGAGGAGTTACCGCCCGGGGCCCTGGATGAGCCGGCAGCGGGAGAGGCGTGTAGAGCCATGTTCTGGGCCTTGGGGGCTAAGATTCGTTCCCGCCGGGTTCCAAGCGCTCGCCCAATTCGCTGAGGAAGCGCTCGATTTCCGGGGAGAGGTTGGAGGCGCCCTGGGTCTGCTCCTTGGCGGCCTGCTCGGAGTCCACTTGGGCGTCGTAGTGGGCTTCCATCTGCTGAATCAGGTCTTTCAGTTCGGAGTTGCGCTCTACGGTGGCGTTCAACTCGCGGTATTGACGCTGTCCCCGGCGCACAGGGGCCAGGTCGGCAGGAATGTCGGCGTAAACGGATGAAAGGGCCTCTATCATGCGGGAGGTGCCGGTGTAGTCCTCTTCAAGCTGTACGTACTGCGGCAGGTGGACCATGAAGTTGATGGACTCTATTTCCGACTGTTCGACCCCTTCGGACAGGAGGTTCATGATGGTGGTGGGGCCTTGGTAGGTGCTGCCCCGAAGCCGCAGGTGGGGCACTTCCTTGAGTTGGGGGACGTCTCCCAGATTTCCGGTAATCAACAGCGGCCGGGTGTGGGGAACGGCGTCGTACATGGCGCCGACACGGCAGTAACGCTTGACGCCGAAGCGCTTGACGAGTTCCAGGATCGAATCGGTGTAGTCTTCGCCATTGGCGTGGGGCTCAAGCAGGTGGAGAAAGATGTAGTCGGGACCATTTTCGGTCTGGGCGTAGCGAACCACGCTATTGGGAATCTTGACTTCCCGCACGCCCTTAACCAGGCGGATGGTGGGGCGGTAGCGGGTGAAATCAAAGAAGTTGCCGGGGCGTTCCAGCTTACCGAGTTCCTTGGAACCCAGATACCGTTCCAACCGGTTCAGGGTCAAGGTGCCGACGCTTCCTACGTCCACCCACGGCCGGACCATGGCAAAGACGTGGGGGTCTCGCAACTCGGGAACCGGCTCGTTAATCTCAAAAGCCCCTATTTTCATGGACAAATAGTGCCAGAAAAGGGCCAAGAATTCAAGACCAAAGGCGACGTCGTAAAGCTAGAGTAACCAATTTACGGGGTCGAGGCATTTTTGCCGATTTTCCGCCCGTCCATGAAAGGAAACGTCCAAGACAAGGGCTTGACGCGCAGGAAGCAGGCCATTCTGCGGGCGGCGTATGTTAGACTCTGCCGATAAACCGGGCGGCGTACAGAAAGGGGAGCAGTGCACCGCCCGGAAGCCCTCCCGCCCCTCCGAGCAGCTATGTTACGAGGCAACCGCCCGGCAACCCCGGTCAACCTGCCAACTTCGCCATTGAGCAAGCTGGCCGGGGCTTTGCGGTATGCCGACTTCCGGGTCCTGTGGGTTTCCACGCTGGCCAACCAGATGGGCCAGGGAATGCAGCAGGTGGTACTGGGGTGGCTGGTGCTGGAAATGACCGGGTCGGCGGGAATGGTGGGGGTGGTCTTCGCCATGCGGTCGGCCCCCAACCTGCTGGTGGGGCTTGTGGCCGGGTCGATCACCGACCGCATGGACCGGTGCCTGGTTATGCGGGGGTCGATTCTCGGGATGACCCTGCTGTCGGCCGGCTCGGCCGCAGCCCTGTATACCGGGGCCATCACGGTGTGGTTTCTGATGGCGGTTGCTTTTTCGATGGGGATTTGCCACACGTTTTATATGACGGCTAGGATGGTGTACGTCTACGACATTGTGGGCAGCGGCTCGGCGATGCAAGGCATTGCCATTATTTCATTGGCGCAGCGTTCCGGCGGCGTCCTGGGAGCGCTGGTCGCAGGGGGTGCTATCCACTGGTGGGGACCAGGGGCGGCATTCGCCGTGATGGGAGGCGGCTATGCCGTGGGAGGACTGGCGCTTCTATGGCTGAAGGAGGCCGGGCAGTCGGCGCCGCAGGAACGGGAGCCGATACTGGAGAACATACACAACTACTTCTCGGCGCTGCGCACGAACCGGGAAATGCTGGTGCTGATAGTTACCACGGGCGCGGCAGACTTTTTAGGGTTCTCCCATCACGCGCTGTTGCCGGTGCTGGCAAAGGACGTCCTGCACGTGGGCCCGTCGTGGCTGGGGGTGCTGACGGCCTTCCGGTTCCTGGGGGGAGCGCTGGGAGTGGTTGTCTCAGCGGCACTGAGCGAGGTCAGGCGGCGAGGGCTGATGCTAGTGGTCATCCTGGCGCTGTTCGGTTTAGGGGAGATATTCCTGTCTCAAGCGACCGTCATGTGGACTGCCCTGCTGTTCATTACGTTCATAAACGTGATGGCATCGGTGACTGACATTCTGCACCAAAGCCTGCTGCAACTCAGCGTACCCAACGAGCAGCGAGGCCGGGCCATGGGTTCATGGCTGGCCGGCACAGGCGTGGGGCCATTGGGCCAACTGCAGATAGGCTTCGTGGCGGGGGCGACCAGTTCCAAAGTAGCCCTACTGGCCAACGGCATCACGCTAGTGGCGTTCGCGGCGGTCATGGGGCTGGCCGTTCCCCGTTTGAGGCGACTGACCGGCTTCAGGACGTGAGCCGGTAGAGCCCGGCACACAGGCGGGCCGGGCACTGATTCTAAGGGACAAGTTAGGGTAACTCTGACTAAGTCCACCCGTAGCGGCAAACCTTGCCATTCACCCTCACCCCGACCTTCTCCCATCAAGGGACAAGGTGCTTCAGTTGTACTTATTCGGACCTTTCTTAGACCTGACTAACGGTAGGTCAGGAACCCTGGCTGAGCATGGTGTCCACTGAACCAAGCCCCTCCAAGGCGAGGCCGTAACCCAGGATGTCGTGCATGGCCCGCTTGACGAACTGGGTGATGAGCACGCGGGTGTAGCGCAGTACGAGGGGCGATTCTTGGGCGAGTTGTTCGGCCAAGGCCCAAGCCCTGGGCAGAAGTTCCTCCCTGGGCAACAGTTCGTTTACCATGCCGAGTTCCAGGGCCTGTTGGGCTTCTATGGTCTGGCCGGTGAGCAGGAAGTAGCGGCCGCGGTTAAGTCCCAGCAGCAGAGGCATTATGACGTGCATTCCGTCGCCGGGAATCAGGCCATTGGTAAAGTGGCCGGAGTCCTGGAAGGAGACGTCTTCGGACCCGAGAACAATGTCGCACAACAAGGGAAGCTCAGAATGGCGCAGGGCAGGGCCGTTGATGGCGCTTATCATGGGAACCTCGACGTCGAGGAGGTTCATCAAGAGATGCTTTCCTTCCCAATAGGTCTTGTCCCACTGTTGGGGCGTGCGCCGGGGACGGGACTGGCGGGTACCCGGAGGGCCGGAAAAGGCTTCGCCGGTGCCGGTCATGATTACCACACGGTTTTCCGGGTCGCTTCCCACATCCCTGAAGGCCTCCGGCAACTCGCGGTGGGGAGCCTCGCCCCACTGGAGAGGGCCGCCATTGGTGTGAAAGGTCATTTGCAGAATCCCGTCGCGGCGTTCCATCCTGACGGTCTCAAACTTTTCGGCGTACTGTTCAAAATCGGCCATGATTGTCCTCCCGTATGATGGTGATTACGCGCATACCTGCCGCCGGTTTCCTAGAGGCAGCGGGGGATAACTTCCTTGCCGAATAACTCTATGGTTTCCATTATTTTCTCGTGGGGCGGGCCGCCGGAGTGGGCGTGGCGGAGCCGCAGGTGGAAGTAGTCCACTCCTATGGCGTCGCTCCAGCGGTGAAACTCGTCGGCACACTCTTGAGGACTGCCGAGGATGAGGCGGTCTTGGGCGATGGCGTCGATGTTGAATTCGGCCTCTGAAGTGAAGCGCCTGAATTCGGCCAACCCGTTGCGCCAGTAGTACTTATAGGCGTCAAGCACCTCGGGGCCGTAGGTCTCCTCTGCTTGGGCCCTGGTTTCGGCCACCCAGGCATCACGCATCAGGATGACGTTGGGCTGGCGCCCGGCTTCCAGGGCTGCTTGACGGTAGGCGTCGACCAACCTCCGGGTGCGGGACAAGTTGGTGCTGGGGCCGGCAATAAAGGCGTCGGCCAGGCGGCCGGCGCGGCGGGCACCCGGAAGGGTGCTTGCTCCAATCCAGAGGGGAGGGGATGGTTGTTGGAAGGGCGCCGGGCGAACTTGCACGTCTAGGAGGTTGTAATGGCTCCCTTGGAAGGTAAAGGGGGCGCCAGTCCAGCACCGCCGTATCACTTCAATGCCTTCTTCAAACAGGCCAACCCGGTCGGCGATGGGTATATCGAATGCCCGGAAGTCGGCGGCTTGGTAGCCGATGCCCACGCCCAGAATGACCCTGCCTTGGGATAATTGGTCCAAGGTGACTACGTCTTCGGCCAAATGGACGGGGTGATGAAGGGGGAGGAGCATAACCGAGGTGCCGACTTTCAGCGAACCAGTCTGGGCAGCGACTGCCGAGGCAAGAATCAAGGGCGAAGGCAGAAACCCGTCCTTGTCTTGATGGTGTTCTCCGAAGAAAAAGGAGTCGAACCCGGACTGTTCGGCCAGCCTAGCCTCTTCCAAGGCCTCCTGGATGCACCTGGCGATGTTTTCTCCGGCGGGCGGGTCGGCAATGGAACTGTAAATGCCAAATTTCATAGGGCAGTCCTCGATCTCAGGGTCTAGCCCTCAGGGTCTAGCCGCGGTCAATTGACGGGGCGGCCCGAGGGATGGGGCGGGGCAGGATTCAAGGGGGGAACCCGCCGGATTCCAGCAGAAGAAGGGTGAGCCGGACGGCATCTCCCACAAGGTCTGGTTCGACAAACTCCAAGACGTCCTCCGGAGAGTTTATACGGGAGTAGTCTGGAGCGGTGAACAGAAGAGCCGGAATATCGTACCGGGCGAAAGATGCGTGGTCACTGGTCCCCCTACCTGTTTCATCTCCCTCGGAGACAGTTATGTTGTTGGATTCGGCTATGCTGGCCGCGGAACGGGAAAGCCTAACGGAACCCTCAAGGGTGATTGAGCCACCCGCCCCCAGTGCGTCGTAGTTTACCATCGCTGCAATTTCGTCAATTTCTGCATCAGTGAGGGAGTCAGTATAAGCGCGGCTCCCGAAGAGGCCTATTTCCTCCGCGCCGAAGGCGATGAACCGTACCCGGAAAGGCAGGTCCCGGGAAGCCAATTCTTCAGCCAAGATCAACAGGGCGGCGAGGCCGGAAGTGTTGTCGTTGGCTCCCTGGGTATCGG
This sequence comes from Dehalococcoidia bacterium, assembly GCA_034420695.1. Classification (GTDB taxonomy): domain Bacteria; phylum Chloroflexota; class Dehalococcoidia; order Lucifugimonadales; family UBA3495; genus Io17-Chloro-G2. The sequence continues at coordinate 137,823 of DAOULB010000051.1, forward strand.
CCACGGTGTCGTAGTGGGCTCCAAGGACCACGACTTTCTCTTGGCCGCCGGACAGTTCGGCTATCAGATTTCTGGAGGGGAGCTTGGCTTCCTGGACGGAAACTTTGGCTTGAACTTCTCCTTGGGAGAGAAGCTCCAGCAGCTCTTCGCCATCCGCCTTGGAAATGGATACAGCAGGGATGGCGCTCCTTCCCCTGAGCGAGCCCCGGAAATTGCCCGGTTCGTGGTTATAGATGACGGCGGCAACGGCTCCGGCTTGGGCTACTGCTTCAACTTTGGCTTGAAATGTGATTTCTCCCCGCTGAACCAGAGCGACCCTTCCAGAGAGGGGGCCTGCGGTGATATTCCCGGTCCTGGCCAGTCCAACATCAATCAGGGGACCGGTTCCCTCAGCGACAGCGGAGCCTCTCAAGGGAGCAACAGCGATGGACCCGAGCGGTGGCGGGACGACCGCCAGGGAAGAGGATTCGGGCGTGACCATGGCCACGTTGAACTCATGGATTTTAGTGGAGTAACCGAAGGACTCGAACTCTTTGGCCAGGTACCAGGCGGCTTGGAGTTCCTGGCTGGTGGCGCTCTCCCTGGGGCTTATATCCTGGACCAGCTTGGCGAGGTACTCCGATGCCTTTCGGTCGAAGTCTTCGCTGAGGAGGTTCTCGGCGAGGGCATTAGGTGTTGCGGCGGGTGACAGAGTGGCGCCGGAGGCCAACGCAGGGGTTCGAGTTGGAGCAACTTCCCTAGTGGCGGTTGGGCCAGGGGAAGGCGAGGTGCACGCGGTAAGGAATAGGGCTGCCAGGCCCAGGGAGGCGCAGCACCGCCAGAGAGACATTTTCCTCCGAGGGACCGAGCCGGCAACCAAGGCTCAAAGCCAATGGACTTGCAGGGTGATGAAAGCCGTGCGGGAAGTACGGCTCTTGCCACGGCGGCATGGTAATAAGCCCATAGCAAGGCGTCAAGCTCGGCCCTCGGACCAGTAAAGGCGAATCAGTCGAGGGGCCGACGCGGGTCAGCCGGAGGGCTGAGAGGCTCGGCCCGCCTGCGGAGGTCGGACAGGGGTCCTCTAGGATCCTCCGGGGGCACGGGGACGGCCTCAGCCTGAGGGGCGCTGACGGCCACTGGGGCCTTTGGCTCAGGCGCAGGGGCGGCAGGCTCGGCGGGTTCCTGGGATTTTGCCCGCTCGGCTTGGGGCTGAGCTGCAGCTCCGGGCTTGGAGGCTGGTGCAGGACGGTGGACGGCGTGGCTCAGTACAAACTTGGCCAGATCGCGGTTGATAGGGTCTTCCATGTGGCAATCACGGAGGTATTCAAAACCGGGGTCCAACTCGTCGAGGAGTTGAGCAACCTTGTTTTCCCCGTGGCGGGCGGCTAGGACGTAGGCCAGCCCCCGGGGGTCGCGGTCCATGGACACCTCGCGGGCCTCACTTTCCTCGACCTCAATGTCGTAGTCGACCCGGTCGACCAAGGCGAGGGAATGGGCGGAGGCTTGGCGGTGGCGGTCTATTTCCTTGAGGAGGGTGTAGAGTTCCTTAACGGCCTTGGAGGCGACTTCCAGAAACTCAGGCACCCTTTTCTGTTTTTCCGAAGCAGCGGCAGCGGACCTCTTGGCCTCTTCCAAGGAAGCGTTTCTCTTCCTTGCCCGCTCCGCGTTGACCTCAGCCTTGGCCTTGGCCTCCCGCAATTGGGGGGCTGCTTCGGCCAGGGGCTTCAACCTAGCCAACTCAACCTCGGCCCGTTCCGCTTCCTTGAGACGATGTTCCAATGAATTGTCAGAACTGTAAACCACGATCTATCTCCCTTTGGCAACTATTAGCAGCTCCGTGAGCCGGAGCATACCGAGAAAAGGAAGCCATTTGTGCTTCATTCTGGACAGGACATTGGCGGAAGTCCGCCTTCACCCCCAACCTCTACACCGCAGCAACCCTGGCTCCTAGTGAGGGCCGGGGGCGCCAGGCCAGTGAAATTAATATAACGGGTGCACGTGAACATCCAAACGTAGACGCGTGGTGAATTTTGACCAATTTTTGAATTTTGCCAAAAATTGTGCTCTTGCGGTTGACCCGGAAACGATGGGGGGTTCCGCGGTGGGGCCGAGAAGCGGTAGGCCTTCCGGAACCTGCTAGCGAATGAACGGGCTTCTCACCGGAGAGAAGGGGAAGCTGGAAGGGTTAGAGTGTAAACTGCAGGCTGTGACCAGCACCAATTGGAGCCTGCAGGGGAAGAGAACTGAAGGCTTGGAGACGCCATGAGCAGACGCGCTGCTTTCGTTTATGACGAGGCATTGTCACGACACCAACTGCGGCACGATCACCCAATGCGGCCCATACGCTTGCAACACACCTTTGAATTGTTGCAGGCGTACGGCGCATTTGACGGCGGCGTTTCCCAATTGGTCCCGCCGCGCCCGGCCACGGATGCGGAACTGGCCATGCTGCACACCGAGGAGTACATAGAGGCGGTGAAATGCTTCAGCCGGGGAGGGTCGGACTATGAGCGGGGCAGGTTCAACTTCGACGACAGGGGCGACAACCCCACCTACGGAGGAATGTTCGAAGCGGCGGCATTGAGCACCGGGAGCACCATAGTTGCTGCCGAGATGGTAGCCAGCGGGCAAGTGGACGCCGCTTTCAACATTTCGGGAGGATTGCACCACGCGGCAGCCGGCCACGCATCGGGATTTTGCGTATTCAACGACCCGGCCTTGGCGGTGAAGGCGCTGGTTGAAGCAGGACGCAGAGTGGCCTACGTGGACATCGACGCCCACCACGGTGACGGGGTGCAGAATGCCTTTTACGACGATGACCGGGTCTTGACCATATCGATTCACGAGTCGGGACGGTACTTGTTCCCCGGGACGGGGTCTGAGACCGAGGTGGGAGCGGCAGGAGGAGTGGGTTTTTCGGTAAACATTCCGCTTTATCCGTTCACGGAAGACGAGACCTACTTGGATGCATTCGAGCGGATAGCGCCGCCCCTGTTGAAGGCCTTCCAACCCGATGTGCTAGTGACCCAGTTGGGAATCGATAGCTACTACAGCGACCCATTGACCCATTTGCAGGTGACTACCAGGGGATTTGTGGCCGCGGTGGAGATTCTTGGAGGCCTTGGTTTGCCGTGGCTGGCCTTAGGAGGGGGCGGGTACGACTTGGGAGCGGTGGCCAGGGCGTGGACGTTAGCCTATGGAGTCATGCTAGGAACGGAGTGGCCGGACGAGGTACCAACCGCCTTTGCCAGTGGGCCCTTCGCCACACAACAGGGGATCAGCAGGCTAAGGGATGGGGTGAGACTACAGGTTCCAGCGGATGTCCAGCGGGATGCGAGGAGGTTCGCCGAGGAGACCGTTGCGACTCTGAAGAGGGAAGTGTTCCCCTTACACGGGTTATAGTCTGCCCCTTGTCCTTTTGGGCAAGGGGCAGACGCGGATGCTAGTTGACTTGGTGCTCTTTGTGGAGCAGTTCCTTGGCTTGGTCTCCCACGTTGGCTTCGATGCAGTCGCGAAGCGTAGAGTAGATGGACTTGTTGATGGCCGACATGAGCCACTTTTCGTATTGAGGGTCGGTCTGATAGCTGTTTTTCAGCGCTACCAATCGCTGCATCAAACTGAGGCTATGAAACTGGAGGGGGGTCAAAGGAAACTCGATGCCATCGAGCTCCCAAGATTCCCTGGCGATGTCTTCGTTCTCGGACTGGCTACCAATTAGTTCTTCGTCTGTTTGCTCTTTTGAGCCCATTTCTTCTCCACCACGCTGAACCTGGATACCTAACTTGGGGTTCGACTTGGCTTTCGAGGTTGAGATTGCTCTCTATTTTACCAGACCTTGAGCTGGAACGTTAAGGCGGACAGGGCGCAATTCAGGCTCTCCGGGACGCTACTGAGTTCTAGGGGACCTCTGAATCAGTCCTACAGTGGCGGCGAACTTTGCTATTCACCCTCATCCCAATCTTCTCCCATCAAGGGAGAAGGGGCTTTCGGCGCCTTTGTTCAGACCTTTCCTAGACTTCCCGGAACTCGCCTTCGACGGTCCCGCCATCGACGTCCGGGTCACCTCCCGGAGGGGGAGTTCCAGCAGCGGAGGCCTGCTGGCTGTAGACTGCCTCGCCTAAACGCTGGAGGGACTCATTAAGGCCGGCGGAAGCAGTCTGAATTTCCGCGGTGTTGTTGCTGTTCAGGGCGGACTTCAGGGCGGCTATCTTGCCTTCAACCTCTTCCTTGAGGTCTTGGGGGATCTTGTCGGCGTTGTCTTCCAGCAGTTTCTCGGCAGAGAAAACGAGGGAATCGGCTTGGTTCCTGGCTTCCACCTCGGCGCGACGCTGCTGGTCTTCGGCCTCGTGGGCCCGGGCCTCGTTGACCATTCGGTCGATGTCCTCGGAAGAAAGTCCCGAGCCGGACTGGATGGTGATCCTCTGTTCCTTGCCGGTGCCCTTGTCCTGGGCGGAAACGCTGAGGATGCCGTTGGCATCGATGTCGAAGGCCACCTCGATTTGGGGCACCCCACGGGGAGCCGGCAGAATTCCCTCCAGCATGAAGCGCCCGATGGACTTATTGTCGGCGGCCATGGAGCGCTCGCCTTGGAGTACGTGGATGTCGACGCTGGTCTGGCCGTTGGCCGCGGTGGTGAAGGTTTCCACCTTCTTGGTCGGGATGGTGGTGTTGCGCTCAATCAGGGTGGTCATCACGCTGCCGAGGGTCTCCAGTCCAAGGGTCAAGGGAGTGACGTCCAAGAGGACGATGTCTCCGACTTCGCCGGCCAGGACACCTCCCTGAATGGCAGCGCCCAAGGCGACGGCTTCATCAGGATTCACGTTACGGGCGGGCTCCTTGCCGAAGAGGTCTTTCACCTTCTGCTGGACGGCTGGCATCCGGGTCATTCCGCCGACCAGGATGACTTCGTCCACGCCCTGGGGTCCGACGCCAGCGTCGGTGAGGGCTTGACGGCAGGGTCCTTCAGTACGGGTGACGAGGTCGGAGACAAGCTGCTCCAACCGGGCGCGGGACAGAGTCTTCACCAAGTGCTGGGGGCCGCTGGCATCGGCGGTGATGAAGGGAAGGTTGATTTCGGTCTCCAGGACGCTGGAAAGCTCCACCTTGGCCCGCTCCGCGGCATCACGCAGCCGCTGCAGGGCCATCCTGTCCTTACTCAGGTCGATGCCGGTTTCCTGGCGGAATTCCTGGATCAGCCAGTCAAGAATCGCTTGGTCGAAGTCGTCGCCACCCAGGAAGGTATCGCCGTTGGTGGACTTGACCTCGAAGACGCCCTCGCCCATCTGGAGGATGGTTATGTCGAAGGTGCCGCCCCCCAGGTCGAAAACGGCGATGGTGGAGTCGGTGTTGGACTTGTCGAGGCCGTAGGCGAGGGAGGAGGCGGTGGGCTCGTTAATGATGCGCAGGACTTCCATGCCGGCGATGGTCCCGGCATCCTTGGTGGCCTGCCTCTGGGCGTCGTTAAAGTAGGCGGGAACAGTGATGACCGCTTGGGTTATTTTCTCACCCAGCTTGGCCTCGGCATCCTGTTTGATTTTCTGAAGGATAAAGGAGGAAATTTGCGGCGGCGCATGGGACTCGCCGGCCATCTCGACATAGGCATCGTCGTCAGTCCCTTGGACAATCTTGTAGGGCAAGCGTTCCGAGGCCCGCTTGATTTCCGGGTCGGAAAACTTGCGGCCCATAAGCCGCTTCACCGAGAAAAGGGTGTTCTCAGGATTGGTGACGGCTTGGCGCTTGGCGACTTGACCGACGTACCTTTCGCCCGTTCTGGCGTTGACCGCTACCACGGAGGGAGTAATGCGGGCGCCTTCGGCGTTTTCGACCACTTCAGGTTCGCCTGCTTCAATAACCGCCGCCACCGAGTTGGTGGTGCCAAGATCTATGCCCAGGACTTTAGCCATTGCCGTTCTCCTCTGATAGTTCGTTGTTGTTGCCGGTTTCGCCAAGCCCCTGCGGCTCTCTTGCCACTATGACCTGGGCCGGCTGGATAATTCTGTCGTATAACCTGTAACCCTCCCGCAAGGCTTGGGTTACGTAACCGGGGGGGTGCTGGGAAGTTTCCTCGGTGCCGAGGGCTTCATGCTCCAAGGGGTTGAAGGCGACTCCTACTGACTCGATGACGGTTACGCCCTCGGACTCCAGGAGGCCCATGAGCTTACGCTGGATGAGCTTGACGCCTTCGAGCCAAGTAGCGTTGGCATTGCCGGCGTCACTGGATGTATTCCCGGCGTGGGCAACCGCCAATTCGAACTCCTCCATGACGGGCAGGAGCTTGGCGATGAGGCGACCGTTGGAGTACTTCCCTTGGGCTATGCGCTCTTCGTCGGAGCGACGGCGGAAGTTGGCCAACTCGGCTTGGGCCCGCTGCGCCGAATCCAGGTTCTGGCTTGCTTCTTCCCGAGCTTCCCGGAGGCTCTGACGCAGGGCCGAGATTTGCTCCTCCGGACTCCCGTTCAAGAGGTCATCGGAGTCATGGTTGGTGGAAGGATCCTGAGTTGCCGGGATGCCGTTGGTCTCTTTGGACATGTCACCGTTCCTGGTCTGGGTTCAAGGGGGAGTTACTTCGGTGCGGAGGGGCAGCTATTCGTCCACCGGCAGGCCCATGTCCCGAAAGAGGCGGGACACTTCCTGCTCGATGCGGTCGGCCATGGTGCGGGACTCGCTGCTGGCCACCAGCCTGCTCTTCATGGCGAGCAGGGCTTCCACCATGCCCAGGGTGTGTTCTACGCCGGCCAAGTTGAGGCCCATGCGGTCCACCAAATGGCGAATCAATCTTACCCTTTGCAGGTCTTCCGGGGAATACAGGCGGAGCATGCCGATGGTGCGGCCCGGATTGATGAGACCCAGACGTTCGTACTTCCGCAGGGTCTGGGGATGCATGTCAAGGATACGTGCGGCCACGCTGATGATGTAGACACCCTCCAGTTGAATGACCTCTTCCGATGGGTCCTGGGGTCCCGATTCGGGCTGACCTGCACTTTGGGCTAGGGCGGAATCCTCGGGAGGAAGAGGAGGCGTCTGTTGCCTGGGCCTCCTGGAAGGACCAGTTTGAGGGGAGTCTACCCGCGGTTTTCGCCTATCGTACATCTGGTTGCTCTCTGCCAATTCCGCTATCCCGGCATAGCCCGGAATCTCTTTTTGGCCGCCCAGCGTATATTGAGCATCACATAACCTGGAATAGCCGACCAATCAAGTGGGATTCCGGATTTCCATGAATTTGCGTTGATTCATATAATAGGGGTTGATATGCATAGTGTCAACCCGTATAATGCAATCAGCATAAGAGAAGGGAGGATTCTAAACCGACTCTCCGGCCCGAGAAACCGGAGGGCGAAGGGAGGTAACATTGATGATTTACTTCAAGGATTGCCCCCGTTGCAAAGGAGACATGTACTTGGCAGAGGATATCTTCGGAAAGTACCTGAACTGCCTGCAGTGCGGGTATCTGAGGGACGTGACGGAGATCAAGTCCCCGCAGTACACCGAGGATAGCAGCCCGGTGGTAGTCGAGGAACGAGAGCTTCAAGCGGCCTGACCGAGGCAGCGCCCTCAAATAGGACAAGAACCGGCCCCCATCCCTCCGGCGCCTTGGAAATTACGGCCCGAAGGGGGATGGGGGCTTAGTTTTGCCACGGGGTTCTATACAAGGGGGTTCTATGCCAGGGGTTCTGTGTCAGGGGACACATTGCCAAGGGGTCGGTGCCAAGGGGTATTTTGCCAAGGCATCCGGGGCTACTTGGTAAGTTCCGGCCAGAACCTTTCTTCCTTCCAGGGGTCGGCGTTGTTGTTGTAGCCGCGCTCCTCCCAGAAACCCGGTTTGTCTTCGGCCATGAGTTCGATGCCGTTGAGCCACTTGGCACTCTTCCAACCGTACCGGCTGGGGATAATCAACCGCAGAGGCCAGCCGTGACCCTTTTCCAATTCCTTGCCGTCCTGCTTATGGGCCAAGAACCCCTCCTCCAAGGAGAGGTCGAGGGGCAGGTTGGTGGTGTAGCCTCCTTCGCAGTGAGCCATGAGGAACTTGGCTTGGGGGCTGGGTTTGGCCAGAGACAAGAGGGCCTTGAGTTCAACGCCTTCCCAGGTGTTGTCCAAGGAACTCCATTGGGTGACGCAGTGGAAGTCCGCGGTGATGGTGGTCCAAGGAAGCTGCTTGAATCCCGTCCAGTCGAGCTCCAAGGACTGTTCCACCAGGCCGAACACCCGGAACTTCCAAGTCTCCAGTTTAACCTTGGGCGTTGGGCCGTAGGTCAGCACAGGGAACTTGGTGGTGAGGAACTGCCCCGGTGGGACCCGGCTTTCGGGCCCCAAGTCGGGAGCGTTCTTAATTTGATCAGGCCGTTTCATCATGGCGCCACCTCTGTTGCGGGAGAAGTAGTCGTAAGAATTGGAAGAAGGGGAAAAATCGCAGGGTCGGAACCCTGCTGCCCATGTTAATGCCGGGTTCCGGCAGTGTAAATACCGGCTAATGGCGGGAGACGAGGGCCGCCGGGTGTTCCCGGGCGGTGAAGCCTGCCCCGGGAAGCCCCTATAGGGGTTGTTAAGGGGCGGCAAGAATTTCTCCGGGGTGGTCAGCGGTGATAGACCCGACCACGGCACTGGATAAGACGCCGCGCCGTTGCAACTGGGCCAGAAGCTCGGCCACCCTGTCCTGGGGAACTGAAATCAGCAGCCCGCCGGAGGTCTGGGCGTCGCAGAGCATTATCTGCTGCTGGGCGGTCAGCTCCGGATGCCACCTTATGGAATCGGCAACGCTGTTCATGTTCCGGTGGGTACCGCCGGGGGCTATGCCTTCTTCCAGGAGTTCCCAAGCACCAGGGAGCAAGGGGACCTTGGAGAATTCCACGGTGGCTCCAACGCCGCTGGCGCGAACCATAGACCGCAGGTGCCCCATCAGTCCAAAGCCGGTGACGTCGGTGCAGGCGTTGGCTCCCACAGCGTTCATAGCCTCGGCGGCGTTCTTGTTCAACACGGCCATAGTGTCCAGCGCCGTCTGGAGGACGTCTTCGGAAACCCGTCCCTGCTTCCCAGCGGTGGTGATGATTCCGGTGCCCAGGGGCTTGGTCAGCACCAAGGCGTCGCCGGGTTGAGCTCCGGAGTTGGAGACTTGGCGGCCGGGTTCCACGGTCCCGATCACCGCCATGCCGTACTTGGGCTCCGGGTCGTCAATGGTGTGGCCGCCAACGACAAGGCAGCCCGCTTCGGCGGCTTTTTCCTGGCCGCCCTTGAGGACTTGAGCCAGGATATCGGTGGGCATGTCGGCAGGGAAGCCCACAACGTTCAAGGCCATCAGGGGCTTGCCCCCCATGGCGTAAACGTCACTGAGGGCGTTGGCCGCGGCGATGCTGCCGAACTGGCGTGGGTCGTCGGCGATGGGCGGGAAGAAATCGACAGTGAAGATTAGGGCAGTGTTGTCGTCGATACGGTACACTGCTGCGTCGTCACCGGTCTGCGGCCCCACCAACAGGTCGGAGTGCTGCGGTACGGGGAGTTGTCCCAGGACCTGGACCAGGTCCTCAAGATTGAGCTTGCCAGCTCAACCGGCGCAGTGGGACAGCTCGGTAAGACGGATTTCGCTGCTTTGCATGAGGTTGGTCTCCAAAGGGTTGCAGGCTGGGGAGATTATATCACCCAGGCCCTTTTGCAGCTGGGGACGGCAGTTACCGGGGGTTAGAATGACCACAGACTCCAGGGGAAACGGACAAGGGACAGGGATGGACTAATGGAGAGAAGGGAACGATCCGAGGGCGAGCCGGAGGATGCGCTGCGAAGCTGGTATTCCAACGAAATCTGGGGGCGGCGCCTGACTGACGATGACGTCCTGTTCGAGGTGATGTGCCTGCAGGTGTTCCAAGCGGGGTTGACTTGGCGGATGGTGCTGATGCGGCGGGATGCCTTCAGGAGGGTTTTCCACGGGTGGCGGATATCCAGGGTTGCTGCTATGGGACCGGACTCGGTTTCGGAACTGATGGCGGACAGATCGATCATACGAAACCGGCGGAAAATCGAGGCCTGTATCGCCAATGCGGAAAAGGTCATGGAGATTCAGGCCAGCCACGGTTCATTCTGCCAGTGGTTTTATCAAGGCCTGGAGAGTGACGAACTGGAGGAGCTTCAGAAGTGGTTGAAGGGGACTTTCAAGTTCATGGGGCCGGAGATTGCCCGGATGTGGCTGATGGCCGCGGGACGGATTCAGACGCGGCGGGCCGAACCGGAGCCGTAGCCTTGAGAATCAGCAGGAGGGCCAGCAGGCTGACTGCAATAGATTCAATGAACAGACCTTGGTAGCTGTTGGTGAGGTCGTAGATGGCTCCTCCTATTATGGAACCGAGGCCAAGGCCGGCGGCTTCGAAGGGGCGCATAGCCCCAACTATTGTGCCGTAGGATGCACGGCCGTAGTAGCGGGCGATGAGGATGGAGATGAGCACTTCCGTGGCGCTGGTGCCCACGCCCCACAGGACGCCGAACAGGTAGGCCTCGAATACTGAATTGACGGTGAAGAGGAAGGCTATCAAGACGATGGAGATGGTGATGGAGGCGACTATTCCCATGCGGGGCCCGATTCGCTCGGCCAAGTATCCCCATCCCAGGTTTGAAAGCACGAGGGCGGTGCTCAAGCTCAAAACGCCTGCTGCCTGGCTGTTGGAGAGGTCTGCCGCTTCCCTGAGGTAGGGCACCAGGCTGAAGCCGATGCTGGTGTGGGCGGTGGTCCCCAGGAAGGCGGTCACCGCCACGAGCCAGTAGGCACGGGTGCGGAAGGCCTCCCGGGCGGTCCAGCTCTCCTCGGCTTGCCCGGCTCCGGTAGAAGCAGCGGTTCTGCCGTGCGGTGCACCTTGGCCCGACTGAGGAGAGGACGGTGTGACTGACGCTCCGCTCTCTTGAGCCGGAGGGGCTCCGTCGGGGAGCAGGCCAATGTCCTCGGGCCGCCTCCTGATCATGAGCAGCAGTGGCAGGGTCAGAGCCAGGCTGAAGATGCCCAGGTAATGAAAGGTGGCGCGCCATCCGTAGACCATTGCCAGGAAGGCGAAGAGCTGGATGTTCATGGCGCCGGAGAATGGACGAAATACGGATATTACCGAAAGGGCGACATTGCGGCGGCGCCGAAAGAAGTTTACCGCCACGGTCCTGGGCACCACGCCGATGAGAATGGGCTGGCTGACAGTCCTGGCGGCAACGGCGATGGCGAAGAACTGCCAGAGGGAGTGGGCCCACAGGATGGAGACGAGACATATCCCCAGGAGCAAGGTGCCCGCGGGCATGAGCTTTCGGGCCCCATAGCGGTCTACCAGCCGGCCGAGGAGCGGCCCGGAGAGACCGGTGCCCCAGACACCCACACCAGCAGCCAGTCCGATGGATGCCCGGCTCCAGCCGGTGTCGTCGATGATGAGGCCTTGGATGCCGCCCAGGACCACGCCGGCAATGCTGGTGGCAACAAAGGAGCCCAGAGCCACCAAGGCAATGACGAGCCAGCCGTAATAGAACGGAGTGGCAGGATGCCAGTTGGCAAGGGCGCGGAGGGTTGCCATCAGGCTCGGCTAGGGCTCAACGCCGGTTACCGGCATGGTCCACACCCGGTGGTGCATGGCGCCGTCCTGTATCTGGACGAAGGCAACAGAGTCAACCTGGATGGTGAAGAGGTGGAATGCGGGTTCTTCGGGGCGGAAGCCGATTTGGAGGAACAGGGTATCGGCGTACCGGCTCCGGTGGTTGAGGTCAAATATTTCCTTGGCGCGGCCGTAAACCTTGAAGTCGCCCTCGGTCCCGTCACGGTTGGAGACAGGGTTGTGCAGGGCGCACTTGGAGTCCCTTCGCAGGTCCAGCGCCTTGCGAGAGCGCCACATCATGCCCAAGTGGATGTTGCCTTCGAAGAAGAGCAACTCCACCGGGGAGATGCGGGGCCAACCGTTCTTCCGCAGGGTTGCCAGAAGGGCGAACCCGCTTCTCTGGAATCTTTCCTCTCCCAGGGAGGCCAGTTCGGGTTCCAGTTTTTTGAATTCTTGCCAAGGTAATCCCATCTAGCACGCACAGCTGGAGATAAATGGACCGGCCCTGTTGAGTTTTCGCACACGCCTGACGTTCCAAGATACGGCCCATGAGGTCCGTGTTTTGGTGAAATGGAGAGGCTAGTCGGCGGGGGCGGGTTGCCGTGGGTTTGGCGCGGGAGGAGCGGGCACCAACTGGTACAGGGTGCTCCTGGCCCTTATTTGCTCGTCCCAGCCGCGGGCGCGCAGGTCTATCATCAGGCCGTCGGGACCCTTGTATTTGCGGTTGACCTTGCTGCTGACCTCGCACTCGGTTGCGTCGGCCGCTTCAATGGCGGCACATGACTCGTCGAGGTCATCCACATAGAAGCCGATGTGGTGGACGCCCTTTACCGTGGAGGGCCCTTCGCCCAGGTTGGGAGCGTCTTCGCTGCCGAATTTGAGAATGGCGAAGTAGATGTAGCCGTCGGTGAGCCAGACGCCCTCTTCCCCGGTGTCCCTGGGTTCCCGGCGAAGTTCGTCAAGCCCGAACACCTGCTTGTAGAACTCGGCGGTCTTGGATGGGTCTTCGGTGTGGAGCGCGATGTGCTTAATCCTAGCCATTTTCCCTCCATCCCCGGGTCTGACTTTGGCCGGTGGTTCAGCGGAGGCCCGCCCCGGTTGAACTGTGCCAGAGTAGCACAAAATGGAAGCCAGAGGTTGGGAACACAGGGGGAAGGGGACCAATGGGAGATAAATAAAGAAAGAGCTAAGTGAGGAAGTAATGGTGGCAACGACTGGGTTCGAACCAGTGACCTAGCGCTTATGAAGCGCCCGCTCTGCCGCTGAGCTACGTTGCCACCCCAGGGCCGGTTGGCCAGCCGCCAGCCGCACCCGCATATTCAATGGTATTTGGCACCAGTGTAAGTGTCAATGAACAGGAAGGCCTGGCAGACGCAGTATGAGCACAATCCCGGGGGTGGCCCGGTTCCTGAGATTGTCCAGTGCAGTGGATGGTGCGGGTTGGTAAACCGTTCCGTCTGGCCGGATGTGGCAGCAGGCACTATCATACGGCGGCCATGAGCGACAGAACTGGCGAAAGAGACCAAGTCCTGGGCCTTCTGGAAACGGAATTGGCCGGCACGGCGTCCCGGTTGAAGGGGTTGTTGGCCCAATCGGCCCAATCCCTGCGGCCTTTCCCTGCATTCATGGGGATGGCGTCGCTGCAGGCGATGGAGATTGAGCCACCGTACCGGGGGTTGAAGGACAGGGGCTGCGTGGTGGTAATTCCAGACGGACGGATTTGTGAACTAACCCTCAGGTCGATGCCGGGTATTCCGGGGGTGATGGAAGCGGACCACTTGGAAGAGTTGGAGGAACTGGACCTGCCGGCGGGGGAGTACATCATCTACGCCTCGGAGGCGCTGCGGTCCATCGGCCGGGAGATGCGCCTCCGGGGAGAGTCACTCCAGAGCTAAGATGCTGGCCGGGTTGTCGACCGTAATCGCACGAATCTCGGCTTCGGAAAAACCTTTGCGGCGCATCTTGGGGACGATGTTCTCCAGAATGTGGCCGTAGCCGTGGCCCCCATACTTCACAAGCCGGTGCTTGGTACAAATGTCCTGGCTAACGACGACCTTGCCGGAATAGCCGGCGTCAATGATGCCCCTCAAGAAGTCCAGGCGCTGGGCATCGCTGGGCATGTCGATCTCGGCAAGGGGATAGTAAGACCCCTCGTTGCCGAAAAGGTCCCATTCGAGGTAACAGCCGGACTCGGCGATACTCCGAAGGGCGTCGAAGTCGAACACCGTCCGGTCCAGATGTCCCATAATCACCCGTGACAGGTCCGCCCCGCCCTTGGCCAGCAGTCCCAATATTTCAGCCGGGGCATCCGGATGCCTACCCGGGTGAATCGATACGGCAGCGCCTGTTTCCTGCTGGGCAATCGCCGCGGCGGCGAGAGACTTGCCCTCGTTTGCGGTCAGAGGCCAAGTGCAGCCCACCTCACCAATGATGCCTGCCTTGATGCCAGTGTCGCCGACCCCCTCCGTAAGGTGGCTGGTAATCTCCAGCGCCAGGTCTTCCACGCTCCGCTCATCCATGTCACGGGGATGGACCGCGCCGACGTAGAAGCCGGCGCCCATGACAACATGCACTCCGGATTCCCGGGAGATTCTGGCCAAAGCCGCGGGATTGCGGCCGATGCCGGTGGTGGTGGCATCCACAATTGCTCCGCCGCCAACTGCCCGGTACATGCCCACTTCGTTAATGGTAGTGTCCAAGTCCATCAACTGAAGATTGAAACGATTACTGTAGTAGTTGCGGCGGACCCAGCCCAGATTTTCGAGGGCTATGGGGGCATCGGCCAGTTCCTCGTTTGGAGAGTCCTGGGCAGGGCGGAACATGAAGGAGAAGTCGATGTAGAGGTGCTCGTGAGTCATGGTGGGTCCAAGCTCCGCCGGGGGGACGGGGCCGAGCACGGTCTGAATGAGACCCCGATTCTGTGTTGGTGGCATGGGGGTACGTCCTTGTAGTAGGGTGGTAGGCAAGCCTAGCATGACCGGCGCAGCCACGCAAAACCGGACTTTCCGACGCCCGGGAATAGGCCCGGGTCGTCAAGCAAGAGATGCCGGATGGGCAGGCGGGAGCAATTGTCCTGGGCTGGAGGAGACGGAGGTTGCAGGAATGAGATTTGGCGCCTTCACGACGGTTGCGGCATCTGCGGGAGAAGCCACCAGCGCTGCTGGCCTGATTGACAACCTCAGGCAGCAGACCATCCTGGCAGAGGAACTTGGTTTCGAGGCCATGTGGCTGGGGGAGCACCACTTCGGGCCCTATGGAGTGGGCGATATACCTAACCCGATTCTGCTGGGAGCGGACTTGGCGGCGAGGACTTCGAGGATTCGGATTGGGCAGATGGCAAACATAGCACCGTGGTGGCACCCGATACGACTGGCGGAGGACCTGGCGATTCTGGACAACATGACGCAGGGCCGGCTGGAAGTCGGGTTCGGAAGGGGGATATGGCCCTACGAGGGCCCCCAGTTCCATCCCAACGCGGACCCGCGGAAGGACAGGGAGAACAGGGAGCTGTTCAGAGAGACGGTGGAGATTGTGCGTGAGATATGGACCAATGAGTATTTTTCGCACGATGGAACCAACTACAAGTTCCCCGCCGAAGATACCGTGTTCTCCCATCCCTCGTACCCGCCGAATCCCGCTTGGCAGGACGGGGAGAAGGTAACGAAATTGCGGGTGACTCCCAGGCCCTATCAGAAGCCTCATCCTCCGTTGTGGATGACAGTCTCCACCGACCGGTCGGTAGCGACCGCGGCGGAGCTGGGACTGAGGGCGTGCTACTGGCAGCCTCCGGCCCTAAGGATACGACAGCGAATGGAGCTGTACGCACAAGTCAGGAGCGAGGGGGAAGGGAGGCTGTTTGCCGTCGGTGAAGACCAGGCGGTGATGCGCTCCACGTACGTGGCCTCTTCGATGGAGGAGGCGCGCCGGGACGCTGAGGAAGGCATCATGGCTTCGTTTGTCTTCAACGACCCGTTCCGGGGGAGGCAGGTATTCACCAACCCGGAGGAGGTCCTGGACACCAGCGTGAAGCTCGACTGGGACTTCCTGGAGCCGCGCACTCTGCTGGTGGGGTCCCCGGAGAACGTGGCGGAGAAGGTGCAGGAATTGCGGGAGGTGTGCCACTTGGAGTACCTGCTGGTGGAGTTCTCCCACATGGGTATTCCCTTGGGTAAATCGTTGAGGAACCTGGAGAACTTCGCCACCAAGGTGATGCCACGGTTCACTGACGCCAACTGAGGCAAGGCCCATCCGGCGATTGGGGACTTCCCGCGGAGGAGTGACACTGAACCGGGCAAAGACGGCAAGATCACTCTTCCAAGGAGAACTCGCCGCTTTGGCCACCGCGTTTGCTGACCAAGCGAAGGCCGTCGATGCGGATGGAGCGGTCGACGGCCTTGCACATGTCGTAGACGGTGAGGGCGGCCACCGAGACGGCGGTGAGGGCCTCCATTTCCACCCCGGTCTTGGCCGAGGTGCTGGCAGCGGCGGTGATGCGGATTACGCTGCGGGCTTCGTCCAGGGCAAGGTCAACGTCTACTCGGTTCAGGGGCAGAGGATGGCACAGGGGAATCAACTCGGAGGTACGCTTGGCCCCCATGATTCCGGCCAACTGGGCGATGGTGAAGACGTCGCCCTTCTTCATCAAGCCTTCTTTTACCAGCCGCAGGGTTTCCGGCTGAACGACCACTTCGCCGCGGGCCACGGCTTCCCGGTCGGTGGAGGGCTTCCATCCCACGTCCACCATGCGGGCGCGTCCCTCATCGTCGAGGTGGGTAAGGGAACCGGTGGGCTTTTCAACCATGGACGCCTCCGTTCATGTCTAATCATACCGGACGGGAGGCCGACCGGGACACGGGGGATTTATGGGGGCCGGAATACCCTGGGTCGGGGGGCAGGCCCGGCTGGTGTGCGGCGGTGGTTGCCAGCTTATCGACCCGTTCGTTTCCGGCTATGCCGGCGTGGCCCCTGACCCACTTGAAGTCAACTTGGTGGTTTTCCGCCACGGTCAAGAGCCGCTGCCACAGGTCGGGGTTGACGGCGGGTTCGGTCTTGTTACGCTTCCAGCCGTTGGCCCGCCATTTCTTGGCCCAGCCCTTGTTCAGGGCGTCGACGACGTACTTGGAATCGCTGTAAAGGGTCACCTTGGCGGGCCTCTTCAGTGCCTCCAGGGCAACTATGACGGCCATGAGCTCCATGCGGTTGTTGGTGGTCCGGCTGAAGCCGCCGGAGAGTTCCCTGCGAAGATCGCCGGACATAAGAACGACGCCATAACCGCCGGGGCCCGGGTTTCCCAGGCAGGAGCCGTCGGTGTAGATGGTTACGGGTTGAATCAAAGGTGCCTTTACTGCCTTCCTTAGTTATCCGTATGGCCGGAGCCGGGCGATTCCGTGAGCGAGAGCCCCTCGAAAGTAACGTCAAGGGGCTGCGTAACCTTGCTGAGGGCTTGTATCTGAAAACCCAGGATGTTTCCCTCAGCATCAACTTTGACTTCCGCCCGCCCGTCTTTTGACTCGACGAATTCCCCCGCCCGAACTTCCCACACAACTTCCAGGAAATCTCCTTCGGGGTCGTACCAGATGTTGACTCTCTCGGGTTTCATGTCAAGGGCCGTCTGTGTACCTAGCCGCCGATTTGGTACATCTCTACTTTCTGGGGGCTGTTTTGGAGGGGGGCCAACTCGGTGCGTTCTTCGGAGTAGCGGTCGGTGCGCCGGGACCAGACGCCGGTGATGATGGAGCGAAGCTCTTCGTCGGTGGCGCCGTCCCGCATTGGCTGGCGCAGGTCAGTACCGTTGTGGCCGAATAGACAGGTGTAGAGCTGGCCGTCGGTGGAGATCCTGGCCCTGGTGCAGGAGGAGCAGAAGGGCTGGGTGACGGAGGCGATGACGCCTATCTCTCCTTGGCCATCCTTGTAGCGGTAACGGTTGGCGACTTCGCCGTGATAGTTGCTTTCCGCGGGCGCCAAGGGCATTTCTTCGTCGATGCGCCGGACGATGTCGGCGGCGGAGACGACTTGGTCCCACTTCCAGCCGTTGCGATTCCCCACGTCCATGTATTCGATGAACCGGACGATGTGGTCGGTGCCCTTGAAGAAGCGGGCGAGGTCCACGAGGGTGTGGTCGTTGACGCCCTTCTGGACGACGGCGTTTATCTTGATGGGGGACAGGCCCACTTCCGAGGCCCGCTGAATGCCCTTGAGGACCCGCTGGGTGTCGAAACCCCGGCCGTTCATCTGCTTGAATATGTCGTCGTCAAGGGTATCGAGGCTGACGGTTATCCGGTTAAGGCCGGCTTCCTTCAAGCGGCGGGCTTGCTGGGCCAGGAGATAGCCGTTAGTGGTGAGGGTCAGGTCGTCCACGCCGGGAACTTGGGAGAGAAGCCCGACCAGCAGATTCAGATCGGTGCGCAGGAGGGGCTCGCCGCCGGTGATTCTCAGCTTGGCGGCCCCAAGGCCGGCGAAGATGCCGGCCAGGCGGTGGATTTCTTCGAAGGTGAGTATCTGCTCACGGGGGAGAAACTGGTAGCTTTCCCCGAAAATTTCGGCGGGCATGCAATAGGGGCAGCGGAAGTTGCAGCGGTCGGTGACCGAGATACGCAGGTCCCGCAAGGGCCGGCCGAAGGAGTCTTTTATGGGTTGCTCTTGAGAGGTCACTCTGTTCCAGGGAGCTTCAATTTCAGTATGACAGGCTGCTCAACACTGCACAGGCCCGACGGGCGGCGTCGCCCCGGTGGCTGATGCGGTTCTTCTCCTCCAGGGAAAGCTGAGCAATAGTGCGGTTGTAGGAAGGCAGGAAGAAGACGGGGTCGTAGCCGAAACCCTCTTCACCTTCGGGCTCATATTGTATCATTCCGGCCACCGCTCCCTCGGCGTACAGGAACCGGCGGCCCTGCTCTCCCGCGGCGCGGTCCGCGGCGGGCAGAGACATGCAGATGACGCACCGGAAGCGGGCGGTGCGGCGGTCCCAGGGCACGCCCCGCAGGTTGGAGAGCAGCAGTTGCACCCGGTCGGGGTCGGAGCGGCAAGCGTCACCCCCATAGCGGGCGGACTTGACACCGGGGTCGCCGCCCAGAGCGTCCACCGACAGGCCGGAGTCGTCGGCGAGGGTTGGCAGGCCACTCATGGAGGCGTAGCTTTCGGCCTTGATGCGGGCGTTGTCGCGGAAGGTGAGGCCGGTCTCTTCGACTTCTTGATCGATGCCGACGTGCTGGAGGGAGACGAGCTCAAAGGGGACGCCCTTGAGGAGTTCCTGGTACTCCCGCAGTTTGCCCTGATTGCCGGTGGCAACCAGCAGTTGGGTATATTTGGTTGACATAAGTAGTTATTTCCAGATGCCGGGTAGCGGTCTCAGGGAATCTCTTAACACTCTCAGGATAGCGGTGAAAGTCGCTAATCCCTCTTATTCAAGCTTTCTCCCACCGGAGAGGGTTGGTAATTACCGTCACCCGGTAGGGGCGGGTTTCAAACCCACCCCTACCACCATTTTCATTCAGACCTTTCCTAGATGACGCCGTTGGCCTCCAACTCGGCCAGCCGGGCGGGGTCCAGGCCGAGCCAACCGCCATAGACTTGGGAGTTGTGCTGACCCAACCTGGGGCCGGCGTGGGTCACGGCTCCGGGAGTCTCGGAAAACTTCGGAACGACGCCCAGCATCGTGGTGGGCCCAAGTTCGGGGTCTTGGATTTCGAGGATGTCCTCACGTTCCCGGTAGTGGGGGTCGTCCATAATCCGGGCGGAGTCGTAAACAGGACCCACTACTCCCCCGGCGGGGACCAACTGGTCCATGATTTCTTGGGATTCCCGCTGGCCCAGCCAGCCCTGCAGCACCTCGTTCAGTTCGGCGTTGTTCTCGAGGCGGGAGGAGTTGTCCTTGAACCGGGGGTCTTGAAGCAGGTCATCCAGCCCCATGGCCTTGGCCAGGTTTTCAAAGGTGTTCTGGGAGGTGGCGGACAGCCCCATCCAACGCCCGTCGCCGCTGCGGAACAGGCTGCGGGGAGCAGCGTCGGGAAAGTCGTTGCCCACGCGCTCCCGGGAGATTCCCAGTTGCTGGAACATGGTCAGGTGGGGGATGCACAGGCGGAAGAGGGGCTCAAAGAGGCTGACGTCGATGACTTGGCCAGGCCGCGGGCTGTCTTTTTCCGGGTTAACCGGGTTGTCCGGGTTGACGGCGTCGCGGTGGTAGAGTGCCATCATTCCGGACATGGCGCCGAAGAGGCCGGCAACCTCGTCGGCCAAGGGGACCGGGGGCAGGTTGGGCGGGGAGTCGGGGAAGCCGGTCATTCCGACGTAGCCGCTCATGCACTCGGCGATGGTGCCAAAGCCGGGACGGTCGCGGTAGGGCCCGGTCTGGCCGAAGCCGGAGAACCGGACCATCACGAGGCCGGGGTTGACGGCGTGGAGGTCGTCCGGACCCAGGTTCCAGCGTTCCATGACACCGGGCCGGAAGCCCTCGATGAGGAGGTCGGCTTGGGCGGCCAAGTCCTTGAGCAGGGACTGGCCTTCGGGGCGGCCCAAGTCCAGGGTGACGGACTGCTTGTTGCGGGAGTGGACCTTCCACCAGAGGGAGACGCCATCGACGAAGGGACCCCAGTTGCGGAGGGGGTCGCCGGTACGGGGACGCTCCACCTTGACGACTTGGGCGCCGAAGTCGGCCAGCATGCTGCTGGCGGCGCCGCCGGCGACAATGGTGGAGAGGTCCAAAATTTTGAGCCCGGTGAGGGGTCCGCTTGGTTCCGGCAAGGGCTATCGCTCCGGCTGACTCGGCCCGGTCTTTTCAGACTAACTCAGGGGCCATCTTAACAGGCGGTACGTGACGGCGTAAAAGGGGCGGCACCGGCCCAAGTAGACCGACACTTTAGCCTGCAACGCCAAGACGCCAAGACGCCAAGACGCCAAGACCCCGCTCTGCCGAACTCCTTCCTCTAGGCATCCAGGGCGAGGAGGGCGTTGTAGGGGAAGTCACGGGCGCAGGGGAGCAGCCGGTAGAGCAGCTTCTGGGCTTCGGGGGCGGTGTTCTTGTTCCGGCACTCCTCCAGGTACTTGACGGCGCCCATGTGGGAGGTCAGCTTGACGCCGGCGGCGGCGACCTTGCTGGGGAAGGTGTG
>DAOULB010000052.1:0-163134 GCA_034420695.1 Dehalococcoidia bacterium
GACAGACCGGCCAAGCCCGCCGTTCCAAGGCCGAAATCCCCGGATTTGCCGAGTCCATGGGTGAAGCCTTTTTCGGGCGAAAACTCATGGAGTACCAGAAACGGATTTTCGGCGGCGCGTCGGGGAGAAACTCCGAACGCCGGTAGTCCCCTCCCCGGCCTTTGAGAGCCTGAAGAGAAGCTAAAGCCGTCAAAAAACCTGCAAGCCGTCTGGGCTTCTTTTGGCCCAGCCCCACCGCCCGTTGCCAGGAGGTCCCCCGGTTGCAGCGAACAGTACGCAGTCCGGAAGCCCTGACCGGGGAAATCTCCGTCCCCGGTGACAAGTCCATATCCCACCGCGCCCTCATTCTCAACTCTGTTGCCAAGGGTCGCGCCGTGGTCACTGGCCTGTCCAATGGTGAAGATGTGCTCTCAACCATGGGCTGCATGAGAGCTATGGGGGTCGATATCCAACCAAGCGGCCAGCCAGGCGCCGTGACCGTCCAAGGCTCCGGTTGGGACCTGGAAGAGCCAGATGACGCTCTGGACGCAGGAAACAGCGGCACCTCCATGCGGCTGCTGTCTGGCATCCTTGCCGGACAGCCATTTCTCTCGGTTATCAATGGCGATGCCTCCTTGCGCACCCGCCCCATGGGCCGCATCGTCCAGCCGCTGCAACAGATGGGTGCGTCGGTGATGGGTCGCAGGAATGACACCCTGGCTCCTTTGACCATCAGGGGAGGCTCCCTGAATGGCATAGAGTATCAACTTCCTGTGGCCAGCGCCCAAGTCAAGTCCTGCATTATGCTTGCCGCGCTGGCAGCTCAGGGGGACACCATCATCCACCAGCCCGCCCTGTCCCGTGACCACACCGAACGAATGGTGTCGGCCATGGGCGGAACGGTCGTTTCCGACGGGCTGACCCTGGTAGTTCAGCCTGCGGAGCTATCCTCCGCGGACATTGCAGTGCCCGGCGACATCAGTTCGGCAGCCTTCTGGCTGGTGGCCGGGCTTTGCCACCCCCAAGCCCGGATACTGGTCAAGGGAATCGGTCTGAACCCGTCGCGCACTGGCATCATTGACGCCCTGCAGGCCATGGGTGCAGGCGAAGGATTGAAACTGCTGGACCAGCGCGTCGAAGGGGGCGAACCTGTTGCGGACTTGCTCGTTACCCCGGCAGACCTCTCCGGCACTGAAGTCGGCGGAGACATGATTCCCAGGATCCTTGACGAGGTCCCTGTGCTGGCGGTAGCAGCCTGCTTCGCCGAAGGGGATACGATTATCCGGGACGCCGCCGAACTCCGGGTCAAGGAGTCTGACCGCATCGCCACTACGGTGAGCGAGCTCACCAAGATGGGGGCAAACATCGAAGCCAGGGAAGACGGCATGGTTATTCACGGTTCCGGGGGGCTCACCGGGGCCGCCTGCAAGAGTCACCGGGACCATCGGCTGGCAATGGCCTTGGGGGTCGCTGGACTCATTTCCCGGGGAACTACTACGATAGATGGGGCCGAAGATGCTTCGATTTCCTACCCCGGATTCTGGGAAGACCTGGCCCTTCTTTCTGGCGCGGGTCTGGGGAGCGGCTAGTTGCCACAGGTCCCGGATTCCAATTTCAGCCCGCCCCTGTTGGTGGTGGTGTCCGGCCCTTCTGGAGTGGGAAAGGACGCCGCCCTTGCCGAATTAAAGCGTCTCGACCGCCCGTGGCACTTCGCAGTGACTGCTACCACCCGGCCCCGGCGGGACTCGGAAAAGGACGGCGTGGACTACATTTTCCTGGAAACCGGGGAATTCCTCTCCATGAAGGAACGAGAGGAATTTCTGGAATGCGCCGAGGTATACGGGCGCTGGTACGGAGTTCCCCGGAGCCAGGTGCGCCAAGGACTCGATGCTGGAAAGGACGTAATTCTCAAGGTGGATGTGCAGGGGGCAGAGACCATCCGGCGGCTCGCCCCCCAAGGGGTTTTCATTTTTATGCTGCCCGGCTCTCGGCAGGACCTGGAAATAAGACTGTCGCGAAGAATGACCGAAAGCCCATCCGAGAGGGAATTGCGCCTGGAGACCGCCCTTCGGGAAATGGAACGGGTCCAAGAGTACGATTACCGCGTCTTTAATCGTGATGGCGGGCTGGCCTGCGCCGTTTCCGAAATCGACAGCATAATCTCTGCAGAAAAAAATCGCGTCAGGCCCCGTGACCCGGTGGCGATATGACCGGTGCTGATTTAATTGCTGAATTAATTGAAGAAGTCTTCACCCGGGACGCAAACGTGGATTGGACATGACTGCCCCCCAAGAGAAGGAAACTCTCAGGCCGAGGCTCCCCGACTGGCTGAAGGTCAAGGCCCCGGGCAGCCCTCGCTACATCGAGCTGAAGCAGGTGATGCGCAGCCAATCGCTTCACACCGTCTGCGAAGAAGCCCATTGTCCCAACATCGGGGAGTGCTGGGGGCGCGGCACCGCCACCTTTATGATCCTGGGCGACATCTGCACCAGGAGCTGCCGGTACTGCGCCGTGACCTCCGGACGTCCTGCCGGGCTAGACCTGCAGGAACCCGCAAGACTGGCCCAAACGGTCAGCGAAATGGGCCTGGACTATTGCGTAATCACTTCGGTCAACCGGGATGACCTGCCCGATGGCGGGTCCTTCATCTTCGCCTCTTGCATCAGGAATATTCGGGAGCAAGCCCCCAATTGCCGGGTCGAGGTGTTAATTCCCGACTTTGCCGGCTCTTGGGAAGCCCTTCAGAAGGTGCTGGAAGCCGGGCCCGATGTACTGAACCACAATATCGAATCAACCCGCCGGGTCTTTCCCGTCGTCCGCCCCAAGGGCGACTACCGGTTGTCCCTGGACCTGCTGGCCAAGTCCAAACAGCTAGCCCCTGGCATCGCCACCAAGTCCGGCATAATCGTTGGCATGGGCGAGTCCAGTGAAGAAGTACTCCAGACCATGGCCGACCTGAGGGAAGTCGACTGCGACCTGCTAACCGTCGGGCAGTACCTGCGGCCCTCCCGAAAACACCTGCCCATCGACCGCTTCTACACTCCTTCCGAATTTGAGCAATTCAGGGAACAGGGGGAGTCCATGGGCTTCAAGCATGTGGCGTCGGGCCCCTTGGTCCGTAGTTCCTACCACGCCGACGAGCAGCACGCCGCCGCGGCCTTCTTCTGACGGCCCGGCCGCTGCTAGTCTCACGCCCTCTCCTGCCCATGTCCATTCCAGCCCCAGACTTGCTGCTGGTCAATGCCCGGCCTTTAAACATTGATGCCGGCGCCGGACACTCCCGTCCCGCCACTTGGGTTGTAGCCGTAAAGGACGGTTTCATTACCGCAGTCGCCCCCAACCGGGGGGAATTTCCCTCCCTTGGCCGCAGCACCAAGGTGGTAGACTGCCGGGGCCTGACTCTGATGCCAGGGTTCGTCGATGCCCACTGCCACCTCCTTGCCCTCGCCTCCTCCCTGCAGGGTCTGGACTGCCGCCCTCCGGAGGTCTCGTCCATTCCACGGCTTCAACAATCCCTCCAAGAGCGGTCCTTGGCCACTCCTCCGGGCCGCTGGGTCCGTGGTTTCGGCTACGACCATGGCGCGCTGGCAGAAAAGCGCCATCCCACCCGGTGGGACCTTGATCCCTTCTCTGCTGGCCGTCCAGTGCGCTTGGACCACCGCAGCGGCCACGCCTCCGTCCTCAACAGCCGCGCCCTGGAGCTTGCCGGAATCGGCGATGATACCCCCGACCCGGTAGACGGAGTTATCGACCGGAACCCGTCCACCGGAAGACCAACAGGCCTGCTCCTGGAAATGGCGGCCTACCTCCGAAGGAAGCTGGCCTCCTCCCAGAGCCGCGAGGAATTCCAAGAAGGGGTAAGGCTTCTGGGCCGTAGCCTCCTGGAATACGGCATCACCTCCGCTCAGGACGCCGGCCCCGGCAACAATTTGGACCGCTGGCAGACCTTTGAGGAGTTGCACTCTTCCGGCTTGCTGCCATGCCGGGTCACCATGATGGCCGGGTTTCCCCATCTGCAAGAGTTCAGAAATGCCGGCCTGGGTTTCGACTCCGGCGGCCCGTGGCTGCGCCTGGGACACGCCAAGATAATGCTGACTATGACCACCGGCTCCCTTCAGCCGGGAGTTGATGAGTTGGAGGAAAAGGTGCGCCATGCCCACGCCTTGGGGTTTCCGGTGGCCGTGCACGCTGTGGAACAGGAAGCGGTCGCCGCTGCCGCCTGGGTTCTGGCAATAACGCGCCCTTCCCGCGGGACATTGGCGGCCAGCGACCGGATCGAACACTGCTCCGAATGCCCGGCCTCCCTGGTGGCAGAAGTGGCCCGGTCCGGCGCCGGCGTGGTAACCCAGCCGGGACTAGTGTACTGGCAGGGAGACGGCTACCTGGCCGGCGTGGAGCCGCAACTCATCAACCACCTCTATCCCGCCGGGGCGTTGCTCCGGGCCGGGGTCAACGTCGCTTTCGGCTCCGACGCCCCGGTCACCGGTCCCAACCCGTGGCCGGCGATATACGGAGCGGTGACCCGGAAGACACGCTCCGGAGCGCCCTTGTCTTCCGGAAACTCCAGCGGCGTCCCCTGGCAGGGTGTCACCGTGAGTGAAGCCTTGCAAATGCACACCGGGTGGAATCTGGGCTGGTCTCCCGCGGGCCGGACCAAGGGCATCCGGAAGGGCAGCACGGCAGACTTGCTGTTGCTAAACGCCGACCCCCTGGAAGTCGGTCAGGAAGGGCTGAAAGACATCCGGGCCGTTATGACAATCATCGGGGGACGAATTGCTTGGGAGGCGGACCTGACCTGACTTGGGCTAGTGGCCTCGTTCCCAGACAAAGTCGGCCAGTTCCAGCAGTGAACCCCTGGCCTGACAGTCGGGCAGCAACTCCAAGGAACGCCGGGCTTCTTCACAGTAGCCCCGCACCACCTCGTAGCATTCCTCGATGATGTCCGAGTTTTTGATCATCTCCAAGGCTTGCTGGATGTTGCCGTCCTGCCGCCGGTCTTGGAACAGGCTCTGTACCGGGTTGGCGTCGGGGTAGCGCTCCATGAGCATTATGGTAGGGAGGGTCAGCACCCCTTGAAGCAGGTCGTTGCCCGCAGGCTTGCCCAGTGACTCGGTGCTCCCCTGTACGTCCAGCAGGTCGTCAACCATTTGGTAGGCCATGCCAATTTGCCGCCCGTAGTCTTTCAGGGCTCGGACGTGAGAATCGGGAGCGCCGCTCAGGATCGCCCCGGTTTCCGCTGCAGTGCAGAACAGGGAAGCAGTCTTGCTGTAGATTCGGTCATGGTACAACGACCTGGCCTGTTGTATGTTGTAGGTGCTGAAGAACTCGTTAATTTCGCCGCTGGCCAAGTCCATGATGGTCTCGGAAAAGCGGCGGACCACCCGTATATTCCCGGTGTCACAAACAAAGGTAGCGGCAGTGGCGAAGACGTAGTCCCCGAACAGGACCGCCACGTGTGGACCCCACAGGCTGGCCACCGTCGCCTTGCCCCGGCGCAGATCGGCGTTATCTACCGTGTCGTCGTGGATAAGTGTAGCCAAGTGCAACAGTTCAACCGCTCCCGCCATTATGATCGGATTCTCCGATTCGTGACGGTGGAAGCTGGACGCCAGCAAAGTCAGGGCCGGGCGTATCCTCTTGCCACCCTTGGCCATGACGTAATCCAGCATCGGCTGCATCTGGGGAGTGCCGTTCCGGGCTAACCGGTGAAGCCGTTCCTCCGCCTGTTCCAGCAGTGGCTGGATAGGCGCAAAGATGGAGGCCACTCTTTGGTCTGGCCCGGTCAGCGGTGGGCCCCTATCAGGCCGTGACGCCCAAACGCCGGTACTCCTGCTCGGCGACGTCCGGTTCCAGCTTGACGTACAGTGGTTCAGGCCGGTTCAAGGGGCCATCGGCCACAATCTCGGCCACCATCGAGTCGAAGTCCCACTCCGCGTCCTCTATCCGGCCCTCCATCCCCAGGAACCCGTGGAGTTTCTGGGAACTGAATGGCAGGAAGGGATAAAGCAGGACCTTCAGGCAATTGAGTGCGGCGATGGCATTGTAAAGTGTGGTAGCCGCTGATTCCCGGTCTTCCCGGATGGCCCTCCAAGGGGCCTTGGCGTCGAGATACCGGTTGGCTTCCTGTGCTAGGGCGAAAGCTTGGGCGACAGCAGCTTTGAACCTGCACTGGGACAGGCTCCGGTCAACGGCGGCCATCGTCTCCCGCGCGGTATTCATTAGCCGGTTGTCCACTTCGTCAAAGGCTCCCGGAGTGGGAATCTTTCCGTCGAAATTTCGGTATGTGAAGGACAACACCCGGTTGACCAAGTTGCCGTAGGTCGCAACCAGTTCTTCGTTGTTCCGACGGACAAACTCGGACCAGGAAAAGTCGGCGTCCCCGGTCTCCGGCATATTGATCGAAAGCAAATATCTCAGCGGGTCGGGGTCATACCGCTCCAAGTAGTCCGGAAGCCACACCGCCCAGTTTTGGCTGGTGGAGAACTTGCGGTCTTCCAAGCTGAGGAACTCATTGGCGGGCACGTCATACGGTAGGTTGAGGCCGCCGTACCCCATCAGCATGGCGGGCCAGATGATTGTATGGAAGGGAATATTGTCCTTCCCGATAAAGTAGTAGGCCCGGGTGTCCGGGTCCTTCCAGAAGTCCTCCCACGCCGAGTCCTTGCCCGCGTTCTTTGACCACTCTATGGCCGCCGAGAGATAGCCTATGACCGCCTCGAACCAGACATATATGCGCTTTCCATCGTACCCTTCCAAGGGTAAGTCGATGCCCCAGGTCAAGTCCCGTGAAATGGCCCGGTCCTTCAGCCCGTCCTCCAAGTAACGTCGGGTGAAGTTCAACACGTTGGCTCGCCAGTGGGTCTGTTCCCGCACCCACGTCAGCAGAGGCTCCTGAAAGGCCGAAAGCCTTAGAAAGAAATGCTCCGATTCCCGGAACTCCGGCGTAGTGCCGGATAGCAGGCATCGGGGCTCTATCAACTCCTGGGGGTCAAGAGTGCGCCCGCAGCTCTCGCACTGGTCGCCCCTGGCCCTCTGGTCCCCGCATATGGGGCATACCCCTTCCACGTAGCGGTCTGCTAGGAACCGTTCGCAATCGGGACAGTATGCCAGCAGCATTTTGTCTGTGTAGATGTAGTCCCGTTCCAGCAAAGTGGTGAAAATATCCTGCACCACCTCCCGGTGGTTGTCGGTGTGGGTGGAGGTGAACAGGTCGAATGAAACCCCAAGCTTCTCCCATGACTCCATAAAGAGGGCATGGTACCGCTCCACCACCTCTTGGGGCTCGACGCTTTCCTGCTCCGCCCGGACGGTGATGGGAGTGCCGTGGGTGTCGCTGCCCGAAACCATGAGCACTTCGTTGCCCTTCAGCCGGTGATATCGGGCAAAGACGTCGGCGGCCAAGTAGCAACCGGCCACGTGCCCCAAGTGAAGGGGGCCGTTGGCGTAGGGCCAAGCGACCCCAATGAAGATGCGTTCGCTCAAGGATGAATCCGTAATCTGGCGGTTTATTTAAGCGTATTCTAGCACACCCAAGCCCGGGGTTTGGGTTTGCTTTCGGGGAGACACCACCATGCCCCGGGTTGTATTACAATTGAGTGAACAGTAGGTTTGACCAATATGGGTTTCGTCCACGTAAACGTAAGCATCTCGAATCCGTCGGAACCGGACCGGACTGAAGAGCTTCGCGTCCTGGTGGACACCGGTGCCACTCTCAGCGTCTTCCCCACAAGCTTGCTGGAACGATTGTCCATTCAGAGAATCAGCCAACGCCGGCTTCGGGGCTTTGGAGGAACCGTCACCCGTGACGTGGGGACAGTCAACTTGCGCTACGGTGGAGTTGACGCGGGCATAACGGCGGTGTTCGGTGACGAAGGCGACCCTGCAATCATGGGAGTTACTGCCCTCGAAACCCTGGGCTACGAGGTCGACCCCACCTCCGGCGAATTACACACCGTTGACCTGCTGATCTGACGCTTCGCCATTTCCCATTTATTGACATCGCTCCATCTCGCTGATACCATCGCGTGAACATTGCAAAGACTACCGCAAAGAATGGGAGTACTAAGGGTGCCCTGCCCCAGAGAGTCGGTGTAAGGTGAGAGACCGGCGGCAGAAAGACCCCCAACTCGCCCAGGAGCGGCCCGCTTGAAAACGTTAGAGCGGGACGGGTTGGCCCCGTTAAAGGCCCCGGAGCAGCCTCGGAAATGACGATGTTCGCTAGACCGCGCGGCCGTCGGGCCGAGGAAGAAGGGTGGTACCGCGGGACTCTTTTGCCCGCCCCTTCAGAGGGGGCGGGTTTTTTTATTGGCTGAAATTCGCTCCCGGCCCAGGGCAGCATCACTGGAGCAGTAATGGAACTGAGTGGCGCAGAAATAGTTTGCGAAAGCCTCCTGAAAGAGGGGGTCGAGGTCATTTTCGGCCTGCCGGGAGGGGCGGTGCTGCCCCTCTATGGGGCCCTTTCCAAGTATCCGGACCTTCGACACGTGCTTGTGCGGCATGAGCAGGCCGCCGCCATGGCCGCCGACGGTTACGCTAGGTCCACCGGCAGGGTCGGCGTCTGTTCCGCCACCTCCGGTCCCGGCGCCACCAATCTGGTGACAGGTATCGCCTCCGCCCAGATGGACTCAATTCCAATTGTGGCCATCACTGGGCAGGTGCCCCGGGCCGCCATCGGCCGGGATGCCTTCCAGGAAACCGACGTGACCGGCATTACACTGCCCATCACTAAGCACAACTACTTGGTGATGAACGTTTCCGATATTGCCCCGGCGATAAAAGAGGCCTTCCACATCGCCCGCTCCGGCCGCCCAGGCCCTGTGCTTGTAGACATCCCCAAGGATGTGCTGCTGGACGAGCGGACCGAGTTCGTCTGGCCCGATAGCGTCAACCTGCCGGGCTACAACCCTCCGGGAGAGGCGCCCCAAGACCAGATAGACCGGGCCGCCGAGCTCATCAACCAAGCGGAAAGGCCTGTGATTCTGGCCGGCCACGGGCTGCTCATTTCCCACGCCTACAAGGAGATGCAGCAACTGGCCGAGAAGGCCCAGATCCCGGTCATCACTACCCTTCTCGGCATCAGTTCCCTGCCCACCGACCACTACCTGAACGTGGGCTTTCCCGGAATGCACGGCCAAGCCTACTCCAGCTTGACCATAGACAAAGCCGACCTGCTCATCGCCTTGGGCATGCGCTTCGACGACCGGGTCACCGGCAGAATCAAGGACTTCGCTCCCAACGCCAAGGTGGTCCACGTGGACATCGACCCCTCGGAGTTGAACAAGAACGTCAAGGCCGATGCTCCCGTCCTGGGAGACCTCAAGCCCGTTTTGAACCAGTTGTTGGAGAAAGTGGAATCCAACGTCCACATCGACTGGCTCAAGTACGTCGATGCCCTCCGGGCGGAGCACCCGTTGAACGAGGTGCCCCAGACCGGCGAGCTCCTGCCCCAGTACGTGCTCACCCAGTTGGCCCAAGCTACCCAGGGTGATTCGATAGTGGTGACCGGGGTTGGCCAGCACCAGATGTGGGCCGCCCAATACTGCCGCTTCCGGGAGCCAAACACCCTCATTACCTCCGGCGGGCTGGGCTCCATGGGGTTCGAAGTTCCCGCCGCCCTGGGCGCCAAGATGGGCCGCCCCGATAAGGTCGTATGGTCAGTGGCCGGAGACGGCGGCTTCCAGATGACCATGTGCGACTTGGCCACCGCAGTGGAGAACAACATAGACGTAAAGTTCGCCATACTCAATAACGGCACCCTCGGTATGGTGCACCAGTGGCAGGACCTGTTCTATGAACGGGACTACTTCTCCACCGTCTATTCGGGCAACCCCGACTTCGTCAAGCTGGCCGAGGCCTACGGCATTTCCGGCATACGGGTGACCAGCCAGGAAGAGGTGGCCGGGGCCATCCAGCAGGCCATAGAGACTCCGGGGCCGGTATTGCTGGACTTCGTTGTCAAGCGGGGTGAGAACGTTTACCCGATGATACCCGCCGGTGAGTCCATTCACGAAATGATGGAGCGCCCTCCCGCCTAGCCCCATCATAAAGGCAGCTTACATGAGCTTGGACGAAAATCTGCACACAATTATTGCCTTGGTTGAGGATCGGCCCGGCGTCCTTACCCGTATTGCCAGCATGTTCCGCCGCCGGGGCTTCAACATTGCCAGCCTCGCGGTGGGGAGGAGCGAGAAGCCCGGCCTGTCCCGCATGACCTTCGTCGTCGAGGGCGATGAGGCCACCGTAAACCAAGTCACCAAGCAGCTGGACAAGCTTATAGAAGTCATCCGGGTCACCGACATCACCGAGCAGGAAATAATCGCCCGGGAACTGGCCCTCATAAAGGTCCATGCCACCGCTGCCAGCCGGAGCGAGGTAATCCAGATAGTGCAGCTCTTCCGGGCTAAAATCGTGGACGTAGGAGCCCAATCTCTGGTCATCGAGACCACGGGAGACGAAGGGAAAATCAACGCCCTGCACGACCTGCTGGAGCCCTTCGGAATAATCGAGATGCTGCGGACCGGCCTGGTTGCCATGGTGCGAGGCCAAGCCGACGGGCGCACCAGTGACGGGGCCGGGCTGGAGGCCTTCAGCCACACCGCCAATGGACACCAATACGGCGCTGGAAGCTAATATGGCAGGGGAAGCTAAGCTCCAAAGCCGGAACAGACCCGCAAATAGACCCGGAACTTAACGAGGATTTGAAGATGGTCAACGTTTACTACGACGCCGACGCCGACCTGGGAGTCCTGGAAGGCAAGACGGTAGGAATTATCGGCTACGGCAGCCAAGGCCACGCTCATGCCCTGAACCTGAAGGACAACGGTCAGAACGTGGTAGTCGGGTTGTATCCCGGCAGTTCCAGCATCGCAACGGCAGAGGCCGCGGGGCTGCGGGTCGCCGATGTGCCGCAAGTAGCCGCCGAGGCCGACGTGATGATGATGGTAATCCCGGACCACGTGCAAGGCCGCATCTATCGGGAGCAGATAGCCCCCAACATAAAACCCGGCAGCGCCTTCATGGTGGCCCACGGCTTCAGCATCCATTACCGGGAGATAGTTCTGCCGGACAACGTGGACGTGATGATGGTGGCCCCCAAGGCCCCCGGACACCGGATGCGTGAACTCTTCGTTGAAGGCGTCGGCGTGCCCAGCCTGCTAGCGGTGCACCAAGACGCCACCGGCAACGCCAAGAATATCGGCTTGGCCTACGCCAAGGGCATCGGTTGCACCGGTGCCGGCGTGCTTGAGACCACTATCAAGGACGAGACCGAAAGCGACCTGTTCGGGGAACAGAGCATTCTCTGCGGCGGAGTGACCGCCTTGGTCAACGCGGCTTTCGAAACCCTGGTGGAAGCCGGCTACCCCCAGGAAATCGCCTACTTCGAGTGCCTCCACGAGTTGAAAATGATAGTTGACCTGATGTACCAAGGCGGGCACAACTACATGCACTTCTCGGTCAGCGACACCGCCGAGTACGGCTCCCTCAGCCGCCGGAACCGCATCATCGACGAGCACGTCCGTGAGAACATGCGCTCCGTGCTGAAGGAAATCCAGGACGGCACCTTCGCCCGGGAGTGGATCGCCGAGAACGACGAGGGCCGGCCCAGGTTCATCCCCATGCGGGAAGCCGCCCAGAACGCTCCCATAGAAGGCATCGGCAAGGAACTCCGCGCCATGATGCCCTGGATGGACCCCAAGTAGTGGGGAGAGTTTTTCGTGACTACCACCGCTACCGAATCTCCCGACGGAGAGCGCCTCGCCCGGCTGGAGACCCGGGTGGAAAGCCTGGAACTGCACGCTGCCCAAATTAGGGACGACATCCGAGAACTCAGGGCCAGAATGGACAGACAGTTTCTTTGGATTCTGGGAATTATTATAACGATGTGGGTTTCCCTGGTCGCCTTGGGCGTCACTGCTATGATTACCTTGTTGAGCAGGCTGTGAGGTCGGATGCGGAGCACTGATGCCCTGGATGGACCCCAAGTAACCGGGACTACCCGTCTATGACAACCACAACAGCTGAACCCCCCGACGGAGAAAGGCTCGCCCGGTTAGAAACCCGGGTCGAGAACCTTGAACTTCAGGTTGCCCAAATAAGGGACGCCATCCGGGACCTGAGAAGAGAAATCCAGGACCTCCGAACCAAGATAGATAGAAACCTGCTATGGACCTTGGGGATCACAATCACGATGTGGGCCACCGTCATGGCGGCTGTTTTGTTCAAGTAGCAGTCCTTGGTTGAAGGCAAAATAAGAACCCCGCACAACACAAAGGGAGCAAAATCTAATGCAGCAGGAGACGTTGAGTGTAGTTCGCCGTCGCATGCTGGTCCTGGCCGGGCTGGATGCGGTGGACTACACCTCCCTGGCATCCCTTTCCGGGACCGGACGTTAAAGCCAAAGACAGCCTGACATGGGACCCGGAGGGGATTTACTCCCGGGTGACCAACCGGATTTTCAAAACAGGGAAACAGTAAGGAAAGGGAAAGAAATGGTAGACCAAGCAGACCGCAAGGTAATGTTTCTGGACACAACCCTCCGTGATGGAGAACAGTCCGCCGGCATCGGAATGACCGGCGACGAAAAGTTTGAGATTGCCAGGCAGCTGCAGCGGATGAAGGTGGACATCATTGAAGCCGGATTCGCCGCCAGCTCTCCGGGAGACTTCGACGCGGTGAGCCGCATCGCCCGGGAAATCGAAGGCCCCACGATCTGCTCCTTGGCCCGGGCCCACCCCAACGACGTGGACCAAGCCTGGCAGGCGGTGCGCCACGCCGAGAAGCCCCGCATTCACGTCTTCCTCTCCTCTTCCGACATCCATGTATTGCATCAACTGCGGAAGGACCGGGAAGAGGTGATGGGCATGGCCGTCTCCATGGTGGAGCGGGCCCGGGGCTACTGTTCCGACGTGGAATTTTCCCCAATGGACGCCACCCGCACCCGCCCGGAG
Organism: Dehalococcoidia bacterium; assembly: GCA_034420695.1. Lineage (GTDB taxonomy): Bacteria > Chloroflexota > Dehalococcoidia > Lucifugimonadales > UBA3495 > Io17-Chloro-G2. The sequence goes on from DAOULB010000052.1 coordinate 12,927, forward strand.
TACCTGTTCCAAATGCTGGAAGCGGTAATTGCCGCCGGGGCTACCACGGTGAACATCGCCGACACTGTGGGCTACGCCATTCCGTCGGACTTCACCCGGCTGATCCACGACATCCGGGCCAACGTCCGGGGCATCGAAAACGTCAACCTCAGTGTGCACTGCCACAACGACTTGGGCCTTTCCGTGTCCAACAGTCTGGCAGCCATAGAAGCAGGCGCCACCCAGGTTGAAGGTTGCATCAACGGCATCGGCGAACGCGCTGGCAACGCCTCCATCGAAGAGATAATCATGGCCTTGGACACCCGCAAGGACCTCTTCAAGGTCGATATGGGAATCGACACCACCCAGTTGTACCCGGCCAGCAGGCTGGTCAGCCGCGTCACCGGTATGTCCGTCCAAGCCAACAAGGCAATCGTCGGTGAGAACGCCTTCCGCCACGCCTCCGGTATCCATCAAGACGGCGTGCTGAAAGACCGCTCCACCTACGAAGTTATGCAGCCCGAGCGTGTGGGAGTTCCCGGCAACAGCCTCGTCCTGGGCAAGCTCAGCGGCCGGGCCGGCCTTCAATCCCGCTTGGAAGCCTTGGGCTACTCCCTGGACCGGGAAACCCTCACCAGTGTGTTCGAGTCGTTCAAGTCCCTGGCCGACAAGAAGCCGGAAATCACTGACCGGGACTTGGAAATCCTGATGGACGAGGAGAAGCGGGAAGCCAGCGAGCCCGTCAGCTACACCTTGGACCACGTCCAGTTCACCAGCGGTGACCACGACATACCCACTGCCACCGTCAGGCTCATCGGCCCGGAGCAACAGATGATCACCGACGCCTCCACCGGTAACGGCCCCGTGGACGCCGTCTGCAACGCCATCGACCGGGTGGTCGGCCTCGGCTGCAAGCTGGTGGACTTCAACGTCCAAGCGGTCACTGAGGGCCTGGATGCTATCGGTACGGTAACCGTCAGGGTCGAGTCTGCCGGGAAGACCTACACTGGGCGGGGAGCCGACACCGACATCATCGTAGCGTCGGGCAAAGCCTACCTCAGCGCCGTCAACCGGGTCCTGGCCACCGAGGAAGGCCGCACCCTCCCGGCCCTCGGCGCCACCCCGGACTAGGCCCCGGAAAGAGCCCGAACAAGAACGAGGGCGGACTGGTTTCCGCCCTCGTCTGTTATCCCGAGACCTCCACTTCCCTCACACTAGCTTCATCTGGAAGCCCACGTTGTCTCTGTGCCCGTTCTTGCCGTCCAGGTGCACCGCTGGGTAACCCATCCGCCTCAGATGGGCCGCCAAGTCGGGAAAACCGTTGACCGTATACACCTGCTTGGCCCCCACCTCCCGCACGTAGGACACCAACTGGTCGAAATCCGGGTGGTCGCTCAGCGGCAGGCTGGCGTCGGCCCGCCGGCTCCAGCCGCTGCCCCCGGCGGCGGACCACCCAGTCAGTTCCATGACTCGCTTGCCCGATACGCTTCCCAGCCCCAGCTTGTCCCAGCGCACCGGAGGCGTTATTAGCACCTCTCCTTCAGCCCATTGGCCGTCGAACCGGGAAAACTCCGCCGGAAAAGTTACTCCCGCTTCCCGGTAAATCCCCGTAACGGCGAAAACGCTTTCCTCCAGCATAACCTCGAAACCCGCACCAAGAAGATGGTGCAGCACCTCTTGGGCTTTGCCCAAGCGCCAGACTTGGATGACCGGCCGGCGTCCCTCGTCCAACCAACCGCGGAGGATTCGGAACGCAGATTCCAACACTTGGGGCTGGGGTGGAAACGAATAGCCTTGCTTGCCGTAAGTGGACTCTAGGATTAGGGTGTCGCAGGGCACTGCCTCCAGCGGCTCGTTGGTGGGACTGGGCTGTACCTTGATGTCCCCGGTGTATAACACCCTTTCCCCGCTGGCGGCTTCCACCAACACCTGCGCCGAGCCCAAGCAATGCCCGGCGGGATACAGCGTAACTGTGTGCCCATCCCGCCGGAGGGGTTCTCCATACTCCAGGACGATGGGATCCGGCGTACCAAGGTAGTTGGAAGCAAGAAGCAACGTGTTGGAGGTCAGCACCGGCCGGCTGTGCTTCCCCAAGTGGTCGGTGTGGGCATGGGAGATGACGCTGCTCTCCCGTTTCCTCCGGGAGTCCAGCCAAAGGTCTAACTCTGGTAGGTACACCCCTCGGTCAAAAACTGCTTCCACAACCCGGTCCTCTCCACACACCGGCAACCGGGTTTCCGGCCCCGGGCCGCTCCGGCAGGTAGTATAGCATGGAGGGCTCATTGCCCCGGCCTGTTCCGTTTTGGGGGAAAGGGCTGTCCTTCTTGCCGCCGCCTTGCCGCTCTAGGCAACCAAGGCAACGAAGGCAACGAAGGCAACGAAGGGTGTCGTCAGCCACAGGGTTGTGGGGTATAATCTCTGCGGTTCTTCCCTGTGAGGAGCCTAATCCGGGGCCTCAATGAGCGCTCCAATAAAAAGGTAGATGTATGCCTGCTCAAGTTGGTGATGCCGCTCCCGATTTTACCCTGCCCTCGGTCAGCGAAGGCGACATTACGTTAAGCCAATATCGGGGTGAAAAACACGTCGTTCTCTCCTTCCACGTCTTTGACTTCACCTCTGGTTGAACCACCCAAGCTACCTCGTTCCGGCAGTTCAATGGCCAGTTCGAGGAGCGAAATGCCCAGGTGCTGGGCATCAGTTGCGACACCGTAGCCGCCCACCGGGCTTGGTCCACCGCTATGGGTGGGCTTCCTTATCCCGAATTGTCCGACTTCCATCCCAAGGGAAAGGCCAGCCAAGCCTACGACCTGTATAACGAGGAACGTGGTGCTACCGTCCGCGCCGTGGTGGTTGTGGACAAGGAAGGAATCATCCGCTTCAGGGAGACCTACGAGCCGGGAGTCCTGCCCGACCCTGCCTCCATCCTGGCCACCATCGACCAACTGGCTTAACCCACAGGCGCCGCTCAAGAAACAAAAGAAGAGGGCCCGCCTTGAGACGGGCCCTTCTTATTGTCCAACGCCGGTTCTTTCCGGTCTCAACCTATGCGCCGACGCTTTCAACCACGTAATGAAGACTGCCCCGCGGCACTTCAATGGTGACCTCTTCCCCCACGGCCCGGTCAAGCAGGGCCATACCCACCGGAGAGGTCGTGGAGATTTTGCCATTCCCCGCGTCCGCTTCGTGGACGTCCACCAGGATGTACACCAACTCCTTGCCCGAATTCATATCCTTCAGCTTCACTTTGCTGCCTACAGCGGTCTTTTGCCGGGATGCTGCGGCGTCATTGGCTAGAATCCTGGCGTTGGATAGGCCGGACTCCAGTTCCCGGATCTTGGACTCTATGATTCCCTGTCTTTCCTTGGCCGCGTCGAGAGGAGCATTTTCTCGGAAGTCCTTGTCCTCCATCGCCCGCTTGATGTCGGCGACTACGCTGACCCGTTCCTCTTTCAGGGCCTCCAATTGTCCCGCCAGCCTCTCGTATCCCTCCTGGCTCAATTGGCTTCCCTCTGCTGAGGCTACCGCCGATGCGGAAGCTGCGCCCGCTGCCCCCCGGCGTCCCCTGGGGACCCTCAGGTGTGATGCCAAGCTGTTCTCTATCCAGCCCTCTTGCTTGAGAAATGTCAGGAATGTCTTGACTGGACCCAATCTCTGGGCGGAATCAACTCCCCCTAGACCGATGTGCTGAGCGTAGTCTGCCACTTCGGAAGGAGACAACTGGTCAACTGACCTGTCCCTTCCGCACCATACCACGAATCTCCCCAACTCCTCGTGACCCTCGGGTTCCTTCTTGGAATTCTTTCTACTGGCTACAAACCTGGTAACTGCTTCAGAGAGGGAAGGCGTGGCATCTGTCATTGGACTCTATTCCTCCAGCTTCCGGCAAGGCTGGGCCGGACATCTATGGCGCAAGCTGTCTCGATTTCTGTAACTCTTACCGGAAATTTTGTGTGAATTATTCATTACTGGCCAAAACATGAAGGGATTTCACAGCCAAGGAGAAGTCTCAAAATCAAACCTTGCCAATAATATCAGCTTCATTGTCACGGCGCAATGAATCCCCGTTCCGGTAAATGTTCAGCCTTGGGGGGACCGGCGTAGCGTGCAGCGGCTATTCCGAACCTGGAACCCAAGCCATTTCGGGTCAAATTTCTCCTTATTCCCATCAACTCTGCACAGCCAATGGTTCCTGCATCGGTCAACTTGGCATCCAAGTCCCGGAGGCCGCCCCGGAAGCGGGTACGTTCCGGGTGTATACTAGCCATTGACTCCTGGAGCATGCGCATTTCGTCACCACGGAGTTGGCAAATGAAAGAATTGTTGACCAAAATAGTCCACTTTCCCTATAATTTCAGGAAGGTACGCTCTAGGAGGTCATCCATGCCCCAGTCCTTGGAAACCCAGGAAATTTACGAGTCCCTGAAAGGCGTCTATGACCCGGAAATTCCGGTTAACATCGTTGACTTGGGGCTGGTGTACGACGTTCAGGTCAAAGACAACGACGTTCACGTGCAGATGACTTTGACCTTCCCCGGCTGCGGTATGGGCCCCTACATTGCCCAGCAGGCGGAGTGGGCCATCCAGGAGATCGAAGGGGTCGGCGAGGTCGAGATAGAGCTGGTCTTTGACCCTCCCTGGAGTCCCGAATTGATCAGCGAACACGCCAAAGCCCAATTGGGCATCTAGCTCCTCTTCGGAAGCTCGGCCACCGCCGGGCTGCAAGCCCTTTTCAGGCAATGTGAATCCACGGGACGCTGGCTGCTGCGGGGTCCCGCTCCTTTGAACTTGCCCCTGCGATTCAGGCGCCGCCGGAGGATTCGATGGCAACTCCCCAGGAAAACGCCAGGCTGGAACAAATTAAACGCACCTGGCAACAAAAAAGACAAATCACCGACCGGCTCTCAAAGATTTCCACCAAGGTTGGCGTTTACAGCGGCAAGGGAGGTGTGGGAAAGACAACAGTAGCGGTCAACCTCGCCGTCACCTTGGCCCAGCAAGGCAAGCACGTCGGCCTCTTGGACGTGGACATCGACTGCCCCAACGTGACCAACGTCCTTGGGGTAACCGAAAAGCCCGACTACGTGGACGGCCAGATTCTCCCGGCGGAGAAATGGGGGGTCAAGGTCGTTTCCATGGCCTTCTTCCAGGAAAACGAAGAAGAGGCCATCATCTGGCGCGGGCCGATGATTCACAACGCCATTAACCAGTTCCTCCAGTCCACCGACTGGGGTGACTTGGACTACTTGGTCGTGGACTTGCCCCCCGGTACTTCCGACTCCCCCTTGACGGTCATGCAGACCCTCCCCATGGACGGGTTCGTCGTGGTCAGCACTCCCCAGTACCTCGCCGGCCTCGACGCCAAGCGGTGCATCAACATGATCCGCAAGCTCAACCTCAATGTCCTCGGCGTCGTGGAAAATTACACCGGCGACGTGTTCGGCCAAGGCGGCGGAGAAGACTTGGCGAAAGAAGTGGACGCTCCCTACTTGGGGAACATCGCCCTCCGCTCCTCCTATCGTGACAGCACCAAACCCACCTCGCTGGCCGACAACGAAGTGGCCGAGGAATTCAGCAACGTGGCCGACCGGCTGAAGAAGAGCCTCAAGGAGTTCGGACGCGAGGCGGCCTGAAAGGTCGCCCGGGTTCTCACTTCTCTAATCCGAAGTTATTGCAGGAGCCTCCGCAGCAACCTGCGGGTTGCTGCTCCGCTTCCGGTGCCGGTTCTCCCGGGAAATGCTCATCAGTAGTTCCACTTCCCGGGTCATTGCCTCTTGGGAATAGGTGCTCTTCTCACCCATGCGCCGGAACTTCTTGTACCGTTGCTTCAGCAGCTTGCCTTGAGAAAGCTTGCCCAGCTCTGCCAAGTGCTTCAGCACGGCCATCTGCAATACAGACGCCGCCTCCTTGGGATCGATGTGAGAGCCTCCCTCGGGTTCCAACACCACTTGGTCCGCAACTCCCAACTCCAGGCAGTCCTGGGCCGTCAGCATCATCGCCTCCGCCACTTCCCGGTCCAAGCGGTGGTCGTGGTAGGACGCCCCCAAGGCGTGGTTCAGTGAAATCGGAGAATAGACCGCATACTGCTGCATCAGGATTCTGTCCGAAAGCCCCAAGGCCAAGGCGCCTTCACTCCCTCCCTCGCCGATTATCACCGAAACAATGGGAATAGGGGCCTCCACCATCATTGACAGGGTGGTTGCAATGGCGTTGCCAATGCCCTGCTCTTCGGCCTCCAGTCCCGGGTCGGCCCCCTGGGTGTCGATGAGGGTAACCAAGGGCAACTTGAACCGGGAAGCCAAGGCGATCAAGCGCTGTGCCTTCCTGAGGCCATCGGGATAAACGTGATAACGCTGTCCCTCCAATGCCGGCTGGCGTTGCTGTCCTATCATCGCCACCGGCTCCTCCCCCAGGAAGCCCACGCCGGTGATAACCGCCCGGTCGTCGCTGCTCAGCCGGTCTCCCCGCAGTTCGATGAAGGGGTCCAGCATCGTCCGCATGTAGTTGAGGGCCGCCGGGCGCCCCTCGTCCCGGGCCGCCTTCACCGCCTCCCACGCCTGGGGAAGTTTGGCTTCCCCGGGTTCCGTTTTCAAAAATTCCCTCTGGACGTTCTTGCCCAGTCTCTGGCAGGTCAGTATCTTCAGCAGCGTGGAAATACGCTCCTGCAGCGCCTCCCGGTCCACCACGTTGTCCAGCAGCCCGTGGACCAAGTGGGCCTCGGCCGTATGGGCGTTCAAGGGCAGGGGTGTGGCAGAAGCCTCCTTCACCGTTCTGAGGGGAGAGAGTCCGATCAAGGACCCCGGCTCTGCCAGGATTACGTCTGCCAAGTTGGCAAAACTGGCGTAGGCCTGACCTGTCGAAGGGTTGGCCAGGACCGCTAGGAACGGCACGCCTTCCTCCCGCACCCTCTTGGCTGCGGTCACCGTCTTGGCCATCTGCATCAGCGAAAGCACCCCTTCCTGTACTCGGGTGCCCCCGCCCGTAACTATCGTCACCAAGGGCAGGTTGCGGCGGGCCGCCGTCTCCATGGCGGTGGCCACCTTCTCGCCCACCACGCTGCCCATGCTGCCGCCCATGAACCCGAAGTCCAGCACAACCAGCACGGTTTCGATGCCGCCGATCCGGCAGCGGCCCGTCACTGCCGCTTCAGTCAACCCGGTACGGTTCTGGTCCTGGGAAAGGAGCCTGAAGTATTCGCCTCTGCGGGAAAAGGAGAGGGGAGCCACGGACTTGAGGTACTTGTGGCTTTCCTTGAAGCTGCTCTTGTCCGCCAGCAGGTCTATACGGTCTCTGGCGGAAAGAGTGTAGTGAAACCGGCAGAAAGGGCAGACCTTGTATGTAAGGTAGGTCTGGGACTGGGAAATCGGCTCCTCGCAAAGCAGGCACCTGTCGTGCACCGTCGACAGGTAAACGTGGTCACCGCCCCCGTTGCTGGAGAAAAGATGGACCAGGAAATCCGCCAGATTCCTCAACTCTGCTCCTTGCTGATGCTGGCCCTTGCCCTCGCCTCAAACCTCGTATGCATCTACACAATTTAATGATACAACCGGCCCCCGGCATGTGGAAGTGACTTACCTGTGAATACATGACATTTGTGTCTGGAGTTGCGCCCCTGAATCGGCGTGATTGATTTAGTCAACGCCCTGGTTTACACTCCCGCAAAACAAGGCTGCCCCGGAATCCCACCCCAAAGAGAGGTCCATATTGCCCGTATCAAACGAAACTCTGAAAGCCATGATTAGAGACCTGAATGGGTTTGACCTTTCCGACGAAGAGCTGGACCTTATCCGTCCGGAGATAGACTTCTATCTGGCCGAGCTGGAACGGCTGCGGGAATTGGACCTGTCCTCGGTTTTCTCCAGCCGTCTGCTCAGAGTCGACGAGGGAGGAAGCTCCAATGGCTAGCAGCCCCCTGCTCAGGATGACCATTTCCGAGCTTGCGCCCAGGATCCAGACCCGGGAGGTCTCTCCCCTCGAGCTGACCGAGGCCGCCCTGTCCGAAGCCCACCGGCTACAGCCCAAGCTCAACTCCTTCATAACCCTCATGGAAGAGCAGGCGTTGAGTCAGGCCCGGGAGTTGGAAGAGTCCCTGGCCCGGGGCGAATACCTGGGACCCCTGCACGGCATCCCCATCGGGATCAAGGACAACATCGCCACTGCCGGCGTCCGCACTACGGTGGGCTCCAGGGTCTTCGCCGATTACGTGCCCGATGAGGACGCCCACGTGGTAACCCTCTGCAAACAAGCCGGGGCCGTCATCCTCGGCAAGGAAAACCTGGAAGAGTTCGCTGCCGGCGCCACTTCCAACAACCCCCATTACGGTCCCGTGCGCAACCCCTGGGGCCTGGAACATATTCCCGGCGGTTCCAGCGGCGGCGGCGGGGCCAACGTGGCCGCCGGCGTCACCTTCGCCTCCCTGGGCACCGACTTGGGCGGCTCTGTCAGGCTCCCCGCTACCTTCTGCGGCGCGGTGGGGCTGAAGCAGACCTTCGGCCGGGTCAGCCAGAGGGGACTGTTGGTAACCAGCTTTAACGGTGACCACATCGGGCCCATGACCCGCAGCGTTATGGACAGCGCCCTGATGTTGCAGGCCCTGGCCGGGTACGACCCTCTGGACCCGAGTACTCTTCCTGTACCCGTCGACGATTACCCCGCCGCCTTGGGGCAGAGGTTGTCTGGGCTCACCATGGGCATCCCGTCAGACTATTACTTCGAGATAGTGGACCCCCAAGTGGCCGAAGCGGTGCACCGGGCCATATCCTCCCTGCAAGAACTGGGAGTCAAGACCAAGGAAGTCTCCCTGGCATCAATGGAGTACGCCGGCGCCCTGCGTTTCGCCGGCATGGCCGACAGCGTCGTCACCCACGAGCCCTACATCCGTGAGCAGCGGGACCAGTACGGTCCCGACACCCTGTACCGCACCCTCGCCGGCCAGTTCGTCCTGGCCCGGGACTACTCCAAGTCCCTCAAGGTGCAGCGGTTGATCAAGGAGGAGCACGCCAGGGTGCTGCAACAGGTGGACTTTCTGGTCACTCCCACGGCCCCGGTGGCCGCTCCCAGGATTGACGAGAAATACTTCAGGCTGAACGGGAATGAGTACCGCGCCCGCGGGCCGGGGTCGGGTATGATTTCCCGCTGCACCAGTCCGTCCAACTCCACCGGCCTCCCGGCCATTACCGTCCCCTGCGGTTTCACCGCGGAGGGCCTGCCCATTGGCGTCCAATTCATTGGGCGCCCCTTTGATGAGAAGACCCTGTTCCAAGTAGCCGGCGGCTACGAAAGCGTCTCTCCCAGCCGTGACCGCTGGCCGCAGCTTGACGAAAAGTAAGACCCTGGGCCGCGCCGTCGTGTGGCAACGGCTTGGCCCGCCCATTAACTGCTTAAGGCCCTTGTAGGAGGTGCACCAATGCCCCTGCAGCCAGACCGCGTCGACTACAGCCCGATTATCGACCGGCCCGTCATCAAGTGGCCCAACGGGGCCCGTGTAGCCCTGTGGATTTCCCCCAACGTAGAACACTACGAATACATGCCCGACTATGACGGCGTTAGGGACCCCTGGCCCAGGACGCCATACCCCGACGTCCTGCAATACTCCTACAGGGACTACGGCAACCGCGTCGGTTTCTGGCGCATGCTGGAGCCCTTGGACAAGTACAACATCAAGTGCTGCGTCTCCCTGAACATGGCGGTGATGGAGCACTTCCCTCAGATAGCCGAAGCCATGGTCCAGCGTGACTGGGACTTCATGAGTCACGGCATCTACAACACCCGCTTTCTGAACACCTACACCGAAGAGCAGGAGCGGGAATTCTACCGGGACACCATAGACACTCTGCGCCGCCACACCGGAAAGCAGCTGAAGGGCATGCTCGGCCCCGCCATCTCCGGCACTCCGGCAACCCCCGACTTGATGGCCGAAGCAGGTCTGATCTATCACACCGACTGGATGCACGACGACCAGCCCGTCCCCATCAAGGTCAAGTCCGGCAGGCTCATCTCGGTTCCCTATTCCATCGAGCTAAACGACTCCGGCCTGTTCCGTGATAACCATTACGAAGGCGACTACTTTGCCCGGATCTGCAAAGACCAGTTCGACCGGCTGTACCGGGAGGGGGCCGAGAGCGGCCGCGTGATGTGTATCGCTCTTCATCCCTTCCTCATCGGGCAGCCCCACCGCATCAAGTACCTGGATGAAATCCTAGAATACATCATGGGCCACGATGCAGTCTGGCAGACCACTGCCGACGAAATAGCTGACTACTACATGGCTAACTACTACGACCAGTCCGTGGAGCACGCCCGAACTCTGAATGGAACCTAGCAAATCTCTGAATTCTGAATAAGGAACCCTTAAACCCCTTCCCCCTTGATGGGAGAAGGTTGGGATAAGGGTGGACTGAAGTTGTTCAGAAGTTCCCCAGAACCTGGACGGAAACTAGAGCCCAAATAGAAACCAGCGAGCCAAAATCAGGCGCTCAAATGCGCCCGGGAGGTTGACGCCATGCCAGCCCAACGCCGATTGGGAATGGACCACGAGCATTACGACTGGTCCCCGTTGAGCGGCCGTGGAATTCTTCGCTGGCCCAACGGCGCCAGGGTGGCCCTGTGCGCCCTGGTCTCCCTTGACCACATGGAGTGGCAACCGCCCGAGGGCGCTTTCCAGGCGGGCAATCTCGCCGGTGGGTCGGCGGCCCGGCCCTTTCCCGACTACACCCGCATGTCCCACCGGGAATACGGCCACCGGGTCGGTATATTCCGAGTCTTGGACGCCCTGGAGCAAAACGGAATCCCTGCCACCGTGGCCATGGACGCCGCTACCGCTGAGAACTACCCCTACTTGGTGCGCCACTGCCTCGACCGTGGCTGTGAAATCATCGCCCACGGGGTGTCGGCAAGCCGCATGATTACCAGCAACATGTCCCCCGATGAGGAGCAAGCCTACATACGGGAGTCGGTCGGCGCTGTAACCGCTGCCACCGGCGCCGCTCCCCGGGGCTGGCTGGGACCTGAATACGGCGAGTCCTCCCGTACTCCCCAACTCCTGGCCGAAGCCGGCTTGGAATACGTCTGCGATTGGGCCAACGATGAGCAGCCCTACCCTCTCAAGTCTCCGCAAGGTGAAATTGTCGCCCTGCCGGTCCTGTGGGAGTTGGACGACGTTGGAGCCATTGCCAACCGTAAGGTCCACGTCCACCGCTACGGGGACCTGCTCAAGGAAAGCTTCGACCGCCTCTACCACGACGGCGCAGACAACGGGCGGGTAATGGTCCTGAATCTCCACCCCTTCCTGATTGGCCAACCCTTCAGGATCGGTTACTTGGAAGACGCCCTGTCCCACATGGTTCGCCGTGAAGGTGTCTGGGCGGCCTCGGGAAGCGAAGTAGTGGACTGGTACCGGCGGAACCCGCCGGCCGCTTGACGGAGGAGGATACAAGGTGAGCAGCGCAGACCGGTTGTTGGAGGGTGCCATGGACATCCATGTCCATTGTGCACCCGACCCCAGGGTTGAACGTCGCGGTTCCGCCATAGAGTTCGCTCAGCAGGCCCGTGACATGGGTATGCTGGGCATGGTTCTCAAGAGCCACGAATATCCAACCCACCCTGTAGCCTATACCGCCGGTCAGGCAGTTCCCGGGGTCACACTTTTGGGCGGAGTCCCCCTGGACTTGGAAGTTGGGGGGCTCAATCCAACTGCCGTCGAATGCGCCGCCAAGGTCGGCGGCCGGGTGGTGTGGATGCCCACCTTATCCGCCCGGGCCGATCGCCAACTGAAAGGACTGAATGGCGGCATCTACCTGCTGGACGACCAAGGCAAACTGGTGCCAGAGGTATACCCCATCCTGGAACTGGTTAAAGCCAACGACATGGTCCTGGCCACCGGCCACATATCCACCGAAGAAAGCATGACCCTCGTTTCCGAGGCTCGTAGCCTTGGAATCTCCCGGATAGTGGTCACCCACGGCACCACCATGACCTACATGACGGGAATGACTCTGGAAGACATGAAGACCCTGGCGGAAATGGGTGCCTACATCGAACACTGCGTCCACGTGATGATGCCCTTGACCCGGCGCATGGACCCCGCCGACATGGTTTCCGCCGTAATGTCCATCGGGCCCCAGAACTGCATTCTGTCCACCGGCTTCGGACAGGACTTTCACCCAAGCCCGGCCGAGGGGTTGCGCATGGGCGTCGCAACCATGCTTCAGGCCGGGATGGAAGAGGTTGAAGTCGGCATGTTGGTCAAAGACAACCCCTGCCGCCTGCTGGGCCTCTAGGCCGTCACCTCAACAGTATTAGGAAAGGATTGAATAAGCACAGTTGAAGCCCCTTCTCCCTTGATGGGAGAAGGTTGGCACGAGGGTGAATAGCAACCGTTCGCCGCTGCTGAAGGACTTACTCAAAGGTTCCTTAGCTCGCTGACCCTGCTATCTCCAAGGTCACCCACACCGCCCCTTCGGCGCTGCTTCCTGTCCCTGCTGCCGCCCATTCGGCAACCCGGTGTCCCGCCACAGCCGCGATTCCCCTGGGGGTCGCTAGAATGGGCACCCGGTCCCGCCAAGCCCTGGGCGTGTGGCAATCTACAAAAAAGTCCTGCAGCTTCTTCCCCCCGGCCATCCCTTTCGGTTGCCACCGGTCACCCGGCCGGCGGTTCCGCAGGCTGAGGCCGTCCCTCACCGCTTGTGCTGCAAGCCCCGCCTGCCACTGCTGGCCCCGCCAAGGCAGTTCCTTCCAAAGAGAGTCCGTCCGGGCCTCAGTTGCAACCGGAGGCGCTGCGCTGCCCGGCCCGCCAAATCTCACCTTCACCAGCCATCCTGAAGCCTCTGTGACAGTCGTTTCCCCCGGCCGGGCCGGAACGCTGATGCTGTGCTCGGATTCCAAGGGGGGCATGGGACAGGGAAGGTCCTGTCCTTGATAGAAGACCAAATGACCGTAGGTTCTTTCAGCCTTGATTCCCTTGGGTAGTTCCACGGCGTTGCCCGATCTGCCTTCCAGCGCCAAGGCCGCCAGCCGCCTCAGATGGTCCTCCTGCAACCCCCGGGTGTCCCCCTTGACCTCTTCGTACGCTCTCCGCAAGACCAGCCTCTGCAGCGCCGGGTGAATTCCCGTCAATACCTTCAGGTCCAAGTAGGCCGCCCCGTCCAGTTCCAAGGCTATGTCCGCCCACGCACGTTGTGCTTCGCCCTCCAGGAAGTCCAAGGCCAAGGCTGCCGTCCCCGCCAACCGAACCAAGGAACTGCGGACTTTGGAGTTGTATCCGGCTTCCAACAACGGCAGCAACTCCCGCCGCACCCTCACCCTGGTGAACCGCATCAGAAGGTTGCCGCTGTCCTCCCGGTAGGTCACGCCCAGTTCCCGGCAATAGGCGGACGTATCCGCCTTCCCCACACCCAGTAACGGCCTGAACAGGACCACCCCTTCCCCCTCCGAGGGCCAAGGCCAAGGGGATGTCTCCGCCATTCCGGCGATTCCGTGTAGTCCCGCTCCCCGCAACAGGTGCAGCAGCACCGTTTCGGCTTGGTCGTCCGATGTGTGCCCCACCGCCACCGCTGCCGCTCCCAGCGCCCTGGCCGTCCGGGCCAGGAACAGGTAGCGCATCTCCCTGGCCAGCTCTTCGAAAGACGAGCCGCTTCGTCCCGGGTAGTCCCTCCTGAATTCCTCCGGGTCCCACCTTTCGATGACTGCGTTGATGCCAAGCTCCCTGGAAATCGCCGCCACGTGCTCGGCGTCCTCGTCGGCCTCCACGCCCCGGAAGTCGTGGTTGAGGTGGGCAACGTGGAGGTTGAAGGAATGGCGGTCCCGCAGGCGGTTCAGGCTGTGGAGTAAAGCGGAAGAGTCCGGCCCCCCCGAGACCCCTGCAACCACCACGGCGCCCCTGTCCCAAAGGCCGGCCCGGCGGAGGGCGCCGGCCACCTTCTCTTCCAGCGCGGCGGCTACCGGCATTCTGGCTGCGTCACCTGTACCGCGGCGACAGATGGCTCGTGCAGTTGTAGCTGACCAGTCTTCGCCCCCAACGGGTGGAGTCAACCCTGCAAATGGAGCTCAGGTGGAGGCTCATACAGTGAAAGTTCTCCAAGGGGATTCCCAATAACCGGCAGATTATCGTCCTGATGGCGAAGTTATGGGAAACCAGCACTACCGTGTCTTCATCACGGTGGGCCCCTTCAAGCTCCGTGAAAGCGTCCCAAGCCCTCCCCTGAAGCTGGACCAAGGACTCCCCGTTGGGCATCACCGCCTCTGCCGGGTTATCCCGCCAAGTGTCATAGACTTGGGGCCAACCGGCCCTCATTTCCTCGCCGGTTACTCCTTCCAGTTCCCCTAAGTCCAGTTCCTTCAGGCCGTCCACCTCCACCACCGGCAGCCCCGCCGGCTGGGCAATCTCCCTGGCAACCTGCATCGTGCGTATCAGGGGACTGGAATACACCGCCGAGCACGCCTCCCTGGCCAGCGCCCGCGCCGTCTGTCTGGCCTGGGCAAGTCCCTTCCGGTTCAATGCGATGTCGTACTGGCCCTGGAAACGGTTGGACTTGTTCCACTGGGTCTCGCCGTGCCGGACCAGCAGCAGCTTCACCGGCCTCGCTCCTGCTGCTCGGCGGTCAATCGCCGCAGTTCTACTTCTTCTATCTTGACCCCGGCCATCGTCTTGACGGTGAACTTCAGGTTCCCATACTCCACCGAGTCTCCTTCCTCTGGAATGCGGCCCAAGGAGTCCAGCAGGAACCCCGCCACCGTCTGGTAGTCCCCTTCCGGTATTTCCAGTTTCAGCTCCTCGTTGATCTCGGCAACACCCGCGCCTGCGTCCAGCCGGAATGTGTGTTCGTCCACCGAGGTCACGAAGTCGTCGAATTCCCGTTCTTCCTCACGCACTTGCCCCACGATGACTGCCAGGAGTTGCTTGAGGCTGGCTAAGCCGGCGATGCCGCCGAACTCGTCCACCGTTAGAACAATCCCGTACCCGCCTTCCCGCGCTTCGTTAAATGTGCTGCTTATCGTCTTGGTTTCCGGAACGAAATAGGCCGGACGCAGGAAGTTGGTGACACTGCTGCCGCCTCCCTTCAATTCACCCTTTCCCAAGGCCAGCATAACGTCCTTTACGAACAGCACGCCGACCACGTTCTCCATTGTGTCTTCGTAAACCGGAAAGCGGCTGTGGCTGCTTTCCGAATACACCTCTAGGAACTTGTCCAAGGTGGTGCCCTGCTCTATCCAGACTATCTCCGGGCGCGGTGTCATTATCTCGCGCACCTGCCGGTCCCCAAAGTGGAATACCTTTTCCAGCAGGGCCGCCTCTTCCGCCTCCACCGCGCCGGTTTGGGCGCTGGCCGATATCAGGGTGCGGATTTCCTGTTCTCCTATTTCCGGGGCCACGTTCTTGCTGCCCGCAATCCAGTTGCCAATGGTGCTCACGACTTGCAGAACTCTTACCGCCGGCGCCAGGACCAGTCCTATCCACGACAGGGGACGGGATAGTGTGAAGGCCACCGCTTCCGACCGGTGCCAAGCAATGGTCTTTGGCAGGGTTTCCCCGAAGATTAGCAGGAAAAGGGTCACTCCCAGCGTCGAAACCACCACCGCCAAATCCCCGTCCCCAATGAACCTGATGGCCAGCACCGTGGCCAAGGCCGCCGCTGCGGTGTTGACCAAGTTATTGCCCAGCAGGACCGTGGCCAGCAGCTTGTTCGGCCGTTCTAACATCCGTTCCACCCGGCTGGCGCCCCGCCGCCCTATGCTCACCAAGTGCATCAGCCTCGCCCGCGGAAAGGCTACGAAGGCCGTTTCCGAGGCCGAAAAAAAGCCCGAAAGGGCCAAACACAGAACCAATAGGGCTAAGCGCCATAAGTCGCCATTGTCCATGGGCTGGAACTACCTCCAAAAGGCATACGTGATAGTTAAAATTCTGTTAGCTAATCTAAGATAACCGATAATAGCATCGGCCCAATTTAGTGTAAAGAACGATTGCTTGCCCTGGGATTACATTCACCCAAACCGGTCACATCTTTAGACTGTCCAAGAACTCCGGACCGTCCAGGCACTCCAGACCATCTGTAAATTCCCATGCCGGCTCGGCTGAAGTGGAGCCGGTCCTTTGGACCGAATCAAGGGCGAGTTCAGTGAGGTTCCCGGCGCCCCTGCCAGTGGTTCTGCTCCATTATCGGCCGAACACCTTCTGCCGGTTGACCTGTCCTCGGTGGTTGCATCTCTTCTCTTGTTGGTCCGCCCATACGGGGCGCCTAGGCTGTCCAACTGGAGCCTAAGCAGGTGGGTCTGTCAGGGAAAGAAGTGCAGCGACTCTTCGTACATCGGTGGGGCGATCTGCCCTGCCGTTGAAGACTTGCTCTCCCCCGGGATATATTGGCTGGAACGATAGAGGAGGATGACGTGTCGGACTCGGAAGTCCTTGTCATAGGCGGCGGCATCGCCGGTGCCTCTGCGGCCTGTCACCTCGCAGAGTATGGTCGGCGCGTCACGTTGCTGGAACGAGGCGAGATTGCTTCCGAGGCGTCCGGCGTCAATGCCGGGGGTATAGGTGCCCTGGGTTGGGGCCACGTCCCAAACTTGGAGGCCTGTCTGACCATGGGTAGCCTCCAGATATTCAAAGACCTGCAACTTGAACACGGCTATGACATTGAGTTTCGCTCTTCAGGCGCCATCCAGGCAATTCAGACAAGCCAACAGTATGACTACTCCCGTGACCGCGTGCTTTCCCTAAAGTCACTGGGCCATGCCGTCGACCTCCTCACGGTGAATGAAGCCCGTAGCATAGAACCGGAACTTAGCCCTGAGTTGTTGGGAGGCGTGCACTTCCCCCTCCGTGCCCAAGCCGACCCCGTGAAGGCCACCCGCGCCCTCGCTTCCAGGGCCGGAAATCTGGGCGCCCAAGTGCTAACCGGCAAGGACGTAGGTGGAATTACCCGCCGCTCCGATGGAACATTCCGCGTATCATGCTCCAAAGAAGAGCACACCGCAAAGCAGCTGGTCCTTGCGGCTGGCGCTTGGTGCAGCCCACTGGGGGATATGCTGGGACTGCACATACCAATAGTTCCGGTCCGCGGCCAGATGTGGGCTACGGAGCCTGTCCCACCCAGTGTCTTTCATTCCCTGTCCGCGGCTGAATCTCCCTTGCATTGGAATGCCCGCCCCGGCAGTAGTTCAAGCACACCCCCTGAACTGACCCATTTGAGCAACCGCAGGATCACAAGACACCTTTACGGCAGGCAGAATAGAGCAGGCGAGATAGTATTTGGTGGGGACCGTCAGATGCTGGGGTATGACAAGACCGTCGAAGCTGCCGGCATAGAAGTGAATTTTGGCCACGCTACCGAGATTCTTCCAATGCTGGGTGGTCTTCCCATCGCCCGCACTTGGGCCGGTCTTATGCCCTTTTCCCTGGACGGCCGGCCAATCATTGGGAAAATCCCACAACTGGACAGCCTCTACATCGTCAGCGGCCTGGCTTCGTCCGGATTCGGAAGGGGGCCAATGGCAGGAAAGTTGATAGCCGATTATATCCACACCGGCCACAGGCCTCAGGTGTTGGCGGAAGCTGACCCGTCCCGGTGTGTTTCCTTATCTGAATAGCCTCATCCCACCGCCGTGCAGTCTCGACCAAGAGGTGGACCGTGACGAGCCTTGAAAAAGCATTGGAGGCAATTGAACTCTACGCTGAACACCGGATGCAGGAAGCCAATATGCCGGGCCTGGCACTGGCAATCACCGACCGGCGGACGCTGCTCAAGGTGGTCACTTTGGGGTATTCCGACCTGTCTGCCCGCAAGCCAATGCAGACCGGCGCCATGTTCGAGATTGGGTCCATCGGCAAGTCCTTCACCAATGTGGCCTTGTTGCAGCTTCGCGATGAAGGCCGTCTGGACCTCCACGCTCCAGTGTCACGCTACCTGCCCTGGTTCGAGGTGCAGTCCGACCACGAGCCCGTCACAACTCATCACCTGATGACCCACACCGCCGGGTTGCCAACAGGCACCGACATAGGGCCCCACGGCCTGTATGAAGCATGGGCCCTCCGGCACAGCCGGACAGGAGCGCCTCCGGGGGAGTACTTTCGATACTCAAACGTCGGATACAAGACCCTGGGCTTCTTACTGGAGGAACTGGACGGCCGCACCTATAGCGAGTCCATACAGGCGAGGGTGCTCGACCCGCTGGAGATGAGCAACTCCCATCCGGTCCTCGGATACGAGACCAGGAAGAGGGCGGCGGTCGGTTACCGGAGTTTTTACGACGACCGTCCGGAGCACCCGGACCATGGGCTGGTGCCTGCGCTGTGGACCGAATACGGCGTGGGCGACGGCTGCCAAGCGTCTACCCCCGAAGACATGGCCATTTACCTGAGAATGTTAATGAACCACGGGGCGGGTGAAAGAGGCCGGCTCATGTCCGAGGACAGCTTCCGCCTGATGACCCGTGGAGAAATAGCCACCCCCCAGTGGGGAGGTGCCCGCTATGGCTGCGGGCTCATCCTGGCCGAGGTCGACGGTCACGCCTACCTCGGGCACAGTGGCAGTTCCACCGGATTCGTGTCGGCCATGATAGCCGACATGGATGACGGCGTTGGGGCAGTGGTCCTGATCAACGGCTACGTGCAGAACTACAGGGCCGTTGACATGGGGATGCACATCCTCAGACTGCTCAGGGCTGGACTGCGGCAACAGGAGATGCCGGAGCCCCCCGGGCTTACCGACCCATACGCCGTGAGCAACGCTTCAGACTACGCCGGCAACTATGGGGCAGGCGGAAAGCACCTGGCCGTCACCGCCCGGGGGGAACGGCTGTCCCTTCACTGGCAGGGCTTGGACTTGGGCCTGCAGCGTCGGGGCAAGGACAGCTTTTACCTGCCCCATCCAAGCCTGGAGCACTACCTCCTCGAATTCGGGCGGGACGGGGACCGGGTGGTGGAAGTAGCCCACGGCCCCGATTGGTATGTCGCGGATGGCTACTCTGGTCCTACTAGCTTCGACTACCCCTCAGAGTGGGAGAGCTTCCCCGGACACTATCGGGCCTACAACTTCGGACTGACCAACTTCCGCATCGTGCTGCGGAAAGGTTCCTTGCTGCTGGTCTACCCCACGGGCAGCCACGAGATTTTGGTTCCTCTGGACGGTGGTCAGTTTCGCATAGGAGATGACCCCCGTTCCCCGGAGACCATTAGCTTCGACTCCGTGGCGTCTGGCGGGGCACTGCGCGCCATATACTCAGGATGTCCCTACTATCGCACCTACACTCCCTGAACCGAAAACAACTCCAAGGAAGGGTACGTTCTTCTACCAAGAAGGGAGGATCTCCTTGCCTTCCCCCTCGGGAAAAGGGTGGATTGAGAAAAACAGAAGCGGTTGGCAAATGTAGCGGCCGCCACAATTCATACGCCTAAAATCGGTCTTGTCGGTGGAGGGCTGGGACGGCCCCTTCGTCAATGCCAGCCAAGCTCCTCAAAGGGGATTGGGGTAACCGGTTTTGAATCTGGCAATGGAGAGTTGGGGACCTTGGCCAAATTACCGTAAAGTTGACGGCCTCCCAGCGGCTTCCTATCATGATACCGCCCCCGGCCGCCCGGGCAGGCCTTTACCTCCTTGGCCAGCCGGGAAGCCTTCTTGCCTAAGCTCTATCCTTAAGGGTAAATAACTGGTATGGGTTTAAAAGTCCTGGGTATTGAGACCTCCTGCGATGAGACCGCCGTTGCCGTGGTGGAGGACGGGCGGACCCTCAGGTCCAACATCATCACCTCCCAGACCAACCTCCACGCCAAGTATGGCGGAATCGTCCCCGAAGTCGCCTCCCGCCAGCACTTGAGGGACATCCTGCCCGCGCTGGAAAAGTCCCTGGAAGATTCGGGCTTGACCCTCGACCAGATAGACGTAGTCGCCGCCACCTACGGTCCGGGCTTGGCCGGGTCCCTGATAACCGGCCTGAACACCGCCAAGGCCCTGTCCTTCTCCCTGGGTGTCCCCTTCATCGGGGTGAACCACTTGGAGGGGCACATCTACGCTTCCTGGCTCACCAGCCACCGTCCCGATGAGGAGCCGGGCTTTCCCCTCGCCTGCCTGGTGGCTTCGGGAGGGCACACCGACCTCATCCTGATGGAAGGCCACGGCAAATACAAGCTGGTGGGGCGCACCCGGGACGACGCCGCCGGAGAGGCCTTCGACAAGGCCGCAAGGGTTCTGGGGCTGGGATTCCCCGGCGGCCCAGAAATCCAAAGGGTGTCCCAGGATGCCACAGGCGCCGAGACCCTCCCCCGTGCCTGGATGAGAGACTCCTTGGACTTCAGCTTCAGCGGCGTCAAGACCGCCCTCCTGCACCGTGCCCAAGCCCACGGCCTCTACCCCGCCGCACGCCCCGGCACACCGTCCGCCGAAGACTCCGATAGCCCCATGGACTCGATGGCGCCCAGCCCGGAAGAACAGCAACGGCTGGTCCGGGAGTTGGCTGCCGCCTTTCAGGAATCAGTAGTAGACGTCTTGACCGTAAAGGTTGCCCGGATGGCCAAGTCCTACAAGTGCAAGGCCGTCATTCTGGGCGGAGGCGTCACCGCCAACGCCCGTCTCAGGGAAGAAGCAGTCAAAACGTCTCCCCTGCCCGTCATAATTCCACCGCCGGTGCTCTGCACCGACAATGGAGCCATGATTGCCTCTTGCGCTTACTATCAGCACCTGCGGGGCGACCAGTTCGGGCTGGACCTGGATGTGGACCCCTCCCTCCCTCTGGGCTGACCATCCTCCGCGGGATACCCGCCTGCCAACTGCGGCTCTTTCTTCGTTACCGGTAATCCGGCTAAGCTCAATGCCGGCGTAAGAATTGTGCGAATAAGAAACTCTGAAGCCCCTTCCCCCTTGGATGGGAGATGGTGCACAATGAGGGTGGGATGAGGTCGCTCAGAGGTACTCTAATTCAAACCGGCCTGACTCAATGACACCATAACTCAACGCCGGAAAGTAGCCGCAATTCCGGCCCGGCGGTCAGCAAATATTGAATTCACTACTTGGTACATCTCTTTTTGCGGCTGCTCTCCCATGAAAGGGAACGAAAATACCCAGCTGGCTCCCTGGAAGGTCACCTCGCCCGACTGCCTGGAGAAATAGTGCCGTGCGATGTAGAAAGCCCCCAGCAACACCGCCACCATAACCAGCAGCGTGCCAGCGTCCATGTTGAGGAAGGGTACATTGGGCCCCTGGAATCTGCCGGTAAGCCAGTAGGCCAGCACCAAGTAGATAAATATTGCCCCCACAATGAAGATTATCCCCTGGAACAGGGCGCTGATGCTCCGGGTGCCCGACTTCAGCGACACCCCCTGCAGGTCTTCCAGAGGTACTATGAAAATGTCTCCCTTTTCGTTGTTTATCAAAAAGGCCAGAATCCGCTGGTTGGTGGCCGCCAGAAACTGCCCGCTCCCCGGCGGCTCTGGTGCCAGTCCCCGGTCCGGGCAGAACAAGTGGCTCACCCTTTCCCCCGGCAGCAGGGCTATTTCTCTGATGTGAGTAAGATAACTTTCCGGGTTCTCCATTCCAAGTTCCTTTGGTCACTTCTCCGGTGTCGCCGCCATACTATCACAGCAGCCCGTGTCCCTCCCGAACACCCGCTTGCTCCCTCTGGACGAAAGCCCCCTCCCCAAGACCCTTTCTTCCACCCCTGGGCCTTCTCGCTTCTGGAATAGAAGCAGGCAGTCTTTAATGAATGTCAGGTTATAGGGGCCGGCCTGGTGGGCCGGCCTGGTGGGCCGGCCTGGTGGGCCGGCCGAAATTCCTTGAAAGTCCTCCATTGCTGACACCTGCCGCTTTCCTGCCAGCTTCGCTCCCCTGTACAATGAAAGTTACTATGAGTATCTGCGCTTATTCCCGGCCCGGTCTCGGGCAGTCCCAGAAAATCGAAATGTCCCTTTTTGTCCCAAATGTCCTTTTTTGTCCCAATTTTCCAAAATTTCAAAGCTGACAGCTAGGACAAACTGGGACAAATCGAGACAAACCGGGACAGAATGTGGACAAATCTGGTCAAATCAAGGCCAAACCAGGACATTTCAGCGGCAAATCAACGCCGGATCACCTCCCCGCCAGCAGGTGCTGCCCCTCCACCCTCTCAACCTCTCCTGGTCTCAGAGTTCAGAGTCGGCGTCCAAGCAAAAACCCAAAGACCGTTTATGCCGCACACCGGTACATTGACACGAAATTTGCGCTATGTTACGGTTCCTTGCCAAGAGCTGTGATGGAGACGAGTAGGCGAGGCCAGCCGGCTAGCGAGCCTGGTACGGTGGAAGCAGGCACGGCAATCTCGACCGGAAATCCCTCCGGAGCTGCCGGCTGAAAACCGCCCCTTGGAGCGGAACACGTAAGCCGTGCCGGGATAGTCTCCCGTTATCAAGGACGGGGCATGTTGGTGCCCGCTGAGCAGGCCCCCACATCTGGGGGCAAATAGGGTGGTACCGCGGGAGTTTCTAATCCCGTCCCTATGGGGGACGGGATTTTTTTGTTGAATCGGAGCCGCAGGAGGCTGTCTTGAAACTCAAGGGTGCTGAAATCATGTGTGAGACCCTGCTCCACCTGGGGGTGAACACCCTCTTCGGTCACCCCGGCGGGGCCATTCTCCCCTTCTACGATGCATTGTGGGGCTACCCCCAGCTCAGGCACATTCTGGTGCGCCACGAGCAGGCCGCAGCCCATGCCGCCGACGGATACTCCCGGGTCACCGGGCGGGTCGGCGTGTGTGTCGCCACTTCTGGGCCCGGGGCCACCAACCTGGTCACCGGCATCATGGGAGCCAAGGCCGACTCGGTGCCTATGGTAGCCATTACCGGCCAAGTCGCCCGCACCTCCCTCGGCTCTGAAGCCTTCCAAGAGTGCGACATCTGCTCGATTGCCGCCGCCTGCACCAAGAAGGCCTACTTGGTCATGTCGGCAGCCGACTTGGCCCCCACCCTGGTGGAAGCGTTTCACATCGCCCAAGAGGGTCGCCCCGGCCCGGTGCTCGTCGACGTCCCCCGTGACGTCCAGTTGGAGGAAACCGACTTTGGAGTCCACTGGGAGATTCCCCAGGAACACCCCCAACTCAGTCCGGAAACCTTGGCCGGGGTGCAGCACGCGGCCCGGCTCATCAACGAAGCGAAGCGCCCGGTCCTTATCGGCGGCCACGGCATCCTCGCCTCCGGCGCCACCCAAGAGCTCAGGGAACTGGCCGAGACCACCGGTATCCCGGTAATTACCACCCTCCTGGGTCTCGGAAGCTTTCCCGGTCACCATCCCCAGAACCTGGGCATGCTCGGAATGCACGGCATGTACTGGTCCAACATGGCCGTGGACCAAGCTGACCTGATTGTCGGCTTGGGCATGCGGTTTGACGACCGGGTGACAGGAAGGCCTTCAACTTTCGCCCCCCATGCCCGTATCATTCATCTGGACATAGAAGCCACCCAAGTGGGGCGCAACGTTCCTGTCGAAGTGCCCTTGGTGGGAGACGCCAAGGCGGTCCTCCGGGAACTGACGCCCTTGGTGAAGAAGGTCGAATGCCCCGAATGGCTGGACCACATCGAACAACTGAAGCGGGACCACCCCTCGCTGGCAATTCCCCCCAGCGACGGTCTCCTTCCTCAGCACGTCTTGAGCAACCTGAACGAGCTTATCCAGGAGGAGCCCGATTCCGTCGTGGTCACCGGCGTGGGCCAGCACCAGATGTGGGCGGCCCAGTTCCTGGTCTTCGACCACAGCAACACCTTCATCTCCTCCGGCGGCCAGGGAGCCATGGGATTCGAGGTTCCCGCCGCCCTGGGAGTCCAAGCCGCCAAGCCCAGTGCCCCGGTCTGGAGCATTGCCGGCGACGGCGGGTTCCAGATGACCCTGCAGGAACTCGCTACCCTGTCCGTGGAAAAACTGCCGGTGAAAATTGCCCTGTTCAACAACGGCTCCCTGGGCATGGTGCGCCAGTGGCAGGAAATGTACTTCCAGAATCACATCATGGCTACTCCCCTGCCTGGACCCGATTATGTAAAACTCGCCAACTCCTTCGGACTCGGCGCAGCCCGGGTGACCGAAAGGGAAGACGTGCTTCCGGCCCTCCGCAAGGCCCGGGCCCACGACGGGCCCTACCTCGTGGAGTTTGTAGTGGACGCCGCTGCCAACGTTTTCCCGATGGTCCCTCCCGGGGCCGGTCTTGGCGACACCCTGGAAGACCCCTTGGTGCAACAGGGCGCCTGACCCATCCCAAGCGGCGCATCCCTTCGTTCCTCAGCTATTCGGACGCCCTCGCCCAGGGCGTCCATCCTCCTTTGCTGCCTCTGGCCCTAACCCTTTCGGGAGCTTGAACTATGCCTGATCCGGCCCGGCCCGCAGCAGGACTGCAGCCTTCGCCCCATACTGCCCCAGGAAATCACCGGCTGACGGACGTACTGCGGAACAGATTCGGCCACGACGCCTTCCTGCCCCTGCAGGAGGATGTGGTCAGCAATGCTCTCTCCGGGGGCAACTCGCTGGTGTTGATGCCTACCGGCAGCGGCAAGTCCCTGTGCTACCAGCTTTCGGCACTGTGCCTGGAGGGCGTGACTCTGGTCGTCTCTCCCCTCATCGCTTTGATGAAGGACCAAGTCGACGCCCTGCAAGCTCGCGGAATCGCCGCCGACTTCATCAATAGCTCTATGACCTATGACCAAGTGCGGAAAGTGCAGGCCGTCGCCTACCGGGGCAAACTCGACATCCTCTACATCGCTCCGGAACGCATAGTCATGCCCCGCTTCAGGGACTTCCTGCGGTCGTTGAAGCTGGGCCTGATAGCCATCGACGAGGCCCACTGTATCTCCGAGTGGGGCCACGACTTCAGGCCCGATTACCGCAACCTTGAGACTCTCCGGGAGGACTTCCCACAGGTTCCGGTGATGGCCCTCACCGCCACCGCCACGGAAAGAGTGCGGAAAGACATCCTGGACCAACTGAAGATCAACGGCGCCCCCCAATTCGTCGCCAGCTTCAACCGGCCCAACTTGAACTACCGGGTCACGCCGAAGAAAGATAGCT
The DNA here is from genome assembly GCA_034420695.1 of Dehalococcoidia bacterium. Taxonomy (GTDB): domain Bacteria; phylum Chloroflexota; class Dehalococcoidia; order Lucifugimonadales; family UBA3495; genus Io17-Chloro-G2. The sequence goes on from DAOULB010000052.1 coordinate 37,910, forward strand.
TCGCCAACCTCGTCAAGCTGCTCCGGGGAAGCAAAGAAGGGTCGTCAATAGTCTACTGCTTCTCCAGGCGTGAGACCGAAGAGCTGGCCGCCAGCCTGTCTAGTCGGGGACTAAAGGCGCTGGCGTACCACGCGGGGTTGGAGGACGAAGTCCGGCGAAAAACCCAGGAGCAGTTCCTGCGTGACGAAATCCCCATCATCGTGGCCACCATCGCCTTCGGCATGGGTGTTGATAAACCCAACGTCCGGCTGGTAGTCCACTACGACCTTCCCAAGACCGTGGAGGGCTACTATCAGGAAACCGGCCGCGCTGGGCGGGACGGCCTCCCCAGTGATTGTGTTCTCTTCTTCACCAGGAGCGACGAGGTCAAGCAGGAATATTTCATCAGGCAGATTGAGAACGCCGCCGAGCGCAAGAGTGCCAGGGAAAAGCTGGTCAGGATGGTGGATTACTGCGAGAGCGGGGCCTGCCGCCGGGCGTTCCTCTTGAGCTATTTTGGCGAGGAGCCTGCTGGCGAGAACTGCGGCGCCTGCGACGTCTGCCTCGCCGACCCCGTAGATTCCACAGCTGCAGCCCAATACGACGGGACGGAAATTGCCCAGAAAATGCTCTCGGCCGTTATCAGGACGGGAGAACGCTTTGGGGTCAATCACGTGATCGGCGTCCTCCTCGGCAGGCGCTCTCAACGAATCACCCAGTGGGGCCACGACAAGCTGAGCGTTTACGGAGTAGCCCGGGGAACCCCCGAGGAAGCTCTGAAAGACGTTCTCGCCCAACTCATCGACAAGGGGCTGGCTGGCCGGAGGTCCGCGGGTGAGTTCCCCACCCTGTACGTCACCGATGCGGGAAGGGTGTTCCTCAAGGCCCGGGGACCGCTGACCCTCACCGGAAGACTGCCGGCCAAGTCAGCGGAGTCCGGGGAATTCGACCCCGAGCTCTTCGACAAGCTGCGCTCCCTGCGCAAGAAGCTTGCAGATGAATTGGGTGCCCCCGCCTTTGTCGTTTTCGCCGACGTTCCTCTCCGGAGCATGGCCGCGTCTCTCCCCCAGGATATCGAATCGCTGCTGGAAATCAGGGGCGTGGGTGAGTCCAAGGCCCGCCAGTTCGGCGAGCAGTTCCTCACCGTAATTCGAGATCATGCGGGAACAACCGGCTCACCGGACGATGTCCCTTTGCCGTCCAACTATCCCGGAGCAGACAAAGGGGCCTCAACCGCATCCCGAAATGGTAACTCTTCCGAAAACTCGTCTCCGGCCCCTCTTTCCCACGAGGGTGTGTCTGACCGGGGAACGAGGAACGGGAACCCGAGCCATGTTGTGACCCGAGACTTGGTCCGGGAGGGAATGAACCTGGCCGAGGTGGCCGGCCAACGGGGCATCTCCCAGCAGACCGTGCTCACCCATTTGGAGCGTCTAGTCAGCGAAGGAGAGTCCTTCGACCTGGCCCACCTCATGCCGTCCCAGCCCGACTACGACCGCATAGCCGCCGCCTTCCAGTCCTCCGGCACTAGCTACCTGTCGCCCGTTATGGAGTCGCTGGGTAGAGAATACACCTACGAACAGCTAAGGCTGGTCCACCTCCACTTCCGCCAGTCTCATCAGGACGATAACCCTCCACGACCTGAAGGCTCCTGACCAGCACCCTTACCGCCTCAACGTGAATATCTCCCCGTCCCGGCCGGCCCCAAAAACTGACCGGACCACCCTATAGAGCAGGAGCAAGACCAGTGCTCCCAGGATGAGGAGTCCCACGACGATGCCCGCCACCTTCAACATATCCACCACCGAGGTCCTTTCGTGGAGCAGCGAAACCTCTATTTCCGCTTCGGGCCTCCCCAGCCTCGGTTGCTCGCCTCCAACTCCCTGGGTGGCCTCGTTCACACTCTTGCTTTTCACATCTCCCAAGTCTTCCAGGAATTCCATCATCTGCTCGAAGTCCTGGGAATAAACCAATATCGTCAGCTCAGCCCGCTCCCGGTCTTCGTGGATGGAGTGATAGACCCGGTCCACCATCCCTCCCACCGACTCCACCATCCCCTTGATGTCGTCCACCTTGCCCGGCAATCCCTCCACGTCCAACAGCAACGAAGCCGACGGCGGCGTGGCTATCCGGCCGTCCAGCGGCAGCAGGTTGAGATATATGGTCGCCAAGTCAACCCGCTGCTCCAGGAAATTCAACTGGCCCTGCACCCGCTCGATGTCCGTCCTGACCCGAAACAACTCCCGTTCGATTGCCAGTATCTCACCAACCTGCTCGGCCCGTTCCAGCAGCCTCAACAGGCTCTCCTCTTCCCGCAGAGAACTCTTCAACCTCGCCTCAAGGTCGATGAACTCCGCCGACACGTCCTCCGAGCCCAAGTTGCGGCTCTCGACTACTCCCAGTTTTTCAATCGACGAGATAACGGAATCAAACCTGTCCTGGGGCACCCTCAGGGTTAAGCTTGCTTGTACCCGCTCCGGGCCGCCAAAGGTGGAGAGGTGCTCCACGTAACCCCCCAATCCTTCCGTCACTGCCTTGACCCGGTTGATGGCCGGTTCCACCTCCTCCACCTTCATGGTGATGTCGGCCGTCGAAATCACCTTCCTCTCGGTCCCTTGCAACGCGTCATTTCCGGCCTTGCCGCCCCTCTCCGGCTGGGCCGCCCTCTTAGTGAATTCCGGCTCCGCCATCGCAGCTGCGAATTCTGCAGTCTGGGCCATGACCTCTTCTGATGCCTCGAAAATACCCGCAGCCGAATCCTCGGCCATCGTCATTTCGAAGTCCTCCGAAGAATCGGCCCCGGAGCCGCAAGCCATTAACAAGACCGCAACCACCACCGCTAGCAGGACCCCCAGCTTGCCCATACCCCCTCCAAAGACATCCCCGTGAAGCACCAAAGCGGTTGCCGAACCGCCGGCTTGCTCCCTGCGGTATTTCTCCAACTCAGCCACCCATTTTAGTTGATGCTTCGCCCTTCCAATAAGTACCCTGTTGCGGAGGTTTGGCGAATCCCCCGTACCCGAAGGCCAACCAGGAGCCGGAGGAAATTGCCGGAAGCCGCCGGAGAAGCTGGAAGATACTTCCCAAGCCTGCCGGGAAGCGGTCTGCCGCAGAAATGCCCTCGTTCCTCAAAAGAAACTCCACCGGGACTGCTTTGCTAATGGACCCGCGCCAACAAACGACGGAATTCCTCCTCACTGCTGAAGAAGTGATAAGGGCGCCCACAAGGGACGCCCCCACGGAAATGTCCGACATCGGTAAGGGCAACTCTTGTGGTTGCCCTCTTTGCCACGTCACTACAAAGTTGATGGTCTCCTAGTGTTGTCCTGGGTCTGGCTCGCACTCGCCGGAGCGGCAATCTCTGGCCTCGTCAGCATCTTCGATAAGACCGTCATCTACCGCTACGCCAACACTCCCCGCACGCTGCCCCTGCTCATCGGTATCGCCCAGACCGGAGTGGGTCTTGTCCTGATCGCATTCTTCCGGGTGCCCGATTCAGCCACCCTCACCCTGGTGCTGGGCGCCTTGGCTTCCGGCGCCCTGTTCGGCCTCGGCGCCCAGTTCTTTATGCACGTCCTCTTCTCCGAAGAGGTTTCCCGCACCGTCCCGGTAATCCAAAGCGTCCCTATCTTCACCGCCCTCTTCGCCTTCTTCTTCCTGGGGGAACAACTTGGACCCGTCGAGTGGCTGGCAACCCTGGCGGTGGTGGCTGGAGCTGTTTTGCTGTCTCTGCGCACCGGCTCGGGGTACGGCAGGCTCTTCCTTCCTGGTTCATTCCTGTTACTCATGATCGCCAGCGCAATCCAAGGCGGCTCCCATGTCTTTGGCAAATTCGCTGTCGACGACCTCCCGGTGATATTCACCCATGCCTTACGATCCATCTCCCTCGGCTTTGTGCTCCTGCTCTTCAACCTTCGTCCGGGACCCTGGCGCGACGTCTCCGATTTCGTCCGCTACCGCAGCCCGGCCCTCCGCTTCGTAGCGTTGAACGAACTGGTCATAGCCACCGCGGGGCTGCTGCTCCTGCTATGGGCGCTATCCCTGGGCCCCGCGGCGCTCGTCACTGCTTTGAGCGGCACCCGCGCCTTCTTCCTCGTCATCTACAGCACCATGCTGGCCCTCGTCTGGAAGGGCGCCCTTGGCGAGGTCACCACCCCAAGCGCCATACTGACCAAAGCAGCATCCACCGCCCTCATCGTCGGCGGCACCGCCGCCATAGCCATAAGCAGCGCGTAACACTCTCCTCAGGCCACCACCGCGCCGCAAGGCCATTGCCTCTCGACAGTCAGCATCTTGAACTGACCCCGCAGCCTGTCAAAGTCCGGTTACCGCTCTCCGCTCCCCACTCTGGGGCAGCCGTACGGAGCCATTCGCCCCTTCCCCACTGGCAAGCCGACCGAACCTCACCCGCCCCCACTGGGACACGGCGCAGCCGATGGCGTAAAATGGCCCGAACCCAAGCTGGGTTCCGGAAATCTATACAGTCATCCGGCGTAAACGAGTCCATTCGCTACCAAGCCGACGACCCTTGCCCGCCCGGGATCTGCATCGGGGTTGGCCTTCAGGGCGTCGTGTTCGCACTGGCCCCAACCGTCCTCATCGTGGCCATCACCGCCAAGGCGGGCAACCAAGACGAGAACTACCTCTCCTGGGCTGTCCTTGCGGCCTTGATAATCGCCGGGGTCCTCACCGCTCTCCAGGCAAGCCGGTTCTGGCGTCTGGGCGCAGGGCACATGCTCATGATGGGGACGACTCCCAATTTCGTCGCCATATCCGTCCTGGCCTTGAGTGCGGGAGGCCCCTCCTTGCTGGCCAGCCTCATCGTCGTCGCCTCCCTGTCCTACCTTGGGCTGGCCTTGTGGCTCCCCTTGTTGCGCCGGATTATCACCCCGTCGTTTCCGGCACAGTGCTGATGCTGATCGCTGTAACCACCCTGCCCATAGCGTTCGACCGGCTGCAGGAAGTGCCCGACGGCGCCCCCCAGGCCGCCGGCCCAACCATAGCCTTGGCTACGCTGGCCATTGCCATAGCTCTGGCCTTGCGGGCTTCCGGGGCATTGCGGCTATGATCTCCGCTGATAGGAATCGCAGCGGGATGTGTCATTGCCGTCCTGTTCGGCGTGTACGAAGTCCAGCCCGTCGCCGATGCTCCTTGGTTCGGCGCGGCCCGGTTCGGGTTCCCGGGGTTCGACCTGACCCCCGGTCCCGACTTCTGGGCGTTGCTGCCGGTGTTTATCGTGGTGATGTTGGTAGGCGGCATCAAAAACATCGGCGACAACGTCGCCATCCAGCAGGCTTCCCGCCGCACGCCCGGGGTCACCGATTTTCGCCTTGTGCAGAGTTCCCTCAATACCAACTGGATTGGCATCGTCATGTCCGGCATTGCCGGGACCCCTCCTACAACCGTCTTCTCCTCCTCCAGCGTATCCCTCGCCAACCTGACCGGAGTTGCCGCCCGCGGCGTCGGATACGTCATCGGGGCATCCCTGCTGGTGTTCGCCTTGTTCCCCAAGCTCCCGGCGGTGTTGCTCACCATCCCAACCCCCATCATGGGGGCCTACCTGCTGATAGCCATTGGCCTCATCTTCGTGGTAGGGATACGGACGGTCATCCAAGGGGGACTCGATGCCCAGAAGGTCATTGTGGTCGGCATCGCTTTCTCCATTGGCGCTGGCATGGAGCATCAGACCGTCTTCGCCGGATTGGTGGAGGGTTCCTGGGGCGAGTTCCTCGACAACGGAATGTTGCTGGGATCCTTGGCCTCAATTGCCATGCCCTGTTCCTTGACCTGACCAATCTCCATAGGGTCAGGAGGCTGCAGCTGCGGCTGGATGACTCAGCCTTCGAAGCAACCGACAGCTTCGTCAGTGACTTCGCCGGCAGGCTGGGCTGGAATGCCGCCTCTACCAATCGTATGCGGGCCGCCGCCGAGGAAACCGTCAACAACCTCCTGGAGTCCAGCCAGAACCTCCAATTCGGAGAAGAACCTCAGTCCCCCGAACCGCCTCGTTTGATTGTAGTCATGCGTACCGAAACGGCCCTTGTCGAGATGGAATTCATGGCCGTCCTCGATGAAGAGAGCCTGCAGGAACGGCTGGCGAACCTGAGCGATGAAGCCGAAGGCTTGGAGGAAGGCGAGATATCCCTTCGCCTGCTGCGGCATCACGCTTCCTCCGTGAATCACCAGAAGTACCACGGCTTGGACATCGTCACGGTTCAGGTCAAAGGCTTCCGTTCACCCACTCCACCTCTCAGCAGTTAAGGCCGGCAGGCGGGATGGGCTCCATTCAGCCGCAGAGGAACGGTGGCTGGCTTCTACCACCCGCTCGCAGCCGGGCACGTCCTCCGGAGCGAAAGTCTCCGTGCACGGCAATCGTCATGCCGCGAAGAATCCGGCGGCCTGAAGACCGCTCTCTTTCCAGCAAAACGGCAGAGAAATGCCGCCTGGCCGTCACGTTCCGGGTGGTGCCACCCTCACCGTGATGATGTCTATATCGTGGAACTGCTGGTGCTGCACTGACGAGGCATAAGCCCGCAGCAAGCGCAGGGAGAGTTCCTGCTCCACCGACGCTTCAGTATCGTACTGCTGTAGTTGGCGAAGCCGGTCCTCCATATTCTCTTCGTTTCCGCCGCCAATGAACTCCAAGTCCGCCACCGGGCCGTCGCTGGAGGCCACCACCACCAGTTGCCGCCCGGGCCCCTCCTCTTCCGGCTCATCCTCGTCCAAGCTCAGCCCCTCCAAATCCAACGGCGCCAGGGTCAGTAGAGTCTCCTCCGCAACTGCGCTTAGCCTTTCCTTCATCGCCGTGTCCCAGCCCCGGCGGTCGGCAAACTTGGTGATGAACTCGTTCAGCTCCTCCAAGGCGTCGATGTGCAGTTTTGACCGGAATCGCATCCGCCGCGGGTTGGTAAACTCCAAGTACAGAATCATCACTATGGCCGCCACCCCTCCGGTGGTTATCCCGCTCTGGATCAGCTCTTCCCACACGCCTCCGATTTCCGATAGCGAGAACAGCCCAAACTGGAATGCGGCCCCAATCCAGAAGCAGACGCCCGCTACCACGATTTTCTGCCTGTTCTGTTCTGACTGGATGACCGTCTGCGCCCCGTCAACGAACAAGTACCCACTCAGCACTACGAGATACCCCGCAATCACCGGCCCCGGAATGGCGCTCAACAGCCCCGACACCTTGGGCAGAAAGGCCATCGCAATGAACATTGCCCCTATCAGGTATCCGACCTTCAGGGAAGCCACCCCTGTGGTCCGGGTATAAGCTACGGTCCCGGGGTTGATAATGTGAGGCACCGTCCCGGCAACTCCGGCCAGCAAATTTGCCACTCCGGTTCCCGCCAAGGCCCCCTGTACCTCCCTGAAGTCGACCGCCCGGTCGTCCCTCCGGGCAGCCCTTTGTTGGGCTATGGATTCTCCGTTCGCCTGGATTGAAATTATTACGCTGAGGAATAGAAACGCTGGCAGCAGCGTCCAGAACGGAATCCCGAAGTCAACCCCCACCCCCGGCCAGTGGCGTGGCACCCCGACCCATGGGGCCTCGGTGATAATCTTGGTATCGTAGAGGCCAAAGGCCGCAGCAACCGCGCAGCCCACGATGATTCCTATTACCGGTCCCCAAAGCCGCAAGACCGCCGAGCCCCGCAGAATGAGCGCGGCGATGACCCCAAGCGTGGCCAACGCCGCCATGTGTGCTCCCACCGACCCGGCTTCCGACGCTTCCGGCAGCAACCTGGGGACCACCGAAGCAAGGGTTATGGAGAGTATCGTCAACACCGTTCCCCCCACGGTGGGCGTCACAATGCGCCGCAGGGCGAACAGCCACTTGGAAATGATAATCTGGGCAATCGCGGAAACGATGACCAGGGTGGTCAGTGTCGCCGGCCCTCCGTCCACCACCGCTGAAATGCAGAAGGGGATGGAGAAGGCTGCGGTGAACATGGGGAGAACAGCCCCGGCGCCCACCGGCCCTATCCGCCTCACCTGTATCAGCGTGGACACGCCGGCGACCAGCAATGAGGCAAAGACCATCCAGATGAGGTAGGAATCGTCCCGCCCCGAGGCCTTGGCCACCACCACCGGCGTTACCAGCAGGGTAACCGACGCGCTTACGCTGAACTGCGCCGCGAATCCCAGAGAAGCTGGCAGGGGCGGGTTCTCGTGCGCCTCGTAACGTGGGTTTCGCGAAGCTGCTGCCAGAATCGTCTTCCAGACCGTCTAAAGTGAGAGGCCACAGGCAGAATACCACGACTGGCAAGATGAAAGGGAACCCCTGCCGTTCCGGTTTGCAAGCAAACCGGCGCCCCGCCTATCATGGCTGCCCGGTATCTCCTCCGGTCTGTGTCCATGTACAATTGCAGCCACACCGGTTACATTGCGGACAGTGAAGTATGCGTACAGGAGCTGATTACAAAGAGAGCCTGCGCGACGGGCGCAACGTATGGGTGTTGGGTGAAGGCGCCGTGGCCGACGTGACCACACACCCTTCCACCTCGGCCATGGTGGACGAGTACGTCGCATGGTACGACCGCCATTTCGACCCCGCCTGGCAGGACCTCCTTCTAACCCGGTCCGATGGCAACGGCCAGCGGCGCCCCCTCGCCCTCACCCCTCCAAAGACCTCTGCAGATCTGCGGCAATTGGGTAAGGCCATCAGCTCCGTTCATTTCCTGACCGGTGGGAACATGACCCACACCCCGGGCTACGGCGCATTGATTGCCCTGGGCATGGTCAATGTCCTGAAACGGCTCGGAAGCTCCTCTGAAGACATCGAGGCCGCTGAGGCCTATTTTGAGTCCCTTCGTGAGACCGGCAGGTTTCTCACCTTCGCCGGCGGTGGGCCGCTCATCGGGACCCGGCTCCGCCAAGCCGAAAGCGAACGCGCCGCCCTCCGCCTTGAAAGCGAAACCTCTGAAGGTATAGTTGTCTCGGGCAAGATCCAGATGCACACCAGCACAACCTTCGCCGAGGACCTGCTGGTCACCAGCAGGGATGAGTTGCCCCCTGGAAGTGGCAGGCACTTGTGGTTCATCGTTCCTGTGAACTCAAGCGGACTCCGGGTAGTTTCCCGCCGGGCAGTCGCCAAGCACCGTAATCCGTTCCTGTCACCCTTAAGCAGTCGGTTCGACGAGCTGGACTCCATGGTCTGGATGGAGAACGTCTTCGTCCCCCGCTCTCGCGTCTTCTCCGGGGAACTGGTCAACCGGAACCGCCGCCATTCCCTGGTGTGCTGGCTGCTCTGGCACCACAGCTACGGCTGGCTGGCCAAGGCGGAACTGACCCTCGGTCTTGCTCTTGCCCTGGCCGAAGTCATGGGCCTCAAGGACAATTCTCATACCATCGAGCAGTTGATGGAACTGACCGTCAACGTCCAGACCACACGCACCTGCATGACCGCCGCAGAACTCGATCCGGAGACTACGGACAGCGGTTATGCCCTCCCCAACCAGCTCCACGTGGCCGCTGCCGGAGTCAACACCCTGCGGGTGCGGCAGCAAATGGCCGAAATCCTGCGCGGTCTGCCCGGTTCGTCGCTGGTCAACGCTCCCTCCGACACCGACTTCGCCGACCCCAAGATGGCTGCCGAACTGGAGGATGCCTTCGGCGGTGGCGGCTACACCGCGCTGCAACGAGCCGCCCTCCTGCAACTCGCCTGGGACCAAGTGTCGTCGGGCCTGGACGGGAGGGAGGCGGCCTTCGAGCTCCACGCCAGTGGTGGGCTGGAGGCATGGCGCCGCCGGTTGTCCGCCTGGTTTGGCGGCTACAACGACTTGGCCAATGGCGTGCGGGACTTTCTCCAAGTGGACATACCGCCCATGGACCTGAGCGGCCTGCAGGAAGTAGCGCCTCCTCCCCGCCGAATACCCCAATCACCGCCGTAACACCGAGTCCTCGGTAGGCAGGAACATTTACTCCTTGCGATGCCTAAAGGCAAAGTACGAGGAGGTCTGCCTCAAGGCATGCATCGACTCCAGTGAAGCCCAGAGCCCAATGGGAGATTATTTCCGATTCTGTTTCATATGATGCCCTATCAAGGATCGGACTATAGGATTCTGTCCAAATAACCGGGCCCACCTCAGGTGGAAAACTATTTACCCAATTGGTACGATGATTTGAAACGCCGAGACTTGCTAATCATCAGGAGCGGAATTCTGCGAAACGGCACGGATGCGTACGTATGAGCGATCAGTTCCCTGAGCTCGCATTTGAAGTTAGGAACCTCGGACCCATAGGACTTGGGGAATTCACCCACAAGCCACTTACCATATTCTGCGGGCCAAACAACAGCGGAAAAACTTGGACCTTGTATTCGTTGTACAGCTTCTTCAAACTTCTACGCACTTACGTTGTTGAATTGAGAGGAGCGCACGACACGGTATTCCCTGAGTTGTCGGTTTTGAACGAAGTGGCCTCGGATGGAATAAGTTACATCCTCAACACTTGGGACACTTCCGTAAGCAAGGCTCAGTTTCACCTAATCCCTAGCGATTCGTGGGAACTAGAACTGGAGGTATTGGGCGAAACTGAGGTTTTTCTTTTGCCCGCAGAAAGAAGCGGGTTGAATCTTCTCTTTCGAGAGTTAAGCAGCCGCCGCACGGCGCTCCTTCATCACGCTTCCCGGCCAGATGTGGAAGTTGCCGACCTTCTTAAGGATGTCATGTACTCTCGCTATCCCGTGCCCATAGCACACTATATCGACTGGCTCAATGAGATTGCAGAGATACGGAATTTAAAGGGAGGTTTATTTCGGGCTCATGCGGAACGGCTTCAAAGACGCCTCGCTGGTGGGTCGTACAGGATTGAACCGCAAACGGGTAGAGTAGAGTTTCAGCCCTATCGTTCCCGGAGAAGTGAAAGAAGCATAGGGCGCTTGAGTCTCCATATCACATCCGGAGCCGTCAAGAGTCTGTTTGGGCTTTGGTTTTATCTGCAGCACCAAGCCGGACCCGGAAGTATACTAATGATTGACGAACCGGAATTGAACATACACCCTGCCAACCAGCGGCAAGTCGCTCGTCTATTAGCAAGACTGGTGAATGCTGGAATGTCGGTCGTCATTAGCACTCATAGTGATTACATCATCCGGGAGTTTAACTCTCTGATAATGCTCCACCAGAACGCTGGGAGCTCCATGCGGAGAAAGTACAAATACCACGAAGACGAAGTGCTAGACCCGAAAATGGTAGGTGCTTACCTCTTCGACAACCACACAATAGAAGCATTCACCATGACACCCGAAGATGGAATACATGCGACCACCTTCGATGAGGTCATAACTCTCATGAATACCGCCAACAATGACATTTTCTTTAGCATCCGCAGGGCTAACGAGGCTGAAGGTGCTAATTGAAACAGTCAGAAAAGCGATTCATGGGCGATATCAGATCAAAAGGAAAGGAACATCTCTGTTACTGGAAAAGGGCATTAAAATACATGCCACAGGAAAGCCGTTATTCGGGTTTAGCCTAGATAATGAAGAATATCCCCCGTTTCGGTTCTTCAAGGAGAGTCCTCCCAAGCATTTATCGAAGATGTGTGATGCCATCATAGTGTTCGAGAGTGATGGCACATTATTCTTCGCCATCATTGAACAGAAGACTGGGTACCCATCTGATTACGGTAGGCAGCTAGCCAACGGTAAACTGTTTTGCGAATGGCTGGTTTCTCTCTGCAAAGAGCATGGATATATTAAGGACGAAATAGTAGATTTCCTCGGGGTGCTCATTTGGGAACCTCGACCAATACCGCTGAAGGGCAGCACTGTACACACAATACCCCAAGCCCATCAACATCGGTCATTCGAAAGGTTTTTTGATATTCAAAATGAAACCGAAGTCAACATTGAACTATTGGCTTCTTCGCCTTTATCTTAACTCCCGTACCGGGGTGAAGAGCCCTGCTGGCAAGTCATCGTTTGTAGAACTCTGATTGGTATCCGGAACGGCCTCTCTAGGAGCCACTTCAGCCAAAACTCCTAGACTTTCCGCCATTGAACACTTGTGAAAGGAGACAACCATTTGGAAAAGGTCACCATTCAACAGGCGTCAAGAAGGCTGAACCTTTCTCAGGCTGTTATCCGGGAGTGCGTGCGCAACGGGCAGTTGAAGGCTACCCGGGAACAGGGCCCCCGGGGATTGCGGTGGATGGTGGAAATGCCCGAGGAGGGCTGGGTGGAGTCCTTTACGGCCTCACTCCGCAGCATGGCAACCGAGATTACCCCCTGGTGGTGGGCCAACGGGGAGAAACAGGGTAAAGTCCACTACGTCGAAGACTTGGGCATAGAAGAGATTCAGCCGGTCTTCCTTTGCGGCCTGGCCGGCGAGAACGTCTGGAGTTCCCTGGGCCACACCGAGGACCAGCGGTGCCCCGATTGCCTGGAAGCCGCCAAGAACCGGAACTTGCCCCTCTGGTCCTGATGGGAAACTCCCGGCAGCCCGGATCGAGTCCCTGCCCTTGGCTGCCGGCGTCCCTGGAAAACTAGCCTCCTCCTCCGCCTGCACCCACTCCCGGCTTGGTCATTTCAGAAGGCTCCAGCAAGGTGTCCAACTCGTCGTCGGTGAGTTCCGTCCGGGACTTTGCCACCTCCCTGATGGTAAGTCCGCTGGCTGCCGCCTCCTTCGCTATCGCCGCCGCCGCATCGTATCCAATTGCCGGGGTGAGGGCCGTCCCCAGCATCAGGCCCTTTTCCACCATTTCCGGCCCGGTCGCCGTGGCCTCGATGCCTTTGACACACTGCTCGGCAAAGTTATTCGCCGACGCCGCCAGCAGGGAGATGGACTGCTGGACGTTGTAGGCCGCCACCGGCATCATCGTGTTCAGCTCGAAGTAACCGCCGTTCCCTGCCAATGCCACCGTGGCGTCGTTGCCTACCACCTGCGCCACCACCTGGACCACCGACTCCGAAATAACCGGGTTGATCTTCCCCGGCATGATGGAGCTCCCCGGCTGTACCTCCGGAAGCAACAGTTCGCCCAGCCCGGCCCGGGGGCCGCACCCCATCAGCCGGATGTCGTTGGCTATCTTGTGCAGGCTGATGGCAATGGTCTTCAGTCCGCCGCTAGCCTCTACCAAGGCATCCAGTGTGGCCTGGGCCTGGAAGTGGTTGCCGGTCTCCCGTATCTCCACCCCCGCCAACCGTGACACTTCGGCGCAAGTCCGGGCTGAAAACTCCTCGTGGGCGTTGACGCCGGTTCCCACCGCGGTGCCTCCCAAGGCCACCTCCGCCAAGGCCTGCTGTACCCTCTTCAGCCGCTGCACGCTGTACTCGGCTTGCCCGGCAAAACCCAGGAACTCCTGTCCCAGCCGGATGGGGGTGGCGTCTTGCAGGTGGGTGCGGCCCGTCTTTATCACCGGCCAGAACTCGTCGGCTTTCTTGGAAAGCTCCGTCCGCAGGTTCTCCAAGGCCGGGATCAATTCCCGGTCGATGGCAATCAGCGCGGCCAAGTGGATCGCCGTCGGGATTACGTCGTTGGACGACTGTCCCATGTTGACTTGGTCATTGGGGTGCACCAGCCGGTCTCCCAAGCCTCCTCCCAAGATCTGGGTGGCCCGGTTGGCAATCACCTCGTTGGCGTTGGTGTTGGTGGAGGTGCCGGATCCCGTCTGGAAAATATCCAGTACAAAGTGTTCATCCAGCTTTCCGTCTGCCACTTCCTGGGCCGCCTCCACAATCGCCTTGGCAGTCCCTTCTTCAAGCAAGCCCAAGGCCAAGTTGGTCTTGGCCGCCGCCAGCTTTATCAGCCCCAGGGCCTGGATGAACCCCCTGGGAAAACGCAGGTCGCTGATGGGAAAGTTCAGCACCGCCCGCATGGTGGATGCCCCGTATAGGGCGCTGGCCGGCACTTCCATGGGTCCCATGGAGTCCCGTTCAACCCGCACTTCAGAAACAGTTGTGGAAGCGGTGGTGGAATCGGCTGTGGTCATCAGTATTCTTCCTCCCTGGATATTTGCCCCTTGGGAATCTATCTATTGTTACGGCCCGGTCCCCTACCAGATCTCTTGAAGCAGCGCTTCCAGTTCGGTAGGGTCGGATACCCGCCTCACGTTTCGGTGCAGGTTGAAATCGGTCATCGCGTCCTCGGCTATCTGACCGATCCCTTCCCATGTGACTCCTACGTCCCTTAGCCTGAGGGGAAGGCCCAGTTCCCCGTAGGTCCCGCTCACCAAGTCGGCGGCCGATTCGGCCAGTCGTTCGTCGTCTCCCCCTTGCTCCTCCAACCCCATTGCCCTGGCCAGCCTGGCTTGCCCCGCCGCGTTCTGGCCTCGATTGAAACGCATTCCCGGCGCGGTCAGAATCGAGTAGGCCGAGCCGTGGTCGCATTCGGGGTACCTGGTGTCCAGCGAATGGGCCAGCGAACTGACCACTGCGGTTGCTCCCGCCGAACTGCCGCCCCTGGTGTCGCCCGACCGGTTCATCAGGAACGCAGCCGCCGCCAAGTTCAACCGCACCCTTCCATCCCGCGGGCTCGTCCGCACCAAGGGCATGTTCTCCGTGAGCAGCCTCAGTGCCTGCAGTAAGTCCCCCTCGGTCAATGGGTTCAACTCCCGTACTTGCAATGCCCCCACCACGCCACTGTAGCACGAAGCCGCCGCGCTCAGGCACAGGGCAGGAGACGCGCTGAGCAAGGCCTCCTCGTCCCAGATGACCGCCGCCGGCCGCGTCTTCGGGTCGAACAACTCCAGCCGGTGCCCTGTCTCCGGGTCGATGACCGCCGCGCCCGCCCGGTTCACCGCCGTGGTCGGGGTGGTGGGCACCAGGATGTTGGGTATCTTGGGCTTGTTCAGCCTGGGACTGACCGGCGGTTCGCCCGGAGGATACTTGGTTGCGTGGTCCCGCGCGTTCCCCCCTTCGCCCAGCAGAATTATCGCCGCCCTGGCAGTGACTACGGCGCTGCCTCCGCCTACGGCCACCAGGAGGTCCGCGTCCACCTCCGCCGCTTTCTCCGCTGCCCGCTCCACCGCCTCCAGCGGGGAGCCCGCCTTCACACCCTCGAATACCCCCGCCAACCCGTTGCCCAGGACCTCCCGCACCTGTTCCATCAGCCCGGTTCGCTGGGCCACCGACTGGCCGCAAATCGCCAGGACCCGTTCCGCCTTGAAGCGTCCCGCTTCGTCAGCCAGCCGGGCCAGCGTTCCGGAACCGGCATGTATGCGTATGGGATAAGACACCGAGCGAAACCCGGCAAGGTCAGGCAAGTCTTCCTCCACGAGTCCAAGTAGTGCAATCCAACTACGGAACTCCAAGCATTGGAACGCACCGCGCAGCCAGCATATGTTGCCATCGCGCCGGATTTTTGGCAACAATCATCCTGGCCTGAGCAGACCCCCAGCCCCTCAGCCCCTCCGCCTCTCTAAGTGGGAAGTTTTCCCCGCCTGATCGAGACTCTGCTTGCCCTCTAGGGACAACGAAAAGTCCCCGGTGGTATAGTGTTTTCACCCGTAGTACATTAGAACGTGTTAGGGCGCGGAGAAATCAGTGGTTTCTGAAGACCCCAGAATAGAGCGTTACCGCAGCCGGAGTTTTCAGTATCTGGAAAATGCTTACAGCGAACTCCGCCGGGGAAAATGGTCCCGGTCGGAAGAGCTTCTGTGGGGCAGCCTGAGCCTGGCGGTGAAGGGCGCAGCCCTCAGCCAAGGCAAAGACCTGCAGGAGCAGGACGAAATCCAGGAATACGCTTCCCAATTAGGCCGCGACTGGCGGGACCGCCGCATTCGAGACGCCTTCAGCCAGCTTTCCAAGTTCGGGGAAGCAGCCCAAAGGGCCCGGGAGTCCCGCTACCGGATCGACCGCCTCTCCATCATGCTGGACGATCTGCGTTCCGCCGTGGAACAGCTCTGGTCCATAGCAAGGCGCGATGAGCCCGAATAGTCCGCAACCCTTCTTGGCAGGTCATCCAGGGACCGGAGCCGGGGGGCCCCTGAAGGTGGCCCTCGTCACCCAGGGGTGCAAGCTCAACCAAGCCGACAGCCGGCAGCTTGCCCGCCGGTTCCAGGAGGCCGGCTACCTTGTGGTAGACCCCCGCTCTCCCGAGGGGGAAGCCTTGGACGTCGTCGTCTTGAACACCTGCACCGTCACTGCCGCCGCCGACGGCAAAGCCCGCCAAGCCCTCCGTTCCGCCAAGCGTTCTAGTCCCGGCGCATTGGTCGTCGCCACCGGGTGCTACGCCGAAAGAGACCCCGCCGAGCTGGAATCCATGTCGGCCGTATCTCTGGTCGTGGGGAACTCCCGAAAGGATGACCTTGTAACCTTGGTGAATGCAGCGTTGGCCGAGCGGGGAACGGCAGACCCGGAGTCAAGCAACTATTCGCCGCCTGTCCCGCCGGACACGGCCAGCCCCTTGGTGATGGCGCCGGCGGCCGGGCGCACCCGGGCCATGATAAAGATCCAGGAAGGCTGCGACCAAGTTTGCGCCTATTGCATCGTTCCCCGCGTCCGGGGCCGTGAGCGCAGCATTCCGGCTGATGAACTGGTCGCCCAAGTCCGTGAAAGCCAAGACCAAGGCTGCCGGGAAGTGGTACTCACCGGCACCCAGCTTGGCAGCTACGGTTTCGACCTGCCCGGCCACAACCTCCGTTCCCTGCTTGAGAGGGTTCTGGCCGAAACCGCCATCCCCCGCATCCGGGTTTCCTCCCTCCAGCCCCAGGAGTTGACCCTGGAGCTGGTGGAGTTGTGGCAGGACAGCCGCCTCTGCCCCCACTTTCACATCCCCCTGCAGCACGGGAGCGACTCCCTCTTGAGTGCCATGCGCCGCCGCTACGACACCTCACGCTTCGCCGAATCCGTGCAGTTGGTCCGTAGGGCTGTCCCCGGCTCCGCCGTTTCCACCGATGTAATCGTTGGATTCCCGGGGGAGTCCCAAGAGCTGTTCCAAGAGAGCCTGGACTTCGCTTCGTCCATGGCCTTTAGCGCCATGCACGTCTTCCCGTTCTCGCCTCGTCCCGGCACCAGCGCCTTCCACTTCAAGGAACAGGTGAGTTCCCAACCCAAGAAAGAACGAATGGCCCGTATGCTGGAAGTGGCCCAAAGCGGCGCCGCCCGCTTCCGGCAGTCGAACTTGGGGCGGGTCTATCCGGTGCTGTGGGAATCCGAAGTCCCCACTGGTGCAACCCCGGACGGCCTCCGGATGTGGCAGGGGTTGACTCCCAACTACCTGAAGGTCCACTGTTCCAGCCCGTCCGACCTCCGCAACGTCATCGCCCCTGCCGAGCTGACCGGGGAACGGGACGGGTGCCTTGTTGCCCGGATAGTGGAGGACTGCCGGATAGAGGAAGAGTAGCCTGAAGCCCGAGGCCGGTTACAACTGCCGGCCTCGGGCCCTGCGAATTTCCTAGAGTTCCACCGGCCGCAGGTAAGTGGACATGCCCCGACGTTCCAAGTAGCCGGCCTTGGTGTCATGGCCATGGGAGAAGACCAGCAGCCAGCCTTGTCGCTCGGCTTGATGCAATAGGTCTTTCTTCTGCTCTAAGGTAGTCTCCGGAGAATTGTCGAAGGCGGAAATGACGCCCAAGTTAAGGTGATGCGGTGTGGGAACTATGTCTCCCAGGAACACCACCCTTTCCCCTCCGTGATTGAACATCACCATCTGGTGCCCCCGGGCATGGCCGTCGGTGACTATTACGTTCAGTCCCGGGAAGATTTCGGTGTCGCCGCAGAGCAGCTCAAGCTGTCCCCGCTCGTCTATGGGCAGGAAGTTGTCCTCCCTGAAAGTTGAGTGGCACCTTTCGTTGGGATTGCAGGCCTCGTCCCAGCAACTGGACTGCACGTAGTACTTTGCCTTGGGAAAGGTTGGGACCACGTTACCGGCCCGGTCCAGCCGGGTGCAACCGCCACTGTGGTCGAAATGAAGATGAGAAAGAACTACTGCGTGAATGTCCTTCGGGCCCAGTCCCAAGCCCTTCAACCCCTTTAGCAGCCTGCTGGGCACCAATCCCAGGGTCTCCTTGTCATTATCGATATCCTTGGAACCGACCCCCGTGTCCACTAGGACGTTCTGTCCGTTCACCTGCAACAGCAGGCAGTTCAGTCCCAGGGTCATCCGGTTCTTGCGGTCGGTTATTACGTTGCCTTCCCAGGCCATCTTGGGGACCTGGCCGAACATCGAACCTCCATCCAGTTTAATTTGCCCATCACTTAAGATCTTTACAGCTGTCGACATCATACTGACACCCATACCCTCCTTAGAGTTTCATCCACACTCCAGCCCCGTCGAAGCCGTACCGAGACTCTGTGCCCGGAACAGTTGAGAAGAAAAGAAGATAATTGCTGTTGGTCTCCGGGCCCCTTTAACGCCTGTCAGTCAGGTACACTCTCCTCAGGGCTTTACCGGCGGGCCCGCCGGCGTCGAACAATATTGGGAATTCCCTTCAAAACTCACCTCCAATCAGATTTTGCTTTCTGCCGGAAAATATCTTGCGGAAGGGCCGGCCTGCTCCTCCCCGCCTTTGATTATTCCCTCCCACCCTGCGTTCCTTGCCTGCCGAATCCGTGAGAACCGGAAAATCAGGGGATTCACTTCTGAAATTACTGACATTTGCCACTTGCAAATTGAACATAACCTATGATTTTTTTCAATAGATTTTAAGATATAGACCAAAATTGGCGATATGTCAAGTAGCTGACAGAAATTCATGGAAACCCGTTCCGTACAAGCTTGACTCACCCCGCTGGACTATATCCGTTATCGATTGGAAATAGGCGCCGCCACTCCCCCGGCGAAATGCTATACTCCCCCTATCAGTCTTGTCCGTAGGATGTTGGCTTGTCCGCAATAAGCTGCTCAACAGAGTTGTTAGTCGGCTTGCCTGCAGCAGGCCGGCCCGAAGCTCCCTGCTCGCTGGAAGGAGGTGCTCTATGCTGGAACACGACCTGGGTCTGATGGCCCACTTGATGCGGCGTGCCGGATTCGGCGCTACTCCCGATGAGCTGGACGCCTGCCTGCAGCGGGGATATGAGCAGACCGTGGAAGACCTGCTGCATCCCCGGGACGTTTCCGGCGCGGCCGGCCCCGGAATCCTGGAGGACGAGGATATCGTCCGCCGCTACCACGTGGACCAGAACAGCCTCATGTTGATCGAAAGCTCCCAGGCAAACTGGCTCTACCGGATGATCAACACCCGCCGTCCCCTGGAAGAGAAGATGGCCCTCTTCTGGCACGGCCTCTTCGCCACCGCCTACGGCAAACTGAACCATGCCAAGGGCGTGGTCAATCAGACCGAGACTTTTCGTCGTCACGGGCTCGGCCACTTTCGGACTCTTCTCCTGGAAGTTGCCCGGGACCCGGCCATGATTTTCTGGCTGGACAACAAGGACAACCACAAGGACGCCCCCAACGAAAACTTCGGCCGGGAGTTGCTGGAGCTCTTTTCCATGGGCATCGGCAACTACGACGAGTCCGACGTCAAGGCCTGCGCTCGCGCCTTCACCGGCTGGACCATCGCCAACGCCGAATACATGAGCGTCCGGGCTTCCCGGGACTCCATCTGGCCCCACGGCAGGTTGGACTGGCAGTTCGTTTACCACCCCCATGACCACGACCACAGAGAAAAGACGTTTTTAGGCAATACCGGCCCCTTTAACGGCGAAGACGTAATCGACATCATTTGCCGCCACCCGGCCACGGCACAGTTCGTAGCCGGCAAGCTGTACAATTTCTTCGTGGCCGACGCCCCCGATGAAGCTGCCATAGACGAACTGGCCGGCGAATTCACCCTCACCCAGGGCCACATCGGCTCCGTCATGCGAAAACTGTTCCTGTCCGATTTCTTCCGGTCCGAACAGGTCCGGTTCGCCCGGGTGAAGAGCCCTGCCGAGATCGTAGCCGGCACTGCCCGCCTGGCCGGCAGCCACCGGACCGCCGATTGGAGCATTATCAACTTGGCGCTCGACGCCAACTACATGGGCCAGGAAATCCTCAACCCTCCTTCCGTCGAGGGCTGGCATACCGGCACTGAATGGGTTGACACCGGAGCCCTGGTGGAGCGGGTCAACTCCGCCAGCAAGGACATGGGAGACCTGCGCCAACCCGGGGTCCGCGCCATCGTGGAACGCTTGAAAGCCCGGGGCGGGACCCTGTCGCCGGCTGAACTGGTTGACTCCTGCCTGTCGCTGCTGGGCAGCCTCTGGGTGAGCGGGGAGACTCGCGCCCAGCTTGTGGATTATGCGGCCGCTCAAGGCGACCTGACTTTTGACATCGGGGTCATCGATTCCTGCCCGGAGCAGAGGGTCGCCGAACTGCTCCAGCTCATCGTGGCATCCCGTGAATACCAGTTGGCCTGACATGACCACTACCGCTGCCGTCGTCTACGACCACACCATAGGATTTCAAGCCAACCAAGGCCGGGGGTTCAACAACCCCGTGGACTTGGCATTGGACTCCCGCGGGGTGCTGTACGTCCTGAACCGGGGCGGGCCCGAGATGGCGGTGCGCCTGCCCTACAAACGGGTCACCATGTGCACCCTGGATGAAGACTACTTGGGGGAGTTCGGCACCGGCGGCGAAGCTGAAGGCCAGTTCTGGTGGCCCAGTTCCCTGGCCTTCGACCCGGTCGGCCGCTTGTACCTCGCCGACGAGGCCCTCCAGCGGATATCCATATTCAGCGGCGAGGGACAATTTCTGGGACAGTGGGGCGAGGCGGGCGCCCGCGAAGGGCAACTCGACCGCCCGTCCTCCATGGTCTTCGACCACGAGGGCAACCTGCTGGTTACCGACAGCCTGAACCACCGGGTGCAGAGGTTCACCGCGGAAGGCAGTTTCCTGTCCGCATGGGGGGATTTCGGCTCCGGACCAGGCCAGTTCAACATGCCCTGGGGCATCGACATTGGCCCCGACGGCACAATTTACGTTGCCGACTGGCGCAACGACCGGGTGCAGCGCTTCTCCGCCGATGGCAGCTTCCTGGAGCAGATTGGCGGCCCCGGTCAAGCCGAAGGCCAGCTCAACCGGCCCGCCGGCATTGCCGTGTGTGGCTTGGGCAACCTGCACGTCGCCGACTGGGGCAACGAGCGAGTCCAGATATTCGACCCTGCCGGCCAAGTCGTCGCCGTGCTGCGGGGAGACTCCGTCCCTTCCAAGTGGGCAATGGACTACTTCGCCGCCAATCCCGACGAGGCCAGGGCCAGGGGAGAGTCGGACCTTGAACCCAGCTTGAAGTACCGGGCTTTTTCTCCGGGACAGCGCGAGCGGGAAGTGTCGGCCAACACCGAAAAATTATTCTGGGGCCCAACCTCGGTCCGCTTGGACGACAAGGGCCGCATATACGTGGTGGACAGCCTGCGCCACCGGGTGCAAATTTACCGCTGGCAGTCCTAGCGCCTTCAGTTCCGGTTAATCAGCGAAGGCTGGTCAGCCTTGGCCCCGCTGCTGGGTGCGGGCCCACGTGTCCCGCAGGGAGACGGTGCGGTTGAAGACCAGGGCGTCGGTGGTTGAGTCCTTGGAGTCCACGCAGAAGTAGCCCTGCCGCAGGAACTGGTAGCGGCTGCCTGAAGCAGCCTCGGCAAGGCTGGGCTCCACCTTGCAGCCCTTCAGTACCTCCAGGGACCTGGGATTCATGGCGGCCTCCAGCCCTCCCCTCTCCAAGTCATCCGAGGGGTCTGCATTGCTGAAAAGATGGTCGTACAGCCTGACCTCCGCCTCCAAACAGTGGGCCGCCGAAACCCAGTGGGATGTGCCCCTAACCCTGCGGCGGTCCTGGGAAGTGCCTCCCTTGGTCTGGGGGTCGTAGGTGCAGTGCACCTCCACAACCTTGCCGTTGGCCGGGTCCTTCACCACACCCGTGCAGGTCACGTAATAGGCGTCCTTCAGCCGCACTTCCCGGCCTGGCGAAAGGCGGTAGTACCGGCTGGGCGGCTCTTCCATGAAGTCTTCCTCTTCGATGTAGAGCTCTCGGGAAAAGGGCACCGTGCGGTGCCCCATGTCAGGGTCTTCCGGGTTGTTCTCCGATACCAGCTCCTCTTCCTTCCCTTCCGGGTAGTTGTCGATGACCAGCTTCAGCGGGCGCAGCACCGCCATGACCCGGGGCGCCCGGCGGTTGAGGTCATCCCGGATGCTGTGCTCCAGTTGGGCTATCTCCACCACGTTGTCCCTTCTGGCCACCCCCACCTTCTGACAAAAGTCCCTGATGGACTCCGGCGTATACCCCCGACGGCGCAGCCCGGAGATAGTCGGCATCCGCGGGTCGTCCCAACCGGATACGTGGCCCCCTCCCACCAGTTCCTGCAACCGCCGCTTGCTCATCAGGGTATGGGTCAAGTTCAAACGGGCGAACTCTATCTGCTGGGGGTGGAATACCTCCAGTTGTTCCAGCAGCCAGTCATACAGAGGCCGGTGGTCTTCGAACTCCAGGGTGCAGATGGAGTGGGTTACAGTCTCTATCGAGTCCGACTGCCCGTGAGCAAAATCGTAGGTGGGATAGATGCACCAGTCGTCGCCGGTCCGGTGGTGCGTCGCCCTGAGTATCCGGTACAGCACCGGGTCCCGCATATTCAGGTTTGGCGAGGCCATGTCTATCTTCGCTCGCAATACCCTGGCCCCGTCATCGAACTCACCGGCCCGCATCCGCTGGAAAAGGTCCAGGTTCTCTTCCACCGTCCGGTCCCGGTAGGGGCTGTCCCGGCCCGGTTCGGTCAGGGTTCCCCGGTACTCGCGTATCTCCCGGGCGCTGAGGTCGCACACGTAGGCCTTGCCGCCCCGAACCAACTGCAGGCCGAACTCGTACAGTTGCTCAAAGTAGTCCGAGGCGTAGTAAAGGTGCGGTCCCCAGTCGAAGCCTAGCCATTTGACATCGGCTTGGATTGACTCGACGTACTCAATGTCCTCCCGGCTGGGGTTGGTGTCGTCAAACCTCAGGTGGCAAACGCCACCGCTGAATTCCAGGGCAATGCCGAAATTCAGGCAGATGGACTTGGCGTGGCCGATGTGGAGATAGCCGTTGGGCTCGGGGGGGAACCGGGTGGCCACCCGCCCGCCGTTCTTGTTGGACTTGACGTCACCGGCAACTATCTGCCGGACAAAGTCTCCTTCCAGAGAGGCCCCGGGAGCCGGTTGGGTCACAATGCTCCTCCATCGCTTCCAGCGTCGGTTTCCAGACGGTCCAAGGCATCCCTCACCCTTATGACCGCCAAGTCCCGCCCGAGGACTTCCAGCGTTTCGAACAGGGGCGGAGTGGCGTTGCGCCCGGTGACCGCCACCCGCAGCGTCCCGAAAAACTGCCGGGGGGAAAGCCCCAGGCCGCCGGCCATTTCCCGCAGCGACTTTTCCAAGGGCTCATGTTCGAATGCCGGGATGGCCTCCAGGGCTCCCAGGGCGCTTTTCAGGGCCGTCTGGGCGGAATCGGGACTCATCCCCTTCTGAATAAGCAGGGCCCCCGGCTCGTATTCCACACTCTCCTCGAAGAAGAAGGCGGCCCGCTGCCATACCTCGGTAAGCAACTTGATCCTCTCCTGCACCAAGGGCGCCACCCGCAGCAGGTAATCGCGGTCCAAGCCGGATGCGCCGGCAGGCGATGCCGCTGCCAAGTCCTGCTCCAGAAATGGGGCCACCCGTCCGGCCAGTTCCGGGACCGGCAACTCCCGGATGTATACCCCGTTCATCCAAGACAGCTTTTCCTGGTCGAAGATGGCCCCGGCGCGACCCACCCTTTCGATGCTGAAGTTGTCCACCAGGGTTTGGCGGTCCATCACTTCCGTCTTGTCGTCCAAGGACCACCCCAGCAGGGCCATGAAGTTGACCATGGCCTCGGGAAGGTACCCCATGTCCCGGTACTCGAGGATCGACGTAGCGCCATGCCTCTTGGAAAGCTTCTCCCGGTCGGGACCCAATATCATGGGAAGGTGCCCGAACTTGGGCGGGGAATATCCCAGGGCTTCGTAAAGCTGCAGGTGCCGGGGGGTGCTGGGAAGCCACTCCTCGGCCCGCAGCACGTGGGAAATCTCCATCAGGTGGTCGTCAACCACCACCGCCAAGTGGTAGGTGGGAAACCCGTCGGACTTCAGAATCACGAAGTCTTCCAGAAGCTCATTCTGCCATTCCACCCGGCCCCTGACCAAGTCATCCACCGCGGTGATCCCGGTCCGGGGCATGGCGAACCGTATCACCGAGGGGCCGCCCTCGGCCTCCATGTCCCGCCGCTGCTCACTGCTCAGGTTGCGGCACCTGCCGTCGTAACCCGGATGGATGCCTTGGGCCGCCTGTTCCCGGCGCATCTCCTCCAGCTTCTCAACGGTGCAATAGCAACGGTAGGCCCGCCCCCGGCTGACCAGCTGGCCGGCGGCTTCCTCATAGCGGCTGAGCCTTTGGGACTGGAGGTAGGGCCCGAACGGCCCGTCCTTCCCCGGTCCCTCGTCGTAGTCGATGTCCAGCCATTCCAGCCCCTCCAGGATGGCCTCCAAGGCTCCCGGCACCAGCCGCTCCTGGTCGGTGTCTTCCACACGAACGATGAACCGGCCGCCGTGCCTGCGGGCATACAGCCAGTTGAAAAGAGCGGTGCGGATGTTGCCTATGTGGGGCTCGCCGGTAGGGCTGGGCGCGTACCGGACCCGGGGTGCTTCAGCCAACACGATCTCCTTTGATACTCGGTTCAATATTGTATCACCCAAACCCCCACGGCTTCCCAATCAACTCAACCCTACCAAGTTTTTAGAGGATCAAGTCTGGACTCGGTGACCTTCCACGACAACCAGCGTCGGCTTCTCCATAAGCACCACCGGTGGGTCCCACAATTGGATGATAGGCAGAACTGCGGGCTATCCCCCGCCCAGCCCATCCAAAACTGACGCCAAGTCCCCCGGCAGTTCCGACCGGAATTCTACCCGTTCATGGATTGCCGGATGCCGGAACCCCAGGTGATGGGCGTGGAGAAAGTGCCGGGAACCGGCCGGCCCCGCACGCCCGTAGAGCCGGTCTCCCCAGAGAGGATGCCCCAAGTGGGCCAAGTGGACCCGTATCTGGTGGGTGCGCCCCGTCTCCAAGTAAAGCTCCACCGTGCTCCAACCATGCAGTTCTTCGATAACCCGGTACCGGGTGCGGGCCTCCCGCCCGCCCGCCGTTACCGCCATGCGCTTGCGGTTGCGAGGGTCTCGCCCGATGGGGGCGTCGATGACCCCCTCCTTCTCCCCCAAGGCGCCCGCAGCCAGCGCCAAGTATCCCTTGGTCACCAGCCGGTCCTTGATCTGGGCGGAAAGGTCCCGGTGGGCCTCTTGGCTCTTGGCCACCATCATCAGGCCCGAAGTGTCCTTGTCCAGCCGGTGCACGATGCCGGGCCGCACTTCGCCGCCGATGCCCCCCAGGTCTCCTATATCGGGGCACAGCGCCAGCAACCCGTTCACCAAGGTGCGGTCGGGGTGCCCCGGCCCCGGGTGCACCGATAGCCCCGGCGGCTTGTCGATGACCACCAAGCTATCGTCTTGATGCACCACGGCCAAGGGCATCCATTGGGGCTCCAAGCCTACGGGGAGGGGAGGGGGAATGGTCAGGACGACCAAGTCCCCCGCCTTCAACCGCTGGGAGGCCTTGGCATCTCCCCCGTTGACCGTGACCAGTCCCTGCCTGATGTACCGGCCCAATTGGCTGCGGCTCGGGCCGGGCTCAAGGGAGGACAGTGGGGAGGAGAGGCGGGACGACAGAAAGGCGTCCAGCCGCTGCTGGGGGCTTTCCACCCGGAAGGACCTGACTCTCTCTTGGACTGCTCTGGAGGGCGGCATCAGTCCAGTCCGGGCTGTCTGCGGTTTCCCACCAGGAAAATCCAGGCGAGCAGCACCAAGCCGGTCACTATGGATGCGTCGGCCAAGTTGAACACCGGCCAAGGGCCCACGTCCAGGAAGTCGGTCACCCGGCCCCAGAGCACCCGGTCCAGCAGGTTGCCGGCGGCCCCTCCCAGTTGCAGCCCCAAGCTGAGGCGCAGCAACCCTGTGGGACGCCTCTGGCTGTGGTAGATAATCACCAGCACGGTTATCCCGACTAAGGAGGCGAAGATCAGGGGGAAGTTGTGGCCTTGAAACAGGCCGAAGGCGCTTCCCGTGTTGTAGGTGTGGGTAATCCGGAAAAAGCCCTCGGCGGGAATGGACTCCCTGAGGGCCAGGAAGTCCCGCACCAAGAACTTGGTAAGCTGGTCCGCGGCCAGCGCCAAGGCTGCTAACAGCAGCAACGGCAAGTCCCGGAAGATTAGCCTGCGGGGAGGAAGTTTAACAAAGGCGATCTCTGGGGCCGGACCGTCAACTGTAGAACCCTGGATGGGCGGAATTGGGTCTGGGGGTCGGCACATCGGGGCAGGCTACAGGTTCGCCGCAAAGAACCCGCAGACCTTGGGCGCCATCTGGCCTTCGTACCCACCCCAGAAATGGTCGGCGTTGGGTACCAAGTGACACTCGGGCCGTTGCTTGAAGCCGTCTAATGCGGCCTCCAGCCCCTCCGATTGCACCAACCGGTCCCGGTCTCCCGAAATGATGAAGACCGGAACTTTGCTCTTCCTCAAGGGGGTCTCCTCCACCGCCTGCAGGGGCGGGGAAATCAGGGCGATGGCCTTGGCCTTTTTGTGGACGCCGGCGTTTTCCAGCACCACCCGGGAGCCGAAGGAGTAACCGGCCACCCCGACCCGGTTTCCCGCAACCCCGGGCCAGGATTTAAGCACTCCAACCGCGCTCTGAACGTCGTGGGCCTCCAGCTTGCCTTCGGTGTGCTCCCCCTCGCTGTTGCCCACTCCCCGGAAGTTAAACCTGAGGGTGGCGACTCCTTCTTGGGCCAAGGCAAAGGCCACGGCAGTCACCACGTTGTTGTCCATGTTGCCGCCCCTGAGGGGATGGGGATGGCAGATAACCACGCCGGGCAGGGCTCCGGTCTCCCCATCGGGCATGGCCAGCACACCCTCCAGCGTTAGATCCTTGGACTGGAACGAAATGGCGCTCTGACGCATGGCAGCCTCCCTCTCGGTCCTCTCATGATATGAGACCCGCGGCGGTTAAGCAAGGAAACCCGGCTCTACCTAGAGCCGGCCCCGGATGCAAGTTGACAGATTTAGCGATTCCCCATAGTCTCGAACAGGGAGGAACAGAGCAACAGAATGGTAGCCGCCGATCAAGTAAACGCCATCTTCGCCGACGCCCGCAATACCTACCAAAGCGCCCTCCTCCGGTTGGACGCGGGAGATGTTCGGGATGCGGCAGAGAAGGCTTGGTGTGCCACCAAGCGGGCGACGGACGCCATGATTTTGGCCCGCACCGGGAGCGAGCCCAGGACTACTGGGCAGACCGGAAGGGAGCTTGGCAGGCTGGAATCCCAGGACCAGGCTTTCCGGTCGTTGCGGCAAATCTACGCAAGGCAGCAGACCTACCTGCACGGTGGCTGCTTTTATGACGGCGACTGCGGCGGTGAGACAATCCCCGCCGACATAAAGTCAACAATAGATTACATCGAAGAAATGGAACGCTTGGCCTGGGAGATTCAGCACCGCTGTTGAACCCCGCTGAACCCTGCCGGACCTCGCTGGAATGCCCGGCGATTCTTAAGCCCAAATATACCGTTATCGGAGGCATCAATGGCCATCATAGACCTGCGCAGCGATACCGTAACCAAGCCCACTGATGAGATGCGGAGGGCCATGGCCGAGGCCGAAGTGGGAGACGACGTCTTCGGCGAAGACCCCTCCATCAACCGCCTGCAGGAGCGGGCCGCCGAACTCATGGGCAAGGAGGC
Source organism: Dehalococcoidia bacterium (assembly GCA_034420695.1). GTDB lineage: Bacteria > Chloroflexota > Dehalococcoidia > Lucifugimonadales > UBA3495 > Io17-Chloro-G2. The sequence continues at coordinate 65,581 of DAOULB010000052.1, forward strand.
CGGCCTTCTCACCTCCAGCGGCACCATGAGCAACTTGGTTTCCGTCCTCACCTACTGCCACCGCGGCGACGAAATTATCATGGGCGACCAAGCCCACATGTTCTGGAACGAGTCAGCAGGAGTTGCCGCCCTGGGCGGCGCCCAGACTAGGCTCATTCCCAACAACCAGCAGGGCAAGTTCGACATCGACGAGCTTAAAGCCGCCATCCGCCCTCCCGGCAACATCCACTTCCCGCCCACCACCTTGGTCTGCCTGGAAAACACCCACAACCGCTGCAGCGGCGGCGTCCTCACCCCCGGCGAGACCCGTCAGTTTGCCGAAGTGGCCCACGCCGCTGGAGCCAAGGTCCACTTGGACGGCGCCCGTATCTTCAACGCCGCGGTTTCCCTGGAGGTCCCGGCCAGCGAACTGGCCAAAGACGTGGACGACGTGAGCTTCTGCCTTTCCAAGGGGCTGAGCTGCCCGGTGGGTTCGGTCTTGTGCGGCTCCCAGGAATTCATCGACGACGCCCGCAAGTGGCGCAAGATGGTCGGCGGTGGTATGCGGCAGGCCGGAGTGCTGGCGGCCGCGGGGTTGGTTGCCCTGGACACCATGATAGAAAGGCTGGCCGACGACCACGCCAACGCCCGCACCCTGGCCCGGGGCCTGGCCGAGGTTAAGGGCCTCAAGATTGACCCGGAGAGCATCCAGTCCAACATCGTCATTTTCGACGTGGACCAGGAACTGGGCCCGGCGGCCAAGCTCATCGCCGCATTGGATGGCCAAGGCGTCAAGGTGAGTTCGCCGGGGCCCCAGTCCATCCGCATGGTCACTCACCGGGAAATCAGCGGGGCCGACGTGGAGGAGGCCCTGCTGAGAGTGGCAGCCGCTGTGAAAGAGGTTGGATAAGAGTCGGTCCTCTGGGGCATGTACGCCCTGAGTCGCACGGCCCGGTCAGACCTGCAATGATCTCCGGTTCAAGGCGCAGCAGCTAGGGCTTGTACGTCACGAATGTAATTGACTGTCTCGCGAATCTGACGTTCGGTGTCTTCCAGCGGCTCGCACAGTCCCAAGTAGAAACATTCTCCGTGCAGCACGTTCTGCCTGGTGTAATACCCGGGTTTCAGGCCCTCGATAGCCTGGTCCTGCAGGGCAAGCCTTCTCAATTCCCTGGTAGTAATGGAAGACCTTTCCGGCTCTTCGCCCGACCTCGCCAGGATGAGCGCATCCGTAGCCCGCTTGGTGGCGCACCAAGCCTTCTCCGCGGCGTCGCGCGTATCCCCCGCCTCCAACTGCTGCAACGCTGCGGCATGAAGCTGGTAGGCGTCAGTCAAAAGTTCGGCTACGCGGTCGGTTGCTACCATGAGTCGTCCCGTTTCGATCTCCGGTTATCGTAACACAGACCCGTGAACCTTTAGCCAGTCAGACTTCGCCCCGCACCGGAGATGCCAGGCCCCCTAACCATTAGCCGCCGGGGCCGGCTCCTTCGCGCCAACGTACCTGCCGATAAACAGGCCCATGGCGTCGGTCACGGCCCGGCGGAAGGGCGGCACCCGGTCAAAGAAGTGGTCCTGCCCGGCGTACATGTGCAGGTCGAAGGGTACGCCGCTCCTTTCCAGCGCCTTGCAGAAAACCTCGGTCATGGAGTGATGCACGTTGATGTCCGCCGTCCCGTGAAAGACCAAGGACGGCGGGTAGTTCTCGTCGATGTAGGTCATCGGGTTGGCGGCGGCAAGCAACTCTTCCGAGGGACTCGGTCCGAACAAGGGCTCCAAGTCGCTGTTCCGTGCCATCTCTGCTATGTCCGAGACCGGCGACGACCCCACCACCGCGGCTACTTCGCTGCCAGCCCCCGCATTGCCGCCGTCACCCTCGAACTCGGGCATGTTGGGAGTGCCCGCCGCCAGCAGGGCCAAGTGCCCCCCGGCCGACTTGCCGGCTATCACGATTAGCGACGGGTCGATGCCCAAGTATTCGTGATTGGCCCGCATCCAGCGGATTCCCGCCTTCACGTCGTGAATCTGGGCCGGCCACTGCGCTTCGCTGGTCACCCGGTATTCCCCGGCCACCATCACGTAGCCGTCTTCGGCCAAGGCAAAGCCGTACCGCTCGCCTAGAGGGGAGCGGTCGCAGTTCCGCCAGCCCCCGCCGGGGAGCATCAGGATCCCAATTGCCGGCTGTTCCTGCCGGGCGGGGCGGAACACCTCAGCCCGCAGTTCACGATCGCCAACCCTGGCCACCAAGACATTCTCTTCTACTCTAACGTGTTCAACGCCGCTCATTCCGTACCCCGCTCTTGCCCCCACCAGGAGCGCATCCGTTCTTCGATCTCCCGCTCGGAACCCTCCCGGGTGGGCGAATAGTAACGCCGGTCCTTGAGGGACGGCGGCAGGAACTCCTGCTCCACGAAGTGTCCCGGAAAGTCGTGGGAATATTTGTAGCCCTTCCCGTACCCTTGTGCCCTCATCAAGCTGGTCACCGCATTGCGAAGATGCAGCGGAACCGGCTCGTTCTCTCCACTGCGCACGTCGTCCAGTGCCCGCTCCAAGGCCATGTAAGCCGAGTTGCTCTTGGGGCAGGTCGCCAAGTACACCGTGGCCTCGGCCAGCGGTATGCGGCCCTCGGGCATACCAAGGAAGTGGACGGCCTGCTGCGCCGCCACAGCCACCGACAGGGCCGCCGGCCGCGCTAGGCCAATGTCCTCCGCCGCCAGGATTACCAGCCGCCTCGCGATGAACAGCGGGTCTTCCCCGGATTCGATCATCCGGGCCAGCCAGTAGAGCGCTCCGTCAGGGGACGACCCCCGCACCGATTTTATGAAAGCGGAAATAGTGTCGTAGTGGCCCTCCCCGGCCTTGTCGTACATCGGGGAACGCCGTTGCAGGGCATCGGAGATTGTGTCCAAGTCCACCAGCCGGCGCCCGGCTTCATCAGGCGCGGTTGCGTACACCGCGGTCTCCAAGGCGTTCAGCGCCACCCGCGCGTCCCCGCTGGCAATGGCTGCCAAGTGGTCCAAGGCCTCCGGCGCCAACGACGCATTCATTTCCCCTAGCCCGTTCCCTGTATCGGTCAGGGCCCGCTCTACGATGCTGCCAATCTGCTCCGGGCTCAGCGGTTCCAGGGTGAACACCCTGCAACGGGACAACAGGGGAGAAATGACCTCGAAAGAGGGGTTCTCGGTGGTGGCCCCAATAAAGGTCAGGGTGCCGTCCTCGACGTGGGGCAGAATAACGTCCTGCTGGGCCTTGTTGAAGCGGTGAATCTCGTCAATGAAGAGAACGGTGCGTTGCTGGTACAGAGCTTGGTTCTCCTTGGCCTCTCCCACGACCCTCCGCAGGTCCGCCACCCCCGATGACACCGCGCTCACCGTTTCGAACCGTGTCTTGGTCGCCCGGGCCACCAGCCGCGCCAAGGTCGTCTTGCCGCTGCCCGGCGGGCCCCACAGGATGAACGACGGCAGCCGATCCGCGGCCAGCGCCTTGACCAGCACCCGGTCCGGCCCCACCACGTGCTCCTGCCCGACGAACGCGTCGAAGTCCCCCGGACGCATCCGGTCCGCCAGCGGGGCATCCCCTGCCGCCCAGTTGCGGCGCCCGTGTTCGAATAGCGACTCGGCTTGGGTCAAAGTACGCTCCCCCCAGAGCCAGATGAGAGTCAGGCTAGCGGAATTGGGGCATAACCTCCCTGGAGAAGAGCTCCATTGACTTCTTGACCTCATGCAGGGGTTGGGTGCCGCCCATGTCGAACCAGCACATCGTTTCCTGGAGACCGAACCGCTGCCCAATGTGACGGAGGCGGGCAACGCACTCTTCCGGGTCGCCAATAACTCCGAACTCCTTCTGTACCTGCTGGTACGTCAGGCCCAGGGCCCGGGAGGCCCCCCGGCCCGAGCGTCCCTCCCTTAGGCTGTCCAAGTAAGCCTCAACGCTGGACTCGGCTAGGGCGTGGGCCCGGGCCGAATCCTCGGCAACATGCGTTGGGATAACTGCATTGACTTTGAACTCGGCGGCGTCCCTGCCGCGCTTGGCCAGCGTCTTGCGGTACACCTCCAAGCCCGTATCAACTCCCTCGTTGGTGGCGATTATTGGAGCGACCAGGATGTTGTGGCACATGTCACCCACCAGCTCGAAGGTATCGGCGCTGTTGGACGCAACGTATACTGGGGGATGGGGTTTCTGGGTGGGCTTGGGCACAATGCTCAGCTCTTCCGCTTGGTAGTGCTCGCCGTCAAAAGTCAGCCGGTCCTTCTGCCAAGCCTGCAGGATAAACTCCACCGCCTCCTCGAACTTGTCCCGTCCCTCGCCTTGGTCAATTCCGTAACCTTGGAAGTGGCTGGGGTTGGACCCCCGGCCGATGCCGAAGATCGCCCTCCCATTGGAAAGCACGTCCAAGGTCGCCATCTCTTCAGCCAGCCGGATGGGATTGTGCAACGGCACCAAGTTTACCGCGGTGCCAATCTTGACCTTGCTGGTGGTCTGGGCGATGGCCGCGGCAGCCAGCAGGGGCGCCGGCATCACCGAGAACCGGGCGTTGAAGTGGAGCTCCGCCAGCCAGACCGAATCAAACCCTAGGCCGTCCGCCAGTTGGGCCGCGGCTATCATGTCGGAATAACGCTGGGCCGGGTCCTGCCCCGGGTTGCAGGGCAGTTGGTAGAAGATTCCGAAATCCATTGGTTATGTCCTTGTTAGTTTCAATGTTAGGCCCCCAGACGAGGCAAGGGGATGGGGACATGGGGCCTTGGCGTGCGCAGACCTCATCGGCCGGGGCTCCCTAAAGGGGGATATTGCCGTGCTTCTTCGGAGGCAGGCTGTCCCGTTTGTTTTGCAGCATTTCCAGGGACCGTATTAGCTGCGCCCGGGTCTCCGCCGGGTCGATGACATCGTCCACGAAACCCCGTCCGGCGGCCACGTAGGGGTTGGTGAAACGCTCCTGGTAGTCCTGCACCAGTTCCCTGCGGGTCTCCTGGGGGTCCTCCGACTTGCCTAGTTGCTCCCGGTAGATGATGTTGACCGCTCCCTCGGCACCCATCACCGCGATCTCTGCGGAGGGCCACACCAAGTTCACGTCGGCCCTTAGGTGTTTGCTGCTCATCACTATGTACGCCCCGCCGTAGGCCTTGCGGGTTATCACGCTCACCTTGGGCACCGTGGCTTCCGCGTAGGCGTAGATCAGCTTGGCGCCGTGGCGAATGATCCCGCCGTACTCCTGGTCCACCCCTGGCATGAAGCCCGGCACGTCCACGAAGGTGACCAGCGGGATGTTGAAGCAGTCGCAGAACCGCACGAACCGGGCCGCCTTGGTAGATGCATTGATGTCGAGCACCCCAGCCAAGTAGTCCGGCTGGTTCCCCACGAAACCCACCGCCCTGCCGTTCAGCCTGCCGAACCCCACCACGATGTTCGGGGCGAAGCTCTGGTGCACCTCCAGGAACTCCTCCTCGTCCACCACCCGGTAGATAAGCTCCCGCATGTCGTAGGGCCGGTTCGAGTCGTCGGGCGCCAAGTATCGCAGTTCCGGGTCGTCCCGGTCCGGCGGGTCATCGGATGGGAAAAAGGGAGCGTCGTCCACGTTGTTGGAGGGCAGGAACGACAACAACCGCCGCACCTCCTCCAAGCACTCCTCCTCGCTTTCGAAGACGAAGTGGGTCACGCCGCTCCTGGTGGCGTGGGAAGCCGCGCCGCCCAGTTCCTCGTGGGTTACTTCCTCTCCCGTCACCGCCTTTATTACGTCGGGGCCCGTGATGTACATCTGTCCTGTGCCCTGCACCATGAACACGAAGTCGGTTATCCCCGGGGAATAGACCGCTCCGCCCGCCGCCGGGCCCACGATCACCGATATCTGGGGTATCACCCCGGAGTACAGGGTGTTGCGCAGGAAAATCTCTCCGTAGGCCGCCAGGCTACCGGCCCCCTCCTGTATCCTGGCTCCGCCGGAGTCGTTGAGGCCCACCACCGGGCTACCGGTCTTGGCGGCCAAATCCATGACCTTGCAGATTTTCTCGCTGACAACCTCCGAGAGCGACCCGCCGAACACGGTGAAGTCCTGGGCGTAGGCGAAGACCTGCCGACCGTCCACCATTCCGTACCCGGTCACCACCGCGTCTCCCAGCACCTTCTGGTCGCCCAACCCGAACTCGGTGGTGCGGTGCACCACGAATGTGTCCATCTCCCGGAAGGTATCCCGGTCCATCAGCAGGGCCAGCCTCTCCCGTGCGCTGAGCTTGCCCCGGCCGTGCTGTTGGTCAATGCGCGCCTTGCCGCCTCCTAAGCGGGCCCTTTCCCGCAGCTCCGAAAGGTCCTGCAGCTTCAGGTCTATGGCGCGGGATTCTACAGTCGGGTTCTCAGTAGTCCGGTCCTCAGCAGTCAAAAAAGCTCCGAAGGCAGTTCCAGAGGGGGTGAAGGCGGCTAAATCGTAGCAGACGGGTATACCCCCTGCAAGGAGAACCTGGAAGCGCTGGCTTTGCCAGGATAAGCCTGCTCCTGCCTCGAAACCCCGGGGCTCCATCCAACTCCGATAAGGGGCCTCCGTGCCAATAGGTCTGTCCTCACCAGATTGTGACGTATGATTGATGCGACAAGGATATCCATCGACTGAAATCCGGGGAGGGAATCGGATGAGGCTTTTCGGAGAAGGGCCGGGGCGCAGACGAACGGGATTCCGCAGGCTCGGCCTCGTGGCGGGGATCCTCCTCCTGGCCTTGGGCGCAGCGGGATGCGCTGGCGGGGTGCAGGGCGACGAGGTGCGTTCGACGAAGGAACGCGCCGAGCCGGCGGCCGCCGGCTCGGAACTGGTGGAGTTGACCGGCGGGAACAACGTCTTCGCCTTCGACCTTTACCGGACCCTGGCCTCGGAGGACGGTAACCTGTTCTATTCGCCCTACAGCATCTCCCTGGCGCTGGCCATGACCTACGCCGGGGCAAGTGGGGACACGGCAAGCCAGATGGCGGATACCCTCCGGTTCCCGATTTCCCAGGACAGCCTGCATCCCGCTTTCAACGCCTTGGACTTCGAGCTTGCATCCCGGGGCAAGGACGCTCAAGGCGACGGGGAGGGGTTCACCTTGAATATCGCCAATGCGGTCTGGGGACAGCAGGACCACGAGTTCCAGGAACCATTTCTGGACGTTCTGGCGGAGAGCTACGGGGCAGGAGTGAGGCTGGTGGACTTTCGAGGAAGTCCGGAGACCTCCAGGCTCGCTATAAATGACTGGGTTGCAAACCGCACGGAGGAACGGATAAAAGACCTGATTCCACCGGGCGTCATCGACGGACTGACGCGCATGGTCCTCGCCAACGCCATCTACTTCAACGCCGGATGGCAATACGCCTTTGCAGAAGGGCTAACAAGGACAGGCGCTTTTCACCTGCTGGACGGCGGCAGCGTTGACGTTCCGATGATGAGGACCACAGAGGGGTTCGGCTATGCACAAGGGGACGGGTATCAGGCCGTGGACCTGCCCTACAAAGGCTATGAGTTGTCGATGACCATCCTCCTGCCGGACCCGGGACGGTTTGAGGAGTTTGAAGACCGTCTGGAAGATGCCCTCGTAAACCGTATCATTGGACAGATAGCGGCCAATCAAGTCGACCTGCAGATGCCCCGGTTCGAGTTCGAGTCCCAGTTTATGCTGGCCGAGACCCTGAAGGGGATGGGGATGGCCGACGCCTTCGACCCTTCCACCGCCGATTTCTCCGGCATGGACGGCAAGTCGTGTCTTGCCGAGCACCAAGAATGCCTGTACGTCAGGGACGTCATCCACAAGGCTTTCGTGTCAGTGGACGAAGAAGGCACCGAGGCGGCTGCGGCCACGGCGGTGGTGATGCAGACGGAATCCGCGAAACCCCAGCCGGTAAGAGTAACGGTCGATAGACCCTTTATCTTCCTGATTCGGGACGGAGCGACGGGCGCTATCCTGTTCGTGGGGCGGGTGCAGGAGATGTAGGATGGCAGTAGGCGGGCCGCGGCGCCGCCCCGGCAGAGAGCGGACGACGCCACTGCCGGGCAAGATTCGCGTTGGCCTGGCGTCTGCATCGTCCTTGGCGCTCTTTTCGCTGGCGGCAGCCGGCTGTACCGCCCTCCCGATGTCCACGACAGCGCCCGTCCCAACACCAAGGCCGACCCCCGTTCCTACGCCCACGGCAGCGCCCGTTCCTACGCCAACCCCGTCGCCACTTCCCTCGGCGACGGCAGCGTCCATTCCAACACCCGCTCCGGCGCCAAGACCGTCGGCCACCCCCAGGCCGAGGTCATCACTGACTCCGCGGCCGACTCCCACACCAAAGCCGATGGCTGCGCCCAAGCCGACGCCAACTCTCGCTGCTGAAGAAACTGCCCACGCCGAGTTGTCCCAGCTGCTTCCGTGGTACAGCAATCCGCCTTACCCGGGCGCCGTGATACCGATCCTTGGAATATGGCTCGGAAACCCCGCCTTGGGACGCGAACTGGCGCACACCCTTTGGATTACCGACGGCATCGACCGGTTGGAGAATGATGCGATTTACGGACTTGGCAAAGTATATGATTATGATCACGCGCTGGCGCGTCGGTTGTTTGCTTATACGTCCGAAGAGCCGGTGCAGTCTCGAAACACCATGTTTCTGGGCAGCCTGAACGAAATATTCCTGCATGGGCGCGAGGACAAGTTTGAGTTGCTCATCGCCCAGCCGTGGTTTACCGACGGACTAAACGAGGAGGAGAGCGCCTTCGTCGTGGCTGTCCAGAAGACCACAGGTTTGGACGCTCTGTATGAGCATCTGCTTACCTCGCCGCGCATCACGCGTTCGAACACCATCTCCCTGCCCCTGTCCGGCCCCGTCACCCTCTGGGCGTTCTACAACGCTCCGCCGCCGCCGGACGAGGATATTCTGGCGGCGATGGAGCGGGGCGTGAGGGGCGCCGAGGGGCTCATCGGAGCGCCGTTCCCCCTGACGGACCTCATTGCCCTGTCGGTAAATGTTGATGAATACGTCGAGGAATACAGGGGCGGGTATGGCGGGGTGAACTTCGTAGATTAGCTGGTACTGCTTAGAGAGAAAGGCCTGTCCTTGGGAGAAGGGATTCTCTACCATGAGATAGCCCATTTCTATCTGACTGCCGAATTCGGACCCGTATGGCTTTTCGAAGGCGGGGCCAATCTTACCGCGGAGTATGTCCGGGCCCGGACCGGGCCTGAGGCTTGGGATTGGCAGTTGCACGCCGATGAGTATCACCTCATGGAATGCCAGGAAAACGGGGTTTCGAACATCCACGCCCTGAGCGACCCGGACCACCCGGACAAGTTGTGGCAGAGCACCTGTCAATACTCCCTGGGCCAGTACTTCATGACCAAACTGTTCAATACCATTACTGTTCAATACCATTGGGGAAGCCGCATTTTCATCCGCCATGCGGGAACTGTACGAACTGAATTTGGATTATCAATACTACACGACCGATGAGCTGGTCTATCGAATATTCTTCAAGCACCCCCCTCCGGACCGGGAAGCGGCATTCCTCGACGTGTACCGGCGGCTCCACGGCGGGCCTTTCCTCGGCCGAAATGGAGGATGATAAAATTGGAAGCAGGCTCAAGAGGCCATTTGGAACGGCCCCTCTTGCGACCAACCGGGCGGGACGACCGGGTGCAGATGCGACAGTCAACCGGAGCCCCCAACTTCACCGTCGCCAACAAAGAGCCCCTGGTCTGGGGCCGTCGCACCTACGTCATGGGCATCATCAACCTGACTCCCGACTCCTTCTCCGGCGACGGCTTGGGCCGGGATGTCGATACTGCGGTGAAACAAGCCCTCAATTTTCAGGATGCCGGGGCCGACTTCCTCGACTTGGGAGCAGAGTCCACCCGTCCGGGCCACCGCCCCGTTTCCATCCATGAGGAGTTGGACCGGCTGCTCCCCGCTCTGGAGGCTATAGCGCCCATCGCCCGCATCCCCATCAGCGTTGATACCTACAAGGCGGAAGTTGCCAAGCAGGCCCTGGCCGCCGGCGCTTCCATAATCAACGACGTGTGGGGCCTGAAGCGCGACCCGTCGTTGGCGGACGTGGCTGCTGAGGCCGGCGCCCCGCTGATCCTGATGCACAACCAAGACGGGACCTCATACGGGGACCTGCTGCAAGACGTCAAGCAGAGCCTGCGGCAAAGTTGCCAAGCCGCCGCCGCCGCCGGAGTCCCTCCGGAAGCCATCGTAGTTGACCCCGGGTTCGGCTTCGGCAAGACCCCCGACCACAACTTGGAGCTGCTGGCCCGGCTTGGCGAACTGCGAGACTTGGGCTACCCGGTGCTGGTGGGCACCTCCAGGAAGTCGACCATCGGGCGAGTCCTGGGCCAACCCCCTGACCAGCGCTGGGAAGGCACCGCCGCCACCTTGGCCTTGGCCATCGCCGGCGGCGCAGACATCGTCCGGGTGCACGACGTTGCACAAGCAGTGCCGGTGTGCCGCATGAGCGACGCCGTGGTCCGGGGCTGGCGCCCCCCTGGCTGGCTGGAATGAACCCAGATTCCACTTCGAAGGACTCCGCCGTCGTTTACCTGGGCCTGGGGTCGAACCTGGGCTGCCGGGAGGCCAACCTGGAATCGGCCATCCAGCGTATCGCCGCCTTTCCCCTATCAGCGCCCTCTGAGTCCCTGGCCCGCCTGTGGAGCAAGATAACCAGAGTGTCTCGGACCTATGAAACCGAACCTTGGGGATACTTGGAACAGGGCCCTTTCTTAAACTTGGTCCTTGAGATTGAAACAACCATCAGCCCGCCGTCTCTTCTGGCGGAAACCCAAGCTGCGGAAAAGGCCATCGGCAGGGAGCCGGGCATCCGCTACGGGCCTAGGACAATCGACATCGACATTCTGCTGTACGGGCAGGAGGTGATCGACCTTCCCGGTTTACAGGTCCCTCATCCCCTCATGCACCGGCGGGCCTTTGTGCTGGCCCCCTTAGCCGAGCTGTCCCCCGCCTTGCTCCACCCCACCCTGGAAGCGACGGTAGCCCAGCTCTACGACCAATGCGAAGGAAAAGAGGGGGTAAAACCTTGGAGCAAGTCCGGCGCTTGACCGGAGAACGGCCCCCTCTTCCCCTCAATGCCTCGAGAGCAACAGTTCAGAAATGGAGACGAGATAGGAGAATCGCCCCCCCCCACGCTGATGCCTCAGCTTGTCTCAGAAGCATTTGGCGGGACACATTCCGTACTTGGCCTGGCTAACCTTCTCGGAATTGAATTAACCAGCCAGCACATTCTGGCCCAAGGGCCGCCTTTACTCCGAATATAGCTATAGTGTTGGACTTATGAAACGGGCTTGCCCTTGCCTTACGGCCCTGGCCCCGCGGTGATATCCCGCCCAAAGTACTCCAAGCTCAAAGGCGTCATTTCCCCTTCCATGTTTATTTCCATAATGGCCCGGTTTATCTCCGGAAGCAGGTAGGCATTTTGCTTGGGCACAATGATGCCTATCTCGCCCGTGCCCAGGGACTCGAACTCCACTGTGCCTGGTTGGGGTATTATCCGGTCTCCCACCCGCTCGAACTCGCCCAACCTGCCGCCGGACAGGAAAGGTGATTGTCCGACTGCCAAGTCGACTATTACGTCGTCGGCAATGGTCAGTTCCGCTCGCCCCTCGGACACCGCCTGAAAAGCCTCCACTTGGGTTGGAAAGGTGATTGCCTCCATCTGGGCAAAGGCCGGGGAGCCAAGATACTTTTCATATATTGTCCCCTCCTGCACCGCTACCACCCGGCTGGTCTCCAATTCGGCGTTGCTGCCGGCCCGCCGCACAAACTGTCCAAAGGAATAGTAGTAGGGGTCCGAAAAGTGTACCAACTGTTCCCTGTATGCGGTCCGGGTGTAGGAGTTAATCGTCAGGTCGAATTCACCTTGGGCCGCCTGGTCGAATACGTTCTCGAATGAATCTGTCCGCCATTCGCACCTCACTCCAAGCTTTTGGCACAACAACTTGCCGTACTCGTAATCGAATCCAGCCGGATTTCCCTCGGCATCTGCGAAACCAAATGGCGGGTAGTCTGTGCTGGTGGCAATAATCAGCCTTTCGCCCCCGGTGGACCGGGTTAGCAGCCAGCCTGCCGCCAGTCCGACGACTACCAGTGCAACCAACGATATAGCTATGATAACTGCGCGCTTTCCCATAACAACATTTCCTGGTGAAGTTCCAATCGCCGGTACATTACCATATTCATGAAGCGGGGAGCTGCATATTAATCCGGCAGATGCCACCCCTAACCACTGTTGTCAGGATACCATCGAGCGGTGGCAGGCAAAAATTGACCACCGCCCATTTCGCCAGCATCCAAACGCGATTGTCCCGGTTGACAATCTATTCTCACTATCGGATATTTATCTGTGGCGAAAAATGCTAACCGGGCGGAAAGGCCGGATTAAGCTCCTTTCCGGCCCCTTGAATTTCGCCCTTCAAACCTTTAACTAGTCTGGAGATACGGGAATGGCGGACAAGCAGATTACCTTCGAAAACAGCGCCCACACCAGCCTGATGCGGGGCGTCGATGAGCTGGGCCGTGTGGTAGGCCTCACCTTGGGCCCCAGCGGTCGTAACGTGCTGCTCAGCCGAATGTTCGGCCTGCCGGTGGTTTGCAGCGACGGCGTCACCATCGCCAAGGAAGTCGAGCTGGCAAACCCCTACGAGAACATGGGAGCCCAACTGGTAAAGGAAGCCGCCTCCAAGACCAACGACGTGGTGGGCGACGGCACGACCACTTCCGTGGTGTTGGCCCGGTCTATGGTCCGCCAAGGATTCATGAACGTTGCCGCCGGCGCCAGCGGCATGGGGCTGAAGTCCGGCATCGAACAGGCCGTGGCCGCCGTGGTGGAAGTCCTCCGGGGCATGGCGATTCCCGTGAGTGACCGGGACCAGATTGCCCGGGTGGCCGCCCTGTCGGCCCACGAAGAGGCCATCGCCGAACTGCTGGCCGATGCTATGGACAAGGTCGGGCGGGACGGGGTCATCACCATAGAAGAGTCCAAGTCCCTGTCCGACGAGTTGGAGCTTGTCGAAGGCGTCCGCGTCGACCGGGGTTACCTTTCTCCCCACTTCGTCACCAACGCCGACCGCATGGAAACCGTCCTCGACCAGCCCCAGTTCCTCCTGACCGACCAGAAGATCAGCTCCCCCAACGAGCTTGTCCCCATCATGGAAAAGGTGATTAACAGCGGCAACCGCCCCTTGGTGGTTATTGCCGAGGACGTGGAGGGAGAGGCGCTGGCCACCATGGTGGTGAACAAGATGCGGGGCACCATGTCCTGCGTCGCTATCAAAGCCCCCGGCTTCGGCGAGCGGCGCAAGGCCCTGCTACAGGACGTTGCTATCCTCACCGGCGCCACCGTCATCAGCGCCGACGCCGGCCTCAGGCTCGACACCGCCGAGGTCACCCACCTGGGCTCTGCCAGAAGGTTGGTGGCCACCAAGGACGAGTCCACCATCATCGAGGGCCGGGGCTCTTCCGAAGAAGTCGCTGAACGCGCCGCCCAGCTCCGGGTGCAGATCGAAGAAACCTCATCGGACTACGACCGGGAGAAGCTGCAGGAAAGAATGGCCGCCTTGGTGGGCGGCGTCGCCGTCGTCAAGGTCGGCGGGGCCACCGAACCCGAGGTTAACGAGCGCAAGTCCCGCACCGAGGACGCCCTGGCCGCCACCAGGGCCGCCGTGGACGAAGGCATAGTCCCCGGCGGCGGCGTGGCGATCATCCGGGCCGAGCAGACTTTGAAGGATCTGGAAGAGCAGGTCAGCGGCGACGAGGCAGTGGGTGTGCGAATAGTGCGCGAGGCCTTGAGCGCCCCCCTGACCCTCATCGCCGACAACGCCGGCCACCCCGGCGAGGTGGTGCTGGACCGGGTCCGCAATTCCGAGGGCGATTGGGGCTTCGACGCCGAGGCCGGTGAATTCTGCAACTTGGTGCAACAGGGCATCATCGACCCGGTCAAGGTCACCCGTTCCGCCTTGGAGAACGCCGGCAGCATCGCATCCATGATGCTCACCACCCAGGCCGTTATCACCGAAATACCCGAGGAGGTACCCCTGCCTGCCGACATGCAGGACTTCATGAACGACTAGGCTGGCTGGCCTGTGTCCAAGCCCGCCCCGTCTCCCCAGGGTGTGATTCTTTATACCGGTCCGAACAGTCCGCTCAGCGGACCCTTGTTCGGACCGGCAGATGTCAGCGCCTTTTCCCCGTGCGCTCTGTTTGTTCAGGATTGACCGGAGGGTTGGTTTCGGGCCTGCCTCCTCGGTATGCCTAGCCGCCGGACGCCGGCGGCTCCCTTCCCTCATAGTCGCCTCTGTTGGTTGACTGTCTCTGTTATGTCATAGTCAGGCCATTGTTCAGGTATTCCTCAAGCAAACTTCGTCCTCCCCCCGCAGGGAAACCTTCTCGTAGCCAATCCGGCACTATTCTCAATCCCAGGCAAAGGAGAGAAACCCATTGCGGGCAGTCGTTAACGTCTTGGTCCTGGCGGGAATCCTTCTTGGAGTAGCCGGCGTCCTTTCGGTCTACGTGCGGGATACGGTAGTCGACGGCGATGAGGCCGCGAATCGCGCCGCCTCCGCCCTCGCGCATCCCAATGTCCGTGACTTTATCGCGGAAAAGATTGTTGAGCAGCTTGTTGCTGCTCAGCCCAACGCATTGGCGGCGCGTCCCGTTCTGAAGCAGGTGGTGTCGGGCATCATAGGGTCGGAGATTTTCCGCCCGGTGTACGAGGCGGCAATCCGGGACCTGCACCATACGGTATTCCTTGGCGATATAGATACATTCACGGTGCAGTTGACCGACATGGTCTTGATCGTGAGGACTCAAGCCGCCGTCCTCAGCCCCGAGTTGAGCGCACAGATACCCGACGACATTACCGATACCCTCATCGAAGTGCAGTCCCACCCTCTTATCGAAGACGCCGCCCGGGCAACCTCGGCCATTCGTTTCCTGGCCTTCCTCCTGCCTTTGGCGTCGGTCGTGGCTTTTGGCGCCTCGATATTCCTGGCGTCTGACCGTCGGCAGGCCTGGCTCAGGGTCGGCCTGGCAATCATAGCCGTCGGCATGCTTGTTCTCATCGCTGAACTGGGGCTGCGGGAACTCGTTGTCCGCCAGTTCGAAGACGGCGCCGCGCGCGATGTCGCCCGCGATTTCTGGAATGCCTTCGTATCCCACTTGCACATCTGGGTGCTGCTCATCACCGGCTTGGGGGCCATGATGGTAGCCGCCGTGTGGTGGATGTCGGAACCCGCTGACCTCACCGCCCGCCTGTCCCAGGCGCGGCGGTTTTTGGAACCTCCGGCCGGAGTCTTCCCGCGGTTGCTTTGGGTGGCAATCTGGATGCTGGTAGGCGCCTTCATGGTCTTCAAATGGCAGGAGGCCGCCCGCGTCATCGTTACCCTGGCCGGAGTCATCCTTGCTTTCAACGCCATGGCTGAACTGTTGCGCCTGATTGCTCCTGGCCAGATGGGGACCTCTCCCGGTTTGAAGCTTCCGGCCCCCCGGCCCGCGCTGAAGTGGCTGGTGGTTGGCGGAGGGCTCCTGGCTGCCATTGCTGTCATCGTCCTGGGTTACTTGGCCATCGGCCAAAGCGGCGGAGAAGGCCCAGTGGCCAGACCCTTCGACCCACGGTGTAATGGCCATGTTCCTCTATGCGACCGGCGGCTGGACAACATGACAATCGCCGCAACGCACAACTCCATGTCCAATCCGGAAGACGATTTCGTTCTTGCCAACCACTCCAAGGGCATCATTCCCCAGTTGGAAGCCGGCTACCGTGGACTGCTGATTGACCTCCACTACGGTATCGAATCGAAGCGGTCGAAAGTAGTTGTGACCGATGTGGCCCCGGCTACGCAACAGGAACGGGAACTGCTGGTGCAAGAATTAGGCGGCGCTGCGGTGCGTTCGGCCGAGGAACTCCGAAGACGCCTCATGGAAGCAGGCGGGATCCGGGATGTTTATCTCTGTCACGTCGAGTGCGAGCTTGGCGCCATCCACTTTTCCACTGAGCTGGAGCGAATCCGCGCCTGGCTCGAAGCCAACCCTCGCGAGGTGCTGGTAATTGTCATCCAAGACCACGTAAGCCCCAACGATGTGGCCCGCACCCTCGAAGCTGCCGGCCTGGCGAAGTACGTTCACTCCCAAGTCTTGGGTGATCCCTGGCCTACGCTGCGCGAAATGATTGATTCCGGTCGGCGGCTGTTTGTGATGGCTGAAAACGACTCCGGCGGCATACCCTGGTACCACGACGCGTTTACCTTCACCCAAGAGACCCCGTACACCTTCGAAAAGGTCGAAGACTTCAACTGCCGCCCCAATCGCGGCCTGCCGGACAGTCCCCTTTTCATGGTCAACCACTGGGTCACGCCGGCCTTGGCCGAAGCCGGCGGCTTGGCCAATTCCGCCGCAGTCCTCAACGAACGCATCGCCGATTGCCGGGAGCAACGGGGCCTGACACCCAACATCATCGGAATCGATTTTTACACTCAAGGCGATGTCTTGGCCGTAGTAGCAGCCCTAAACGGGCTCCGGTAACGGACTCCGGTAACGGACTCCGGCAAGGGGACCGCTGCACCGGCCTCCAGCAATCGGCAAGGCGCACCCGTCCCCGTAATCGCCTTTCGGTGCACCGGAAACTATCATCATGAAGACCCTGCCGGCGCCATGCCCGCGGTTGACAATCCACCCCCGCTATCCGATATTTGCCGCATCCAGTCCTTCATGCAGAACGCTTGGTCTGAGCCTGCTTGTCTCCCAATGGTTCGGAGTTACCGGTTGGGTCACTGGAAATAATTGACTCGATTCTGCCGGGAGCCTTCTTGCTGGCTTTCCCGGCATTAGTTTCTGGAGGACCATGAGCAGCGGCGCTTTGGACCGCGACACCATCGGCAAGCTCTTACAAGGTCCTTCACCTTTGGTGGAGTCCTACGTTTCCCTGGAGCAGCAACTCCAACCCAACGGCTTCGACCTGACCCTTCGTGAGGTTGCCTGCCTCACGTCCCCGGGGAGAATGGGCAGCCTTCCCGGCGACCGGGATATCTCCGATTCGGTCCCGCTGCAATTCGATCCTGCCGGGTGGGTAATGCTGCCTCCTGGGCCCCACTTGGTGCTGTTCAACGAGGTTGTCCACCTGCCCCTGGACCTCATGGCCCTTGGCCGGCCCCGCTCCAGCCTGCTCCGCAGCGGCGCGGCCATTCACACCGCGGTTTGGGACGCCGGTTACCGCGGGCGCTCTCAGGCCCTGCTGACCGTGTACCACCCCGGGGGCTTCTGGGTGCAGCAGAACGCCGGGCTGCTGCAACTGGTCTTCTTCAGGCTGGCCCAGCCCGTGGCCGAAGGCTACCAAGGCCGTTTCCTCGCCGAAAACCTGTAGCTCTCCGGACACCGGCCTCTCTAACAAGCCAATGAACCAGTCCATTGCCGACATAACCACCCAAGTGACGCAGTCCGCCTTGGACGCCGGTTTCGACTTGGTGCGGTTCACCGGCGCCGGCGAGTTCCAGCGGGACCGGGATGCTGCCTTGGAGCGGCTGAGCGATGGATTGATGGACGGCCTGCCCTGGTACACCGAGAGCCGGGTCCTCCGGGGCAGCGACCCCCAACAACTGTTGCCCGGCGCCCGCAGCATCATCACCTTGGGACTGAGCTATTTCGCCGCCCACGAGCCCGGTCAGGCCCGTCCTGTCCTCGGCGGCAGGATCGCCCGCTACGCCCTGGGCCGGGACTACCACCGGGTGATGAAGTCCCGTATGAAGTCCTTGGTGCAGTCCTTCTCCGAAACCCTTGACCTGCCGGTTGAAGCCCGCTGGTACGTGGACGACGGCCCCATGCTGGACCGCGCCGCTGCAGCCCGCTCCGGCTTGGGCTGATTCGGCAAGAACACCAACATACTCACCCCCGGCCACGGTTCCTGGATTTTCTTGGGGCAGATAGTGACCAACCTGGAACTGGCACCAGACCAACCCCTCCTCAAGTCCTGCGGAGAATGTACCCTCTGCATCGAAGCTTGCCCCACCGGGGCCATCGTCCGGCCCTACGTCTTGGACAACACCCGTTGCATCTCCCACCTCACCATCGAAAACCGGGGCCCGGTTCCAATCCCGCTGAGACCCCTGATGCAGGACTGGGTCTTCGGCTGCGACATCTGCCAGGACGTGTGCCCGGTGAACCGCAAGGCCGCCCCGGCCCGGCGTCCGCTGCCCTCCCCACAGCCTCCGTCCGGAGAAGCACCCTTTGCCGGAACGCCCCCGGAGCGGGTTATCGACTTGGTGGCGGTGCTCGAAATGACCCTTGAAGAATTCCAAGCCAACTTCCGCGGCAGCCCGGTAAAACGGGCCCGGTGGAGCGGCTTGTTGCGCAACGCTTGCGTAGCCTTGGGCAACTCCGCAAATCCCCGGGCAATTCCCGCGTTGCTGGCTGCCCTGGAACATACTGAAGCTCTGGTCAGGGGCCACGCCGCCTGGGCCCTGGGTCGGCTGGGCGGCCCCAAAGCCGCAACCGCACTGCGGTCGGCCTTGACAATCGAGGAGGACCCCTGGGTTAGGGAGGAGATTGAGTCAGCCTTGAGGACATTCGCCCTCAAGGGAACGTGCTCAGATAACCCAAACTATCCGGAAGGAGTCAAAGTCGGGGAGAATTTGCTTGAATCGGACCCGTGAAGGCAGCGTATCTAACGTACCACCGGGCCGCAATAGAGTCATGAAAAGCTGGTTAAGTGTATACTCCTATTGTCAACCCGTCCTTTCGACGCGTCCAACGGAGAGTGCCGCCAACCATGGACCAAGTCTATCTTTTCAAGGCAACCCTGGTTGAGGAAGAAGACGGGCGATGGAGCGCGTGGATAGACAACCTTCCTGGTTGCTCCACATGGGGCTACACCAAGGACGAAGCCTTGACATCTTTACAGGATGCCGCCGAACTGGTCGTGGAGGATATGATCGAGTGTGGGGAAACCATTCCCACTATGGACGAAGATGTGAAGGGCGCTGAAACACTACGCGTTGCCGTTCCTACATGACCTCCCCCACCAACCTCGTTTATGTCTTGCGCAATGTTCCCATTCGAGAGTTGGTTCAAGCGTTGGAGCGAGACGGTTTCATCTACCGTCGCGCCAAAGGGTCACAAAGAATTTACAGGCATGAAGACCGTCGGAGAGTCGTCCTTCATTACACAGGCCGAATGAAACCCTGCCCCGCGGGACCTTAAGTCAATTCCTGCGCGACACCCAGTGGACTGAGCAAGACGCCAGACGCTTGGGGCTCGTCAGGTGAACATGGTCAACGCCAGAACCGGAATAGGTTCAATCTCGGTCGACTAACTTATCTGGTTATTGGCGTGCGGCTGCCCTGCAAAGAGGGGTGCACTCCCAAGCCCAGAGCCTGGGAGTGGCTGAAACGTCCGCCAGCGGCCTGGCTCTTTAGCTCGCCGGCTGGAAGCGCCCTCGTTGCCGCCTTGGAGCAGGAGCTGCGGCTTCGGCCCCGTTGTTCTGCCCGGCTCCGGCCTCCGGTTCCTGGGGGGTGTTGCGCTTGCGGCGGCCCGAGCTTTTCCTGCGCTTGGAGTCCTGGGGCACCGGCAGGGGTGTCGGCACGTATTCCTTCCCGAACTTCAGCTTCTTCATCTCCTCTTCCACCAAGAGGAAGTCGCTCTTGGGCAGAAGATGAAGATTGCCCTGGAATGCCATGTACCAGTTTTCCGGGGGCCAGCGCTTTACGTACTCCAGCCGCGGGGCCAGCATGTTGGCGTCGATGCACTGGGCGTCTTCCAGCACCACTTCCGGCTTGATCTTGACCCGGAAGGGCCAGTTCGCCGCCCCCTCCGGCTCCCAAACCGGCTCTTCCTCGGGGAAATAAGAAGAAGTGACCGTGGCCGTGGCAGTAAACCGCCGCATTCCCGATACGTAGAACAGCACCCGGTCGCCCGAGGACACGCGTTGCAGCTTCCTTTTCTGCTGGGACTTCAGACCCTGGATGGTAAATCCCAGGTTCTGGGTTATTCGATAATTCTCGGTGTTGCTTACAATCATCCAGAAATTGGATGGCATCGACAAACCTCGGCCGGCGTTCAGACATTCGGAGCCGGCTGCTACTTGAAGCCGGGTACCAATTAAAGCCGGGTGTTAATTGAAGAAGGATGTTCTATCAGGCCGCCTGCTCCGTGCGGGCCAGTAGAACATCCCGGATTACCTCGACCGCTCCCCTTAGCTCGGCTTGGCCCTGTTCCAATGCGCCAACCCAGGCCTCCAAGGTACCAACCTTGGCCTCCAGCCGGTCCATGCGGTCCTCAAATCGGTCCATTCGACGCTCCAAGCGATTGAACAGCGAAAGCATCAATCCAGCGAGCCCAACGAATCCCGCACCCCACACCGCCAGAATTGTTATCATTTCAGGCGTCATACTCCAATTATACACAGTGAACACGCCCCAAGACAGCAATGGCCCAATCTTTAGCCCGGCTTGATTCTTCCGCCGGCGTCAACCTGAACCGCGGTTGCCCTCGTTCCCCGCTTGTTGTAATATCCGTGCTGCTGAAGCCCCCGGCGGGCCCGGGTTTACGTTCCAGGCCCTTCGGGCGCTGACGGTTATTCCAAACGACCGGAGTTTCGCATGGCAACCAGCGGATCAAGGGAAAGGGATATAGCCATCGTCGGCGTGGCCGAGTCCGACGTCATGGGCACCACCCCCGATAAGTCCTCCCTGCAGCACCACGGCGAGGCGGCCTACAACGCATTGGAGGACGCCGGGCTTGCCAAGAGCGACGTCGACGGCCTTCTCACCGCCGGCTTCTCCACCCTGGCCACCGCCGAATACTTGGGAATCCATCCCGGTTTCACCGACAACACCTCCGTCGGCGGGTCCTCCTTCGTTATCCACGTCGCCCACGCCGCCGCCGCCATCCGGGCGGGATACTGCGAGGTGGCCCTGATTACCCACGGCGAGGCGGGCCGCTCCCGCCGGGCCCCTATCCCCGGCGACCCCAACCTTCCCATGGCCCAGTACGAGGCCCCTTACGGCATGCTGGGGCCGCCCATCAACTACTCCATGGCCTGCTCCCGCTACATGCACCTGTACGGGGAGGAGAAGACCCGCCAAGGGATGGCCGAGATTGCCGTGGCCACCCGCAAGTGGGCCAATCTCAACCCCAAAGCCGTCATGTACGAGACCCCGATGAGCTTTGACGATTATCACAACTCGCGGTGGGTCTCCTGGCCTTTCCACCTGTTCGACTGCTGCCTGGTTACTGACTCCGGCGCCGCCATCATCGTGACCACCGCCGAGCGGGCTCGCAGCCTCCGCAAGGAGCCCGTCTGGTTGCTGGGGGCCGCCGAGGGCCACGACCACAACATCATCAGCCAGATGCCAAACCTGACTTCCACTTGGGCCAGGGAGAGCGGCCCCAACGCCCTCAAGCGGGCCGGGCTTACCCACGGCGACGTAGACCTGGCGATGATCTACGACTCCTTCACCTACACCGTCATGGTGACCTTGGAATCCCTGGGCTTCTGCGGTCCCGGGGAAGCCGCCGACTTCGTAGCCAACCAGCGGACCGCCCCCGGCGGCGACTTCTCCATGAACACCAGCGGCGGCGGGCTGTCCTACACCCACTCGGGCATGTACGGCAGCTTCCTGCTGGTCGAAGCCGTGAGGCAACTCAGGGGCGAAGCCGGAGACCGGCAAGTGCACAAGAAGGGAGACCCCAACAGCAACCCGGCCATCACCCTGGTCAATGGCACCGGCGGCTCCCTGTCCTCCACCGGCACCGTGCTCCTCGCCACCGGTTAGACTCGGCCGAGTTCCCGGAACAAGCACAAAGGGGCGCTCCCATTGCTGGGGGCGCCCCTTACTTTTGCCTCCGGCCTACCATTTCCTGCGGGTTCCCCCTCTTGGAAAACCCGTTCCGCAGGCAAATGCCACGAACTGACCAGATTCGCCAAACCTCGCTGATTTTGTCCTTTAGTACATTTTTTAAATTTTGGTAATATCCCCTCGAATTGAATGCTGGTCTGGCGGCCTGGCCGACCATTCCACCAACATACGCCCCACGGGCGAAAGGATATTATCTGATGGACAAGGAAATTACCTCGTTCTTACAGCACCTCATTGTCGAAAAGGGGTTCTCCAGGAACACTACCGAAGCCTACCGCAACGACCTGGGCCAGTTCTGGACCTTCATCAAATCTCAGAAAAACGGCGCCTCCGAAGGCGTCAGCCCCTGGACCCTGGTCGATCTCCCCCTCCTCAACGAATACATCGAAGACCTCCGGGGCCGCAAGGGCTACCGGGACACCACCACCGCTAGGAAAGTTGCCGCCGTCAAGTCCTTCTTCGGGTTCCTCCATGAGAATGGCGCCCTGGAAACCGACCCCACCGAGTCCCTGGGCTCCCCCCGGGTCGGCCGCACCCTGCCCAAGTGCCTCACTGAGGACCAAGTCAACCGGCTGCTGGACATGGCGTCGGGCTCCGGCGCCCCCGAGGGGCAAAGAGACGCCAACATCCTTGAATTGCTCTACGCCACCGGCCTCCGGGTAACTGAGTTGGTGTCCCTGAACGTCCATGATTTCGATGCAGAAGAGGGGTACATCCGTTGCTGGGGCAAGGGAAATAAAGAGCGAATCGTGTACCTGTACCCCAATGCCGTGGCACAATTGCAACACTACATAGCCAAGTCTCGGCAGAACTTGGTGGGCAGCCGCAAGGGGCAGGAGGCCCTGTTCGTCAACCACCGGGGTGAACGCCTCACCCGCCAGTGGGTCTGGAACATCCTCAAGACCTACGGAGAGAAGGCGGAGATCGGCCAGCGAATTACCCCACACACCCTGCGGCACAGCTTCGCCACCCACCTGTTGCAGAACGGCGCCTCCCTGCGCCACGTACAAGAACTCCTGGGGCACTCCAGCATTTCCACAACGCAGGTCTACACCCACCTGACCAACAACCACGTCCGCCAAGAGTACGAAAAAAGCCACCCCAGGGCCTGAGGGGGAAACCCCGCTCTCCGAAAAACCTGGTCTTTCCTTAGGCTTTGGATAATACCCCTAGTTGGGGATGCAGGCAGCGGTGGTCAGGCAGCGGTGGTCAGGAGTGTTATTCGCCGGGCGGCCTCGGCTATCAACACCTTCGCCGTAGGAGTACAATGCCGCTAACATCCTCTACCTGCGCAGGACCGTTATGACCTCCAGGCCCACAGCAGCCAGGGAGCCAGGCGCCCCTGATATCATCCGGTTCCCGGACCCGCCGCCCGCCGACATGAGCACCTTTAAATACCTGACTTTTCCCGGGTTTCCGGCCGCCTTGTCAGTACACTTCGGCAGTCCGGAAACCACCATTGTCACCAGCGAAGTGGCTGCCGGCCTCAGGCCCACAGCTTCAGATGAAGGAGTACTGTTCCCGGACCTGCTCATCGCTTTCGGCGTGGACTCAGCGGCCCGCTTGGCCCGCAATGGTTACCTCATCCCGGAACAGGGCAAGCCCCCGGATTTCGTGCTGGAAATAGCCTCCGAGACCACCGGACGGAGGGACGAAACAATCAAAAGGGACGCCTACGCCGGTATGTGGGTGCCAGAATACTGGCGTTTTGACCACACCGGTGGCCGTTTCCACCGGAGCCCCCTCTCGGGGGACCGGCTTGTAAGTGGCAGCTATCAGCCCATCGAAATCAACCGTTCCGGCGACCGGCTCCTTTGGGGGCACAGCCAGGTTTTGAACTTGGACCTGTGCTGGGAAGAAGGCAGGCTGCGCTTCTGGGACCCGGCTGCCCAGCGATACCTCTCCACTTACCAGGAAGTGCACGACAGCCACCGAGCCGAACGCTCAGCCCGGCTGGAGGCCGAATCCCAGCGGGAACGGGAACGCTCAGCCCGGCTGGGGGCAGAGGAGCGCGTCCGCCAACTGGAGGAAGAACTCCGCCGGCGGAATGACTCTTGAGCCCTTCGCCAATCTGGTATTCCCGGAGCTGCTTGGTGCCGGAAACCAACGATTCCCGTCACGGTTGTTTGGCCCGGTCCTGACCTCCGTTTTATCCTGTCTTCCGGAAGTTAGCGGGTCCGGTGTCAGCGAATGACGGGCTTATTTTGAACGGCTGACCATCCCGGTTATTGCTGCCCATTTAACACAATTGCTGTTATAGTTATTATGTGCAGTCCCCTAGGAGGTAACTCCCATGGCGGGTAAGTCCCGCCGGGTGGCAGCGCGTCAGGCGCAGCTCAACCGGCGTAGAAAGAAGCAACAGCGCGGCCCCAGCGGCATTCCGGCCGCTCCCCGTGAGGCCGCCGCGGTCGCGGAAGCCCCAGCCGTTGCCGAAGCAGCCGTGGCAACGGCCCCCGCAGAACCGTCACCGGCCCCTGAGGCACGGCCTTCCGCTCCGTCCGCAGCTTACCGGGGCGCCCCACGCGCTAGGTCCGCGGCTTCCCCTAGGGAGCAGAACGTCCCCGCTGCCCAGTACATGGTGCCGGAAATCAGGCGCATTGCCGCCATGGCCGCAACGGCATTCGCCGTGCTGATCGTCCTGAAATTTGTCCTGTAGGCCCCCTCCTGTAGCAACCGTCCTGTAGGAATCAATGGCCCTTGCAAATCCGGAACAGCGGCTCCGGGTAACCCCCGAAAGCCCGGGCGTTTACCTCATGAAGGACGCCCGCGGCTCCATCCTGTACATCGGCAAAGCCAGTGTCCTCCGCAACCGCCTGCGCACCTACTTCGGCTCCCCCTCCAACCTTCCCAACAAGACCCGCCGGATGCTGGCCCAGCTTGCCGACTTCGAATACATCGTTACCGACTCCGAGGCCGAGGCCCTCATCCTCGAAAACACCCTCATCAAGAGGTACCGGCCCCGGTACAACGCCCGTCTAAAAGACGACAAGACCTACCCCTTCCTGAAGATAGACTTGGAGGAAGAGTTCCCCAGGGTTTACATCACCCGCAGGGTCGCCAAGGACGGCGCACGGTACTTTGGCCCCTTCGCCACCGCCGGCACCGTCCGCCAGACCATGGACCTCATCAAGAAGCTCTTCCCTTACCGTTCCTGCACCAAGCACATCACCGGCAACGACCCCCGCCCCTGCCTGGAATACTATATCAACCGGTGCGTCGCCCCCTGCACCGGCTACGCCTCCAAGGAGGAGTACGGCCGGGTCATCCAGCAGGTCGTTCTTTTCATGGAGGGCAACACCGAGGCCGTCACCAAGGACCTCCGCACCAACATGGAAGCCTCGGCGGAACGGTTGGAATTCGAGCGCGCCGCCGTGCTCCGCGACCGCATCCACAGCGTGGAACGGGTGGCTGAGGAGCAGCGCATCAAGGTCGACTCCAACCCCATCAAGGACATGGACGTCATTGCCCTGGCCCAAGGTAACAACGAGACTTGGGTCCAGGCCTTCTTCGTCCGGCACAGCAAGCTGGTGGGCAGCGACCACTTCCTCATGGAAGGCACCCAGGACGATCCCCCCAGCCTGGTCCTGGGCCAGTTCATCAAGCAATATTACGAGTCCGCCCTCACCATCCCTCCCCGGATTCTGCTCCAGCACCACTTGGACGATGAGGAGCTCATCGCCAACTGGCTTAAAGAGTTGCGGGGCCGGCCCGTGCGGCTGCAGGTCCCCCAGCGGGGCGTCCACAAACGCCTCGTTGACGTGGTGGCCACCAACGCCAGCCAGGGCCTTGCCCAGTACCGGGTAAAGTGGCTCAACGACTCCGACGTTACCCAGCAGGCCATCACCGAACTCCAAGAAGAGCTCAATCTGCCACTCCCCGTCCACCGGATGGAATGCTATGACATCTCCCACATCCAAGGCACCAACACCGTCGCCAGCATGGTGGTGTTCGAAGACGCCCGCCCCAAGCCGGCCCACTACCGGCGCTTCAAGGTCAAGACCGTGGAGGGCGTGGACGACTTCGAAAGCATGCGGGAAGTGCTCCGCCGCCGCTTCAAGCGCATGGCCACCGCCAGGGCCAAGCAGGCCCGGGACTTGGTCCACCCTGGGGAAGTGTCGGCCGAGGAACCACCCGGTCGGGAGAGCAAAGAGACCTGGGGTATCCTGCCCGACCTGGTCCTCATCGACGGCGGCAAAGGCCAGTTGTCCGCCGCCCTGGAGGTCCTGCTGGAGCTGGGTATTGACGACATACCCCTGGCCTCCTTGGCCAAGGAGAACGAGGAGATTTTCGTACCCCACACTCCGGAACCGATAATGCTGGCCCGGAATTCCCAAGCCCTCTACTTGGTGCAGCGCATCCGCGACGAAGCCCACCGCTTCGCCATAACCTATCACCGTAACCTGCGCAGCAAGAGCAGCGTGCGCTCCGCCATCGACATGGTTACTGGCATCGGTCCCAAGCGCAAGCGCACCCTGCTCCGCCGCTTCGGCACCCTCCAAGGCATCAAGGACGCCCCCGTTGACGACATCGCCGCCGTCCCCGGCATGACCCGCTCCCTGGCCCTCCGCCTCAAGCAGACCCTTTAGCGCTGTCTCCCGCCTTGCTATCCATCAATCCCTGCACTAGGATAGACGGACTAAGGTGGTGGGGCGGCTGCAATGGCGGTCAAGATTTCCATCGAGCTTCCAAATGGCTGCGTCACGCACTTGGAAGCCGAAACCCCGGCAGAACTGGAGCCTCTGTTGCACTTGCTGAGGCAGCAGTTGCTTCCCGAGCTGACCGGGCTGGATTCTCCCCCGTCCATACCCCCACAAGGCCTGGGCTCCCAGGCTGGTGCCCTCCGTCAAGCGGAGGTTGCCGCCCCCAAACCCGCTGTGGCCAACGCTGCTCCCATCCGCGTTCCCCAAGGTGGCAACGGGTTTACCGAAAACCGCGAGCTCGATCCTGAAACGCCCCAGGAAACCCTTCCCGGTCCCCCGTCCATACCCCCAGCCCTTGCCGACCCCCGCCTAGCCATTGACTTCCAAGCCTTCTGCCGCGCCGCCGACCCCATGAACGACATGCGAAAGGTGGTGGTGGCCGCCGAGGGCGCCCGCCGGCACCTTGATATGGTAAGTGTGGACGCCTGGGAATTGGGCCACCTCTTCGACTTGGCCGGGTGGGCCCGGCCCCACAACTTCGCCCAGACGCTGCGTAACGCCGCCCGCGCCAAGTTCCGCTGGCTGGAAAAAATGCCCGGCCGCCAAGGCCGCTACAAGGCCTCCAAGGAAGGCGTCGCCACCGTCCTGGGATAGCCCGGCCCTCGTCCCGCGCCTGACCGGGCCGGCTACGGCGGTAAGTGTTCGCGCTTGGTGAGACGGATGCCTGTTCAGCATGAGAATGCTGCCTGACAAGTAGGGGCGGGTTTGAAACCCGCCCCTGCGTTCCCCCGCAGCGGATGCCTCTTTCCGAGAGGACCTCACGAAGACTGAACCGTTACCTCTGGCGCCCATCCCTTGCTAACCGGGGCATACGGTAATATCCTATTGCGGTAATTTGGAGGTCCGCGGTCAATGCGGAGCCCCGGATTGAACGCCAACCCACTGGCCCAGGAGGCTGCCTTCATGAAGATGTACATCAGCGGAAAATGGGTGGACAAGGCCGACACTATGCCGGTTCTGAACCCATACGACCAGACGGTAATTGACACGGTCCCCCGGGCCAGCGCCGCCGAGGTCGAACAAGCCATCACCAGCGCCGTCCGGGGCGCCGCGGTCATGGGCAAGATGACCGCTTACGACCGGTACGCCATTCTCCGCAAGACCGCCGACCTGATGGGGGAGCGGTCTGAGGACTTGGCTCGCACCATCACCATGGAAGAAGGAAAGGTAATCGCCGAAGGCCGCGCCGAGGTGCAGCGGGCCATCCAGACCATCACCCTTTCCTCTGAAGAGGCCAAGCGCCTCCACGGCGAGACGGTGCCGCTGGACGCCGCCCCCGGCAACGTGAGCCAGTTCGGTTTCACCATCCGGGTCCCCGTGGGTGTGGTGGCGGCCATCGCTCCCTTCAACTTCCCCCTCAACTTGGTCTGCCACAAGGTGGGCCCCGCCCTGGCCGCTGGCAACGCCGTGGTGCTCAAGCCCGCCGGCGACACCCCCTTGTCTTCCATCAAGCTCACCGAAATCCTGCTGGAAGCCGGCCTGCCCGAAGAGGCCATCCAGTGCGTCACCGGCTCCGGCGGAGAAATTGGCGACGTCATCACCGGCGACTCCCGCGTCCGGAAGATAACCTTCACCGGAAGCATGGAGATAGGCGACCGCATCTGCCGCAACGCCGGCATCAAGAAGGTCACCATGGAGCTGGGCTCCAACAGCCCCCTCATCGTGATGAACGACGCCGACTTGGAAAAGGTCGCCGCCGCCACCGTGGCCAGCGGTTTTTCCAACGCCGGCCAAGTCTGCATCTCCACTCAGCGGGTCTTCGCCGACCGCAGCGTTTACGCCGACTTCCTAGATGCCCTCGTCGCCCCAACCCAAGCTTTCACCACCGGCAACCCATTGGACGAGTCCATGCGGATGGGCCCCATGATCCGGGAGTCCGACGCCAACCGGGTGGGTGAGTGGATCAGCGAAGCGGTGCAGGGCGGCGCCCGGGTTATCGTCGGAGGAGACCACGAAGGCACCCTGCACTCCCCCACCGTGGTGGCCGACGTCAGGGCCGATATGCGAGTGTCCCGGGAGGAACTGTTCGGTCCGGCCGTGGCCGTCAGCGCCTTCGACGACATCAACGACGCCATCGCCAAGGCTAACGACAGCCGCTTTGGACTGTCTGCCGGCATCTTCACCCAGAACGTGGACTGGGCCATGCGCTTCGCCAGGGAGGTGGAATCGGGAAGCCTGCACATCAACTCCTCTCCCCAATGGCGGGCCGACCTGATGCCCTACGGCGGGCTCAAGGACAGCGGCATGGGCAAGGAGGGGCCCTCCTATGCAGTCCAGGAAATGACCGAGCTCAAAATGGTGGTTTTCCACCTCTAAGCCATCGAACATTCATCAAACCGGAGAGATTTAACGGATTTGACAATATGCAACTACTGACCAATCCGGCGCGCCGGGCCCTGGTGGTGACCCCCCACCCCGACGACGCCGAGGGCGGATGCGGCGGGACCATGGCCAAGTGGGTCAAGGAGGCGGAAACCCGGTTCATGGTCGTAATGTGCACCAACGGTGACAAGGGGACCTCGGACCCGGAGATGTCCTCCGAGGTCCTCGCTGCCACCCGGGAGAAAGAACAGCGTAACGCCTCCCAAGTGCTGGGAGTCCAAGACGTTGAGTTCCTCGCCTATCCCGACGGGCGGCTGGAGGACACCCTGGAGTTCCGGGGCCGGGTCGTGCGGCTAATACGCAGCTACAAGCCCGACGCCATTTTTTGCATCGACCCCTTCCGCAGCGTCAGCCACACCCACCGGGACCACCGCATGAGCGGCCAAGTCGCCGTCGACGCCGCCTACTCCTACGCTTGGAGCTACCAGCACTTTCCGCAGCAGATAAGTGAGGAGGGACTGGAACCCCATTTGGTCGAGAACATTTTCCTGTGGGGAAGCGAGTCTCCCGACGTCTGCGTGGACATCGACGGCTACTTGGAACTGAAGGCCGAATCCCTGAGCCGCCACGCCAGCCAGATGCGCAACCGCACCCCGGAAGACCGGCTGGAACGCATCAAGGGCTGGTCCTCGGAAACCGGCAAGAAAGCGGGGGTCACCTACGCCGAGGCCTTCCGCCACGTCCCCCTGGACCTGGGATCCCTCGCATGGCAATGCCTGGGCACCTAGGAAGCTCCTGAGAAAAAGGCGGCTATAGACCCTGCTCTTCTGGCGCGAGCCTCTGCTCCCCAGGCGGGAACCGGCCAAGGTGAGTGGGGTCTGAGACCTACTCCTCCTCGTGGAACCGGCGGATGATTCTCCTCAACTGCTGCTCTTCAATCGGCTCCTGGGTCCTGGGAGAAAAGCTCACCTCGTCCAGCAGCCCGCCGTAACGCTCCAAGAACCGCTCCGCAATCTCGTCGTACTCACCCCGCACGCAGAAGGCGTCCAGCATCTCGTCACTGACCACTTCCGCCATCTCGGCCCATTCACCCCTTAGCGACATCTCGTGAAGACGCTGCCCGATCTCCGTGAACCCGTGGCACTCCAAGGCCGGGAAGTAGGTGCGGGTGGAGGCGTAGAACGATATCTGCCGCCGCACGTCGGCTTCCATTGCCCGGATGCTGGACCGGTTGGGCCCCGTGATTATGAAGCCTCCCCCGCTCAGTTTGGCCGCCGAAGGCTCCCGCCCCCGCTCCACGGCTCCCTGCTCCAAGCTTGGCCGTATCACTTGGCTCACGTACTCCGCCGAAGTGAGGCTGTGGAGCATCAATCCGTCTGCAACTTGGCCCGACACCCGGCTGTTGTAAGCGTTGACCGCGCCGTTGTACACCTCCGGGTCCCTGAACTGGCTTGGGCCGGGGTTGAAGAAAGGAGACATCAGCGACATATTGTAGAACTTCCCTTGGAAGTTCAGCCGCCCGTCGCCGTTCCAGCAGTCCCAGATATGGTGTAGGGCCTCCACGTACTCCCGCAGCTTGGGCCCCGGCGACTCCCACTTGGCCGAAAACCGCCGCTCTATGTGTCCCTTTACCTGGGTGCCCAAGCCCACCCGTAGCCGGCCCCGGGAAAGGTCCTGCAGGTCCCTGGCCGTATGGGCCACCACCATCGGCGACCGGGGGAAGGCAATGGCTACCCTGGTTTCCAGCGTCACCCGGGACGTGGCGGTGGCGGCCAGCGCCAAGGGCAGGAAAGGGTCGTGCGACGTTTCGCTGCTGGACACGCCGTCGTATCCCATTCCTTCGGCCCAAGCCGCTTCGGCCTGTATCGCCGCCAAGTCTTTGGAGGCCAATCTGTAGTGGACCCTCATACACCTGCTCCCGGCCCCCAAACGGGCCGCTGGACTGTTCCCCGGTGGTTTGTCGCCTCGGCCGGTTCTAGCGGTTCACCCGGGCTGTCCCTCCGGCTGGCCTGCCATCGCCGCGTACAGCACGTCAGACTTGGCCGCCATTACGAAATCGTTGCGGTGGATATTTCTAATCTTGTGGGTCCACCACGTCACCCTGACTTTTCCCCATTCCGTCACCAGCCTGGGATGGTGTCCTTCCTCCTCCGCCAAACCGCCGATCTCTGCGGTGAAGTCCAGTGCTTGCTGGAAGTTGGGGAAAGAGAATACCCGGTCCAGTTTCTTGATTTCGTCCTCGGTAATCAGGTCCCAACCCGATACCAGTGGGTGCAGGGCGTCCACCTCTTCCTGGGTTACCGGAGGCGAGTCCCTCCGGCAGGCAACGCATTTTTCACCGTTCAGGTCTGCCATACCTATACTCCCGTCAGGCAGGTTACAAGTCTGGGGCTGGCTGCTCCGGCGGTCCGCGCTCCGACGCAAGCACGAGAGTACCGCCGGGCTCCGGCCCCAATTCTAGCACGGCCCGGGCCCAGGTTCGATTCGAATGCCGCGAGTGACAAAGTCCAAGCCAAATCTTAAGATAGTTAGGGCCGAAATAAGGGGCGAATGGAGAATTCTGATGATTCTTGGGGCTATAACCAACTCTTGGCGTTTGCAACTACAGGACCAGGACGTAGCCGAATTGATTGAAGCAGCCCAGTCCAGGTCGGCCCGCCACGTGGAACTGCGCCAGACCTGCCTGGGCGGACTGGAAACCGGGGAAGGAGAAGAGTGGCGCCCGGTCCTGCCCAGGATCAAGGAAGTTGTGGACGCTTTCCCCGAAATGGAATTCGACCTGGCTATGGCGCTGCCCTGCCTCACCCAACACATCGACCCCCAAGGAGAACAGTTCCAAGCAGCCCTGGAGGCCGCCAAACTGGTGGGGAGAGACACCCCCCATCTGCGGCTGGTTGACCCCGCCCGCACCGGCAGCCCTTGGGAAAATCCCGGTGACCTCCCTGAGGAAGCCTTGGGACTAGCTGGCCTCGTCCGGGAAGCAGCGTCCCAAGGCGTCATCGTGTCCTTGGAGAATTCCGGTCAGCCCATTCGCAGCATGGCCCTTCTGGTCCGGGAAGTCCGGTCTGCTCTCTCACCCGAAGAAGCGTCCAGCTTCGGTCTGTGCCCCGACCCCACCAATCAATTGAACCGGTTCCCCGGCAGCGACCCCCTGGCCGAATTGGATGAACTTCCGCTGGACATGCTCAAGATTGTCCACTTCAAGCAGAGCCGGGACGGCTCCCCTCATCCGTCCCTCGACGACGGCGACCTCGACTGCGCCCGGATGGTGCAGGTCCTGAAGGACAAGGGATACCAAGGGGCTGCTATCATGGAAATACCCCCGGACCCCCAAGTCCTGGACAATCTTTCGGCCAGCTTCGAATATCTTGAAAGCCTGTCTCCGGAAGAATAGCCGGTTGTGTTCCAGCCGGGGACTTTCTTCCGGAGGAGTTGAAGGGGTTGCCGGAATTCGGGCAGCCCGTTGGCGTTGAAACCAAGTTGACAACTCCGAATTCCAACTACACCGTCTCCATCCACTACGACCGCCGCTTGTACCGCCACGACATCGCCGGGTCCATGGCCCACGCCCGGATGCTGGCCAAGCAGGGGATCATTCCCGAAGACGACGCCCGCCTCATCCTCAAGGGCCTGGAGTCCATCGAAGGGGAAATCGAGGCCGGGACCTTCCCGTGGGATGCCTCCCTGGAAGACCTGCACATGAATATCGAAAGCCGGCTGCGGGACACCATCGGACCGGCGGCGGGGCGGCTGCACACCGGCCGCTCCCGCAACGACCAGATAGCCTTGGACATGCGGCTCTACACCAAGGAGCAGGTCACCATTGCCGTGGCCGGCCTGCGCCGGGTGCAGCGCGCCCTCGTTGGCCTGGCCCGCCGTTACCGGAGCGTGGTGATTCCCGGCTACACTCACCTGCAACGGGCCCAGCCGGTGCTTTTCGCCCACCACATGCTGGCCTACTTCGAGATGCTGCAACGGGACATCGGCCGCTTCGAGGACTGCCGGAACCGGGCCGACGTCCTGCCTTTGGGCAGCGGCGCGCTGGCCGGAGTGCCCTACAACACCGATCGGGAGTTCCTGGCCCGGGAGTTGGGGTTCAAGACCATCAGCAGCAACAGCATGGACGCCGTGTCCGACCGGGACTTCGTCGCCGAGTTCATGGCGGCCGCCGCCCTGTGCATGATGCACTTCTCCCGGCTGTCCGAGGAACTGGTCCTCTGGTCCAGCCGCGAGTTCGGCTTTATCCGCCTCGCCGAGGAGTACACCACCGGCAGCAGCATCATGCCCCAGAAGCGGAACCCCGACTTTGCCGAGCTGGCCCGGGGCAAGACCGGCAGGGTCTACGGCGCCTTGATGGGACTGCTCACCACCCTGAAGGGACTGCCCCTGACCTACAACCGGGACCTGCAGGAGGACAAGGAGGGATTCTTCGACGCCGTTGACACCCTGCAAGCAACCTTGGAGGTCTTCCAAGGAATGCTGCCAGGGCTGGAGTTGAACGCGCAGAGGGTGGAATCCCTGTCCGGCGAGAGCCAGATGCTGGCCACCGACTTGGCCGACTACTTGGTGGGCAAGGGCGTCCCCTTCCGGGAAGCCCACGGCATCATGCGGGAGTTGTGCCGGCAATGCGAAGAGCAGGGATGGGGCCTGCAGGACCTGGCAATTGAAGAGTACCGCCGGTATTCACCCCTGTTCGACGAAGAAGTCTACCGCATATCCGCCGCCTCTTCCGCCGCCGCCAGGAACAATCCCGGCGGGACCGCCCCATCGCGGGTAGCCGAGGCCTTGGAGAAAGCCGGAAAAATCTTGGAGGAAGCCGGGTATGGCGTCTGAGGTACCTGAAGTTCCCAAGGTGTCTGCGGCATCTGAAGGGTACGTTCAGATAGCCCCCTCGGTGCTCTCCGCCAATTTCGAAATCCTGGGCCGGCAGGTCAAGGAAGCTGCCGATGCCGGGGCCGACCTCATTCACGTGGACGTGATGGACGGCCGCTTCGTCCCCAACATCTCCTTCGGCGAGGTGGTCGTGGACGCTATCCGCCGTTGTACCGACCTTCCCCTGAACCTGCACCTGATGGTGCTGGAGCCCGACAACCTGCTGCCCAGCTTCATGAAGGCGGCCAGCGACCAAGTCATCGTCCATGCCGAAGCCTGTACCCACCTCCACCGCACCGTCACCAGGGTCAAGGAAAACGGCAACGAGGTGGGCGTGGCCATCAACCCTGCTACCCCTATTTCAGCCTTGGAAGAGGTGCTGCCCCTTCTGGACATAGCCTTGGTCATGTCGGTGAATCCCGGTTTCAGCGGCCAGAGCTTCATCCAGGGAACAGTTGACAAGGTGCGGCGGCTGAGCGGCGAAATCCGGCGGGGAGGTCATGCCGCCCGGATTATGGTGGACGGGGGAATAAAGGCCGACTCGACCGCCCAAGACTCGGTCAGGGCCGGCGCCTGCATGCTGGTATCGGGATCGGGAATCTACAACGACACGGAAACGGTGCAACAGGCCATGAGCCGGATGCGCTCCTGCCTCCAAGGAATACCCCCCGGCTGAACCAGCCTCTCAGCGTCTACGGCCAACCCCGAAACGCCGGCACCCTTGCCAGGCGCACTCCCCTTACACCACGCGCCAAAAAGCCCGTGTCTTTCGAGCTACAGGATGCTGGTTGAAAGAACGGAGGAAATCGTCGCCCGGCTACAACCCGGGAGCGACCTCGGGAACCCCTAGAGGCTGGCTACAGCCTTCCTGACCTTCGCCGATTTGCTCAACGACCGCAGGCAGCGGCTGCAAATCTTCACTGTGATGTTCTTGCCGTTCTGGAACACCGTCTGCTTGTGAACGTTGGCCTTGAAGCGGGTCTTGGTATGGCGGTTGGAGTGGCTCACGTTGCTGCCGCTCATTCCCGCCTTTAAACAAACTTCACATCTCATCTGGTTTCAAGCCCTGATTCCTGCAATTTTACCGGAGCCCTCCACCGGACACCCTTGCTGTAGCCACGCTGGTAAGGCCCTTCCTTGGCCACAGGTTACCATTTCGCCCTTCTCAATTACAAGCCGCAGCTTCCCCGCCACTGATAAGTTCGGGGGAGAATTGGAACTCAAAGCAACCGACTGCTCCGATTCCGGAGATTCTTTACAAGGGCTCTTCTGCCAGCGATACTTGTCGCCAGTTACAGGATTTCACCGGAGTATAGACCAATGGTTACCAAGGGTGAAAAGACAATTCAAGAGCATGTTCAAACTGCCTTGGATTTCTTGGATAAGTCAGACCAAGAGTTCGCCGCTGGAGACACACTGCAAGCATCCGAAAAGCTATGGGGTGCAGCATTTTACGCAGTGGCTGCGGTCGCGATGCAACGTGGATGGAAGTACGGGACATACAGCGCAAAAAGGGATGCAGCTAGGGCATTGGCAAGGGAATTCAACGAGCCATTCCTCGCTGCAGGATACTCCATAGCTCAGAAGTTTCATACGAACTTCTATAGGGATACTATGGAAGATGATGAGATTGAGCAAGACCGTCCTTTAGTGCATGAGTACGTGCACCGACTAGTCGCTATGACAAATAGTAGCGTCTCTCCTGATTCCCCCAATTCGTAGCGAAAACGCTTGACGGCGTGCTCTTCGCGACTCTTTGCACTTCTAAAGGCCAAACGACGGAATCACCCCAATGGTCGCCCACAACGCCCCTGGCAAGTCCTTCTGCAAGGCTATCATCCTGTTAGAGTAGTTCGAACTGTTCCCAACGAGCCCTGTCAGCCCGGGACCTACTCCCGCTCCCGGTAAATCTCCACCCCGGCGTAGTCCATCACCGACCCGCGCACCGGGGGTTGGGGCTTCTTGACCCGCACCTGCACCGCCGTAACCGGGAACTGCTCCAAAACGGTTGCGGCTATGGCCTGGGCCACGCCTTCCAGCAGATTTTTGGGGCCGCCCTCCACCACTTCCTTCACCGCACGGTAGATGCGGCTGTAGCTCACCGTGTCTTCCAGCCGGTCCGATGTTCCGGCCGGGGCCAAGTCCAGCTCCACCGCCAAGTCCACCACGTAATTCTGGCCCAAGGCCCGCTCCTCGGGATTGACGCCGTGGAATCCGTAGAACTGCATCCCTTCCAAGACGATGCGGTCGGGCGCTGGTCTGTCGTTCATCTCGGGTCAGGATTCGGCCTGACGGATCTGTTCCGCCAAGGCCAGCAGGTTCATGGCCCGCTTCACCACCGGCACGTCCACCATGCGCCCGTCCAAGGAGAGGGAACCTCGCCCTTCAGCTTCGGCCTCGTCCCAAGCCTCCACCACCCGGCGGGCGTACTCAACCTCCTCGACAGAAGGCCCGAAGCATTCGTTGATTATGTCAATCTGGGACGGGTGTATCGCAAATCGCCCGGTGTACCCCAAACGCCGGCTTATCTCGATGTCCCGGCGGAACCCGTCGGGGTCCCTGAATTGAACGAAGGGTGTATCCAAGGAACCTATCCCCGCCGCCCGGGCTGCCACCGCCACCGTGGCCCGGGCGAACTCCAGCTCTTCTCCGGTATCGGTGCGTTGCACTCCCATGTCGTCGGTGTAGTCCTCCGCCCCGAAGGCAATCGCCTCGATACGCGGGGAGCAGCTTGCCAGTTCCAGACATGTAAGGACTGCCCGGCTGTTCTCAATCCAAGGGATGAGCCTTACCTGGCCAGAGGGCAGCCCGGCCGCCGATTCCAGGCCTCCGATGATTCCATCCACGTCCTGCAGGTCCCAAATACGCCGGGACTTGCCGATACTGACCCCCGACAGGTGCGGACCGACCAAGGCCTCCAGTTCGTCCCGGGCCAACCCCGTCTCCAAGGCGTTCACCCGCGCCATCACCCGCCGCCCGGTGGCCGCCAGCCGCGGCAGCCACTCCCGGCTCGTCTCCCGGGCCGCCGCCTTTTCCCCCGGCGGCACCGAGTCCTCCAAGTCCACCATGATGACGTCGGCCTTGAATTCCAAGGCCCTCTCCAGCATTCTGGGTTGGTTGCCCGGCACGAAAATCAGGCTGCGCAGTAGTTCCATGAAACCCAAATCACCTGTTACAGGAATGGGGGATGAATCTCATCATCCGGGACCTTTTCAATGTCGTGGGTCACCGGGTTGACCCTGAACCTCATGTTCTGGAGCAACTGGTAGCCTAGCAGGAAAGACGACGAGGGAACCGCAATTCCTCCAAACATCTGGCCTCTGAGTTCAGCAGTCGCAAAGTAGGTCTCTACGTCCACAAGCCCAGTAGCACTCATAAGTCGAACGGTGGCGCCTGTGGGACGCAGCCCCAGGGCCTCTATCTCCACTAATGGCAAGGCCATGTACATGGCGGCGGTATCCACTATAAAAGTGTATTCCCGCTCCGCGCTTTCTCCGAAAATCTTTGCCTGTACCTCAGTTAAACCCATACCGCTACTCCATGTCTCCCCATGTAGTAGC
This sequence comes from Dehalococcoidia bacterium, assembly GCA_034420695.1. Taxonomy (GTDB): domain Bacteria; phylum Chloroflexota; class Dehalococcoidia; order Lucifugimonadales; family UBA3495; genus Io17-Chloro-G2. The sequence goes on from DAOULB010000052.1 coordinate 102,859, forward strand.
CCACTTCACGTCGACCTTCAACGACACGTCCAACTCCACGTAGTTTTCCAGCGCCGCCGGCATTTCGTCCAGCACCAACTCCTTGAGGGAGTCCATTTCATCCACCGGCGTCTCGAACACAAGCTCGTCGTGCACCTGCAGCAACATCCTGGTCTTCATCTCCTCCCGCTCCAACCGCCGCTGCACCCGCACCATCGCCAGCTTCAAAATGTCCGCTGCAGTTCCCTGGATGGGCATGTTGATTGCCATCCGCTCCGCCGCTCCCCGCACGTTGAAGTTGGAAGCGTTTATCTCCGGCACGTAGCGCCGCCGTCCCAACAGGGTTTCAACGTATTGTGCCTCCCGGGTCTTGGCCTTGACGTCGTCCAAGTAGCCGCTGATGCCCGGGTACTTGCTGAAGTACATGTCGATGAACTTCGCCCCTTCCTCCCGGTTGAACTCCGTCTGCTGCGAGATGCCGTGGGCTGAAAGGCCGTAAATCACGCCGAAGTTCAACACCTTCGCGATGCGCCGCTGGTCGGAACTCACTTGGTTCAGGGGAACGTCGAACATCAGCGACGCCGTGGAGGAATGGATGTCCTCACCCCGCCGGAAAGCGTCCAGCAACTCCGGGTCCTGGGACATGTGGGCCAGCACCCTCAACTCAATCTGGGAATAGTCAACGGAGAACAGCACCCAGTCCGGCGCCTCTTCCGCTACGAAGGCCCGCCGCACCTGCCGCCCGGCCTCGGTGCGCACCGGAATGTTCTGCAGGTTGGGGTCGCTGCTGGAAATGCGCCCCGTGGCCGACCCGGTCTGGTTGTAGCTGGTGTGGATGCGCCCGGTCCGTGGGTTTATCAACTCGGGCAGGGTATCCACATACGTCGACTTCAGCTTGGCAATCTGCCGGTACTCCAAGATGTTGTCCACCACCGGGTGGAATCCCTTCAACCCTTCCAGGGAATTGGCGTCGGTGGAAAAGCCCGTCTTGGTCCTCTTGGTCGGGGGAAGCCCCAGCTCCTTGAACAAAAGGTCGCTTAGCTGCTGCGGCGAGTTGATATTCACCCGGTGGCCAATGGAACCGTAGAGGTCCATCTCCACTTGGTGCAGTTGCTCGTTCAGGTCCCGGGACATCTCGTGGAGCACTCCTGCGTCCAGCTTGATGCCGTACCGCTGCATCGACACCAGCACCGGCATCAGCGGCATCTCCATCTCCGTCATCAGCCGCTCCAAGCCCTGGTTCTGAACCTGGGGCTCGAAAGTCTCCCTGAGCCGGGCTGTCATATCGGAGTCGGCGGCCGCATATTGCGTTGCCGGGTCTATCTCCACTTGGTCGAAGGTCTTCTGCTTGCGTCCCGTGCCGATGAGCTGGGTGATGGGCGTCATCTCAATCCCCAGCACGTCCAACGCCAAGTTCTTCAGCCCCATATGGGCCTTGCCCAGCAGGTGGGCGCCGATCATGGTGTCGAAGTCCACGTTCCGGCAATCGATTCCGTGGTTGGCCAGCACCGTCACGTCGTAGTTGGCGTTGTGGGCGCACTTCACCAAGTCCTCCGACTCCATCAGCGGCCGGACCCGGGCCAGCACCTCCTCCTCCGGCAACTGTTCTCCCTCCCTGTGGCCGACGGGCACGTACCAAGCCCGCCCCGGCGCGGTGGCGAAGCTCAGCCCCACCAAGTCCGCCCGCATCGCGTCCAAGCTGGTTGTCTCCGTATCGAAGGAGAAACCGCCGCTCTCTTCCAAGGCGGCCAGCATCGCCTCAAGCTGCTCCTCCGTCTGCACCGCTTGGTAGTCCGCCGCGGCCTCCGCCCTTGCCGCCGCCGCGGCGGATTCGGCGCCCTCGGCTCCTTCCGCTCCCAAGCTGGCCGGCAACCGCTGCACCACGCTGAAGAACTCCAGCTCCGTCAACAGGTCCACCACGTCCTGGCGGTTGTAGCTGCCAAAGCGCACGCCCTCCAAGTCGAACTCCACCGGCGCATTGCGCTCGATGGTTGTCAGTATCCGGTTCTCGAAGGCTCGCTCCTTGTTTCCGGCCAATGACTCCCGCACGCTGGGGCGCTTTACGTCCTCCAAGTGCTCGTAAATGCCTTCCAGGGTTTCGTAGTCGTTCAGCAGGCTTATGGCCGTTTTCTCCCCGACCTTGGGCACCCCCGGAATGTTGTCGGAAGAGTCTCCCAGCAGTGCTTTGAAATCCGGCTGTTGGGCCGCTGTCAGGCCGGAATACCGTTTCTCCAACTCCGACTCGTCGTACACCGTCCGGTCCTGCATCCCCGAGGCGAGGTCAACCCGCACCCTGGGGGATATCAGCTGGAAGGTATCCCTGTCCCCGGTCAGTATGACCGTGTCCACCCCTTCCTCTTCGGCCCGGCGGGACAGGGTGCCAATCAGGTCGTCGGCCTCGTACCCTTCCAGTTCGTACACCGGCACTCCGAAAGCGGCCATCAACTGCTTGACCCGGTCAAACTGGTGCCGCAGTTCCGGCGGCGAGGGCTCCCGCTGCGCCTTGTAGGCCTCAAAACGCTCGTGGCGGAAGGTGGGCGCCCTGGTGTCGAATGCTATAGCGCAGTGGCTCGGCCGCCAGTCCTGCAACGCCCTCAGGAACACGTTCACGAACCCGTACACCCCGGTGGTGTCCTCGCCGGTGGCCGACACCGACAGGTGCCGCTGGGTTGAAATGGCCCGGAAGGACCGGTGCACCATGGCATGGCCGTCCATCAGCATCAACAGGGAAGGCCGTTCCGTCATTTGCGGTTCTTGCTGGGATTCGAACAGCGGAAGTGTTCCTTCTTGCTCTTGGGCCATGACGGCTCCTCCGGCAGCTATCCACAGGCTGCTTTAGCTGGCTCTTGGCGGTTGCCGCATTATACAACAGGCGTGCCACGATGCCCGTGCTACAATGTCGGCTGGCCCTCCGCTCCACCCGGCGGGAGGCCGATTTACGGAGGATTTCACCGATGACCGTCTCCAACCGGCTGCTGGAAACGTCTAACCACTCGTTGCTGGCCTGCCTGCAGGAAGTAGCCAGCCGCTGCCCGGTGCTCCCGGCCTTGGCCCCAACGGTGCAGAGGCTGCGGGAGTTGATAGCCGGTGCGCCGGACTCGCCTTCTGCACCCTCCGGGGAGATGTCCTTGGAGGACGCCCTTGCCCTGCTGGGCAACGCCCGTAGCCAGTTGGAGGTCCTGCACCGCAGCGGGGCCGCCGGCCCTCTGAATGCCGGCCCCTTGGATGCAGGCCTCTTAGATACAGGAAAGCAGGAGTCCCTGTCCGAGGTTGTGGAAGCCCTGCTGGCCGGCCTCGGCCGCGAAGTCCGGGCCCGTCAGTCCGGCCGGGTGCGGGGGCTGTACGTGATCATCGACCCGGAGGTCACCGGCGGGCGTGAGCCCGTGGAGATTGCCCGCGCTGCCGTCCGGGGCGGCGCCAGGATGCTTCAGTTGCGGGACAAGCTCCGGGACAAGGGGCAGATTTTGCCCCTGGCCTTGGAACTCCAGCAATTGTGCCAAGCCAACGACGTCCTGCTGATAATTAACGACCACGCCGATTTGGCCGCGGCCGTGGGTTCCGGCGGCGTCCACGTGGGCCAGACCGACCTGCCCGTCGCCGAAGCCCGCAAGGTCCTGTCCTCCCACCAAGTCCTGGGCCGCTCCAACCGTGAGATCGGCCTCATCATCCAGTCCCAGGAAATGGGCGCCGATCACGTTGCCTTCGGCGCCATCTACAACAGCACCACCAAGGGCGTCGGCAACAGGGGCCCCCAAGGAATAGAGCCCCTCCTCCGGGCCCGCGAGGCCGCCAAGGTCCCCTTGGTCGCCATCGGCGGCATCAACGCCGACAACGTAACCCCGGTGGTGGAAGCCGGGGCCGACGCAATCTGCGTCACCGCCGCCGTCGCTGCCGCGCCTGAACCGGAGGCCGCCGCCGAACGCTTGGTCAATGCTATCCGAGAAGCGGGAGGGCGGGTCTGATGCCCAATCAATACAGCGGTGACCTGGCCGACATTGCCGGCCGGGCCCAAGAGCACTTGCAGCAGCGGAACCGCTCCCGGGAACACGCCCTGCCCATATCCCGGGAGGTAGTAAGGCTTTCCGCCAACGCCATCCGTGCGGTCCACCGCAGCGACTTCCAAGAGGCCCGGAACCTGCTGGAAAGAGCGTCCAAGCGGCTGGCCGAGACCGAGTCCATCCGCCAAGAGTCTCCGGAGATTTACCACGCCGGCTTTATGAACGACGCCCGCAAGGAGTACAGCGAAGCCCACGTCACCCTCGCCATTGTCGCCGGGGAGAAACTCCCCCTGCCCCAAGACCTTGGCGTAGAGGCCTCCACCTTCCTCAACGGCATGGCCGAGGTCATCGGCGAACTACGCCGCTACATCCTCGATGCCCTGCGGCAGGACACCGTGGACCGCTGCCAGGAATTCATGGACGTGATGGACGAGATTTACGCCATCCTGGTCACCATAGACTACCCGGAAGCTGTCACCGGCGGCCTTCGCCACAGCACCGACCAGATGCGGGGCGTCTTGGAACGCACCCGGGGCGACCTGACCATGGCCCTCCGCCAGCACAAGCTGGAGGCCCAACTGGCCCACTGGGAAGACCGGCAGGCCAACGAAAGCTGAGGGCCTTGCGACCAATTTCCGGGAAGAGACCGCCAGGAAGAAACTGCTAAGATGTCTGGACTAAAGATAAGCTTCCTGGGAACCGGGGCCGGCGGCTCCATAGTAAGGGCCCACACTGCCATCGTGCTGGACAGCCCCGACGGCTCCAAGGTGCTCTTGGACGCCAGTTCGGGCAACTCGGCCTTTCGCAACGCCGCAACGCTCGGCATGGCCCTTGAGGAGTTCCGCCACCTCCTCCTCTCCCACGACCACGCCGACCACATGTCCGGTCTGACCTTGGTTCAACTCGTGCGGACCAGGGCCGACCCCACCGCGCCGCCCTTGGAGGTGCATACCGGGCCCTCCATCCTGGAAAACGTGAAGCTGATGTCCCGCGCAACAACCCCGGGCCTTGCCATAGATAACGACGGCGCCCAAGACGATAGCGGCAAGCGGGTCTACCGGTGGCGTCCCAGCGCGCCGGGCCAGCCCGTCCGGTTGGGCCCCTCAACCAATGCGGAATGCTTCCCCGTCAACCACATTGCCGGCTCCCTGGGCTGGCGGGTGGACTGCGACGGCGCAAGGGTGGTGTTCTCGGGAGACACCATGTACAGCCCCAGCTTGGTGCAGGCTGCCTCGGGGGCCAAGGTGCTGATTCACGAGTGCTTTGGCACCGAAGACGACCGGGAACGGGCGGTACAAGCGGCCCACTCCGTGGCCGCCGACGCTGGCAGGACCGCCGCCCAAGCCGGGGTGGGCGAACTGATCCTCACCCACATCACCGGGCGCTACCACTCCGACCCTCAGCCCTTGATGGATGAAGCGGCGCTCTACTACGACGGTCCTATCTCGGTAGCCTTCGACCTCCACCAAGCCGAAATCACCTAGCTCTGTCCCAGTGCTGAAGTATTTCCTGCGCTCGGAACGGCAATAAACAGCTAGACGTAAAATTGTTTGGGAATGATATCGCGACCTGAACATACCCACCTGAATGGAAAGCGCTTAGCTGGCATAAGAGCCTTTACAGAATCTTCCTTGGCGGGGATACTTTGCCACCAATCAGGGGCATACCAAGGCGGTATCTCCCTAATCAGAGGGAGTTTGTAGGAACCATGGGAACATTCAAAGTAAGAATGAGCGTGCGCAACCTCGATGGTGGAGATGCTGAAGTCGTCGATGCGGAAGTCGATACAGGCTCGTCACACTCTATGGTTCCCGGATCATTGCTAGAGCATTTGCACATTGACACGCGCGAGACCCGTCAATTCCTCTTGGCGGACGGGAGCTACCAGACAATGGGGATCGGAGTGGCTTCTATCGGTCTTGAAGGTAGTGAATGGCCATGTCCGGTGCTTTTTGGTATAGAGGATCTTTATCTGCTTGGCGCAACGACGTTGGAGACATTTGGTCTGGTTGTAGACCCGGAAAGTGAGCGCCTGATTCCACGGCAATATATAGCTAGGCCTATTTGACGGATTCCTTTAATGGGAACCTTCAACGTAACCATTGGCGTTGGCCACATCGATAGTGGCGATTTCGAGGAAGTGTCTGCACTGGTGGATACCGGGGCAATTCACTCCATGGTTCCGGAGTCGTTGCTGTACCAAATGAATATATTTCCTTGGGAGCAACAGAGATTCGTTCTTGGAGATAACAGCGTTATAGAACGCGGCGTTGGAGCTGCTCGCATCATCCTCCAGGGGCGGCAACTCCCATGCCCGATCATCTTCGGCCCCGAGGACAAGTACTTGCTCGGAGCCACAGCCCTGTAAATCTTCAACCTGGCAGTGCACCCGTCGGAAGAACGCTTGATACCAATAGAACGCCATACCCGGCCGATTTGGTCCAATAGCCGTGGGCCAAAAGAGAAGGCCGCACCCGAGGTCATTCTCAGGGTGCGGCCTATTTTTTCGTCAGACCCGGAGGACCTGGCCCGGCGTAGTAAGCTTACAGGGGGTTGAGGGGCAGATAGACCGCCTGGCCAGTCATTGCGCTGCGGTGGACCGCCTCGGACCACTCCATGTAGTGGACCCCGGTCTCGAAGGCGACCATGTCCACCTTTTCCGTGCCTCGGATGGCGTTGGTGAACTGCTCTTCCACCCGGTACTTGGCCTGGGTTTCCGGGGGATTCGGCACTTCCGTCAATTCCCGGTCGCCTCGCTTGCCGGCCCACACTTTGCGCTGGGAGTCCACGTGGATGGTGCCCTCGGTGCCGAACATCCAGACGTGGCTGCCGCCGTTCAGCCCGGAAGTGGCGCTCATCTGCATGTGCACCTGCGCCCCGTTGGCCAACTCGTACAAAATGTCTACGTGGTCCGGAATGGCCACCGAGGTCGGATAACCATTTTCGTCCTTGCGGAAGGGCACATGCACCTTCGACATGGCCATCACCCGGTTGCCCCGGCCCAGCCATCGCATCATCGACTCGTAAGACGCCCCGATGTTCAGGGTGTTGTAGCCGCTCAGGGCCCGGTCCTGCCGCCAGTGAAGGGGGCCGTCGAAGTCGGCAAACCGGTTCTGCAACGAGGTGAAGTCCACCGAAAGCAGCTCGCCCAAGTGCCCTTCGTCGATAAGGCGCTTCAGCACGTTGTCTATGCTGTAACTGGTGGAGGTCGGCGTGAGCTGGCAGACCTGGTCCGGGTGGGCTTTCGACGCGTTCAGCATGTCGTGTGCTTCTGCCGCGTTGGAAGCCATCCTGGCCTCGGTCAGCACGTGCTTTCCGGCGTCCAGGGCGGCCAGCACCATCGCCCGGTGCATGTAGGGCCAAGTGCCGATGCACACCGCGTTGATATTGTCGTCTTCCAGCAGTTCCTGCCAGCTTCCGTACACCGTGGGAATGTTGAACTGGTCTGCTATCGCCCGGCCTGATTGCACGGTCCGGTTGGCCACTGCCACTATTTCGCAGTCCTCCACGCCTTGAAAGCCGGGGATGTGGCGTTCCCGCACGTTGCCGCCGGCTCCTATAAGACCTACTCGTATCTGTTCGTTAGCCATTAACTTCCTCCTCGGTAGATGCTCGGGCGCCTTTACTAGGCTCCCGTTTCTTGCGAAACCTAGGGGAGTGTAGTGTCCGCCCCCAAAACTGTCAACAAGACGAACTACCCCCTCGTTACTGACATTTCGCGCTTGCCATGCAGGATTGCAGCTCCCTAGCATGAATTTCAGGGCATCCCGCAGCCCTCTGCCGCGATGACCCAATCCAACCGGCCACTGAGGCAATCAGGAGTCCAATGCCCAAAAACCGAACAGAAGGAAACCCTTCCGAGGCCAAATCCCTCCGGCCCGCGGTCCTACCGGAACCCCACCGGACACCCAAAATGGAGGGAAATGGCGGAAATTGGCGGGGAAAATAAAAAATCCGGCCCCATGCTCGGGCTGGAGCCCGCTGCCTTCCCCGAGCCCACCCGGCCGCCAAAATGGGAGGAAATGAGAGGAAATGAGAGGGAAATTAAAACTTCCGGCCCCGGTCCTCCGCCGGAGTAAGCTCTGCCCATCATCGCACCCGGGAACCCCGTTAACTAACTCGTAAAGGAGAACATCGCACCATGCATCTCAATGAAATACGCCGGCGCATCGACGCCCTTCGCAGCAAGCTGGCCTTGGAACTGGCCGTTATCGAGCTCCACCGCTTGGTCTGTGAATTTGCCCTCAAGTGGGGCATCGCCTTAGCCGGAGACCAGCCCGTGCCCGAACCCCACACCTTCCCCAGCAAGGTCGCCGCCACCGGCGTCAAGCTCACCTCCCACATGGGCGCCGTCAAGTACCTGGAAGAGTGCCAGAGCAAGAACACCGCCCCCGAAGCCCAGAAGCTGCTCTACCGGCTGCTGCCCTGCGCCCGGGACTTCCCCTACAACGCCCTCCTCGCCCTGGACGCCTAGAGAGATGCCTAGAGGGATGCCTAGAGGAAGGAACCTGGTAGACCGGCGCCTCGGTATTGGAGGCTAACGTAGGGGCGGGTTTGAAACCCGCCCTGCCGCCGTAGGACCAACCACCGTCTCAATGATGTTGGAGTCCTGGACATCCCCTCTTCGCGCCTACTGACTTTTGCCCGTAGCGCACACCCGGCTAGTTCTTGTACAGTTCCCCGAAAGGACGAACTACTGTTCGCCTGCCTGTATCCCCAATATATGCCAGGCGGAGGATTGCTGTACCATGTGGGCAACTGCTAAGACCTGTGCCGTTGTGGGTTTGGACGGGTTCATAGTTCAGGTGGAAGTCGATATCTCCCCCGGCCTGCCCGCTTTCCACGTAGTGGGGCTGGCCGACACCGCGGTTCAAGAGGCAAGAGAGCGCGTGCGGGCCGCCCTGAGAAACAGCGGCTTCGAATTCCCCATGCGCCGGATAACCGCCAACCTGGCTCCCGCCGACCTGAAAAAAGCCGGGCCAGGCTACGACCTGCCCATAGCGGTCGCCATCCTGCTTTGTTCCGGACAACTGAGCGGCATCCCCGAGGGCCAGGTCTTTCTCGGCGAACTGTCCCTCGACGGGACCCTGAAGCACACCACCGGCATCCTCGCCATGGCCTCCATAGCCCGGGACCAAGGATACACCTCGATCTACGTCCCCGAGGTCGATGCCCCGGAGGCTGCCTTGCTCGAAGGAGTGCAGGTCTTCCCGGTTCCCAACTTGGCCGCCCTGATTAGCCACTTGCAGGACGAGATTCCCATTCAACCATTTGATTGCCGAAACCTCCGGCTGTCATCCAACGGTCATACGCCGGACCAAGCCAACTTGGCCCATAACAAGGGACAGGAGCACGCCAAGCGTGCCTTGGAAGTTGCTGCAGCCGGCTTTCACAACCTGCTCTTCAACGGGCCGCCGGGCAGCGGCAAGACCCTTCTGGCCCGCTGCCTTCCCTCAATTCTGCCCAGGATGTCACCGGAAGAGGCCCTTGAGGTCACCAAGATTTACAGCGTCATCGGCGCCCTGCCCAACGACGAGCCGATGATAGCTCACCGCCCCTTCCGGTCGCCCCACTACACCATCTCCAACGCGGGCCTGGTGGGCGGCGGCCGCACCCTGCGCCCTGGCGAAATCACCATGAGCCACCGGGGAGTGCTGTTCTTGGACGAACTGCCGGAGTTCACCCATACCGCCTTGGAGTCCCTCCGCCAGCCCTTGGAGGACAAGGTGGTCACCATCAGCCGGGTGGCTGGCTCAGCGACCTATCCCGCAAGTTTCATGCTGGTGGCTGCCATGAATCCCTGTCCCTGCGGGTTCCATACCGACCCCAAACGGCAATGCACCTGCTCGCCTGCCACCGTCGCCCGCTATCAAAAACGCATCAGCGGACCCCTGTTGGACCGCATCGATGTCTTTGTCGAGGTTCCCCCGGTGGAGTACGAAAAGCTGGTGGAGCCGGAAGCTTCCGAGGACTCCACGAACTCCAGGGACCGGGTGGAACGCGCCAGGGAAATTCAGCGGGAACGCTACCGGGATTGCGGCTTCCTTTGCAATTCCGAGATGGGGCCCGCCCAAGTCTGGAAGAACTGCAGCTTGGACGACGGCGCCAGGGGACTGCTTCAAACGGCGACCCAGAAGCTCAGCCTCTCGGCCCGCGCCTTCCACCGCATCCTCAAGGTTTCCCGCACCATCGCCGACCTCGAGGGTGCTGGCAACATCGCCGCCTCCCATCTCGCCGAGGCCCTCCAATACCGGCCCAGGGTTTCGGCAGCGTGACCGGCTTCCTTTGCTTGCATCGCGGCCTCAAAAGCCATAAAGTCAGGCCGCTATGAGCAGTTGGAATCCGGCCCAGTATTTGAAATTCGGCAATGAGCGCCTGCAGCCGGCTATAGACCTAATTGCCCGTATCCCTCTGGATTCCCCTGGGGTAATCTACGACTTGGGCTGCGGCACCGGGTCCGGCACCCGGATGCTCAAGGAACGGTGGCCCGCCGCCAATGTGACCGGGGTGGACGCTTCCGAGTCCATGCTGGAGCGCACCCGTGACTTGGCAGGCGAAATTTCGTGGCAACAGGCCGACCTGAACACTTGGGAACCCGGCGCCCCCCCTGACCTGCTCTTTTCCAACGCCGCCCTGCATTGGCTGGACAACCACGAGACCCTGTTTCCCCGGCTCCTCGACAGGCTCGGCGACGGCGGCGTACTAGCCGTGCAGATGCCCCACAACTTCTCGGCGCCCAGTCACTCTTCCATCGCCGAGACGGTGCGCAGCGGCCCCTGGCGGCAGGCTCTGGAACCCCACCTGAGGGAGCAGCCGGTCATGGAAAGCTCCGCCTACTTCGACCTGCTCAGCCCCCTTTGCTCCCGGATCGATATGTGGGAGACCACCTACTTCCACGTCCTGGCCGGAGAAGACCCCGTCGTGGAGTGGACCAAGGGCAGCATCCTGACCCCCATCCTGGGCGTGCTGCCCGGCGGTGAACAGGAACGGTTTCTCAAGGAGTACCGGCGCCGGGTGTCCAAGGCCTATCCGGTCCGGGCCGATGGAAAAACCGTGCTTCCTTTCCGGCGTCTGTTTATAATGGCTGCCAAGTAGCGGCATTCGCTGGAATGTCTCTGCCGGTAGCCCCTTCTCCGTGCCGGCAGCAACTCTTTACCAAGGATCTTGCAGAAAACAGGAGGATATGATGGGAGTCCTGAAGATTGAAGGCGTGACCCACTGGTCCATCCCGGTGAACAACCTGAACGAGGCGGAGGACTTTTACGGCGAATTGCTGGGCCTCACTCCAATGGGGCGCTTGGGCAACAACATTATGTCTTGCTTCAACGTCGGCGACCACAACATTCTGCTGTGCGAAAGGCCCAGCCCGGTGGATGGGCCGTTGAAGGAAGACGAAGGAGTGCACCACTCTTTCACGGTCTCCCCCCAGACCTTCGACGAGGCATGCAAGGTCTTCAACGACAGGGATGTGAAGATTGCCTACTTGACCTACCGGGCCCAAGGCGTCTTCACCGGGCGAGAGCTGTATTTCTACGACCCCAGCGGCAACCGCTTGGAGCTCCGCGACCCCACTTGGAGCAAGGGCATGCCCGAGCCGTCCTTCGAGGAACTGGCCAAGGCTTAGCTAAGGAGCCGCTGCTCCTCTCTCGAACCCCAGGGGCACAGGGTCGTCCTTTCCGCCCGAGCATGCTACACCGCAACAGCAGACGGTAGGTGGTGGCGGTGCTGGATTCCATTACCCTGCTCTGCACCAGCTATTTTCAACACCCATCGCCGTCGGGTCGCTCCCTTGCCATCAACCCAATGGCGGCACTATGATATGTCGCATGGAAGAACGCCGGGCCAAGTATCCAATGGGTTCTCTCTCTGAGGTTCAAGCCGAGACCTTTGGCGAACCGGGGCGTCGCACCTTCAGATTGGTGCTGGGCGCGGGCCAGGCCCACTGCAGCCTGTGGCTGGAAAAGGAACAACTCTTCCAGCTGGGAGTGTATCTCCAAGACGCCGTGGACTCCCTGTCCCAAGAGGACAAGAGCGCCGACAGCCAGCTCCAGGAACAAGAGTGGTTCGGCGGGGAAGAGGTCGATTTCAAGGCCGGCCAGATGATGATCAGCCACGACAAGCAGGCCAACTGCTTCTACCTGCTGGCCTACGAACGGGAATCTGCTGAATCGGAGAAGTCCGAGGAAGAAATGGCCTCCGTGAGCTTCTGGATCGATCCGGGCCAAGCCCGCCTCCTTTCGGAAGAAGCCCTGAAAATCTGCGCCGCAGGCCGCCCCAATTGCTTCCTCTGCGGCCAGCCCATCAACCCAGAAGGCCATGTTTGCCCCCGGTCCAACGGTCACACCGTGCTGGAAACCGGCTGAGGCGAACATACCGCTGCCGAGGCGCTAGGTGACCGTGAACCAGTCCCCTTTCCGGCTCATCGAGCAGGGCGAAATTGTCTCTTGCCAGCTTACTCCCTCCGGCTCCAACTACACCTTCCTGGCCCAGCTCCAGTTGGAAGACCAGACTGGCCTTGCCATCTACAAGCCCAAGGACGGGGAAGCGCCCCTGTGGGACTTCCCTTCCGGGACCCTCTACAAGCGGGAGTATGCCGCCTACCTGCTTGACCAAGTCTTGGGCTGGAACCTGATTCCGCTAACCATCATCCGCGACGGGCCCTACGGAATTGGTTCAGTCCAGCAGTACGTGGAGCACGACCCCAAGCGCAACTACTACAACTTCGAACAGGTGGACATCCGGCGCCTGAAGGCTATCGCCTGTTTTGACTTGGTTGCCAACAGCACCGACCGCAAGGCCAACCACATCCTGGAAGGCCTGGACGGCAAGCTGTGGAGCATCGACCACGGCCTCACCTTCCACGCCGACATGAAGATTCGGACCGTAATCTGGGACTTCTGCGGCCAGCGGATCCCCAAGCGGCTGTTGAACGGGGTAGTAAAGCTGCAGAAGAGTCTGGAAGACCCCCAAGGCCGGCTCAAGGAGTTGGTCGATCTGCTTCTGCCGGCGGAAGTGGACGCCTTGCAGCAAAGGGTCGATTGGGTGCTCGCCGAAGGGGTGTACCCCGGCCTCCCTCGGCGGCGGCGCAGCCGCTACCACTGAGGCGCAACGCCAGTCCAGGGCTCCTGGAGTCATTGCTTGGGCAGGCAGGCCCCTGCCTGAAGCCTATGCCAAGTACCTGTCCCTAGCCAGCGCCATCGCCTTCTGGTACACCTCCTGGAGGGGCACTCCCCGCTCCAAGGAAAGCCTCCGGCAGTCCTCGTATTCGGGGGCAACCCCCGCCGGCCCGCCGTCCAGATACTTCACCTTGACCCTCACCGCTCCCAAGTCCGTCTCCATCCACTCGCTGGCCCGCCCGGCTACGTACCGTTCCACCGGCCTGGTCCTCACGCCAAGGGTCGGCGTTTCCCGGAGAATAATCCGGCAGGCGGCCTCTTCCAATTCCTGGGGGGCCAGAACCGACAGGACCACTCCGGGCCGGTTCTTCTTCATCTGCACCGGAGTTACCCATACGTCCAAGGCCCCGGCGGCGAATAGCTGTTCCTGGGTAAAGCCCACGGCTTCCCCGGTAACGTCGTCCAAATTGGTTTCCAGCAAGACGATCCCGGACTGCTTTCCCTGGCCCGGGGGCTGCTCCGATTCCCCCAGCCACACTCTGAGGATGTTGGGGAAATGCTCCGGGTCCTTGCTGCCCAGCCCTATCCCAACGGAGGAAACGGTGAGTGGCGGGCGCCCGAACCTCGCCAGTGTGGTAATGAGGGCTGCACCGGTGGGAGTGGTCAGCTCACCGGCCCCCTGTTGAACCGCTTGCTCCGGGGCAACAGGGGCTCCGGCCATAGCAATCAGTTCCAGCGTGGCCGGTGCCGGGTTGGGATACCCGCCCGGCCACCGGGGGGGCTCCGCCGCTCCCAATACCAAGGGCGACGACCACACCTCATCTACTCCAAGGTAGTCCAGGCCGATGACTACTCCCGCAATATCCACCAAGGTGTCCAGCGTACCCAGTTCTTCCAGTTCTAGGGACTCCCTGGGCTCCCCGTGGACTCGGCTTTCCGCTGCCCACAACGCGTCCAAGACAAGGGATGCTCTCTTTTTCTGCTCGCCTCCCAATCCGCTGTTGGCTACCAGTTCGCTCAGGTCCCTCGGGGAGAGCCGCTGACTGCTCTCCACCGTCACCTTCAACCGGGTCCCACGCATCTCCCGTCTGGTTTCCTGGGATGCTTCCAGCGCCCATCCTGATACACCCAGCTTGGCGAGTTCCTGGTTAAGGAACTCCACCGGCAGGCCTAAGTCCAGTAACGCCGCCAGCAGCATGTCCCCGCTGGCTCCGCCGATGGACTGGATGTAGGCGGTCTTCATCTCGCGATGCCCCCTGTCTTTCTTCTACACTACGTAGAACTTTGCCGCGCTCACCGGGCGCTGGTAACATCATGACGTAGGAATGACGTGAGAGTTTCAATTCCGTCGGGACGGCTCCAAGATTGTACTATTGCGGCGCCTTCCCTAGAAACGGTCGAGGATGGTCTACATGGCGGTCCGTCAAATTAGCGCCCTGACCCTGTCAGTGGCAGACATGTCCCGTTCGGTGGACTTCTATCAGTCCATAGTCGGCTTGGAGCTCCTCTTCGGAGGACCGGGGAAGGAGTTCACGAGCTTCCGCGTAGGCGACGGCTATCTGAACCTGATATTGCAACGGGACAGGATACCGTCCTGGTGGGGCCGTGCCATCTTTTACGTTGACGACGTCGACGAGACCTTCCGCCAAGTCACCGGGGCCGGAGGCGTCCCGGACACTAGCCCCAGTGATGCTCCCTGGGGAGAGCGCTATTTTCACCTGACCGACCCCGACGGCCACGAGTTGAGCTTCGCCAAGCCGCTGTAATTCTGTCATTTACTCTGCGGACTGCGCAGCGTTAGAATTGATCAGCGCCCTTTGGAGAAATAACCTGAATGACTACCATCAATTCCTTGGAAGAGTTCCTTCAGGCCTTGGATGACAACCCCTCTTGGCGGGATGCTGTACGCGCCCGCATCCTGGGTGAGGAGCTGTTGCAACTACCCCAGCGGTTCAACACTTACGTTGAACAACAAACCGGGTTCAACCAGCAAGTTTCCGGCTTCATCGAAGAACAGAAACAATTCAACGAAGAGCAGAAGCAATTCAATCAGCACGTCTCCGGCTTCATCGAAGAACAGAAACAATTCAACCTGTCCTCCGATGCTCGCATGGAGAGAATTGAAACCAGGGTCGCTAGTCTGGAAACAGGAGTAAATCGATTGGATGCCACTGTCCGCACCCAGTCGGGCAGAATAGCCAATGCCTTGGGAACCAACTATGAGGCTAGGGTCGAGAGGAACCTGCCAGCCATAGCCGCCGAGCACCTGAGAATGCAGAATACTGTCGTGCTAAGAGGGTCGCGGCCAGACCACAACCCTGCCCTGAAGAGCATCGTGGAGGAAGCAGTCCGGGAAGGGCGCATCACACTACAGCAGAGCGCGGACTTCTGGCCCATAGACTTGGTATTCACCGGGCAAGAGCCGGGAGCCGAAACCCCCACCTACGTGGCAGCTGAAGTCTCCATTACCGCCACCCAGGAAGACGTCACTCGGGCAGCCAGGCGGGCGCGTATACTTGCTATTGCTGCCGGGCACCCGGTAACGGCCGCGGTAGTTGCCACCAACATTGACCACCGCCATCGCCTCACCGCTCAGGATGTCGGCGTTACGGTCTTGACTCATTCGGAGGACTGATTGGGTCGCCCGTCAGCCATGTCTCCCTATATCCAAGGGCCGTTGACCCGACTCACTGCTCGTTGTCGCTTGGAAAGGTTCACAGTACTTTCAGGAAGTGCTGGCCCAACAGCCTTCCGTAGTTCTCCTCCCCGGCCAGACTGAAACCGAACTTCCGGTACATGGCGATGGCGGCCGTCAACTGGGAAACGGTGGTCAGCCTGAGGCGCCTATAGCCCCTCTCCCGGCAGAACGCCTGCGCCGCCTCCAAGAGCCCCACTCCGATTCCCTGCCGCCTGAAATCGGCAGCGACGCTCATCCTGCGCAGTTCGGCCTCTTCTTCGCCTATTCCCTGCAGTCCCACCATGCCGACAATACGGCCCTCAGCCTCAGCCACCCAGAAATGGTTGCCTTGGGAATCCAAGTACTGTCCGGGTATGTCCAGCAGGTCGTCATCCAAAGACTGCTGCACATACCTCGAGAACTCCGGCTCATTCTCACCGGCGAAGTCCATCAGCCCATTCTTGAACAGGTCCCGGACGGCTTTGAAGTCTTCCGGCCTGTACGTGCGGTAACTGACCATCTTGTTGACCCGTATCTGGGGCGGGCTACGCCGGTAGCCCCAGATAAGCTTTGACCAAGCTAAACGTTGACTAGAAAGTTGATCACATCGCCGTCCTGCACCGGGTAGGTCTTGCCCTCGGAACGCAGCACACCCTCCTTCCTGCCTTGGGCGATGCTGCCGCACCGTATCAAGTCCTCGTAGCGGATAACCTCCGCCCGAATAAAGCCCCTGGTGAAATCAGTATGAATGGTTCCAGCCGCTTCCTGGGCTGGTAGGCCCGCAGAAACACTCCACGCCCTTACCTCGTCATCTCCTACCGTCAGGAAAGACACCAAGCCCACGGTCTCGTAACTGACCTTGATAACCCGGGACATGGCGGACTCTTCCAACCCTAGCTCTTGCCTGAATTCCTCAGCCTCCTCGTCGGACATCAGGGCAAGATCTGACTCCAGACGGGCGCACAGGCTCACCTGGCCCAGACCGGCAGTCAATTCCCCGGGAGTGTCCAGGGGTTCCAGAGGGACATGGGATTCCCCCTCGTCGGTGTTGATTATTACTACGACAGGCTTCCCGGTCAGCAGTTGAAATTCGGACAACACCGTCCGTTCCGAGACCGTCAGGTCCTGGGACCGCACCGGCGCTCCATCTTCAATCCCCTGCTTGACCTTGCCTATGGTTTCCATCTGACGGGCCACCACCGGCCGCTGGGCCGGCAGCGACTTTTTGAAATTGTCTTCCAGCCGCTGGTAAACCCGCTCCAAGGCCACCAAGTCGGCCAAGGACAGGTCTCCCAGCACCGTCTCCAAGTCCCGCGCCGCGTCCACCGAACCTGCCGGGTGGACTACCGCCGGACTGGTGAATGACCTGACCACCAGCAGGAAGGCGTCGGCCCCCTGGAGAATATTGCGGTGCTGGCCCTCCAGGCCCCAGGACTTGGCCTGCGATTCAGTAGGAGGCAAGTCCCAGTACTTGATCTCGGGGTAGACCAACCGCCGGGGATGGTACATCTCGGCCAGCACCGGCACCCGTGGGTCCATCACTTTGGTTACACCGACTCGCATCTGTAATCCGCCCCCGCCGGCCCCGGTCGTGTCGGCCTGTCCCCGGGTCAGGGCATTGAAAACCGTGGTCTTCCCACTTTGGGGCAGACCGATAATGGCAATTTCCATTCTTAACTGATACCTGCTGTGTTAGGAAGTGAGAAGGGTCCGAACGGCTTCAATACGACTCAAACAGGCGGCCCCAAGGCGTCTTGAGAGCGGCCTTGATTCTACTTCGGCCCTTGGTGTTGAGCCAGTATCCGTTGTGATAGAGGTTCGACGCCGCGAATGCCAGTCCAACCAAGGGCGACCGCAGCAGCATCCGTTCCACCGGTTTCAGGGGTCCCCAGTAGATGAGCTTTTGGCCCCGGCTGGCAAAGGTGTTTTCCACCCCGGAGAAGTTCCAATTCACTTGGCTGATATCCTCTCCGGTGATTCGGATCTGCGAGGTGTCGCCGCAGCCCAACCCCATCTCGTGAGCCAAGCGGATGAACTTGATCTCCATGGGGTCGAAACCCATCATCCTTGCCGCCACCGCGTCGATCGCCACTTGGTCTGCACTGGCCAAGATGCAGTTCTTCAGGTGCCACCGCATCGCACGCGGTCCCGGACCGTCCCCGGCTATCGTGCCGTCCATTACAGCGAATATCCCGGGGTGAATCTCCTTCTGAATTGCCAGTAAGTCCACCAGCGTCTCGTGGATCACCGAATGCGTCCAATGTCGCTTCCGGTGCAGCAGCCCGCCGAAGGCGTTTTTCATCGCACCCGTCATCGTCGTAAAAACGTGGGTCTTCATAGTAGGCAGGTGAACTATGTTCTTGCCTTCGAAGGTTTCCGGAATTTGGATTCCCTCGGGGAAAATATCGTCCAGAACCAGCATGGGCGCCTTTGGAGTGTAGTCCACCCACTTGCTGGGCGGCGTATCCAAGTGAATGACGGGCAGGCCGCACTTGTCCTGCACCGCCTTGTGCTTGTTGTTTTCCTCCCCTTCGAACGAATCCACCACCACTGTCCCATTGTGGGCCCCAATCAAATCCGTGTGCCCCATTTCCCGAAGAGCCCGGATGACTCCCTCAAGTTGCCACGGCGTGGTGGAGCAGCCCGGATACCAGTGCTGCCACGATATGTTTATCTTCAACAGCGTCGGATGCTGCGGGCCCAAGTGCTGTTCCACGCCAGCCAATTCCATGGCCCGCTTGATGTCCTCCAGCACCGTTTCCGGGCTGGTATACACCGCCGCCACTATCGGAGGAGCAGAAGTCTCTACCTCTGGTGCAGCGCCTCCCTGGGTTGCCATTGCTGGGATCGAGTGTGCTTCCCCGGGACTCTCGCTGGACATCAAATCGCCCATAACCTCGGATCGGGTCCTGCCTCACAAGCCCCGAAATCTAGCCGGCCAGCCACAGAATTGCTGCCGAGGCCCCTACCCAAGCGGCTATCGAAATCACCAGTGGCAGGTCCTGGATTATCAGCCGCTCCGGCATCTCGGCCTGCTCGCTGGTGTTTACCAAGTACAGGTACCGGAACAGTCCCACCGTCACCAGCGGCACTGTCAAAAGCATGGCATCGTTCTCTGGCAGGTTGGGCGCCTCCACTGCATAAAGAGTATAGCTTAACCAGGCTGCTGCTGCCGAAACAGTCAACAACTGACCGATCAGCGGCCCCGAATATTTGGCCAGCACCGGGCGCTGCTGACCGGCTCCGTCCCCGCCCGTCCTCAGCTCGGAGTACCGGCGGCCCACCACGATAAACAACGCCCCCGCCGCAGTGGTTGCATACAGCCAAGGCGAAGGGGCCGCCTCGATGGCCACGGCGCCTAAAGCTACCCGTATGACATACCCCGACGCCACTCCCAGCAGGTCTAACACCACCAAGTTCTTGACCCCCAAGGAATAAGACAGGTTGATTCCAAGGTAAACGGCCACAATCCAGACCATTGCCATTTCCAGCCATGCCAGGGCTGCCAGCCCGGCTCCCGCCAAGGCCACGGCTCCCAGGACCGCGGCCGGGACACTTACGGTCCCAGAGGCAATGGGACGGTTCCGCTTCACCGGGTGCCTCCGGTCGGCATCCCGGTCGAGCATGTCGTTCAGCAGGTACACCGCCGATGCAATCGCACAAAGGGCTAAGAACACTACAGCCAAGTCTATGAACAGCGGGGGCAGCTCCCGCGGGTCGTCCGGAGACCACGCCACCCCCGCGGCAAAGACCAGCGGAAGAAAGACCAGCAGGTTCTTGGTCCACTGTAGCGGCCTGAGTGCCTTGCCAAATGCCAGGGTGAATTTCACCATCCGTCCCGTTGTTCCAATTGCGAAGCGAGCGTTGCTACAGGTAGCAGAATTGCTTGACGAAATAATCCTTTGGTTACTATACAACCCGCGCCGGACTTCCTGCCGGTCTATGGTCCAGTGCTAGTTTGACTGCAGTAACTTCTCAAGGAAAGGGTCTGGTTATGTCTCCGTACCCGCCTCCGGCCCGCCGGCTCCGCTGCCTCGTGACTGGAGGGGACGAGATGTCCGGATGATTAGGACCCAGGCCACCGCTCCAACTGCCACGGCGAACCAAAGCGTGGTCAGCCTCACCACCAAGGTGGAGGCCGAAGCGGCCCCCCGGGATACCCCACTCTGCAAAAGAAGGGCGAGCATGCTCCCCTCGGTGCCTCCTATCCCTCCGGGCAGGGCAGTTGCCGCCCCAATCAGCGTGGCGGCAGCGTAGATGGACACCGCCCGGTGAAGGTCGACGGGGGCATCCAGTCCTTGCAGAACAACCCACATCGCGGCGCCTTCGCTGAACCACGCCGCCAGCCCCAGGATCAATCCAGCCGCAGCCGGTGCGGGCAGCGCCAATTGCCGGAATGCCTCCTGGGATTCCGACAGCTCTTCTCTCCAGCGGCGCAATACCGGAAGACCGGTCAATTTCCCTCCTCCCTTGAACACTATCACCAGGAGGACCAGCGCCGTTGCCAGAAGCAGGCCTCCCAACACCGGCAGCATCCAAGACGGGAGCAGGCTGACTCCGGTCAGGGCCAGCAGAACAACGGCCGCCAAGTCCATCAACCGCTCCATTAGGACCACCGGCAGGGACCTGCGGAACTCTATGCCCCACCGCTCCTGCAGCATCAGGCACTTGGCGGCCTCGCCGAGCTTCCCCGGCGTTACAGACATGGCCAGTCCCGACAGAAAGACCAGCGCGCTGGCGGAAGCGGGAATCCGGATTTCCAGCGCCTTGAGGTACCAATCCCAGCGGACCAGCCGGAGCGCGAAATTCAGCGTCGCCAAAGCCAGGGCTGCTGCCAAATGAGAGACCGGAAAATCAGCCAGTCGCCGCGCGGTTTCCTTGAAATCGCCGAACCCGGCCAGCCCAACAATAACCGCCGCTCCCATGGCTGCGAAAAGCAGGAGTCTGCGGTTAGTCACCGGCCCCCTGGCCCATCTCATTGATCTGGGCTGCCAGGTAGCCCGCGCCGGAGTTGGTCGGAATACATGCCAGTGGGAACGCAAATGCTGAAGGGGATGCTGGATGGTGAACGGTGGCTGTCAAAACCCAAGGGCTGGAGCAACTGTAGCTAAAGAACAAGATGCTTGTCCTACATATCTCCCTGCGAGCGCCGGCCCTCGAAGTCCTCTACAAGCCTCCGCATCAGAGAAACCAGGGTCATCTTTTCGTCATTGGAAATGCCGGCCATATTTCGCGCTTCTTCACCAGTCACTACCTGAATTAGTTGGTGCATCAGTTCCTTTCCATCTTCAGTGAGGCTCAACTCCACCACCCGCCGGTCAGACTGCCAACGCCTCCTGCTCAGGCGGCCGCTCTTGCACAACTGCTCTACTTGGCGGCTGACATTGGAGGAATCAAAGGGAATAACTTGGGATATGGAACTGACTGTATTGGCCTCTCCTCGGTAGCACATATCCAAAATGGCGAACTGGACGGGACTGATGCCAAAGGGCCTGAGAGCGCGTTCTAATTGATTGAGGACCGTGCCGCCCAAAAGAATTACCCAGTATCCAACTGACTCCGGACGCCAAGGCCTTAGCTGATTTGACTCGGCTAGGCGGGCGTCGCTCGTCTCGGCACTTATACTTTCACAAATTGCCATCGCTCACTATCCTCTAGCTCGACGAGTCTCCTCATGGGCGCTCCCTCAGCCAACTTGAAACGGGTTAGTTCATCGAAAGAGGTTGGTAGGGCGTGGATGAGCTACACAGAAGAGTATCTCCAAGACGGGCTGGCACTACTAATGTTCGGCAATATTATAGATGCTGCAACATCAATTACCGCGGCTCCTTTGTAAAATTTCCGTAAACTTCTTGTGAACACCTTGTTAAATCCACTGGCCCTCCCGGTTGCGTTCCGCCGCTCAAGTGTCCTGTTCTCCTGGAGTCTCCGAGTCCTTCTGAGGCTGCCGGAGTTGATAGGGCATGGCCCTCGGCCCGCCCATGCTTGCAGTGTAAAGCGTCAAGACCACCGCTCCTCCCCAGGCCACGAGGATCACCCGCTTGTCTTCGGCCGCCAACGTAGTAGCCGCCACCACGAGAAAGACCGGCGCGCTGGCGGAAGCGGGAATCCGGATTTCCAGCGCCTTGAGGTATCAAGCCCAGCGGACCAGCCGGAGTGCGAAATTCGGCGTCGTCAAGGCCAGGGATGCTGCCAAAGGGGAAACCGGAAATGCAGCCAGTTGCCGTGCGGTTTCCTTGAAATCGCCGAGCCCGGCCAGTCCAACAATTACCGCCGCTCCCAAGGCCCCGGACAGCAGAATCCTGCGGCTAGTCACCGGCCCCCTGGCCCATCTCATTGATCCGGGCTGCCAGGTAGCCCGCCCCGAAGCCGTTGTCAATGTTGACCACCGCCACCCCGGGCGCACAGCTGTTTATCATCCCCAGTAGCGCCGCCAGTCCTTCGAAGCTGGCGCCGTAGCCCACGCTGGTGGGCACTGCAACCACCGGAGCCGAAACCAACCCGGCGACCACCGAGGTGATGGCCGCCTCCATTCCCGCCGTGACCACGATGACCCTAGCAGCACGGAGTCGGGGCAGTACGTCCAGCAGGCGGTGCAGACCCGCCACTCCCACGTCGTTTATCCGTTCCACCCTGTTGCCCATGAGCTCAGCAGTGACTGCGGCCTCTTCTGCCACCGGCAGGTCGGCGGTGCCTGCCGTTACCACTAATACTCCCTCCATCTTGGGAATGGGATTCGGTGATGGAACTACTATGGTCCCGGAAAGTGCGTTGAACTCAGCTTCAGGCGTGCGCGTCAGGCACTCGTCATATGCCCGTTGGTCGGTCTTCGTAACCAGGACCGGGTTGCCCCTTCCGGCCAGCGCTGCAACTATCCGGGATACCTGCTCCGGGGTCTTGCCTCTGCCCAGCACCACCTCCGGGAAGCCCGTGCGCAGCGGGCGATGGTGGTCAACCTTGGCAAAATCCAAGTCCTCATAAGGCAGGTTGCGCAGGGCCTCCAAGACGTCCTCAACACCCTGCCGCCCATCCCGGAGGGCCTCCAAGTGCTGGCGGATCTGGTCAGAATACATAGAATTGGGGATGAAACGGCCAAGTAGTTGGCCGGAATAGAGTATCGTTGAGAATCACTGGCAAGAATTCCAGCCTTTTGGAATTTAGCGGGCCGGCGCTCTGCAGGCCGGGGCTCGGAATCTTCCCGCGCCTGCCCTCTCCGGTAAGTTGCCCTTAGGGCAAATCCGGCCTCGCCGGACCTTGGCGTACTTGGTAGAACATGGCCCCAAGCCCGCCCATGCTGGCGGTGTAAAACGTCAAGACCGCCGCGCCTCCCCAGGCAACGAAGATAATCCGCCTGTCCTCGGCCAATACCGTTATAACGGCCGCTGCCGCCACCAGGATGATCAGGGCGACCGAGCCGAGCAAGCACCCGAAAATAAACGACTTCACCGAAGGCGAGCCGCCGTGGGAAGAGGCGTGGGAGATTCCAAAGTACCCCCCGATAAAAGGTGACGCCGGCGCCAGTACAAAGTGGGCTATAGGAATCAGGAAACACACCACCATTATCCCAAAGGCTACCAGCACACCCTTAGCCATTTCTTGGCCTTGCTCCTCCCCTTGAAAGATGGTCGTCCCGTTCCAGCTTCCCGGCTAGGCCCGCATGACCCGTCTGGGTTGGAACGAAAGAGATTATAGACATACACCGTCAAATACCGTCAACGCGCTGCATCGGAACACTCACCTTCCTGGCAAGCAATCAGGGAACATTGACCAGTGTGGGGTTATACTTCACCCATCACAGGGCAGCCCGGACTTTCCGGATGCAAGGAGCACACGCACATGCCTTCAGAACAAGCGGGCAACCAGGACCCGTATGATTCGCCGTTTGCCCGGTTGCTGGAAATGGTCGCCGGCATATCCCAAGACGGGCGCGGCTCCGCCTTGATGCAAATCAAGGAAAAACACAAACAGGCGGCAGGCGCTGTCCAAGGAGGTCTCATAGTCACCCTGGCAGACTTTGCCTTTCACCGGGCCGTGCGTTCCTTGATGGAGCCTGGGCAACTGGCCGTTACAGTGGAATTGAAGCTCAACTTCATTGCCCCCGCCAGGGAAGGGAACCTCACTGCCACGGCCAACATTGTCAGCCGGGGACGCCGGCTGATAGTGGGTGAAATGGAGGTAACCAATCAGGACGGGGCGTTAATCGCCAAGGGCCTGGGCACCTACAGCCTGGTAAACCCCTCCAGGCAGTCCGGCCCCTCCGTCCTGGATGACTCTCAGGGCAGCCCGCCGGAATGAAGCAGTCACTCTCTTCCCTTCATGCCCGGCCATTGTTGACCCCACCGATAGACAATATTGGATATGCCCTTGGCAGGTGCTATAATTCGCCTTTAGGCGGGGTAGTGCGTCGCTGGAGGTGACTAGCATGAAGGTCCCCATGAAAGTGGACTATGGGGTTCGAGCCCTAGTGGAATTGGCCTCCAAGTATGGCGAAGCCTACGTGCAGACCGCCGAAATAGCCTCCAGGCAGGGCATCCCGGAAGCCTACTTGGACCAGTTGATGACAACCCTCAACAAGTTCGGATTTGTCACCAGCCGGCGTGGACCTCAAGGCGGCCACCGGCTGGCCAGGGATCCCCGGGAAATAACCATAAGCATGATCATGACAACGCTCGACGGCAACGCCTCTCCCTTGGACTGTTTCATCAACCCTAAGGACTGCGTTCTCTCCGAGTCCTGCGCCCAGCAGGAAGTCTGGAAGTCGGTTGAGGACGCCGTTAACCAAGTCTTGACCAGTATCACCCTGGCCGACTTGGCCCAGCGCCAGCGTTACCTGGCAGGACAGTTGGCCTGACGCACCCAGTAATGGCACCGCCCGGCCTTTAGTCATTCCTGCGCCCATCCGGCGGAAGCGACCCGGTGCAAGCGCAGGTTTTGTCTGTAAACAGCCCTTTCAAGAGAGCAAGGAGGAGAATCAAAATGGCCCAGCAACCCTTGACACTGACCCCGGACCAAGTCAAACGGTACAGCCGCCACATTATAATGAACGATGTTGGCAGCAGCGGCCAGCGCAAGCTGATGCAGTCCAAGGCGCTGATAGTCGGGGCCGGCGGCCTCGGTTCTCCCTCGGCAATCTACCTGGCCTTGGCCGGTGTCGGCACCGTGGGAATAGTGGACTTCGACGTGGTGGAAGTTTCCAACCTGCAGAGGCAAATCCTCCATCACACCTCCGACGTGGGACGCCCTAAGCTGGAATCGGCCAAGGACAACATCGCCGCCTACAACCCCGACGTGAACGTGGTGATGCACGGCGACCGTCTCGAGTCTGACAACGCCATGGAAGTCATCAGCCAGTACGACTTGGTGATTAACGGGGCCGACAACTTCGCCACCCGTTACTTGGTAAATGATGCCTGCTACTTGGCAGGAAAGCCCCTGGTGGACGGCAGCATCCTGATTTTCGACGGCCAGGCCACCGTCTTTATCCCGGGCGAAGGCTGCTACCGCTGCCTGTTCCCCTCTCCTCCTCCTCCGGGCATGGTGCCCAACTGCGCCGAGGCCGGTGTCCTGGGCGCGTTGACCGGCCTGGTGGGCAGCATTCAGGCCACCGAGGCTCTGAAGCTCTTCCTGGGCATTGGGGAGAACCTGAGTTCCCGCCTCCTGCTGGTGGACGCCCTCAGCATGAACTTCCGGGAGGTCAGGCTCAGGCGCAATCCTGCCTGCCCCTTGTGCGGTGACAACCCAACCGTCACGGAACTGATCGACTACGAAATCTTCTGCGGTTTGGGGGAACCGGAGACCCACCAAGTGGCTGCCGCCGCTTCCAACTAGCCATTATTCACCATCGGCTCCCGTCGACGGGCCATCATTTCAGGGGACTCAAGAGCCGCACGCTATTCGCCGGACATGATAACTGGAGCAGCTTACAAGGGAATCCTGTCAGCCATCGGCAACACGCCGATGGTGGAATTCCAGCGCATGTGCCCCAAGGAAGACGTGCGCATTTTTGCCAAGCTTGAGGGACAGAACCCTACCGGCAGCGTCAAGGACCGCATCGCCCTTAAGATGGTCGACCAAGCTGAGCGGGACGGCGAACTCAGCGGCAGCCGCACCATCTTGGAACCCACCAGCGGCAACACCGGCATCTCCCTGGCCATGGTGGCCCGGCTCCGGGGCTACAAGCTGGCAGTCGTCATGCCCGAAAACGTCAGCGTCGAGCGCGCCCAACTCCTTCAGGCCTACGGGGCCGAAATCATCAACTCCGACGGCTCCCTAGGCACCAACGGCTCCATAGACGTTGCCCAGGACTTGCTGGAAAAGCGGCCCCACGACTACTTCATGCCCTACCAGTACGGGAACGCTGGCAACCCCGGTGCCCACTACGAGACCACCGGGCAGGAAATCATCAACACCCTCCCCAACGTGGACATGTTCGTCGCCGGGCTGGGCACCGGCGGCACCCTGATGGGGGTGGGCCGCCGGCTGAAGGAGCACAATCCGGAAATCAAAGTCGTGGCCGTCGCTCCCGAGCCCGACGACTTCATCTCCGGCCTGCGGGACTTGGACCAAGGATTTATTCCGCCAATCTTGGACCTGAACTTGCTGGACTCCCGCATGCTGGTCAGCAGCCTGGATGCCTTCCGCACCACCCAGGAGCTATTGCATCAGGAAGGCATCTTTGCCGGCGTATCCTCCGGGTCCGTGGTATACGCCGCACTGCGCCAAGCCGAGCGGATGGAAAGCGGAAACATCGTCTGCCTGCTGGCCGACGGCGGTTGGAAATACCTCAGCACCAGCCTCTGGACCAAGGACTACCAGCAGTTGGCCAAGGAGTCTCAAGGAAAAATCTGGTGGTAGGCTCCGGACCAGCCTCTCACCCTTGAATGGCCATTACTCCAATGCTATACTAAACCAATATAGTTTCTACGATAGGAAGCGGGGGACACCCGCTTTCTTGCTGTAGTGAGGCATGGTCAAGTTCCGGTAGACTTGACGAGAGGGCGCATCGCCATGAAAAGCGACTTTCTGATAGCGTTGACCCAACTGGCTGCCGAACGACACCTGCCCAGGGAGCAGGTGCTGCAGGCCATTGAAGTAGCTTTGGCCTCGGCCTTCAAGAAAGATAATCCGGCGTCGGGTCAGAACATTTCGGTCAAGCTGAACCCCAACACCGGGGAAGTAAGCGTCTACGCCCTCAAGACCGTGGTCGAAACGGTCGAGGACACCGACCGGGAAATCAGCGTAAACGACGCCCAAGGCATCAAGAAAAGCGCCGTTCTTGGCGACGAGATTGCCGCTCAGGAACCTCTGCCCCACAATGCCAGCCGCATCGCCGCCCAGACCGCCAAGCAGGTGGTCCTCCAACGCCTGCGCGAGGCTGAACGGGAGCTCCTGTACCAAGAGTTCCTGCAGCATGAAGAGGACATCATCTCCGGCGTAATCGACCAGACCGAGTCCGGCCGCACCATCCTGGTGGATTTGGGCCGCGCCCAAGCCATCCTGCCCTATGAGGAGCAGGTCCCCACCGAGCGATACCGGAAGGGACAGCGCATAAAGGCCTATGTCGTCAGTGTCCGGAATTCCCCCAAGGGGCCGGAGATACTGGTCTCCCGCAGTCACCGCAACGTCCTGAAGCGCTTGTTCGAGATTGAGGTCCCAGAGGTTTACAACGGCATCGTTGAAATCAAGGGCATCGCCAGGGAAGCAGGCATCCGCAGCAAGGTAGCCGTCAGCTCCACCCAGCCAGGCATCGACCCGGTGGGCTCCTGCATCGGAGTGCGCGGCAACAGGATTCAAAGCATAGTCAACGAGCTTCAGGGAGAGAAGATCGACGTTGTCCCCTGGGACTCGGACCCCAGGGTCTTTATCGCCAAGGCTTTGAGCCCCTCCGAGGCCGTAGAGGTCGAGCTTTCCCCCGACACCATGACCGCCATGGTCGTTGTTCCAGACCGTCAGCTCTCCCTGGCCATAGGCAAAGAGGGACAGAACACCCGCTTGGCGGCCCGCCTTACCGGTTGGCGTTTGGATATCAAGGGCATGACCGAGTGGGAAGAGATCAGAGAGGCCAGGCTGCGGCAGAGAGAATTGGAAGCCGAATTGGCGGCCCAAGTACCCGAGGTCGAAGAAGAACCGCCCGTTGAGGCAGAGGACGCAGTCACGCAGCCACAGGATGTCCTTGAGGTCACTGAGGAAGCTTCCGAGGAGGAGCAGGGCATTGCTGCCACCCCTGAAGTAGTCACAAGCGAAGACGAGACTGCGCAGCCGGATACGGTCGATACAGTCGCAACTGTAGACGAAGACGAACTGCTTGAAGCTCTCATGCGGGAGGAAGAGGAGGCTGCCGGGGAAACTCCACAGCTTGTGGAAGAAGATGCGTTCGCCGGTCTCAGCGTCGATGAGCTACAGTCTTTCACCATAGACGACGTGGAAGCGGTAGAGGAAGAAGGAGACGAGGACGACGCCGATTTCGACCTGCCGGAATTGCCCCAAGTGCCCTTGCTTACCCCCGATGCCGGCAAGATCAGGTTCGCCGAGGACCTGATAGAGGATGTCCGCGGCGGCCGCCGCGCCGGCAGGGGAAACCGGGGCGGTGGAAACCGGGGTGGACGGCGGGGTGGTCGATAACTCCTTCTTCAACCCTTCCGGGCCAAAAATTAGAGTGGGGTCCGCCAGCCAAGCCAGATTGTAAACCGCGGGCATCATCTTTCAGTCGCTCCCGGATTCTGGTGTTAGTTTGGCCAAGCGAAGACACATTCCCGAACGTACCTGCACTGCCTGCGGCAGGAAACTGCCGAAAGCTCAGTTGGTGCGCATCGTGAGGACCCCTCAGGGCTCCCTCCAAGTGGACGGGGCCGGCAAAACTCCCGGGCGCGGTGCCTATCTCTGCCGGGAACGGGATTGCTGGCAAGACGGAGCCCGGCGTCACACTTTAGAGCGCAGCCTCAAGACCAGTCTGACGGTAGAGGACCGCGACCGGTTGTACTCTTCCTACCTGGAATTGATGGCGGGCCAGCCTTCGGAGATATGAACCATGACATCCGACGGACGACCCGGAGCAGTAGGCACCCAATCGGCCGGTGAGGCAACTCCCCGCCGTGGCGCTTCGTCCCGCCGCAGCCAACCTAGGGTTCTGGTATTGCCGGAAACCTTGAGCGTGCAGCGTTTGGCCGAGCTGGTGGACCAGAATCCCATCGACGTTATCAAGCAATTGATGCGCAACGGGATTATGGCCTCCATGAACCAAGTCATCGACTACCAGATGGCCACCCTCGTCACTTCCGCCTTCGGCATCCGCACCACCATGGCGGAGCCGGAAGAAGCAACCAAAACCGTTGCCTCCGGCTCTGCCACAGACAGCGAGGCCGAGGAGCAAAGCCCCCGTCCGCCCGTGGTCACTATCCTTGGCCACGTTGACCACGGCAAGACAGCCTTGCTGGACACCATCAGGAACACCCAGGTAGCGGAGCGTGAAGCCGGCGGCATCACCCAACACATTGGGGCCTACCAGGCCCGCTTCAACGATCAGGACATCACCTTCCTGGACACTCCCGGCCACGCCGCCTTCACCGCCATACGCGCCAGGGGCGCCCGGGTTACCGACATTGCAGTGCTCGTGGTCGCCGCCGACGACGGAATCATGCCCCAGACCATCGAGGCCATGAACCACGCCAAGGCGGCCGACGTCCCGATAATCGTTGCAATAAACAAGATGGACCTGCCCGGGGCTGACCCGGAGCGGGTCAAGCGCCAGCTGAGCGAACAGGAACTGTTGGTGGAAGACTGGGGAGGTGATATCGTTTCCTCCGAAGTCTCCGCCAGGACAGGGGATGGCATCGGCGACCTGATGGAGAACATCCTGCTGGTTGCCGAACTGGCCGAACTCAAGGCCAACCCAAACAAACAGGCCTCCGGGGCCGTCATTGAGGCCCGGTTGGACCGCAAGCGGGGTCCCACCGCCTCCGTGCTGGTTCAGGAAGGCACCTTGAGGGTGGGCGACTACGTCTCTGCCGGGAGCTCTTGGGGCCGGGTCCGGGCGATGAACGACCACCAAGGTCAACCCCTTAAAGAAGCCACGCCGGGTGTGCCCGCAGAAATACTGGGCTTCAACTCCACACCCCAAGCTGGAGACCTCCTGTCGGTGGTGGGCAGCGAACGCGCCGCCCGTGGCTTGGCGGAAGACCGGGACAAGGCAGCTTCATCCCAGCAGAACCAAGTGCGGGCCCTGACCTTGGAAGAAGTGGTCCACCAAGGGGCCGGAACGGCTAAGGAAATGAACTTGGTCCTCAAGGCCGACGTACAGGGCAGCGTCGAAGCAGTCCGGCAAGCCTTGGAACAACTGACCGAAGAAGACCTGAGGGTCCGGGTGCTCCACTCCGGTTCCGGGGCAGTCACCGAATCCGACGTCATGCTGGCCAGCTCTTCGGAAGGCGTCGTAATAGCCTTTTCCGTGGGCGCCGAGCCCAGCGCCGAACGTCTGGCCGAGCGTATGGGCGTAGAAATACGTCAATACAACATCATCTATCAGCTGATCGACGACGTGTCTCTGGCCCTCCAAGGCATGTTGGAGCCGGTCTACACCGACGTGATGGTCGGCCGCGCTGAAATTCGCGAGATATTCCCCTCCCGTCGGGGAGTGCAAATAGCCGGGTGCCGGGTCTTGGAAGGCCGCATCACCCGGGGGGCCAGCGTCAGAGTACTCCGCGAAGGCCAGTTGTTGCACGAAACTGTCATTGACAGCCTTCGCCATTTCCGCGACGAAGTCACCGAGATCAACGTGGGCGGGGACTGCGGCATCATTCTGCAGGGCTTCAATGACTTCCAACAGGGAGATCTGCTGGAAACCCACCGGCAGGAGAGAGGAAGGCGTTAACCCCGGCTTGGGCAGGCTCCTCTTCCATCCCGCTGCCCATCCTCTACCTTGGGGGCCGGAATGAACCGACGTATCGACCGGGTAAACGAACTGCTGCGCACCGAAATCAGCCAGCTTCTTTCCCGCCATGTCAAAGACCCCAGGTTGACCGGGGTCATCAGCATCACCAGTGTCAAGACCTCCCAGGACCTGCGCTCCGCCCAAGTCTCCCTTAGCGTCATGGGTGACTCTGCTGCTAAGGAAGAAGCCTTGGAGGGCATACGGTCCGCCGCCGCATTCATCCGCAAGGAACTCCGGGGCCGCTTGGCCCTGCGCTACGTCCCTTTCCTCACCTTCTCCATGGACACCACCATTGAGGACGCCGACCAGTTATTGCAATTGATGGACCGGTTGAGGGAAGACGAAGAAGACCACACACCAGTGGGGCAAAACCCGGCCTGACCATCCACACCTCATTCCGGACACCTGACATCATGGCCAGAAAAAGACCGCCCGCGGGCATCGACCAGATAAGCGGGCTGCTCAACCTTTACAAGCCCTCCGGCATTACCTCCATGGAAGCCGTCCGGCGCATCAAGCGGCTGGCTGGCCCAGGCCAAAAGGTCGGCCACGGGGGCACCATGGACCCCATGGCCCGGGGCGTCCTGCCAATTTGCTTCGGCCAAGCCACCCGTCTCATGGAATACGTCGTGGGAGGCCGCAAGCGTTATCGGCTGGAAGTCCTCCTGGGAGTGGCCACCGACACCTACGACGCCGAAGGCAGGGTCGTGGAGACCTCCCCAGTTTCCCACATCACCCCGGTTGTGGTATTGCCTGCCATCAATTCCTTCGTAGGCTCAATTAACCAGACCCCTCCCATGTACAGCGCGGTCAAGGTGAATGGCCAGCGCCTGTACAAGCTGGCCCGTGCCGGCGTTGAGGTAGAGCGTCAGCCGCGGCCTGTGGAAATCTATAGTATCGAAGTCCTTGAATGGGACCTGCCCCGCATTGTCATGGAAGTAGAGAGCGGCCCCGGAGTGTATATCCGGTCACTGGCCCACGACTTAGGGCAACTCTTGGGGTGCGGCGGCCACGTCACTGAGTTGGAGCGTTTGTACTGCGGCGGGTTTGATGCCAAGAACTCGCTCACTTTGGAAACCCTCCAGGAAAACCCCGGTTCCCAGGACTGGCGGCGTCACCTCTTGCCCGCCGACTGGCTGTTGCGCAGTTTGAGGACCACCGTCGTTAGCGCTTCCGCCGAACGCCTCCTGCTCAACGGGCAAGCCGTAGCCGCCCCCACTCCAATGGTGGACGCCGGCTACGCAGAGGAGTTCCGGGCCTACAGTCCCGACGGTCGTTTCCTGGCCGTGGTGCGGTTTGACCGCTCCAGTTCTTCCCTGAAGCCGGTTAAGGTGTTCCGGCTGCCCGAGCCCTCTCCCTACGCCCCCTCCAGCCTGACCCAAGAGTAGTTCCCCTTCCCTGCCATCCCTTATTTCCCTTCTCAACGAATAGATGGCCCTGCCCCCAACTCGGGTACAGCAGCCACCCCCCCTGCTTTCAAGCCTGATTCGCCCCACCAGCCACGCCCGAACACCCTTGACAAAACCCGGCCAGCTTGTATATTTGTCGGGCTGTCCCTGCGCTGCTGTCCCAAGCTAACCGTCCATGTATGGTTGCTTGGCCGGGAGAACCGGGGGATGCGGGCCGAACTGGGCCGCGAAGCCTTACTGTCTCGGAGATTTCTGCCGGTTAAGTGGGGCGCCAAGGCTGGAGAGGAAGCCCGGTTCTCTCGGGTTTCGATTTCAGGCAGGCACTTCCGAAAACTTGGGGGGTATATTCATGGAAGCTTACTGTTTCAAGTGCCGGAGCAAGCAGGAGATAAGCAACCCTCAGCAGGTCACCCTCAAAAACGGCCGCCCGGCTACCCAAGGTGTTTGCCCTGTGTGCGGTACCAAGGTCTTCCGCATCGGTAAGTCCTAGCCCCAGGCCCTACCCCGGACCGAGATTTCGGTGTCCAAGTTTAAGCCGCCGAAGGTACGGGGGCTCGCTGGACACCCAACCGGGCAAGGAGCGCTTGGGGATTCCTCTCCAGCACCATCTGGATATCATCTCCCGACAGCCCCGCCCCCAGCAATATCTTTCTGGTCAGGGCCGGCGTAAGCAGGTCGCCGGGTTCGTGGGCGTCGGAGTCCAGAATCAGAGATGCTCCGGCCGCCCTTGCTACCTTCACCACGTGGCCGTTGCTCAGGCTGTGGCCTCTTCTGGCTGAAACTTCCAGGAACACTCCATTCTCAGAGGCCAACTGGGCTTCCGCCTCGGTGATCAACCCAGGGTGGGCAAGCACGTCCACCCACGGCGAACGCACCGACGCTTCGTTGGTGCCCGGCTCCACCGGTTCTATCATGGTCTCCCCGTGAACGTTCACCAGCTTGGCCCCAAGCTCCTTTGCCGTTCTGGCCACCAAGTCGATGTCCTCCTTGGGCACGTGAGTGATTTCAACTCCGGGCACCGCCAGGATATCCCACCTCTTCGTGGCTTGGGCGCAGTCCGTCACCAAGGTTTTGACCACGTACTCCAAGTTGCCGATGCCCACGTGGTCCGTAACTCCGATGGCGGTGTAACCGTTGGTCATCGCCCTCCGGATTAGCTCAATCGGGGATAGAACTCCGTCACTGAGAAACGTATGCGTATGGAAATCGTACATCTAACTCTCGCTGGGCAAATAGGACTGTCCACAGTATAAGGCCGCCCCGGCCCTCTCACAATCGCTCCTTCCCGGCCGTAACAGTTCCAACTCGGGACGCTGCCCCTATCAGAACGCCTTCGTCCTGAGCTCGCCGAAGGACACACCGCCTGGCAGTTCTGGACTAGTACCAGAAACTGTCTCAATTGACATTCCCTGAAGGCACTACCTAGAATACCCCGAATTGCCGCGGCCCCCCTGACTCACTCCCGGCCGCCCCCAGAATCCAACTACGCCAAGCGAGGTGGAAGCCATTTCCACCAGCCTAAAATGTCAGCCCTGCGGGCGGGTCCTGGAACGGCGCCGTGCCTTTGGGTTCAAGGCCAAGGACAAATCAGGATCAGGCCGGGTCGCGGAAGAAGTTGTCAAGTGTCTCTCCTGCGCCCTGCGGCACTGGCCCATGATAAAGAGGTCTCTGGCCGTCGCCCTGTTGGTCGGAACGGTTCTCACCCTGCTGAACCAAGGTGACGCCATCTTCTCCGGCAGTTTCACCGGAGCCCTGTACTGGAAAGTGCCCCTTACCTACTGCGTGCCCTTCATCGTAGCAACCTACGGAGCCCTCGCCAACAGTATGAAATGAGGGCCTTCGGCTTCTCCACGGCAGAGCCGCCTGCCTCTGGGAGACTCTCGTCTCCCAATGAGACAGCCAGCCCGCATCCGGCGTGGGGCTGGTACCGGAAACCCTCCCTATAACCGCCTGCTATCCCATCGCCCCGCTCTGCGGCCCAACGCCCGGAGCCTTACGTCAAAGTCCCCCTCGTCTTACGGTCTCCGTCGAAAGGCGAGGGGGACTATCAACCACAACTGCCGGCGGCCGGCGCCGGTCTCAGGAAAACTTCCTGATTACTGCCACCACCTTCCCGCGAATCTCCACGTCGCCGGCGTCACAATATATCGGGCCCATCTGGCTGTTGGCCGGCTGCAACCTGATTCGTTCTCCCTCGGGATAAAACTTCTTCAGCGTGGCCTCCTCCTGGCGCTTGAGCCACGCCACCACCATTTCTCCGGTTTCCGCCTGTTGTGACGGCTTGATTATCACCACGTCGCCATCGTCAATCAGGGCGTCTATCATCGACGTGCCCTTCACCATCAGCCCGAACATCTTGCCGTGACGCCTTTGCAGGTCCGGCGATATTTCCACCGTATCGTATTCGGCGCTGGACTCGGCTCCTTCTGTTGAGAAAGCAGGCAGCGGGCTTCCCGCCGCAATATTCCCCACGACTTGCACCCGCGGCGCGTTCGACATGGGCTGCCCATCCTCGTCCAGCACCTCCAGCCCCCGGGCAACGTCGGGCCTCCGGTTCAGGTATCCGTCCCGCTCCAGCATCCGTATGTTGTAGTCCACCACCGAGGTGGAGCTTACCTCGCAGGCCTTCTGGACGTCCCTCACCGAGGGTGGAATTCCATAATCGGAAATGTACTCCTGAATGAAATTCAGGATGCGGCGGCGCCTCTCGGGCATCTTTCTGCTGGAAGTCATACAACCTTCTTTCTGGTTCAGAATAAAACGTGTGTTCTGTAATTAGACTAGTGAAGGTTGGCCCCGCTGTCAATGCCCGCGCGTCACAAAATCTGGGTGCGATAACACTAGCGGCCAGCGGGGAGCCGCAACCGGCCCTGTGTGAGGGCGGTCGGCTGGTGATAAGGGCGTCCCCTGTGGGCGCCCTTATGGAAATATCAGATATCGGTAGGGCAACCACAAGGGTTGCCCTCTTTGCCAAATCAATACAAAGCTGATGGCCGACTAGCGGGAACGGCGGCGGCCCTGGCGTCTTGCCGAGCCGGACCTCTGACCCGACCGGGCGGGGGCGCTGGCTACGCTGCCGGAAGGCGGATCTCCGGAAAGCAGGCGGTTGAACTTGATGGTGAGACGGGACTTGCGTCGCGAGGCACTGTTCTTGTGCAGCACGCCCTTCTGCACCGCCCGGTCTAAGCTGCTGATAGCTGCCTGGACTGCCTGCTCCGCCGCGTCGGCATCACCCGAGTCAATCGACCGGGCAGCGGCGCTCAGGGTAGTCCTGGTGGCGGTGCGGGCGCTTCTGTTTCTTGCAGCGCGCTTTACGGCTTGGCGGGCGGTTTTCTTGGCGGGCAATACAGTCCTCCGGAGAATGTCTGCAGGGGCTAAGCTGGGCCTGCCCCGGCTCTCTCTTGCATGGCGGTTTCAAAGATTAGCCGGGCAAATCTGCCCGGCCATGAAACAAGCCCTCTAATTATAAACCCTGCGCCCGAACTTTCAACAACTATTCCGGGCCGGCTGAGCCCTTTCAGAGACCCTGCCCCAATCCCTGAATCCCGCTTTGCCTCCCTGCCCATTCACTACCTTAGGGGAATCACGGGAAAACTCCTCCGTGCTGCCTTCCAGGAGAAATTTAGGCGGTTGAACTGCTAGACGTCCAAGTTCGTGACGCTTCGGGCATGGGCTGCAATGAAGCTCTTTCGCGGGGCCACCACTTCACCCATCAGCGTGGTAAACACGTCCTCCACTTCCGGAGTGTCCTCCGCCTTGACCGTCAGCATCTGCCTGGTCTCCGGGTTCATTGTCGTTTCCCAGAGTTGGTCCGGGTTCATCTCTCCCAGCCCCTTGTAGCGCTGCACGTGGATGTTGCGCGCCCCGTTTAGCTGGGTCAACATGCCGTCCTTTTCCCCTTCGCTGTAGGCGTACTGTATGTTCCGGCCGGATTGCACCCGGTACAGGGGAGGCTGAGCTATGTACAGGTATCCGCTGTCAATCAGAGCCTGCATTCGACGGTAGAAGAACGTCAGAATGAGGGTCCTGATGTGGGAACCGTCAACGTCGGCGTCGGTCATGATGATGACCTTCTGGTAACGCACCTTCGACGGGTCGAACTCTTCGCCCTCCCCGGCGCCCACTGCCGCCACCACCGCCCGTATCTCGTCGTGGCCCAGAATCTTGTCCGGCTGCTGCAGTACCCGCTCCACGTTCAGTATCTTGCCCTTCAGGGGCAAAATCGCCTGGAACCGCCGGTCCCGGCCCATCTTGGCCGAGCCCCCGGCCGACTCGCCCTCCACAATGTAGAGTTCCGACTTGGCCGGGTCCCTCTCGGCGCAGTCCGCCAGTTTTCCCGGTAGGGAAGAGCCATCGAGGGCATTTTTCCGAATAACCAGCTCCCTGGCCCTCTTGGCCGCTTCCCTGGCCTTCTGCGAAGTCAAGCACTTGTCCACAACCCGCTTGGCTTCGGCCATGTTCTCTTCCAAGTAGCGGGACAGGCCCTCGCCCACCACCGATTCCACTATTCCTCGCACCTCGGCATTGCCGAGCTTGGTCTTGGTTTGCCCCTCGAACTGGGGATCGGTCAGCCTAACGCTTACCACCGCCGCCAGCCCCTCCCTCACATCCTCCCCCGTCAGGTTGGGCTGGTCCTCCTTGATGAACCCCTGCTTCCTCGCGTAGTCGTTGATCACCCGGGTCAGCGCCGAACGGAACCCCGTCAGGTGGGAGCCTCCCTCCTCGGTGTTGATGCAGTTGGCAAAGGAAAAGACCGTCTCGCTGTAGGAATCGTTGTACTGCACCGCCACTTCCACGGCGGTGTTGTCCATCGTCTTTTCGTAGTAGAACGGTACGGTCTGCATCACCCGCCGGTTTCGGTTGAAATTCCGCACCATGTTGGCAATGCCGCCGTCAAAGAAGTACACCCTCTCCACGTCGTGCTGGCGCTGCTGGTCGTGCCAGCGGCTGGTGAAACGGATCTCCAGCGCCTTGTTCAGGAAGGCAATCTCTTTGAAATGGGAAGTCAGAATGTCGAAGTCGTAATCAATGTTTGGGAAAATCTCCGGGTCAGGTCGGAAGGAAATAATCGTGCCCTGGTCTTGGGTCCTTTCTTCCTTGACCAGCTTCCCCAAGGGGATGCCCCGGGCGTATTCCTGGTAATACTTCCAGCCCCCCCTGTGGACCTCGGCCCTGAGGTGCTGGGACAGCCCGTTGACCACCGACCCGCCGACCCCGTGCAGTCCGCCGGTTACCTTGTAGGCGCCGCTCCCGAACTTCCCTCCGGCGTGCAGCGTGGTCATCACCGTTTCCAACCCGGACTTTCCGGTAGTCTGATGGACATCCACCGGGATGCCCCTGCCATTGTCCGTCACCGAGATAACCCCGTCCTGGCTGATGGAAATATCCACCCGGTTGCAGAACCCGGCCATAGCCTCGTCAACCGCGTTGTCCAGGATTTCATAAATGAGATGGTGCAGGCCCCGTTGGTCGGTGCTCCCGATGTACATCCCGGGCCTGACCCGTACCGCTTCCAAGCCCTCCAGGACTTGGATATCCTTCGCGGTGTAGTTGGAGTTCGAAGTTTCCTGCATAACCGCCCGCCACTAAATTAATTCCGCCAAAGCAGGTTCGAGGGGCCTTCAAAAAAAGGAGGAAAATACCGGGGAAAATCAGCTTTGTTGGTTAACGTTATTATATCAGATTTATAGCTGATTGAGGCGTAAATCCGATACCAAATCTTAGAAATGGTATATAAAGAAAACCAAAAATCGGTAGCCGAAAACCGCCCGCCGCTCCGGCGGTTTCCACGAAGGCGTGACACGTGACAGAACTCTCAGCAGGTCCGCCGCTCCCGCGGGTCTCCCAACCCCCTCTGTCCCCTGGAAAGCAGGTCAGCCTCTAGACCGGAAGAGTGCGCCGGTATATCCCCGGCGAACCGGGAACGTGCGCCATGTGGGGCCTTACCTCCCCGGACCACACCGGAGTGTACCCGGCAGTCCATTCGCTCCATTCCCGGGACCTGGCAACTTCTTCAGACGCCATTTCATGCAGCGTAGTGTACTTGGGCTCCCCCATCGTCGCCTCGAAGCGCCTCCCCCGGATGTAGCCGGGCACCGAGTAGCACTTGGGCAGCCGCTCTCCGTTGTAGGCTTCGTTGAACCGTTCCTCCAAGTCCACCGGAATCGACATACGGCCCACCAGCAGCACCGGGGCCATTTCTGCGTCTGAAGTCTCCTGGTCCACTCCCGCCGGATAAATAAGCCGGTACAGGTTTCGAATGTACGTCGTGGCCACCACGCTGGGCGACATACGCTGCGACCAAGGCGTCGGGTTGTCCAGCCAGTATTGCCACTCGGGCGAGTGCCACGCCTCCGGTTCCGAAAGCTCGTAGCACGCCAAGTGCTTGGGACTCCCTTCAATCGCCTCGTAGCGCGCCGCGCTCAACACCCCCGGAATGCTCAGCCGTTCGGGAATATGCTCCTCGTTGTACCACCGGTTGAACTCATCCTCCACTTCCAGGGGAACGTCGCAATACACCATCAGCAGGCCGCGGCCCTTCTTGCTTGCCATTCATCCCTCCTTGGGTTCTTCCGGCCCGCCGGTCCTGCCGGGCCCGCCGGTCCTGCCGGGATAGTAATTTCGTCCTGTCTTGAGGCTGTCCAAGGCGTACCACACTGCTTGGAACAAAGGTTGGGGAAGGCTGTCCAAGGGGAACCAACCCGACTCCGAAAAAGCTTCCGGCTCCACCAAAGCCGGTTCCTGTTCCCCGATGTCCCCCAGGAACTCCACATCTACGTAGTGCTTGCCGTAGGCTATGATATTGCTCAGGCACAGGTATCGAAGGCTCCCCACCGACACTCCCAGTTCCTCCAACGCCTCCCGCCGGGCACACTCTTCCAAGGTCTCGCCCAACTCCAAGTGTCCGCCCGCCGACGCCCAACTGTCCTCTCCGTGGGAGCCACGGCGCCTGGCCAGAAACACTCGTCCCTCTTTCACAAACACCACACCAACGCCCACCAGCGGCCTGCTGCCAGCCTCTCCGCTCATGGCCGGAGTATACCATCCGGACCGCGTTCATCCCTCCTTCTCCCGGAAGACTGCATGGCTCCCGGAAGGCTTGCAGGGGTTCGGGAATCCCGCAGCAACCGGCCCACGATCGCTCCTTCAACTCCTGTGCAAAGGCCGCCGTATCCCGCCGCTGACGCTATAATGGGGCTTGGACCGCAAAGAAGTCCCGACCCCCCATTCGCACCCAGGGAGGTGAATCAATGCCCCAGCTCGAAAGAACGATTATGAACCCGCCCACCGTGGCGCAACCCCTGGGGACCTACTCCCACGCCGTCAAGGTCAATTGCGGAAGCCTCTTGTACATCGCCGGGCAGGTTGGCGTAAACCAAGCCGGCAACTTGGTCGGCCCCGGCGACGTCGGCGCCCAGACCAAGCAGGTCTTTCGTAACATCGGCGCTATCCTGGAGCACGCCGGACTCTCCTTCGAAAACGTCCTCGAATTCACTACCTACTTGGTGGGCAGGGAGTCCGTCGACCCCTATTTCGCCGCCCGTTCCGAGGTTTTCCCGGAAATCTTCCCCGGCGGCGGCTATCCGGCCAACACCCTGCTGGTCATCAGCGGCCTCGTCAGGGAGGAAATCCTGGTGGAAGTAAAGGCCGTCGCCGCCGCTCCCTAGAGGTCCCAGCTTTTCCCGGCCGGCCCCGGCGGAGTTCTCCACCGGGGCGTTCCCAACCTTGCTACTCAGCCACGTCCGGAGGTCTCATTGGTCTCGAAAGAACGCTTGCTGAATACCCTGGTGGAGCTAATCAAGATAGACAGCCCCTCGGGAGAAGAGGACGCCATCGACCAAGAGCTAACCTCCCGGCTCCAGTCCCTCGGCTGCCAAGTCCGGCACGATTCCTACGGCAATATCATTGCCAACCTGACCGGCGAAGGGGAACCGCTCCTTCTTTCCGCCCACATGGACACCGTGGACCCGGGCCGGGGAATCAAACCGGTCCTCGAGGGTGACACCCTCCGCTCCGACGGCTCCACTATCCTCGGCGGAGACTGCAAGGCCGGCATCTCCATTGTTCTCGAGGCCCTGAATTCCGTCCGCGAGTCCAACATGACCCACCGACCCGTTGAGGTAGTATTCACCCGCCATGAGGAAGGCGGCCTGGTTGGAGCGCGCCACCTCGATTTCAGCATGATTTCCGCGAAGAACGGCGTGGTCTTCGACGGTGAGGGCCCGGTCAACCGTGTCACCGTGTCCGCACCATCCCAGAACGTGGTCACCGCCAACATCACCGGCCGCGCCGCCCACGCCGGGCTGGAGCCCGAAAAGGGGCTCTCCGCCATTCTCATTGCCGCCGGCATTCTCACCAAGCTTCCCTTGGGCCGCATCGACGAAGAGACCACCGCCAATGTCGGCCGGATGGACGCCGGCCTGAAGCGCAACATCATCCCGGAGACGGCTTTCCTAGACGGAGAAATCCGCAGCCGGGACAACGATAAGCTCGACCGCATTCGCTCCAGGTTCGAAGAGGTATTCCACCAAGCCTCGGAAGAACACCCCGGCGCCCGCATTTCCCTGGACATAGAGAGCACCTACCGCGCCTACTGCATTGACGCCGCCCACGCGGCCACTAAAGATATAGCCCGCGCCCTGAACACCTTGGGCGCAGCGCCGGAACTCAAGGCCAGTGGGGGCGGCTCCGACGCCAACATCTTCATAGAAAAGGGCATCATAGCCCTGCCGGTAGGCATCGGCGTTCAGTCCTTCCACACCACTTGGGAGACTGCCAGCATTCCCCAAGTGCTCCAGGGCGCCCGGTTCTGCCGCAACCTCCTTGCCGGCTGACTGGCTTTGGCCCGGCCAATCAATCCGGGCCGCCAGCCAATCTCCATCCTCCACAACGGCAAGGAGCAACTTCAAGCTGGGTCTCAGGAATCTGTCCAGGGGCCCGGCAGTTGACCGGCCAATTCCTAACGCGCCATAATGTCCGGTGCTCGCCCCAACCAGCGGTCCCCATCACGGAGGAAGTCAAAATGGCAACAACCAGCAGTCGCAGCCGGCAACTCGGCAGGCCGGTGTCTATCGTCGGAGCCGGAATGTCCCAGTTCGGCGCCTTCAAGGACAAGGCCAGTCGCGACCTGTTCACCGAGGCTTTCCAGGACATGTTGGACAACCTGGACCAAGGAATGGACATCCAGGACATCGAATGCGGCTACTTGGGCAACTACTCCTCTGACCTGTTCGAGGGGCAGGGCCACACTGCCCCCATCATGGCCGACTGGCTGGGAATGACTCCCACTCCCATAACCCGTATCGAGAATGCCTGCGCCAGCAGCGGTAGTGCCCTGCGGGAAGGCATGATGGCCATCGCCTCGGGGCTCTACGACGTGGTCCTGGTCGGCGGCGTCGAAAAAATGACCAACCTGCCCACCGAGGGAGTCACCGACGTTCTGGCTACCGCCGCCGACGGTATTTACGAAGTGCCCGCCGGCCTGACCTTTCCCGGCATCTACGGGGCCCTGGCCAAGGCTCACATGGACCGCTACGAGACCAACTTGGACCACCTGCTGAAGGTGGGCATCAAGAACCACGTCAACGGCGCCTTGAACCCCAAGGCCCAGTTCAACGTCAGCATCCGCGACTTGATGGAAAGCCGGAAGGCCCGCGCCGAGCAACGGGGACAGCCGGTGCCGGAATGGAAGGACGAAATGGACTTCCTGAACGACCCCCGGGCCAATCCCTGGATTGCCTGGCCCCTGCGCCTTTACGACTGCGCCCCAATCACCGACGGGGCCACCTGCGTGCTGCTGGTCGCCTCCGAGTTGGCCACCAACTTCACCAGCAAGCCGGTGCACCTAGTGGGCACCGGGCAGGCCACCGGGCGCGCCCTGCACGATGCGGAGGAATTAACCTCCCTGACCGCTGCCCGGGAAGCCGCTGATCAAGCCTATCGAATGGCGGGGGTAACTCCTCAAGACATCCACGTGGCCGAAGTCCACGACTGCTTCACCATTGCGGAAATCGTCGCCACCGAGGACTTGGGGTTCTTTGCCCCCGGTGAAGGCCCCCGGGCCGTCGACGAAGGCCGGACCGCCCGCGACGGAGACCGTCCCGTCAACACCTCCGGGGGGCTGAAAGCAAAGGGCCACCCCGTGGGAGCCTCTGGCATCGGGCAGGTCATCGAGGTCTACCACCAACTTCGCAATGAAGCTGGTCCCCGCCAGCTAGACAATCCAAACTTGGAAGTGGGGCTGACCCACAACGTGGGCGGCACTGGCGGCACTTGCGTCGTCAATATCCTAAGACGGGGTTAATCCTGCCTATGCCTGACACTGAAGCAATTCCGAGGGAATTCAACGGCGCGTCCTTCAACGCCTTCCTGGCTGAAGAGGGTCGCCTTATGGGAGTGCGCTGCCGGTCCTGCGGCTACCTCTCCGCGGAAGCCCGGCCCATGTGCCGCTCCTGTCACTCCAAGGACGTTGAGTGGTTTCAGTTCAGCGGCAGGGGCGCCCTCAGCGCCTTCACCTGCATATCCATAGTCACCAACGCCATGGGAGAAAAGGGCTACGGCCGGGACAACCCCTGTTGCTCCGGCATCGTCACCCTGGAGGAAGGCCCGCGGATCAGCGCCATAATCCTGGGCGTTGACGGCTCCAACCCCCAAGGTATAAGGACCGGAACCCCGGTGGTCTTGGACCTCTCCGGCCTCGACCCGGAGCACCCGGCCCTCGCTTTCCGCCCCGCCT
Source organism: Dehalococcoidia bacterium (assembly GCA_034420695.1). GTDB lineage: Bacteria > Chloroflexota > Dehalococcoidia > Lucifugimonadales > UBA3495 > Io17-Chloro-G2. The sequence goes on from DAOULB010000052.1 coordinate 145,699, forward strand.
AGGCAGGGTCTATCGGCCTAATCGAACCCTCGGGTGCCGACCCAGCCGGTCTCGGAAACGTCGACGATTACCCCGTCGGGGCCACCATACTTCACCTCAACGTTTGCGTGGCGGGTGCCCGGCATACCAACGCCCAATGCCTGGTTTATGTCGTCCCGGGGCGCCGAACCGGCCGACTTCATCTTCTCGGCAATCTCTTCCAGGCTCTCCACTTCGAAGCCGATGTGGTGAATGCCGCTGTAGGTCATCCCGTATTCTGCCCCGGCCACCTCGTCCTTCTGGAAGTCCAGGATGGCGACGTTTATGTTGCCGTCGCTCAGGTAGTATCCCTTGGCCCCGGGGTTGTCTAGCTTGGCGATCTCCCGCAGCCCGAAAACGTCCTTGTAGAAGCTGGCCGTCTTGTCTGCATCCTGGGTGGCAATTGCAATGTGCTTGATCTGGGCCATGGCTCTCCTTCTCCGGCAGGGTGCCGCAATTGTGTCCGGTTCAGAATCAGACCATACCATTTTCAACCGTCAACCGCCAGACCCGCCCACCCCTCGTGCTTCCTGGAGTAGTTAAGACATCAGGTCGAGCAAATCTTGACTAAGGGCAACACTCGACGCTGCGATATAGTCTGTATCTTCTAGGCCCTCCACGTGAAGAGCTACTTGCTGGGTGCCAGCAGCCGCTGCTTCCCCAAAGAATTCACGGAACAGAGTCAGCGCCTCGGCAGTTACCTCTACGGAAATCTCATTCTCCAACAAGAGGCGCATTTCCGCCGCTATTTCTGCGGCCGCCACGGAGCGGAGTAGCCGGTAAACGTCGAAAGCGTCTTTGTGCAGAGTCATACTGCGGGCTGCGTCATCGATGCGCTCCGCCATCTTGTGAATCTTGGCCACTAGCAACGCAGCAGGACCCGCTACTTCTATAATGCATGCGCGAGAGTGTTCAGGCACAAGGGTGTGGATTCCTCTGGGATTGTGGCTGACCAGTACGCCTTCAAGGCCTCGAACTTTCATGGCCGCCCGGTCCCCATGAATTCCAAGCCGCGCCCCTCTGCGGCCGGGACCTCCAACCCCTTCCGGGACCAACAGGTCCACCTGGGATCCGTCACTTTTCCTGTAGATTCCGGGTTGATCGGTGAGACTGAAGCCCGCTTCCAACATCACTTCCGGAATTCTCGGTTCGTTGCTCAGCAACTCCGGATTCAACGCGATGTCGGCATCATAAGTAAAAGGTGAAACCGCAATCTCTGCATCAACCTCATGAGAATAGGCATACACGGCTTGGGCTCCAACCAGAATAACCGCACGGCGAAGGGGTCCCAGCGCATCCAAAACGTCCAAAAGGACAGCTCTTGCGTTTATGTATCCTGGGTCAAAGGGAGTCGCCATTCATCCTCGTTGGAACGCATCCACTCTGCTAAGCCCTCCGCCTCAGCCGGCCCCCGTCCCGGCCCTCTAATTAGGTCCGCTAGCACTTGCGTCACTCTGGCGTAAGTTAGGCCTTCCGCAGATTGAGTCCGGTCAAAGACCACTGGATCAAATGGTCGCCCAATAAGAACATTCCCGCCGGTATCCGCGGGGCGCAGACCTAATTTGTCGGCGGCTTCTTGGGGGTTCGGAACGTATAAAACAACCAACCTGGGTTCGGCCACAGAGGCAAAACGGATTGCTGCGAAGGACCCGCTTACGGCATACGTCAAGTCCAAGTCTCTAAGCTGATTGAAGAGCGTCAGTGCGCCCCTCGGGGCAAGCCACGGTGTCATTGCATTAGCCTTTAGAAAATCGTAATCAGTGGCCCACCTGCTCACCAGCCGTTCCCAGTCAACCGAGAGGATTCGACCCCTTGGGGAATCTCGGCTGATGATGGCCTCCCGTTCCAGTAAGTCGGACACACGGGAAATCGATGCCGCTGAACTATTGGTCTTGGCCGCCAGTTCTCGAGTCCCAAACGGAGGCTGGAAATCCAGGAACCCCCTCACTACGCGGGCGCTTCCTCGTCCCCTGAGGGACCGCAATGGAGTGTTTTCTCGCCAGGGATTCTTGCTCATACCTTGAGTTTCGATGAAGACCGCTGGACGATTGATAACGAACCTAATGTTGCCTGTTGAATCAGCAAAGCTGATCCCGGCTTCCGCCAATCTTTCCCTCGCAGATGGTCCCAAGTATGGCGCAACTACAAACAAGCTGGAATTGTCCTCAAGTTTTGAGGTCTCCTGGCTCAGGGCCGAAAGCTTTCGCCGCCAATTGTCCGATAGTGAACTGACCTGTCTTGCTTCTACTGGCCCTCCTTTGGTTTCCACTATAATGGTGGCCCTGCAACCCTGCGGGTCCTTGATTTCAAGGACCGAATCAAAATGGCCCCTGCTTGATGGTTCGATCCGTTCCCTGCCTCGGTCGATTAGCAGCCAGCCTGTCGGCAGGCGCTTTCGTATGGCCTCTATGGCTACGCCAATGAGTTCTGTTTCATTATTACGGCTGTTCCACTGCATGTGAAACAGTCTATTATGTGAAGCGAACCCTGTCAAGAAGTTTTAGGCTCCACCCGGAAAGCATTGCCCTTGAAGCCCCGCCAACCGGCATGACTCTAACCCTCGTAGCGTGTTAGAATGGCACCCAAGTTAATGCCTTACGTGGAGCAGTCGCCGGTGTATCCGGCCATTGCCCTGCACGCGTTCCGCTAAATGTAGAAACGGTAGCCGCAGGAGGTTGGAAGCATGGCGACGAGTAATGACCTTAAATTTGGTGCATTTATGGCGCCATTCCACCGGGTGGGCGAAAACCCTACTCTGGCCTTGGACCGCGACTTGGAACTTATTCAATGGCTGGACGTCCTGGGTTTCGACGAGGTCTACATCGGCGAGCACCACAGCGCCGGGTGGGAAACCATTGCATCCCCCGAGTTGTTCATCGCTACCGCCGCCGAACGCACCCGCCACATCCGGCTGGGGACCGGCGTAATCAGCCTGCCCTACCACCACCCCCTGATGGTAGCCAACCGGATGGTCCAGCTTGACCACCTCACCAAGGGAAGAGTGATCCTGGGTGTGGGCCCGGGAGCCCTAGCCTCCGACGCCCTCATGCTGGGCATCGAACCGGCCCGCCAGCGGGAGATGATGGACGAGTCCCTGGGCGTCATCATGCGTCTGTTCAAAGAGACCGAACCCATTACCTACGTCAGCGACTGGTTTGAGATGCACGATGCCGTCCTTCACCTGCGGCCCTACCAGCGGCCCCACCTGCCGGTAGCGGTGGCCTCGGTGCAGTCTCCGGCCGGCGTAGTCACCGCCGGCAAGCACGGAGCCGGAGTGCTCTCCCTGAGCATTCCCCGGGACACCGTGCGTAAGACCTCTCTCAATGAACTCTGGGCGATTTGCGAGGAGACCGCCGCCGAGCACGGGCAGACGGTCCGGCGCGAGGACTGGTCCTTGGTGGTTGGAGTCCACTTGGCCGAGACCCGCAAGGAGGCCTTCGAAGACATCCGCATCGGCAGCGCCCGGGTCGTCAGCGAATACTTCAGCGAGACCCTGGGCAACCCTGCCCCCGATGTGCCATTCGAAAAAATCGTGGACTTCATGTCCGAAAGTAAGCAGTGGATAGTCGGGACTCCCGACGACTGCATCGCTGCCATAGAGGAATTGCAGGAAATGAGCGGCGGCTTCGGCCGGCTCATGATTCGGGTGGAAGACTGGACCACCCGGGAAAAGAACGACCGGAGTTACGAGATGGTGGCCCGGTACGTGATGCCCCACTTCAATGGCAGCCTGGACGGCATCATGGCCTCAAACAGCCTCGTCAAAGAAAGGAAAGAGACCCTCAAGGCCAACCAGTTGGCCGGCCTGCAGCGGGCTACCGACGCCTACGACCAGTCCCGTGACAAGGCCAAGGTCACCTAGCAAAGATCTGGATAAGTACAGTTGAAGCCCCTTCTCCCTTGATGGGAGAAGGTTGGGATGAGGGTGAATAGCTACCGTCCTCCGCTGTTGCAAGACTTATTCAGAGGTTCCCTGGCAGAACCGGCGGAACCCCAGCTCGTAGAAGCAATCGGGCCCCTCCCTTGCAAGGAGGGGCCTTCTCTTTTCGGGACCCACACCGGAAATTTCGATTCAACGCCTCCGGGTGCTCGCCGTTGTGGTGCCTGCCCCAGGCAGGGCAGTCCAATTAACTGCTCACTACACCCCGCCGCGGCCCCCCCTGCCGCCGCCGCGGTACTTGTGGCTGTCCGCCCAGTAGAATTCTTTAGCCTCCAGATACCGCTCGGTCATCAACTCTGAAGCGGTCTTGCCATGTTCGGGTTGGGGCTCGGGGTGGTAACCTGACTCGGAAATCACCTGTCGGTAAAGCGACTGGGCCGCCTTCAACTTGGAGAAAGTTCCAAGTACCTGCTCGTCCCGGAATACGTAATACTTTCGGTTGTCCGGGGTGCGTTCCGTATCCCTTTCGATGGAAAGTCCCAAGGGCGGGAGACTCTGCTTGTAGAACGCCTCTGGCATTGCGGCCCCAAGGAGGAATGGATAGAGGTCTGGCCATTTGGCCCGTCCGGGCCCAGTGGTGTTCCGGTGGAACTGGGCGCTGCAGGTTTCCTGGGGAATTCTAGCGGACGGCCTCGGTCGAACGGGGCAGGCTGGTCTGGCCCATGAGGTACTTGTCCACGCCCTGGGCCAAGTCCCTCCCCTCCGCTATCGCCCACACCACCAAGGACTGGCCCCGTGCTGCGTCCCCGGCGGCAAACACGCCGGGAATGCTGCTCATCTTGTCCTGATCAACCTTTACGTTGCCCCTTGGGTCTAACTCCACGCCCAAGTCGGTCAACATGCCTTCATGCTCCGGATGCAGAAAGCCCATGGCCAGCAGCACCAAATCGGTCTCTACCACCAAGTCGCTGCCGGGCACTTCTTGCATGCTGGGACGCCCGTTGGCGTCGACCTCGCTCCAGTCCACCCGCACCGCGTTCAGCCGCTCGACCTGTCCGTTGTTCCCGCTGAACGCCTTGGTCAACACGTTGTAGTCGCGGATGCCTCCTTCCTCGTGGGCCGGCGAAGTGCGCAGGATCGTCGGCCACTGGGGCCAGGGGTTGTTGGGACGCCGTTCCTCCGGGGGTTTTGGCAAGAGCTCCAGTTGATGCACCACCTCGGCGCCCTGTCGGTGAGCGGTTCCCAGGCAATCGGCCCCGGTATCGCCTCCGCCCAGTATCACCACCCTCTTGCCCTCGGCTGTGATCCGCTCCCCTGGTTCCGGGGGCTGGCCGGCCAGCAGGCGGTTCTGCTGGGTCAGGTACTCCATGGCCAAGTGTATCCCGTTCAATTCCCGGCCTGGCACGTCCAAGTCCCGTGCCTGGGTCGAGCCGCAGGTCAGGCACAGGGCGTCATACTCTGAAAGCAGCGAAGACACTTCCACGTTCACGCCAACGTTGGCGCCTGTCTGGAACGTGACACCTTCCTGTGCCATCAGGTCCACCCTGCGGCGCACAACTTCTTTGTCCAGCTTGAAGTCCGGAATCCCCAAGGTCAGCAGGCCCCCGATATATTCGTCCCGCTCCAGCACCGTCACCCAGTGGCCCGCCCTGTTGAGCTGCTGCGCTGCCGCCAGCCCGGCCGGACCCGAGCCCACCACCGCCACCTTTTTGCCGGTGCGTTGCGCCGGTGGCATTGGCCGTATGATCCCCGAATCGTAACCCCGGTCTGCTATCTCCTTTTCGATGTATTCAATAGTTACCGGGTCGGAATTTATGCTCAGAACACAGGAGGCCTCGCACGGGGCTGGGCAGATGCGCCCCGTGAACTCCGGAAAATTATTCGTGGAAAGCAGGATTTCCAGGGCCCGGGCCCAGTCCCCCAAGTAAACTTGGTGGTTGAACTCCGGTATCACGTTGCCCAGCGGGCATCCCATGTGGCAGAAAGGCACCGCGCAATCCATGCACCGCCCGCCCTGCTCCCGGGACCCTGCTTCCGCCCACGGCTTGTAAATCTCCAGGTAGTCCGAGCGGCGCTCCGCCACCGGGCGCCTCTCCGGCGGCTCCCGGCCCGCTTCCATGAAGCCGGTGGGTTTACCCATGACGGACTTCTTCCAGCTTTCTAGTCTCTTCGGCCGCCCGGCGCTCCTCTTCCTGGAGGATCCTCCGGTAGTCCCTGGGCATTATCTTCTTGAACTTTGGCAGAGACTCGTCCCAGCGTTCCAGGATTTTCCTGGCCGGGCTGCTGCCGGTGAAGCTCAGGTGGTTTTCCACCATCGCCTTCAGGAAGGCGGCGTCCTCCGGGTCTGCTACATCCTCTAGGTCCGCCAGTCCCGGGTTGAACCGCAGTTCGAAGTCACCTTCCTGGTCGTAAACAAAGGCGATCCCGCCGCTCATGCCGGCGCCAAAATTGCGACCGGTCCTGCCCAGCACCACCACCGACCCGCCGGTCATGTACTCGCAGCCGTGGTCCCCTACACCTTCGACCACCGCGTTGACCCCTGAGTTGCGGACGCAGAACCTCTCTCCCGCCACTCCCCGGATGTACGCCTCTCCGCCCGTGGCCCCGTACATTGCTACGTTGCCAATGATGATATTCTCTTCGGCCACGAAAGTGGATTCCGGCGGTGGGCAGACCACTATCTTCCCTCCGCCAATGCCTTTTCCCATGTAATCGTTAGTGTCTCCATCTAAGTGGATGCTGACTCCCTTGGCCAAGAACGCTCCGAAACTCTGACCCGCCGAGCCTGCAAAGTGAATCTTGATGGTGTCGGCGGGAAGTCCCTCCTCCCCGTACCTCTTGGCCACTTGGCCGCTGAGCATTGCTCCCACCGTACGGTTGGAGTTGCGGATGGGCAGGTCGATGTTGACCGGCTCTCTCCGTTCCAACGCCGGTTCGCTCAGTTCGATCAGTTGGTGGTCCAAGGCGCGGTCCAGCCCGTGGTCCTGTTCCTCGCAGCAATAGACCTTTTCCTCTTCGCCTTCGCTCTTGTAGCCCGGCGGCTGCAGGTGTAGCAGCTTGGCAAGGTCGATTCCCCTGGCCTTCCAGTGTTCCATGGCATTACGGGAGTCCAATACATCCACCCGGCCAATCATCTCATTGACCGTGCGGAAGCCCAGCTCCGCCATAATCTGCCGCATCTCCTCGGCCACGAAGATGAAGTAGTTCACCACGTGCTCCGGCTTGCCGGCAAACATCTTCCGCAGCTCTGGGTCCTGGGTGGCAATCCCCACCGAGCAGGTCCCCAAGTGGCACTTGCGCAGCATGATGCAGCCCATCACCACAAGGGCCGCCGTGGCGTAGCCGAACTCCTCGGCTCCCAGCAGGGCCGCGATCACGGCGTCCCGCCCGGTCTTGAGCTGGCCGTCGGTCTGCACCACAATCCGGCTGCGCAACCCGTTGGCCACCAGCACCTGTTGGGTTTCGGCAACACCCAGCTCCCACGGCAGTCCGGCGTGCTTGATCGAGGTCTCCGGCGAATTGCCGGTCCCGCCGTCGTGCCCGCTGATTAGCACCACGTCGCCGTGCCCCTTAGACACTCCCGCTGCAATGGTCCCGACTCCTACCTCCGCCACCAGCTTGACGTGAATGCGGGCCTCGGGGTTGATGTTCTTCAGGTCATGGATGAGCTGGGCCAAGTCCTCGATGGAATAAATGTCGTGGTGCGGCGGCGGTGAAATCAGCTCCACGCCCGGCGTCGTGCGCCGCACCCATCCAATGTATTCGTCTATCTTGTTGCCCGAAAGTTGCCCGCCCTCCCCGGGCTTGGAACCCTGCGCCATTTTGATTTGCAGGTCTGTCGCGTTCACCAAGTAGTTGGGAGTCACCCCGAACCGCCCGGAAGCCACCTGCTTTACCGCGCTGCTCCGGGAGTCCCCGTTCTCGTCCAAGGTGTAGCGGTGGAAGTCCTCGCCGCCCTCTCCCGTGTTGCTCCGGGCGCCCAGCCGGTTCATGGCAATGCCCATCGTCTCGTGGGCTTCCCGGCTGATCGACCCCAGGGAAATTGCCCCCGTCGCAAATCGTTTCACAATCTCAGAGGTGGGCTCCACCTCCTCCAATGGCACCGGTGGCCGGATGTTCTTGAACTCCAACAATCCCCGCAACGTGGCCAGCGACCTCGTCTGGTCATTGGACAGCCTGGCAAACTCGTTGTAGGCCTGCTGGTCGTTCGCCCGTGCTGCGTACTGTAGCTTGGCGATGGCATCCGGGTTCCACTGGTGGAACTCCCCGTCCCGCCGCCACTGGTAGTAGCCCCCCATATCCAGTTCCAAGGCCCCGGCAAGCCCTGCCTCGGCAAAAGCCTCCCCGTGCCTGGCCAAGGCTTCCCGCTCCAGCACTTCCAAGCCTATCCCTTCAATCTTTGAAGGCGTCCACGTGAAGTACCGTTCAACCAAGCCCTGCTCCAGACCCACCGCCTCGAAGATCTGCGCCCCGCGATAGCTCTGCAGGGTGGAGATTCCCATCTTGGACATTACCTTGAGTACGCCCTTCTCGTTGGCCTTGATGAAGTTTTTCTCAGCGTATTCCGGCGATGTCCCGTTGAACTCTCCCTTTTCCGCCATCTGCCTGACCGACGCCAGCGCCAAGTAAGGGTTGATGGCCCCGGCCCCATAGCCTATCAGCAGGGAGAAGTGTTGCACCTCCCTCGGTTCGCCCGACTCCAAAATCAGGCCCACCTTGGTCCTGGTGCCCTCCCGGATTAAGTGGTGGTGCACTGCCGACGTGGCCAGCAGACTGGGGATCGGCGCCGAGTTCCCGTCCACGCCGCGGTCCGAAAGAATCAGCAGGGGATAACCCTCTTCGATGGCCTGTGACGCTTCCCGGCACAGCCTCTCCAAGGCAGCTTCCAGCGCCCCCGGTTCCCCCCGGGCCTCGAACAGCGTCGAGAGCACCTTCGACTTCAGCTCTCCAACCTTTATTTCCTTGATTTTCTCCAAGTCCCGGTCGTCGATAATCGGCGAATGCAGCTTGAGTTGGTGGCAATGCCGTGGCGTCTCCTCGAACAAGTTCTGCTCGCAGCCGACGAAAGCCTCCAGCGACGTCACCAGTTCTTCCCGGATTGCATCCAAGGGAGGGTTGCTAACTTGGGCGAAAAGCTGCTTGAAATAGTCGAACAGCAGGTGGTCCTTGTCCGAAAGAACCGCCAGCGGGGCGTCATTGCCCATGGATCCTTGGGCCTCGTGCCCCTCCTTGGCCATGGGTGTGGTCAGCATCCGCAGCTCTTCTATGGTGTAGCCGAAGGCGCGTTGCAACCGCACCAGTTCCCCATGTTCCCCGGTCCCGTTTGTCCCCGCGGGGCCAGCTACCGGCTCGGGCCCCGGCAGGTCGTCCAGCGCTACCTTGTTCTCTTTCAACCACTCCCCGTAGGGCTGTCGGCTGGCCAGCTTCTTCTTCAGCTCCTCGTCGCCGATTATCCGCCCTTCCTCCAAGCTGACCAAGAACATCCGCCCTGGCTGTAGGCGGCCCTTTTCCCTCACCTGGGCTGGTGGCACGTCAAGGACTCCCGTCTCCGACGCCATCACCAGTTTGTCATCCTTGGTGATAGTGTAGCGGAAGGGGCGCAGGCCATTCCGGTCCAGCAGGGCGCAGATGCTCCGTCCATTGCTGGACACGATCATCGCTGGGCCGTCCCAAGGTTCCATCAGGCAGGAGTGATACTCGTAGAAGTCCTTCTTTTCCTGCGGCATGCTCTCATGTTGTTCCCACGCTTCGGGAATCATCATCAGCATGGCGTGGTCCAAGTCCCGGCCGGTCATCAACAGCAGTTCGAGCGCATTGTCAAAAGAGGCGGTGTCGCTGGCCCCCGCCGTCATTACCGGCGGTATCTTGGCCATGTCATCGCCGAACAGCGGCGATCCGAATTGGGCCTCCCGGGCATGCATCCAGTTGAGGTTTCCCCGCAGGGTGTTTATTTCACCGTTGTGGGCCAAGTAGCGGTAGGGATGGGCCAGCTTCCAATGCCCGAGGGTATTGGTGCTGAACCTGGAGTGCACCAATGCGAAGGCGCTTACCAACAGGGGGTCCGCTAGGTCCGGATAGAAGCCGGTTATCTGGTGGGCCATCAGCAGTCCCTTGTACACAATGGTGTGACAGGTCATGCTGCATATGTAGAAATAGTCGGCGTCCTCTTCCGTTATCGGCAGGTCCTCGAGGGAATGCTCCACCACCTTGCGGACCACGTACAGCTTCCGCTCCAGCTCACCGGAGTCCCGTGCTCCCCGGCCCATGCCGACGAAAACTTGGCGGATCGAAGGGCACACCGAAGCGGCGTCCCTTCCCAGCTTGGTGCGGTCCACCGGAACGTCCCGCCACCCCAACAGCTCCAAGCCGGCATCGCCTATAGAATCCTCGATTAATTTCCGGCAGGCCGACTCCGCACTGGGCTCCGGAGGCAGGAACACCATCCCCACGCCGTACTCTTCCGGGCCGGGCAGCGTGAACTGCAATGCCTCGGCCTCCCGCTGGAAGAACTGGTGCGGCATCTGGATTAGCATTCCCGCGCCGTCGCCCGTCTCCGGGTCTCGTCCACAGGCGCCCCTGTGCCCCAAGTTCACCAGCACCTGTAGTGACTCTTCGATTATTTGGTGGCTCCTCTCTCCGGTGATGTTCGCAACAACACCCACGCCGCAACTGTCATGCTCCAGTTCCGGCGAATAAAGCCCATAACGGGATAAATCTTTCAGTTTTTCCAATGGGTTCATAGCGAAACCCTTTAGTAGAGATAGAGGAAGCCAACTGGCCTTGGCCGGGAGCCTGGCGGAAGTCCCAAGGCGGTCTTCCCCTGGCCGGAAAGTCCGGCGCCAACACCACCCCGGGATAGTTTGTTAAATATATCACAATTCCAAGTCGTTCAAAACCCAGTTTACCCCTATCCCGAATCTCCGGCAATTCCTGCCCGGAATATTCCGGCCTCCGTCTTCTTCCTTCTCGTCTGCGCCCTTTTAGTTCCTCTCCTTGCCAGCCCCGAAGATGGTCTCTGTGGTCTTACTGAAGAACTGCCTCTACCAGTTACCAACCGCAGTGATGCCTTGGCGCCACCCTGTCCCCAAGGCCGTCAATTGACCGCGAACCCAGCGAACCCTATACTCGAACTACACCCTATTCGACTTGGGCCAACCAGGAGGAACGGCACTGGACTCTACCGAAGTGACGCGGCTGGTGGTGGACGTGGCCTCGGAAAAGCTGGCCGAGGACATCGTGATGCTCGACCTGCGGGGAATTGCGTCCTTCGCCGACTATTTCGTCATCATGTCTGCGGGTTCAACCCGGCAGATTGAAGCCTTGGAAGAAGACATCTCCAAGGTTCTGAAGGACCAGGACGTGCCCCGTTTTCATCGCGAGGGCACCGCCGCCTCCGGATGGGTGCTGCTCGACTTCAGCGATGTGATTGTCCACATCTTCGGTCCCGAGGAGCGGGAGTTCTACGGCATCGAACGCCTCTGGGCCCGTGCGCCCCAAGTGGTGCGGATGCTCTAGTGGACCGGCGCTTTAGCATTGAGGGCTAACGTAGGGGCGGGTTTGAAACCCGCCCTGCCGTCGTAGGACTAACCATCAATTCTAAGATGTTGGACTACTGCCCCCTAAGCCTCAGTAATCCACTGGTCCGTGCTTCTCGAATAGTCCAGGATTTCCCCCGGCGAAAAGAACAGGGCAACCTCCCGCTCCGCCGACTCAGCGCTGTCGGAGCCGTGCACCAAGTTCCGGCCGATGTCCACCCCGAAGTCTCCCCTTATTGTGCCGGGGGATGCCGATGCCGGATTGGTCTCTCCCATGGTGCTCCGCACCACTTCCACTGCCCTTTCCGACTCCCACACCATTGCCACCACCGGCCCCGACGTGATGAATGAAACCAAACCGGGGAAGAACGGCCTCTCCACGTGCTCTCCGTAATGTTTCCGGGCCAAGGCTTCGTCAACCTGCATCAACTTCATTGCTGCCAGCTTTAACCCCCGCCGTTCCAAACGGGATATTACTTCGCCAGCCAGCCCCCGTTGAACGCCGTCCGGCTTTACCAAAACCAGGGTCCTTTCCATAATGGTTATTGGTTCCCTCCTTTTGACCGCCTGTTAAACCGCAGGCATTGAGCATAAAATCCACTGAGTTCATCGCCGGAACGAGAGTCCTCTGCCTTAATGTGTTCAATAATCTCTTCCCAACTGATGCACTCTACACGAGCTTTGTCCCAGGCGGGCAAGAAACGGTTAGCAAACCACTCGAATTGGACCTCATCGTTATATTCGTTTACACGGCGTCGTACCTTTTCTCGAATCGAATCTTTGTTCGTATCCTGCTCAAACACGCCTGCATCAATCTGTTCCCTAGGAGCAAGAACCACGAATCCCAAGGAAGTAAATTGGTCGGGCTGGGCTCCTGCGATGCTAACCGCTTCTGCCAAACAGGCTACATTTCTCGCTGCTTGGTCAAAATAACGCACCTTTGAAACCCTCGGCGAGAGCTGGCTAAACAGTTTAGCTTCCGTAATCAAGAATTGATTGGCGTCGGCGTCAAGACGTAAATCACTGACACCAAATTCGCCAATAGTGAAGTGGCCGAGAACTCCGTCTGCATGAGTCCTGCTTTCAGCGAGTGGGTCTCCCCGATGACGCGCCAGGAACCGCGATGGCAAAAGTGCCTCAGAGTACCACAGTGCCCCAGGGCTAAACGCAAGTGAGTGACTTTTCCCAAGTCTACGGGAAAACCAGTCAATCACAAGCCTGAGCAACCATCCTTCGTTATACAGGGTAGTAGGTGGGAAGACCCGGCCCGGTTTTCCTACTGCCTGCAACATTTCCACAATACGCTCAATCAAGTAAAGGCCACCAATTACGATTGCTGCGCCCTCCGGTCCCGCTGCCTTGCCCCTCCAATGCTTGGCATCCGCAGGTAGTTGGGCTGCAGCGCCGCCGCATCATCGGTCTGTCCCAGTTCCAGCCGCTGCTGCCCCATCAGTGCCAGCGACCACAGCCGGGCCGCCGGCGTGGGTGAATTCACCACGATCCCATCGTTGCCCAGCCGCTCCTTGATGAGCTCTATCCTGGGAGCAGCCCCTTCCCCACAGAACAGCGTCGGGCCCGAAATGGACTCCAACAACTCTTCCGGCGGGCTGATCTCCTCCTCGCCAATGGCAGACCCGTCCGCGGCAAACCGGGCGGCTGCTACCTCGTTTCTCCCTGCATCCAGCATGGCGCACACCGGCAGGCCTGACCCTCGGTAAGGATGCGCTTCCGTTTCCAGCGTCCCTATTCCTGCCAACGGCAGTCCCTCCGCTACGGCCAGCCCTTTCGCCGCGCTCAAGCCCACCCGCAGCGCGCTGAACCCGCCCGGCCCCAGCGAGACCGCTATGCCGGTCAGGTCCTTGGAGGTGACCCCGCAGTCCTTCAGTATCTGCACCACCGCCGGCATCAGCTCGGCGCTGTGGTTCACCCTGGAAAACCAGGTCCGCCCGGCAACGACTCTCTCACCGTCGGCCAAGGCCACCCCGGCAAACCTCGTGGACGTGTCGATAGCCAGCAGCACCTAGCGTTGGTCCTCAGGTAGAGGATAGTTGGCCGCCAGCTTTTCCAGCGTTTCCCTGTAATGGGCCGGCCCGCCGGAGAAGATAAGACTGCGCCGGTTTCCCGATTCGGGATCGCCTCCTTGAGAGTCGCCCCCGTGGTAGTCCATCTCCACCCACATGCTTTCCGGAGGGAATATTTCTGCCGCCTTGTCGGCCCACTCCACCACGCAGACCCCTTCGCCGAAGAGTTGTTCGTCCAGCCCCAAGTCCCAAGCCTCCCTCGGATCTTCGATTCGGTAGAGGTCCACGTGAAAGAGTCTCAGCCTGCCCTGATGCTGGGTGACCAGCACGAAAGTCGGGCTCCGCACGTAGCCGGAAACTCCCAGCCCCTTGGCCAGTCCCTGGGTAAAACAGGTCTTCCCCGCCCCCAGCGGGCCGGTCATGAGAAAAATATCCCCTGGCTGGGCCAGCTCTCCAAGGGTCTGCCCGATGCTCTGGGTCTCTTCCGCCCCGCCGCTCAGCATGTGGAAAGTGGACGTCATGGCTAACGGAAGTGGTCCCAGCCACCCTTGCCAACCGGGTATTCAGCCCCGGCGCCGTCCACCAATGTCACCTGCCCCGGCTCGCCGGGCGTGAGTTCCCCGATCACGGCGGCGCCCTCCTGAAGCAGGACAATCGCCCGCTCCATCACTTCAGGCGGGGCAGCGAACAGCAGCAGGTAGTCCTCCCCCCCGTGCAATGCCAGTTCCAAGTTGTCCTCCGGGAAAGCCTCCACCAACAAGGGGTGCCGGGGTATCCGGTCAGCATAGATTCTGGCCGAAAGGCTGCTGGCCCTCGAGAGTTTGCCAAGGTCGTCGGCCAGCCCGTCGCTAACGTCCATGGCCGTGGGCACCCCGGCTCCCGCCAGAATGCGCCCTTCCTTTACCGCCGGGTCCGGCCTGCGGTGGCAGTTGACCAAGTAATCGGCCGCCTCTTTCGATACCTCCGCCCGAGTGCCGGAACCGGCGCCCTGCCCGTCTCCCACCTCTCCCAGCATCAACCGCAGCCCTCCGCCGGAACCGCCCAAGTATCCGGTCACTCCCACTTGGTCCCCGGGCTGCGCATTGGAACGCAGCATCGGACTCCCCTGTTGCAGCCCGGTGAGCCCCACCGTAATGAACGCCACCGGCGAGCGCACCATGTCTCCCCCGATGATGGCCGCCCCATACTTGTTGCCCATCTCCAACATGCCCCGGTAGAGTTCCTCCAAGTCGGCCACTTCGGTTTCCGGCGGCAGCCCCAGCGTCACCAGTGCGTAGGCGGGAAGGCCGCCCATGGCGGCTACGTCGCTCACGTTGGATGCAATGCACTTCCAACCCAAGTCCCGCCAAGGTGTCGTCTCCCTCGTGAAATGGACTCCCTCCACCACCGTGTCGGTGGTGAACAACTCGGTACCGCCCCCCGTCTTCCAAGCCGCCGTATCGTCGCCGGTATCCACCAGCAGGCTGAACGAGGCCTCCGGCGGCAGTTGCGACGGCCCCCGCTGCTGCACCACCATCCGGTTCAGCAGGTCAATAACCCCAAACTCGCCCAGTTCCTGAATCTGCATCGCCAAAGAATTATATCTTGGCCGGAAAGAGGCGCTCAAGGCTGGCACAGAATCAGTCAGTGCCTTTCCCTTGCGGCAAACGAAGCAAGGCAACCTGTATTACAATTACAAGAGCGTTTACCGCTTGAGCTGAAAAGTCCAGCGAGTCTAAAAAAGCCCGGGAACCAGTCTTTGGTCACGGGTAATGTTCAAGTAGCCAACGGAGAAGACGACTGCATGAGTGATAGGCCAAAAGTTCGATGGATGGTCAATTTCTGGTGTTCAAATGGTGGCGACAAGGTCGTCCGTCCTTATGACGAGGTCGATTTTCCACAGGTGGATTTTTGGCACCCCAACAGAGCGACTGCCAGAGAGGAAGCCGCCCGCGTATTAATCGAGCTGAGGGAGGAGCGGGGAGACCACCGTGAATGGGTTGCCGCGGGGCATCCCGACCCTTTGGAAGTAGGCGCCGGGCATCACCCCGGCGGGCAGTGGTTTCTCCGGTACCGCGACCTCCCCTCGGGTGGTGCCACCGCATCGCCTGGGGCTAAGAGCACCAAGTTGACCGGCTCGGCGGCCGGAGCGTGGAAAGGCATTGTGGATGCAGAACAACTGAAACAAAAGCTTTCCGAAGCCCGCCGGAAAGGCTCCAGGGGCGCTACTGAACCTTAAGCCGATGCAGTACTTGGTGGATACTGACTGGGCCATCAGTTACATGAACGGCGACCAAAGGGTAGTACGACGGTTTGATGAATTATCCCCGGAAGGCATCGGAATAAGCATCATATCACTGGCCGAGCTTTACCACGGGGTGTATGACGCAACTGACCAAGAGAGAGCCGAACTGGCAGTACAGAGATTCCTCGACGAAGTTGAAGAAGTAGTTCCCTTGGACGAACAGATTTGTCGAATATTTGCCATGGAACGGGTCAGGCTTTGGTCCGAAGGCAGTCGGATCGAGGACCTCGATCTGCTAATTGGGTCAACTGCAATTCATCACAGTCTCACGCTGCTCACCAACAACCGCAGGCACTTCGAAAGACTGGCCGGCCTCACCATCATCTCAGCTTAGCTGCCAGAGAATCGCACTCTCTAATCTTCCAATCCGCCGTATCGTCGCCTCTGTCCACCGGCAGGCTGAACGAAGCCTCCAGCGGCAATTGAGACGGCCCCCGCTGCTGCACCACCATCCGGTTCAGCAGGTCGATAGCGCCAAACTAGACCATGTTTTGGGTCTGTATCGCCAATTGGTCGCAGTCCTCAGTCGATATCTCCTTAAACTTGCTGCTTCCCTCTTTCCATCCCTTAGATCCCCAAATGTCCGGGCAGAAAGAACCCCGCAAGGGCAAGCCGCGGAAACACCCACTCCCCATTTACTGACATTTGCCACTTCCTCCCCCGATTTCCATCCTCTAACATAGTCTCAAGGATGTCGTTCCGAATCGCTTCCAACCCGCCGGCTATGAGCCTTGAATATGTCCCAAAAACTGTACGAAACTGCTGGAAGATGCGCATTCAGCTTCACCGGGCCTGTCCCAAAATCCCGGATGTTTGTATACCATCCAAAGCTGAAATGACCCGGAATGTCGCAAAAAGTCCCAAGAAAACAGAAACTCCAACCCTGCCAGCAATGAATAACCCCCTCGGCGTTTCTAAGAAAGGTCTGAACAACCCTCGCCATAGCGTCCAGGGTTGCTAATCCTCGTCATCCTGCAGGGGCGGGTTTGAAGCCCGCCCCTGCCACCAAGGGCAAAGGGGGCTTACGCTGTCTCTATTCAGAACTTCCCTAAGTCCCCTTTCATCATGAGCTTGTCAAAGGGCTGAGCCCGTCGAAGGAACCGGTTTGGCGGAGCCCACTCCGGAGTCAGGCCGAAAACCTGGGCGCAATCGCCCAGGTTGCACCGAAAAGGCAACAGGTTGAATATTCGCCCATGAATTAGGTTGACAGGCATTTCCAGCCTGGTTATACTTCCCTGTGCTCTCCCGCCAGAGGAGAGCGTTTTAATCGCACCTTAACAGTTGAATAGTGGAAGGAAGCTAGGTTACTCGTTTAGAGAGTTCGATCCTGGCTCAGGGTGAACGCTGGCGGCGCGCTTAATGCATGCAAGTCGAGCGTGCCTCCCGGCTTCGGCCGGGTTGGCAAGCGGCAGACGGCTGAGTAACGCGTGAGTAACATGCCCTCCGGTGGGGTATAGCCTCGGGAAACTGAGAGTAATCCCGCATACGATCCATGCGCCTTGGTGTATGGATGAAAGCCTTCGGGCGCCGGTGGAGCGGCTCGCGTCCTATCAGGTGGTTGGTGGGGTAATGGCCTACCAAGCCTATGACGGGTAGCTGGTCTGAGAGGATGATCAGCCAGAGGGGGACTGAGACACGGCCCCCACTCCTACGGGAGGCAGCAGCAGGGAATTTTGGGCAATGGGCGAAAGCCTGACC
>DAOULB010000053.1:0-2768 GCA_034420695.1 Dehalococcoidia bacterium
CCCCGGTCCAGTAGCAGTGCCGCCACCTCCGGGTTGTCGCTTCTCTCTGCTGCCCAATGCAGCGGAGTGTTCCCCTGTTCGTCCCGGGCCTCAATGTCGGCGCCCCGGTCCAACAGCATGGCGACCTCTGTATCGTCGTTCGACTCGGACGCCAGGTGCAAAGGCGTAATGCCACTGACCTCCCGGTCCGTGTGAATTTCCACAGTGGCCGCGGCGTTCGCGTCCGTCCCCTGGTCAGGCGTATGGGTCGCGTCGGGGGTGTCCGCCGGGGTGTCCTGGCAGGCGGCGCCGATGAGCAACAGCCCTGCCGCGGCTATTCCGGCGAGCAACGTTTTCCTGGCACCCATACGTCCCCCGAATGCGCCCAACGGCAGTGCGGCAGCGGCCATCACTCCCGGCACGGACACGGCCCTCAGCAACGGTTGTCCGTCACTGAGGTCTTCTCGAAATTCGTTCGTACCCTCAGCCGAAGTGTTGCATTCTCAATGGGAGCTGCTTTTTAGCATAGTCCTTCGGGTAGCTCCTGTCATTCTATGAAAGCGGGAATCCACCTGTGCTGGCCGGGAAATCCGTAACTGTCGAAACCTGCGAATTCCGACAGGACGGTGGCAAAGGGAAATTCTTCCCCCGAGGTTGCTCGGAGGGCAGCGAACCTTCCGCCACTCCTTGATGATGGCCTGGGCCGCTCCGGTAAGCACCCCGGCGTATCCGATGATGATCAGCATGGCCAGGGCCATCGGGGAGGTCGCCCGGGTGCGCCAACTTCCCCCGGACGGCGTAGATCATGTCGTCTGACGGCGTGCTGGCTTCGAACCCGCTGCTCAGGAGTACCGGAGTTTTTGGTGTTGGCCGGAAAGGGATATCCTTGAGCAGCGGCGTGCTTCTGCAATTATGCAGACTTCGGTAACGGGCCTGAAATTCTTTTATATTGAATAAGGTGGAGATGGAGACTGGGGGGGACGCCCGGCGTCTGCCGGGCCCTCTACTTCCGGTGTTTTGGCGTTGATTCTTCCTCTGGGAGGCAACTCACTTGGAAATTGCACTGAGACCCTGGCCATTTCTGCTGGGAGCTCCGGTATCCGTTCTGGGATTGTCAGATATCTTTTAAGGGGCGATTACTGGCTAGCTGCCTTCGCAGGATATTTGCTAAAGTGGGGCATTTATTTCCGCGCATTGTGCCGCGCTCTGGGCAGGCCCTGTCCGTCTATGCACGGCTTTTCAAACGGAGCATTGCACATCGGACAGACAGGGCCCATCCAGGTTGTAAATCGCGGCTTCGGATAGGTAAAAGTGGCCATATGCTTAGGCTTAACAACAGGCATCATCTTGTCAAAGAACATGCGGATGATGTTGATGACAGCGATGAACCAAAGCAATACGCCGAGGTAGCCAATGTGGGTGTCGTCTTTCAGGAAGTCAGTCGCTATGAAAATCCCGCCGGCAAGCATAAAGATTGCCACCCAGTTTCCAATCAACAGTGACGTTGCTGACCTGAGCGACTGGCTTTTTTCATAAGCTGCCTTCCAGGCATTGACCATTCCGGCTAGGGCTACGGCAGCAACTATCCAGCAGGCCAGCTCCATAGCCAACCGCTCCAGTTTAGAGATAACCAGGCCCTCGGACACGAACTGCGCCAACGCCCATGCCAAAGGGAGCGAAAAAACGGCGTAGTACGCCAAATTTTTACAATGCCTTGCCATCGGATAGCTCCTCTGGTTTTGGCCCGAAAACTGGGCGCTTGAGGCCCTCCTCTGGAATCTCCCGTGGAAGGAAGCGACACCGTGGCGGCGATTACTCGCCGCCTGGCGGTATCACTATGTAGCCGTCTGGTGATTCCTGCCCGTTCAGGACCGCCTTCATGAGGGGGATTTGGGGGAGAGGATGATCTCCGGCTTCCGGCTGCTTTCAGAGCTGTTGTGGAGTCGGAGGTACTCCAGCTTTTCCAATGCCCTGAATGCGGTCTTGTGCCCTGATGTGGGTCCTGAGATGCTGACTCCTTTGAGTTTCGGGTTTTGGGAGAATGATTCTTCGGTCAGGTTGACTCTTGAGGAGTCGACGCTGAGTCCTTCTAGTGCGGGCAGGTTCATGAAGGTCTTGGCTTGGATTGCTGGTGCGCCTCCTACCCTGAGCCCCTTCAGCCTCGGCATATAGCCTATCTGTCCCATGGTGCTTCTTATGGGTTCTTCGCTGGGACCGCCCTTCCAGTGGATTTTCCAGTTCGGTTATGCGGTTCAGGTTGTTAAGGGCGTGTTCCTTAAGGTGGGAAGTCGGCCCTAGCTGGAGGTTGAGTTCCGCCAGTTTGGGGACTGCTGAGGCAAATTCCTTCTCGATTGTCAGGTTCCCATAGGATCGTATGGTGATGGATTTGATTTTCGGCAGGTTGTGGATGGCGTGGGATTTGATTGTCAGCTTGCCTCTGAGTTCCAGTTCCAAGGTTTCCAGCTTGATTAGACCGTGGAGGAACTGGTCAGGTATAACTCCCTGTTCCCCTTCGGAGATGTCCATCCTGATTCTGAGTTTCCTCACGTTAGCCATGCCGGCGAAATCGCCCTGTCTGGGACTTTCCTTGAGCGTGGCACTAAACTCGTCGTTGAGCCGGAACAGTTCCTCGATGGTGATGATCTGACAGCTACTCATGTTGAGTTTGTTGATCAGCGCGTTCTGGATGCCGGGGCTTCTCCGGCATATGTTGTCGGACGGCCTGTGCTTCGGCGGTGGCGGCAGTGTGGCTGTGAGCCCTGGTGTGGCCGTGGGATCCGGTGTTGGCG
>DAOULB010000054.1:0-142430 GCA_034420695.1 Dehalococcoidia bacterium
ACCCATAGCACGACTTCGTAACTATGAATGGCAGCGGACGGTCCATTTTTCAACCGCCACAAGTCAGGCAGTCAATCCGTCCAGGTGGCCCACTTTACCTCCGCCGCTTACAGGGGCCAGGGCCGGGCACATGACGCCCCACTCGTCGACCTGGGCGTCGGCCCTGTCGATTAGCAAGCCCTCGGGCTCTAACAGGAAGAATAGCAGGGCGAGCACGGGGCCAGTTACGAGGGACAATGGTCCCAACTTGTCGACCGAAATCGTCCCCCTCGGCTATCATCCGTAAACTACCGGATGCGGTGCTGCCCCCAGATGGTCAAGCCTTTCCGTAACCCCCTTAAGATCTAGGCGGGAACTTCATCTCTTCAGTCAACTCTCTCCGTTGCAATGGTTTCCTATCAGTAGCGGTTGCCTGTTGGAGCATATACTGTTAGAGATGTGGCAGCGGAGGGTACAAGGGCAATGGACTTAGAGCAAGTCTTGATCGTTATATTCACTGGAGTAGTAGCTCTTTCTACTGCAGTTTACGCGATTTTGACATGGAGACTTGTCACCGAGACACGAAGGATGCGAGAAATCCAAACGGAGCCGAGAGTAAGCATCCGAGCAGAAGCAGACAATGCTGGCTTTCGCGGGTATGAACTAGTAATCCAGAACCAGGGCCAGGGTGTGGCAAGAAATGTGCGCTTTGAATTTGAAGGTGACCCAAGCTATTTTCGCAACAGTTGGGTGAATCGAAGCCCTCCTGCTGTTAACGATCTACCCATTATCAAGAATGGCCTGGACTATTTGGAGCCAAATCAATTATATAGATTCCCCTTGGGGACGGTTAGTAGCGAGGAATTTGAGAGAGCCATTAAAACTCCCTGGACCTTTCGTACATGTTACGAAAGCCTATACGGCAAGCGCAAATCAGATACCTACGTAGTGGATTTCTCGCAATTCAGTGGCATGTTCTTTGATTCGAACCATCCTAAAGAAATGGCCGAATACATGAAAGCCGTACGGGAAGACCTGCACAGATTGACCAATGGGCAGGCAAGAATTCAGGTAGTCACACAAACTTCTGAAGAGTACGAGCGTCGACTCGCGGAATGACGCGAGGCTCAAGGCCTTCAAATCTCGAATGGGGCTGAAATGCCCATCGGCGATAAATATGAAGCGTGATTGAAAATGGGCATCGGAGTCTTACCCGCTAGCTAAAGACCTGCCACCTTGGCCGTCAAACACCCTGAACACCCGCTTCAAACTTCACCACTTTCCCTTTTATTCCAAAGTAGATTGACTGCTAACCTTGGAGCAGTTTTCTCTTCTGAGTCTCGAATTCTTCTGGTGTAAGAATGCCTTTGTCTACCAAATCAGATAGTTTCTCAAGTTCGTCCGCAACGGAAATGTGGATCGATGCCGGAGGTAAGTGTGCGGGCGTAACTACGACTGGGGCAGAAATCTTCGCCCTGATGTATTCTTCGAACTCCTTGATTGCTCCATTGTTTATCCAATCAAAGATTTCTTTGGTCCCGTATGATTCAATGGTGATTTTTCCGAACAACATTCCGGGGGAGGACTCAACTGATGTAATTGTGGGGTAGGAGAATGTCTTCGCTTTGAACCGATGCTTCCCTTCGAGTTCTACGAAGATGAGGCGGCTTGGCGTGGCTACCAGAACTCCGGCCCATTCGTCAAACTTGGCAGAAGTCATCTTCTCGGGGAGTTCACTATCCTCCAAGATGTTTGGCAAGCACCTGATTCCGTCCATATCCAGCGCGTCCTTACTCCAACCCAACTTTGCGATTGCACTAGCGATTACGTCTTTCTTGGATTTGGGCTGAACTGCGGGGTGTGCGGAAATCTTTTCCTGCAAGTGCTCACTTAGTCGTTGGATTCGAATAGCATCCCCTTCATACACCCTCATCATGGCGCTATTGGACTCGTGAATTGTGATTTTGCCTGTAGCCCAGCCTGTCGAGGATTCCACCCACGAAATCTTGTCGTAGGGGAGGTCATCTACCTTGACCGAGCCAATCTGCTTATCCACAAAGATGAAACGACGGTCCGTAGCGACTAACAATCCCGTACGGTTTGTTGTCTTCGAAACCCGCAAGCCGTGCCTATCGTCGTAGCTTCCAGGCATCACTCTCTCAGGGAGTTCACCTTGTGCCAGGATGTTTGGCAACTGCTTTAGCTCTCCCCCTACCTCAAGAGTGCGCTCAAGACCATTTAGGTCGTTTAGTTCTCTAACAGCATCCTCAATGGCATTGGCCTTGGTTCCCTTGTAATTCTCTGCTACCGATGCTTTGTCCGGCACTGGTGGTAGGGTGTTAAGGGCAGAGGTATGGTCATGAACCCTTTCCCGTAAGTGCTCTGCGAACTTGCTGAGCTGTCCTTTATTGTCTGCTCCGTGAAACTTTTCCGTGTTCCCGTAGATGTCGATTGTGATCGTTCCTGACATCATCTTGGTTGAGAATTCGACCGTTGAAATCATGCCATAGGGAAAATCGTCTAACTTCAGAGAGAGAATCGCTTTGTCTAAGAATATGAGCCGATGGTTCGTAGCAACCAGCAGGCCATTCCTATAGTTGTATTGGCCCGGCTCTATCTTCTCTGGAAACTCTCCCTCCACAAGGAATTGTGGCAAGTGCCTGATCTCCTCACTTTCCACTGGCAAGATATCGAAGTTCTCTAGCTTTCGTATTGCATCGATTGTGGATTTTTCTTTAAGCCATTTGTAGTTGTCATCAATGGAGATCGCGAGGCATTCAGAAATCTTTGCACGCAAGAATTCAGCGAATCCCACGACCTCATTGTTGCTAGAAGCATGAAATTCGTTCTTTTTCCCCTCCACATGAACACTTACTGCGTGTAACAGTCTTCCTGTAGTTGTCTGAACGTAGCTTATTTTGTCATAAGGAAATTCTTTGGCCTTGAGTGAGAATATTCCGTGGACAAAAACGAGCCGTTGGTTAGTGGCTACTAACGCTCCTGCACCCGATGCAATTATCCTTTCTGGAAGTTCGTCGTGCCTGAGTACGTCCTGAATATGCTGGGCTGATCTTTGATTAATCTTCCGATCGGGACTACCTGCTCGAAAGGCATCATGAATTGCATCTGCCTGTGAGGACTTGACCGTCTCTGAAACGGGCGGTTGAGTGTCCACTCTTGAGCGCATATATTCAGCCATCTTGCGTGCTTTGAACTCGCCGTCGCGCCACAAGCCATAGACATCCTCCTTCTTCCGCCCATCGTTTACGGTAATTCGGTGTCTAAATCTTCCTCGCGAGTAAGCAACGGACGAAACCTTGTCCCAATGAAAATCCCACACGATTTTTGGTGCCAGGGAAAATCCGACTTCCCCTATGAGCACGACTCGTAAATTCGTAGCGACCAGTAGACAGGTGTCATTACTCTGATACTCTACAACCAAGGCTTTCTCTGGCAGTTCGTTCCCTTTCAAGGTGCTTGCCAGTGCTTTAATCTCATCCTCCACTGCTGCTCGGCTAAGTCCACCGATGTCATGCAAGACCGAATTGATCGCTTCAACTTGGGCGGCTTTCTGAGTGATCATCTAGTACGCTCCATTTCAATTCGGCAATGGCTGAGGGATGGGGTAATCAAGTGGCTAATTGGTTTCATCTGCCTGATGGGTGACTCCGGAGCTATTCCTGCAATAAGAACCCGTCTAATGTCCACCTTAGGGTAGGGCGGCTTGGCAAAAAATACCTGGTACGAGTCGAACCATTTAGCGACTCAACCGCTGCGGTCGAGGAACTCTTGGACACGGGCCTTGGCGGGTTCTTTGTTGTAGTTGTTGTAGAGCATCATGGCGTTACGGACGGGGTCGCCGCCGAAGAAGCGTTCGTAGAGGACCTGCCGCCCGCCGAAGGCGCTGCAGGCCACGTCCCAAGCCAAGTGGAACAGCTTGGCCCGCTCCCGGGCGGTGGCGGACTCGGTGGACATATACCTCTCGATTTCGGCAGCTATTGGCGTGTCGAAGTCGGCCTCGGCGGGAAGGGCCATCAGGCTGCTGGAACCCATTTGCTGCACGATTTCTGCCAGCCTAGGGTAGATGGTCTTGGGGAACAGGCTTCGGCTGGCGGTGAAGGGGGCCAGGGCCGGGCACATGACGCCCCACTCGTCGATCTGGGCGTCGGCCTCAGCAGCCCGCAGCAGGGCCTTCATGGTTTCCACGTAAACGATTACTTCCCCCATGCGCTCCTGCACTTGGGGTATCTGGGTGGAACCCAAGGTCTCGATCATCAGGGACAGCAGGCCCAGGACGAATTCGGTCTTGACCACGGTGCGGGTGGTGACTTGGTGGCCCGTGTGGGCCAAGGAATGGGTGTTGGCGGAGTAGTTGTTGCACATCTCCGGGTCGCCCAGCAGGAAGACCCGTTCCCAGGGCACCAGGACGTCGTCGAAGAACACCACGGCGTCCATCTCTTCGAACCGGGAGCCCAGCGGGTGGTCGAAGTGGGAGCGGTTTTGGTCGAAGCTTTCCCGGCACAGGAACTTCAAGCCTGGGGTGTCGCAGGGAATGGAGAAGGAGAAAGCCTGCCGCCAAGCGTCGTCGCCGATCAGGTGGCTCCGGGTGGGATACACGGCGATTTCATCGGAGATGGGCCCCAGGGTCGCCAGTATCCGGCTGCCATTCACTATGATGCCGGCGTCGGTCTCCTTGGTGACGGTCAGAGCCACTTGGTCGCTGATGTTGTCCACGGAGCCGGGAGTACGGCTGCGCTGCAGGTTGACGAGGGTGAGGGTGAGGGTGACGTCGTTCTCCCGGATGAACTCGTGGTAGCGCAGCACGTTCTTCTTGAACTCGGGCCGGTTCCGGGCGAAGTAGTCGCTGGCGGCAGCCCAAGAGGTGAGGGCCAAGTTCAGAAAGTCGGGGGTGCGGGCCATCATCCCGCAACTGGTCCAAGCCCAGCGGGCCATCATCTTGCGGCGCCGTTCCAAGTCTTCGTGGGTCTTGGGAACCATGAAGGAAAGGCCCACTTGTTCGCCGGTGGTGGGGGAGGCGAAGGTCATCTCCTTGCCGACTTCCGGGTCGTGCTGCAGGTCGTAGAGGGCTGCCAAGGACAGCACGCCGTTGCGGAAGGCTGGGTGGCTGGTCACGTCGTCCACCCGCTCGCCCCGTATCCACACCTCCCGGGGACGGTCCCGGAGTCCAGCGATGTATTGCGCTCCCGTGCGTGCCGGCATGTCTGCTCCCTATTGGGGTGTTAGAAGGATAGAGGCGAGGTGCGGGGGCACCTGCATGGAGGGAAGAATCCGAGTGTAGCAGGGGCTATTTTGGGTGTCAAAAGGCGGCATTTCTTGATAAGGCAGCCTAATCGGTGAGTCTCACTACTACACTACTAATGGAATGGCGGATATGGTATTTTGACTGCGGTTTGCGGCTGGGGCCGCCTATTGCAACTACTTACTCCAACAGCCGCGGCTGCTCCGTAATTCCCATCAACACGATTAAGGGGGAGTACCGATGAAAGGAAGAGTGATCACCTGTAAGGAGTACGGCAAACCCTTCGAAATCGAGGAGTACGATGTTCCCGAGCCGCAGCCCGGTGCGGTGTTGCTGCGGATGACTCAGGCTGGCATCTGCGGCTCCGACCTCCACGTCTGGCGGGGAGACCAAGTGAACGTTCCCCTGCCCCCTACGGGCCGGGCCATGGGGCACGAGGGGACCGGCGTAGTGGAGACCTTGGGCGAAGGCGTGACGACGGATTCCTCGGGGACTCCCATAGAGGAGGGCGACCGGGTGGTGTATGCCGCGGTGTTTCCCTGCTACCACTGCCACCAGTGCCTGAAGGGCAACACCAACTGGTGCATGAACCGCAACTACCCCGCCGCCGGCGTGTGGCCCTATTTTACCGGCACGTACGCCGACTTCCTGTACCTGCCGCCGCGCCACCCCTTCTTCCGGGTGCCCGACGAGCTGGACGACGACCTGCTGGGGCCGGTGAACTGCGCCATGGGCACCGTCACCACCGGCCTGCTTCGGGCCGACGCCGGCGAGGGGAACTACGTGGTGATACAGGGAGCCGGGGGTCTCGGCGTCCACGCCACCGCCATGGCCAAGGAGATGGGGGCCGACCGGGTGATTGTCATGGACCGGCTGGAGAACCGCTTGGAACTGGCCGAGGCCTTCGGGGCGGACCACACCATCAACATTGAAGAGTTCAACACCCAGGAGACCAGGGTAAGCCGGGTGAAGGAGTTGACCGACGGCCGGGGCGCCGACGTGGTGATGGAACTGGTTGGCCGGGCGGAGCTACTGGCCGAGGGCATCGACATGTTGAGCAACGGGGGCACTTTTGTCGAAATCGGCGACATCGTGCGGGGGCGCGAGGTTTCCATCGACCCGTCCAAGCTGCTGCAGGGGAAGAACATCGTGGGTTCCCTAATGTACAAGCCCGACCTGCTGCCCCGCTTGTTGAACTTCTTAGTGCGGAACCACCGGAAGCTGCCCTTTGACCGTATCGTCTCCCACAAGTTCCCGCTGGCCGACGTTAACGAAGCCTTCCCCCAGTGCGAGTGGGACCAGCGCCAGCCGGAGATCACCAGGGCCATGCTGGTGCCGTAAGGGTAGAATTAAAGCAGTCTGAACTAGTTGAACCGGTCTGACCGCTTCATGACAGGCAGAACGAAGTAGTTTATTGATACAGAGCTTTGGCAACCGGGACACCGAGGAATTCTTCAAGGGGGAGAGAATTCTTGCTTTTCGAGAATTTGCCGTTTCAGCGAGACGGCGGTTAAACGACCTCAATCAGGCGAGGTCATTGACAGACTTAGCAAGGAAACGAGGGAATCGATTGGAAGCCCTGGCTGGCGACCGGCGAGGGCAATACAGCATTCGCATAAACCTTCAATGGCGCATTTGTTTTCGTTGGAATAACGGTGCTGCCTACGATGTTGAAATCGTGGACTACCATTGAGGGAGGACAAGTTATGATAATCGACCACGGGCCTTTCAAGGACGGGCTTCCTGCTATCCACCCAGGGGAAAGCCTTGCTGACGACCTAGAGGAAATGGACATGACCGCGGAGGAGTTGGATAGAGCTCTGGCGGTCCCTTGGGGCACAGTTGAAGCGGTGTTGGAGGGCCGGAGACCGATAACCGCTGACCTGGCCCTGCGCCTTTCCCACTACTTAGGCACCACCGCTAGAATCTGGATGGACCTTCAATCAGTTTACGATCTCAAGGTCGCGCTCAAAAAGTCAGGCCACGACATCGAAGAGCAAGTCCAGCCCAGGCCGGACATGCCCTTTCCGTCAGAGGACTGGGAGGACTGAGTTTCGCCTTGGTATTGTTCTCACCCGGCGCGAGAGTAGGGCCCTGGCACATAAGCCAGGGCCTTTTGCCTCTATTGGAGGGTCTGGCAGTCATATTCCTTCAGCATGAGGCCATATCTTAAGAATCTGGTCTGCCAGTTTGGCGCTGCGCTCATGAATGGCCTCCTCGTCCCAAGTCTCTGGCACACTTTCGAGAAGCCGCTTGTTCAAGAAAAGGCTGCTGTGGGCGTTTAGGTGCACTTTTTTCTCAACCCAGGGTCCGTTGGATATTGATGAGTTCAGCTTTTGGGTTAGCAAAGTTAGATTACCTATCTCTTTTACAGACTGGTTCCTTTCCCATATCCGATCTGGGTCATTCTTAGCATCGGTGGCCAAACCCCAGTGCGTTTCCCATCCCTGGGGCATAATGTGCTCCAACGTTAGGTTGTCCGTACTTCCCAAGTCTTCTGCTAAGTCGGTACGTAGACTAATTTCAATGGCCTCCATTACCATTCTCTGCCGAATAGCATTTCCAGTGAGGGGATTACCTATCAACTTTTCCTTGACCATCCTGTCATTGGGCCAGATTCTTGTGTCGGTATCCCACTTCTTGAGATGGTCTATCACGGTAGAATCGGCTTCGTTGGCATTATCGAAAACCGCAAGCAATTCTTGAAAGTATCTATTCAGCCCCGTTGACCCAAGGCCACACAACATTCTTCTTACAAGAAAGCTTTCTAGGGCAGCATGAGCGCGGGCTTGTTTTTTCGAGGGAACGTCTGAAGCGTGCAACCACAAGAGAACAGGCGTGACACTTCCAATCTCAATTGCCTTTACTCGCTTGAGAAATGTACTCATTTCTGGCAATGAGTCTTCTTCAATATCCCTATAGAATACTCCGGAACGCTTGATTTCTTCTGCGACTACCTTTATGTCGCTTCCCTTGTAGGATTCAGAATCCAAGAGGGTCCGGAAGTCCGCGGCTACCCTTTCAGAATTGACTTCTCCCCTTTTCTTCATTACCGCCCAATAGTTTAGGAACCTGTCATTCTGAGTTCGGTTTAGCCGGCCTTCCCTCGTCATTTGACGCCACCACTCGTCTTCAAACATCCCCCACAAGTCTCTGGCTTTGTCGGGATCATCTACAACATCAGCTTTGTACATAACGGTATTCTTAATGCGGTCCGACTGAGTTAGAGGTTCTCCACGCTCATTAAGGGTCTCAAAAATGATGTGAGGTTGCTTTCCCTCATCTAAGTCGATGGCTGCTATTTGAATGCGTTCTGTTAATACATGCTCCAAAGCATCAGCTTGTTCTCCCCAAGGTACAGAGGCACCATTTAGCCATTCGACCACCTGTCCTTTGAAGAAATCAAAAGCTTCTATGATCATAGAGGGAGGGCGCTGACCGGCACCCAACAAATTCCTCATCACTAATTGGAAAGCGTTTTGGTCATTAATGTTGGACTATCGGATTTTCGTGTCGTTATTGGGATCGGATCCTAAATTACTTTCGTCGTTCTTTGTAAGTTTGCGAAGTCTCGCCGCCCTGGGCGTGTCATTTCTGGTCAGGAAGGCTTCTTCTGCAGCCTTTATGAGCAACTGGAGGCTTGTCAATCTTTGCTGACCATCAACGACGATTCTCTTTTGTACCTCTCCGGTAGGACTGGTCTGGGGGAAAAGAACGATTGCCCCTAAGAAATGAGGGGGCACTTCACTTCCTTCTTGTTCCTGGTATCTTTCTGCTCTCTGGGAAATGTCAAGCCAGAGGGGCAGCCATTGAGATTCTTTCCTCCAAGCGTAAGGACGTTGAAATTGAGGAATACGATAAGACACTGGTGCATTGAATAGAGTTTCTAGGTTTGTAATACTTGCGCTTAGCATTAATGGGCCACCTATACTTGAGGCTGTGATGTTTTCATTCGGTATTATAGCCGTTCGCTCAGGATGCATGAGGACTATTATCAGGTTGTCCATAAAGTAAGGTAGGCTGGGTCATTCCCGATGGTGAGAAGCCGTCGCTGTGCTAGAATGCCGGAAATTCTCTTGAGCAGGAAGTGATCCCATGAAGTTCGGATTGATGTATGAGATACAGATTCCGGAGCCCCACTATCCCGGCTTGGAGCAGGAACGGTACAAGCAGGTGATGGCCCAGGTCGAGCTGGCCGACGAGGTTGGGTTCGACTACTTCTGGACCGTGGAGCACCACTTCCTGAACGAGTTCTCCCACTGCTCGGCCCCCGAGGTGCTGTACGGCGCGCTTTCACAGCGGACCCGCCGCATACGCATCGGCCACGCGGTGGCGCTGCTGCCGGGCCAGTACAACCACCCGGTCAGGGTGGCGGAGCGGGCGGCGGTGCTGGACATCGTCAGCGACGGGCGGATGGACTTGGGCACCGGGCGTTCCACCACGCTAATAGAGATGGACGGGTTCGAAGTGGACCCCGCCGACACCAAGGCCCAGTGGGAAGAGGCCATCCGCATGATTCCCCGGATGTGGACCGAGGACGAGTTCGCCCACGAGGGCCGGTTCTTCAACATACCGCCCCGCAAGGTTATCCCCAAACCGGTGCAGGACCCCCACCCGCCGCTGTGGGTGGCCTGCAGCCAGCCCGACAGCTTCCGCGCGGCCGGAGAGATGGGGCTGGGGGTGCTCTGCTTCAACTTGGCAGGCTACGGCCAGATGGAGGAGCGGGTGCAGGCCTACCGGGAAGCAATCAAGCACGCGCGCCCGGTGGGGAAGTTCGTCAACGACCAGGTTGCGGCCCTGTGTTTGGTGCATTGCGGCGAGGACGACGAGGAAGCCCGCCGGGTGGCGGCTCCCGAGGGGGTCTGGTTCGTCAACAAGGCCGAGGAGCTGTACCAGCCTTGGCAGGGCCGGGACGTGCCAGAAACCTACAAGTATGCCGTCTCGGCGGTGCAGACGGAGCGGGCCGAAAAGACCGCCCAAGACCACTTGGAGTCGGGCGCCTTTGCCATGGGCGACCCGGACACGGTCATCAAGGTGCTCAGCAAGTACCAGGAAGCCGGCGTGGACCAAGTGTTGTGCTTCATGCAGATGGGCAACTTGGCCCATTCCCGAATCATGGACTCCATCAAGCTGATGGGCCGGCATGTGATTCCTTACTTCCGGTAGAGTGAAATTAGGGTAGTGATTCCTGCAGCCGGGTGAGAATTTCCAGGCAAATAACTATGGCAACACTCAAACCCAAGACCGGAGCGCGGCTCTCCATTGAAGAGTTCCTTGAGTTGCCGGACACGTTCGACAAACGAAAGATGGAACTCGACGAGGGAGTGCTATACGTCATGCCCAGGTCGCGGACCGGACACCAGTTTCTGCAAATGCGGCTGGCAGGATACTTGGAACGGTACCTCGACGGTTTCGACCAGTCGCCGGCCAACATATTTCACGAAATGATTGTCGAGCTCTCTCTGGAACGCCGCGTGCTGTTGTCTCCTGACCTTGCCGTCGTTTTAAGTAGCAGCATGACCAGAATAGCCGACCGGATGATCGAAGGCGCTCCGGACATAGTGGTGGAAATTCTCTCCTCCGACCGGAACCGGGACTTGGTGCGAAAGCGGCGGCTTTACGCTGAGGCAGGCGTGCAGGAGTACTGGATTGTAGACCCGGGGCAAGACGCCGTGTCCATCCTGGAGTTGCGCGGCAGCGAGTATGCGGAGCGGGCTTTGCTGGATGCCGCATCAACCCTGGAGACTCCCCTGCTGCCCGGCCTGACCATTCCGCTCTCGGGCGTATTTCATCATCCCCGCCGGCCGACATCGAGTTAACCTTAGCAGCCTCTGCAAACCTGAACTGAGGAGGCGCCGCCATGGAACCATTGCCAAGAGGGGCCCAGTTCACCAGGGCCAAGGTGTTGTGGGAGCTGGCGCTGGGCGTTGCGGGAGACCCGTCGATACACTACGCCGGCAACCGGGACGTTGCACTCTACGTCGGCAACGGCTCCCAGGAAACTTTCAAGCCCTACATCAGGATGTCTCCGGGCTCGCCGATTCTCTCCCACGCTGTGGTTGGCGGCGAGCTGGAAGCGGCCTTCGTCAACCCCTCTTCGATCCTGACCCAAGCTTACCGGGGAGTGGGGCTCTACTCGGAGCCGCTGCCGGTGCGGGTGCTGTTCTCCTATCCTTCCTGGGACCGGTTCGTGATTGCGGTGCAGCCGCGGTTGGGGCTGACGTCCTTGGGCGAGATAAAGGAGAAACAGCTTCCCCTGCGGGTCTCTATCCGGGAGGACGTGACCCACTCAACCAGGGTGCTGGTGGACCAGCTTCTGCCCCTGTACGGGTTCACCTTGGCGGACTTGGAGTCGTGGGGCGGCAGTTTCCAATTGAACGGCCCTCCCGGCGACCAGCGGCGCTTGGACGCCATCGCGGAAGGCAGCGTCGACATTGTGTTTGACGAGGGGATCGGCAGTTGGCTGCCGGCGGCTTTGGACCACGGCATGAAGCCCTTGGAACTGGAAGAGCCGGTCATGGAGCAGATGGAGGCCTTGGGCTGGCGGAAGGTCATCCTGCCCACGGAGAGGTTCCCGGCTCTGGACCGGGACTACCATTGCATCGATTACAGCGGGTGGCCCCTGTACACTAGGGCGTCGCTGCCCGACGAGGACGCCTACAAGATCTGCGCCGCTCTGGGGGCGCGGGCCGATGAGATGCCCTTGGGCAACGACTTCACCGGGGTGGACCAGCTCGGCCGGGACACCGAGGCTACTCCCTTGGACGTTCCATTGCACCCGGGCGCCCTGAGGTGGTTTCAGGACCAAGGATTCCCGGGGTACGGCGGCTAATCCGGGAATATCCCGGCGCTGCAGTGGCCAGTCTGGTCCAGAGGTTCAGTCAGAGGAAGGGAGCTTACGGGGCTCCTGCAACTCCATTTCGGTGTCGCAGCAGTGAATCACGCCCTCTCCGGCCTTGGTGCAAAGCACGTTGCTACCGCAAGCGGGGCATATGTAGCGCTTTCCCAGTTCATTGGCCATGAGTGTTAAAGCTCCTGGCCGGCCGCGGCATTGCCTGGAAGCAGAGTTCCAGTACAACCTGACCGGCGTTTTCGTGAAGGGTATGTGCTAGGTCTTCAGTTCCATTGGCTGCTGGCAGCAACTGATACTGCCGTTGCCGCCCCGGGTTACTATGAACTCGGCGCCGCACTTGGTGCACAGGTAGCGTTTTCCGGTCTGGTTAGCCACTTGGGCCCCCTGAATAGTATAAGTATCGGTCTCAATTGGGACCGGAGTCTCATTATAAACAAGGCCTTGGGTGCGTTCAACGCGGACAAGGCTGGGCCAAATTTGCCCTAATCTGCTTCATCTAAACCTCAGGGCCGGCGCCGCTTTCGTTTGGCCCCTGTCTGAAGCGCACCAGGAAGCTGGCCTCGCCCAAAGGTGCGCCGTCCAGCAGGATGGCCGCCACGTGGGAGCCCTCGGCTTGGACCGGGATGCGGAACACCTTGATCCATCGTTGGAACAGGATGCCCTCCTCCCATTGAATTTGCTGGGGTGGCGGCGGTTCCAAGGGCACGCCCGGGGCCTTGATGGCCACCAGCAGGTGATGGGGGCCGGGAGTTGCGCCGCCGATGCAAAAGGCCAGGTTTAC
Organism: Dehalococcoidia bacterium; assembly: GCA_034420695.1. Classification (GTDB taxonomy): domain Bacteria; phylum Chloroflexota; class Dehalococcoidia; order Lucifugimonadales; family UBA3495; genus Io17-Chloro-G2. The sequence goes on from DAOULB010000054.1 coordinate 12,874, forward strand.
GTCTATCTCGGCCAGCACCGGGTTGGGCGGGCTGTCCGGCCCCGAGCCGGTCTGGGCCGCCCTGGGTAAGTCCACCAAGTCGATGATGCCCCGGAGGACCAAGGAATCTCCGGGACCGTCCTCGGTTTCCTGGCAGAAGAGGGCATACTTCAAGTAGGGACCGCTGTCGGGGGAAGTCAAGGGGTCTCAGAGTCCTCCGCTTTCCATATTAGGCCAGCCAATTCTAGCATGGGGGTTGTATCCGGAAAACCGGTGCCGTAGTCCGCACGCCGGAGCCCATTGCCAAGCCGCGCCTTTACTGCGAAACTAGCTTGCAGAAACGAACCGGTCGAGAACCAGCCATTCAAGAAGCAACCGGGAGGTTTTCCGCAATGAGCCAGGACAAGCTGACCGAGGAAAAGTTTCTGCAAGGGATGACCACCCAACAGTACATCGACCAGATCAAAGTCAACAAACAGCCCTTTGAGGATATCTACCAAGCAGTCAAGGTGCCTGCCGAGGTGCAGGCGGCCTTCGATAACCTGCCCGCGCCGGTCCGCTTGGCAGTGTTCACCGCCGACTGGTGCGGCGACGCGGTCAGCACCACACCGGTGATACTGCGGCTGGCCGACAGCACTCCCAACATCTCGCACCAAGTGTTCAACCGGGATGAGGAACTGGAACTGACCAACAGCTTCCTGGCGGAAAACCGGGCTGGCACGGTGCCGGTCTTCGTGGTACTGGACACCGAAATGAACGAGATTGCCCGGTTCATTGAGACCGCCAACGAGCTGGTGCCGTCAATAGACGCTATGGACGAGGCCATCTCCCAGGAAGTTGCGTCCCAACCGGCCGACGAATCCAGGGCTGCCGGACGGGCCCGCCGCACCGCCTATCGGGTTTCCAAGGCAGAAGAATGGGGCAACGTGATTCTCAACGCCTTCGGGAAGGTGGTGGCCGATGGGCTGGCCATGCCAAAAGAGCAGCGGCCGGCAATCAGCGGCACCAAGTGGCCCTACGAGCCATAGGGAGACATTCTGTGTCCGACGAAATAATCTCCATGGAGGACATGTCGGCTGTCTTTGGGGTGACCGACGACATGGGCATTCACCGGGAGTCGGTGCGGGTGGAGTTGACCAAGGAAGACCCCGGTTCCATCGAGCGGGGCGACGGCGGCTTGATTGAAATCACCCTGCCTTCCAGCACCCCCACCGGCCAGTTCGCCGAGAAGCTGCGCGGCCGGCTGGAGCAGATGGGCTACGTTGGCGGGCAAGGCGCAGCCGTGGATGAAGAAGAGGACGAAGAGGACGACTTCCCTTAGCTAGCGGTTTGGGCTGCGCCACTCGAAAGCCAAGGTGGTGAAGCGGACGAACACCGCACCGCCCGGCGCGCCAATGGGGCCGTTGATGGCCAGCAGGGCAATGGTGTGCTGGCCGCCCGGTATGGGCTGGTCGCTGACCACCACCCTTTGGGGAACGTTGAATCCCTGCACGGTCCCCCTCTCGCGGTTGCACTCCCCGTCCACCCAGATTTCCCCGTAGTCGTCGATGCAGGTCTCAAACAGCACGCGGCCGCCTTCAAGCGACCTCCCGCCCACCGACTCTGGCAGGGTAACCGTGATGCGGTACCACGCGAAGGTGAGCCCGTGGGAGTGCCAGCTGGTCAGGTCATCCAGCGTCTCCCAGTTGGAGTCGTCATAACCGGGAAGCCGGGCGGGAGACCCTTCCATCTGGGCCACCAGCCCCTCGTTGGGCTCCCCGGGCACCAGGCCGGCGGCGAAGCGCCATTGGGCATTGACCGCCTTCAGGTCTTCTGGGTTTTGCAGGTCCAAAACGGTTCTGGGCATGTTTCTCCCCCTTGCGCCGCAATTGCAGCCTTGGTTACGAAGGGAGTCCGGCCGGCTAGAGTCCCACTATCCTGATACCGGCGTGAATCCTGTAGATGCGGTTGATATTGACCAGCAGCGGCGTTATCTGCTCCACCAGCTTGGCGTTGGCCAGTGCACCGCCATCCACCGGGCGCAGGTCAGGAATCATGGAAACGAGCCCTGTCACGACTTCCTTGGCGCCGCCGTGGTCGGAGCATACCACGACGTCTCCCTCCATCGTAATTGAGGGGTCCTGCAACTCTTCGGCGCTGACGTTCTGGAAGGCCGCCACCACTTGGGAGCCGGGCAGCAGCGCCTGGGCTTCTTCGGCGGCGGAACCGGCCTCGACTTCCACGGGCCGGGCCCCGAAACCCCTCTGGAAAGTCATGGGGGCGATGACGTCCACCACCACCTTTCCATCCAGAGCGGAGCCAAGTTGCTCCAAGATCGGCTTCTGCCCGTCGTAGGGGAAGGCCAGAAAAACAACCTCGGCCTGGGAAGCGGCTTCTTGGTTTTCGGCTCCTGCAATCAAACCGCCAGGGCAGAGTTCCGAGAGTTCCAAGGCTGCGGTCTCGGCCCTCCCCTTGTCCCTGGAGCCAATGACAACCTGCTCGCCCGCCAAGGCCAAGCGCAGGGCCAAACCCTTACCCTCAGGACCGGTGCCCCCCAGAAAAGCCAGCATGGGAACCTCTTAAGAAAAGTATTGGCGGCCGACCGCTGGCAACCGTGCTAACTATAGCTGCTATCCTGTTGTTGAGGAAGCCTGGGTTAGGTCTGCACCGAGGAATCTATATCTGCAGGACAAAGCAGTCATGCCAGCGGTACTATCTTGGAGCCGCGTATGGTGTGGTCCCGGGTGAGAAGTGGAACATCATGGACAAGGCTGGTGGCGGCAATGAGTTCATCGGCCGGGTCGCTTCTAAAGTCGAGGTGGGCTGAAGCTCGAGCTACTGCCAGGTCGAGGTGCCAAATGTGAAACGCGCTTAACGCCCGCACAGTTTCGGGATCGTCCAAGTCCAGATCGATGCGGCCGAGGGCTGCGAGCTTGGAAAGTTCCCACAGAACGATGGCAGAAATGGACCACGGCTCTTGTTCCAACAGGTCCCTTTCCCTTGGCAGAAGGTCGCCCCTGAGAGCGAAAATGACAATATGAGTGTCAAGATTCAGCATCCCAGCGTACACCCGTGCTGAAAATATCTCCCTTGACGGTAATCTTATGGCGCAGGCTGCCGATTAGGCTGCCACGATCCTGTTCGTAGGGAATGACCCGGGCGACCGGTTTCCCGTGTTTAGTGACAACCAGCCCTTCGGTGTCTAGGTGATCCAACAGGGCCAGGCACTGCTCTTTGAACTTGGCAGCTCCAATAGTTTTCATATTAAGACCCCAACTTGGGATTTGGTCATATTTTACGGCTAGTCAATAAATTTGTCTAGTAAGGATTCCTTCCAGTCTATCACCCAACGCGGACACGTTCGCGGTTGTGCTCAGCATTGTGTTGGGCCATAATAGGCGCAACGCAGGCCCTGCGCCTGCGCCGAAAACCTGCCATTAGAGGTGCCAGTTATGGACGAAGACGCAAAGAAGACAGCATTGCGCATGATTCCCTATGGGATGTACATCCTGACGGCCAAGGCCAGAGAAGGCCAGGACGTCAGCGCGGCAACGGTGAACTGGCTCACGCAAACGTCCTTTGCTCCTCCCTTGGTGGCTGTGGGTGTCAAGGCCGACTCCGGCGCACACCAGCACATCAGGGACACCGGAAACTTCGCGGTCAACGTCATAGGCAAGGACCAGATTGGAACGGCTTTTACCTTCTTCAAGTCCAATGACCGGGAAGGCAATACCATTGGCGGCGAAGAGTTCGAGGACGGGCCCGAGACGGGCTGCCCGCTTTTCCTGAATTCCCCGGCTTGGTGGGAGTGCAAGGTGGTGGGAGAGGTGGCCCAGGGAGACCACACCCTGTTCGTAGGCGAGGTGCTCGAGGCAGGGGTACGGGCCGACGACCAGACCATCCTCATGCGGGACCATAACCTCAACTACGGCGGTTAGTCCCGGAACAGACCTCTACCGGGGAGGAAGTTGACCCATGGCCGATCTCACCAAGGCCGCTGCCATCGTGGGAATCCACGAGCACATCACCCGTTACGCTCCCGATAAGAGCGAGCTTCAAATTATGGGTGAAAGTGTGATCAAGGCCTTGGAAGACGCCGGGCTGACCAAAAAGGACGTCGACGGGCTGCTCACCGCCGGAAACATCCGCAACAGCGGCTTGAATCTTGCGGACTATCTGGACATGTACCCGAGCATGTTGGACAACACCTCGGTGGGCGGCGGCTCCTTCGAATTCCACCTTTCCCATGCCTTGAACGCCATCGCGGCCGAGCGGATAAACTGCGCGGTCATCACCTACGGTAGCCTGGCCCGGTCGGGGGGCATTTCCGTCGGCACCGGCGGCGTGGGCCGCTACGGACACCCCAGGTTGGACCCTTCGCCGGACAGCTTCGAAGAGTTATACGGGTTGACCACCGTAGGGCTCTACGCAATGGTGGCCCAAAGGCACATGCACCTGTATGGCACCACTTCGGAGCAGCTTGCCGAGGTGGCGGTAGCGACCCGGAAGCACGCGTCCATGAACCCCGAAGCCCTGTTCAGAAACCCCATCACCGTGGAGGACGTGGTCAATTCCAGGACTATTTCCTCCCCGCTGCATCTTCCCGATTGCTGCGTCATAACCGATGGTGGCGGCGCGGTGGTGGTGGCGTCTCCGGACGTGGCGCGCAATTGCCGGCACGTCCCGGTGTGGGTCCTGGGCACAGGGGAAGCCGTGGCCCACCAAGGAGCCGGGAAACGGGACCTCCAGTTTATCGCCGCCAAGCAGAGCCACGGCCCGGCTTTCGCCATGGCCGGCGTCACCCATCAAGATATAGATATGGCGATGATCTACGACTCCTTCACGATTACGGTGCTGGAAACCCTGGAAGACTTGGGGTTCTGCCAAAAGGGTGAAGGGGGTGACTTCGTTTCGGGGGGGCGCCTGCAAGTGGGCGGCGAGTTGCCGATAAACACCGACGGCGGCGGCTTGTCCTCCAACCATCCCGGCATGAGGGGAATATTCCTGCTGATGGAAGCCACCCGCCAGCTGCGGCACCAGTTCGAGGGGTCGCCTCGCCAAGTGGAGAACTGCCAGGTTGCCCTTTGCCACGGCACCGGCGGGGCCTTGGGGTCGAGGCATAGCGGCGGCACCGTGATCTTGGGGAGGGACTAAATATGCCTGATTGGAACAAGCCCCTACCCACCATTGCCGGCGAGACCAAGCCCTTTTGGGACGCCTGCCGCCGGGGTTCGCTCTTGATCCAGCGCTGCGATCAGTGCGGCCAGTACCAGTTCTATCCCCGGGGAATATGTTCCAATTGCTGGGCCGGGAAAGTCGATTGGGTGACTGCCAGCGGCAAGGGGACCGTCTGGACTTTCACGGTAACCCGGCAGAATGGGACGCCGGGGTTCGCTGAAGAGGTGCCCTACGTGCTGGCCTTGGTGGAGTTGGAAGAGGGGGTCAAGATGTTCACCAACATCGTGGACTGCGAGCCCTCCGACGTGAAGATCGGAATGGCGGTGGAAGTGACCTTCGTGCGGGCCACCGATCAGATATCCGTCCCCTTCTTCAAGCCCCAGGGCTAGTGTTGACCCTAATATAGATTCTGCCCTGAGAATTCGCTTTTCGGTTTACAGCCATCTAACCACTAGAATGAGTCCCGGCAGGGCAGATTGGTAGGACGTACAGGGCAGCGGTATGGCATTGGAAGAAATAGTAAGTAGACTTGAGGGCGCGTATGAGCAAGTGGATGCGCGCTTGGCCGGTTTGGACAGGTCCATGGAGGCGATGCGGGCAGATATGAACGGCCTGCGGAGCGAGATTAACACACGTTTCGACCAAGTAGACCGAAGATTCAATAACTTGTACCTGCTCACTGCCGGCAGTTGGGTCACCCTTATGGCAACCGTGATAACTTTGTTCGCCCTAGGCTAGGAGACGTTCCTTCTGTCGACCTGTATGTGCCCTGTATCCTGTAAATTCCCGGATTTCCCTCACTTCGGATACGGCAACTGATAGCAGCTGCCGTTTTGTTTCGTTTGAAGTCCTTCGCTTAAATGCTTCCCGACAGAGCCTTTTTGCAAGAAATGGAGACCGCCGCCGTGGAGATTGCCCAGGGTGGCGGCGCCATCTTGAGGAAGAGTTTTGGTAGCCGCATCTCCGTCGAATACAAGGACAAGAACAACTTGGACCCGGTGACGGAAGTGGACCGGGATTGCCAGAATTACTTGGTGGCGGAAATCTCCCGCCGTTACCCGTCCCACGGAATCCTGGGGGAAGAGACCGCAGAGAAAACAGCAGTTTCAGCGGAAGCGGGGGGCTCAAACGAGCCGGATGGGCCGGCCTCCGACTTCCTGTGGGTGCTGGACCCCTTGGACGGCACCACCAACTACCTCAATGGGCTGCCCATGTTTGCTTGTTCCATCGGGGTGCTGCACAGGGGCTGCCCGGTGGTTGGAGCGTTGTATCTGCCTTGGCCAAACGACGATGGCGGTTTTGTTCTGCATTGCCACCGGGGAGGAGGGAGCTTCGCCGGTGAAGAGCCGGTGTCGGTGTACCAGTCTGAGCAACCCGTGGGCAACAGGCTGGCCGGACTGCCGGGGTCCTTTGCCCAAGCCATGCGTTTTGGAAAGGGAGTCAAGGGACGTACCGGGGATCTCCGGACCACCGGGAGCATTGCCTACGAACTTGCCATGACCGCCTGCGGGGTAATGCAGTACGCGGTTTTCGGCGCTCCCAAGATGTGGGACATGGCCGCCGGCGCTCTGGCGGTAAGGGAGGCCGGCGGTGAGGTGATGGCCAGGCTGCCGGGGGTCAAATCATGGCAGCCGCTGGAGTCCTTGGTGCCATCATGGGAAACCAGTCCTCCCACTATGAAGTCCTTGCGGAATTGGACGGCTCCCTTGGTTGTCGGCAACCGGCAGGTGGCGCCTATGTTGGCAAGCAATTTGAAGCCCCGGGCCCGGCTGATGGGGAAGTTGCGTTCGGCAGCCCGCAAGCTGGGCCGGACATTGAGGACGACGAAGTCCGGGTAGTTGGGTTGCCTCAGGCAGCGCCCTACGCCGGGTCGGGTTCCCAGCCCCAGGGACGGGGGCCCCAGCCGGCTTCGAAGAGCTTTCCCCGCTTCAGGGTGAGAACCGGCACGAGGGCTTGGTGCACCCTCTTGGGGCTGTTCAGAACGTCGTAAACCACCCAGTCTCCTTCTCTCACTTCCAACACGGACACGTCGGCTTGGCGTCCGACTGTCAGGGTTCCCAGGCGGTCGTCCACTCCCACGGCCTTGGCAGGGTTCAGGGTGGACATGGTTACGACCTGTTCCATGGTAAAGCCCAGGGCCAGGAACCGGGTCATCATCTCGGTCATGCTGTGAACAGTGCGGGCCCGTCCGGGCACGGTGAGGTCGGTGCTGATGCAGTGGGGCACCAACCCTTGGTCTAGGATGCTCTGGCCTATGTCGAAGCTGAAGTTCATTCGCCCGTGGGCGGTGTCCATCCAAACGCCCCGGTCCTTGGCTTCGCTGGCTTCGGGCACCAGTTTGCCGTCGGCGTCGATCACGCCACCGGGGTTCGCGGTGAACAGGTGGGTCACTATGTCCCCCTCTTCCATGATGGGAAGAAGTTCGCGGATGACGTTGGCGTCGTACCGCTTTTCGGTGTCCCCGATGTGCACCATCAGCTTGACGCCGGCTTCCCGAGCAGCCCGCTTGGCCATCCGGGGCATTTCCATGCCCATTATCTCCAAGGCAGGGGAAACCATCCTGGCCTTGATTCCGGCGATGAGGTTTGGATGCTCCTGGACAACCTGGATGGTCCGGTCCAAGTCAATGCTGGAAGGGCTGAAAATATCCGGAGTAGTGGCCAAACCGGTGCGGCAAATGTGAAGGAAGCAGATGACCTCGGTCTCGTTGTTGGGGACGATGTGCTCGGGAAAGCCCCCAAAGGTGTCGCAGCCGGAGCTTCCGGCATCCACCATGGTGGTTACGCCGGCCCGTACGCCGCCCAAGTCAGGCGCGACCCCGTTGGCGTTGACGCCGCTGTAGATGTGGGTGTGGAGGTCGATCAGGCCGGGGCAGACCAGTTTCCCGTTGACTTGGACCACCCTGGAGGCTTCTTCCGCCGGGATGGACGGGGCGATGAGGGCAATCTTGCCGTCCTGTACCGCCACGTCGTTGGGGCCGTTCAGGCCTTGGGAAGGGTCAATTACGGAGCCACCTTGGAGTATGAGATCGTACATGCGAAGCTGCTCCCCGGGACCGCCCTCAGTTGTCGAACATGGCTCCTACCGAGCGTCCCTTGTGGATGCGGTAGATGGCCTCACCCAGCAGGGGAGCCACCGACAGGACGGTGATTTTCCCGTTGCGCTTCTCATCGGTCACCGGGATGGTGTCGGCCACCACGACTTCGGTGAAGTTGCTCTTAGACATCCGCTCCGGGGCATTGCCGGAAAGGATAGGATGGGTGGCGCAGCAAAAGACCTCTTTGACGCCGTGGTCCGCCAAGGCTTCGGCGGCGTTGATGATGGTGCCGCCGGTGGCTATTTCGTCATCGAAGGTCAGGGCCACCTTGCCCTTCACGTCTCCAATTACGTTCATGGTCTCGTTGGCGTCGTCGTTGCCCACCCGGCGCTTTTCAATGATGGCCAAGGGAGCCCGCAGCCGGTCGGCCACGTCCCGGGCTTTCTTGCTAATGCCGATGTCCACTGCCACCACTACCAAGTCTCCGATTTCCTTCTGTTTGAAGTAATCGGACAGAATGGTCATGGCGGTCAGTTCATCGACGGGTATGTTGAAGAAGCCCTGTATCTGACCGGCGTGCAGGTCAATGGTGAGCAACCTGTCCGCTCCGGCTACCGTCAACAGGTCAGCCACCAAGCGGGCCGTGATTGGCACCCTGGGCTGGTCCTTCTTGTCGGTGCGCCCGTATCCGTAGTAGGGCACCACCGCGGTGATCCGGCCGGCCGACGCCCGTTTGAAGGCGTCGATCATGATCAGGAGTTCCATCAGGTTGTCGTTGACCGGGAAACAGGTGGGCTGGACGATGAAAACGTCCCGTTGGCGGACGTTTTCCTGGATTTGCACAAATGTGTTGTCGTTGGCGAACTTGAAAACTTCCGCCTCTCCCAGCGGTATGTCCAAGTACTGGCAGACCGACTGAGCCAGTTCTGGGTGAGCGTTCCCGGTAAAGACTTTAAGCTCTTCCAAGACCTGTTCCATTATCTACCCTCGTACGCAGGCCTGCGGGATTCCCGGATGGCAGAGGTTCCTTCCAAGTGGTCTCTTGAAGTCAGCGTGATGGTCTCTGCTGCCGCCGCCATCTTCATGGCGGTGTCCAAATCAAACTCCAGCCCCTTGTATAGCATGAGCTTGGAAAGCCGGATGGCTATGGGCGGGCCAGCGGCGATCTTGTGGGCCATTTCCATGGTGGCGCTTTCCAGTTCCTCCTCCGGCACCAGCTTGTTGAGGAACCCCAACCGGTAGGCTTCTTCAGCCTCCAGAAAGTCGCCGGTGAACAACATCTCCGCCGCCTTGCCGATGCTGCCCAGCATCCTGGGGTATAGCCAAGTGCCGCCGAAGCCGGGGAAAAGGCCGATTCGCACGTATGCGACCATGAAGCGGGCCAAGGGAGAGCCGATCCTGATATCGCAGGCGCAGGCGATGTCGAACCCCGCCCCCACGGCGGGCCCGTTGACCATGGCGATGACCGGCTTTTCCATGCGCTGAAGGCACAGCATGAAACGCTGCACTCTCTGGAAGCTACGGCGAATGTCGTCGACGTTTTCCGACGCCCACTCTCCCGGCTCGCTCCCTCCAGGCAGGGCTTCCAAGTCGCCGCCGGCGCAGAATCCACGGCCAGCCCCAGTAATAATCAGCACCCTAGCCTCGTCGTCTGCCTCCACGTCCTCCAGCGCCTCTCCCAGTTCGTCCATGGTCTGGTCGTTAAGGGCGTTGCGCTTTTCCGGGCGGTCCAGAATCAGCTTGGCTATGTGGGTTTCCAAGTCCTTTTCCAAGCGAATGTGCTGGTAACCGGGCATAGCAATCCTCGGCAAAGGTTCTTGGGCAGACGTGAATTATAGCACAGGAAGCTCGCCCGGGGGCCATCCTCAGCTTTGAGGGAAGTGCAAAACTCTGAGCTTCCCCCCGCCTTGGCAACCTGGATCCAGCGTTGATAGAATTCCTTTGCCGATGGTTCATCGGCACGTACCGCTTGACCTTGGCCGCGGGGTTTGTGGCGGGGCCATTTATCGCATTCGCCATAGCCTCGGTACTGGTCGTTTTGCTTATTGAACCCTGCCCAAGACTACTTGCATCGGAAGAACGTAGCCGACTTACATAGAGGTCCCAGCGATAATCTCCTACCACTTGCACTGCATGTTCATCGTACACAGACTCCGGTACAGGGAGGACAGGGGTACCACATCAGTTCGAACCGATGACGCCGGAACAGCGCCGAGCAACGAAAATATGGCAAGTCCTTATCGCCCGTGCATCCAACCGGCAGACCATCACCTACGGGGAGCTCGCAATCCTGATAGGCCGTGAGATAGCGGCACGCGGGATAGGCCCAGACCTCGGCCGCGTCCAAGCGTTTCGCAGCCGGCGGGGGATTTCCGACCTGACAGTGACCGTCGTCGCCTCCGAGTCGGGGAAGCCGAGGAAGGTAACGCTAGGGGTTGACGTCGACAGGGAACGGCAACGCGTCTTCAAGACGAAATGGTTCGCTGTTGAACCACCGCAGCCCGAAGAATTCGCCTAGCGACGAAGAGTCACTTCTTGTACGAGCGTGGGGAACGCTTGTCGCCCATGCTCGACGTATGGCAGTTTTGCCAGATTCGCTGCATCCACCCAGGCACGCCGGGTAGAGCAGGAGTGGCTTGGATGTCCGACTAGGTGTTGGCTTTCTTTCCGAAGCCGTGACTTCCAGTTCCATGCAAGAAGCGGGCTGTAAGCTCGTGCAATTCAAACTGAGATACTACCTGCCTTGATTACAGCTTGGGGGCCCACGGGGTATGATATAACTTGGTTTGGCCCCCATCGGCCAGCACCCTCCAATCTTTCGGAGGTCTCCTTTCCTTGTTCAGCTATTTGAAACAGTTGGAGTGCACCCAGTGCGCCAAGACATATCCCAGCCAAGGGTTGATAGGCATCAGCCCCTGCTGCGGCAAGGTGCTGTTTGCCCGGTATGACTTGGAGAAGATGCGCCGGGAAGTTGACCGGGACGAACTGTCCGTCCGCCGGGCGGACATGTGGCGTTTTTGGGAGCTGCTGCCGGTGCAGGAGCCCGAAGGGATTGTGTCCCTGGGCGAAGGCGGTACGCCCCTGCTGGCTGCCAAGGAACTGGGGCGCAGGCTGGGACTGGAACAACTCTACGTCAAAGAGGAGGGCCTGAACCCCACCGGCACCTTCAAGGCCCGGGGAATAGCTGCCGCCGTGTCCCGGGCGGTGGAACTGGGAGCTCCGGGATTCACCATGCCCTCCGCCGGAAACGCCGCGGGTGCTGCGGCAGCCTACTGCGCCCGGGCCGGGCTGGAGGCCAGGGTCTTCATGCCCCAGGATGCTCCAGAGGCCAACAAGAAGGAGTGCCTGCTGGCCGGGTCGGACCTGAACTTGGTGGAGGGGCTCATCAGCGACGCCGGAAGGCTGGCGGTAGCGGCTGCCGAAGAAAACAGCCTCTTCGACCTTTCCACCCTCAAGGAGCCCTACCGGGCCGAGGGCAAGAAGACCATGGGCTTGGAAATTGCCATGCAAATGGGCTGGAAACTCCCAACCGCCATCGTATACCCCACTGGCGGCGGAACCGGCATAATCGGGATGCAGAAGGGTTTCCAGGAGCTACGTGAACTGGGCTGGATTGACGCCCCTTCTCCCAAATTCATTGCGGTACAAGCTACCGGATGCCAACCCATCGTACGGGCATTCGAGGCCGGGGAGTCGGCCGCCGAGCCCTGGCAGGGAGCCAGCACGATTGCCGACGGCCTACGGGTACCATCTCCCTTCGCCGACTACCTCATCCTGCAAGCAATCAGGGACACCGGGGGCACGGCGCTGGCGGTGGATGACGACGAAATGGTGGACGCCATGTATGAAATGGCCACTGCCGAGGGCATCGTCGCCTGCCCCGAAGGGGCCGCGACCCTGGTCGGCTTGAAACGCCTGCTGCGGGAGGGGGTCTTGACCTCCCAGGACAGTGTGGTGTTGCTGAACACCGGCTCCGGGTACAAGTACATGCACCTGATAGAGGAGCGCCGCTGACCCGGCGCATGAAAGTCCCTCCTCATTCTTGCTCCATCCATTCCCGTCAAGCAGGAGGTTCGGTTTGCAAGTATTCCTCAGTTCTCCCAGGGGGTTCTGCGCCGGTGTGGTGCGGGCAGTGGAAGTGGTGGAGATTTGCTTGGAGCGCTTTGGCCCCCCGGTCTACGTGAAACACCAGATAGTGCACAATCCCTATGTGGTGGACGGGCTGGAACGCAAGGGAGCGATAACGGTAGAGACAGTGGAAGAGGTACCTGAAGGGTCCTTGGTGGTCTTCTCCGCCCACGGCTCTCCTCCCGAGGACTACCAGAAGGCCGAGGAGCGAAACCTGCGGGTCATAGATGCCGTATGCCCGCTGGTGACCCGGGTCCACAATGAGGCCAAGAAGTACCACGGCATGGGAAAGAAGGTGCTGCTGGTTGGTCACCGGGGACATCAAGAGGTGCGGGGAACGATGGGGCAGGTGGAAATGACCCTCATCGACGACAACCCGGGCAGCGAACTGCCTCCTTGGAACCCCGAAGAGGAGGTGGCCGTCCTGACCCAGACGACCCTGTCGGTGGGAGACACTGCCAACGCAATCAATGCGATCACCAACAAGTTCTCCAAGGCGGTGGTGCGCAACGACATTTGCTACGCTACCACCAACCGCCAGGAAGCGGTGACCAAGATGGCCGACCAAGTCGACTTGGTGCTGGTCATTGGGGCCCAGAACAGCTCCAACTGCAACCGTCTCCAGGAGGTGGCCGCGGCCCACGGCGTTCCGTCCCACCTGATCAACGGCCCGGAAGAGATTGATCCTGGCTGGCTGGAGGGCAAGGAAAAGGTTGGCATCACTTCCGGGGCATCCACTCCCGAGGTGTTGGTGGAAGCGGTGATAGAGGCCTTGGCCCCGGAGGAAGTGGTCCTATTAAACGGGGCCGAAGAGGACGTCACTTTCACCCTGCCCAGGGAATTACGGTGAGATTTCTTGTATCCTTCCGGGGCTTGCGTCACCCCGTCGCATGCACTGCCGGCCCGGCCCGCTGACGGCCAGTCCGTTTCCGCAGGGCCATGCTCTATACCGCCAGCTTCTACGCGCCCGGCGATTGGAGGGGGGAAGCCTTCCGGGTGTCCCGCGCCCATCCCAGGGGCAAGAAGACCCAATGGGGAACCCTTCCTTTCCTCTATCCCACGCGACCCCTGTTAACTGCCTACAGGGCTGGCGAGGTGGACTTCGCCGGCTTGGCAATGGAATACCGGGAAGAGTTGGAACAGGGCTGGCAGCGGTCGCCGGAGTTCCAGAACTGGATGGAGGAAATCCCTCGGATGGGGGACTTTACCCTTCTGTGCTTCGAAAAAGCAGGTGAGCCGTGCCACCGCCGCATCCTGGCTCGGTGGCTGACGGAAAGGGTTCCGGCCCTCAGGGTGGGGGGAATCAGGTAGGAACGGGAACCCAGGCAGCTCGGGCGCTTACTAGACCAAGGAAGTCAGGAAGTTAGCTCGGCCCGTGGAGGCCGTTCCATAAGCCTTGCAATGGCGTCCCTGGGGGATAGCCCGTCGAACAGGACTTGGTAGGTCGTCTCGGTGATGGGCAGCTCCACCCCCAATTCGGCCGCCATTACCAAGGCTGCATTGGTGGTGTTGACCCCCTCGGCCACGTTGTCCATCGAGTCCCTTATTTCCGGCCAGGACTTCCCTTGGGCCAGTTGCTGCCCCACGCTGCGGTTCCGGCTCAGGGGGCTGGCGCAGGTGGCGGCCAAGTCTCCAAGCCCCGCCAACCCGGCGAATGTCCCTGCCTTGGCTCCCGCTGCCACTCCCAACCGGGTGATTTCGGCCAGCCCCCGGGTAATCAACGCCGCCTTGCCGTTGTCTCCCAAGGCCAACCCGTCAGCTATACCCGCACCCAGGGCAATGATGTTCTTCAGTGCCCCGGCCAGCTCGACTCCGATGACGTCATCGCTGGTGTAAACCCGGAAAACGCTGGACATGAGGGCGGCTTGGGCCCTTTCGGCGTGCTTCGCACTGCGGCCGGCCACCACGGTGGAAGCGGGCATCCCCTGGATAATCTCGTGGGCCAAATTGGGCCCGGACAGAGCGCATATTCCTTCCCGCAGACCCGGTGCCAGCTCCTCTTCCATCACTTGGCTCATCCGTTTCCCTGCGGGCAATTCCAGCCCCTTGGAAATACTCAGGACGGTGCTGCTCCCGGAAATTGCCCCGGCCACCCGCCGCATATTCTCCCGGAACCGGTGGGAGGGAACCGCAATGATTACTAGGCTGGCTCCTGGGACCAGTTGCTCAACTTCACTGGCAACCGTCAATGAGGGGGGCAGGGCAACGCCCGGCAGAAACCGGCGGTGCTCCCGGTGGGCATTCAACTCGGCGGCCTCGGACTCGTCCCGCACCAAGATACTTACCGGAGCGTTGTTCCGGGCCAACTGTATCGCCAGAGTGGTGCCCCAAGTGGTGGCGCCGACCACGACGATGGAGCCGTTGCCGGACGTCCGGGCGCTGGAATGGGATTCAGTCAACTGAAGACTCGATCAGCGGAGGATGGAGCCAAGACAAGCTCCGGGATTTCCCCTATTTCCGGGGCCGTCCGGAGCTATGCGCGGGGGTATTGTACAGCAGAGGACCGGCTTCCAGAAAAATGCAGAGGCGGCCTAAGGCACCCGCTCGCTGGAGCTGCCCAGGCGCCGCTCGTTCCCTTCCCGAATTCTCTGGATGTTGTCCCGGTGCTGCCAGATGATTACGGCTCCGCCAATGGCCCCGTACAGGATGTAACTAGTGGAATACCATCCGGCCAAGGCCAAGCCCAGCAGGGCAGTGCAGCCGAAGACGACTCCGACAATGGAACCCAGGGATATGTACCGGCTGAGCCAGGTAGTCATCAGGAATGCGGCAGTAGCGACGGCAGCCGCCGGCGGGATCATGACTGACATTCCACCCAATCCGGTCAGGATGCCTCTGCCCCCCTTGAATTGCAGGAACACGGGCCAGTTGTGGCCCACCAGCGCCATCAGGCCTGCCGCGGCCTCGGCTGCTGCGGAATCGATCAGCACGCGGGCCAGCAGTACCGCCAAGGCCCCCTTGGCGGTGTCCAGCACCAAGGTAACCACGGCCAGCTTGCTGCCCCCGGTGCGCAGCACGTTGGACATACCGGTCCGTCCGCTGCCGTAGTCCCGCACATCCACCCCGGAGCGGGCTTGGAGTAGAAGGTAGCCCACCGGCACCGAGCCCAGCAGGTAGGAGAGGGCCAGCACCACCAAGTACTGCAGCGAAAGGGGCTGGCCGGACATGGTGAGGTAGGCGACTACCACTGCTGCGCCGAGCACCGGCAGCAGGGCAACAATTACTAGCGGTGGGAATATCAGGCGGTTCATCGGGCTTGGAACACCAGCTTCAGATGAGTATGGTCGAACTCGAACCGGTCACGCAGCCTGTTTTCCAAGTATCTCCGGTAGGAGAAGTGCACCAAGTCCGGGTTATCCACGGTGAACAGAAAGGTGGGCGGGTTCACGCCGGCCTGCTCCAGCCGGTAGAAGCGCACCCTTTTGCCCCGGCTACCCTTCACGTTGGGAGGGGTGTGAGCTGCCAGCGCCGACGCCAGTTCGTACTGGAGTTCCCGCTGCGGCACCTTGCGGCGGCGCTCCTGGGACAGGCGGAGCGCTCCTTGCATGAGCTCGGTGATTCCGTGCCCGAGCAACGCGGAGGTGAAGAAAATGGGCACGTAGGGCATGAAGTGGAAGCGCTTCCTGGCGCTTTCGGCAGCCCGTTCCATGGCCCGGCGGCTGCCGTCGGGGTCCAAGTCCCACTTGTTCACTACCACTATCAGCCCCCGACACAATTCCCAGGCCAGCCCGGCAATGTGGGCGTCTTGGGCCGTGGCCTCCTCGGTGGCGTCGGTTACCAGCAGGGCAATGTCGGCCCGGTTTACGGCATTCACCGCCCGGATGACGCTGTACTTTTCGATGCCGCGCTGCACTTTGCCCGGGCGCCGGATGCCGGCGGTGTCGATGATTACCATCTCCCGGCCCCGGAAGGTGAAGACGGTGTCCAAGGCGTCCCGGGTTGTACCGGCGGTGTCGCTGACTATGGAACGGTCTTGACCCAGGATGCTGTTGACAAGTTGGGATTTTCCGGCGTTGGTGCGTCCCACTATGGCCAAGTTTACCGGTTGCTGGGCAAGGCCCTCCGGTTCCTCCGGGCCGGCCCCGTCTTCCTCCCGGTTCTCGTCTGGTGCTGGCTGGGGTCCGGGCCAAGGCAGGTGGGCTGCTACTTGGTCCATCAGGTCGTGGACGCCGTGGTTGTGAAAGGCGCTGATGAGGACCGGTTCAGTCACTCCCAAGGAGTAAAACTCCGGGCCGGTCAGTCCCTTGGCGTCGTTGTCCACCTTGTTGACCGCCAAAACCACCGGCTTGTCGGTGCGGCGCAGTTGGTCGGCAAGGAACTGGTCGGTGGGAGTAACCCCGTCGTTGATGTCTGCCAGGAATATGATGATGTCGGCGTCGGCCATTGCCATGTTTGCTTGTTCCCGGACCTGCTGTTCCATGCGGCCTTCCGGGTTGGGCTCCAGTCCTCCGGTGTCCACCAGGATGAAGCGCCGTCCCTCCCAATGGGCTTCGGCCATCAGCCGGTCCCGGGTGGTGCCGGCCACCTCCGACACTATGGCTTGGCGGCGGCCCATTATCCGGTTGAACAGGGAGGACTTGCCGACGTTGGGCCGCCCGATGATGGCTACCACCGGAGGGGGAGCGCTTCCGGGCGGGCTCCAAGCTGCTTGGCCGATGCCTGTAGGTATGTCGATTTCTGTCCTGTTCTGCATTTCAACGAGGGGGCGGTCTGTATTCCAGCAGCCGCAGCCGGTCTTTTAGGTTACGGTCTAGCTCGACAGCAGGAGTTCAAGGACGGCCTTCTGGCCGTGCAGCCGGTTGTTGGCCTGCTGGTAGGCCACCGACTGCGGGTGTTCCAGCATTCCTGGCGGCACTTCTTCCCCGTAGTGGGCCGGCATGTCGTGCATGAAGATGGCCCCGGCTTTTGCCTTGGAGAGCAGTTCCGGGTCCACGGTGAATCCTTGGAAATCACGTCTGCGGGCTTCCGACTCAGCTTCCTGGCCCATGCTGGTCCAAGCGTCGGTATAGACCACGTCGGCCCCGGCCACGGCGGCCACCGGGTCGCCGAGGTCTTCCACAGTTGCTGCTCCAACACCGTTGTCGGCGGCCAAGCGGCGCGCCAAGTCCAGCGTCTCTTGTTCCAAGTGGTACTTCCGGTCGCTTGGCGGGGAAGCGATGGCGAAATTCATTCCCAGGGGCGGCAGTCCCAAGCACAGGCTGCGGGCCACGTTGTTGCCGTCCCCAATGTAGCTCAGCTTCAACCCCTTCAAGCCGCCCTTGCATTCTTGAATCGTCAGCAGGTCGGCCACGGTCTGGCAGGGATGCTCCACGTCGGAAAGGGCGTTGATGACCGGGACCGACGAATACCTGGCGAACTCCAGCAGGTCTTCGTGGCGGTTGACCCTGGCTATGATGCAGTCAACGAAGCCGGACAGCACCCGGGCCACGTCGGAAATGGGCTCCCTGACGCCCAGGCCTACCTCTTGCTCCGACATGTAGATGGAGTTGCCGCCCAGTTGGTTGATGCCAACCTCGAAACTGACCCGGGTCCGCAACGACGGCTTCTGGAACAGGAGGGCGATGTTCTTTCCTGCCAGCGGCTGGCATTGTTCTCCGGCCTTCATCTGCCGGGCCCGCTGCAGCATACCCCGCATTTCCGCGGCGCTGCAGTCGGTGATGGAAATGAAATGTCTCAAGTCTGCCATTTGATCCCCGTTTCCGCGTGAAGAATCATAGACCATGAGTATCCCCCGCACAAGTTGAAGGGCGGGAAGGCGGACCCGCAGCTTGAACTACTTGGCCTCTGGTTGGGACCCGCCCTCTGGGCCAGTCTGCGGAGCCTCGCATCGGTGATTTACGTCAGGTGAAGTGGCTCCCCGCTGGCTTGGGAAACGCCAGAATCCCCCGCGATAGCTGCCATCTGATATCATGCCTGACATAGCGCCGTCCCAGCGGTGGGAGGAACACAGGCGCGTGAGGGAGATTTACATGGCGAGTCCAACCATCCAGCCGGGTCTGAAGGGCGAAAGGCAGACCGTGGTCAGCGAGCAAAACATTGCGCCCCACGTCAGGAAGTTCAGCACGCCATCCATGATAAGGCTTATGGAAGGCGCGGCCACGGCGGCGGTGCAGCCCCATTTGCCCGAAGGCCACGTTTCGGTGGGGTTCGAAGTCAACATAAGGCACGTTGCCCCTGCGGATATCGGGGCGACCGTCATCGCTTACGCCGAGTTGCTGGAGGTGGACCGCAACCACTTGGCCTTCCGGGTGGAGGCTTACGACGGCGGACGGGGTGGCAAGAAGATAGGAGAGGGCACCCACCGCCGCACCATTATCCCCTTGAACCGCTAGTAAAGGTCCATAGTAGAGGAAGATCTTTGGAATGAGTGACAAGGGCAACCACAAGGGACGCCCCTACGGAAATGTCCAACATTGGTAGAGGCAACCCTTGTGGTTGCCCGCTGCCACATCAATACAAAGCTGATGGACCTCCATTCGGTCTTCCTGGAGTCTCCCGGGCGCCTGCGGAGACTGGCAGACCAATCGTCCCGGCCGGGGGCTTGTGCTAAAATCGGCCTTGGACCCGTTTGGGTACACCATCGTCTTATTGCATGGAGCAGCGCCATGGCCAATATGGAGCACGTTCAAATAGCCAGGAAGGGCCGGAACGCCGTGGCCCAGTGGCGGGAAGAGCATCCGGGAGAGACCCTGGACCTGAATGCAGCTTACATGAGCCACACCCGAATGCCCCAAGTGGACCTGCACGGGGCGGACCTGCGGGACTCGGACTTGATGGGAGCCATGCTGCAGCGGGCCAACCTGTCCGGGTCTCACCTCAATCCATCGCACCTCTACCGGGCTAACCTCATCGAGGCGGACCTGAGCCGGGCCCTGATGAACGGGGCCAACCTGCGGGGCGCCAACCTCACCGGTGCGGACCTGACCGGGGCCGACTTGGATCGGGCGGTCCTCTCCGACGCCAAGCTGAACGGGGCCAACCTCACCGGGGCGAACCTGTCCCGGGTGAACTTGGTTGGAGCCGACCTCACCGGCGCCAATCTTGCCAACGCCAATCTTAACGGGGCCGACTTGGTGCGGACCAATCTCACCAGCGCGAAACTCAACGGGGCCGACCTGTACGAGTCGGTTATGAACAACGCTACCCTGCACGGCACCGACTTCGGCGGCTCGATTGTGGGCTACACGGCCTTCCAGAACTGCGACCTGAGCTCCGCCTCAGGCTTGGACCAAGTACGCCACGACGCCCCCAGCACCATCGGCATCGATACCCTATGCCGCTCCGGGGGCAATATTTTGGCCGATTTCCTGCGGGAAGCTGGGGTGCCAGAGTCAGTCTGCGCTTTCCAGGACTCCCTCAAGCAGGACGGCCCCCTGTCCGGTGACTGTTTCATTTCCTGCTCCACCGCCGATGTTGGTTACGCCCGCAAGCTGCAGGTAGCCCTGCGGGAATTGGGCGTTCGCAGTTGGCTGTTCCCCGAGGATGCCCGGGGCTACGCCTTGGTCGAGCGTCACAGCACCTCGGACCAGGAGGAGGTAGAGCGCTGGGTGAGGTCCTACGACAAGCTCATGGTGGTCTTCACCGAGCAGGCGCTGGACAGCGAGACCATCAGGAATGACATCACCCAAGCCCAGGAGCAGCAACAGTCCACCGACAAGTGGTGCTTCTTTCCGGTGGCCCCCAACACCTCCATCGGCCAGAGCCGGAACCGGCTGGCACGGGCTCTCAACAGTGGGCACGTCGTTTTCACCCTGCCCGAAGGGACTGAGGACACCGGGGATTACAGGGCAGAGCTGGAACGCTTGGCGCGGGCCCTGAGAGGCGACGACCCGGCCTCCTCCGGCGTTCCCAAGTACGACATTTCCCAGCTCTGATTCCTCGCACAACAGTCCCGGGCATTTGGACAATGCCAATGAAAGCGCCTCCCCAAGCACGGGACCAAGGGACAAAGAAAGAGGCCCCTCCGAATTCGGAGGGGCCTCGTCTTGTGAGTCCGGTTCGAGGTGGGACTTCTAGATGTAGTCTACCTCTTCCATCATCTCCAAGTTGTCCCGGCTCTGGGACAATCCCAGCTCGACCTGCGCCTTGAACTCCTGCAGCAGTTCGTCAGAGATTACGCCGCCGGCGGCCTTGGCCCTTTCCCGGAAGTTGTCGAAGGCCCACTCCTCGGTGTCGCCGTGGGGCATGTCGAAGAAGCCCCGCTCGAATACCGGGAGCTCGCCGGGGCCGAAGTAGCCCTTGCCTTCCAAGCTGTAGCCTTCCAGGTCGTGGGTGCCCTTGCCCAACACCTGGCCGGTCTGGGCGTAGTGCTCCATGACGTTCTTCATGCCGTACTTCTGCACCGGGCAGACCTTCATGCAGACGCCGCAGCCCAAGTACCGGGCCATGACCGGGCGGCACCGCTTGAAGTACAGCTTGTTCTTTTCCAAGCCTCTCCACCAGATCTTGTCACGCATCAGGGCGCGGCCAGGGCAGCGGTTCACACAGACCTGGCAGACCTGGCAGAAAGCGTGGATGCCGTAGTCGACGGGCTCGTCGTAGCTGACGTTGGCGTCGGTGGTGATCATCATCAGGCGGCACCTGGAACCCTCATGGGGGGTGAGCAGGTATCCGCAGGCTCCCAACTGGCCCAAGCCTGCTTCCACGAACATGGGGATGTAGGGGCCGGTGTTGTCGTTGGGGCTGTGCACCTGGGCGCGATATCCCAGGGAGTTGATGAAGCGGCCCAGTTCCAGTCCGGCGGCGCCTTCAGTCCGGTAGGTGCTGGAATGCACGATCTCGGCGTCGACGCTGGGGATGGTCTGGGTGGGCTCGAAGTCCTGTTCGTAAGCCAAGCAGATTACGTGAGGGAACCTGACCCAGTCCTTCTTGCTGGCGTAGGTGTAGCGGTGGTCGTAGGCGGTGATGCCGACTTCCAGGAATCCCAGTTCCCGGGCCTTGGTCTTGATGGCCTCGGTTACGTCCTCACCGGTGGCCTCTCCGGTGGGGTCCTGGTCGCCGGTCAAGCGGGCGGCCATGATCAACGGCCGGTTGAGCTTGTCGTGCTCCTTGCGGATTTCCCGCATTTCAACGTGGGTGTCGCGGAGGGCGTTAGCCCAGTCGCGGGACGCCCGCTCGGTAATGTTCTGGGTCTCCAGGGGGTACTCGCGGGCATACCAGTCCACTTCCCGGTGGTTCAAAGGTATGCCGGGCACCGTCTCAAGCTCCTCGGGTACGGGAATAACTACCGGGGCATCGTTTCGGTCCTTTCCTGGCCGGACTACCTCGTGGCCGATTTTCAGCATACCTTCTCCTCCCAAAGGGTATAGGGACTTGTTTTCAAGCCTTGGCGCCTACATTAGTAGCTGGGATTTTATTTGTCAACCCTATGCGCCACGGGTTTTTGTATTCCTTCTGTGAATAGTTGATAGAGCATTGCATGATAGTAGGGCCGCGGCCTGCTATCGCGGGGATTACGCCGAAATTCGAAGCGGGGGCAAAAAGAAGAAGCCCGCCCCGTTTGCAGGGGCGGGCTTCCATGTGCGCTTTCCTGGTGCAGGCTCGTTGCTAGGCGGACCTAGATATAGTCGGCGTCCTGGTCCATCATTACCAACTGGTCGGTGGTCTCCCGGGCCAGGCTCTTGTTCATCTCGTCCCGGAACTCGGCCAGCAACTCATCGGTGACCACACCGCCGGCGGCCTTGGCTTTTTCCCGGAAGTTGTCGAAGGCCCACTCGAAGTCGTCGCCGTGGGGCATGTTGAAGAAATCGCGGTCGAAAGCGGGCAACTCGCCGGGGCCGAAGTAGCCCTTGCCTTCCAGGCTGTAGCCTTCCAGATCGTGGGTGCCCTTGCCCAGCACCTGTCCGGTCTCGGCGTAGTGGTCCATCACGTTCTTCAGGCCGTACTTCTGCACCGGGCAGACCTTCATGCAGACGCCGCAGCCCAAGTACCGGGCCATTACGGGGCGGCACCGCTTGAAGTACAGCTTGTTCTTCTCAATCCCGCGCCACCAGATCTTGTCACGCATCAGGGCGCGGCCGGGGCAGCGGTTCACGCAAACTTGGCAGACTTGGCAAAGGGCGTGAATGCCGTAGTCCACCGGCTGGTCGTGGGTGACCTTGGCGTCGGTGGTCACCGATACCAAGCGGCAGCGGCTGCCGACGTGGGGGGTGAGCAGGTAGCCGCAGGCGCCCAACTGGCCCAAGCCGGCTGCAACGAACATGGGGATGTAGGGGCCGGGGGAGTCGCCGGAACCGGTGACTTGGGCGTGGTAGCCCAAACCGCGGATGAAGTTGCCCAGCTCCAAGGCTGCTGCGCCTTCCGTCCGGTAGGTGCTGGAGTGGACTATTTCGGCGTCGACGCTGGGGATGGTCTGAGTGGGCTCGAAATCCTGCTCGTAGGCCAAGCAGATGATGTTGGGGTAGTAGGTGGTCATGTCCTTCTTGCTGCTGTAGGTGTACCGGTGGTCGAAAGCAGCCAGACCCACCTCAATGAATCCCAACTCCCTGGCCTTGTTCTTGATGGCCTCGGTGACGTCTTCGCCGGTGGGCTCTGCAGTGGGCTCCAGATCGGCGGTCAGCCGGCAGGCCATGACCAGCGCTCGGTTGAGCTTTTCGTGCTCTTTGCGGATTTCCCGCATCTCGGCGTGGGTATCCCGCAGGGTGTTGGCCCAGTCACGGGAAGCCCGCTCGGTGATGTTCATGCTTTCCAGCGGGTACTCCCTGGCGTACCAGTCCACTTCCCGGTTGTTCAAGGGGATGCCCGGCACGGTTTCCAACTCCTCGGGTATCTGGATGGTAACCGGGTCGTCTTCCAGGCTGGGACCCGGGCGCACCACCTCATGGCCTATCTTCAGCATTTTTGCCCTCCTCTCTTTTGGAAAACGTTAAGTGAGAACTTTGCCTGAGTCAGGAATACGGATTCCAAGTAGCCGCTAAAAGATAACCACGGCCCCTTTGTTTGTCAAGCAAATTCAAAGGTGTTTCCAATGCGGGGCTATTACGATACTGGTTGCTCCTTCAATGTTACTGATTTCGAAGAATCGATGCCGATTTTCGCCCGCCAATCGTCCAATCACCGCCCGGTGCGGCGGGCAATCATGGCTTCGGCCAGGGGGCTGGCGCCGGAGCGGACCACGACGTTAACCAAGGAAGGCTGGCCCGAGGCCAACGCCCTCTCCACCGCCGGCGAGACGTCCTCCGGCTTTTCTACGTATTCGGCGTAACCGCCGATGGCCTCCACCATCTTGTCGTAACGAATGAACCGCAGGTCGGTGCCCACGGCCCGGTTGTAGTAGGCCATCTGGAAGGTCTTGTCGATGCCCCAAGTGGAATCGTTGCCCAAGACTACCGTCATGGGTATGTTGTGGCGGATGCAGGTGTCGTACTCCATGGCGTAAAATCCGAAGGAGCCGTCGCCCATGAACACCAGTACTTTGGCGTCGGGGTAGGCCAGCTTGGCGGCCATCCCGTAGGGTATTCCCGCTCCCAAGTGGCTGAGGGGTCCCAACCGGGTGAACCGCCCCGGCTGCCGGGCCTTGAAGTAGCAGCGGCCCCACTGGACGTAGTCTCCACCGTCCAGGACTATGACGGTGTCCCGGTCCACCAAGTGCTGGATGCGGCTGAACACGTCAAGGGGATGCATCGGGTCCTCGCCCGTGGCCTTGGATTCCAGGTTTTCCTGCCACGCAGCACGGTCCTCCCGGAGTTGGTTCAGCCAAGGGTCGATGTTGTTGCCGGGCAGCTTGGCGGCGGCCCCGGCAACTTGGTCTACTATGGCCCCCAAGTCCCCCAGCAGGCCGATGGACACGCCCCGGTTGCGCCCGATTTCCGCCGCCGAGGCGTCGGCCTGGATGAGCTTGGCGCCAGGGTTGAAGACCCGCCCGTATCCGTAGCGGTGGTCCAGCCGCTTGCCCAGCAGCAGGGCGACGTCGGCCTCCCGGAACCGGCGGGCCGCCGGGTTCAGCGAACCGTCGGCGTAGCCAAAGCACAGGGGATGTTCGTCGTCCAGCAACCCCCTGGCCTGCTCCACGGTGAACACCGGCGCCCCGGTGGCCTCGGCCAAGGCTTCCATCTGTTCCGGAGAAACCGAGTACCTGGCCGGGTTACCGGCGATTATCACCGGGCGTTGGGCCCCCCGCAGGATAGCCGCCGCTTGGTCGATCAGGTCTTGGTCGCCCATAGACCTGCCGTGGCTGCGGTATTCCTGGGGCAGGTATGGAGGGAATTCTTCCTCGTTGATTTCCTGTTCCTGGATGTCGATTGGCAATGTCAAGTGCACCGGGCCAGGGCGGCCGGCCATGGCGGTTCGGAAGGCGGTGGCCACGTATTCGGGAATTCTGTGCCGGTCGTGAATCAGCCAAGACCCCTTGGTTACCGGGGCGGCCATTTCCACTTGATTGATCTCTTGGAAGGCGGCCATTCCCTTTTCCGGCAACTCGGCGCATCCGGCGATGAACACCACCGGGCTCTCTGCAGTGTAGACGGCCGGCAGGGCCGATATGGCGTTGGAGAAGCCGGGTCCTCCGGTGAAGATACCCGCGGCGGGCCGGCCGGTAATCCGGGCGTACCCGTCGGCCATGTGCAGGGCAGCCCCTTCATGGCGTGTGTCTATGAACTCGATGCCCTCGTCCGCAGCGGCGTCCACCAAGGGCAGCACCGTATCGCCCACGATGGTGAACACTTTCTCGATTCCTTCCTGTTTCAAGCAGCGGACGAAAAGATGGGCGCCGGTGAGTTTAGGCATTGGGCTTCTCCTGCGTGATGCTCCACCCGCAGCTACGGCCGCGGGAGTGAATTGTCCGTAGAGCTTACTAGGCGTGGTCTATGGCGTCCAGTGCCGCAACGGGCCGCTTCAAACAACCAACTCAACAGGTGACCAACTCAGCGGGCCGTCGCCGGCATCCTCCGCCACATCACCCGCTCCATCACGGGTCCGGCGTTGTGTTAACCTGTTTTCTTGCATCTGCCTTCAGGCAGCGAGGAAATGGGCACCCTGTTCGTAATCGGCACACCCATCGGCAATCTCGAGGACCTGACTCACAGGGCCGGGCGCGTCCTGGGTCAAGTGGACCTTGTGGCCGCCGAGGACACCCGGGTCACCCGAAAGCTGCTGAGCCACTTGGGCCTACGGGTGCCATTGACCAGTTACCATCGGCACAATGGTCCAAGACGCACCCCGGCGATATTGGAAGCCCTGAACCGGGGGGACGTGGCCTTGGTCACCGATGCGGGGATGCCCGGCGTTAGCGACCCCGGCAGCGAGTTGGTGGCCCAGGCCGCCGCCGAGGGGTTCCCGGTGGAGGTGGTGCCCGGTGTCTCCTCCGTCACCACCGCGCTTGCAGTGTCCGGCCTACCTGCCGATTCCTTCCAATTCCTGGGGTTCCTGCCCCGGCGGGCCGGGCAGCGCCGGGCCCAGCTTCTTTCGGTGAAAGACGGTCCCAGCACCTTGGTCATCTTCGAAGCTCCCCACCGCTTGGGGTCAACCCTGAAAGACCTGCAGGCGGTGCTGGGCGACCGTGCCGCAGCGGTGTGCCGGGAATTGACCAAGATGCACCAAGAAATCTTCAGGGGAACGCTGTCAGAAGCGGTGGAGCACTTTACCCAGCCAAGGGGCGAGTTTGTACTGGTTATTGCCGGCGCGGATGCCGCCGGTCCAAGCCAAAGTGGCGATGACCCCGCGATGAACGATCAACAGGAACAGCGGGAGAAAGCGGCCTTGGCCCGGTTGGCCGAGTTGCGCGAGGCCGGGACGGCGGCCCGGGAGGCAGTTGCCGAAGTCAGCCGGTCCACTGGGCAGCCCAGGAACGACATCTACCGCTTGTGGCTCAGCCTCCCTTGATGGAGGGGTCGAATTCCAGGAAGCGTTCGGGAGGGATTCCCTTCCAAGCGGTCCCGAAGCTCCAGACTGAGTATTCCTGCCCGGGGGAGCCCGTCAGTTAATGGTCCAGGCCAACCCTCAAACCCCGCCTACTCCGGCTGAGCCCTCCCCGGGAGGCCTGCGCCCCGGCAACGTCTTCTACGGCTGGTGGCTGGTCGCCTTGGGCGGGTTCGTCATGACCATATCCACCGTGCCCCTTTTCCACGCCATGAGCGTTTGGGCCGTGGCCTTGGAAAGCCAGTTCAACTGGAGCCGCACTCAGCTCGGTTTCGCCTTGACCTTCACCAGGATAGAGGGCGGCATCATGGGCCCAATCGAGGGATACCTGACGGATAAGGTGGGCACCCGGCGAATGGTGCTGGTGGGAATGGTTATCCTGGGGTTGGGCTTCCTGTTCTTTGGCCGCGTAGAGAACCTGTGGATGTTCTATGCCGCCTACATGGTGATGGCCTTGGGGCAGGGGCTGGGGAGCTGGGTCCCGGTCATGACCTTGCTCAACCACTGGTTCCAGCGTCAGAAGTCCACAGCCATCAGCCGGGCCAACGTCATCAGCCGGGTGGGGGCCCTGGCGCTGGTGCCGGCCTTGGCATGGGCGGTGGACCCCGATGCCGAGCGCTTGGGGTGGAGCCTCACCGCCACGGTCATAGGAATATTCATCCTGGTAATAGCCTTCCCCATGACCCGGCTGATTCGCAACCAACCCCAGGAGTACGGCCAGTGGCCCGACGGCGTCCCGCCGGAGGAGGAGCCGGGCCAAGGCGGAGCCTCCCGAGGAACCAGGTCTCCTTCCGCCGCTGACACCGGGGACTTTACCGCGGTCCAAGCCCTGAAGACCCCGGCCTTCTGGCTGATTGCCTTGGGCCACGGTTTCGTGTCCATGGTGATGCTGGCGGTGATGTCCCACCTTGGGTTGATGATGAAGGACCAAGGCTTCACCCTGCAGACCACCGCCTGGCTGGTGGGCGGCTACACCTTGGTGGCCACCGTGTTCCAGTTGGTGGGAGGGTACGTTGGAGACAGGATCCCCATCCGGCTGGCCTTGTTCGGGTTCACCACCATCCAGGCTGTGGGTGTGGTGGTGCTGACCCTGGCCGACAACATTGCCACCCTCACGGTGTTCGCCGTAATGTTCGGCGTCGGAATGGGCGGACGCAACCCGCTGACGGTCTCGATACGGGGCGACTATTTCGGCAGGCGTTCCTTCGGCAAGATACTGGGGCTGTCCACGGTGCCGATGAACGTGCTGCTGCTGATTTCATCTCCCTTGGCCGGGTACATGCGGGACGTGCAGGGCACCTACACCGATGCCTTCCTGCTGCTGGCAGCCCTGAACTTCCTGGGGGGCATCTGCTTCCTGGCCGCCAAGCGGCCCACTTGGCCCGCCCCGGCCCAAGTCCGCGCTTAGGGTTTACCGGGTCGCTTAGGGTCCGTGACGCTCTAACCCCCGGTTTCAGGAATCTTCCTTTAGAGAAGTTCTGGATATAGAAAGCGTAAGCCCCTTTGCCCTTGGTGGTAGGGGCGGGTTTCAAACCCGCCCCTGCAGGCTGACGTGGATTAGCCACCCTGGCCGCCATGACGAGGGTTGTTCAGAGATTCCTTAGCTCTCGTTAATTTCTATGGTGGTGATGCCCAGCCTTTCCGACGGCTGGGAGGGTTCACCCCGGCCGGTGGTGGTCACTGGCGAGTTGGCCAAGGAGTCCAGCACGTCCAAGCCCTCGGTGAGCATACCGAAAATGGTGTAGTTGGGCGGCAGCCCCACGTCATCGCCGTGCACTATGAAAAACTGGCTGCCGTTGGTGTTGGGGCCGGCGTTGGCCATGGCCAGGGTGCCCCTGACGTAGCGCCGGGTCACCGGCTCGTCCTGGAAGCGGTAGCCCGGCCCGCCCGTGCCGTCGCCCCGGGGGCAGCCTCCTTGAATCATGAAGTCCTTGATGACCCGGTGGAAGCCGCCGCCGTCGTAAAACCCCTCCTTGGCCAGGAAGGTGAAATTGTTGACCGTGACGGGCGCGTCGGCGGACAGCAACTCCAGCGTCATGTCTCCTTTGGAGGTGCGGATGGTGGCGGTGTACTTCTTGGAAGTGTCGAGGGCCATTTCCGGGGGGCTGGAGTATTGCTCAGGCATATCCTTTCCTTGTGGCGTCCTGCGGCGCCTGCTGAATTTTGGAGCGCGAACTGGTTCCTGCCGGGAATAGTCTTTCCAACAATTCAGGGGCGGGTCTCAACCTCGCCCCTGTTTGCTGCGGAGAGGTCCGGGCGCCATGGCCCGCGCTGCGGGACTGCTACCCGCGGCGGCGGGACTTGGTCTCGGCCCAAGCGGCAATCTTGGGAAGCGCCGCGTCCACCACCTGCTGGTCCAAGTCCCTGGCAATGTCCTCCGCCTCGCAACGGATTAGCATGATGGGGAGGCGGTTCTTGATTTTGTCCAAGGCCCAGGCGAGAGGCTCCCCCTCGGCGGTCATGTCCAAGAAGATGCGCTCGTTCTTCTGCATGGTGGCGTTGCGGTAGTGGTAATGAGGGGCCACCTTGAAACAGTCGAACCGCAGCAGTTCCTTGTCCTGTCCCGGCAGGTCGTTGCCATAAACGTGGAGACAGATGCCTTCCTCTTCTCCCCCACGAAGAATCCGGTACTCCAGTCCAAAAGTAACCGGACCGGCCGGTATCAACTCTTCGGCGCCGCCGGTTTCTCCTCCCATTTGGGCGTGCATCACCTGCTCTGTCATGGTGAATCTCCTCCCGGCAACCAGTATAGGGAACCCTTTCGGAAGCCACTGTTCACCCGGGATTATAGCCTTGGCGCTGTATTA
Organism: Dehalococcoidia bacterium; assembly: GCA_034420695.1. Lineage (GTDB taxonomy): Bacteria > Chloroflexota > Dehalococcoidia > Lucifugimonadales > UBA3495 > Io17-Chloro-G2. Next base: position 41,836 of record DAOULB010000054.1, read on the forward strand.
GGCCAAGCGGAGCGGGGCCGCGTGGGTGGTTTATAATTGTATATAGGAGATGAACTGAGGGATTCGCCGGAGTCAGCGTTGACCTTGCAGGGGTGATCCGGGTCGACACAACTAATCATTCCACGGCTTGGCCACTGATCACATTTGGAGGGTTCCGGAGATGGATGTTTTTGATTACATGAGCGAATTGGGATACGAGCAACTGGTCATGTGCACCGACCGGGATGCGGGGCTTAGGGCCGTTATCTCCATACACGATACAACCCTGGGTCCGTCCTGCGGCGGCATGAGAATCTGGCCCTACCACTCGGAGAAGGAGGCGGTTCAAGACGCCCTGCGGCTCTCGCGGGCAATGACCTACAAGTCCGCTGCGGCGGACCTGCCATTGGGCGGGGGCAAGGCCGTGTTGATTGCAGACCCCCATGCCGATAAGTCAGAGGCTATGCTCCGGGCTTTCGGGCAGTTCGTTGACACCCTAGGCGGAAGGTACCTGACTACCACCGACGTGGGGAGCACCGGGCGGGACTTGGAATACGTGCGGCAGGAGACCAAGCACGTTGTGGGCTTGCCCGTAAGCCTGGGAGGTAGCGGCGACACTTCGACCATGACCGGTCTTGGAATCTACATGGGCATGAAAGCCTGCGCCCGGAACGTATGGGGCTCAGAGTCCCTGGCCGGCAAGAGAGTGGCGATGCAGGGCTTCGGCAAGGTGGCGACTTACACCGCCCATCACCTGCTCAAGGAAGATGCCCAACTGGTGGTGAGCGACATCGACCAAGGCGCCCTGGACCGGGCGAGAAACATGGGGATAGCAGTGGTGGACCCGGACGAGATTTACCACCAGGAGTGCGACATTTTCTCACCCTGCGCCTTGGGAGGAGTGCTCAACAGCGACACCATTCCCCACCTGCGCTGCCGTATGGTGGCGGGCGGAGCCAACAACCAGTTGGCAACCGACGAGGACGGCGAGGAACTGCACCGGCGCGGCATCCTCTACGCTCCCGACTACATCGTCAATGCCGGGGGCGTCATCAACGCTTCCACCGAGGTTGGGGCCGCCTACAGCGCCGACCGGGCCCGGGAGAAGACGGAGCGCATCTACGAGACCATGGAACAGGTGATGCACATCTCCCAAAAACAGGAGATTCCCACCTCCAAGGCCGCCGACCGTTTGGCGGAGCAGCGGTTGGCCTCGGTGAAGGCCATCAAAAGGATGCACCGCCCGGGCTGAGGCGGGCCTCTACCGGCTCATCAATGCCTTTCTCAAGCAGAAAAAAGCGCCCCGATCTTTTGGGGCGCTTTTTCATTTGTACTGGTTGTACGCTTGGGTTAGCGGGCCTTGGACTCGGCCTCGAAGCTGTCCCGGTGGGTGCCGTCGCAGAAAGGCTTGTTGGCGGACTGGCCGCAGCGGCAGAAGGTGACCCACTGCCCCTCGGGGATGTTGTAGTTGTTGCCGTCAACGTCCACGATTTCAATCTCGCCGGTGACGCGCAGGGGACCGTTAGCACGTATTTCGACCTTAACGTCGGCCATGATTCCTCCTTTGTGATAGTTCCTTTTCTTGTAGCCGGGACACTCTCTTTCTCACAGCGGAAATTGTCCTTGGGTGTAGCCGGCCCAGCTTTGATTCAAAGCTAGTCTGCCACTTGACGTAATGAGTGTCAAGCACCGCTTGCCCCTCCGGTAGCGCCCCTCTATAGTCTTTCCCGACCAGGGTCTTCCCCCCGCCTTTATGGAATACCCGCCGGAACGGGCGGGTGATTCGGTCATCAAATTGCGGGCAAGATCGCCTCTGCCTTGACATAAAACCCCAGGGACGTAAATTAGTCGAGTCATGTTCGAAGACATCAATGAAAGGATGGAAACCGGCATCCTGCCCGCCAAGTGGCTGCGGGCCGCCGTTCAAGACAGCGTAGTCCACAGCGGCTATACGATTCCAGGGGAGAACTACCAGCCGGCAAGCTTGGACCTGCGGTTGGGGGAGACCGCCTACAGCCTGCAGTGCAGCTTTCTGCCCTATTCCGGCCCCGTGGAGAACAGGCTGCCGGAGTTGACCATCGGCGAGATAGATATTCGCGACGGGGCGATCCTGGAAAAGAACCGCCCCTACTTGATCCCCCTTCTGGAGGGGTTGCGGCTGCCCCCCGGAATCCACGCCAGAACCAACCCCAAGAGCTCCACTGGAAGGCTGGATATTTTCACCAGGGTCATCACCGACAACAGCGACCGCTTCGACGACGTCATCGACGGCTACGAAGGGCAGCTATATCTCGAGGTGTTTTCCAGGTCCTTCACCATCAAGGTGAAGACGAGACTGTCCCTGAACCAGATACGTTTATTCAAGGGAGACTCCCGCTGCGGCCCCGGTGAACTGCTGTCCGCTCACCAGGACAGCCCGATAATTCTCCCTGAAGCCGGGCAGCGGGGGCAGCTCACCCAGCCCAACGAGGACAACTCCGTTGGGCTCAGCGTCAACCTGAAGGGCTCCTCCCGGGGCATCGGATACCGGGCCAAGAAGAACAGCGCCCTGCTGGATCTGTCGCGCATCAGTCATTACCATGCCGACGATTTCTGGGAGCCCGTCTACGCCGGACGGGACCGCCCCCTGATATTGGAACCGGAAGAGTTCTACCTCTTGTCTTCCACCGAAGCCGTGTGCATCCCCCCGGAGTATGCTGCCGAGATGACGGCGTATGAGACCTCTAGCGGAGAGCTGCGCACCCACTACGCAGGTTTCTTCGACCCTGGCTTCGGCTACGGTGAAGACGGCAGGCTGGGCGGAGTCCAACCGGTGCTGGAGATCCGGGCCCACGACGTTCCCTTCATGATTGGACCGGGCCAGAAGGTCTGCACCCTCACCTTCGAGCGGATGCTGGAATCCCCAGCCCACTGGTACGGGCCCAGGGTGGGTTCTTCATACCAGGAGGCTGGGAGAATTCTCAGCAAGCATTTCACTCCCCACGTTGAGGGCAGCCAGTTGAAACTGTTCGAAGGCCCCGTGGGCTGAACCTGTTCCCTTGGCACGCCTTAGCTCCCGCTCGCCCAACGGCGCCTTCATACTTTCCATAAAGTGACGTTTTCACTGAACTCTTAACCCGTGGCATAATCCATGGTCTACCGCACCTAACTTGACGGCCATACACCGCTGGGTTAAATTCCTAGCAGACTGACGTAATGTCTCAGGCTCCCGCGGATTTATCCGGTGCGGGGCTGAATCAGAGTAAAGAACCAGGAAGGTTGTGTTATGCCCTTGTACGAATACCATTGCCCCACTTGCCACAACAAGTTCGAGAAGCTCCAGCCGATGAGCGCGACCGGGGCCGACTGCCCCAACTGCGAGCAGCCTGCCAAGCGTGCCATCTCGGTCTTCGCCCGGGTTCCCTCCGGGGCGGCTGAGCCCGTGGACATGAGCCCCGTGCCTTCCATGGGCGCCGGTGGTTGCGGCTCGGCCTGCGGGTGCGGCCATTAGGAAATCATTTCTCTGCTGAGCCGGCTCACCCATGGGCTGGCTCAGCAGAGGCCGGCTCACAAAGGGCTGTCTTTTCCCGAACTGGATAACGATTGGGAATGGTGGGAAGGACTGAAACGTTGCCGCCACAGCAGCCAGCCTCCGGCGATTCCCAAAGCCAGCAGGCCGCCCAAGGCTGAGGTGGCTGCCACCCTCATGGTGGCGTAGAACCAGAACTCCTGGGGAAACAGCATCAGCAGGAAATCTGATCTGGGGTCAAGCTGCCACAGGTCGTTCCTGAAGCTGATCTGGTGAAAGAGCAGGAAGAGCCGGTCGAATCCCACCAAGGCCAGCAAGCCAACCAAAAGCAGCAAAGCCAAGGTAGCGCCTCCGCCCAGGGCCCAGGCAAAAGCCAGGACCGGGGCCAACCTCCTCCGCAACAGTGTGACTCCGGCTACGGTCGTCAACAGCAGGAACGTCCCAGTGACTGCTGCGACAATGTACACCCCCCGCACCAGCCGCTTCACGTCGACCATGTGCAGCACCTCCCGCCGGTTGAACAGTTCCCGCTCTATTCCGCCCACCTTGGCGGTGACGTACAGGGGTTCGGCCCCGGAGTTGAAGTAGCGGCGTATCTCCGCTCCCACCCGGTCCAGTTCCTCTTCGGTAATCCTGGTGATGGCGGAAACTTGGTACTCCCGGAACCCCCGCCGGTACAGACCGCCATCGTTGACTGCCCAGGCTACGCTGGCGGTTACTATGAACAGGGGAGTCGCCGCAACAAGCAGGAAGGCCAGCAGCTGCGCAATCCGGCAAAGAGAGGGGGCTTTCAACAAGGTCTCCGTATTATGGTTGTCTGGTCCCGGTTCCGGGGTTGCATTCCCAAAGTAGCACCCCGCTGCGTTGTGGGGCAACCACAACGGTGGCTATAATCCCTACATGTCGCAGCATGAATACACCCCTGAAGAGTTGTCCCGGTTTCAGACCCTGGTTGAGATTCTGGAGAAGCTTCGTGCGCCCGGGGGCTGCCCTTGGGACCGGGAGCAGACCCACGACTCGCTGAAGCGCAACCTCTTGGAGGAGAGCTACGAGGTCCTGGAGGCCATCGACAGCGGTGAACCCCAGGCCTTGGCCGAGGAGTTGGGCGATCTGCTGGTCCAGGTGGGCTTCCACGGCCAGATTGCCAGCGAGGCCGGCGAGTTCGACTTGGGAGACGTTCTGGCGCAAGTGAACCGCAAGCTGGTCCGGCGGCATCCCCACGTATTTGGCGATGAACAGGTGGCCGACGCCAGGGAGGTGGAAAGGAACTGGGAGAAGATCAAGGAGGAGGAGAGGCAGCAGGAAGGGAAGCACAAATCGCCGGTTGACGGAATTCCCAAGGGCCTACCTGCCCTAGCCGCCGCCCAGCTGATGCAAGACCGCGTTGGCAAGGCCGGGTTTGAGTGGGAGGATATTTCCGGGGTGCTGGACAAGGTCGCCGAAGAGGTAGAAGAGCTCCGGCGGGCTTGGACCCGGGAAGAACAGACCCACGAACTGGGAGACCTGTTCTTCGTCTTGGTGAACTTGGCCCGGTGGATGAATATTCATGCCGAGGACGCCCTGCAGCAGGCCAACCGCCGGTTCCAGTGGCGCTATCAGACCATGGAGAGGCTGGCCGAGGAAAGGGGGCTGGACTTCACCGCGTTGCCGCTGGACGGCAAGGAAATGCTGTGGCAGGAAGCCAAGCAACTGGAGCACCGCCAGCAGGAAGCAAGTCACCCGGAGTAGTAGTCGCTCAGCAGGGAAGAAGGCTCCAAGTAGTACATTCCCCCGCTGAGCAGGGGGGTGAGGTTGCTGCCCAGGGAGGCGATGGTTCCCTGGCCGGCCGGCGACCTGTCCATCAGGCGGTCGGTGAAGGAACGCTTGGGACGAACGAGGTGCGGCCTGGGCCGGCAGTTCCCCAGCGCCGCGGCCGATTCCAGCGCCTCCTCCATTCCTCCGATACGGTCCAGCATTCCCAGTTCGTGACCGCGGCGGGCGGTAAAGAGTTCCCCGGTGGCCAGTTCCCGGACCTTGTCCTTGTCTATTGAGCGCCCTTCCGAGACCACCGACAGGAAGTTCTCGTGGATTTCGCCAATCAGCCCTTGGAGCTTCCCTTCCTCTTCCTTGGTGGGACTTCTCCAGAACCCGGTCATGTCCTTGTGGTCGCCGCTCTTGAACACCGAGAATTCGACGCCCACCTTGGACAGAAGCTGTTCCAGTACCGGTCTGAGGTAGATGACGCCTATTGAGCCTATCAAGGCTGTGGGTAGGGCAAACACCTGGCTGGCGGCGCAGCAGAGGTAATAGGCGCCCGAAGCGCCCATGCCCCTCACGTAGGCCACTACGGGCTTGCGGGAACTGACTCCCTTGATGGCGTGGTAGAGGACTTCGGAGCCGGAGGAAGACCCGCCGGGCGAGTCCACGTCCAGCAGCAGGGCCCGGTAGCGTTTGCTCCGGGCTATCGTTTCCAGCAGCCTGGAGTAGGTGGCAATACCCACCCGCCCACCTATCATTCCGTGGATTTCCACCACCGCCACGCTGCCGCGCTTGCCAAATAACGAAGGCATTTGGACTCCTTTAGTTGAGCCTCTTAATACGAAAAGTCCACCGGGCTTCCAATTGTACCCCAAGAACCCTTCGCAATTTCCGGGCCGCGGCATAGCCCGGCGCCCACCGTGTGGGGGCAAGGTTGGCTGGGGGGACAGAATCCCGGGTGCCAAGTCCCTGCGCTCCCGACTCCCGGCTGGTTGAGTGTGTCCGGTGCGGCGGAGAGGGTAGTCCAAAAAGAGGCCGGCCGGATGCAATCCGGCCGGCCCAAGCGTGCCTTGGCTGTTGCGGTAAGACTTAGTCGTCGGCCACCGCGGCGGCGGGCTCCTCCAAGCGGTTCTCCACCAAGTCGGTGGCGCAGGCCGCATCGGTCAGCAGTCCCCATCGGACCATCCAGTGGTAGGTGTCCTCAACGATTTCGTCCGTGTAGGGAGTCTGGTGAGTGTAGCGCAGTCTGGGAAGATGGAAGTCTTCGGGCCCCAAGCCACCCCACCGGTCCGCCACTGGCTTGAACCTGGGATCGTCCAGCATGTAGCTGGTGAACCTGCGCTTGTCGTTGTTTACCAAGTCAATGGCCCTTGCCACCGCCCGGTTGATGGCGGCAAAGGTCTCGGCGTCCATGTCGTCGCTGGCGTTTTCGGCGCCCAAGTAGTGGCCCTCGCAGACCGCCCGGCAACCCAGCTTTTCCGCCAAGGCGATGTAGGGCTCCATCAGGACCGCTGCGGCTACCTCGCCGTTCATCATGGACTCGAAGCGGTGCTCCGGGGAACCGTAGTGCACCAGCTTGATTTTGTCCTTGGGCAGGTATCCTTCCAGCAGCCGGAGGGCTACGTAGTGGGAGCCGGCGTGGAAGTTGACGGCAATGGGAAGGTTTCTCAGGGTGCCCGGGTAGTAGTGAGGCGAGTCGGGGCTTACCAAGATGGCCTGGCTGGCTACGGCCGACCGCAAAGCGATTATCTTGGCGCCTTGGTTGCTTTCATAGGCCCGACGGACCTGACCTTCCTCTCAAGCGCGGTAGATTGAGACCTGTCCGTCCTCGAAGGGCGTGTGGCCCAGGATGGGGTTGACCTCGTTGGGGTTTTCGGTGTGCTTCACCTCACCGCCGCCCACGCTCTTGACGAATTCCATGTCGATGCCCTCGGCCTCGAAGAACCCTTGGTCCTTCGCTACCAGCCAAGGCAGGCTGAACACGGTGCCGCTGGTTTCGCTGAAAACCTTCTTCATTGTCATATCCTTTCGGGAAGAGTTTGGCCGGAAGATTCTGAAACCCACAATGGGACTGTTCCGCAGTTTAGCAGACCACATTAACCGCGGGCAATACGTTCTCCTCCTGTTGAGAGGGCGAGGGGCAAGCGCCCAGCTGAACCTATTCCTTGACACCCCCTGTGGGCTGCCCTACTATCTGCCAAAACCTGATTGGCGTGGAAGCCAAAGCACTGGCCTCATTCCCCTTCGCATCCTGCACGGCTTCAGACAAGGAGGAACCAATGAACTTCGGACTATTCATGATGCCCCTGCATCCTCCCCATCGCTCCTTCGCCGACTCCTACGACCGGGACTTGGACCTGATCGTGGCCGCCGACAAGCTGGGCTACAGCGAGGCGTGGGTCGGGGAGCACATCACCGAGCGCTGGGAGAATGCGCCGTGCCCCGACCTGCTCATCGCCAAGGCCTTGGCCATGACCGAGCAGATAATCTTCGGCACCGGCGTCACCCTGCTGGCCATCCATAACCCGGTGGACTTGGCCCACCGCTTGGCGATGCTGGACCACTTGGCACGGGGCCGTTTCTACTGGGGCATCGGCTCTCGGGGCTTGGCCACCGACCTGCAGATTTTCGGCATCGACCCCAAGCAGAATGCCGAAGTGCGGGAGCGGGCCCACGAGGTGCTGGACGTGGTGCTGAAGATGTGGGAATACGGCTCAAATCCCAGCATGGGCAAGTTCGATTACCACGGCAAGTACTTCGACGTGTCGGCCCCGGAGCTGGACCCCGTCCTTGACCGCGGCTTTTACATGAAGCCCTTCCAAGACCCCCATCCGCCCATCGGCGTGGCCGCCACCTCAATAGCGTCGGACTCGATGCGTATGGCGGGGCAGAAGGGCTGGATACCCATGAGCAGCTCCAACTTGGTGCCACAATATCTGAAGGGCCACTGGGAAGTGGTGGCCGAGGGGGCTTCCAACGCCGGGCTGACCCCGGACCGCAGCCAGTGGCATATCAACCGGGAGGTCTTTGTTGGCAAGACCAACGATCTGGCCCGGGAGAGGGCCACGGAACTTCTGGGACGGAACTACATTGAGCACCAGCGGCCCAACCGGCTGGGGTCCGGGATGATGATAGGCAGCAAGATCGACCCCAACATGCCCGATGACGCCGTGGACGTTGAATACCTGATGGACAACCTCTGGATTGTAGGGGACCCCCAGGAGTGCGCCGACCGCATCCGCAAGCTCTACGAAGAGGTAGGGGGCTTCGGCACCCTGCTGAATATCACCCAAGACCCGGAGGACCCTCAATGGGAGCACGACTGCCTGCGGCTGCTCATCGAGGAAGTTGCCCCTAAGCTGGAAGACTTGGACTAGCCCTCCGGCGACGGAACCGTGGCCGGCTTGGCCGGACCCTCCACCGAGCGCAGGCCCCGCAGGCGGCAAGCGGCCACTCTGCCGGCAACCGCTCCGCAACTGAAAGCCCCCGGTGTCAAAAGACCGGGGGCTTCTCTTTTCCTGCTACTCCGAGACGTGGGCCCTTCAGCCCGCGGTCTTGTCCGCCTTCTTGAACGCCGGTATCACGTACTTACCGAACATTTCGATGGACTTCATGACATCCTTGTGGCCCACGGTCTCGGTAGCCATCAGGAACTGCACTTCGTCCACCCCCGACTCCTCGTGAATCTTCGCTGCGGCGATGCAACTGTCCGGGTCTCCGGCGATGATGATTCCCCGCTCCGCCATGGTGTCAGCGTCGAACTGCTCCCATATCTTCTGGGCCAGGGCACTGCCGCCCGACAGGTCCAGCGCCGACGCCCCGTTGCCGCTGGGAGCCTCTTCCCCTTTGGGCACCTCAATGAAGCGTGAGAAGTTCTGGGACAAGTGGTCGGGCACCCCGCCCCACTGTTCCAACAGTCTCGAGTAAACGTCCTTCTGGTCTTGGACGTAGGGCCTGCCGGGTCCGAAGAAGGTCTTCAGCGACTGGGCGCACAGCTCCCTAGTGGCGTGGTTGTCCTCGCCGCAGAGGCCGAAGCAACCGCTCAGCCACTGGTTATTGACGAACTGGCCCACCGGCTTGGCCTTCTTGATGTTCTCCCGGTAGGCCTTGATGTGGGGCTCCAGCACCGATGGAGCGTTGACCCCCAAGGCCATCACCCCGATGCCCCTTTCCGCTGCCAGTTCGTAGGTCGCCGGCTGCAGGGCGGCCACCCAGATGGGAGGATGAGGCTTCTGGTAGGGCTTGGGCAGCACCTGCCGGGGCGGCACGTTCCAGAACTTGCCCTCCCATTCAAAGGTGTCCGATTCCCAAATCTTGGGCACCATGGTGATGGACTCTTCCCACATTTCCCTGGTGTCTCTGGGGTCGATGCCCATGCCCAGCTGTTCGTAGGGGGCGGACCGCCCGGTGCCGAATTCCACCCGCCCGTTGGAAAGGTGGTCCACCATGGCCACCCGCTCGGCCACCCGCACTGGGTGGTGGTAGGGCAGGATAACCACCCCGAACCCCAAGCGGATGTTCTTGGTCAGGCGGCTCAGCGCCCCGAACATGACCTCGGGACAAGGGGAGGAAGAGAACGTAGTCAGGAAGTGGTGCTCGACGAACCACACCGCGTCGAACCCCATTTCATCGGCAAGGACGCACTGTTCGATGGTCTCTTCCACCACCGCGTGGTCATCCAGTTCGGGCCTCTGCATCTCGTAAGCCAGTGAAAAACGCATGGTTAACCTCTCCTCATACTTGTGGCATGAACGGCTGATTGAGGGTGCGAATCAAGGGTATGAAAGGAGTGCCTCCAACATTCAGCCATTGCCCCCAGCAGTTGTTGTCCACTACTCCTTCCCCGTATTCTCTGACGACCTGCTCCCAGTCTGCATCGGACTCAAAAAGCTTTCCCCTGTCACTCATGTCCTGGGCGTTGAGAAATCCTAGATAGACCAGAGCTACAGGGATTCCCAGGGAGGCCAGTTTCCACGACCAGGCGAACCTGTTGGCAAGTTGGTAGCGGGAATCACGCGAAAGACACCAGGGACCCTTAGTAATCCTGAGCAGTTCTGCGGATGCTTCCGAGATTACTTCCCCTATCTGGCAGTGATTCTCTATGCTGCCTTTACTTGCATCACTCTCCAGATACTTTCCTGCCCAATCCAGTTCATTCTTATGAGCTTTGGCCTCTATTAGAAGGAGTCCGGGTTTGCCCCTTACCGTGCAGGTGCTGGCAATGTCCCAATTGGGAGTTGTCATTTTCCCCCGGTGGACAGCCAGCCACCAGTTGGTCATCGCTTTGTGCATCTCGCTGGGCAACAGGGCATTGGGTTTTTTAGGATTGCCCAGTTGTGCCTCATCCGCCGGCGTTGTGTCCCAAGAGTCATCCTCCAACATCACCGGCTTGCCGTAGGGCATCCACTTGTCGTTGGGAGACACCGTCACGTCTGGAAGATCAATCAACCTAGTGAGCCGCTTCGCAACCTCTCCCCGGTTGGTGTCCGTCAACAGGATGCAGCGAGGCTGGCTACCGCGGGTATGTTCTATCTGATTCCACCAGTCCATGCCGTGGCCTAATTCCAGGCACTGGTCCTTGAGGGTGCTGAAGCCGCGCACCATGAAGCCCATGGCGTTGCCTTCCTCATCTACCCTTACCAGCACCCGTTCGTCGTTGCTCTCAATGTAATAGCCGAACTTGTGCTCCCAAGTGACCGTCAGGACGTCACCTTCGCCATCGTGCCATATTCCAATCTGTTCGGCATTGTTCATGCTCGGCCAATCTAATGCAAGCGTACGGAATCACCCAATCAGCACCACCTCCCGCTGCACCGGGGAGGTGGCATAGGGGCCCGTCTCTGACATGAAGGCGTCTATTTCGGAGCGGACGCCGAATTCCGGGAGGTAGATGCCCGGTTCTATGGAGAAGCCCACTCCCGGGATGATGCGGCGGGTGTCTTGGGTCTCGAAGCCGTCCAAGTTTACCGCTTCGCTGTGGACTTCGTAGCCGATGCTGTGTCCCAACCGGTGGGTGAAGTAGTCTCCGTAGCCCCTTTGGGTAATGTATTCCCGGGCCGCTGCGTCGGCCTCCCAGCCTTGCACCGGGCGGTTCTGCCGGAAGCGGTCCTGCAGGAACTGCAGGGCGGCGTCCCTGGCGCCGGTGACAACCTCGAAGACTTCCTGCTGGCGGGCCGGGACTGCATCGCCCACGTATGCGACCCAGGTGATGTCGGCGTAGATGCTGCCCGGGGTCTTCTCCTTGGCCCACAGGTCGATGAGCACCCAGTCACCCGGCCGGAAGACGCTGCTTCCCTGGGGTCCAGGTTCGTAGTGTGGGTCGGAACAGTGGCTGTTGATAGACACTATGGGACCGTCGGCGGTCCCCAGATTTTCCTCTTCGAACCGCCGGCGGATGAACTCGGCGACTTCGAACTCCGTCACTTCCTGATGCAGGTTGGAGCCAATGTGGCGGAATGCCTCGTTGACGATGCCTCCCAGCTTGCCGGCGGTGGCTTGGTGGCCTTCGAGCTGCTGGGCTGTCCAGCGCTGGGTTGCGTGCTGCATCAGGTCCGCGGAGGATACAACCTCCACGCCCAAGCTCCGTACCAGCTCAATGGTGCCGGCGTCCACCCGGGAGACCCGGGGCAGGCGGCCCAGCGGGGAGTATTCCATGGCCACCCGGGGCAGCCCGGTCAGGACCCGGCTCAAGCGTTCAAGCAAGGAGTCACGGTCCCGGTAAACCACGAGCTGTGGGCCGGAGTCAGCAAACTTTCCGGCGTCAACGTGGTGCACCAGCAGTTGAGGCTCGCCTTGGGGGAGAATCAGCAAGAAACAGGGGCGGGTCACATGGCCGGAGGGGGTGACCACTTGGCGGAAAATGGGATTGGATTCCCGGTAGTCGTATACCAGCCAACCGGGAACACCCTCGGCTTTGAGAAAGCCCTGTGCTGCGTTGATTACCGGATCTGACATTAGGCTACCGCCTTGAAATCCAAGGTTAGTCCAGTGTTTGCAGGTCTCCGCCGTCGATGACTATGTTGGCGCCGGTGATGTAGCCGGCCCGTTCCGAGGCGAGAAAGGCCACCAAGTCTCCTACTTCCTCAGGGGCGCCGGCCCGCCCCATGGGGATGCTGGTGCATGCCTCTTCCAGCAACTCCTTGGCGTTGCGTCCCTGGGCCTCTGCTTCTTCTTCGAGAGACTTGGTGAAAAATTCGGTCTTAATCCGCCCTACCAGTATGTTATTGACGGTTATGTTGGAGATGGCCAACTCGTTGGCCAGCGCCTTGGAATAGCCCACCAGCGCCATCTGGCCTGAAAGGGATGATGCCCTGGCCCCGGAGGCCTGCCTTACTTGGGTCGGCAGCAGGTGGATTATCCGCCCCCAGTGCTGTTGTTTCATGTAAGGGGCCGCTTCCCGGTCCATCCTCATGGCGCAGTGAAAAGTCTGGTCCATACCCGCCGCCAAGGTGTCTTCGTCCAGTTCCGAGGGCCGCCCCTCCGGGCCCGGCCCGGTGCGGGTGACCAGCACGCTGACGTGGCCGAAGCGGTTGATAGTGTCCCGCACCACCCGCCGGATGTCCCGCTCCACCGTCAGGTCGGCCGGTATTGCCAGCACGTGATGCTGGGAACTCAACCGCGCCAGCTCGATCTCGGTCCGGCGCAGGTCCGCTTCGGCCCGCCCGCAGATGGTGACGCTGGCGCCCTCCCGGGCCAAGGCAATCGCAATCGCTTTCCCAATGCCTCTGCTGGAGCCGCAAATTATGGCGACCCGGTCTCTGAGGCCTAAATCCATTCTCCCCAGCCTCCCGCTACGAAGCCTTGGCAAAAATGCCTAGAGTGATATTCGACAGCATGATAATTGGAGAGTTTGCCCCCGGCAAGTAGGCACAATCCTGGGTCTGGGACTGGGTCCCCGTCAGGCATGGCCGGCGAAAGAAGCGGACTGTTGCGGGGAGAGACTTGCCCCTTGGGCATCCCCTCGAAAACCTCGACCGGGGACTGAACCGGGAAATGAAGGTCAATGATCTGGAGCAGGGTTCTCGCGGCTGCGTTGGGTGTCATTGAGACTTTGCCCTGTACCGGGCGCAGTTCCCAGGGGACTGCGCAAACATTCGACTGCCCCGGCGACCCTCTTGGACGGGGCCTAGATGACCGAATTCTCCGCCAGTTGGGTGATTTCCTGCTCCGAGTATCCCAGTTCGGCAAGGATCTCCTTGTTGTGCTCTCCCAGCAGGGGCGGGTGCCGGTCAAGTCCACCGGGAGTCTTGGAGAATTTGATGGGCAGTCCGGTCTGCTTGATGGACCCCAAGGTTGGATGGGGCATCTCCCGGAACATGTCCCGGGCCAGCACGTGGGGGTCGGCGAAAACGTCGGCTATGTCGTTAATCGGCCCGCAGGGCACGCTGGCCTCTTGAAGGTCTGCGACCCATTCGTCCACCGGGCGGGACAGGAAACATTCCTGCAACAAGGGAATTAGCGTAGCCCTGTTGTTGACCCGGTTCCCGTTGCTTGAATAATCGGGGTTTTCAAAAAGGTCGTCCCGCTTCATGGCTCGGCAGAACCGCTCCCAAATGCGTTCCGAGCCTACGGCAACGTTGATGCGCTTGCCGTCCTGGCACATGAAGCCCTGATAGGGCACCAGGGTCGGGTGGGCCGCCCCCAGCCGCAGAGGCGCCTGCCCGGTGGCAAAGAAGTAGGCGGCTTGGTAGGTCAGCCAGGCTATCTGGGAGTCCAGCATGGAAACGTCGATGTACTGGCCCTCTCCCGTATCGTGCTTGTGGTGAAATGCAGCCATGATGGCAAACGCGGCCCACATGCCGGCGCCTATATCGGTGATTGCCAATCCGATTTTCTGGGGCTCGCCGTCGGACTCTCCCGTCACGCTCATCAGGCCGCCCAGCCCCTGCATAATCTGGTCGTAGGCCGGGCGCTCCCGGTAGGGACCGTCTTGGCCGAAGCCGGAAATGGAGCAGTAGATGATTCCGGGGTTTGCTTCCTTCACCGCCTCATAGCCCAAGCCGAAACGGTTCATCACCCCCGGGGTGAAGTTCTCCACCACCACGTCGGCCGTTGCGGTCAGCTTGAGGAAGATTTCCTTGGCCGCTTCGTCGCGGAGGTTCAGGGTGATGCTTCGCTTGTTCCGGTTGATGGACAGGTAGTAGGCGCTTTCCCCCTCTATAAAGGGAGGCCCCCAATGCCTGGTGTCATCACCGCTGCCGGGCATTTCTATCTTGATTACTTCGGCGCCGTTGTCCCCCAGCATCAACGTACAGAAGGGGCCCGCCAGCGCCCTGGTCAAGTCCAGTACTCTAATCCCTTCCAATGCCTTCATATTTGACCTGCCTATTCACGCCTGCCGGTGACCGGGCACCATGTTATCACAGGCTAACTTGATGCCGGTAAGAGGAGCTTGATGTCAGTACGAGGATGTCAGTAAGGGGAGGAAGTGCAAAGCTATTGACAAGAAAGGAGGTAAGAAAGGGAGATGGCAGCTTGGTGGAAGTACAGGCGGTGGATCGGCTGGTATCCTGCTTATTCCCCTTCCGGTGGCGGCCAGTCCTCGTCGTCCAGCCAGCCGTGCTTCCGGGCTAAATGGGTCCACAAGCGCCGGAACTGCACTGCTTCCCTCTGCAACTCAGCGTGTTCTTCGGCGTGTTCTCTCCGCCACATGTCCTGTTCTTTCTGCCACTCGGCGTGTTCTCTCCGCCACTCGGCCTGTTCTGTCCGCCACTCGGCCATGGCCCCCAAGACCGCCACCACCTGCCCTTCGTACTCCAGAATTCTGAGCACAGCCTGCTCGATGTTCGCCAGTCTCTCTTCCGTTGTCACCGTTCCTGCCTCCGGCTTGCGTTCCAAGGCCACACCCAGGATGACCACACCCAGGATGAAAAGTATAGTGCCTCAATCTCCATAGAGATGCAACATAGACATGCAACTCGGGAAGGTCTTTCACTCCTGCCGTCCAGCCACCTGCCGTCCAGCCACCTGCCGTCCAGCCAATGGAGTTTTCGCTTCCTTCGCGTATAAATTGGTGGGCATAAGCCCGGTTTTGGCACGGGCCTTGGCGATGATGTAAACTGTACCCGTGATGGTCCTGTACCTAGCTCAGGAGTAGGGATGCATGGCTGACGAAATGTTCAAATTCGACCACAAGCCGGAGTCCCAGTACATGATCGCCGGGTGGCGGCGGCAGTGGTCCAACGGAGGGGCCATATCGGGCAGGCTTCCCCGTTACCTCATCGACAAGCTGGGCGCCAAGCGCTTTGGCACATTGGGTGATGAAGTTGGCAACATGTGCTATCCATTCCAGGTGGCGGGGACCCACGATTCTTTCCGCCCGGTCGCCGCTTACGAGGACGGCCTTCCCAGGGATCCGATGCACCGGGAAAACTACTTCTACGACGCCGGCAACGGCCTGATAATTTTCTTGGGTGAAGAGCCTTGGTCCAGGATAGACATTTACGGAAATGCCTTCTTCCAAGCGGTCCAGGACCTTGGAATCCAGCAGATCGTGGCGGTGGAAGGCGTCAACGGCCCGGTGCCGCCGGACTTGGAGCGGAGGGTGACCTGCGTTTACAGCAAGGCCGAAATGCGCCCCACCCTGGATCGGTTCGGCCTCCAGTTTTCCAGCTACGGAAGCGACGGGCGCAGGGGTCCCACCATCGGCATGGCCCTGGTGACCCTGGCCCACTTCCACTACCCCGACGTGGAGATGGCCCGGTTCGGCGCAATGGCCCCCATGTACCCATTCCTGACCGGGAACAACGAGCCGGTGGGGATAGCCCGGGATCACCGCTCCTATTACGACATCATGCGGCGGGTCAAGGCCATGTTCAAGCTGGACTTGGACCTGTCCGAGCTTGAAACCCTGGGAGTGTCCGAGTCCAGGGACCTGGAGGAGAAACTGGAGCGCATCAGCACCACCAACGCCGAGGCGAAACAGGTAATAGAACGGGTGCGGGCTGATTACCGCTACACTCCTTTCGAGGAACCGGTGGAGTTGGACCCGGCTTTGGATAAGACCTTGGAAGACATTCTCAGGAACGCCCCCGAATAGGCGGCGCCCCGGGATGACATGAAAAGCCTTGGCCTACCCAAGGCGTCCGTTTACGATAGGTTGGTTCTGAGATGGCCCTGGTGAAAACAGGGCCATCGCCTTATCCGTAGTGCAAAGGACAGCGCCGTGACAGACATGCACCCGAAACTGCGCCCCCTGAACGTGCAATGGGTGGACTGGGAAGGAAGGCCCATGGTGTCCTTGCAGGACCCGTTGCGGTTAGGGGGCGGAGGCATCCTGGTGCCGGAAGCGATGGCCCAACTGCTTGCTTTGAGCGATGGCACCCGCAACTTGGATGAACTGCGCCGGGGATTCAGCCTCCGGACCGGCATAGACCTCATGCCGGCCCAAGTGGAGTCCTTGTTCAAGGCGCTGGACGACGCCTGCATGCTGGACAATTCCCGGTTCCGGCAAGCAAGGGCGGAGGCAATGGACGCCTACCTGAGCGGGCCGTTCCGGGTCCCGGCCCTCGCCGGGGGCGGCTATCCGGCAGAGCCGCAGGCCCTTAAAGAGACCATGGACCACTATTGCCGCGAGGCAGGGTCCCAAGGCGGGGTTGCCACGGAAGGACTGACCGGCCTAATCAGCCCCCACATCGACTATCCCAGAGGCTGGCGTACCTATGCCGAGACTTGGCAGGAGGTTCAGGCCAACGTTGAAGACGCCGAGCTGATAATCGTCCTGGGCACCGACCACTTCGGCTCTCCGGGAAGCCTGACCCTGACCCGCCAGAACTACGCCACCCCTTGGGGCGCCATGCCCACCGACACCGCCGTGGTGGACGATCTGGCGTCCATCCTGGGCGAGGAGCAGGCCTTCGAAGAAGAAGCCCACCACATAGGAGAGCACTCCATCGAGCTCGCTGCGGTGTGGCTCCACTACGTGGCCGGCGGCAAGCCCAAGACCCTGCTGCCCATACTCTGCGGCGGCCCGGAACCTTTCCTGGCAGAAGAAAGCCCAGGCAATGCCGATGCCCGGAAAGACGTGGACCTGCTGACCCAATTGGCCGGTTCCCGCCGGACCCTGGTGGTGGCTGCCGCGGATATCAGCCACGTTGGGCCGGTTTTCGGCGACCGTCAGCCCTTGGACGCGCCTTCAAAGAACAGCATCCGCGCCTCCGACGAGCTGTGGCTCGAAGCTGCCTGCTCCGGGGACAGCGGGCGGCTGAGGGACCACATGGCTGCCCGGGGCGACCCCACCCGCATCTGCGGCGCAACCCCAATCTACCTGACGGCTGCAATCTTGGGCTCCGCCCGGGGCCGGCTGGTGCACTACGACCAGTGCCCCGCCGACGAAGACTTCGGCTCCCTGGTCTCCATAGCCGGAGTGTTGTATACCGCGTAGTTCTACTGCCCAGCTTATGGCGTATCCGCTTTGGTGGCTTGGGCCGACAACCGGAACGTGGCAGCGGAAACTGTGAGGTCCATAGGAAGTATTACTCGAATACCTCCTAGTCTTGTACAGCGAACAGTAGACGTGCGGGGGTGTTTCACCGTCAGCCCTTGACCCCGGCTGCCGCCGGTGGTCTACTTGCCGCAACAACCTAACTGGCAGTGTCGGGGAGAAAAGAGCATGGCAATGTACCGGGTTTACCCAGGGCCCGACGGCGAAAGCCACATCGAGGAGTTGCAGGCAGACCTCTCGTCATTTACCAACATCGCCGAGGCGGGCATCAGCCACTACGCGGAACTGCGCAACATGGACTTTCATCCCCTGCCGGAGCGCAGGCTGATCGTCCACTTGGGCGGCGAAGTGGAGATTGGCATGAGCGACGGGACCAAGCAGGTGTTCAGGCCCGGCGACGTGCGGCTGATGGAGGACGTCACCGGCAAGGGGCACACCCACCGGGACCTGTCCCCCGCCACGGCCCTGATGCTCAAGCTCACCGACTGAGTAAGGCCGCATATCGGCCCGGCATCCCGGAATTGCACCCGTCTTTGACCGGCCCCGAGGCTGTCCCCAAGGCAACTGCAAGGAGGACAATCCCAAATGAAGCTCTTGGTTATAACCGGCGGCAGGCACCCCTATGAGGAATCCACTCCCGTCTTGGACGGCTTCCTGAAGGCGGACGGCCACGACGTGACGGTCACTGCCGACGCCTCCATCCTGGGCAAGAGGTCCGAAATGGAGGGCTATGACGCCTTGGTCTTCAACACCAGGCGGGAGAACCTGCCCGACTTCGGTGACCTCGCCTTGGGCGAAGCAGAACAGGAGGGGATGAAGGAGTTCATCGACTCGGGCAAGGGCTTCGTGTGTCTGCACATCGGTACCTGCCTGCCCCGGCAGTGGCCCGAGTACCACGACATAACCGGCGGCGGTTGGGTCACCGGCTCCAGCTTCCACCCTCCCTACGGAAAGTTCACCGTCAACATTGGGCAGGCCGGCCATCCGGCTGTGGCCGGAGTGGCGGACTTCGAGACCAACGACGAGTTGTACATGGGGCTGAATCTCAAGGAGGGCAACGACGTCTTCATCACCGGCACCTCCGAGACCGGCGCCTACCCCTGGGGGCCGGAGCGGTTGCCCAAGGAGATGCCCGGCGGCACCTTCCCGTTGGGCTGGACCCGCCGCTACGGCTCCGGCAAGGTGTTCACCCTGCTGCTGGGCCACGACGGGCTCAGTTTCCAGACCCCCGAGTTCCAGAAGCTGGTATTGAATGGGGTGTCCTGGGCTACCGCTTCCTGACCGTGCCATCCGCCCGGAGAGGGTATATTATTGCGGGTGGCAAACCGCCGCAGCATCAAAACTAGAACATACGGGAGGACCTCTTAATGGCCACCTCGGAAAGCGACGCCAAGATAAAATTCGACGAAGTAACCGTCCCCCAGACCGACATAAACGTTTACCAGGCCCTCCACGGCCGGAGGATGGCTTGGAAGTTCAAGGACCAGCCGGTGGACCGGGATGCCATGGAACGCATGCTGGCAACCGCCGTCTGGGCCCCCAACCACCGCCTCACCGAGCCTTGGCGCATTTTCGTGCTGGACAAGAACAGCGAAGCCAGGAAGAAGGCGGCCGACTTGGCCTATGATTTTGCTCTGGAGCGCAGCGGAAACGAGCGCCGCGCCGAAGGCACCCGCTCGGCGGTGGCCGATCCCCCGATGTTGATGTTCGTTTACTACACCCCAGGCCCCAACGAAGAGGCCACCAAGGAGAACTACGGGGCAGTGTGCTGCGCCGTCCAGAACATGGCCTTGGCCGGCGTTGCCGAGGGGCTGGCGGTGACTTGGGAGACCGGAGGCGCTACCCGCCACCCGGAATTGGGTCCAACGCTGGGTGCCGAAGAGGACTGGCTGATGGCCGGGATGCTCTCGGTGGGCATCCCCGACGAGACTCCAGATTCCCGCCGCACCCCCGTCTCCAACTTCGTGCGCTGGCTGGACTAACCTCGCAGTTAGCCCGAGAGAAAGCGCTCTGGAATCTGCAATTGGGGCAGGACCTGCCCGGGAGGAGTGATGGCCGACACCGCAACAGCAGTATCCGCCTTGGAACGCAACTGGTCTATGGTGGACCGGTCTTTGGAAGACATGGACGACGCCGCCATGTCAGCCCAGCCCAACGACCAGACCAACAACATTAGCTGGTTGCTATGGCACATGAACCGGGTGGTTGACCGTTTCGTTAACGACCGGTTCCAAGACAAGCCCCAAATCTGGGTTGCCGATGGCTGGTACGAGAAGTTCGGCATGCCGGCCAATCCCGACGACAACGGGCGGGGCTGGACCATCGAGCAGGTGGCCGCTTGGCAACCCCCGCCGAAAGACGTCATGGTCGGCTACTACGAGGCGGTCAAGGCGGACGCCTTGGACTACATAAAGGCCCTCTCCGCGGCCGACTTGGAGAAGCAGGTCCCCTTCCCTGCGCCGCCCAATACCCTTCCCTTGGCCGAAGCCCTCGGCGTGCTGGTCTTCGACAACATAGTCCACGGCGGGCAGATAGCCTACGTCAAGGGGTATCACCAAGGCATGGGCTGGTACGGTTAGGGGCGTCGGCGCCATCTGTAAAAAAGGTGGCTCAGCTATTCACAATAACGGGGCACGCCAAGGCGGATCGCACAGGAAGCTGACATGGCGACAGAATCCAGGCTGAGCAATGTTGAAGGCAGGGTGGACGAGCTGTCTCGTTCCATCTCTGATTTCCGCGAAGACCTTAGGGCAATTCATGTCCGCATCGACCAATTGAGCGGTCGTATCGACCAACTGAGCATTCAAGTAAATGGCCGCATCGACCGGTTGTTTCTGGCCGTGCTGGGGATCGGAGCTGCCCAAGTTGCCCTGCTGGTGACGCTGGTGGTCCGTCAGGGGTAGGCACAAACGCCCGATCTAGGATTAGAGAATGGCGTTTGCCGGCGGCTATCCCACACACTAGGTAGTGAACCCTTTGGAAAGGCTATAAACGCCGGTCTTGTCCCTGGCCTCAGCGACTTCAGGAGCGCCGGCCCTTGTATAACCACTGGTAGCCTAGGGCCGCCAGCGCGCCTCCTGCTATGGGGCCGGCCCAGTATATCCAGTGATGGGACCACTCCCAGGCGATCAAGGCCGGACCGAAGCTGCGCGCCGGGTTCAGCGACGCGCCTGAAATCGGGATGCCGAACACGTTGGTGACCAGCACCGTCAGACCAATGGCTATCGGGGCGAACCTTCGCAGTTCCGGTGAGTCCACCGCGGTGGCGAAAATCACAAAGACCAAGGCGAATGTCAGCACCGCCTCGGTGATAAGCCCCGCGCTCCAAGACACCCCCGGCCCCACGGCATGAGCCCCTAATGTGGTGTCCGCCGCGCCCGGCACCACCGCCAGCAGCAACAGGGCTCCCAGCGCCGCGCCCCCAAGCTGCGCTGCCCAGTATGCGGCGGCGCGGGCGGCGGGAATCTGCCCGGCGATCAGCATGCAGAAGGTCACCGCCGGGTTGATGTGTGCGCCGGAAATGTTGATGGTAGCGTAGACCAAAGCCGTTATTGCCAACCCGTGGATCGCTGCAATCAGGAACAAGCGGGGAACGTCCATCTCGCCGCCGGACATTTGCCCCGTTACCACCACGGTTCCGGCCCCGATGAATATGAAGAGAAAAGCGGCAATGAATTCCGCCAGTCCGCACTGCCATAGCCCCAGGGGCAACGGTTTACTGTTATCGGCGTCCCTTGGTTCCATTGCGGTTTCTAGTGAGC
The DNA here is from genome assembly GCA_034420695.1 of Dehalococcoidia bacterium. Taxonomy (GTDB): domain Bacteria; phylum Chloroflexota; class Dehalococcoidia; order Lucifugimonadales; family UBA3495; genus Io17-Chloro-G2. The sequence goes on from DAOULB010000054.1 coordinate 63,263, forward strand.
TCTTTGGGCTGGTTTCCAGTGTCTGCTTTCCAGCCAGTTTTCTTACCCAAGTGTGAGCCATCCCTATTTCCTAACTCCTTGCTTAACGACCTCGTCTTGGAATTATATATTTGTTAGTAGTTATTATTATATAATATCTAATATAAGACTCCACCTCGGCTGTGGCAACAAAAAAGACACCTTCAAGGCGAAGGTGTCCTCTTGTTGAACGGGGTTAACGCCTCCATCAGGCCCCGGAATCATACCGGTCCCCCAAGAGGGCTGTTGGACTGGGCCAAATCAACTGTTCAGTGCCCCGGTTTCATTCTGCTACAGGCTCCCTTGAAAGCCCAAAAAGGAAAGTCCTATAGAGCGTACAGGGCCTTGGGGTTGTGGTGCAATATCCTGTCTTTGGTTTCCTGGCTGATGTCGCCCTGCTTCTGGAGGTTCAAGATGGCCTCCAGTTCGCTGGAGGTATCGGTATGGCCGTAGTCGGTGCCGATAACCAGGCAGTTTTCGCCGGAGTACCTGAGGATATAGGGCAGGTCGTCGTCGCTCTCGCAGGTGACGTGTATCTTGTACTCCCCGAAGGGGTCCTCCGGGAAGCTCTTCCCCTGGCTGCCTAGGCGGCGGGCGGCCTCGTGATGGACCCAAGGCAGCCATTGGGCCGAGGCCTCAATGAACCCCCAGCGCAGGTTGGGGAACAAGCGTGGAACCTCGCTCATCAGCAGCATGAAGCAGGATGCCATCACCGGCACCCGGAAGGAGTAAAATCCCCCCTCCACCGGGAACGATTTCGTCAGGTCCAGGTTGGCCGGGTTGCCGTTGCCCACGTGGACCACAATAGCCATGTCCAGGCGGGCGGCCTCTTCGAAGATGGGGTAAAAGTAAGGGTCGATGAGGGAACGGGCGCCCTCCAGTGGCCTCATGCACACTGCCACCGCGCCGTTCTCATGGGCCTCCCGCAGTTGTAAGAGAGCTTCGTCCATTGCCATCGTGGGCACCACGCAGGACCACCGCAGGCGTCCTTGGCCTTGGGCCCAGACCCCGGCCAGCCAGCGGTTCCAACTCCTGCAGAGGGCCACGTCCACGTCGGGCTTTTCGGCCACCGGCTCTATGAACAGGGTGTTGTGTAGCACTTGGACGTCCACGCCTAATTCGTCCATGTGCTTCAAGCGCAGGGAGACGTCGTCCACCTCCCTGGCTGCCTGGGGCGTCTCGAAGTTCCTGCCAGTCTGCTGCGACCTCTCCCGCAGTTGCTGCTCGGTCAGGGTCGGAAATCGCAACCCCCGTATCTTGCCTCCGATCGCCCAGTACTGGCGGGTGGGATCGTTGGGAGTGTGCAGCAACTGGGGCCGGTACTTCTCTTCCGACGGCTCCAAGTAGTCCCAAGTGTGCTCGGTTTCCAGCACGTGAGCGTCGGCGTCAATTATCTGCAGCTTGGTCTGGGTGGCCATAAAGTCCTCCCGGCTCTCCTAATGCATCCAGACTCCGCCGTCCACCACCACCGTCTGGCCGGTCATGAAGTCGCTGTCCGGGGAACACAGGAATATCACCGGCCCCACCAAGTCTTCCGGCATTTCCGCGCGCTTGATGGCCCGGGTCTGGATCCGCATCTGCCTTTGCTGCTCTGCCCGCTCATCCACGTCGTCCATGGTGATGGTCAGGCCGGGGGCCACGGCGTTGACGTTGATCCCGTAGTCTCCCAGTTCCCGGGCCAAGCCGCGGGTAAAGCCGATGACTCCGGCCTTGGAGGTGACGTAGTGTAACGACCCGGAGCCCCGGGAGACCGTCCCGGAGCTGACGTTCACTATCTTGCCGCTTCCCTGCTCCTTCATGCCCGGCACCACCGCCCGGCTACAGAGGAAGATGCCCCGCAGGTTCACCGCCATCAGCCGGTCCCACTCCGCTACCGGCAGGTCCTCGATGGGGCCGTGATACATGGCCGGCCGCTGGAAGATGGCGGCGTTGTTCACCAGCCCGTCTATCCGGCCAAAGCGCTCCAAGGCCGCATTGGCCAGATTCGCAGCGTCGGCTTCGTTGGAAACGTCGGTTGCCACGGCCAAGGCGTCGTTGCCCGCCTCCGCCAAGGCCGATGCCGCCGACTCGGCGGCTTGGGCGTCGATGTCTGCAATCACCACCCGGGCTCCCTCCCCGGCCAAGCCCTCGCAGTAGGCCCGGCCAATGCCGTGGGCCCCGCCGGTGACGATGATTACCTTGTCCTTCAACCTGTCCACCATCTTGGGCCCCCTTTGGCTGCGTTTCCCGGGTAGTGCTTCCGGGCAGCCCTTCTAGGCTACGGCCCCTATTCTAGCAAAGCCGCCATTTCTGGCATAGGCTGGACTTCCCCAGAGCTATTCTTAGTTCATCGGTCGCAGATTCTTGGCCAAGGGATTATCATCTGGGGCAGCCGGTGTCGGGAGCGGCCAACCCCGCCGGCGCCAAACTTCAGATCTCAGGAGGTGGACCATGCCCCGCGGAGACGAGCCCTTGGGCCCGGTGGCCAACCGTTTCCTGTTCGAGAACGAGCGGGTCAAAATGTGGAACCTCGAACTGGAGCCTGGAGAGAGCAGCGCCTGGCACGTCCACGACGAAGACTACCTGACCATCGTGGTGGAGCCCGGCAAGCTGCTGAGGGAATGGGAGGACGGTACCTCCGAAGAGTTGGAGTACCCCTTGGGCCAAGTCAACTTCACCGCCAAGCACGGCGCCCACCGGGTCACCAACATCGGCACGAGCCGCTACCGCAACGCCCTGGCCGAATTGAAACTGTGAGTGTTTCCTGAATCCCGAACAGGGCAACTTTTCTCCGTCGGGACTCAGCCTCCGGCGTTTTCCCCAAACTGCCTGCCGAAGAGACTCATCATCAGCGCGCTTGCGATGGTGACGCCGAGGCACAGGTAGCCTATTCCCGCGTAGCCCGCGCTCGCCAATAATGCTCCCGCGACCCCGGCCCCCAGCACTCCGCCGACCTGGTTGCTGAAACCCATGAGACCCACTCCCGTGGCCTTGGATTGTCCTGAATATTCGGTGCTGGCGGTAACCAGGGCCGGGAACGACACGCTCAGCAGGCCTGTTCCTACCGTTGCCACGGCCACCGAAGCCCAGAGTCCGAATTCAACGGTGAAGAACAGGAACCCGCAAACCCCTCCGGACACTGTGGCAGCAGCGATGAGCGCCGCGCGCTGCCTTCTGTTCACTACCAACGCCGCAGCATAGCTCCCGATCATCTGCCCAATTGCCACTAACGCCAGTGGCAGGGCCACAGATCCCAGGCTCAACTCATAGGTGTGTATCAGGTAGGCTGCAAGAAGCTGATCGTCCCCCAGAAAGCGATGCGCTGGGTCAGATTGACCACAATGGCCACGCGGAAAAAGCGCAAGGACACCAGTTCCAAGTACCTGGAGAAGAAAACCCAATTGCGGACTCGTTCCCGTCCGTCTCTCGGAAGCCATATCCAGTTGGCCAAGAGCACTGCGCCAAACATCGAACCGGCAACCAGGAAGGCAAAACGCCAGTCACCCACGTTTGCCAGCAGGGCGACCGCCGGGACGCTGACAGCCGAAGCCAGCCCTTGAGTTGCCACCAAGATTCCAAGCGCCTGGGCGCGCCTGGCCGTGGAAATGACGTCTGACACCGCCCCCACCACGGTGGGAGGAATTATTCCACCGCCAAGGCCCGTCAGCACCCGGAGCGCCAGCAGCGTTTCAAAATTCGGCGCGAAGGCGGATGCAAGTATGGAAGCTGTGAGGACTGCCATCCCGGCCAAGACCACCGGGCGGCGGCCAAAGGAATCGGACAATGGCCCCCCGGAGATCCCAGTGAATGCCCAGCCGGCGAAGGTCGCCGTGGCCAACTGGCCTGCGGCCGCCACAGATACTTCCAGGTCGGCCGCAATTTCCACCAGCAGCGGCGGAATAATCAGGATGGCGCTTATGTTGGCAAAGACGGTGAAAGCAAGCACGGCCAAGAGCCACGCTTTGTTCACCCCACTCTCCCCTGATTGAGCCGTTTGCGTTTCGATGCGGTTCGTTCCCCGGTGGACAATTTCTCCATCCAAGGCTAACATGCCGGGGTTGCTTTCAACACGCCCTGCCGCCGGATGCTCATTTTCGGGGTCTCTGGAATGATCAGGCGCCCGCACTGCGGCTCTGTTCGGTGGGTGGAAAGATCTTTCATAGTTAGCTAAGGAGAATAGGAATGGCCCAGATGACAGGCGGACAGGCCTTGGCCCGGTCAATGCATCGTGAGGGAATCGATACCATATTTGGGCTGCCGGGTGTCCAGCTTTATCATGCCTTGGGCGGCCTGCTGGAAATCCCGGGACTCCGGTTCATCAACACCAGGCACGAACAGGGCACCACCTACATGGCCGACGGTTTCGCCCGGGCGGCTGGAAAGGTGGGCACCGCCATGGTGGTGCCGGGCCCCGGGCTGCTCAACGCCTGCGCCGGCCTTTCCGACGCCTATGCCACCTCCTCCCCGGTGCTGCTGGTGTCCGGCCAAATCAACATCGACCGCATCGGCAGGGACACGGGCGTCCTCCACGAAATCAACGACCAGTTGGATGTCGTCCGGACCATCACCAAGTGGTGCTCCCGGATTACCGACCCCACCAAGATACCCGAGGCAGTCCACGAGGCCTTCCGCCAGATGCGGACCGGGCGTCCCAGGCCGGTGGAAATAGAAATCCCCCCGGAGACCCTGGCCCAAACTGCGGACATAGAGCTGTTGGAACCGGGCATCTACGGTCCGGAGGCCCCGGACGCTGCCAGCGTGGACCAAGCTGCCGCTCTCATTGCCAAGTCCGAACGCCCGGTCATCTGGGCCGGCGGAGGAGTCATCCGCTCCGGCGCGTCCCAAGCCCTGGCTTCCTTGGCCGAGTTGCTGCAAGCCCCGGTCATCAATACCCCCGAGGGCAAGGGGGCCATTTCATCCCGCAGTTACCTGTCCTTGGGCACGGCCAAGGCCGGCCAGGCCCGTCCTGACCTAGACCCGATGCACCTGTACGCCAAGGACTGCGACCTGATTTTGGCTGTGGGCACCCGCTTTGCCACCCACACCTTGGACCCCGATATGCCGGTGGTGCAGATAGACGTGGACCCAGAGGAAGCTGGCAGGAACCACGCCAACACCCAGGCGGTGGTCGGCGATGCTCGGCTGTCCCTGGAGGCCCTGCAGGACGCCCTGAACTCCCGCGGGCCCAGGGATTCCCGCCGGCAGGAGTTCGAGGCCTTCCGGGCCGAGCGGGATGAAGTGATGGTGGGAGTCTTGCCCCAGCACCCCTACATGGTGGCCCTGCGGGACGCCATTCCCGACGACGGCGTCATGGTGGTGGACTCCACCCAAGTGGGCTACCACAGCAACACCTTCTACCCGGTGTACGAGCCCGGCACCTACATGAACTCCTCATACCAAGGCAACCTGGGTTACGCTTTCCCCACCGCCTTGGGCGCCAAGGTGGCCCTGCCGGACCGGGCGGTAGTGTCCCTATCCGGCGATGGCGGGTTCATGTTCAATGTGCAGGAACTGGCTTCGGCGGTGCACCACGGCATCAACCTGGTCGCCGTGGTGTTTAACGACAGCGCCTACGGCAACGTGCTGCGGGACATGAACGACCTCTTCGGCGGCCAGGACCTGGGGGCGCAACTCCACAACCCCGACTTCGTCAAGGTAGCCGAGGCCTTCGGGGCCGACGCCATGCGGGCCATGAACCCCGAGGAACTGAACGGGTGCTTGAAGGAGGCCTTGGCCAACAACCGGCCGACCCTCATCGAAGCCCCGGTGGACAAGATGCCCCGGGGCAGGTAGCAGCGCCGCCGCCCCGGCCAAGTGTCACCGAACCGTAGCGGTAGTAGGGACAGGTTTCAAACCTTCCCCTACTTCAGGCCCAGCAGCTCCACCTCGAACTTCAGCGTGGCGCCGGGAGGGATGACACCGCCGGCGCCGCGATCGCCGTAGGCCAAGTCCGCCGGGATAATCAGTTCCCGCTTACCGCCCACGTTCATCGAGGCGACTCCCTCGTCCCAACCCCGGATGACTCGCCCAGCCCCCAGCGGGAACTCGAAGGGCGTGCCCCGGTCCACGGAACTGTCGAACTTGCTCCCATCCAAGAGCCAGCCGGTGTAGTGGACCACGGCCGTCACCCCCGCTCGCGCAGCTTCGCCGTCGCCTACCGTCAAGTCTTTGTACTGCAAGCCCGATGGAGTCGTCGTGTATTCTTCCATGCTTACCTCGTTGGGGGTCGTGTCAGACCCTGATTCCGGAGCAGCGGAGCTTTGCTCTACCGCTGCCCCATTGGCATCGGATTCGGCTGTCGGTGTGGGAACAGAGGTCGCTGTGGGTGCGGTCGTTGGTGTAGGAACAGGCGTGGGTGCCAATGTGGCTGTGGGAACGGGCTCCGGCTGGCCGCAGCCCATCGCAACAGCTAACAGCCCTCCAAACACTGCCAACACCACAAACCGCCGCACGCCTCAACCTCCCGGGAAAAAGCTGGGAGCAATGGTAGCACATCCGGCAATTGATTTTAGATTGGCTGGCGGGCCCTGTGGTAAAGTGGCTTCTTGGGTGTGACCAAAGGAGGACGGCAATTGACGCTGAGCCAAGCCAGCCGGGATACCTTCGATGATGCCAGGTTCATGTATGAGAGCGCCTTGAGGCAACTCGAAACCGGCGACATACGTGATGCGGCCGAGAAAGCATGGGGCGCCACCAAGCGGGCTACCGATGCCCTGATCTGTCTTTGACGGGGACTGAGCCTGGGAGTATGCCTGGCACCACGGTTGAACTACGAAGGCTGATTCCCCCGCATCCCGAAATCGAGTCCCTGATAGGCCAATACCTTATAGCGAGGGACTTTCTCCACGGCTATTGTTTCTATATGGGCATGATTGACCCTCGGGACGATACCGAACGCAGAATCAGGGGAACCGTCGACTATATTCGAGCGTACGAAGAATTAGCAGATTCGCAGGGGTAGGTATGCCTACTTAAAGGCAATCAAGTCGCACGAAACTCCCACTCCGTAACCATCGGAACCAGGACGGCTTAGCGTTGCGGTGTAGTTGGCAAGTTCATAAAATGGCAGCAGTTATAGGGATACCGAAAAGGTATCTGTTGACATTGACGCCAATACTCCAAGATGTTCCGAGACCATGAAGCCAAATACCTTTTCGCCTCCGTCCTTATCGCCTAATGCGTTGTTGGGTGGACAGCATGGTACGAGGTTGCTCACGTAGATAGGGGATCGTTCCCGGACACCGTTACCGCCATTGGTCAGGGAATCAGTGCATCAGTGGCGGTGGCAATCCTCAGTCTGGCATCGTGGGAGACGGTGATGGTTCTAGCAAGAAGAATCAATGAGCGGCGAGACCAAGCGAAACTGAAAGAGGGACGTCAACAGGCACACCAAGAATGGATAGAGTATGAGCGGCGGAAGCAGCAGGCCGAAGCCGCTGGCATAGAATTCACCGAACCTTCTCCAGCCGAGAAAGATGCCAATGCCCCCAATTCGTAGATAAAGCGCTCCAAATTCCTCTCCCCTCGTTTATGACACACCTGCAAGTCAAGAAGGGCGAGTGCCAGAATTAGTCGGCACATATATTAATCCGGGCGGAGTTAACAGAGAGTCCCGGCGCCCCCACCAGCACTGATGATACTGCCCCCGGTTGACACATCCATGCGTTTCTAATAGCGACTGTTCGAGCCGCCGAAGAACTGGCGGATTCAGAGGGATAAGCTATGACTACAGAAAACCCTGAGTCAATTACTGAACGGGTGCGTTTCTGGGAAGAGCAGGACAAGATCAACCAAGAGCTAATCCCCAGGGTCATCCGGCAGAACGAGCTGCTCACTAACCACATTGCCGACCATGAGAACCTGCCGGAAGTGGCAGGCAACGCCATCAGCCAAGCTCTGGCCGGAGCCAGGGAAGAACAGAGGCAGGAATACGAAACTGCAATAGCCGAATTGAGGGCCGAAGCAGAAGCGCAGTGCCGTCAGCACGAATCGGAGTTGCAAGCGGCCCGGGATGAACGTCAGCAGCAGGCCGAGGCCTTGGACGCTGCAAGAGCCGAGCGGGAAGAACAGAGCCGCCAACACTCGAATGAAGTAGCCACCCTGCAAGAGCAGTTGCGCAAAGCCAAGACCATGTTCACCGGCGTTGCCGCCGGTGCAGCTGCTATTTCCATAGCGGCGCTGGTCGTCAGTTTCCTCATCTGAAGCGAGAGGCATAGCGGTGAACATGCAATCCACAAACTTGCTTCCGGCGCTGCGGGAACTTCCCGGCGGTGAATACGCCCGCCACATGTCATTCCGGGAGATGATGGTCGCATTGCTCAACACCGACCGAGCCATGTTCGCCGCGGAATTTGCTTCGGCCGTGTCCTTCGGAACGTGGGGCGTTTTCCAAGGAATCATTGTGGATGACAATCTAGCAGCGGCCTATGAGGCCCAATATCCTGGCTTGGCCGCTGACCACTCGCTGCATGAACACTGGCAAGAGATGATGGATCGCGGGAATTTGTCCATGGACAAATTTGTGGACGGGCTGAAGGGCAAGGTAGCAGAGTTCGAAACCAAAGAGATGCTGGAATCCCAAGGGTACACCGGTGTAGAGATTGCCTCTGACCCGACCCATGAAGTCTGGGACATCAGCGCAATTGACCCAGATGGACAGGGTGTGCTGATACAGGTCAAATCTGTTGTTGAAGGCTCTGCCGGCGAAGTTCAAGGCTTGATGGAAGCCAACCCCGATGTCCTTTACTATGTCAGTTCCGAGGTTTACCAAAAAATATCTGACCGCGCTCCGGATTTGGTAGACCGAATAACTGACATCGGCAAGACCAGTGAATTAGAAGGCAGCGTAACGGAAGGTCTTGACCTTCTCAGCAGCAATATGGGGATCGACATTCCCGACGGGCTGGAGGAAATCATTCCCCTTGCGGGTGCCATACTAGCCGGAGCGCGCCTTGCCTACAGTGTGATTAAAACCGAAAAGGAATTCAAAGCTGCTGACCGCACAACAAGGAACAAGATACAGGTTGTACAGTCATTAACCGTCATGTCGCGATACGGGGTCAACACCGTCCTTGCAACTGTTGGCGGGGCTGGAGGAACAGTTGCAGGTAGCTTCATGCCGGGACTGGGCAATCTCATTGGCGGTATCGCTGGCGCAACTAGCGGAGTTGGCATAGGTATGTACCTGAACAGGCATCTCCAACCGCACATGCTGAGTCTTGCCCTGAACATTACCGGTCTAACCCACGACGACCTGTTCTACTACAAGAACAAGCCCCGCATCGACGAAGTAGCCGTCAGTTTCCAGACCACGGCGAGAGAACTGGCTGCACCCCCCGGTTTCTAGGCTGGACCAATGGCCCGGCAACCCCAACGTCCTTCCGGTCTTCTCTTGGCGATACCCCGCTACCCTCAACAGCGACACCGTCCCTTTACTGACATTCGCCTCTTGTTACGCTGGGAAGCGACCCGCTATCGTATTTGTAGGGTGTCTTTCAACGCGGAGCGGTTGATGTGGGCCTTTTCGTGTGCTGAATGCCAAGCTGGTCCGGGGCAGGTGGGTCAATAAGAATGGTGGGAAATGGCGGAAAATGGTGGGGTATTTGAAAAATCTCCGGCCCGCCAACCCGCCGGTAGATGCTCAGCCCCCTGCTCCTTTTGTGGATGGCGTCTCCCGGGGACTGAGTGCGCTAAAACGCCGCCAGCCGGCCGCCGTCGCAGGGGAGGTCTACTCCGGTGATGAATTCGGCGGCGGGTGAGAGGAGGAAGAGGGTCGCTTGGGCTTGGTCTGAGGGGCGGCCCCACCGCTTGATGAGAATGTCCTGGGGTGGGTTGCTGTCGTCCCGCGGCGAGTCGGGGCGGCCCACCGGGGTGCCGGTGGTGGTGGGCGTGACCGAATTGACCCTTATGTTGTGGGGGGCCAGTTGCACCGCCACCGACCGGGTGAAGTTGAGCAGGCCTGCCTTGGCCGTGCCGTAGGCGATGCGGGCCGACTCGCCCCGGTGCCCCGACGTGGAAATGATGTTCACCATGGAACCCCCCTGGCCCCGTTCCACCATGTGCCGGGCCACCTGCTGGGTGACGATGAACGTCCCGTTCAATATCACGTCGATAACGTTCTTCCAGTCCGACAGTTCGGCTTCCAGGAAGGGCTTGCGGTCGCTGATGGCAGCGTCGTTCACCAGCAGGTCGATGCCGCCCAGGCTGTCGATGACCTCGCCGAGGGCGCTCTCAACGCTTTCCGGCCGGGTAATGTCGGCGGCGACCCCGATGGCCCTGCCCCCGGCTTCGTTAATGCTGATGGCAGCGGCTTGGGCGTACTGCTGGCTCAGGTCCAGGCAGGCCACGGCCGCCCCGTTGGCCGCCAAGGTGCGGGCGATTTCCGCCCCGATGTTGGGTCCCGTTCCCGAAACCAGGGCAACCTTGCCTTCCAGTGACATAGCTGCGCCCCTCCGTCGATTGAGTTCACTTGGATTCCGGGCCCCGCCCTTGTAACCCCTGGCTTCCCCGCCGGCTGCCCCGGGTCAGTCCGCTGGCAGGCCGTACAGTTCCTGGGCGTTGGTCTGAAGTATTTTTCGGGAGACTTCCTGGCTGATTTTGCCTTCATCGGCCCACCGCTGGACTTCCCCCAAGGCAGCCAAGTTGGCCGAAGGGTCGGAATGGCAGTAGTCGGTGCCGATTATCAGGTTGTCTTCGGTGCCGAATGTCAGCAGGTATTCGATGTCGTCCACCGGGTCCAAGGCTACGAACAGGCGGTTGGTCCGGAACAGGTCCTTGGTGAGGTCCAGGGTCGTTGCCCGCTCGTGCAGCCGGTGGGAGCGCTGCTGGGTCTCCAGTTGGGCAATGGTGTAGGGAATCCAGGAAGCCCCGGCCTCGATGAATCCGAACCGGAGGCCCGGGAACTTGTCCGGCAGCTTGGCGGTCACCACCGCGGTGAAGGCCGCCATCACCGGGAATCCCCGGTCCCACTCGTGCCCCGGCAGAGGGTGCCCGGTGTGGATGCACACCGGCATGTTCAAATTCGACGCCTCTTCGTAAATCGGGAAGAAGTGAGGGTCGCTGACCTTCCTGTCCAAGTCGAAGCCCCGCTTGAAGAAGCCGCAGGCGCCGTGCTCCTTGGCCCAGCGAAGCTCCTTGACCGCCTCACCGGAGTCCAGCATTGGCAGCACCGCGGCCCACTTGAGCCGCCCGTTGCTGGCGGCGCACCGCTCCGCAATCCAGCGGTTGTAGGACTTGGTTAGGGCTTGCTCTGCCTGGGGATTGTCGGTGTTGTAGCGGATGAAGAAGGTAGGGAAAATCATCTGGGTCCCAACGTCCATCCCGTCCATGTCGTCCAAGCGGCCTGGAACGTCCTTCAGTTCCCGCTTGTCCCGGTGGGGATGGTGAACATTGTCCCGGATAGCCCTGGCCTGCAGCCGCCCCTCCACGAACCACCAGCGGCTTCGGGCGGGGTCTATCGCTCCCTCGGGCAAACTTCCCGCAGGGGGCGTAACCGTGACCGGAACGTGCTGGGCCAGGGCGCCCTGCAGTTCCTGCCAAGTTGCTTCGGACTCGTCCACGTGGGTGTCGGCGTCAACAATCCATGCCATGTCTCCACCTCTTTTGCTCACCGCCGGGTAGGGCTGGAGTCACCGGGCGGCCAGGCTGTCGTCCGGCCGGCTTCTCCGGCCCCAATTTTCAACGAGAGACGGGTTAGCGTCAATCGCGGGCAAGCTAAACCATCCATTCCCAATCAGGGGCCAATTCGGCGGAGCCCTTTTAAGGGAACGGCGTTATAGGACAAAGGATCCGATGAATTGAGAGCAGGTAAAAGAGTATTTGATTGGTGCCGGGGGCGGGAATCGAACCCACACACCCGCAAAGGTAGCGGATTTTAAGTCCGCCGCGTCTACCGTTTCGCCACCCCGGCATGAGCGTGCATTTGGAAGTTAGGAAGCCATTGCACCCTGCTGTTCGTAGTTGGAAGTGAAGAAACCCTTACGCTGATGCCTGCAACTGACCAACGGTGAGTTTCGAGGGAATAGAAAACCGTGGAGTTTGACTAATCTTAGCGAAATCGAAGTTAAGGGGCAAGAATAAGCAGCACAGTCCAAGATGTAGTCTATCTCACCCCGGCATACTCAGGAACCCAGGCGCCTGCCATTCCGGTGAACCACCTCTGATTCCGTACTCAGTGGCTGCTCCACTTCAGGCCTGAGCAATCGCCAAGCCGTGGCCGATGGGCCTGCCGGCGGATGATAGAATCCTACTTTGGGAGCTTCTCGACAGAAGAAACGGAGAAAAAGGGGAGCCGGACATGCTTTGAGCAGTAATAGCGGCGGTCGGAGCGGCCGCAACCGGAATTGCCACAGTCCTGGGTAGAACCAGGAAGAAGGATCCACCAACCCTGCCGTCCGGGGAGAAACCCCAGGTAGGGAAGGAATCCCAGGCAGGGAGCCAGCCCGATAAATTGGCTCCCAATGCCGAAACTTCAATAGCTACCTAGCGGGGCTGAATTCACCAGTTGTTGGTGGAGGGGACCTGAGCCTCGGGCAGGAAGACGACTCCGCGGTGAGCCTCGGCCCCTAAGCAACGGCAGGCAAGAGGAAACATGACTCTTAAATCGGCAAACGTGGTGGTCATAGGCGGCGGTGTCAACGGCGCCAGCGTCGCCATGCACTTGGCCCGGATGGGGGCCGGCAGGGTGCTGCTGGTGGATAAAGGACCCTTGGCCGGGGGAGCAACGGGGCGCTCGGGAGCGATGATTCGCGAACACTATCTGCACCCCGCACTGGTCCGGATGGCGAAGGAGTCCAGCGAAGTTTTCCATAACTTCGGTGACGCAGTGGGCGGAGACGCCCGCTTCCTGCAGACAGGGAGGTTGTTGCTGTTTGACGAGCGCGACGCCGCATCAGCCCGGGCCAACGTTGCCATGAACCGCGACTTGGGGGTTGACATCAAAACTCTCTCGCCCGACGAGATAACTGAAATTGTGCCCCGGATGAATGCCCAAGACGTTGCTCTGGCCGCCTACGAGCCCAACTCGGGTTACGCCGACTCCATCGCCACGACCTACGCCTACGCCGACCAGGCCCGGAAATACGGCGCGGAGATACTGACCGGTTGCGCCGTCACCGGATTTAAGCTTGCCGGAGGGAGAGTGACCGGCGTGGAGACGGAAGCAGGTACGGTGGAGGCCGAGGCCGTGGTGGCCGTCGCCGGACCATGGACCAACCGTTTGGCCGCTACCCTGGGAGAGACCCTGTCAATAACTCCCCTCCGGGTACAGATGGTGCACCTGCGGCGTCCGCCGTCTCTGGAATCCCTGACCACCATCGTTATCGACTACACCAACGGCTCCTACTACCGGGCGAATTCCGGTTTCCATACCCTGATGGGAGGGGAAAGGGAGGAGGACCTTCAGGAGATAACGGACCCGGACAACTATGGCCTGAATTCCGACCACGACGCCATCATGCGTTTCTGGGAACGGGCCAAGAAGCGTTTTCCTGACTTTGCCTCAACGACTCCCTTGGGCGGCTACGGCTCCCTGTACGATATGACCCCGGACGGCAACCCGATCCTGGGCAAATCGGCAGTCGCCGAGGGACTCTACTGGGCGGCGGGATTCAGCGGGCACGGGTTCAAGCTGTCCCCCGCGGTTGGCCGGATGATGGCGGAATTGGTGATGCTCGGAGATAGCCGGGACCATCCCGTTGGGGCCTTCCGTCCCAGCCGCTTTGCCGAGGGAGACCCGCTGGAAGCTGAACATCCTTACGTGGGAGCCCTGCACCCCTAGTTCCCAGACGGAATTGGGCGAAGCAGGGAGCTAAGTAACATGAGGAAAACGGAGGAACTTCTTCAAAGGAGAGGCTTCGGGGAGAGTGTTAGCGTCCTGGTTGCTGGAGGCGACGGGCGGATTCGAACCGCCGAATAGAGGTTTTGCAGACCTCCGCCTTAACCACTTGGCTACGTCGCCCCGCCTTCAAGACCCCGGACAGAACCCCTGATATGGTGCCGAGGGCGGGATTTGAACCCGCACAGGCGATCGCCCACGGCCCCCTCAAGACCGCGTGTCTACCATTTCCACCACCTCGGCCCAAGGGCGTAGGCAAATATTATAGCACGCGCAGGCTCGGTGAACACCCGGTTGTTGAGTCGCCGCAACAGCAGCGGGTGCCTCTTTGCTATAATTGGCCTCGTCCGGGCCCTTCAACAGCCTGCCGGCTCCCGTAATTGCCGGCTCCCGCAACTGTCGGAAGTGGAAGGCCACGGCCCCGGTCCCAATACGTCCCACCAGGAGCAGTGCCCTTGGCAGCCGGCAGGAACCGCAGCCGGAAACAGGTCCGGCTGACAGGATTCGACAATGAGCCCATGGCCAGGCTGGCAGAGCAGCGGCTCAGGGAAGAGGGAATCCCCTGCATGACCAGGTCTTTGCGAGGGGGGCCCGGCCTGTGGGGCTCCTCCTTCAATCTTCCCCACGAAATATTGGTGTACGAGTCCGATGAAATGCGGGCGCGGGACCTGCTGGGGCTGGCGCCTCTGGAAATATCGGAACGTGAAGCAGGGGCGCCGGAGCGTCGCCCCCTGGACCGTTGGCTGCTGTTTACCGGGGTACTCTTGGCCTTGGTAGTGCTGGCCCTGGCCCTTCAGACTTGGGGGCGGTAGCCGGTTCCCGTTGCCCCGCGCCGCAGGGCAACGGGAGGAAACGGGCCAGCCAGCCCTTTGTTGGGATTCATGACCGCTAGATACGGAATATCACTGGTCCCTCAGCCCCCGGTCACGGCCGCCCTTCATCGGGTCCGGCAGGTAATTTGCAGCCAGTACGCATCCTGGGCGGCGGAAATGCACATGGTGCATCTTCCCTTGGTGAGTAGCTTCAGTTATCCCGACGACCACGCACAGAGGTTAGTAGCTGCACTGGAGAGGGTTGCGTCGGAATTCACCCGGGAGAACCCTGCTTTCCTTCTTTGCCGAAGAGGAGTAGTTGCTGAGGCAGAATACGGAGGCAGCATATTCCTGGAATTCGCTGAAGTGGAAGCGATAACCAAATTACGGGCAGCCGCTACTGCCTTGGCAGGCCCCGTCTCTGGACCGGAGTCCGACGGCGCTGCCCTGCGTTTTGCTCTGATGCGGCACGCCGGTGTTCCGGAATCGGTGTTCCGGAGCGCAGTGACCTTCGCGGAAGGACTGGTGGAAGGGCTGGAATTGCCCAACTATGCCACGCTCGGGCAATTGGTCTTCATTCGCTTCGAGTCCGACGCCGCCGGCGAAGACTGGAGTACGGGCGGCTGGGCTACCGATCTGCGCTGGCGTATTCTGGCCAGCTATCCCCTGTGAACCGCAATAAAAGACCTTGAGGAGGACCCTGTCATGAGCGCCAACGTCAAGCCCACGGCGCGCCTGCGCCAAATGCTCAATTCCGGAGAGCTCATCGTGGCCCCCTTCATCCTCAACGCCCTCCACGCCAGGATAGCCGAGTCTGAGGGCTTTCAGGCGGTGTACATGACCGGCGCCGGAACGGCGGCTGAGCGCGGCTTCCCTGACGTGGGCTTGCTGACCATGACCGAAATGGTGGCCAACGCCAAGTACATCGCCAATGCGGTCGACATTCCTGTGGTCTGCGACGCCGACACCGGTTACGGCAACCCGCTGAACGTGCAGCGTACCGTGCGGGAGTACGAGTCAGCCGGGGTTGCGGCCATCCACATCGAAGACCAGCTCTTCCCCAAGAAGTGCGGGTTCTTCGATGGCAAGCAGGTGATCCCCAAGGAGGAGATGGTGCAGAAGATCCGGGCGGCCCTGGACGCCCGCTCAGACCCGGACTTTGTCGTCATCGCCCGTTGCGATGCCTACGCCGTCACCGGTTGGCAGGACACCTTGGATCGCTGCCGGGCCTACGTTGAGGCCGGAGCCGACATGGTGTTCGTAGATGGCATCAGGACCGTGGACGACCTCAGAAACTATGCAACGGACTTGGCCGACCTGCCCAGGCTGTACAACGGAGACCTGCTGCCTACCAATGAGGTGGCCGAGCTTGGCTACCGGCTGATGATATGCGGCAGTACCATCTGGCTGGTGTACCAGCAGGTGCGGGACGCATTCCGGGAACTCAAGAGCCAGGGAAAAGTTGATTCTGCCAGGTATGGCACCCGCATGGACGTGGCCGGGTTGCTGGGACTCGACCAAGTCTACGAACTAGAGCGGAAGTACGGCGTCACCGAGCCCCAGGCGGTGCCAACGGCCGATTAGAACCCGGTCCCGGTCTATATCCTGTTAACATTCGCTCAGGGCGAAATGCGGCTCAAGAGGCAGGCCTAAACGCGTAACAACGCCTGCGGCACTAGCGCGTCAGTGCCCCACCCGGTCCTGGAAGTCCCGTTCGGTGGTCTCGGCTTCTACCTGCTGGTATTCCGGCAGGCTGATCAGGGCTTCCACCTCCGCCCGCATCTGGGCCACCTGCGGAGCGTTTATCCCAATGTGTCCTGTGTCCCTAAGGCTCTGATAGATGCGCCGTACACCGTCCACCGCGGCGATGATCGAGGACGTGGCGTAGATAATCGCTTGGCACCCCAAGTCGTGGTACTCCTGTACCGTGATGTCGTCGGCGCCCGCAATGACTATCAAGGGCACGTCCGGCACGCCTTTCCGGAAAGTGTCCAAATCTTCCCTCTGCCGCACTCCCCTGGGCATCACCATGTCAACCCCGAGGTCCCGCAGTGCGTTGCCCCGGCGGATGGCCTCGTTCATATCGCCTTCGACGGCCGAGAAGGCGTCGGTGCGCCCGATAATCATGAAGTCGGGGTCCCGGCGGGCCTGCAGCGCGTATCCAATCTTCTGCAGGAATTCGTCCAAAGGAATGACGTGCTCCAGCCCGGCGTGGTACGAAGCCCGCTTGGGGAAGAACTGGTCTTCTATGTGGATGGCGGCGATGCCCGCCGCTTCGAAGGAACGCACCGTGTGCATGGCGTGCACCGGCTCGCCGTATCCGGCGTCGGCGTCGCAGATCACCGGCAGCGCCACCGCCCTGGCCACCTTCTCCCCGACCGAGATCTGTTCGGTCATGGTCATCAACGGCTCGGTGACCGCCAAGTGTGCTCCTGAGATGTAGCCGCCGCAGTAGATGGTGTCGAACCCCAGCGACTGAACTAGCCGTGCGGTAATGGGATCGTAAGCTCCCGGGGCCACTATGGGCTCTCCGGCATTCAGCCTGGCCCGCAAATCGGTCCTAACTGACATTCTCTTTACACCTTCGTACCGGGCTGGGTTCCTGCCTTACCCTTAAAGCTCCCCGTCAGTCCTGCGGCACCAGGGTCATCACTTCCCGGGAAAAACGTTCCATGTTCTCCTGCAACGCCGCCGCCTCATCGCCGGCAAAGCCGATGATGAAATTCTTCACTCCCAAGTCCTGGTACTGACGCAGGTCCGCCGCTATCTGCTCGGGGCGCCCGCTCATCATGCGGCGGTCCCGGCCGGCCGGCTCTTCAAAAACGACGTTGGTGCTGAATGTGACATCCACCGCATCTTCGGGGCGTCCCGCCCGGGCCGTCAGGGTGCGCAGGCGGGATATTTTGGCCGCCATTTCCTCGGGCTCCAGTATTGCCGGAGGGCGGAGGCCGATGGGCATCCAGCCGTCCCCCAATTGGGCCGCCCGGCGAATGGCAGGCCCGGTATGCCCGCCGACCCAGATGGGTATATGGGGTTTCTGCACCGGCTTCGGCTCGAACCCGGCACCCGAGAGCTTGTAGTATTCCCCATCGAACTCGGCGAGATCCTTGGTCCACAGCTCTTTGTACAACCGCAGGTACTCGTCAGTCACTGCTCCCCTGACCGGATAAGTGTCCAAGCCCAAGGCCTGGAACTCCTCCTCCATCCAGCCTACCCCGATGCCCAGGATAACCCGGCCCTCCGAGAGCACGTCCAAGGTGGACAACTGCTTGGCGGTGGTAACCGGGTTGCGGTAGGGAACAATCAGGACATGGGTGCCTAAGCGCACCCGTTGAGTGCACCCGGCCAGGAAGTTCAAGGTGGCTATCGGCTCATAGTAGGGTTGGTCTGGCTTGAAGGTTGCCACGCCGTCTTCGGCGTAGGGATAGAAGGACTTCACATCATGGGGCAGAATGATGTGGTCGCTCACCCAGATTGAGTCGTACCCCAAGTCTTCGGCCCGCTGGGCCAGGGAACGGAGGGACTGGGGGCTGGACATCGGCCCGCGGGATGGCATTGAACATCCGAAAGTTGCCGTCATGGGAAACCTCCACAAAGTAAAACGGAAGCGGTTGGGTGCTTGAAGAGTTGCGGGAAACCCCCCAAGGCTGCAGGCTTGGGGTTGGATTGGCCGGAATTTTAGCCGTGGGCAATAGTGGTGTCAATTTGGGTTCTCCCTTGCCGGAGGGCCAGCGCTGGAAGCCATCCGAGTTGAACGGCTATATCCCCTGTGCTAGGCTGGATATCGAGGAATCGCAGATATGTCGGAAAGAGTTGTAGTCGCAATGAGCGGCGGGGTGGACTCGTCGGTGGCCGCCTTGCTGTTGCATCAACAGGGTTATGACGTGGTCGGCGTCACCATGAAGTTGTACAGCCTGGAAGAAGCCGACCTTCCCCCCTACTACCAGGGTTGCTGCACCCTGGACGACGTGGAAGACGCCCGGCGGGTCTGCGGCCTCCTGGGAGTGCCCCACTACGTGCTGAATGTACAACGGGAGTTCCAAGAGCACGTCATCGATTACTTCTGCTCCGAATATGGCAAGGGCCGCACTCCCCATCCCTGCATTGCCTGCAATGACAAGATAAAGTTCAATTTCCTGATGAACCGGGCGGCGGCGCTGGACGCATCCTGCGTCGCCACAGGACACTACGCCAGGATTGAACGCGGCCCCGGCGGCTATACCCTGAGCAAGGGTGTGGATGCCTCCAAGGACCAGTCATACGTACTGTTCGGCATGGGCCAGCAGGAACTTGCCCGCACCTTGATGCCGGTGGGCGGGTTCCCCAAGGATGAGATTCGCCGGTTGGCCCGGGAGGCCGGGCTGGTTAACGCCGATAAGCCCGACAGCCAGGACATCTGCTTCATTCCCTTCGGGGACTACAAGTCCTTCCTGAAGGAGAACACGATCCAACGGCCCGGCGACATCGTGGACATGGAAGGAACCGTGCTGGGCCGCCACGAGGGGATTGAGTTCTTCACCGTGGGGCAGCGCCGGGGTCTGGGGCTTCCCGCCGGCGACCCCCGGTACGTTATACGTTTGGAGCCCGGCTCCGACCGGGTAGTGGTGGGTCCTGCCTCCGCGCTTTTCAGTGACCGGATGCTGGTGTCCAACGTCAATTACGTGCAAGGCCTTCCGTCAGAGGCGGAGCTAAACGTGTCGGTGAAGATTCGCTACAAGTCCCAGGAGTCCAAGGCCGTGCTCCACCCTCAGGGTGAAAATGTTCTCGTTCATTTCGAAGAGCCGCAGCGGGCTGTAACACCGGGTCAGGCTGCTGTCTTCTACCAGGGAGACCTTCTGCTGGGCGGCGGGTTCATCGAGGCT
This sequence comes from Dehalococcoidia bacterium, assembly GCA_034420695.1. Taxonomy (GTDB): domain Bacteria; phylum Chloroflexota; class Dehalococcoidia; order Lucifugimonadales; family UBA3495; genus Io17-Chloro-G2. The sequence continues at coordinate 82,768 of DAOULB010000054.1, forward strand.
GGTGTGCCGGCCCCTTTGACCACGGTGGCGGGATGAAGGAGCCAGTCAGATAGCCCCTGCTTTTGGGGTACGTCCCGGGTAACCGGTTTTCGGCTGATAGACCTCGTAGTTGGGAATGACGATGGGAGGTGGTCCATGCCGGACTTGACAATGGAGCTTGAATTGCGCCGGCGGGGCATAAACTTGGTTGCCGGGGTGGACGAAGCGGGAAGGGGCCCCTTGGCCGGGCCCGTTGTTGCAGCCGCCGTTATCCTGCCGCCGGACCTGACCGGAGATGAGCCCTGGCTGGAGTTGCTGGACGATTCCAAACGGCTGCTTCCGGCCCGGCGCCTGCGGGCGGTGGAGGCGGTGCAGAAGCACGCTCTTGGCATGGGAGTGGCCCAGTCCTCGCCCCAGGAAATCGATGCCCTGGGAATTGGTGCCGCTACTGTGGAAGCCATGATGAGGGCCGTGGAAAACCTGGCTTGGCAGCCCGCGCACCTTCTGCTGGACTTTGTGCATATCTCCAGTTGTCCCTTGCCCTACGATACAGTGGTCAAGGGAGACAGCCGCAGCTATTCCATAGCCGCCGCCTCCAACGTGGCCAAGGTCACCCGGGACCGGCTCATGCAGGAGGCTGACGCCCTCTACCCCGGTTATTTCTTCGCCCGCCACAAGGGCTACCCTACCCGGGAACACATGGCCAGGTTGAACGCCCTGGGGCCTTGCCGCATTCACCGGCGCTCCTTCGGGCCGGTCCGGGACGCCGCCCGTCAACCGGCTGATGCGGCCAGCATGGCGTGATATGCCGTCGGCTAGGTCCAGGCTCGGCGACTGGGGAGAAGATATCGCCGGCAGGTTCTTGGAAGCCCGGGGGTTTCGGATACGGGACCGCAAGTACCGGTGTCCCCGGGGCGAGATAGACTTGGTGGCAACGGAAGGCAAAGAACTGGTCTTTGTGGAAGTGCGCACTCGCCGCAGCAACCTTTATGGGACCCCTGCTGAATCAATCACCCCTGCCAAGGCCCAAAGGCTCATTGCCGCTTGTCACCATTACGTTCAACACTTGGATTTTTCTGGTGATCAGGTAACAATGGAAGCCGGGTCCGCTCCCGCGCCGGCTTGGCGAATAGACTTGGTGGCGGTGCAACCGGTGCCTGGGAAGCCCCCTCTAATTGACCACCTGCGGAACGCAGTGGAAGAGCAGAGCGTCTAAAATGGCGCTGTCAGGCGGCAGGTGAACAGGCCCAGCAGGAATATCAGGGCCACCAGTACCATGATTGCCAGGCAGGAGTAACGTCCCATTTCAGGTCAACCAGCAGCTAAAGGGAATTCCGGGCTGCGCTTCAACTATAGGCCGGCAGGTCGGATAATTGGACAGAGTATATCTTAGAACCCTTGGCTCGTGGCCGGCAGGAGGAATAATTTGCCCGAAGACCCTAGAGACGCCGTTATAGTGGGCGGAGGCATAGTTGGATGCTTGACCGCCTATCTCCTGGCCAAGGAGGGACTGAAGGTCACCCTTTGTGAAGCCGATTCGGTGGGCAGCCACGCCTCCGGGTTCGCCTTCGGTGAAATGGGGGCCACCGAGGGGGCGGGAATTCCGGACCCCCTTCTGGACTTCAGCATCTGGTCGCTTCAACGCCACATAACCTTGGCCGATGAACTCAAGAGCGTATCCGGCGTCGACAACCAGCACCAAGTATGCAACCGTCTCAAGCTGGCTTTCACTCCCGAAGAGGCTGCGGACTGCAAGAAAGACCTGCCATGGCAGCAGAATGTGAAGGAATTGCAAGTGGACTGGCTCGAGCCCTCGGAAGTGATCAAGGTGGAGCCCTCGGCCAACCCCGGCTGCATCGGTGCTACCCTAGTTCAAGGAGCAGGTTCGGTCGAGCCCTACCGTTATACCTTGGCGGCGTGGCAATCGGCGGAAAAGCTGGGCGTGGAATTCATCCCCCGGCGGGTTACAGGCCTGGTTTCTGAGGGAGGTAAGTGCTTGGGTGTGTCTTACGATGGCGGCCGGGTTGACGCCGGAATTGTAGTCCTGGCAATGGGTCCCTGGAGCGGTCAAGCCTCTGATTGGTGTCGCTTCCGCGTGCCGGTGGAGCCCCTCAAAGGGCAGATTCTGAGGCTGCAGCACGGCGGCAACCCGGTGAAGACCTCCATCCACTACGGAGGCAGCTACGTGGTCACCAAGCCCGACGGCTTAACCTGGGCTGGGACTACCGAGGAACGGGTGGGCTTCGACGACCACCCAACCCCCGCGGCTAGGGACAAGATAATGGCCGATCTCCTGACCATGGCCCCCTCATTGAGCGACGCGGAGTTGGTGCAGCAGACGGCCTGCCTGCGCCCATTGTCTGCCGATGGCCTGCCCATCGTCGGCAGGGTGCCCGGCTGGGAGAACCTCTACCTGGGGACGGGGGCGGGCCGCAAGGGCATCCTTTGGAGCACCGGCATGTGCCATGGCTTGGCCAGCCTGATACTGAAGGGTTCAACCGAGGTGCCCGGCGTGTCGGCCTTGGACCCGGCCCGTTTCAGCGGAGACTGATTCCCGTGCCTGGTCACTTAGCTCGGCCGTTTTTCCCTGGGGCGTCGCAGGCCCGTTCTCAGCCGGTGGATTTGCGGGCCACCAGCAGGCCGTTTTCCCTTGATACTTTCATGGCAAAGGGGTAACGGTTGACCTCCAATGCCAGTTCCACGTCCTTGGGATGGTACTGCGGCTGAGATGGATCAAAGAACTTGACGGTGGCGCCGCCTTCCATGATCAGTTTCGCTGCCGACGGAGCGTCGGGACTCCGTCCCTCCAGCAGGTTCCGCAGGAACAGCGCGCAATGCTCGTCCTCGTCGGAACGCACCCTTCCTTGGTCCCCCATGGCCACCACCGTCACCAAGCCGGGATTCTCTGCTCTTACGGCGTCGACGGTCGCTTGGGCCACTACGAACGAACCCAGGTAGATGGTGTCGGCCGCTGCCGCTGCAGCCACTCCCACGGTACCCGCTCTGGTGGACTGGATGACCGTCTTTCCGGAGAAGTCGTAAGAGGACGCCTCGTAGGGAGAATTGCCCAAGTCAAAGCCGTCGGGACGGCGGCCGTCAACTTCCCCCATCAGGATGTCGTGACCACCCCGGCGGTACAGCTCCAGGGCGTCTTCCGCCTCGGCGACCAAAGTAATGCTCCGGGCGCCCCGGTCAAAGGCGATTGCCGCCGTGGTGAATGCCCGGAATACGTCGATGATGATGACGACGCCCCGGGCCTCTTGGGCCCCGCGGATGAGACTTCCCAGTTCAACTTGCATGGCTGTCCTTGGCTGGTGTGGCCGGTGGTATAGATTCGCCGGGAGACAATCCGGGGAAATTCTAGCACCAATCCTGCTGAGCGGCCCGCCGTTGCCTGGAGCTTTGGGCGGTTGCTATCATGGAACCGTCAACCGGGCGGTTCCTCAAGCGCGGGATTGTCCCGGCAATCGTTAAGGAAGGTGGGTTGAATGACCCAGGCAGAGGAACCCAAGGGCAGGCGCGACTTCGTAAAGTACTCCTTCTTCAAGGTCTCCCCTCAGTGGCGCCAGTTGCCCCAAGACCGCCGGGAGCGGGAAAAGCGAGAATTTGCCGACGTAATCGGCGAGTTTTCCGACCGGGTAACCATGGCCAGCTACAGCTTGGTGGGCACCCGCGGCGACGTGGATTTCCTGTTGTGGAAGATCAGCCCCGAGCTGGACGCCATAGACCAGATGATGGCCCAGCTCAACCGCACCGCCTTGGCCGGCCACTTGGCCATGCCCCACTCCTACCTGGCCATGACCCGGCGCTCACCCTACGTCGACCAGCACCAGCACGCCGGACAGGAAGGAACAACCGCCACCATGCGCATAGTGGGCCGCAAGTTCCTTTTCATCTATCCCTTTGTGAAGACCCACGAGTGGTACCAGTTGCCCTTGGAGGAGAGGCAACGGTTGATGAGTGAGCACTTCACCATCGGGCACCGCTACCCCGACGTGAAAATCAGCACGGCCTATTCCTTTGGCTTGGACGACCAAGAGTTTGTGCTCGGGTTCGAGACCGATGACCCGGCCAACTTCCTCGACTTGGTGGCCGACCTCAGGGAGTCCCAAGCCCGCCCCTACACCGAAAGGGACACCCCCATTTTTAGCTGCCTAGCCAAGCCACTTGAGGCCTGCCTTGGCGATTTGGGCTAGCCCGGGCTGCCCGGGAGGGCTGAAGCACAGAAACGGAAACGGGGTGCGCCACTCGGCGCACCCCGTTCTCTTTGAGGCCAAGGGAGGGTTTCCCGGGGAGACTCGTTACCCTGAGCTTTCCAGGTTCTTCATGTGGTTCATCGCCGAGCCGGCCCGGAACCAGGCTATCTGGCCTTCGTTCAGGGTGTGGCGCAGGTTCAGTGTTTCCTCGGTGCCGTCTGCGTGCTTCAACACGCACTGCACCGGCCTCCCCGGCGCCAAGCCCTGCAGGCCGGTCAAGCTCACCCGGTCGTCGGCTTGCACCCGGTCGTAGTCGGCAGGGTCCTCGAAGGTCAGGGGCAAAAGTCCCTGTTTCTTCAGGTTGGACTCGTGGATGCGCGCAAAGCTGCGGGTGATTATCGCCGCGGCTCCCAGCATGCGGGGCGACATCGCGGCGTGCTCCCGGCTGCTGCCCTCACCGTAGTTATGGTCTCCCACGGCAACCCAGCGGATGCCCTGGGCCAAGTACTCCCTCGCGATCTGCGGTATCGGCAGGACCTCTTCCCCGGACAACTGGTTCTTGCCGGTGCCCGGGTCGTCGGTAAACGCGTTCACTGCCCCCAGGAACATGTTGTCGCTGAGGTTGTTCAGGTGTCCCCGGAAGCGCAGCCACGGGCCCGCCGGTGAGATATGGTCCGTGGTGCACTTGCCTTGGGCCTTGACCAGCACCGGGATATCCACGAAGTCGGCGCCGTCCCAAGCCGGCCAAGGGTCCAGGATCTGTAGCCGGTTGCTCCCGGGGTCCACGGCGACGGATATGTCTTCCCCGGATTCCGGCGGGTCAACGTAGCCCGACTGTCCTGGGTCGAAACCGTTGAGCGGCACTTCCGGGGCTGGCTGGGGTGGTTCCAGCTTGAACTCCTGGCCGTCGGCCCCGGTCAGCGTGTCGGTCAGGGGGTTGAAATTGAGGCTTCCACCCAACCCCAAGGCGACCGCCAGTTCCGGGCTGGTGATGAAGTTCATAGTCTCGGGGTTGGCGTCGTTCCGGGCCGGGAAGTTCCGGTTGTAGGACGACACGATGGAGTTCTGCTCGCCCCTGCTTATCTGGGTGCGGTTCCACTGGCCGATGCAGGGGCCGCAGGCGTTGGCCAGCACAGTCCCGCCCACTTCCTCCATGGCCTCCTGCAGGCCGTCCCTCTCGATGGTGGCCCGTATCTGCTCGGAACCGGGCGTGACCATCAAACCGCTGGCCACCTTCAGGCCCCGAGCGCTAGCCTGCCGGGCCACGTCGGCCACCCGGCTCATGTCCTCGTAAGAGGAGTTGGTGCAGCTTCCCACCAAGGCCATGGATATCTTTTCCGGAAAGCCGCTCTCCGCTGCCTCCTTGGCCAGGGCGGAAATTGGCCTGGCCCGGTCCGGCGAGTGAGGGCCGGTGACCTGGGGCTCCAGCTTGTCCAAGTCGATTTCTACTATCTGGTCGAAGAACTGGCCCGGTTCCCGCTCAACTTCGGGGTCGGCGGTCAACAGGTGCTTGAATCGCTCTGCCACCTCTACCAACCCGGCCCGGCGGGTGGCGTTCAGGTAGGAGGCCATGCGTCGGTCGTAGGGATAAATGTCGCCGGTGGCGCCCAGTTCGGCCCCCATGTTGGTGGTGGTGGCCTTGCCGGTGCAGCTTATCGACTCGCAGCCTGGGCCGAAGTATTCGATGATGGCGTTGGTGCCGCCCGACACCGTGAGGACGCCCGCCAAGTAGATGATGATGTCCTTGGGAGCGGTCCAGCCGTGTAGCTCCCCGGTCAGGTGCACCCCGATGAGCCTGGGATAGCGCACTTCCCAAGGCAGCCCCGCCATCACGTCGGCGGCGTCGGCCCCGCCGACCCCGATGGCCAGCATGCCCAAGCCCCCGGCGTTGGGAGTGTGTGAATCGGTGCCGATGAGCAGCCCGCCCGGGAAAGCGTAATTCTCCAGCACCACTTGGTGGACGATGCCGCTCCCCGGCTTCCAGAAACCCATTCCGTACTTGCGGGCCGAGCTCTCCAGGAACTGGTACACCTCGTCGTTCTCGTTCAGCGCGTCCTGCAGGTCTGAGGAGGCGCCCACCCGGGCCTGAATCAGGTGGTCGCAGTGTATCGTGGTTGGCACTGCCACGCTGGACCGCCCGGACTGGGCGAACTGCAGGATTGCCATTTGCCCGGTCACGTCCTGGTGGGCCACCCGGTCTGGGTTGACGTTGATGTAGCTTTCTTCCGGGGTGAGGTCGGAGTTCGCCGGGTCGTCTAGGTGGCCCAGCAGCACCTTTTCAGCCAGAGTCAACGGGCGGTTCAGCCGCGATCTGACGACCTCCAGGTTCCGCTCCATCTTCTGGTAGGCGGTGGTGACAAATTCGGGGGTGGAGTCAATACCGTTCATCTTTCATCTCCGGGCGGTGGTCATGTCCGGGCTGTCATAATGTTGGTTCTGCAACGATAGAAAACCTTTAAAGGAAGCCCTTTAAAGGTTTTGCAGACCCTCGTACGGGAGCGTATTTAGAAGTGGGAACTACTGGCTATTTTCGCTTCAGGTCCGAAGGGTCGTTGTTCTTGAAGTAGTCGTAGTTTATCGTAACGTAGTTGGCCCACTGGGCAGGGGTGGCGTCTTCCGCGAAAATTGCCGTCACTGGACACACCGGTTCGCAGGCCGCGCAGTCAATACACTCGTCGGGATTGATGAAGAACATGTCGTCCTCGTCCCGGGTGTAAATGCAGTCCACCGGGCACACGTCAACGCATGCTGAATCTTTCACGCCGACACAGGGCTCGGTAATAATGTAGGTCATCCTTCTAGGGCTCCTTTAGTTGATGCTTGGCTGCCGGATCGGGACCGGATTTCCCTCCCTGGCCGGGCCAGCAGAATTATAGCATAGCGGTTACCGTTTGCAATAACGCCCCACGCCTGTAGCCTGGGTGGCTAGAGCACCAGCCCGTAGGTGCGCTTCTTGATGGCCAGGTTGACGAAGGTCTCGGTCCGCTGGACCCCGTCGATGACGCCGATCTTTGTGCGGAGGAAAGTTCCCAGGCTCTCGGCAGACTCCAGCCCGGCCCAGATGAAAACGTCGTACGCCCCGGTGGTGATGGCCACGTAGTGGGCTTCGTTCAGTGCGGCGATGGACTCTGCAACCGAGTCTGACTTGCCGGGGCCGGTCTGTAGCCCGATGAGCGCGGTAGTGGCGTAGCCAAGCTTTTCCAAGTTGGGGACCGCGATTACCTTGACCACGTCATCCTGGATGAGCCGGCGGAGACGGCGCCGGACGGTGCCCTCGCTTACGCCAACCTCCCGCGCTATCTTGGCGTTGGAGGCGCGCCCATCCATCTGCAAAAGGGCGATAATCTTGCGGTCCAGTTCGTCCATTTAACCACTCCCGTAAATTTTCAGTGAATCATGGCAAAAATTATCTTAGAATAGGGCTATATAGCTGTCAATACCGCAATTCCGAGGACGAATTGCGTCTAACACAACAAAAATGCCGCCACTATGTGAAATGCGTCAGCGGCAAATAGTATCCGACCTAGCCGCGGAAAGCCACATCATTCTGGCAGGTTGTAAAGATTTCCATAGACTTTCGGAGCCTTGCTGGCGGTTAAAGACACTGGGCACTCCGAAGGGTAGGCTGAGCCCGGTATCCGGGTTGGGGGGGCGGCGCATGCGTCAATTTGCCGGGAGTATTGAAGCGTATAGGGCCATTTGTTACCATTGAATATCAACGTGGAGGGATCGCATAGTGGCCGAGTGCGGGCGCCTGCTAAGCGCTTAACCCGCGAAAGCGGGTTCATGGGTTCAAATCCCATTCCCTCCGCCATGCAGAAAATTACCGCCGGGCCCCGTCGCATCAGCCAGTCCTTTTCCCGGGTTCCCTGAGCCTGTCCCAGGTGGTTACCCTTAAAACACCACCAATTTTGTATTTTTTTGATAGCGCTCGGTCACATCGCCGGGGGCCCGGCCAGCGAATTAAGATTTCACTTCGGCAGTTGCAGATGACCTTAGCTCAGAAATTCCCGGCAACCGGCGAAGCTGCAGGTGTCCCCCGCAGCTATTACCTGTGGACCATCGGCTGCCAGATGAACCAAGCCGACTCGGAAAGGCTGGAGTCGGCCTTGGGTCAATTGGGCATTGATCCCGTCGACCGGCCCCAGGACGCCGACGTCTTGGTGTTCAACTCCTGCGTCGTCCGCCAGCAGGCGGAAGACAAGGTAGTGGGCAATCTTACCGCCACCGCTCCCATCAAGAAGCGGCGCCCCGGCCAAGTAGTCGCCCTGATGGGGTGCATGGTGGGGCCCAACACCCAGGAGCTGCGCCGCCGCTTTCCTCACGTCGATGTGTTCATGCGGCCCCAGCAGTACACTCCCCTGCTGGACCTGCTGGGCGAGCGCTTGAATGTGGACTGGGAGGGCTGCGTTGGCGAGTTGACCCCCAACCGCCCCGGTGTCACCTGCCACGTGCCCATCATCCACGGCTGCGACCTGATGTGCACCTTCTGCATCATCCCATACCGCAGGGGGCGGCAGGTCAGCCGGCCACCGGAGGAAGTGGCCAGGGAAGTGGAAATGCTGGTTTCCCGGGGGGTGAAAGAGGTCACCCTGCTGGGCCAGACCGTGGATGCCTACGGGCTTGACCTGCCCGGCAAGCCCGACCTGGCCGATTTGATGACCCGCCTGGAGGATGTTGCCGGCTTGGAGCGGGTGCGGTTTCTCACCTCCCACCCCTCCTTCATGAGCGAGGGCATCATCCGGGCCGTGGCGGAACTGCCCAAGGTCTGCGAACACGTAAACCTGCCGGTCCAAGCCGGCGACGACCGGGTGCTGGAACGCATGCGCCGCCCCTACACCCAGCAGGAATACCGGGAACTGGTCGGCCGCATCCAGGAAACGGTGCCCGGCGCATCCATGAGCACCGACATCATAGTCGGTTTCCCCGGTGAGACCCGGGAAGAATTCCATAGGTCCTTGCAACTGGTGTCCGACCTGCGGTTCGATAAGGTGCACTGCGCCGCCTATTCCAGCCGGCCCGGCACCACGGCGCATCGGACTATGGCGGATGACATTCACCGGGAGGAGAAGGTGTGGCGCCGAGGGCAGATTGACGCGCTCCAGGAAGAAATACTCCGGGAAACCAACTCGGCGCTGGTGGGTTCCAATGTGGAGGTGCTGGTAGAGAGCAGCCAGAAGGGGAAGTGGCAGGGAAGGACTCGCAGCAATAAACTGGTCTTTTTCGAGGACGATACCGACCAACTGGGACGATTGGTTGACATAAAAATAACCCAGGCATCCCCGTGGTCCTTGCAGGGAGCAGTCTCTGCCGGGGCTGCCCCGGCAGGTAGGTAACCCAGGTAGGTAACCCAGGTAGGTAACCCAGGTAGGCAACCCAGGTAGGCAACTCAGGTTAGTAACCGCGGATGTCTGGGGCCTCTTCCCAGGAAGGTGAAGCGATGGCTACTAGAGCACGTTCAGCCACCATTCCCATAACGGAAATTGAGCATTCCGCGTTCTGTAAGACCGAGGACGAACTGCCCTCCAAGTCTTTGGCGGAAGAATTGTCCATCAACGTCAGGTGGCAAAGCATCCCCAATGATTACCTGCACCTGAGCGCAGAGGAACTGGATAGCAGGATTAACCAAGTCAGAGGCCGCTTGGGAGAGTCCGTCACTATCCTGGGCCACCACTACCAGCGGGAAGAGGTCATAAAGTACGCCGATTTTCAGGGCGACTCCTTCCTGCTCTCCCAGGAGGCGGCTTCCCGCCCCCAAGCCAACTACATCGTTTTTTGCGGCGTGCACTTCATGGCGGAAACCGCTTGTATCCTGTGCGCTCCCCATCAGCAAGTGGTGCTGCCCAACATCACCGCCGGGTGCTCCATGGCCGATATGGCCCCCATGGATGACGTCGAGGACGCTTGGGACGACCTGCAGGAGGTCTTGGCAGGCCACGGTGGCATCCTGCCGGTAACCTACATGAACTCCGTTGCCGGCATTAAGGCCCTTTGCGGCCGCAATGGCGGCGCCGTCTGCACCTCCTCCAACGCCACGGCGGTGCTGGAATGGGGATTCCAGCAGGCCGATCGAATTCTGTTCCTGCCGGACCAGCACTTGGGGAGGAACACCGGCATCAAGCTGGGAATCTCCCCTGAAGAGATGGTGGTCTGGAACCCCTTCAAGGCTCTGGGGGGAAACACGCCCCAGCAGTTGCGGGACGCCAAAATGGTGCTTTGGCAGGGCCATTGCTCGGTGCACACCCGCTTCACCGTCAAGCAGATACAGGCCGCACGGGAGCGGTTCCCCGACGTAACCGTCCTGGTGCATCCGGAATGCCCCATGGACACCGTGGCGGCGGCCGACCTGAACGGCTCCACCGAAGTCATACGGAAGACCATCAACGAGGCTCCGCTGGGCACCAAGTGGGCCGTGGGGACCGAAATCAGCCTGGTAAACCGGCTGGCCCTCAACAATCCGGACAAGACCGTCTTTTGCCTGGACCCGGTAATCTGTCCCTGCTCCACCATGTACCGCATTCACCCGGCCTACCTCCTGTGGGTGCTTGAAGGCTTGGAACGGGGAGAGGTCATAAACCGCATTACCGTGTCCGAGGAAGTCCGCCGGGACTCCCAGGTCGCCTTGGACCGGATGCTGGCCCTGCGGTAGCAACACCTCACTGAAAGAGACACATGCGCATTTCGGAACGCGGCCAGATCACTATCCCCAAGAAGCTTAGGGACCGCTTCGGCCTCACTCAAGGCGCCGAATTGGAGATTGCGCCGGTCGAAGACGGGCTTCTCATCAGAAAGCGAAAGGAGCAACCGGAGCACCCCTTTCAAGGCGTGGTCGGCATCATTCCCCCAGGCGGCATCGTCGACGAGTTGGGCGGCGTTGACGCTTACATTCGAGAGATGAGGGGAGGGTGACAAGCGCAGTAGATACCAACGTCTTGTTGGACCTGTTCCTGGCCATTGAGCAATTCGAACACCAGTCAATGAAATGGCTTCAAGAAGCTGAAGAGCAAGGGCCAATTGTCATCTGTCACGTGGTCTATGCGGAACTCATTCCGGCCTTTGGCGACCGGGACGCTCTGGAAAAGGCGCTGCAAAGGCTCAACGTGGTCATTTCCCCGATTGATACAGCGATTGCTTGTGAAGCCGGTTTGCCGTGGCGGCAATACCGGTGGGCTGTGGGTCCCAGGAATCGGATTCTGGCCGATCTCCTGATAGGCGCCCACGCACGTTCTACTGCTGATGCCTTTCTCACCCGGGACCGGGGTTTCTATTCCACCTATTTCCCGGAGTTGCAGATTCCACGAAGCTTCTCTTGAATATTCTTCTGAAGGAACAAACCGGAAGAGCAGTAATTGGCTGCTTTTGGTCAGTCCACCGGCAAAGACTTTCCATCGGAGAAGATAAACAGTGTCACAATTGCCGCCGGAAGTGTACCGGCTCATCGACTCCGCCCTTTCCGAAGACCAAGCCTTCAACGACCCCACAACACAGGTCCTGATTCCTCCGGACGTGATGGGAATCGGAATGCTGCGGGCCAAGGCCCACGGCGTCTTGGCCGGCGCCGGCGTCGCCATGGAGGTCTTCCGCCGCATCGACCCGGAATTGGAAACCGGCGTGCTGTTGGACGACGGGTCGCCTCTCTCCCCCGGGACTGACATCGCCGCCGTCCGCGGCAGCGCCTCCAGTATCCTACGGGGTGAGCGGACCGCCCTTAACTTCCTGCAGCGAATGTGTGGCATCGCCAGCGACACCAACCTGTACGTCCAAGCCATCCAGGGAACCCGTTCCCGGATCGTGGACACCCGTAAGACCGCGCCGGGCCACCGTTACTTGGATAAGTACGCCGTTCGTATGGGGGGTGGCTACAATCACCGTCTCAACTTGGCCGACGGCATCCTCATCAAGGACAACCACATCCAGGCCCTGCATTCCCAGGAAGTCGGGCTGAAGGACGTAATCCAGATGGCCTTAGCCCGCGCCTCCCACACCATCAAAGTCGAAGTGGAAGTGGAAAGCCTGGAAGAGGTGGAAGAAGCCATTGAGGCCGGCGCCCATATCATCATGCTGGACAACATGCCCGTGGACATGATGGCCCAAGCCATGGGAATTATCGGCGGCCGGGCCGTGGTGGAAGCCTCCGGCGGCATCAACCACGAAACGGTGCGGGCGGTGGCCGAAACCGGCGTTGACCTCATTTCCGTCGGGGGCCTTACCCACTCCACCAAGGCCCTGGACATCAGCTTGGACCTGGAATTCAGCAGGGAGGGCGGCTAATGCCAGCTATTGACGGTACCCGCACCGCGCTGGAGCGCAACTGGGCGATGATTGACGCCGCCGTGGAAGACTTGGACAATGAGATCCTGGCCAGGATTCCTGCGGAGCAGTGCAATTCCATCGCCTGGCTGATCTGGCACTTGGACCGGGTGATGGATACCTTCATCCACACCGGTCTACGGGATCTGCCCCAAGTCTGGATTACCGGAGGATGGGCCGAAAAGTACGGCATGGCAGTAGACGCCAATGACCGTGGGGTCGGTTGGACTGCAGAACAGGTCGCCGCTTGGAAGCCTCCCACCCGGGAGGTGCTGCTGGGCTACTACGAGGCGGTTAAGGACGCTGCCAGACAGTACTTCGAGTCTGTAACCGTGGAAGACTTGGAGCGTCAGGTGGTCTGGCCCCCAACGGCCGGGCCCCGCACCACCGCGGCGGCCTTGGGCCAGATGACTTGGGACATAGTGTCCCACGGAGGGCAGATTGCCTACCTCCGCGGCTTGTACCGGGGCATGGGCTGGCACATCTAGTCCCGGCGGTTTCTGGCCATACCGCGGGTTCCCGAAGAGAATGGGAGGAGAGGATATTGGAAGATCGCGTGAGAAACCTTGAGAACTTCGCGCAACTCTCCGCGGACTTTGCGGTGATGATGGAGGAGAACCTCCGCCGCATGGAAGAGAACCAGCGCCGCATGGAAGAGGACCAGCGCCGCAGGGGTGAGCTCCTGGAGCGCTTGCTCCAAGCTGTAGCGGTAATACAAGCGGAGATAGTCCGTATAGACGAGACCCATTCCTAGCTGGTTGCCTGGTTGGCCGCTGGTCTGGGTCGGCCTCTTCCCTATCCCCGGCGGGGCAACTCCCGCTCGGCGCTGTCCAGCATGATGGTGACCGGCCCGTCGTTTTCCAGGCTAACCTGCATGTACGCCTGAAAAACTCCGGTGGCCACTTTCAGACCCTCCTTGCCCAAGGCTTCGACGGTATATTCATATAGGCTTTGGGCTTCCTCGGGAGCGGCGGCCCGGGAAAAACTGGGGCGCCTCCCCCGGCGGGTGTCGGCGTAGAGGGTAAACTGGCTTACCACGAGAAGTTCCGCCCCAATGTCCAAGGCCGATAGATTGAACCTGCCCTCGGCGTCGGAAAAAATCCTCAGGTTGACCAGTTTGCCCACCAAGTAGTCGGCGTCGGCCCTTTCGTCCCCGGAAGCAACCCCCAAGAACACCGCCAAGCCCGGGCCTATCCGGCCTGCCTCTTCCCCTTCTACGGCAACCGAGGCGTGTTTTACCCGCTGGATCAGTGCCCGCATTGGGCTACCCCCGCAGGTGACAAAGGGACCGCGGATGGGGGAAGGCGATGGGGAGAGCGGCGGAACGGAGACGTGCAGGCCTGCTGGAAATGAAGGACCTCAATGAAGCGTCCCACCGTAGCGGCCTTGGCGCATTGCTGCCAAACCTGGTGAGCGCCAATGACAGGAAAGAGTTGGTTGACGCCGGAGAGAGCGTTCCCTGGTCAGTCAGGAGGAGGAATCGCTCCCCGCCTGCACCGTGGACCCGCTGTCGGAAGTGGAACTGGAGGAGGAACTCTCCGATGCCGCCACCTTTTCCTTGGCGGTGCTGGATGAATCTCCGTCGGAAGAAGTCTTGGACTCTTTGCTGCCGTTTTCGGCCGGCGGCTTGGGCCGTCCGTAGTCTGTGGTGTAAAATCCGGAACCCTTGTAGATGACCGGGACCGCGTGATAAACGCGCTGGCCTCGCCCGGCGCAACTGGGGCAAGTGCCCGAACCGGCTTCTTTGAAGCTCTGGACTAGTTCAAATTCGTGGCCGCAACTAACGCATCGGTAGTCGTATCGTGGCACCGGGTCCCTCCTGGGAATAAGCTCATTTACGCACAAGAACCTGCACATTTGCAGGCCCGGTAAACCAATCCCCAATTTCCAAATTTACCAGCAGGGATACCGGGTGTCAAATAAGCCGGCGCCTGTCTCAGGGAAACCGCCTCTGGAGACTGCATCCTTGGCGGTCCCTCGTCCTCCCCAGCCCATATCTTTCCCAATTTTTACCCCGGTATGTTAATCAAGGCCGGTTAACCCAAGCCCGCCGCGGGTCAGGGCTCCGCCGCCCGTGGACCCTGCATGGCCCGACGCCAACCCCGTCCTGCCCGTGCCTTGGATCCCTCATGAACCTGGTTCAGCCCAAACTTCGCAAGGAAAAATGGAAACATCGCCCTGTTTACTGACACTTGTCGCTTGCCACTCAGGATTGCAGCTCTCTAGCATGAATTTCAGGGCATCACGCAGCCCTCTGCCGCAATGCCCGAATACAACCGCCACTGAAGCGACCAAGAGTCCAATGCTCAAAAATCGATTCCAAGGGAACCCTTCCCAGGCCAAGTCCCTCCGGCCCGGACAGCACCCCTCCTCGTACCCCACCGGACACCCAAAATGGAGGGAAATGACGGGAAATGGCAGGGAAAATAAGATTTCCGGCCCTCAGCTCTCCCCGCAGCCCTCGGCCTTCCCGGACTCTGCTGAACCCGCAAAATGGCGGAAAATGACAGGAAATGGTGGGGAAATTAAAAGTTTCGGCCCCCAGTTCCCACTGAACCCCGGGCCCTCCCCGGACCCCACCCGGCCTCTAAAATGAGAAGAAATGAGAGGGAATGAGAGGGAAACCAAAAAATCCGGCCCGGCCTCCCGGCTGCTGTAAGCCATGCCCTTTATAGACCCCGGCAATCCCAACAATTAGCTGGTAAAGGAGAACATCGCACTATGAACCTCAATGAAATACGCCGCCGCATCGACGCCCTTCGCAGCAAGCTGGCCCTGGAGTTGGCCGTTATCGAACTCCACCGCCTGGTCTGTGAATTTGCCCTCAAGTGGGGCATCGCCTTAGCCGGAGACCGGCCCCTGCCCGAACCCCACACCTTCCCCAGCAAGGTCGCCGCCGCCGGCGTCAAGCTGACCTCCCACATGGGCGCCGTCAAGTACCTGGAAGAGTGCCGGAGCAAGAACACCGCTCCCGAAGCCCAGAAGCTGCTCTACCGGCTGTTGCCCTGCGCCCGTGACTTCCCTTACAACGCCCTCCTCGCCTTGGACGCCTAGAGCCGGGAAGGAATTCGGGGACAGGGAAGGTTCCATGGGACCGGGAAAGAATCTTGAGTAGGAGGACTGACCGGCTGCACGGCGACCATACATTTTAGGCAGGCCATTTCCCGCAACCGCCGGGACGATAGGGCAATACTCTCCTCCCAGCCGCCATTTACTTTCCTTGTAGAGGAAAGGGGCGCCTGTGGCTGTGTATAACTCGGCCCAGCCGAACAATTTCCTCGCCAAGCATGCCCTTCCCGATAGCAGTTCTTTTCAACCGCTGGTGATACACTCTCGCAGATAGCGGGAAGAATGTGTAAAGCGAGCGGGTATTGAACTGTTCCAATTGCGGGGAAGAAATTCCCCAAGGCTCCAACTTCTGCCAGTATTGCGGCGGAGCCTTGGCTGGTGCGCCGGTTGCTGGTAGCGGCGGCTCATCTCTCGATGCTGAGACGGCTGGCGATGCTGAACCGGTAGCCCTGCGGGAAACTGTCCTGGGACTCCAGGCCGAAGTTGCCGAATTATCCCGGCGTTTGCGGGCACTGGAGAGCGTCCGGCCTGTCCCCGGCTCTGCTCCGGCGCCTGCCCGGCCTGTTGCGCCGCCCCCAACGGTAGCGCAATCCGCCGCCCCCAGGGCGGACGCTCCACCGTCCGGCGCCGCTTCCGCCCCGCCGGACGCTCCCGCGGGCGGCGGACCTCCCGGAAACCTGCCGGGCATACTGTCACCCAGCGAATGGGAGTGGCTGCTGGGGGGCAACTGGCTGGCCCGGGTCGGTATCCTGGCCTTGATCTTCGGCATTGGGTTCTTCCTCAAGCTGGCATTCGACAACGACTGGATAGGCGAGACTGGACGGGTGGTTCTGGGACTGGCGGTGGGTGTGGCCCTGCTGGGCGGCGGGGAGTATTGGAGCCGGCGCTACCCCGCGTGGGCCCAAGCGGTCACCGGCGGCGGCATAGCAGTCCTATACCTTTCCATCTTCGCCGCCTTCGCCCTCTATGACTTGGTGCCTTCCCTGGGGGCCTTGGGCTTCTCATTCCTGGTGACCCTGGCCGCGGCCGGGCTGGCCTTGCGCTACGAGTCCCGTGCCATTGCCGTGCTGGGCATTCTTGGCGGGTTTGCTACTCCGCTGATCCTGGCCGATCGGCTGCCGGAGCAGTGGGCCTTGCTGGCCTACGTCCTGGTGCTGGACCTGGGAGTGCTGGCGCTGGCTACCTTCCGGAACTGGCGCTGGTTCACTTTGCTGGCCCTGATCGGGTCGCTGGTTCTCTTCGGATTCTGGTACTTTGAACTGGAGCCTGGCCTGCTGCTGGCCCAAGTGGGCATCACCGTTATTTTCCTGATTTTTGTCGGGGCCACCACCCTGTTCCACCTGCTCTGGCGGCGGCCCCCGGGGCCGCTGGACCAAGCCCTGATGGTCTTGAATGCGGCGGCCTACTTCGGGATAAGCTATGCCCTGCTCTTCGAAGAGTTCAGGGTCTGGATGGGCGGCTTCACCCTGCTGCTCGCCCTGTTCTACGGCCTGCTGGGATACGGGATTGTGGCGCGGCACCGGGAACAGGCGCACCTGGGCCTGTTTGCCTTGGGCATTGCCTTGGTGTTCCTGACCATCGCTGTGCCAGTCCAGTTGGGCGGGCCCTGGATTGGCGTAGCCTGGGCCGTCGAGGGCGTGGTGCTAATCTGGCTGTCCTTCTTCGTGGGCATGCCCCAGTTGCGCTGGTTCGGCCTCGCCGCCTTCGTCATCACCATCGGCTACTTGCTGCTGCTGGACCTTCCCCTCGACTTGGGTGAGTCCGGCCCCTTCGTCGCCTACGAGTACTCCTACTGGCCTGTAATCAACCTTCGATTCCTCTCCTACGTTCTCATAATCGCAGCATCGTATGCATCGGCCTTCGCTTGGTGGCGCTGGCGGGACAATTACGTCTCCCCCGAGGAGCGGCACTTCATACCTGTCTTCCTGGGGGTGGCTAATGCCTTGTCCCTCTGGATACTGAGCATCCAGGTTGTTATGGCGGTTGACCAAGCCGCCATTGAACCAAACATCGCCGGCAACGTTATAAGCTTGTCCCTGAGCGGGCTATGGGCCCTGTACGCTGCCGTATTGATCGTTCTGGGCATCGTCCGCCGCTTCCGCTTGTTGCGCTTGAGCGGGTTGGGCTTGCTGGCCGTTCCCATAGCCAAGCTGTTCGTCTATGACGCGTTCAACTTGGAGCAGGAATATCGGGTGGCGGCCTTCATCGGGTTGGGCGTCCTCCTGGTGGTCGGGGGATTCCTGTACCAACGCTACAGCAGGGTCATCCGGGAGTTCCTGCTTGAGTAACCGCAATGGGTTGGGCGGGCGGCCTTTCCGCAGGCGCCTCGGCGTGGTGGCTGCCGCATTGTTCCTTCTGCTGGCCGCCGGCGCCTTCTGGGGGTCGGCAACTCTCCCCACGGCCCGCGCAGACTTTGACCTGGCCCTTTGGCGCTTCTTCAAGGTAGTCACTGTACCTCCGGGAACGGCTGCCGGGGACTTGGCCGAGCTTGCCTTGGACCGGGAGGTGTTTCAAGAATCGTCCGGTGGTCAGGCGGATTTGCGGCTGCTGGCCGGGGGAGAAGAAGTCGCCTACCAGTTGGTTGTGGCAGAGGGCCGGGAGGAACGCCGTTCCGTTCCTGTCAAGGTGCGTGACCTGGGTTACGTCCCCGGCGAATATGCCGGCTTCATGGCTGACTTGGGCGATGGTGGAAGCCTGCATAACGAAATGGAAATATTCACCAAGGGTAAGAACTTTCGCCGCAGCGTGGTCGTAGAAGCCGGCAGCGACGCCGAAACTTGGGCCGTGCTGGAAGAAGGTTCGGAAATCTACGACTTTTCGGTTGAAGAACAGGGCTTCAACGCACGAAATACCCGGGTCGGCTATCCGGAAAGTGCGGCCCGGTACCTGAGGGTCCGGGTCTTGGACGGCGGCGCCGGCCCGCTGGGGATAGACGGCGCTGGCGTGGCTTTCTCTGAAGAAGTTCCGGCTGTTGAAATCCCCTATGCGCCAAGGGTCTTGAGCAGCGGTGAGGGCGCCGGCGACCGCTCCAGTTTCTGGATATTGGACTTGGGTAATCGGGGCATCCCCGCCGGGCGCCTGTCCTTTCACACCACGGCCTCGAATTTTCACCGCACCGCCACTGTCGAAGGCAGTGATGACCGGGAAGACTGGCAGTTGCTGGGTAGCGGCCCCGTATATTCCTACGATACTTCCAAGTTCACCGGCAGCAGCTTGTCACTGGACTTCCAGGAAGGTAGCTACCGGTACTATCGCTTCACCGTACAGGACTTGGATGACCCGTCCCTCCCGGCGGAGGGATTTACCCTGCATGGCTTGGAACGGAAGTTGATTTTCCAATCACAACCGGGTGTCGAATATTTTCTCTATTACGGAAATCCGGAGGCTCGTCAGCCATCCTACGATTTGGAACGAATAGTCCCCTACCTGGAGACCGGCAACCTGCCCGCCGCCTCGCTGGGAGTTCAACAGGCTAATCAGTCATTTACCGGCCCCGACGTGCCCCTGACCGAACGTTACCCTTGGTTGGCCCCCGTAGGCGTCGTTGTAGCGGCGCTGGCCGTGGGGGCGTTGCTGTTCGGCGTCTTCCGCCAAGCCCGCAAGTTGCTGCCCCCGCCGGACTCTGGCCCCGCAGGTTGACCGCCCACGGGGGCAATGCTAAATTCGACCCCTGCCGGGTATTCAGTGCTACGGTTCCTCGGCAACCGGTGTAATAGCCAGCCGCTTAAAGGTGAGTTGAGCCATGAAAGCTGCAGTATTGAGGGAAGTGGACCGCCCCCTGGAGGTCGAAGAGGTGCAGGTGGACAACCCCAGCCCCCGCGAGGTGCTCATCCGCACCGGGGCCACTGGCGTTTGCCACAGCGACCTCCATTTCGTCGAAGGCAAATATGCGATAGCCATGCCGGCGGTGCTGGGCCACGAAGCCGCCGGCACCGTGGAGGCTGTGGGCAGCCAAGTCAACTACCTGAAGCCGGGGGACACGGTGATAACCTGCCTGTCGGTGTTTTGCGGCCTCTGTGAGCGCTGCCTGAGCGGGCGGCCCAACCTTTGTTACCGGGAGGACGTGGTCCGGTCGCCGGACGAACCGCCGAGATTGAGACAGGGGAGCCAGGCGGTAACCCAGATGGCTCAGCTCTCGTCCTTCGCCGAACAGATGCTGGTTCACGAGAACGCCACGGTTAAAGTCCGGGAAGATATCCCCTTCGAGCAACTGGCCCTCATCGGTTGTGGCGTGACCACCGGGGTCGGCGCTGCGCTGAACACCGCCAAGGTGCAACCGGGCAGCACCGTTGCCGTCATCGGCTGCGGCGGCGTGGGCCTCAGCGCCATCCAGGGAGCGATCCTGGCCGGCGCGTTGCGGGTCATCGCCATCGACCGGGTGGAGACCAAGTTGACCATGGCCACCCAGTTCGGGGCCACCGATGTGGTGGACGCCTCTTCCGGAGACGTGGTGGAGAAAATCCGGGACCTGACCAACGGCGGCGTGGACTATTCCTTCGAGGCCATCGGCACCAAGGAGACGGCTGAGCAGGCCTTCAACATGCTGCAGGCCGGGGGTACTGCCACCATAATCGGCATGATCCCCCAAGGCACCAAGATAGAGCTGGACGGGCCCTCATTTCTCCGGGAGCGGAAGATCCAGGGCAGCAGCATGGGTTCCAATAGGTTCCGCACCGACATGCCCCGGTTCATCGAGTTCTACTTGCAGGGCCGCCTGAAGCTGGACCAGATGGTCTCCCAGAGGCTGAGCCTGGGCGACGTCAACGGCGCCTTCGAAGACATGAAGGCCGGCGCCGTCGCCCGCAGCGTGATCACTTTCGGCTAGTGCCAACTGGTTGAAAGAATCTATTTGTTGCTGTTAAGGTTGCTACAGCAGACAAAGCACTGGGCGGGACATGCAGGCACGGGAGTCCACAGCTGAAAAACACACACGGCTCGCTCATAAATTGCTGGCCGACGCCGAGGGGGAGATAGCCGCCGGGGACTTGGTTCAAGGGGCAGAGAAGCTATGGGGTGCTACTAGCCAAGCCCTAAAGGCCTACAGCGCAAGCCGTGGCCTGCCCCATAGTAAATATGCCCAACGCCGTAGAGCCGTGATGGACCTAGCAGCCCGGCAGGATGACTCCTTCATACGCGCTGCCTTCGGCGTTGCCCAGTCATGCCACTCCAATTTCTACAACGATTGGATGGAGCAGGAAGACTTGGATAGCTACCTGCCGGACATACGTCAACTGGTCGACTTAGTCCTCAGTGCCAAGGAGCCACCTGCTTCCTGCTGATGCTCTCCCTCATGCAGGTTCCGGCTCCAGGTTCCCGGATGGTCAAGCATGCCTGAGGACCGGCCCCGTCAGTTCTTCCAGTGGGGCTCCCGCTTCTCCAGGAAGGCGGTGATGCCTTCTTGGGCGTCCTCTTCCATAAGGTTGTCCACCATCACCTGCTGTGCCATCTGGTAGGCCGCCGGGCGGTCCATTTCAATTTGTTGATAGAAGGCGGGCTTCCCCAAGGCCAGGGTGCGGGAACTGGCCTTGGCTATGCGCCGGGCCAATTCCATCACTTCTTCTTCCAGCTTATCCGGGGCCGTAACTCGGCTGATCAAGCCGAACTCCAGGGCCTCGGTGGCCGGGATTGGGGCGCCGGTTAGCAGCATTTCCATGGCCTTCTTGGGCATCACCGCCCGGGCAACCGCGACCCCGGGAGTGGTGCAGAACAACCCGATCTGGACGCCGGGAGTGGCGAACCTGGCGGTGTCGGCAGCCACCGACAGGTCGCAGGTGGCCACCAGTTGGCATCCCGCAGCGGTGGCTAATCCCTGCACTTGGGCGATGACCGGCTTTGACAGCAGGCGGATTAGTTCCATGACCTCGGTGCAGTCGGCGAACACTCCCGAATAGCTCTCCCTGTCTTGGCCCACCAACTCGTTCAGGTCGTGCCCTGAACTGAACACCGGCCCGGTGGAACGAATGACGACGACGCGAACGCTGGCATCTTTCCCGGCTTCGGTCAGGTACCGGTGAAGCAGTTCCAGAGTCGGCGTGGACAGCGTGTTGCGCTGTTTCGGATTGTTAAGTGTCAACACCGCTATCCCTTCTTCTAGGTGGTACAGTACCGGGTCTTCCGACATGATATTGCCTCCTTGGTCTTACGAGTCGCAGGCTGGGGACGGCCTAAAAGGCTGACCGGCAGCTCCATCCCATGGTCTAGCAATTAGGCTTCGGTTACTCTTTTACGACATCCCTGAATTGTCGAATGATTTCGAGCCGTTCTTCCAGAGAACGCAGGCCAGCTTTACGGGTCTCCACCACCAAGTGAGTGGCCCCCAGTTCCTCCCACTGCTTCGCCTCTCCCAACCAGTCCTCCGGCTGCTTGCCGGCGGTCCAGATGCGACCTTCCAACTCAAGGCTGGACGGATTCCGCCCCGCTTCTTTCATGTAGTCCCTGACGGTCTGGACCAACTCCCGTCCTTTTTGGTCCGGGCCGAATCCGGGGCACCATCCGTCGGCAATGGCCGCAACCCGGTGCAGAACGGACTTGGTGCCCAATGACCCTCCTCCCAGCCACACGGGAATGGGCCGCTGCACCGGCAAGGGATTCAGACCCGCGTTGTCCACCCGGTGCCACCTCCCATGGAAGTCAACCACTTCATCGGTCCACAGGGCCCGCATCAGGGCGATCTGCTCTTCGCTGCGTCTGCCCCGGTTGTGAAAATCTTGGTTGAGCGCCTGGTACTCCACGTCGTTCCAGCCAACCCCGATGCCCAGCCGTAACCTGCCGCCGCTGAGCACGTCCACCTCCGCAGCCTGCTTTGCCACCAAGACCGTCTGGCGTTGGGGCAGTATGAGGATTCCCGACGCCAGCCCTACCGTGGTGGTCACGGCAGCCAGATAGCCCATGGTGGTCATGATTTCGTGGACTACGCTTTGGTGGTGGTAAGTCTGCAGGGAGGGGTGGCTGTGGTGCTTGGGGTCCGCGCCCAGAACATGGTCCGCAACGAAAATGTGATCATACCCTAAGCCTTCGACCGCCTGGGCGAAATCCTTGATTTCCGAAGGGTCCGGCCCTATCTCGGTCTGAGGGAAAATGGCGCCTATCTTCAATTGGGAACAACCTTTCCTACTTGCTGCGGCGTGGTGATTTCCTAACCTACCTTGCGGTACTTTAGCAGGCGCTGTCCTTCAAGGTTCTGGTTGATGTACAGGTCGCCCCGGGAGTCCAACCAGATGGCGTGGGCTCCGGCGTCGGCAGGTCCTAGCCACCGGGCCAGGACTTCCCCCTCAATGGACACTACGCTCATGAAGGCGTCCAGTTCCGGGATGAACAGCACCTCGTCCTGGTCAATGTAGATGTCGCAGGGGCGTGAGAAGCCCCTCCACTCGGTCAGGAAGTTGCCGTCGGGGTCGAAAATCTGGATCCGGTTGTTTTCCCGGTCGGCCACGAAGACCCGCCTGTCGGTATGCACCCACACGCCGTGGGGCACGTGGAACTCTCCCTGTTCGGTCTTTCCAGGTTCACCCCATGAAAAGAGCAACTCCCCCCCGGCGGTGAACTTGTGCACCCTGGCATTGCCGTAGCCGTCGGAGATGTACATGTCGCCCTCAGGAGTAAGGGCGACATCGGTGGGACGGTTAAAGGGGCCGGCGGCCCGCTGCACTGTGTCCGAAATATTGCCGGACCAACCGGTGTCAGAGGGCTGGTCCCTGGTGCCCAGGGTCATCAGCAGGTTGCCTTGAGAATCGTATTTGAGCACCACGTGATTGTTCTTGACCGGCAGATATATGTTGTCGTCAGAGTCGATGTACATGCCGTGGGCGTCGGTCAGGACGCCTTCTCCCCAGGAAGTGAGAAAGTGCCCCTCGCGATCCAGGACAATCAGCGGATGGTCGCTGCGGTTGAAGAGGTACACTCGGTCAAGGGAGTCGGTGACTATGGCGGTCTGGCCCAACTCCCATCCTTCGGGTAGGGAGCCCCAACCCTCCACGATTTCGTAGGTGTATTTTCCGGAACCAACTGTAGCCATGGCTTCCCTCCTGGAACCGGATTGGTTGGACGCGCCTGCCTGCAACTGGCGCCGGACTAGCTGCTTCTGGTAAGGGCCTCAACTACTTCGTCGACGATCGACTTCGCCCTCTCTTGGACTGCCTCGGGAGTCAGACCGCCCAACGGATGGGGGATGCCGATGGGTTGAAACCCCTCGCGCTTGAAGGTCCGGGCGTGGATGTGAGCCGAGTTGAGAAAGGGGTTGGTGCAGATGACCACCGTGGGAATGCCCCGGTTTTCCAAAGTCATGGCGTCGTGCACACTGCACGACGTGCAGGACCCTCAATCTGCGATGGCTGTTACTACGAAGTCGCACCGGTCTGCCAAGGACTCGATGATATCCGGGGCTGCAGGCCGGGAATAGATGTACTTGTCAACGGCAATGCCTTCACCCAGTTCCAACCTCTGGCACATGAGGTCCTTCACCGCCTCCAGCAACAGCCCGGAGTTGGCCTTCTTGTTGCCGAGGAAGCCTCCTGTCTTGCCCTCCAGCCTGTTCAACCGGGGAGCGGCGTTCCAGCGGCTGGACGCCTCCGGGTCCACCGGGCTCCGAATATCCAGAACCTTCAGCCGCTCTTCCAGGGTGCGGGCTGGACTTGTGGCGATTACCATTGCGCTTCTCCCATTGTAACTCCCTCAGGGAAATTCAATCTTGCGGATAGCCCGGCGTGACCCCCAGCCGGGCACGTACACCGAGTGGGGCCCGCCGGCGCCTCCGGCTACGAACACGTGGATATCGTCGGGGCGTCGGACCACCGGGACCATTTCCTCATCCCGGTTCGGGTCCACGAACTTGGGCCACAGCATCTCCCGCCGGTCGTCCCCTTGGGCGGGGCCGCCGCGCCGCAACAGGGACACTGGCTTGCGGGCGTGCTCGAACAGGAACTGCTTGACGTCCGCCTTCCGCCATCCGTCGGCGGCCAGCATTCGAGCGTGCTCCGGGCCCAGGAACACCAGGGTGTCGCCCATCACGTACATCTGGACGTTGCCCAATGGGCACATCGTGTCGGCCAGCACCGTCAGGAAGTTCCTGGGGTTCACAGCGTGGTACATGATGTTGTGGGGGGCCTCTCCCGGAAACACCGTGACCGTGCTGTCTTCCGTGGAAAACCCTGACTCGACGTGGTAGGGGGCCCAGGGGTTGGCGTCCTCGTTCTCCGCTACGCAGTAAGTGTAGGCCCCAGGGTGGCCGAAGGTCGCCTTGTTGGTCTCTCCCGGTGTCGCTCCACCCAAGTTCACCAGCGCCAGCTTGACCGCCCTTCCGATTGTGGCATTGGCCCGCCAGCCCTGACCGAAGCAGTTGTAGCCGGAGTTGATACTAAGCTCCCTTACGATGGGTCCATTGACGATTACCAGGGGCGAGTGGATGCCGGTGGAGCACTGGACGCCCCGAAGATTGAACCGGTCGTCCATCAAGGCCTGGATGGCAGTGACGACCACCGGCATGTATTCCGGAAGGCAACCGGCCATGACCGCGTTGACGGCAATGCGTTCGACGGTGGCGCGGCCCCCCAAAGGCGGTATTTCGGCTATTAGCTCGTCTACCGCTCGGCCGCTGGCAGCCGCCATTGCTTCCACCAAGTCGCCCGTGGGCGGCACCACCGGCAACCCGTCGGTCCAACCGGTCTGGTACATCAACTCAACGGTTTCGGAAATCACCGGGGAAAGGGTCATTCTTCTCCTATGGAAACCATTACTCGGTGGCTGGCCTAGTCCGCGGGAACGGCGGTCTCCACCCTGCCCTTGAAGGCCGGCATCACGTCCTTGGCAAACCACTCTAGTTGTTCCAGGATGACTTTCTGGGGAGTACCCATCGGGTGACCTACCTCGATCCTCTCCAATCCTGGGTAGTTTTCCTCCACTCCTTTCAGTTGTTCGATCACCCGCTCCGGCGGCCCCACGAGGAAGGCGCCCTGCTTGACGGCGGCCTCCATGGTGGGAAGGTCGGCGAAAGGGGCCCGGGCCGGGTCGGCGATGTCCAGCATCTGCTGTTCCGACAGACCCCGGTGCAGGCGCAGGGGGCCGAACATTTTCACGTTCTCCTCGTAATAGGCCGATGCTGCCTTGACGGCCTCTTCCGGACTGTCCGCCAAATAGAAGTGGAAGCCGACGCTAAGGTCGCCACCCAGTTCCGTCTCCCTTCCGTGGCGGGCTAAGGCAGCCCGGTAGTTGACCATGACGTCGTCCATCACGCCGCCTTCGGCAACCCCGCCACCGATAATCCCCTTGATGCCATGCCTCGCCATGAAGTCCAAGGCCCGCTGGGTGCCGCCTTGAATGGGTTGCCAGCACTCCACCGGCAGGTGTTTGGGCCGCGGGACCAGTGTAAGGTCCTTCAACTGGTAACCCCGGTAAGGAATGTCGGGGGGAAGGTCGTAATATTTGCCGTGGTGGGAGAAAGACGGCTCGTTAAACGCCTTGAAAATAACCTCCACCTGCTCTTCGAACATCTCCCTGTTGGCGTCCTGGTCCAGCAGGGGAGCCCCGAAGGTCTCAACCTCCCTGGTGTGATAGCCCCGGCCCACGCCGAACACCACCCGCCCGTCGGTGAGAACGTCGGCGGTGGCAAAGTCTTCCGCCAGCCTGAGGGGGTGCCACATGGGAGCGATGTTGAAAGCGCATCCCAGCCTGATGTTCTTGGTCAGGTGGGCAAGGTGGACGTTGAACAGGAGGAGATTGGGGATGCACTCGTAGCCTTCCGGCTGGAAGTGGTGCTCGGCTTGCCAGAGGGTGTCGAAGCCCAGCTTGTCCGCCAGAATGCCGATGGCCTCCGCCTTGCTGAAGGCAGTCGAAAGATGGTCATTGTCGTAGATTCGGTCGTTGACCGGTGTGCCGGCGTAACCCACGTTGTCCATGTCAACGTGGCCTGCAAAAAGGGTATCGAATTTGGTAATCAAAACGACCCTCCCTTTATCAAAAACAGTTGGGACCGCCTGCGTGGCCTCCATTGTAGGGGGCGGTATATTGGTGTCAACCCTGGCGGAGCGCGTAAGTAAGGTGACGCGAGTCCAGACTGGAAAGGGGCAAATTTCACTCTTCTCGTCCCGTGTTATACTCGCTGGGGCAGGCTCGGCCGGTTACAGGCCGGCGGCTAACCAGTGAGTTGAGAGGAACACTTATGGCGGACCAGCTTCAGGGTAAAGTGGCCGTGGTAACCGGGTCGGGCCGGAACATCGGCCGGGCAACAGTTCTGAAACTGGCCGGCGAAGGGGCCAACGTGGTTGTGAACGCGCGAGGCAACCAGGAGCAGGTTGAATCGGTGGCCCGGGAAGCCCGGGAACTGGGCGTGGAGGCTCTGGCTGTCCTGGCCGATGTTTCCGACCGCGAGCAGGTCAACAGCATGATGGGCCAGGCCATGGATCACTTCGGCAAGGTGGACATCCTGATAAGCAATGCCGCCATCCGTCCCCACAAACCCTTCATGGAATTGACCTTGGAGGACTGGGAACGGGTTCGGGGAGTGGTGCTGGACGGGGCCTTCGACTGCGCCCACGCCGTGATTCCCTCAATGGTGGAAAACCAGTTCGGCCGGATAGTCTTTTTGTCCGGGGGCGGGGCTTGGGCCGGCACCGCCGAGCGTTCCCACGTTTCAGCGGCCAAGATGGGGCTGGTTGGATTCTCCAGGGGCTTGGCTTCGGAGTTTGCCCCTCACAACATCAGGGTCAACGTCGTCGCTCCCGGCAGCATCAACACCAGCCGGGAGAACCCCCAGTGGTATCCCCAGAGCCGCACTCCCGGTACCTCGGGAATTCCCATGGGCCGCCAGGGAGACGTGAACGAAATCGCCTCGGCCATCCTGTTCATGGTCACCGATGACGGAGGTTTCGTTACCGGTCAGACCCTCCACGTGAACGGGGGCGCCGCTTACTTCTGACGCTTGGTTGTTAACCTAGCTCCGCAGCCGCACCTCCCGGATGTCCTCGGGGACAATCAATTTCGCTTCGGTCAGTTCCTGGATTTCCTCGGGTGTCCAGCCGGGGGCGTGCTCCCGAAGGACAAATCCCTCTCCCGTAACCTCGAAGAACCCTAGGTCGGTGGAGACCATCTTCACAACCCCCGGCGCAGTAATCGGCAGCTTGCACTTCTTGAGTAGCCGGGGTGAGCCGTCCCTGGGATTGCAGTGTTCCATGGCGATGAACACCCGCTTGGCGCAGGCCGCCAAGTCCATGGCCCCGCCGATGCCGCCGCCCTTCCGGTTGGGCAGCCGCCAATTGGCAAAGTCCCCGTTTTCGGCAACTTCGTAGGCTCCCAGTACCGTCACGTCCACCATCCCGCCCCGGATGATGCCGAAGGAATCGGCGTGGTGGACGATGGCCATCCCCGGCAGGCTGGTCACGTACTGGCCTCCGGCGTTCACCAAGTGCCTGTCTTCTTCTCCTTCCGGGGCCAAGGGACCGTAGCCAATGACGCCGTTCTCCGACTGGTTGATTATCTCCCGGCTGGGGTCAACGTAATTGGAGCACAGGGTCGGGATGCCAATCCCCAGGTTTACAACCCATCCGTCTTGGAACTCCATGGCCAGCCGGTCGCACATAGCCTGCCGGTCCAACCTTGCTTTCTCCGCCATTGGGCACCCTCCGGAACGTTGCTATCAAGTTCGAATTGGAACAGTCTGAATTGGAAATAGTGAGCGAAAGGGGTTGTCCTGACGGGCGCTGCCTGCCGTCCTTCCATGCTGTGGGCCTAGTCCTGGATTCCATCCTCCGGAATCCGCACCACCCGGTTTACGTAGATGCCTGGAACGTGGATGTGGTCCGGGTCAATGCCACCTATGGGCACGATGTCATTTTCTACTTCCACTATGGTCGTGGTGGCGGCCATGGCCATCACGGGGTTGAAGTTGCGTTGGGTCAACCGGAACTGGAGATTGCCAAAGGTGTCGGCCTTCCAAGCCCGGATGAAAGCGTAGTCGGTGCGAAGGGGGTGCTCCAGAACGTAGGTGCGGCCGTCTATCACACGGTGCTCCTTACCTTCCGCCAGTTCGGTGCCCACGCTGGTGGGGGTGAAGAACCCCCCAATTCCGAAAGCGGCGGCCCGCAACCGTTCAACCAATGTCCCTTGGGGCACGGTCTCAGCCTCAATCTCGTCGTCGTTGTACATACGCACGAAGTCTGTAATGCGGGACGGGTGCGTGGCGGCGGTAAAGGCGCAGATCATCTTCCTGAACCGTCCCGCTCCTACCAGCAACCCCACGTCCACCCGGTCGTCCAATGCCCCGGCGTTGTTGGATATTCCCACCATATCCTTGGCTCCCTGGCGGTGCAGGGCTGCTATGAGGTTGCGGGGAAAGCCGACGTTGCCGAAGCCGGCGAAGGCTACGGTGCAACCGTCGGGAATGTCGGCCACCGCCTCGTCGAAGGTGGCGAAGACCTTGTTCTGCATCTTCCGATTCTCCCAAGGGTGCCAAGTCTGTATGTTGCCTCCATACTACCCCACCGCGGCATGGGTTGCCAGTTACGCCAGGCCTGCAACCCTTGACAAGGCTTTGGAATGGTCGAACAATCCTTTACACACAAGGAATGCAGGCCAGTGTTACAGGCCAGAATGCCCGGTTATCCTTCCGGCAGGAGCGACCAATGGGTGATAATGGACACAAGACCTACGTGTATGTGGGACTGGGTGGCGAGAGCCCTTTGTTGGTGGGCTCTGAAGGCCCACCGCTGGACCAGGGCGGGCTTTACCGCCGTGGGGACGGCGATGAGACTTGGGACGAAAAGACCTGTGGCCTTCCGTCTCATCCCCAAGTGAGGGCCTTGTTGGTCGACCCCCGGGACCCTGCATCAATCTTCGCCGGCACCCAGGACGGAGTCTATCGCAGCAACGACCGCGGAGAAAACTGGGAAAGGCAGGACTCACCCCGGGGAGACGTGTGGTCCCTTGCGGCCCACCCCCATGACCCTGAAGTGATGTTTGCCGGGTATGACCGGGGCACAGTTTGTCGCTCCCGGGACGGCGGGTCTTCCTGGCAGAAGATGAACACCGCCGACGTCATATACCCCCACATCACCATGCATCCCAACGAAATCGTCAAACGTGTCATTGGAATAGCCGTTGACCCGGGAAACCCCGATGACGTTTACGGGGCCGTTGAGGTGGGTGGGCTGGTTGCCAGCAGGGACGGGGGCGAAAACTGGGTGTCGGCCACCGACGGGCACTATACCAGCACCGGCCCGGTGGACCTGCACGGGGTGCAGGTCAGTCCATCGGCCCCGGGCTTGGTTTACATCATCACCCAGCTTGCTATGTTTCGCAGCCGGCAGCGGGGCCGCCACTGGGAGTTGGTGGCCCTGAAGCAGATGTTCCCCGGAGGAAGTTACTGCCGCGGCCTGATTGTGGCTCCCGACGACCCGGCCACTATGTACTTGGCCGCCGGAGCCGGGGGCGGTGCAGCCCCTGCGGGAACCGAGCAGGCCGGGGCGTTGTTCCGCACCGTGGATAGCGGCGAGACTTGGGAAGAAATGGACATAGGAGCGGTCCCGGACAGCCGGATGTTCCAAATCGCCATCGACCCCGCCCTGCCCTCGCACCTGTACTGCTGCACCAGGGACGGCCTCGTCTGCAGCAGCTACGACCGGGGCGATACCTGGAGCCGCAGCCAGATCCCGGTGGAAATGTCCCGCACCAATCACGTCTATCCCATGGTTTGCGGATAGTAATCGACCGGGATGGGGCGCTCCGCCCTTCCCAAAATCGGAGGAATTGGACACTGCTATGGCAATGGAACGGGCTACCTTTGGCGTTGACGAGAACTCCTTGGAGTTCATGGTGTTGGAGAAAAGTGAATTGCCCCCGGAATTTGCCGGACACCAGCTTGTTCGGGAGGGGCCCTTGGACAATGCCACCATGGCCCGCCAAGGATTTCCCGGGAACACGGCAAAGAAATTCATTGACGCCGGCCGGGTCGGCGGATACCTGCGGGAGTTCGGACCCACCAGCAACATGGGCGCCGAGGACGGGTTCGACATGCTGGGGGCCACCGTCGCCCATCTCTTCGACTCACCGGAGTCGGTGCCCCGCTGGATGAACGATATTTTCATCAAGGACTTCGAAGACAACGTTGGAGAGAAGGTGGGTGACGACCATCAACTGGTGTCGGTCACCCACTTGGAACCCCAGGGCTTTTACGACGAAGCGGTAGCCCTCAAGGTAGTGCAGGGAGGCGCCCAAGGGCTGGTGTCCTCCACCGTCATCGACTTCCGGGTCGGCCGCCTGCTGGGCGTAGCCTTCGTAGCCACCATCGGTGACCACACCCGCCTGGAGCTGACCACCCAACTGGGCTTGGCCCTGGAAAGGCGCATGGTGCGGGTGATTCTGGGGTCTGGGTAGGGAGCCGCCGGTGTAGCCGGTCGAACCATCAAGGTCGGTCGCTGCAATGTCCACATTGTGAATCTACAACTCGACCCCAGTGTCGGTGCACAGTACCGAAGCCGCAGCCAGATTGCTCGCATAGTCACTGAGCATTGGGCCAATGGTAACCTTTATTGCATTGCCTGTTCTTCAAACAGAGTTGTCCCCGAGCCCACCAACACACCAGTGCGCGACTACAGATGCCCCGAATGCGGAGCCATTTACCAGCTTAAGAGCAGGAATGGGCGGTTCGGACGTTCAGTTTCGAATTCCGCTTACGAAAGCAAGCTGGCTGCAATCAAAAGCGGCGCCGTTCCACATTACGCATTTCTAAGGTATTCCGAACCTGCCTGGACTGTGGACGAATTGTTCATCGTCCCGGGTCACTTCATCAACCTCTCGGTAATCCAGCGCAGAAACCCATTGGGTCCCAAAGCCAGGAGGGCCGGCTGGGTGGGTTCCAACATATTGATGGCGAAGCTGCCGAGCGAAGCCCGCGATTCGGTGATTGAGAACGCGACATGCCGAGACCCCGCTGAAGTAAGAAGAGACTGGAATGCATTCGATTTTCTGAAATCCGACACTCGCGCTTCCGGCGGTTGGGGAGCAGAGACTCTTACCTGTGTTCGAGAGTTGCAACGCGCATCGGGGCTGCATGAGTTTACTCTCAAGGAATTCTACTCGCGCTTTACCGACGAACTATCCTCGCGTCACCCGGAGAACAACAACGTTCAAGCCAAAATCCGCCAACAGCTCCAAGTCTTGCGGGAGGGGAAAATTCTGGAATTCATGGGCCGTGGGCGCTACCGGATTATTGACTGAAAGAGGTATGTTGCGTCGTCCTTGAGTGGCTTGATTTCTTCACAAAATCTCTATTCTTCGCTATCGTCCAACATTTTGACCTTATCTGGCACTACATCTGGGAGCACTACTAGCCCAATCGCGTCGACTATACGATAGCCGCGCTCAAGCCAATTGCGTCTCCCTACGGTCTTCCAAGTGTAAACATGGCCGCCAGTTGACTCAGCAAGTTGTTCAGCGTTTTCGATTTCTGAAGTGTCGAAGCATTCTGCGTCTATTAGCAGTCCTAGGGTTAACTTCACATCGACTCCCATCAGTACAAGTTAACATCGACAGGCGACCGTTAGTTTCCAGTTAGAATTTGGCGCTTTCGATCGCTTCGGCAATTGTAGATCGAAATGTTCAGAGGATCGAATTGACGTCTTGAGCAAAGCCGGAGGATGCCGGGAAGGCGCATTCCGAAGGCACGCCCTTATAAGTCGAAACACCCTCGGAGTCTATCTCGGCCATCAGCTATGTGCTGGTTATGCGTTCGTAGGCCTGCACCTAGCGCTTCTGGATGATGTTTGCGTCTTCCAGTTCCAGGCGGCATGAGTCCAAAATTTCCTGTGTAGCCAAGTCTATGTCAGACCGGAGCATCGAGTTCCCGGCTGACCGGGAGCCGTAAAATAATATTTCGGTCGTTCCCGCTCCTTCTTACGCCAGCCTCCGGTTGCTGACATTTGCCCCTTGCCTTTTAGGGTAGCGCCTCTCTAACATGGTAATTGCCATGTTTTTCCACCCGGCTCTGCCGTTCAATAACACCTTGAGTCCGTCCTCCCGCACCGCCGGGGCCGGCTTCGGAATCCTTCCCGCCTGGGGAAATGTCGCTTTTTGTCGCAAAAATCCCAAATTTCAAAGCTGCCAGCTACGACAAACGTGGACAAATCCCGACAGACCGGACCAAAACGCCGACAAATCGGGTCAAATCACGGACAAACTGGGACAAAATCGGCCAAGACTCGACACACTTCCGGTAACCGCCCGGTTCGCTCAGCCAAAGCACCGTTGACCGGATGCACTTCCTGGGCCGACAGTTTCCGGAAAGGTTCTGAACAAGAAACACTGAGGTCTCGCCCTGGCGGCCTGAATCGTACCATTCCCGCCGTCAACCTCTACCCACCGCTCAGCAGGCGCACCACCTCGTCGGCTACCTGTGAAGTTGAGGCGCTGCCTCCCAAGTCCGGGGTCAGGACCCGGCCGTCGCTGAGGCACCGGGCCACCGCTTGGTCAACCCTTTTCGCTGCTTCAGCCTCGCCCAAGTGGTCCAGCATCATCGCCACCGCGGAAATGGTCGCCAATGGATTGGCGATGCCCTTGCCGGTGATGTCGAAGGCGGCCCCGTGCACCGGCTCGAACATGGATGGGTGTGCTCTCTCCGGGTTGATGTTGGCGCTGGGCGCCAAGCCCATGCTCCCGGTGACCACGGCGGCGACGTCGGAAAGGATGTCGGCGAACAGGTTGGAAGCCACCACCACGTCAAAGTCCTCGGGCCACCGGACGAAGTCCATGCAGGCCCGGTCCACCAGCAGGGACTCGGTCTCGATATCCGGGAATTCGGCGGCTACCTCCTGGAAGACCTCGTCCCAAAAGACCATGCCGAAGGCTTGGGCGTTGGACTTGGTCACCGACGTGACCTTGTTCTTCCGGCCCCGGCGGCGGCAGTATTCGAAGGCGGCCCGGATAATCCGCTCTGTGCCCCGGCGAGTGAAAACGTTGGTTTGGATAACCGTTTCGTGGGACGTGGCCGGGTATAGACGGCCCCCGATGGGTGCATACTCCCCCTCGGTGTTTTCCCTGAAGATAACCAGGTCAATATCCCCCGCTTGCTTGCCCGACAGGGGCGATTCCACGCCGGGATACAGGTAGGCCGGGCGGATGCACACCCCTTGGTCGAAGGAGCGCCGCATGGGAAGCAAGAGCCCGTGGAGGGTGACGTGGTCGGGGATTTGCGGGTCTCCCACCGCGCCGAAGAGGATGGCGTCGAAGGCTTCAAGTTGCTCCAGGCCGTCTTCCGCCATGAGCCGCCCCGTCTCCCGGTAGTAATCGGAACCCCAAGGAAAGTCGGTGCAGTTGAATTTGAGGCCCGCCTGGGAGGTGGCCACGGCATTCATCACCCTTCGCCCCTGCGCTATCACTTCGGGGCCAACCCCGTCTCCGGCAATAACCGCTATTTTGTACTCTGGCATGTGTGATTCCATCCCTTACGAGACTTACCTGCAGACCTCTGCTTAAGGGCAAAGGTC
Organism: Dehalococcoidia bacterium; assembly: GCA_034420695.1. GTDB lineage: Bacteria > Chloroflexota > Dehalococcoidia > Lucifugimonadales > UBA3495 > Io17-Chloro-G2. The sequence goes on from DAOULB010000054.1 coordinate 116,789, forward strand.
ACTTGGCGCGGTCAGGCCGCGGTTTTGACCACCCTGACGCCCCCTCCCAGCACCCGGAAGTGGTGTACTGCCTCTGCCTCTGGAAATTCTGCCTTAGCTCTTCGGAATATCGAAAGGCCCCGCTTTTGACGAGCATCCAGCAGCACCCCAATGACTGTGCCGCTGTGAGCCACGTTCACACCGGCGGCGCCGTTGGCCTCAGCAAATTCGATGACCCTGGCAAGTTCCTGCTTGGGCAGGACTCTCTGCCCGGCCAGTGCGCTGATGGTGGCCCCTTGGCCCACTAATACCGGCTCTCCCTCTTGTATCCCCCGGCGCACCAAGGCCAAGGCTTGTGCCGTCTCTTCCGCTGCCGATTCCCACAGTGAGCGTCGGTCCACCCGGTTGAAGTCCAGGGTGTCCACGTTTCCGCCCCAGTCCAATGCCACGATCTCTAGGGGAGGCGGCGGTCCCAGGCGCTCCATTACCGTTCCGGCCCGGTGGTCGAACAAGGCGATGCCGGGAAACATTACCCCGTCGGTGGGCTCCACCCGCAGCGCCAGGCAGGCAATCTCCTCCGGCGTCAGTTCCTTGCCGCAGGCAAGGCTGGCAGCGGCTATGGCGGCCGTCGCATCGGCGCTGCTGCTTCCCAGGCCCTTACCCCTGGGGATGGGGCTGCTTATCTCCACCCGGACTGCCAAGCCGGACTGGTTCAGCGAATCCAGGGTCAACGCTACTGCCTGGCAGGTCTTGTCGAATCCCTCCGGGGCGTCAATCTCGTTTTCGACCTTCCCGGAGCCGCCAGAGCGGAGTTCCACCCTGACCCGGGAGTAGAAGTCCACAGGGCAGGACACTAGGAAGTAGCCCCCCCGGTGGATTCCCTGGACCAGTTCGCCACAAGACCCGGGAGCGCGCGCTTCTGCAACACCCAGAAGAGCGCTGCCGTGGGCCTGCCGGTATGACGTTGGGCTTGATGGTTCTTTGGGCAAGTTGCTCACCGGGTATCTGAAAGCGATTGTCACAGTGGGCCGCGGCTCAGCCGCTTCCGGAGATGGTGGTGTCCTTGATTGCCAGGGGCGCTCCGGCTACCACGAGGCTGACTCGGGCTGACGACTCTGCAAGCCGCTGGTTTACCAGTCCCAACAGGTCTTGGAATCGGCGTCCCAGGGGTTCCGGGGGCACCAGTGCCAGCCCCACTTCGGCGCTGACCAGGAGCAGGGTTGCCTGCCGTTTCCGGCCAACTTCCATCAATCGTGCGGCCTCATCCAAGGCCAAGGATTCAATCTCTGCCTCTGCCCTGTCTTCGTGGCCCATAAGCAGGTTGGACACCCAGAAATCTATGCTGTCCACGATTACAGCAATGGGGTTGCCCGCCGATTGCAGATGGTTGTTCAGGACTCCGGCAAGCTCCAGGCTCTCTTCTAAGGTCTCCCAATGGCTGGGCCGCCGTTGGCGGTGCCGCCGGATTCGCTCCTTCATCTCATCGTCACCGGCCTGCCCGGTGGCAAGGTACACTGTGGGAATCCCCAGGTCCAACGCCAGCCTTTCGGCATAGGCGCTCTTGCCCGAGCGCACTCCGCCTAGGATGAGGTGCGCCGGACAAGCTGTGGAGTGCATTACCGTGGGCCTATTCGGAGCCGGCTGCCGCTGGGCTGGGGTCGTCGAGGCCGGGGGAGCGTGTTAGCCCCGTCATAGCGTAGACCAAGTCCATGTCCAGGCTGTTCCTGACCCAGTCGGCCAGCTTGTCGAATTCCGAGTCCAGAGCCGGGTCCACGCCCAGCGGCAGAGCAAGACCCTTTTGCCTGGCGAGATTCTCCAGAATAGCCCGCCGTACGGCTTGATTGTGGAGCAGTCCGTGGATGTAGGTGCCCATGACCCGGCCCGATTCGTCCATGCACCCGTCACTTGATGTGCCCGGGGTTACTGCAACGTCAGTCCGGTCATGAACTAATATGGGCGCACCCGTTGAGGTGCCGTGGGTCCGTCCCATGTGGATTTCATAGCCAACCACTTCGGCCCCTGATGCGCCCGACAACAGGCCCCGGGCGGCCCCGACCCGGCCCCGCACCCGGTGGGTCTCCTTGGAGCCGAAGAACTCCGTTGTGATGGGCAACAGCCCCAGCCCTTCGATTTCTCCCATGCTGGACTCGATGCGTTGGGGGTCCAGGATGCGGGTGCCAAGCATCTGGTACCCACCGCAAATTCCCAGCACAGCCGCCCCTTGTTGCCGAAGGGACTCCACGGCTCGGGTCAAACCGCGGGAGTTCATCCAGTCCAAGTCGGGTATCGTGGTTTTGGTGCCTGGAAGGATCACCAAGTCCGGACGACCCAGGGAGGCTGGCGAGTCCACGTACCTCAGGGACACTCCCGGTTCCCGGGCCAGCACGTCGAAGTCGTCAAAGTTGGATATGTGGGGCAATTGCACTACGGCGATGTCCAGGACCGGGTCGGCGGTCATGGGAGAGGGCAGGTCCAACGCCACCGAGTCTTCTTCGGGGATGTGAATGTCCCGGAAATGGTGCACCACTCCGGCCACTGGTATGCCGGTGCGTTCCTCCAGCCAGGTCAGGCCGTCGGTCAGTAAGCTCTCGTCCCCCCGGAACTTGTTAATCACGAACCCCTTTATGGTCCGTCTTTCCTCTTGCTCCAGCAGCTCCAGGGTGCCCACAAGGGAGGCGAATACACCGCCCCGGTCGATGTCGCCACAAAGGAGCACGGGGGCATCCGCATACCGGGCCACCCGCATGTTGACGATTTCAGTGGCCTTCAGGTTAATCTCGGCGGGGCTCCCGGCGCCTTCCGCGATGACGAGGTCATGAGAGTCCCGCAGTCGGTCCAAGGAAGAGCTGACCGAGGCCCAAAGCTGGGACTTCAGGGCAAAGTAGTCCCTGGTCCGGGCCGACTGCATCGGCCGCCCCATAAGCACTACTTGAGAAGTATGGTCTGCCTCCGGTTTCAACAGGACCGGGTTCATTTCCACCAGGGCTTCCACGCCGGCGGCCTCGGCTTGCACCGCTTGGGCCCGCCCAATCTCGCCGCCGTCCCCGGTGACGTAGGAGTTGTTTGACATATTCTGGGCCTTGAACGGGGCGACCCGGAACCCGTCCTGGCGGAAAATGCGGCAGAGGGCAGCCACCAGCACGCTCTTGCCCACGTGGGAAGCGGTGCCTTGTACCATCAAGACTCGTCCAGGCATTAGCGGGACTCCTTCAGTGCCGAAGACGTTAGGAATCCGTAGCCCGACAGGAACGGCCGTTGTGCAGAATTAGAAGCTTCCCGCGGGTCCTGCAGACTGTCGGAGCCGTCCCTCCGTCCGCTACCTGGCATGGCCGGTCACCGCATTGGCTTCCCCGGCGGCCGGAAGCGGGACTGCCGCCAAGTGGGAGGTGTCGTTGTAAAGCCGGAGCACTGCATTGTCCTCGTAGGTGTCGATTATTGTAAGGCTGCAATTGGCCATCACGAATTTCCAAGTGGATTCCGGAGGAAGCTCCAACAGGGCCATGACGCCGCTTCGAAGGGAGCCTCCGTGGCCAACTACCAGGACTGTGTCATCGAGGTGTTTCCTTTTCAGCTCGCCCATGACCGACGTCATTCGTCTCAGGGTCTCCCGAGCGCTTTCACCTCCGGTGGGCGCAAAGTCCAAGTCTTTGACTATGGAGGCTATGAACATTGCGGGGTACCTTTCCTGCCGCTGCTCTACAGTCAGGCCTTCAAAGACGCCGTAATACCGTTCTCGGAGTAGCTCTTCTTCTGTCAGCGGGGTTTCCCTTCCCTCCAGTACTATCTTGGCGGTCTCCGAGGCCCTCACGAGGTCGCTGCTGTAGGCAGCGTCTACGGAGACTGTGGCCAGGCGCCGGGCCAATGCTTGGGCTTGCAATACTCCGCGCTCCGACAGCGCTACGTCGGAATGTCCTTGGATTCGTCCCTCGACATTCCACGAGGTTTCGCCGTGGCGTACGATAAGGAATCTTCCCATGGGTCCGGAACTCCGGGTCTGCTGGTTGGCCCCGCCGGGACCGTCCTGGCCGTACCCAGTGATTGTAACAGAGAGACTCTGTACAACCGATACAAGCCCTGAGCCATCCAGAATTGCCTGATTTCAAGTGATCGGACAGTCTTGTGCAATTTTTGAGAATCAGTTATACACGATATTGACACTCAGGCTCGCCATATATACAATATAGCGACCTTAGATGGAGTGAGGTGTGTGATGGAAGCCTATTGTGTGAAGTGCAGGTCCAAGACAGAGATCAAGGACCCTCAAGCCATCACCATGAAGAATGGCAAGCCCGCCACGTCCGGAATTTGCCCTGCCTGCGGTACCAAGGTGTTCCGCATCGGTGCCGCTCGCTAGAACGTTTCATACCAAAGCGCCCCCGTCAAGGCTGGTTGACGCGCTTTCGCCGGAGGATGGCTGCCTCCGGAATGGTGGAATTCGGGGTGCTTTTTCATCCATAGGCTGACAGCTATGGTGTTGGGTAAGGACAGCACCATAGCTGGCAAAGTGCGCCTAATTTAGCAGCAAGTCTTGCTTCCAACCTTGGAGGTGGGATCGTTGTTTCCATCCCTCTGACCCGCCCAGTCCGAAGCGTGCTCCCAAGCCACGTCTTTCCCCATTGTCCCATTGTTTTGCCCTGCTGTTCCTCCCTTGGTATCATTTCCCTTGTTGCTCCTTGTCAAGCGATTGGCTCAAGGAGCGCCAGAATAGCCGCATAGGGGAGGTAATCAGATGACTCAAGCTCAGGCTGCGCCGTGGCAGGTCGCTTTGGAAACGCATGCCCCGGAATTGTTCGGCGAAGTATCGAAGGTTCGGGAATCCGTCCTAAGCGAAGGGGCTCTTCCCCTCAAGGTTAAGATTCTCATGACCATGCTTTGCGATGCTCTGCTCGCTTACTCCGACGGTGTCGCCGCCATTGCCCAAAGGGCTAGGGCCGCCGGCGCCACCGAAGCCGAAATAGCTGAAACCGTGGGTGTTGCCTTCATTATGGGAGGGATGCCCGGGTTGGTTACCGGCGCGAACGCCTTTAAGGAATAACGACCTAGGATTTGCAATTCCGGCACCGGAAAGCGTTGCTGGCGTTACCGAAAGCCGTTTCAAGAGAGGTGCCACAATGCCCGACCAAGACCAGGTAGTCTTCTTTAATGGCAGTCTCAAGCTGGAGAAAGAGGTTGGCATTTCTATCCGTGACCGAGGATACCTTTACGGAGATGCAGTTTTCGACGCAACCCGTACATTCAATGGGACCCCTTTCAAGTTAAGGGAACATATTCGCCGGCTGTACGATTCCCTCCGCTACCTGCGGATTGACCCCGGAATGGACCCGGAAGCCATGGAACACTGGTCCCTGGAAGTGGTGGCGCACAACTACCCTTTGCTGCCTCAGAACCAGGATATGTGGGTGATGCAGAGGATCAGCAGGGGCGTGGAAGCGTCCAATCCCGACGACGCCCACGCCACGGTGTTGATTGAAAGCCATGCCATACCCTTTGCCAGCCGGGCGTCCCTTTACAGAGACGGCGTCAAGGTTAGGACCCCGTCCGTGCCCCGGACTCCACCCAGGTTTATGAGCCCCAGGGCCAAGACTCACAACTATCTGAATCTGGTGCTGGGGGACCTGGAAGCTCAAGGAGTGGACCCCGGCTCGTGGGCTGTGCTACTTGATGAGAATGGCAACCTCACCGAAGGGCGCGGTTCAAACATTTTTCTTGTGAAGGAAGGGCAGTTAAGCACTCCCCACGGCCAGTATGTGTTGGAAGGCATCACCCGTGAAACGGTGCTGGAATTGGCTGGAGGGCTGGACCTGCCGGCTGTGGAAAAAGACTTGGACCTGTTCGACGCCTATACTGCTGACGAGGCGTTCCTCACTTCCACAAGCCTCTGTATCTGTCCGGTAGCTTCCGTCAATGGGGCAGTGATTGGCGACGGCGGCCTCCCCGGGCCAGTTACCAGCAGATTAATGGCGGCCTTTTCCGACTTGGCCGGAATGGACTACGTTTCCCAGTATCTGTCCCACCTTCCTGAAGAGGCCTGACTTCCGGCGGCCCCGGCACAATTCAAACTGGGAGAACCGGTAGGAGAAGGCAATGCCTGACGATTTGGACCAAGTATTGGAATCCAGGGACAGCGAGCAGCTGGCTACCGGTTTCGAATTCACCGAGGGGCCGCTTTGGCATCCCGGAGGCTACTGGCTCTTCGTGGACGTCCGCCGCAGCATCATCTATAGGTTGGCTCCCGGAGGGCAGCCGGAGGTGTTCCGGGACAACAGCGGAGGCTCCAATGGACTGACCTTTGATTCGCAGGGCCGTCTCATCATGTGCGAAGGGGACAACCGGCAGATTGCTAGGATGGAACTGGGCGGCGCCATAACTCCGATAGCCAGCCAACTGAATGGCAAGAGAATCAACCGTCCCAACGACGTGGTGTGTCACAGCAACGGCAGCATTTACTTTACGGACCCTGGCGGACGGATTCCTGCCGAAGAAAGGGAATTGGACTACTTCGGAGTGCACCGAATTGCCCCCGACGGGACCGTAACCGCCGCTACCACCGAAACCGAATACCCCAACGGGTTGGGGTTTTCCCCGGACGAGTCCACCCTGTACGTCACCATTACCCGCAGGGATGATGACTGCCCTGCCGAAAAGGAGCGTGAGGAGGCATGTCCCCACCAGACAATCCGCGCCTTCGACGTTGCGCCCGACGGGTCCCTGGTCAACAACAGGGTCTTTGCCGAGTTGTCCTCCGCCGAGGACGGCGTTCCCGATGGAATGAAGGTTGACGTTGAGGGCCGTGTCTACAGCACGGGAGCCGGCGGATGTTGGGTATTTGACCCTTCGGGCAACCACCTAGGGACCATCGTGCTGCCTGAGATTCCCGCCAACTGCGCATGGGGCGGCGCCGACAACCGGACCATGCTCTTCACTGCCCGCAACTCGGTGTACACCATGAGGATGAAAACGCCGGGCACCACAATCCACGGAGCGGCCCAGGCCGTTTCCTATGGATAGCAGCGCAGGCCCCGGCTCTGGTAGGCCCTGATCATGCTCTGGCTGATGGTGGCCTTGGGGGGTGGGCTTGGATCCGTGCTTCGTTACTGGGCCCAGAGACTGGCAGTAGCCTACGCGGGCCCGGAAACCGTCTGGGGCACACTGGCCGTAAACCTGATAGGATCCTTTGCACTTGGCTTTCTATTCACCCTGTTGCTGGTGCGGATTCCAGTGACTCCGGAGGTCCGCACCTTCCTGACCTTTGGGTTTCTGGGCGGCTTCACCACCTTTTCCACTCTCAGCTATCAGACGGTCAACCTGCTGGAACACGGAATGATCGTCCCTGCATTGGGAGGCTTGGCGGCCAACGTCGTCTTAGGTTTGGCCTTGGCCTACGCCGGGGTGTTCTTGGCTAGGGCATTGTAGTCCGCTAAGGATTGCCAGGGGCATTCCCGCGACCTGTCGAGGCCGCCGTCCATCAATGGCTCGCCTTGTGTGGCATTCTTGGTGGGTGCTACACTGGTTGAGCGATAGGCCTATTTTCGGCGGCCCGTGCGGGCGGGTGGTCTCCCCTCTCTATCATCCCAAGGAGTTGGCCTTGCCTTCCATGAACCACCTGATTGTTCACCAGGAGCTGCAGAGGAGCTATGACTGTTTGGTGGTGGCCTTCGGCGGGTGGGCCGACGCCGCCGAAGCAGCTACTACTCCAATTAAGTACCTGAACCGCAACTTGCAGGCAGCTAAATTTGCCGAATTGGACCCTGAGGAGTTCTACGACTTCACTCAGACCCGCCCCTACACTACCAGGAACAGGAGCGGCAAGAGGCGAGTCCACTGGCCGGCCAATGAGTTTTACCATTGGACGCCGGGGGACTCGATCAAGGATGAAGTCGGCCAGGGAGTGATCTTTTACTTGGGAGTTGAACCCAACCTGAAATGGAGGACCTTCACGGAAACCGTCATTGGAATGGTCCAGGGCCTGGGTGTTAAAACAGTGGTTCATTTGGGGGCCCTGTTGGATGCGGTCCCACACACTCGGGAATGCCGCCTCACCGGTTCTTCCACCCGCCCCGACATCCAGGAAATCTTCGACGACGCGGGCATTCGCTCTTCCAAATACCAAGGCCCTACGGGTATCAGTTCGGTGTTCATGGAAGGCTGCACCAACGCCGGGATGGACTACGTATCCCTTTGGGGACACACGCCTCACTATTTGCAGGCTGCCCCCAACTACCGGGTGGCCTACACTCTGTTCAGAAGACTCCAGGCATTCCTCGAGTTGCCAGTGGGCGCCAGAGAACTCCGGTCCGCCGCCGAGACTTTCGACAAAGAAGTAGACAAGGCCATCGAGCAGGACGAGCAAGTGCGCAACTACGTCCAGAAGTTGGAAAACCAATATGACGAGTCGGTGGCTGAAACAGAAATTCCCGACCCGTTGGACATGGTCCGTGACTTGGAGCAGTTCCTCAGGTCAGAACAGCAGCAGAGACGGCGGCCAGGCTCCGGCGATGGCGACTAACCCGTAACTGGCGCAGGATCCGGATTCCCTCGCGGCATTGGCCGAGTCCATCGATTTGCTAATAAGTACGTTTAAATGGCCCGCCGGATGACAACCCAGAAGAAAACGAGGTCCACCAAGGTCGCCCTCGCCAAGATCCCTCAGTACGTTCAGTTAATGACGGACGCCTACGGCCCCTTCGAAGAGGAACCCAGGCTCGACCCCGCGCATGAAGCCGTGTTCACCATCCTTTCCCAGCACACCTCGGACATCAACTCGGGACGTGCCTTCAAGATGCTGATGGACCGGTTCGATAGCTTGGAGAAGGTCGCAGAGGGTGATGTTGCCGACATAGAAGACGCCATAAGCCCCGGCGGACTGGCCAGGGTCAAGGCGCCCCGGATCAAGGAATTCCTGAACCGCGTGCTGGAGCTGAACGGCTCCCTGGACCTGTCGTTCCTTGCAGAAATGCCCTTGGAGGAGGCAAAGGCCTGGCTTCGCCAACTCCCCGGGATCGGTCCCAAGTCTGCTGGAATAGTTTTGAACTTCGCCTTGGGGATGCCGGCAATGGCCATCGACACCCACATCTACCGGGTTTGTCAACGGTTGAAATTCATCGGCCCCAAGGTCTCGGTGGATAAGGCCCACGAAGTGCTGGAGGCCGCCGTGGCTCCCGGTCAAGTGTTCCAATTCCACGTTGCTATGATTAATCATGGCCGCCGGGTATGTAAGGCCCAGCGGCCCCTCTGTGATGAGTGCATCGTCGCTGAAGATTGCCCGTCACGGCGCCAGATCCAGCGCCGTATGCTGCAGGCTGCCAAGAAGGCTAGGTCCTCCCGAACCAAGGGACGCGGGGAGTCGCTAATGACCATGCCCCACGTCCCGGAAGCAGTGCCCCGGAAGAATGGTGATTCGCCAGAGGAATCGTGAGGGAGATTAGCCGTGAAAGTAGGAATAGTTAACGTAACAGGTTACGCCGGATCCGAACTGGCCCGGATCCTTTACCAGCACCCGGACGTGGAAATCGCCTGCGTTACCGGCCGGAGCGAGGCCGGGAAGCAACTTGGCGACGTGTTCCCCCATCTTGCGTCCTTGGATCTGACAATTGAACCAGAGCTCACCGGGAGCCTGGATCTGGTGTTCTCTGCCCTTCCCCATAAGGCCAGTGCCGAGGCGGTGATTCCGGTGCTGGAGCAGGGTGTCAAGGTGGTGGACATAAGCGCAGACTTCCGTTTGAAACAGGCCGACGAATACGAGGAGTGGTACGGGGTTGCTCATCCCGATGCAACTTACCTTGAAGATGCGGTGTACGGCCTGACCGAGCTGCACCGGGACGAAGTCAGAGAGGCCCAACTGGTCGCCAACCCCGGCTGCTATCCCACCAGCGCTATCCTTGCCTTGGCCCCCGTGGTGCAAGAGGAATTCATCGATAACGACGTAATTGTCGACAGCAAGTCCGGAGTCTCTGGCGGCGGCCGTACCTTGAATCTGACCAACCACTATTCGGAAGTAAACGAGAACGTCTTCGCCTATGGACTGAGCGGACACAGGCACCTGCCGGAGATAGTGCAGGAGCTGGCCCCTCTTACCCGGGAGACACTCCGCGTCACCTTCCTGACCCACCTCATCCCGATGACCCGGGGAATCCTCAGCTCCTGTTACGCGGGTTCCCGGGAGGGAAGACTGCAGGACGGGGCCGCCGGGGTGGAACAGTTGCGGGAGCTTTACCAGGACTACTACGCCGGCCACCCCTTTGTGCGAATCACCAGCCAGCCGCCCCAGACCAAGCAGACTCTGGGAAACAACCTGTGCCTCCTCTATCCGACGCTGGACCACCGCACCGGCCGTGTAATCGTAATAAGTTGCTTGGACAACCTGGTCAAGGGGGCCGCAGGACAGGCCGTACAGAACATGAACCTGATGTGCGGGTTCCCTGAAGGCGAATCATTGGATGCACTGGCAGTTTACCCGTAGCCAAACCGGGGTTAGCCAAGCGTAGGGTAACTATAGTAGAATGGAAGGGTGCCCCGGTCGTCTAGCCTGGCAGGACGCCACCCTTTCAAGGTGGAGATCAGGGGATCGAAGCCCCTCCGGGGTACCAGGCAAGACTCGAACACAAGAGCCCGGCAGAAACATCGCCGGGCTCTTCTTCGTTCCTTCCATGAAGGCGTTCCTCTGTTGGGACTAGCCCTTCTGTGAGTAGCCCAGTAGGGCGGCTAATTGCACGTGCCGGTCTCTCTTGAGCCGCTTCGGTTGCCGGAATCATGCCCGCTGAGTGTAGACACCCGTTCTCCCAACCATCTCTCAATACGTACTCTGCGGTGGGACAGGAGCGAACGTCCATGTAAGTGTTTCTGTTCCCGCCCATTCTTGTCTGCCCTGACCCTTCACGCTTGGAATGAGCCCTTTAGGCGTGCTATGATTGGGCTCAGTTCGGCCTGTGTTTTTGAGGCGTGGAAGAGCCTTTCGACCCCTTGCTTATTTCCAAGGTGCGTGTTGAGTTCCCGGACCAGCAGGCAAGTCTACGTCACCATTGAGGAACCTTTTCAAGGGGAACTTTCGCCCGATTGGGTGTCCCTGGTGACTACCGCAGCCATGTCGCAAGCCTTGTCTCCCGGTCGGGAAGCCCAAGTAGCGGTGCTCATCACCGGGGACGAGACCGTAAGACAGCTCAACCGGGACTACCGTGGGGTTGATGAAGTGACGGATGTACTCTCCTTTTCGGCCGAGCACTCCGGCCCTTGGCAGGGAGATTCCCCGCCTCTAGGAGATTGGTTCCCTGAGCAGGGGAACCCCGGAGAAAGCTTCGAATTCATGCTGCCCCCCGGTGAACTTCCGCCCTTGGGAGAGGTTGTCGTTTCATATCCTCAGACCCGCCGCCAGGCCTTGGAGCGTCAACCCCTCGAGCCGGATGCAGTGGGCCGGGAACTCGCTCTCCTGCTGGTCCACGGAGTGCTTCACTTGGTAGGCTACGACCACGGCGAGTCGGCGGAGACCGCCAGGATGCAGGCAAGAGAGCGGGCGACCTTGGCCTCCCTCAATCCATACGGAGATGCGGGAACCGGACTGAAATGACATCTCAAGTCTTCTACCGCAAATGGAGGCCCTTGAGCTTCCAGCAGTTGGCAGGCCAGGAGCACGTCGCCGCCACTTTGCGTCAGTCCATTAACTTGGACAGGATTTCCCATTCCTACCTTTTTTGTGGCCCCAGAGGCAGCGGAAAGACCACCACAGCTCGGATAATTGCCAAGGCAGTCAATTGTTTGAACTTGTGCCAAGGCGACCCATGCAACGAGTGCTCGGTTTGTCAATCGGTTAACGACGGCCGGTTCATGGACATTATCGAAATGGACGCCGCCAGCAACCGTGGCATAGATGAAATCCGGGACATCCGGGAAAAGGTGAATTTTGCGCCGGTGCAGGGTCGCCGTAAGGTTTACATAATTGACGAAGCCCATATGCTCACGGATCAAGCCTCAAACGCCTTCCTGAAGACGCTGGAAGAGCCTCCGGCCCACGTGATGTTCATCCTCTGCACCACCGAAGCGCACAAGATTCTTCCTACGATTGTGTCCAGGTGCCAGCGGTTCGACTTCAGGCGCATCCCTTCCAACGTAATTTTCCAGCGGCTGGAAGAGATTACCCAAGCAGAAGGTTCAGCGGTCAGTGCTGATGCCCTTCGGTTGGTGGCCCGCTATGCCGAGGGAAGCCTGCGGGACGCCGAAAACCTGCTGGAACAATTGGTGGTTTCCAGCGGTGAAGAAGTTAACCTGGAAGCCGTGGAAGAATTGCTTGGCTTAGGCAACAGTGAAAGATGGCTGGAACTGGCTGAGCATCTGCTTATGGGCAACACAAACGGCGGCTTGGATGTGGTCAATCAGGCCGCTTGGAGTGGCACAGACGTTCGGCAGATGCACCGCCAGACCGTGGACTTGCTCCGGGCATCCATGCTTTTGAAATGGGGCAACGCCTCCATGGTTGAATTACCTGACCACGTAACCATCCAGTTGCAGGAACTGGTGGGACAGTTGCCTCCCTGGCGCATTATGAAAGCGTTGAAGATATGGGGAGAGGTCAATCTGCGTTACGATGCCCCATCCACCTTGCCTCTGGAGTTGGCGGTGGTGGAGATCTGCGATGACCAGGCTGTTCCATCAGCAGTTCTTCGAGCTGCTGTCCCACCATATCAGGCTGCGTCTCCGGACCGAGCTCAACCAAGGTCGGTGCAGTATGGTCCCATAAGACCTCCGGCCGCGGAACCCATTGATGCGGCCCGCTCCGGCCCGCGCGCCGATCTTCGACACAGGCAGCCGGCAGCGGTAGCAAACTTGTCCGGCACCACCTCCCATTCAGTGGCAGCCGTCGACGGGGACTTCGAGTCCCGCTGGATGGCGGCCGTCAAAGAATTGGGCCGCCACAAGGGGAAAAAGTACAACCTGGGCGCGCTCCTCCGGGATTGCAAGTCCGACGGAGTCAGCGTGGAAGGCGATACTATGGTCCTGGCTTTTAGCCACCGCACCCATTTGGAACGCATGCAGGAAGAGATGGATGACCCAATGGGCAAGAGGACAGTAGGGGAAACGGTGGCCAAACACTTCGGCTCCCCATACGACTTCAAACTCGTACTGGCTGGGAGTGATGGAAACGGAGGGGGCAATATCAAGCCCTCCCAGAGCAGTCCACTGGTACGTACTGCCTTGGGAATGGGAGCGCGCATCCTGGAGGAAACAGCAGAATGAACCGCCAATTCAGGCGAAGGCAAATGAGGGCCAGCGGCCAAACAGGTGGCGGCGGACAGGGGGCCCAAGCCCAACAACTGCAGGCCCAGCTTCAGAAAATCCAGGAACTCCAATCTGAACTCGAGGCTATGACTGTCGAGGGTTCGTCCGGCGGCGGCGTGGTGAAAGTCACCATGTCGGGTAAGCAGACCGTAGAGTCTGTATTTATTGCCGAAGAAGCTGTGGAAGATATAGAACTCTTGCAGGACTTGGTAGTTGCCGCAATTAACGACGCCATGACCAAGGCCCAGGAGATGGCGGCAGAGAAAATGGGGGGCATCACCGGAGGTCTGAACATACCGGGATTGTCCTGAAAGAATGGCCACCGAACCCTTGCCATCGGCTTCCCCCTCCTTGACCAAGCTTGTAGCCGAGTTGAACAAGCTTCCCGGCATTGGTCCCAAGTCTGCCCAGCGGCTGGCCTACTATCTCATAAGATTGCCGGAACTGGACGCTTACGCCTTGGCCGACGCCATAACCGCGGTCAAGAAGAGCGTCGTTTACTGCCAGTTATGCCAGAACGTGAGCGACTCCTCCCCCTGCCCAATCTGCGCCGATTCCCAGCGCAATTCGGAGGTGGTCTGCGTGGTGGAGGACCCACTGGACGTCTTGGCCTTGGAGAAGACCCGCTGTTTTCATGGTTTGTACCATGTCCTTCATGGGGCCATTTCACCCCTTAACGGCATCGGCCCCGACCAGTTGAAGATTAAGGAACTTCTGAAAAGGTTGGCCGGTGGCCAGGTGAAAGAGTTGGTAATAGCCACCAATCCCACCTTGGAAGGAGAAGCCACCGCCATGTTCATTCGCCGCAACGTGGACTCGGCAGGGTTGAAGATCACTCATCTTGCCCGTGGTTTGCCCGTGGGCGGCTCTCTGGAGTATTCCGACGAGTTGACTCTCAGCCGGGCATTTCAGGGTCGCCAGGAGCTATAGAGGGGACTCCGTTTCTGGAGCCCAAGTATGCCTGCTCCCAGGCTCTATCAGTCCGAAGCCTTGGTACTAAGGAAGGTCTCTCTGGGAGAGGCTGACCTCCTTGTGACCTTGTATTCCAAGGCCCAGGGTAAGTTGCGGGCCGTCGGCAAGGGGGCTCGCAGGAATTCCAGCAAACTCGTGGGCCACTTGGAACCCCTCACCCAGGTTGACCTGTCTTTGGCTCGTGGTAAGAACCTGGATGTCATTACTCAAGCCCAGGTCCTGACCAACTTTCCGCCGCTCAAGGACCACCTCGAGGCCATCACCAAGGGTATGTACGTGGCCGAGTTGGTGGACGGCTTTGGCTCTGAGGGCCAGCCTAATCCAGCCCTCTATCTCCTGGCATTGCAAAGCCTGCGCAACATTGCCGCCGCGCCCGAGTCCAACTTGCCCTTGCGCTATTTCGAGTTTCGGTTGCTGCAAGTCTCGGGTCTGATGCCCGAGCTATACCATTGCGTTGAATGCCGACGGCCCTTGGAGCAGGGAAAGCACCGTTTCAGCCCCAACGTGGGCGGAGTGGTCTGCCTGGATTGCAATCCGGAAGAGGCCAGGTTGCGTAACTTATCGCTACGGGCACTCAAGGTTCTCCGGCTGTTCCATCGAGGTTCCCCGGAAGAAGCCATCAAGATCCGTCTCGATGTCAGCTCGGACCAGGAGCTAAAGGCTCTACTGGTTTCCTCGGTGTCCTTCTGGCTGGAAAAGGAAATTCGCTCTAACTCGCTGATAGAGCGCCTTCAACAGAGTCAGGATTTAAGAGTATAAATTAGCCGATTGCCAAAGGGCCCTTATTGAGACCTTGAAACGAAATGATGTGGCCGAGGCACCGAGAAATCGGGGTGGAGCGGCCAGCTTCCGCATAGTGAGAATGGGAACGTGTTTAGAAAGATTTTAATAGCTAATCGAGGGGAGATTGCCTGCCGGATAAACAAGACCTGCCGCAGGCTCGGCAGTGCAACCGTCGCGGTCTATTCTACCGCCGATAAAGATGCTGCCCACGTGAAACTGGCAGACGAAGCCTATCTAGTGGGGAATGCTCCCCCCAAAGAAAGCTACCTGAATTTGGAACGTATCCTGCAAGTTGCCAGGGATTGTGGTGCAGATGCTGTGCACCCGGGCTACGGCTTCCTTTCCGAAAACCCGGACTTTGCTCGTCGCTGTCAGGAGGAGGGAATTAGTTTCATTGGGCCCAGTCCTTCCGTCATGGAGAAAATGGGCGACAAGCTTAAGGCGCGGAAGTTGGCCAAACGAGCAGGACTACCCGTCTTGCCTGCTACTGACCAGGCGATTGCCGATCACGAGGCCGTGGACAAGGCGCAGGAATTGGGATTTCCCCTGATGGTGAAGGCCGCTGCCGGAGGTGGAGGGATCGGCATCCACGTGGTGAATTCCATGGAAGGGCTGCTTCCAATCCTGGAACGCACCCGTCAGGTTGCCGAATATGCTTTTGGCAGCCCCAGGATTTATTTAGAACGTTACCTGGGTAGCGCCTCCCACATAGAAGTCCAGCTCATTGGCGATCAGCACGGCAATCTGGTCCACCTTAACGTACGGGACTGTTCGATTCAGCGTCGCAACCAGAAACTTATTGAAGAGACCCCTGCCTCCAAATTGACTCCCAAGCTCCGGCGTAAGATCTGTGAACTGGCCTTGAAGTTTGGGCGGTACATCGGCTATACCAATGCGGGGACCGTCGAGTTCCTCGTGTCCCGGGAGCATCAGGTCTATTTCATGGAGATGAACACCAGGCTCCAAGTTGAACATGGTGTCACTGAAATGGTCACCGGGCTGGATGTGGTGGAGTTGCAAATCCGGGCTGCGCTGGGCGAACCCCTTCCCATTGGCCAGCCTGACGTTGCTTGCATCGGCCATGCTATCGAGGCCCGGGTTTACCCTGAAGATCCTGAGACATTTCTTCCCAAGGCGGGCGTTGTAAGCGATTTCAACCTCCCCACCGGGGAGAACATCAGGGTGGACACTGCGCTTTTCAACGGTTATGAAGTTACGCTACACTATGAGCCGCTGCTGGCCAAGGTGATTTCTTGGGGGCCGGACCGGAAACAGGCTATCAAGGGACTCCTGCGGGCCCTGTTGGAGTTCAGGTTGGACGGGCTAGACTCCAACCTGCCGCTTTTGCGGGAGATGGTTCTACATAAGGAATTCGCTTGCGGCGCCTACCACACTGGGTCTCTTCCCCAGTGGCTGAAGGACAACTTCAAGGCTTCAAGACGCAGGGGGGACAGCCATAGGATGCAGTCTCAAGACCAAGCCGGTGACGACCGGGAGAAAGCTGCCGCCATAGGCGTGGCGTTAGCCCTCGCTTTGGGCTCTGAGGTCCAACTCAACGTCCCGCAGCGGCTGCCCCGGCCCAGCCAGTGGCGGGCTTCCGGCCGCCGCGAACAGTTTCTGTCCAGGGCCATGTCCCAAGGGGGCTGGCGATAGTCTCTTTCCGCATCAAGATAGGCCAGCAGTGGCATACCGTAGAAGTTGGAAGCCTGGCCTCCTCCCCCGTTGAAGTCATTGTTGACGGCGAGACCTTCCAAGTGGAGGTCGAGCGGCCTTCCGGCCAGCCGGAAAGAAGCAGGCCACGGCCGGGCTGGCGCCCCCTCACTCCGCCCCGAATTGCCGGGACTTCCTCCGGTCTGCACGACGGGGTTGTTACTTCTCCAATGCCCGGACGCGTGATTTCGATTCTGGTGCGGCCGGGGGATACAGTGGCGGCCGGTGATGAATTGTGCGTCGTGGAAGCGATGAAGATGGAGCAAAGCATTCGCGCCGCCCGGGAAGGGGTGGTCAAGGTGATTCACGTGCAACCCATGGATTCCGTTGCCGCTAACGACGCATTGATGGAGCTAGAATAGGGCCGCTTCGCCGGAAAGACCCATCTTCTTGCATCTATTTCGTTTCGAGTTACCGTCTTCCTTTGGTCGCTATCTGTTGACACCTATTCTATCTGGGGTATAATTTCGCGCCTTAGACCTTGTAAATCCGTAACCTGATTCACGGTTTCAGGCTAAAAAAGCGAGGCCTCTTGGTGTTGTTTTTGGGCATCAAGAACAACACCGGCTTTGCGAAGCCCAACTTCGGGTCCATGGGGAGGAAGTTGGGTTAAATTTTTGACCTATTGGCCTTGGTCATTCGACAAGAGGAGGAAGGATGTCTCGAAATTGGTTCAGGGTTCCACGGATACTGGGGCTGGTGCCACTGGTACTAGCATTGGTATTTGCCGCCGCCTGCGGTTCCACTGCTCCTGCCGAGCCGGAGGTAGTGGAAAGGGAGGTGGTGAAAGAGGTAGAAGTAGTAACCGAAACTGAAGTTATTAAGGAAGTCCCCAAGGAAGTGGTCAAAGAGGTGGTGGTCGAGAAAATGGTGGTGGCCACGCCCAAGCCCACTGCCACGTCGATACCCCTGGTTGTGACCAAGGGGCAGAGCTTCAACTTCCCGGTGAAGCCCGCTTGGGTGAGAAGTGGTAAGCAGAGCAATACGGTGCTGGAAATCGGCGCAAGGCTCAATCCCGGAGCGTGGGATGCCCACTTTGCCGGCAACTTGTTCTCGGCCCTGATTCCCACGGCGCCCCAGTTCAGCCAGTTGACCCGGTTCAACCCGGTGGACACCAGCGAGATAGTGGGAGACCTCGCCCGGGGATGGGATGTCAACGTCACGGGCGATGAATATACCTTCTACCTGCATGACGCCGCATGGAGCGACGGGCAACCGGTGACCGCGGACGACATTGTTTACTCTCTGGACAGGATCACCGACCCAGACGCTGTAAGAGCTCGGACCAGGGTACTCAGCAACTTCTATGAGAGGGGCACCGCCAAGGCTATCGACGACAAGACGGTGCTGGTGCCGCTGAAGTTCCCGGCGGCCCTATTTTTGCCCAACCTTTCCACCGACTACATGAAGATGTACGCCAGGCACAACGCCGAGCCGTTGGGCCAGGACGAGGCCAACCGGGCTTTTGGCCTGATCGGTTCAGGCCCCTGGATTCTGAAGAAGTTCGAACCCAACGTGGTTTACGAATACGAGAGGAACCCCAACTACTTCGCAGATGGGCGGCCCTTCATGGACGGCCTGAAATTCAATATCGTCGGGCGTAACTTGCCGAGGATGTATAACTCATTGACCGTAGGACAGATTTACATGACCGAGGGCCCCTTGAGTTCCGGCTACCGGCCTCCGGACGTGTTCCAAGTCCAAGAGGACACAAACGGCCGGGTCCGGGCGCTAACCTTGGAGAACGGGTCCGGGTCCGTGTTCATTATGCATACCAACCAGCCACCCTTTGACGACCCCCGGGTCAGGAGAGCCCTCTACTTGGGGATAGACCGCGACGAAGCCGCGGACATCCTCTATTGCCAGAACGACTACGGACGGTGCTTTGGCCGGGCCAACTACTACGGGGTTGGAATCGTAGGCGGGATTGCTGTGGAGTCCCAGGATGAGCTGGCCCAGAGGCCCGGGTACAAGCCCTCTGCCGAAAGGGCGGAAGACTACGCCGAAGCGAAGAAGCTATTGGCCGACGCCGGATACCCCAACGGCATAGAAGTCACTCTGAACATAGGAAATACAACGTCCTCAGTGCAGCAGGCGGAGATATTCACCGAGCAATTGCGAAAAAACGTCGGAATAGACGTAACGATAGACGCCGTGGATACCGCCAGCAACATGCAGCGGTTGAACGAGTCCTTCCACGAGTTGACCCATAACACGGCAGCGACCATCATCCCCGATGCCGCTGACAACATCAACCAGCACTTCCTGCAGAATATCACCAAGAACCCGGACAACTGGTCCGATCCCAGGGTCGACGAACTGCTGGAAGCGCAGGCCAAGGAGATAGATGCTGAAAAGCGGCTGGCAATGTTCCAGGAGATAGTCGAAATTCTGCACAAGGGCGAAAGCCACATTGTGCCCTTGGTGAGGTTCGACCAAGGCGGCCTGATGGACTACCGGATACAGGGGTACCACGTACCCACTTCCATCCAGTTGGTTCACTCTTGGGACCAGATCTGGTGGGACGACGACGCTGATTGCCCCATAGAGGGAGGGTGTCAGTAACCTTCCACAGGCCGGCTTCGCCGGTCCCGAAAATGGCTGGAAGCCATTTTAACGACCCTCGGAAAACTCTTCCGGGGGTCGTTACTTTTTTTCGAAGGTCGGCTTGGCTGTCTCTGACTTGGGAAGCTTGTTCCGGCTCATCCGATTATCTCCACCTAGCGCAAATCACGGTTTTCGCCTCGATTCCCTTGAGGCTGGCTTACTTTGGGTTCTAGCCGGACTGCGATTCCCGGTGTTGACATTGGTGTTGCCTACGGTATAAGTTTGTGTACCAACTCTGGAGGTACCATATCTACAACAGTTTTCTGAACTTAAGAATCAAATAGAACTTGCACAGATTTCCTGGCACAAAAGAGACTCCAGCTCTTAAGGAAAGGGTTCCTTGTCATAGCGGGATACGCAGACTTCACCCCGAGGCGGTCAGCCAACTAGGAGGAAGAAGGATGTCTCGTAATTGGTTCAGGGTTCCACGGATACTAGGGCTAGTGCCACTGCTCTTGGCCTTGGTGCTTGCCTCTGCCTGCGGTTCCACCGCTCCGGCCGAACCGGCGGTGGTTGAAAAAGAGGTCATCAAAGAGGTTGAGGTCGTAACGGAGACCGAAGTCATCAAAGAAGTCCCCAAGGAAGTGGTCAAAGAGGTGGTTGTGGAGAAAATGGTGGTTGCCACTCCCAAGCCTACCGCTACGTCAATTCCCCTAGTTGTGACCCAGGGCCAGAGCTTCAACTTCCCGGTGAAGCCTGCTTGGGTGAGAAGCGGAAAGCAGAGCAACACAGTATTGGAGATCGGGGCTAGGAGCAACCCGGGAGCGTGGGACGCCCACTTTGCCGGGAACCTGTTCTCGGCGTTGGTGCCCACGGCGCCCCAGTTCAGCCAGTTGACCCGGTTCAACCCGGTGGACACCAGCACCATTGTGGGTGACTTGGCCCGGGGCTGGGACATCAACGTCGCCGGTGACGAGTACACCTTCTACCTGCACGACGCCGCGTGGAGCGACGGGCAGCCGGTTACCGCAGACGATATTGTGTACTCGCTGGACCGGATAACCGATCCCGATGCCATCAGGGCCCGGACCCGCGTATTGGGTAACTTCTACGAAAGGGGCACCGCTAAGGCCATCGACGACAAGACGGTGCTTGTGCCGCTGAAGTTTCCTGCGGCGCTTTTCCTGCCCAACTTGTCCACGGACTACATGAAGATGTACGCCCGGCACAACGCGGAGCCGATGAGCCAGGACGACGCCAACCGGGCCTTCAACCTCATCGGTTCCGGCCCCTGGATATTGAAGAAGTTCGAACCCAACGTCGTCTATGAATACGAGCGGAACCCCAACTACTTCGCCGAAGGTCGTCCTTTCATGGACGGGTTGAAGTTCAACGTAGTCGGACGAAACCTGCCCCGGATGTACAATTCTTTGACGGTGGGGCAGATTTACATGACTGAGGGCCCCCTGAGTTCCGGCTACCGGCCTCCCGACGTGTTCCAAGTCCAAGAGGACACCAATGGGCGGGTGCGGGCGCTGACCCTGGAGAACGGGTCCGGGTCGGTGTTCATTCTGCACACCAACCGGCCTCCCTTTGACGACCCCCGGGTCAGGCGGGCCGTGTACTTGGGGATAGACCGGGATGAGGCCGCTGATGTCCTGTACTGCCAGAACGACTACGGACGGTGCTTCGGCCGGGCCAACTACTATGGAGTTGGGATAGTGGGCGGCAACGCGGTGGAGCCCCTCGAAGAACTGGCGCAGCGGCCGGGATACAAGCCCTCTGCTCAAAGGGCGGAAGACTACGCCGAGGCCAAGAAGCTGCTGACTGACGCTGGGTATCCCGACGGCATCGAGGTCACGTTAAACGTAAGTAATGCGACCAGTTCGGTGCAGCAGGCTGAGATATTCACCGAGCAGTTACGGAAAAATGTCGGTATAGACGTGACTATAGATGCAGTGGACACCGCAAGCAACATGGCGCGCCTGAACGAGTCGTTCCACCAGATAACCATGAACACTGCTGCCACCATCATTCCCGACGCCGCCGACAACATCAACCAGCACTTCCTGCAGAACATCACCAAGAACCCGAACAACTGGTCCGACCCCAGGGTGGATGAACTGCTGGAGGCCCAGTCCAAGGAACTCGATCTGGAGAAACGGCTGGCTATGTTCCAGGAGATTGTGGAGATACTCCACAAGGGAGAGAGCCACGTGGTGCCTTTGGTGCGGTTCGACCAGGGAGGCCTGATGGACTACCGGATACAGGGATATCACGTGCCCACTTCCATCCAGCTGGTCCACTCCTGGGACCAGATATGGTGGGATGCCGACGCTAAATGCCCTGTTGAGGGAGGCTGCCAGTAGGCAGTACTGCCCCAAAGCCGAACAGCGGCAAGACCACAGCATCGACCCCCGGCCAAGCGGCCGGGGGTCTGCTTTTTCCCGGACAAGCTCGCCAGTAGGACTCCCAAATGGAACACCCCCTGTACTACCCGCTGCCCGCGCTGCCGTGGGGGCGTTCTGCGTCGTTACCGGCTTTGATTGACGGGGCTGGGCTAGCCGACCATGTCGTAGCTGCGCATCAGCTTGCCGGGCAGGGCCCCGGTGCAGTTATTTTCCTCGAAGGTCACCGTTCCGTTGACCAGGGTGTATCTCAGGCCGGTGGGTTTCTGCACCAGCCTCCGTTCGCCACCGGGGAAGTCGGTGTCGAATTTGGGCTTGTCGTACATGAACCCCAGTTGGTCCATGTCGTACACGATGATGTCCGCCCAGTCGCCCACCCGCAGGGTTCCCCGGTTCTTGAAGTCGGCGAACCAAGCCGGATAGGCGCTGATCTTCTGATGGGCCTGCTCCAGTGTCATCAACCCACGATCCCTCACCCAGTGGGTCAGGAAGTACACCGGCCAAGTGCTGTTGGTCAAGAACCGCGTGTGGGCTCCGCCGTCGGATAGCGAAATGTGGGTATAGGGGTTCAGGATGCGGTCCGCACGGGCATCATCGCCTTGGGGGGCCGCCGGGTGGCTGAACTCGGTCTCCAGATCCTCGTCCAGGGCCAAGTCCAGGAAAGAGTCCACCGGGTGTTTCCCTTCGGCTTCCGAAATCTCGGCTATGGTCATGCCGGCGTACTTGGAATTACGTTCTTGGGCTACCTCGACGACGATGACCCTCGACCAGTCGGTCCTGGCGTTGGAGCGTTCCTCGACGTCTCGCTTCATGCCCACTCGCACTCCGTCTTCGGACAGCTTGGCGATGCGCTCTTCCTTGGTGCCCACCAGGGGCTGGACCCAGTTGGGCATGTAGTCGAAGAGGTTGTATTCCGAAAGCTTGAACTCGGCGTCAGTGGGGACGGAGCCAACTTGGGCCAGCACGGGCAGTCCCTCCGCGCGCACCTCCTTCAACCACTCGAATCCCGCGTCGTCTCCCAATACTACGTGCAAGGGGCGGCCGCTCATCCTGACCATCTCGGCCAGCATGTCCCGCTGGGAGGCCCGGTCGTCGGAAATGCCGATGGTCCAGCCGAGGTGCCCCACGCCAAACTGGCCCAGCACTTGGGCCATGGCGTAGTATTCTTCCTTGGAAGCTACGTGGCTGGGAAGCCAGCTTCCGTCCTCGGGCCGGTCTTCCAAGTTCTTGTCGGCGGAGATTCCGAAGGCCCCGGCCTTCATGGAGTCGAAGAGAATCTGCTTCATCTGGTCCAGTTCTTCCGGGGTCACGGAAGTCCTTTCCCGGGCCGGGATCATGCCCAGCACGTACCCCCTCAGCGGGGAAAAGGGGACCAGCGCTCCGACGTTTACCCCCAAGCCTTGTCGGTCGAGGCTGTCCAGGTATTCGGGGAAGGTCTCCCAGTCCCAGCGCATGCCCAGCCGCATGGATTCCAAGGGAATGGCCTCAATACGGTTCATCATCCGCATGTTCAAGTCCCGGTCTTCCGGGCGGGTAGGGGCAAAGCCGAAACCGCACTGGCCCACGGTCAGGGAGGTCACTCCAAACCAGCCCGACAGGGAGGCGTAGGGGTCCCAGTTCAACTGGGCGTCGTAGTGGGTATGGAGGTCGATGGCTCCCGGGGCTACGATGCAGCCGCTGGCGTCTATCTCCTTGGTCCCGGCGGCGCTGATTCTTCCGCTCACCATGGCCACCCGGCCGTCCTTGACGGCCAAGTCGGCCCGGAAGCGGGGGATGCCGGTGCCGTCGACGACGGTTCCTCCCCGGATCACCAAGTCGAATTCAGACATTTCACGCTCCTTAGAGGTTGGATTGCACTACATCCGGTGGTCTAGGTATCGACTTTAGCATGTTAAGTGCGCCTTGGACCCTTGACAAGCACCGGTCTCGGGCCGGTTACGGCTAGGAATCTATCCGGTAGACCCTGGCGGCGTTGTCGTGAAACATGCCGGCCCGTTCGCTGGGAGAATAACCTTGGGAGAGCCTCTTGAAGGCGTTGTACATCACGTTGTAGGAGTAGGAAACTTTGTCCACCGGGAAGTTGCTTTCGAACATGCTTCGCCCCGGCCCGAACTGCTCAATGCAGTATTCCATGAATGGGGACATGGAGGCGGCCAGTTCCTCGGAACCGATGGGCTGGTCCCGGAGGTGCCAGTCGAACCCAGTGCGCGGCATTCCGATGCCGCCCAGCTTTATAACAACGTTGGGGCACTGGGCCACGGCGGCGATGCCGCTGCGCCAAGTGCCCAGCACCTCTTGGTCCCGGTTGGCGTAGGGGCCGTCCCGCAGCAGGCCTCCGATGTGGTTCAGGATTATCGTCAGGGCCGGCACCGCCCGGGCAAAGTCGGCCAACTCCGGCAACTGGTGGAAAAACATCCAGCCTTCCAGGGAGAGTCCCATCCGGGCCAGAACCCGTGCGCCGGCGCGAAAACCGTCGCTGCCCAACTGTCCCTGGATGGGGAAGGCCGCAGTGTTCTCCACCGCGGGGTTGGCGTCCCAAGTCACCGAGTGCCGTATGCCGCGGAACCGGTTGGGACTGGCCGCTTGGAGGGCCTCCAAGACCGGTTCGACCCGGTCACCCAGGTTCAGATTGGCGTGGCCGACGATTGCCGCTGCGGCGCGGCCGGGGCCGTAAAGCCCGCTGGCGCTGGCGGCCGCCAGGCCTTGGACAAATTCCACCTCGCCCACGGGCCGCATTTCTTCGGGTCCATCGGTGCGGTACATGGACCGGGCCTCCACAAAGACGGTTGACCGCACGTTGTGGCCGCTGTTGATGTCATCGGCCAGTTCGTGGAGCAAATACCGCTGGTAGGGGATGCGGGCGGTGCGGTAGTCCCAGAAGTGATGATGAGGGTCGCAGATAGGCAGTTCAGGCTCCAAGGTGGGTTCCTGGGCGAGGGCCAGCCAGTCATTTCCGCCGAAAGGCATTTGGGGGGCCTCCTTTTCGGGATTTGGAGGCCCAATCGTACCACACAGCCCTCAGAAACCCGCTTGGCGCAGCTTCCTGGGATTTGCCGGATGGGCTTTGGTGTGTTAAGTAAGAAATGCGCAATTTTGGAGGTGGAGTAATGATTTCCCAACTTCGCACCTATACGGTCAACCGGGGCATGATGGACCCGTGGGTGAAGCTGTTCGCCGAGACCCTGGTCCCCATGCAGGAGAGGCACGGAATCAGGATCGACGGGATGTGGGTCAACCAGGACCAGAACCAGTTCATCTGGATTCGCAGCTTCAACGATGCCGCGGACTTGGCAGCCAAGGAGAAGTCTTTCTACGAGTCCGAGGAATGGAACGGGATCATGGACCATGCCCGCAGTCACTTGGCCAGGGTGGTGGTGCAGCAGATGGAACCGGCCTCCAGCGGTGACGCCCGCATCGACCAAGGCGGCAACCAGGTCTCCCAGCTTCGAATTTACACTGTGAACCGGGGGATGATGGACGCTTGGGCAAAGCTGTTTACTGAGTCCTTGGTCTCCATCCAGGAAAACCAGGGCATCAAGATCGACGGGATGTGGGTCAACGATGACCAGAACCAGTTCATCTGGATCCGCAGCTTCGCCGACGCGGATGACGTGAAGGCCAAGGAAGCGGCCTTCAGCGAGTCAGCGGAATGGAAGGCGATAGTGGACCACGCCCGGAGCCACTTGGCCCGGCTGGACGTTCAAACGATGCAGCCCGCCGCGGCGCCGGTGAGCGCCTCCTAGGGAATCCCGGAACAGTTTCTGTCCACCCTCATCCTACAGGGGCGGGTTTCAAACCCGCCCCTACCGCCAAGGGGCAAAGGGACTTACGCTATCTCATCTGGACTGGCCCTAGGCTTTCTTTCCGGTCTATGAGTCCAGGGCGAGGAGGGCGTTGTAGGGGAAGTCCCGGGCGCAGGGGAGCAGCCGGTAGAGCAGCTTCTGGGCTTCGGGGGCGGTGTTCTTGCTCCGGCACTC
>DAOULB010000055.1:0-82610 GCA_034420695.1 Dehalococcoidia bacterium
AGCGGTCCAAAGGTTCAAGCATCACATCCCTCCACCAAGCCTGATCTCATCGACATTGTAATCCCAGACTGACTTACAACGGAGGTTTCACCGACTTTTTCAACACTCCCGGACAACTTGAACACCCATCGCATGGCGTCCCTCTACGAGACTTTTCCGGCACCGGAGGCCCGGCCCATCGCCAAGCGGCTGGAGTTTAACCACACCCCTAAGCATGGGAGTTGGCTGAACATGACCGAGATCGAGTTCAGCGTGCTGGCCCGAGCCTGTGTACCCAGACGCAATGCCGACGAGGACAGCCTGGAAACTTTCGTGAACACCTGCGTGTCAGAGCGCAACGCTACGGCAGCCACCATCGAGTAGCGCTTCACCGCAAAGGACGTCCGAAGGGAACTCCGCCGCCTCTACCCCTACCATTCTTGATTTGACTCAGTACTAGATGCAAAAGGGGTCCTTCTTCTTGTCAGGGTCGCTGTATGTCCGGGAAGGGTCTGTGTGTGTCGTCATCGGACACT
The DNA here is from genome assembly GCA_034420695.1 of Dehalococcoidia bacterium. Classification (GTDB taxonomy): domain Bacteria; phylum Chloroflexota; class Dehalococcoidia; order Lucifugimonadales; family UBA3495; genus Io17-Chloro-G2. The sequence goes on from DAOULB010000055.1 coordinate 516, forward strand.
TCTTCTCTCACGAACTCGACGCCGTCCTCCGTGACCATGTTTCCATACAATCTACCCGGAAAGTGTCCTAACAGGAAATCGGGACGTCTCGATTCGGTCCAGGTGCTGTCCAGCACGAACTCGGCCACTACCGGTGGAGAGAAGTGGTCTGCAGGGTCCCATTCATCCATGTAAGAGACCTCAATGAGCCAGATGTATCTGGGCATGGGCAACGCTCTGGCGAAGTCGACGAGTGCATCAGGATAACCGTGGGGGTCGGATGAAGACCGGCGATGTTTAAGGAGCGTCTGCTTGTATGCATTTGAACGTACCAGCAGTTTTCGGTAGACGACCTCACGGTCCTCTATGGCTCCGAAGCTTTTCCCAAAGGGAATCCATATTTCAGCCTGAGTAAGTACTTCCAAGGCGTCCAGCATGACCCGCGCTGGAAACGGAATGAGAATGCCCGTACAGAGCGCTTCATGGACTCCGTCGGGTGCGTGAATCTTCAAGCGGGCTGTCCGCGGGTCCCCGTCTATGTTCACCTCTTCGACTTCCGCGAGGAGATACATGCCCCGTTGGTCATCGTGAATGACGAGGTAAGGCACGAACTGATGGGCTGAAAACATGTCCGGGGCGGGCAGCTTCGGGCTGGGTGGTTTTCGCAGTGTGTAGCCGACGACGGTTACCGCATGTCCCCTCCCGCCATTGAATTCGATACCCAGTACAGGAGGAATGCCGCTGTCCGAACAAAGGTGGCAGATTTCAATCACCCGGTCTGCAGTGGGAAACGCGTGACGTCGGGGATGGTACCCCATTCTAAAGAGTGACCGCTCCATCTCTATCAATGACAGCCCCCGGAGACCTACAGCTGTTCCGAAGGGCCTTTCTAAGGACATTGCCAGGGAAGTAATCTGGGCGGTGGAGTGGGATGCGACACTGTTGACCTTGTCTACAAGGTTGGAAGTTGACATCCAGAGCGACGCAGTTGCGCAGGCCATGATTTTTGCGTCTTGCGACATAAACGGGCAGGACTCCACCTCAAGCGGGATTCCCGCCAGGTCCACCTTGGTAGTGCCTCTGGTAGGGAATCTGACCGGCAATCCGGAAATTTCGCTGGGACAGGCAATGAAGGTTCTCCCTAGCGTGACGGGCGTCTCGGGCCTGAGTACGGTGAAACCGAGGTAAGACTCCCGCATGATTCTGACCACTTCCGTTTCGGCGTTGTCCAGCGCGTTACTGGGCAGGTTCTGCGAGAAGAAGTGGACCCGGGTTGTGCCCCGCTTGTCCGGAGTAAACGAGCGTCCCCGCTGGTCGTAGTATGATGCGGAATAGTCCACATCAATGTAATACGCTTCAAAGATTGCAGTTCTGGCCGGGGTTTCCAGGGAGTCCAGGAGTTCAAGCAGGCTGCTAGCTACATTCGGGGGAAATGGCCTGGAGGTGGCGTCCGTAAAGACATCGCCGATAGGCAATACCTGAAAGCGTTCGAACACGATAATAAGTGACCTCGGTGAGTCAGAATAAAGAGCTAGGGTGGGTCCCTAGCTCTTTTCGGGTCTCGGTGTTCTGGTTGGCAATCAGCCGGCGCGCTTCCGAAGCAATTCGTCCGAGGTTGCGCCTGTCGGAGACTTTCGCAATTCCTGAAGGCGCTGGTCCATCTTTTCAATTACTTCCGGTGGTGTCTGTCGTAACATGCGCTTGACCTCTTCGTCCATCCGCGAAAGGTCAAGACGGGTCGGCTTCTTATTAGGCATAGCTTCTTTTCTCCTTCTAACTATCTTCACTGGTGGAAGCCGTCGCGAACCGGAGGTCTGACAGCTAAGGTTTCTGGTAGTGAAGGGGCGAGGTTATCTTCGCGCTCACGGAGGGTGATGTGAACGGATCAACCTTCAACAAGCCCACAATGATAGCGCACCCTATGGAACCGTCTGTCCCATCCGTATCTTCCGGAGTCAACTGGCGCTGTTCCGCCGACCGGGTTTACCTTGAGTCAAAACAATGCGGGCGCGATAAAGTTTGGATGTAAAATCCTGATTCCATGGCAGGGCCGCTGGAATTCAATGTGTTTGCATCATAGACAAGCGTTTGCGGGTCGTCAATACTGCGGATCGGCGAAACGGTCCGTCTTTGTGCCGGTGAAAGGGAGGCATTATCGTCTGGAAAGCAACGATTTCAGTAGGACACACATTGCGAGCCTGCACCATTGGGTAGTGGCCCCTGAGCAAAGGGTCCACAGTGTCGGCAACGGTTGCCAGCATTGGGACCCGCGGATCCTTACGGCTATGGTACGCCTTGGGGCGGCTACCTGATCAGTCGGTCAAGCTGTTTGGCAGTTGCCTGTATGCCATCTTCTGCCCAACGCAGCAAGCGGATTCTGGCACCCGGCGAGACCATCGCTTGCCTCATTCTTTCAGCTTCTTCGTGTCGGCCAGTCATATCGGTCCTCTGGTCGCCTGCACCTTCCTGCTGCTCCACCGGGCAGTAGACCCTGGTACCGTCCTCCAGGTGTTCCAGAAAGTGGGAACTGAGTGAGTACCTCAGGGGTCCCGGGTCTCCCAGGCCGGCGGGCGCCACGCTCAAACTAACGTATTGGGCCAGCAGGCTGCCTGCCACGTTGACAGACAATGGAGCCACGTTCTGGTTAGTGGGCGTCTTCGCACCACCATTCCCTGAGATGTACTCTGGTCTGTTCAAGAGGTCTTGCTTGTCGAGTTGTACTTCGGCGAGATTGAGTTGGCGGCTGCAGCTCATGCAGGGCCGTTCCGGCCTGATGACGTGGGACCGCCAGATGGCGTTGCGCATCCTCCCGTCCGGCAGAGTGTCTATCCGTATGCCGCCGTCGATGACCGGTATCAGATCCGTGTAGGCCATGGCGTTCAGCACAGCTCGGGGCCAAGGCTTGTCGACACAGCAGAAGACGATGTCGTGGTCGAGAGCCAGTTTCATCCCTTCGGGTTCGCAGATGGAATAGTGTGAGATATCCACTTGGAAATCGTTAGCGGTAGCCGCCCTTTGTGCCTCACGGTGGGCGACATGGGTTTTCGCTCTTTTTAGCCGGGCGTCCCGGTGCGTCGCACCGATAAGACGGTCCAGGTTGTACATTTGGACGACGTCGAAGTCCATAACTGTAAGCCGGCAAATTCCTGACGCGGCGAGGCGCAGTATCACATCCAGCCCCACACTCCCTGCGCCAACCACCAGGATCCTGCGCCGCGCGAGGTCGGCCTGACAGTGTTCGCCCCAGGCGCTTACCGACCTGAGCTGTCTCTCGTCCGACTTTGGGGGAGGCCGTAACTCGTGGTTCCAGGAGACGGCGAGGCTTTCCCCGACCACTCGGACATTAGTGCAGTGGTGTCGACTGCTCTGGTTCCCCGCTCCAACGGGCCAGTGGCGGGCCGACCAGGTATTGTTTCCTGTGGCGAGGGTCATCCCGACCAGGGGGTATCCAGTGATCTCCCGAACGAGATAGGCATAGCTCGATTCGGTGTCCTGGTCGGGTCTGCTCATAGACTGCCAGGTGTTTGCACCAGGGTGGCTGTGCAGCAGCACTAGGCCGCTTCCGTCCCTCTGGGCGATTTCTGCCGCCCTCAACATATAGTTGCCGGTAACCGTTGCGTTGCCGTGCACGAATCGGTCCCCCTCCTCAGGGGGAATCACCGTTCTGATCAGAGCGGTGGTCCGCATGGCGCCCGTGGACGGTCGGTAGGTTGCAAGGCACAGGTCTTCCTGCCCGTCCTCCCGTACCAGGAGGGATAGGAGGGCTTTCTCTGTTGCCGCCGTCATGGCGACTGAGGTGGAGTCAGCAATCATGATATTGCCTCGCTGAGGACCGATCGAACGTGGCTGGCCCAGCTTATTGCAGGTGGGGCGTCTCCCCAGTCTGATAGGTTGCGGCTATGCATGAGCCATCCCGATTTCGGCGACGCTTGGCTGTTGGTTCTGGACAACGTGACCTCGGAGGGAAAATGAACCCAGTGAGGGGGCACCTGGGGCCATGGGTCCAGTTCACCGGTGCTCACGCCGGTGTCTACTGAACAGCCGGCGTGAGCACCGTCCACGGGGACTATCTGAAAGGTCACGACTTCGCCTTCGACCATCGAGGGGAAGCCTGCTTTGGTCATGTCGTCTATGAACTTCTGGACACCGGCATTCATCAGGCGACATCTCCCGATTGGCGAATCGACACGAACCGGGCGTCCTTGTCGATTTCTACCAGTTCGTCGTCTTTGAAGCGTCTCGTCTGGATGTGCTCCTTTCCCTGCAATTCCCCGAGGTCATAGTTGGCAGGGTCCAGCCCGGCCAGCTTGAGGAGGTCCTCCGCGGGCTGGCTGACGTCGTCGGTCGTGAAGGGCTGACCGTCGATAGTGAACGGGATGGAACGCCGAGGTATCTCAATGGACTGTGCATCTGCCATGGTGTTTTCTCCTTTGCCTCTGATTTGAGAGCGGCTCTTGAAATTTGCCGCCCTAGGCTATAAAGTGATTGTCAAACCGATGGCCGATTCGACATTAACAATTATTGCATTGGTGATGTATGATTGCAAGAGGGCAATTACCAGAAAGTGAGCCCGAGGGCGAATTCGGCAGAACAAGGAGGGGACGCTTTGATGCCGATGCGTTCTACGCGGCGCTGGACGCTGAGCGTCGCTCGCGGCGGTACACCTGGAAGCAGATCGCAGAAGAGGCCCGGGTCAGCGCTTCGACTCTGACTCGAATGGCTCAAGGCCGACGTCCAGACGTGGACAGCCTGGCGGCTCTGGTGACATGGGCAGGCCTGAGTGCGGACACCTTTGTCGACAACAGCGAAGGCAGGGCTACTCCGGGATCCTTGACGATGATCTCCACCTACCTCAAGGGTGATCCTCAGTTGTCTGCCGAGGCGGCAGAAGCGTTGGATCAAATGGTGAAGGCGGCCTACGAACGGCTGAGGAACACGGGTTAGCCCCTTTGAGGAGGGGGTTCAAGACAGAGGCGAATGCCATCGCTCGCGAAGTGAGGAAAGAGTTGGGACTGGCTCTTGACTCGCCCCTTGACGTTTGGCAGTTAGCCGAGCATCTGGAGATCCCAGTTATCCCCTTATCCAGTCTGAAAGAAGCTGCCCCCTTGGCCGCGGCCCTCTTCCTGAACGAAGGCCAGGGAATTTTTTCAGGTGTCACCGTGTTTCGGGGAAATGAACGGACGATAGTTTTCAATGATTCCCACGTTCCTGGCCGTCAGGTCAGCGACATCCGTCACGAACTCTCCCACGGATTGCTGCTTCATCCTCCAAACGCAGCCATGGATGAACTGGGATGTCGATATTGGGACCGAGACGTAGAGGACGAAGCCAACTGGCTGAGCGGCGCTCTACTGGTGCCGGAGGAGGGATGCAGTTTAGCTGTGGAATTGCTAACTCTGGGACTCATTACCCACATTTTTGCCCACATAATCTTTCACAATGGGTTGCAGTCTTACATGCCGCAAAGAGTGGTCCAATCATCCCAAGGGCTCTGAAGGGAATGGTTTTGGTGCCCCGATGGCCCACCGCGTTCCTGATAAGACCGAGGTCGATAGTTCGAGTCTATCCAGGACCACCTTACGGGAATCGAACCACTAGATGCCGATCTCTCCAGAGCCATGGGTTGGACAAATCGCCGACCCCTGTGTACCTTAGTTTCTGAGGCCCGTTGAAAAAAATCGCAGCCACCCATTTGAAAGAGTAATAGTGAATCACTGCTAATAGAGGACTCTGGCTCTCTCTTGGTTGAGAAGCAGAGCGATGTCTTCGACATCGGCTCAAGACATAGCCAGCCGCCTGTGGATCTGGGCCGCCCTATCCACCTCTCATCCCGTTTTCCAATATTGGGCCGCACAGAAATTCAGCCCATGCATCCATTAGTTCTCGCCTCTTCTCAAAAAGATCGCTTCTGGCGTAGGCGGTCTCTGTGGAGTTGCCCAGATTGTGAGCTAGGGCAGCTTCGCATACGGCCCACGGCGTATCAGTTTGCTCAATGCACCAATCTCTGAAGCTACTTCTGAATCCGTGAGGCACAGCAGCTACGGCCAGTCGTCGGAGCAGCGCCAAATGAGTCACATTAGAAAGCGGCTTTCCCGTGCGTGGGGCGGGAAACACCGGACCCTTGTCGTCCCCAGATTGGGCCTTCGCCTCAGCAAGAATTTCCATGGCGGCATTTGATAGCGGGACCCGGTGTTCACGGCGAGCCTTCATGCGCGACGGTGGAACGGTCCAGGTCCGAGACTCCCACTCAATCTCCGACCACTCCGCTAGCCTCACTTCACCGGAGCGGGCTGCGGTCAACACCAGGAATTGGAAGGAAAGCTTGGTCATAGGGTCAGCGGTGGAATCCCGCACCTTTATCAGGGTGGCCGGAACCTCCTGATAAGCCAGGGCGGGATGGTGGTTCTTGGTTTTGGAGAGGCGGGGTAGTACCCGGGTCACGGCCTTGCTGGCTGGGTTGTCCAGACGCAAGCCTTGGGCAACGGCCCAATCGAAGACTGTTTCCAACCGCTGGCGGACGCGGCTGGCTGTTTCGGGCTTGCTGGTCCAGATGGGTGTGAGGACGGACAGCACGTCGCCACTGGTAATCTCCTCCACCAGCTTGGTTCCTATCGACGGGTAAGCGTAAGTCGCCAGCGTACTCTGCCACTGGGCAGCGTGTTTGGAATTGCTCCATGTGGGGCGACGCAACTCAATGACACTCTCCGCCGCTTCGGCAAAAGAAGGCGTGCGGGGTGTGGGTCTAAGGGCCGCTTCCCTCGCCTCCTGTTTTTCCTCAAGGGGGTTGCGGCCTTCAGAAACGGCCCAACGATTGCCCTGGGCTATGGAGCGCGCTTTGGCAAGGCTGACAGCAGGATAGGACCCAAGTCCTATGTCCCTTCGGCGTCCTTCGATAACTATTCGTTGTACCCACGATTTGGTGCCAGAATTGGAAACGTTAAGATAGAGCCCGTCGCCGTCCCCATGTCTGCCAGGTGAGCTGAGTGCTCTTGCGGAAAGCGCTGTTAGCTTGGCCATTCCCCTCCTCCCATTCCCACATATTTTCCCACAGCACGTGGGGTACGTAATGGGATTTTAGAGGACTCGATTGGACAAATTCAAGAGGCGAGAGTCATTATTTGTAGCTGGCAACCAGCCAAATGCGACTGCATTGGACTATCATGGACAATAGTTTGGCGGAGAGAGTGGGATTCGAACCCACGATACCACGGGGGTATACCGGTTTTCGAGACCGGCGCTTTCGTCCGCTCAGCCATCTCTCCGCTATTGGTGGAACATGCCGCCGACCGCCCTCGGCCCGCCTGGCCGGAAGGTCGCCGGTCGTTACCTTCCAGTATAACCCCTCCAACGCCGGTTTATGGACTTGTGCCCGGCGCACGCACCTAAAAAGGCAAGCCACCAAGCCCCATCAGCCGGCACGGCGCCACAGCCTCAACAGACTACGCACTGTACTCCGCAGGGGGCCCAAAGACCCCCGGCGGCTACGCTTGGGGTTGCTAATGAGACATATTATGATTATAGTTAAACTTCTACTTCAACGGAAATCGGCGGGGAAATCCCAGGTAGAATCCCCCGCCCCTGCAAGGTTAGCCTGCTTCCCTGGAGTGTCCTTTTGACCCAAGAAGAAATTGTTGACCGCCTGCGGCAGTGGGGCGTTCGGGTTACGCCCCAAAGGCTCGCAATCGCCGAAGCCGTACTGAATTCCACCGACCACCCCACCGTGCAGCAAATATACGAAAGGGTCCGTGATCACTTCCCCTCCATGACCCTGGCAACCATCTACTCCAACCTTGGAGTCCTGCAGCGCAGCGGCATGATCCAGGAATTGCCCTTCGAGAAAATGTCCCGCTACGAGTCCAACGTCGGACCCCACGTCAACTTGGTCTGCATCCAGTGTGAGAACGTGGTGGATGCCGACGCCGGCCAGGAAGCCGTCTCCCGGCTGAAGAACCAAATTTCCAGGCAGTCCGACTTCAAAGTCGCTTGGCAGAGAGTGGACTTCTACGGCTGGTGTCCAAGTTGCTCGGCAGCCAAGCACCAAGCCCAACCCGTCGCCCACTAACAGGTCTGAGCAGTTTCCCAAATCCCCGGCGCCGGGCCCTCTCCGGTGCGGGGGATTTGTGCTTTTTTGAGACTCCATCCGGGAAGATAGAATGTGAGGGTAGAAGATGATAACCGGAGTGGTTGGAATCACCTTTTGGACCGATAATCTTGAACGCCTGCGTCACTTTTACCAAGACACCATGCAACTGCAATTGCACGCCGACCACGACGATTTCATCAACTTCGATCTGGGCGATTGCAGGCTCAACATCGGAGTGCACAGCGGGGTGTCCGGCGAGGCTTCTGACCCCTTCCGGATTATGCCTCACCTGGGAGTGGACGACATCCACGCCGAGTACGACCGCCTGACCAAGCTCGGAGTGGAGTTCATCCGCCTGCCGGAGCAGGAACACTGGGGCGGCTGGGTGGCGACCATAAAGGACCCCGACGGCAACATTCTCCAGTTGCTGCAGCTTGTGTAATCCCGGTTTGACTCCCCCGGCAGCCGGGCTTAGAATCGCCGCAATTCGCACCGGCGAGACCCGGATTCACCGGCCAAAACGCAGGAGGTGTAACAATGGGCAGGATCAACGGACTGAGCCACGTAGGTGTTTTCGTAAAAGACCTGGACAACATGACCAAGTTCTATTGCGACACCCTCGGCCTTACCGAGTCCCATCGCAATGAGGACCGCATGGTGTTCCTCACCGCCGACATCGAGAAGGAAGACCACGAGGTGGTGCTGGTCCGAGGCCGGGAAGGTGATGCCAGGATCATCCAACAGATGTCCTTCCGGGTTAACGACGTCGAGGACGTCAGGCACTTCTACCAGACGTTCAAGGACATGGGCATAACCATCGACCGGACCGTCAGCCACGGGGCCGGGGTTTCCTGCTACTTCTACGACCCCGAGGGCAACCGGATCGAGGTATTCGCCGACATCCCGGTGGAGCAGAAGGGCTACAACGGACCCATCGACTTGGAGAAGTCCGCCGACGAACTGGTGGCCCAAGTCCTCGCCGGATAACGCCAACCCCTGCCCGGACAATAAGAAAGTTTTCCTCGGAACTAAAGCGCCGGTCTTATGTGCCGGCGCTTTTTCGTCGCACCGCCCGGAAGGCCCCAGTCCCTGAATAGTGCCCGCACCCTACAACATCAGCATGGCATCTCCGAAGGAGTAGAAGCGGTAACGACGGTCGATGGCCTCCTGGTATGCCGAAAGCACCATGTCCAGCCCTGCTCCGGTTTCCGCTCCGGGCCCTTGGCCCTGGCCGGCAAAGGCCGACACCAGCATCAACAGCGTGGAACGGGGCAGGTGAAAGTTGGTGATCATGGCGTCCACCATCCGGAACCGGTGGCCGGGCAGGATGAACAAACTCGCCCATCCCGATTGCGCTTCCAGCCCGGCGGCGCTCCCCGGCGCCTGGGACGCAGCGCCCTCCAACACCCTTACCGAGGTGGTGCCCACAGCAATCACCCGGCGTCCCTCCCGCTTCGCCTGGCTTACCGAGTCGGCCGCCCCCTGGTCTACCCGGAAGTATTCCGTGTGTATTTCGTGCTCTGCCGGGTCTTCCCCCTGCACCGGGCGAAAGGTGTCCAACCCCACGTGCAGAGTGACGAACGCCGTCTCCACCCCCAAGCCGCGAATGTCCTCGAGAAGCTCCTCCGTGAAGTGCAACCCAGCGGTGGGGGCTGCCGCGCTCCCCGGCTCCCTTCCGTACACCGTCTGGTAACGCTCGGCGTCGTCCAGCCTCCGGTGAATGTAGGGCGGCAGGGGGACGCTCCCGACCCGGGCAAGTCCTTCTCCGGCGGCGCTCGCCGGCAACCGTATGGTTTTGGTGCCGTCGTCGTGGGAATCGAGCACCTCGGCCACGAGCCCGTCTCCCGTCTCCTGTGCTCCCGGCGCCGGTTGTCCGTCCGGTCCTCCGCCCAGGACTACCCGGCTTCCCGGGCGCAGCCTCCTGCCGGGCCGGGCCAAGGCTTGCCATACACCCGGTGACTCCTCCCGCAGCAACAGTAACTCCACCCTGCCGCCGGTGTCGGCCCGCCGTCCCCGGACTCGTGCTTGAATCACCCGGCTTTGGTTGAACACCATCACGTCCCCGGGGCGCAGGTATTCCAACAGGTCTCTGAAATTGCGGTGTTGCGTCTGCCCTGAACCCCGGTCCAGCACCAGCAGACGGGACTCGTCCCGCTGCTCCAAGGGTGTCTGGGCAATCAATTCCGGGGGCAGGTGGTAGTCGAAATCGCTGGTGCGCATCTCAGGCCGGTGTACCGGCCCCCACGCTGTTTCTTGCTGCGGTCAAGGTATTGACCAGCAGCATGGCAATGGTCATTGGGCCCACTCCACCCGGCACGGGAGTGATGGCCTCGGCGATGTCCTGCAACGCATCGTGGTCGGCATCCCCCACCAAGCGGTATCCGCTCCGGCGGGACGAGTCCTCCACCCGGTTGATGCCCACGTCGATGACAACGGCGCCCTCCTTCACCATGTCCGCGGTGATGGCCTTGGGCTGCCCCATGGCCGCCACCAGGATATCCGCCCGAAGGGTGTGGGATGCCAGGTCCTTGGTACGGGTGTGGCAGACGGTGACCGTGGCGTTGCCGCCCGCCTGCCTCTGCATCAGCAGCAAGGCCAGCGGCTTGCCCACGATCTCGCTGCGCCCGCAGATGACCACGTTCTTGCCGGCCGGGTCGTAGCCGTTTCTTAATAGAATCTGCTGCACCCCCGCCGGGGTCCCCGGAATGAATACCGGGCGCCCTTGGGCCAGCCTGCCCAAGTTGACCGGGTGCATGCCGTCCACGTCCTTGTCCGGGTCGATGGCATCTATGACCCCTTGGACGTCTATCTGGGGGGGAAGGGGCAGTTGTACCAGGATCCCGTGAAAACTGGTGTCTTGGTTGAGCCGGTTTACCAAGTCCACCAGTTGGTGCTGGGTGGTCTCTTCCGGAAGGGCAAAGGTCTCGCTGAACATGCCCGCTTCGTCACAGGCCCGCCGCTTGTTACGCACGTAGATGGCCGAGGCAGGGTCGCCGCCGACCAGCACCGCCGCCAGCCCGGGGGTAACTTGGTGGCTGGCCCCCAGTTGCCGCACTCCCTCCGCCACCTCGGCCCGGACCTCTCCCGCCAGCGCAGTCCCGTCCAGCACCTTGGCCATGCCTGAGCCTCCCTCTACGCCGCTGGCGAAATTCTAGCACAGGGCCCACGCTGCGCCCATTGAATAAGGCTGCAATTCCTCCTTCTGCCTTGCCGCTCCAAGGGGCCGGGCATATACTGGCGCCACTCCCGACGGGGGCATAAGAAGAGGCGAAAATGCCATTGGACCGGATACTTCTAGTCCGCCACGCCGCTACGAAGTTCAACTCCAAGGGGCTGATTCAAGGGCAGAGGGACACGACGCTGGAGCCTGGCTACGGGCCACAGGTGGACCGGCTGGCTGACCTGATAGCCGAAGTTGAAGGGCCGCCCAGCGTGGTGTTCTCCTCGGACCTCTCCCGGGCCAACTTGACGGGAAGCCGCTTGGCCCAGCGGCTGCGGCGGCGCCACGGATACAGCTTCGATTACATTGCTACGCCGGCGCTGCGGGAACGGGGAGAGGGGGACTTGGAGGGCAAGTCTTTCCAGGAAGCCTTCCCCGACATGGACCCCGGGGAGGTCTACGGCCACCTGTACCGGGCCGACCACCATTCTAATGGCGAGACCCTTCAAGACGTGGAGGCACGGTTGCGCCGGTTCATCGGCGGACACATGGCAAGACACCAAGGAATGGGCATTGTCGTCGGGCACCTGCTCACCGGCCTTAACTACCTCAGGAACCTGCTGGTGCACCAAGACATGCTGGCCGACGAATACCGGGTCTACCACAACCTGGCGGTGCTTACGCTGGTCTTCCAAGGCCGCCGTTAGACCGATTGCCCGGCACAACACGCCAGACTAGAATGGGGCCAATTCACCCGCACCACTAACGACCGAGGAGGGAGATTTCAAATGTACGATAAGCCCATGCTCAGCTTGGACCAGACCCAAAGAGCCATGAACGCAATGTTGGAAATCGCCACTCGTGAGCCAGACCGGCCCGTGACCATTGCCATAGTGGACGACACCGGCAACCTGTTGAGCTTCGCCCGCATGGACCGGTGCCGTCCCACTCCCCAGCGGATGGCCATCCGGAAGGCCTACACCTGCGCCCTTTCCGGTCAGAATTCCGCCGACTACGCCGAAAGGCTGAAGGGCCAAGGCCGCACCGTGGCAGAGATGGGAGACCCCATGCTGGCTGCGGTACAGGGCGGCGTGGTGGTAGTCCACTCCGAGACCGGCGCCATAATGGGCGGCATCGGCGTCAGCGGCTTGGCCGCCCAAGAAGACGAAGACATAGCCAAGGCCGGGCTGGAGGCCCTGCAAGTCTAGGCCTCCCATCCTCCTGCCCACGTTCCGGTAGGTCTGGCCATTGGCCGCACCGTCAAGGAGAGCCCATGTCAAACCCCCGCGCCGAATTCTCCTCTATATTTGAGCGGACACCCCTGCGTCTCCCCAACAACAGCCGGATTGCAGTCTGGCCGGTCATCAACGTGGAGGAGTGGGACATCAAAGAACCCATGGCCCGCACCGTCTTGCCCACTCCCCAAGGCCGGGAAGTCCTGCCGGACATTCCCAACTTCGGCTGGTTTGACTACGGACTCCGGGTGGGGTTTTGGCGAATGAAGCAAGTATTGGACCGGTGGGGCATCAGGGCCACGGTCAGCCTGAACGCCTCGGTGTGCCTGAGCTACCCTCAACTCGTGGAAGAGTGCCTCAAGTCGGGCTGGGAGTTGATGGGCCACGGCTTCATCCAGAGGGTGCTCAACGTGGAAACCGACGAGCGGGAGGTAATCCGCCGCTCCATCGACACCATCCGGGACTTCAGCGGCAAGGCCCCACGAGGCTGGATGGGGCCCGGCTTGGCGGAGACCTTCGACACGCCGGATATCCTGGCCGAAGAAGGCATTGAGTACGTCTGTGACTGGTGCAACGACGACCAGCCCTACGAGATGAAGGTCAAGTCAGGCCGCCTGGTCTCAGTCCCCTACACCGTCGAACTGAACGACATACCCATCTATGCAGTCCAGCACCACCGCTCCCCGGAAATCTTCGATCGGACCAAGGACCATTTCGACACGCTGTATGCCGAGGGGGCGCAGAGTTCCCGGGTCATGGCCGTATCCACCCATCCCTACATCACCGGGGCGGCCCACCGCATCAAATACTACGACCGGATTTTCGAGTATCTCAGCCGGTTCCAGGGAGTAGAATACATGACCGGCAGCGAAATCCTGGACTGGTACAACGCCCAAACCGGTCACGCTTAGTCTTTGCCCCTTTCCCGGTATTGCTCCCCTTTATGCGGTACTGCTCAACCGGTCCCGGAACTCTTGGGAGACGGGGCCTATGCGCTGGAGGAACCTGGTGGCCCCCCTTTGGCTCACTTGGCGGGCCGCTTCCGCCATCAGCCGCACCCCGCCCAGGAAGTCATCCCGGTGGATGAATTCGGCTTCCACCTGCCCGCTGGGCGCGCCGTTGTGGTAGTTCCCCAAGGGGAAGGCTATCCCGGTGGTGCGGTAGCCGTGGACCGCGAAGGCGCTGGCTTCGCATACGCCTCCGCTCATCAACTGGCGCTGCGACTTGAACCCTTCGTCTCCGTTTTGAAGCGCCTCCCTGGCCTTGATCAAGCAGGACTCTGCTTCGTTGTTGAAGGTGGAACCGGCGTCGCCAACCCGGATTACCGGCCCCAGTCCCTGCTCCGCTCCGGGCAGGGTGCGGCTGGACTCGGCGGACAGCACTAGAGTCTCCGGGGGCAGTGTCCCGGCCTCGGCCATCAAGCGGGCGCCCACCAGCCCGACCTCCTCAGCCCGGGTGAATACGCCGTAGACGTCTCCCGGGTTGTCAGGCTCTTGGGCCAGGGTTCTGAGGGCCGCCAGTATGGAAGCGCAACCGGCCAGGTCGTCCGCCGCTCTCATGCGGATGAAGTCACCGTCCAACTGGAAGTCGGGCAGGTCGAACACCACCGGCCTGGGGAATTCCAAAGTCCTCGGGGCCTCCAGCCGGATCAAGGCCCGGCGGCCGGCCTCGTCCCCATGCCGCCCCGCCACAGTGCCGGCCAGGCGCTCTCCCGTGGCCAACAGCACCTGCACCGGGACCCCATCGGAAAAAGCTCCTTCCGGTATGCCGCCGGAGGCTTCGGCGACTAGGAAATCGCCCGAGGCTTCCACGGCTTCGAATCCGGGATGGTCCATGTGGGCCACCAGCGCCAGCGGCGTTTCCCCGGGACTATTGCCCGGCAGCCGGCAAATGATATTCCCGAATTCGTCGGTCTCGTACTTCAGCCCAGCCTCTTCTAGGACTGACCGGACCGTAGCAGCCACGGGGTCCTCGTGGAAGGCCACGGCGGGGTTCTGCCCCAAGGCCGCCAGGATGTCGATGGCCGATTCAATGTTCAGGGTCATTGTTTCCTCTAGTGATGGCTCACTGCCCGGCATAGCCAGCCAACCCGCCCCGCATTGGAACGTTTGTTTGGAATGGCTGGAGGATACGGCCGGGCCGACGCCAGTCTCCTGATGACTCGATTATATCAACGATCTGTAAGACCAGACCCCTGCCGGACTGCGCAACACTGCACCGGCACCGGGACCAGGCCCATGGGAACGAGGCAGTTTCGGATTGCACATCTGCCCCTCGGTCTGCAATAGCAGCGGTTATCCAAGGGATGTATAATGTCCGAACTCCAAGGTAAAGCCGGGTGCGATGGTAACAGAGCAAGAATTTGGCCCTCGTCTGGCAACGCTGGAAGAGCGACTTGAGGAACATTCCATTGCCTTGCAAGATATCAAGGCAGGACTGTTGGAGTTCCAGCGCGAAATCCGGAACATAAACACTCGGTTAGACCAAACGAATGAACGACTTCTCCAAATAGACGCCAGAATCGACCAGACCAACGACCGGCTCCTCCAAATAGACGCCAGAATCGATCAGACCAACGACCGGTTCCTCCAAATAGACGCCAGAATCGACCAGACCAACGTTCGAATCGACCAGACCAACGACCGGTTCGGTGAGATTCACGCCCGAATCGATCGTATTTTCTATTCCTCTTTGGCTATCGGCGCAGGGTTAATCGCTTCTCTTTTCACCTTGATATTCCGGCTGAGTTAAGAAGAGCAGTCCCGGAAGGGGGACTGATCCAGTCAGACACAGGAGGGCAGCTTTGCTGCAACGTTTTAGGGTTGACTTGGAAGACGCCATTCTGGTGCAGGGTGACGACCTGAAGACCACCGTCGCCGGTGTATTCGAAAAGGTGGGAGTCCCCAGGGAAGACTCCGTGCTGGCGGCCGATGTGCTGGTACTGGCCGACCTCCGGGGAGTGGACAGCCATGGCGTTTCCAACATGCTTCGCAACTACGTTAACCAGTACCAGATCGGCCAGATCAACCCCCGTCCCGACTGGAAGGTGATCCGGGAGTCACCCAGCACGGTAACCATAGATTCGGACCGGGGCCTGGGAATTATCATCACCCCCAAGGCCATGCAACTGGCCATCGAGAAAGCCAAGCAGGTGGGCGTCGGAATGGCCTCCATCGGCAACGCCCGCCACTTGGGCATGGCGTCCTACCACGCCATGCTGGCCTTGGAGCACGACATGATCGGCGTCTGTATGACCAGTTGCCCTCCCACCGTGCTGCCGACCTTCGGGGCCGAGGCCCGTCTGGGCACCAACCCCATCGCCGTTGCCGTGCCCGCCGGGAAGGAGCCGCCCTTTGTCTTCGACGCCGCCACCAGCACCGTCGCCGGCAACAAGATCGGCATCGCCCGCCGCTTGGGCTCCAAGCTGGAGCCGGGCTGGCTGGCCGACGCCGATGGCAATCCCATCATGGAAGAGGTCGAGACCCCTGACGCCTACACCCTTCTCCCCTTGGGCAGCACCCGGGAGCTGGGGTCCCACAAGGGCTACGGGCTTTCCTGCATCGTGGATATCCTGGGCGGGGTTCTCACCGGATTCGGCTATGGGGTGTCCCCCGGACGCCCCAACTTCGGCCACTACGTTGCCGCTTACAGCGTGGACGCCTTTACCGACGTGCAGGAGTTCAAGGCGACCATGGACGAGTGGATGGAGATGATGAAGACCACCAAGCCTGCTCCGGGCCACGACCGGGTGATGGTAGCCGGTCAGCCCGAAGCGGAAATGGAAGAGGTCCGGAGAAGCGAGGGAATCCCGCTGCACAACGAGGTGGTGGACTGGCTGCGGGACACCTGCAGCGAACTTTCGGTGCCCTGCCTGGTCTAACGGCCAGTGGCTAGCCGCCGGCTGCCGGCCTGCTACTGTGCTACTGATGGTTAGCCAACTATCCCCGCATGGGCATGGCTGAGCACCTTTGGAGAATGCCCCGGGACCTCATTCGGCGGACGGAGGCCTTCGGGCCACCATGCGGGTGAACCCCAAGTTCCTTCCATCGTCCAAACGCAGCATTTCGGCTTCCTCCTCATAGCCCGGTTCGATTCCCCGTTGCGCCAGAACCGAGGCCGAGGTCAACCAGTGCTTCCAACCGTTGGGCATCATGTCAGATAGCTCCACGGTCAACAGGCCGCTCCTTTCCCAGTGGCGCCGCCACCAGTCTGGACTGTGAAGACAGTTCATTTCATATTCCCAGTACGGCTTGAGGTGTCCCGGTATATCCGCTGAGGGCCACTCTTGAATCAGACCCGGAACTACGATTCCAATCTGCCCTCCGGGTTTGACGAGCTGGACTAGGTGGTTGCCGAGATACAGATCGTCGGTGCCGAAGTAGTGGTAGGCGTCCATGCTGAGAATGGCGTCGAAGAACTGCTCCGCAAAGGGCAGGGCGTGGGCTTCGACGTGAACGGGAAATACCTTGGCCTCAAGGCCGGCTTGGCGGATTCGCTGCCAGTTTTCGCCGGGAGGGACCCACAGGTCCGCCGCCCAGACCTGCAGGTCAAACTCCTTGGCCAGGAAAATCGAGCTGATGGCCTTGCCGCAACCCATGTCCAAAACACGCATCCCTGGCTTGAGTTCCATCACTTGGGCCAGCGACTCCGTCAGCCAGAGAACATTTGGCCCCATCGTATTCTCGATAACCCATTCCGGGTCGTACTTTGCTGACCGAGGAAAATCCGGGCACGCAAACACCATCTTTGGGAACCCTCTATAAGACCGGCACCTCAAGTATTGAAGGCTAACGCAGGGGCGGGTTTGAAACCCGCCCCGTCATTGTGGGATTAACCACCGATTCAAAGATTTTGGACCGCTAGTCCTTCAGGGCCGGAATCACTTCCTTACCCATCAACTCCAACGACGTCATGGTGTCCTCGTGGGATAGGGGACCATCCTGGGCTTCCAAGAGCAGCGCACCAACTCCCAGCGTGTCCTTTATGTGGCGCAACTGCCGGGTCACGGAGTCGGGATTTCCCACCACCAAGTGGTGCCTGCTCTGCAGCTCTTCGTAGGACATTTCGTTCAGCGGCGTGGGACGCCTCCGGGCCACCCCCGCGGCGCCCGCCCGTGACGTGTAGCCCGGGGGAGACCAGTATTCCCTCGGTCCCCGCAGCGGATGGTTCATCCTCCACAAAAAGGCCTTCCCCGCCTCCTGGGCCTTCTCCTCGGTCTCGTTGACGTGGCAACACACCATGAACGCGAAGTTGTCCGGAGTCGGCTCCCACCCCTCTCCGGCGGCCACCTCCCGGTAGTTCTGGAACAAACCTTGGGCCACGTCCAAGGGAGTCAGGAAAGCGGCGTAGGTGTAGCGGTTCAGCGCCGCCCACTCCACCGTCTCCGGACTGCCGGTGCCCGGCACCCAGACCGGTGGATGCGGCTTCTGCAGGGGGAGCATCCAGGGGTTGATGGCCCGGTACTGGTAGTGCTTTCCTTCCCAGCGGAAGGGTCCCGGCGTGGTCCAAGTCTTGATTATCAGGTCGTGGCACTCTTCGAACCGTTCCCGGTTGTACACCGGGTTGGTGTTGTTGGCCCAGCTTTCGATACCGATGCCTCTCACGAAGCCCGAGACTATGCGCCCGCCGGAAATCACGTCCAGCATGGCGATCTCCTCGGCCAATCGCACCGGGTTGTCCGAGGTGGGCAGCATATTCCCCAGCATAAGTATCTTGGAGCGTGACGTGGTCCGGGCCAGAATGCCCCCGGTGATGTTTACCTCCACGTCCATGCAGGAAGGAGTGTTGTGGTGCTCGTTGATCATCAGCCCATCGAAACCCACCTCCTCGGCGTACTGGTACTCGTCCAAGTAGCGCTTGAACAGATCGTGGGCCTTGGCCGGGTCGAAGTAGGTGTTGGGGAACGTCAGCCGCATGGACGGGTATTTCTCCGCTTCCGACTCCGGAAACTCCGCGTAGGGAAGCTCGGTGAAGTAGTAAACGTCCATCGGGCGGAATTACCTCCCCTGAAATGCTTCCGGCGGGCGAAATACGCCCGCCGGGTAGTGGTAGTCCAGAGTCGTGGTCCAGTTTGAGGGGGGACAGCCCCCTAGGCCAGGAAGTCCAAGGCCGTCTTCACAAACTCGTCGGTCTTTTCGATCTCGGGCACGTGGCCGCAGTTATCGATCACCACCAAGTCCGAGCCCGGAATGGCCTTGTTGTAGAGCTCGCCGCACTCCAGCGGCACCAGCTTGTCCTGTCGGCCCCACACTATCCGGGTGGGAATCTTCACCCTTCCCAGCAAACCGGGAAGGCGGGGGTTGAACATGTAGGGCTTCCAGCAAAGCCGCACCGACATTTCCCGGTTCTGCTCCAAGGCGTCGGTCTGTTCCGGAGTAGGTTCGCCGCCAAAGAGCTGTTCGTACTCCGCCGCTTGGCCGGAATCGTGGAATAGCATCTCGATGACTTGGGCCGGGCTGAGGATGAATATGTCCGCAATTTCGCCGTCCTGCGGCTTCACGCCCACGGCATCCACCAGCATCATCTTGCTGAAGGCGCTGCGGCATACCGAGGCAATCTCGGAAGCCACCCATCCACCCATGGAAAACCCAATCGCCCGGCAACCCTCCAGCCCCTGCTCTTCCAGGAACCATGTATAGAAACCCGCCAAGTCGGGAATGTTTTCCAACCAGTCAGGCCGTTCTGACCCGGCGTAACCGGGATGGGTTGGAATGTGGACGGTGTAGTGGTCCGACAGGCTGTTAACGTAGTTCAGCCAGCCGGGATTGCCGCCAGCCCCGTGAAACACCACCAGTGGGTCCCCCGACCCTCCCTTTAGCACTTGGATCTTGGTACCCCCCACATCCACCATTTCCTCGGTAAACGCTGTGGTCATACTTACAGTACTCTCCTCATCCTTGGATAAACCGGCTGGAGCAAAACAGCCGATCCTCAGCCTTGATTACAGGCCCGCTACCGCCCGCCGGCAACCCTGCCGGAAGGCGCGCCCAGAGGGACGGCAAGGGCAGCGGAATCGGGGTCTATCCTAATGGCGCGGTTGCTTGTGGTCAAGCGGGACTGGTCGAATCCGGTCCGCAGCATTAGGGGTTCGCAGTTGCGCTGCCAGCGGCTCTCCTATATCTTAGGTTGGGCTTCACCAGGCCCGCGGCCTGGCTTCCAAGCCCAAATCCAAGCTGCCCCCAAGGCGGCCAACCGCGACAGGAGACCATGTCCAGAATCCTTGTTTCCGACCCAATAGCCAATGAAGGAGTTGAGCTGCTCCAGTCCCATTCCGGTGTGGTCGTCGACGTCAAGACCGGAATGAAGCCCCCGGAACTGCTGCAGGTCGTGGAAGACTACGACGGCTTGGTGGTGCGCAGCGAGACCAAGGTAACCGCCGACGTAATCAAGCAAGCCAGCAAACTCCAGGTCATCGCCCGCGCCGGTATCGGCGTGGACAACATCGACCTGGACGCTGCCACCGGCGCCGGCATCGCAGTGGTGAACGCCCCCACCGGCAACACCGTAGCCGCGGCGGAGCACACCCTGGCGCTGATGCTGGCCCTTTCCCGGAACATCGCCAATGCCAACCAGTCCATGAAGGAGGGCCAGTGGCGGCGCAGCGCCTTCATGGGCATCGAGGTGCGCAACAAGACCCTGGGCATCGCCGGCTTGGGCCGGGTGGGCTCCGAGGTGGCCCGAAGGGCCCAGAGCTTCGGCATGCGCCTGTTGGGCTACGACCCTTTCCTGTCCCCGGACCACGCCGCCCGGTTGGGCGTGGAACTGATGGACTTGGGCGAAATGCTGGCCCTGTCCGACTTTGTCACCCTGCACACGCCGCTGACCGAAGGCACCCGGGAAATGATAGGTGCCGCCCAACTGGCCATGATCAAGCCCGGCGCCCGCATCATCAACGTAGCCCGTGGAGAACTCATCGATGAAGCCGCCCTGTTGGAGGCCCTGGACGGGGACCGGCTGGCCGCCGTGGCCTTGGACGTTTTCGCCCAAGAACCGCCCGTGGACAGCCGCCTGCCCCTGCATCCCAAGGTGCTGGTAACGCCCCACTTGGGCGCCTCAACGGAAGAGGCCCAGCGGGAAGTCGCCGTAGAAGCCGCGGAGCAGGTGCTGGCAGTCCTCAACGGCCAACCGGCGCGTAATACGGTGAACGCTCCCTTCGTGCCCCCCGAAGTCCACGCCATGGTGGCCCCCTACCTGAAAGTGGGCTCGGTCCTGGGCAAGCTGCTCACCGCTATGGCCGAAGGGCAGTTCATGGGGCTGACTATCCGGTACGAGGGGGAGATAGCCCAGCACGACACCCCGATTATGAAGGCGGCCGTGCTGGCCGGGTTGCTGCAAGCGGTCAGCGGAGAAGTGGTGAACCTGATCAACGCACCCCTGCTGGCTTCGCAGCGGGGCTTGAACGTAACCGAGCAGCGCAGTCCCTTGGCCCAGGAGTACGCCAGCCTGATCACCGTCACCCTCAGCACCAACCAGGGCGACTTTACCCTGGCCGGCACCTCCATGCGGGACGAACCCCATATCGTCCGGGTCAACAACTACTGGCTGGACCTGACCCTTTCGGTCCCTTACCTGCTCTTCGTGGATAACGAGGACCAACCGGGGTCCATCGGTGCGGTGGGCACAATAGCCGGAAGACACAACATCAACATCAGCTTCATGGAAGTCGGGCGGCTCAGCCTCAGGGGGCGCGCCATGATGGTGTTGGGCTTGGACGATCCGGTCCCCGCCCCGGTTCTCGATGAGATCAGGGCCCTTTCCCATATCCACAGCGCCCGCCTTGTGGTGATGCAGGCAAGGTGATGTAATCGTAGTGATGTAGGCATGGCGATCTAGGGGCAGTAATGCAACCCCGGAGGTTATAAACGTGGCCGAAAGAATCGCTATCATGGGGCCGGGGGCGGTGGGCAGCTACGTCGGCGCTTTCCTGGTTAGAGAGGGTGAAGACGTAACTTTCATCGACATGTGGCCCGAGCACGTTGAGACCATGCGCCGGCAAGGGCTCCGGGCCAGCGGCAGCCAGGGCGACTTCACCGTCCCGGTCAACGCCATGCACCTCACCGACGCCCAGAACATCTCCGAGCCCTTCGACATGGCCTTCATCACCGTCAAGTCCTACGACACCGAGTGGGCCACCCACTTCATTAAGAGATACGTCAAGCCTGAAGGCTTCTTCCTGTCCATCCAGAACTGCTGGAACGACCCGGTCATCGGCGAAATAGTCGGGGCCAACCGGCAGCTCGGCTGCATCGCCTCCCACATCGAAGTGGCCCTGTGGGAGCCGGGCCACGTAATCCGCGGCGGGGAGCCCGGCCGGGACCACGGCCACGTGGTATTCCGGGTCGGTGAGCAGGACGGGCGCATCACGGAACGCTCCCAAACCATCGCCCAGAAACTGAATTGCATCGACGACGCCTACGCCACCGATAACCTCTGGGGCGAACGCTGGGCCAAGCTGTGCCAGAACGGCATGGGCAACGCCATCTCCGCCATGTCCGGCCTCGGTTCCCAGGACATGGCCGATGACCCCCGCTGCCGCTCCATCCGGATCCACTTGGCCAAGGAAGGCGCCAAGGTGGGCTTGGCCATGGGCCTGAACGTGGTTGACATCAGCGGCAAGCCCGCCGGGTTCTGGGCTGCCGCCGACCAAGGTGACGTCTTCGAAGAAGCCGACGCCCTTATGGCCTCCCGGGGCGGCAACGTCAACTGGCTGGCTTCCATGGCTCAAGACGTGCACAAGGGACGCCACTCGGAAATTGACTACATGAACGGGCTGATCTCCCGCAAGGGACGGGAGGTTGCCGTGCCAACGCCTTACAACGACGCCATCGTCGAGGCAATGCATGGCATCGATGACGGCAGCATCGCCCAAGGGCCCGAGAACGTTGACCGCATCCTCAACGCCGTCAACGGGTAGCAACTCCGGCGTCCCCGCTCAAGTCCGCCCGGCAGGAGTAAACCGATGTTCGTCGTAGTGGAGCCCGCCGAGTTCTTCATGCACCGGGTCAAGCTAATCTTCGACGTGGAGACCCCCGACTCGGAGGACACCGAGGTCAGGGAGTACCTGCAACAGTGGGAGCTGGAGCCCAGGTACCTCTTCGATGACGAACTGGAAGGGCGCAAGTGCCAAGTAATGCAGTTCGGCGGCTGCTACTTGGGCCGTCACTTGGACGAACTGAGCAAGATCCAGCGCAAGGCGGTGGAAGTGGAAGTGTTGACTTCCGAAATTGAGGGCCATCTCGACGGCCTTGAAGTGGAAGGGGCGTGCTTGTCCCAAGAGGCGGTCAAGTCCACTGCCACGGCTTTGGCCCCCCGGTTCAACGAAGACTCGGCCTTCCAAGCCAATGAAGAAGGTGAACTGATTGCCGTTCTCGACCGGGAAACGGTGATTGCCGCAGCCCGGGAGTTAATCACCGCAGGCGGCAACCCCAACTAACCGCCCGTAACCCTCAACAAGACCGAGGCCCGGGTTCTGCCCGGGCCCCTTTGTTTGTTGATGCAGTGGAGCGGGCGATGGGAATCGAACCCACGTGACCAGCTTGGAAGGCTGGAGCTCTACCACTGAGCTACGCCCGCCCGCCTCAGAAACACTGGAACAATTATAAGGCTCGGAGCAAAACGCCGCCACTTGGAGCCTGGCCTTCTTCGTCCCAAACACCCAGCCGGATGCTTTCCTATGTCTGAGGCAGTTCGAGCCGATGGAAGCTGCTAGAATAGACCTCCTCCAAGAAATTGGTCGCCGCCAGTTCAACCAGTGAGTCAAGCAAGTCGATTAGCGCATAATGACGAGCATGAACGAAACCGATTTGATGCAAAGAATCACAGCCAACCCGGACATCTTCGGTGGCAAGCCCATACTCCGCGGAAGGCGGCTGGCGGTCGAGCATGTTTTGGGGATGCTAGCGGCTGGCGACTCCCCTGAAGTTATTCTTTCCGGCTATTCCTGGTTGGAACCGGAGGATATACAGGCCTGCTTGCTTTATGCCCGCAAGGTCATCGCCAGGGAACGTATTGAACCTCTCACCATTGGGACAACTGGGTGAGGTTGCTTCTCGACGCCTGCGTATGGGGCGGGGCAATTCCCCACCTCTTGGCAGACGGCCATGATGTCGAATGGGTAGGAGATTGGGAGGAAGATCCAGGGGATGCCAGTATCTTGGAATATGCCCTTGGAACTGATCGCATCTTGGTGACTCTGGACAAAGATTTTGGCGAACTCGCCGTACTCCACCAACAACCCCATTCTGGAATTATCAGATTGGTCAACTGGCCGGCCCAACAGCAGTCGGGAGCTTGTCTGGGTGTGCTGGAGCGCTACGGTGACGAACTACTAAGGAGCGCACTGGTAACCGCCGAGCCCGGCCGGGCCAGAATCCGGTCTGCGGAACGGCCTGACCACGAGTCCCGGTTCTAGAACCCACCACACTCCAACCCAACCAGAAAGAGGAGGACAACATGCCAAAGACCAGGAACAGCCACTTGGATATCGCACCGGGAGGCGCTCGCTTCAGCCGCGTCGTGCGCAGCGGCAGCTTGGTGTTCATCGCCGGAGTCACCGCCCGGGGCTCCGACAGCCAAGGAGCCCCCTTTATGGACCAGCTTCGGGTGGTCCTCGACCGCATCATTCGAATAGTCGCCGCAGAAGGGGGAACCCCCGGCGACATCACCAAGTTCACCACCTACGTCACCAGCGTGGAGGACTGGCGGGCCACCGCACAACAGAACGACGCCCTGATGGAGGAGTTTTTCCAAGGGGAGTACCCGGCCAACACCTTAGTGGAGATTGGCGCCTTGGCCGAGCCGGGCCTGGACGTGGAGATCGAGGCCATTGCCGTAATCGAGTAGGCGGCCGGGCCTCCCTCGAGGCTGAATGCGGGGAGCTAAACGATCGATATTCCCACCGCCGGAGCCGCTGCTTCAGTGGCGTGAATATCGTAGGGGCGGGTTTGAAACCCGCCCCTACTACTAACAACCATTATACGGGGGCAGCGACTATTCGCTGGTCACCCACCCGGTGTGGGAAACGTCGATCACCATGTCATGGGGGCCGCCCCACTTCTGCTCGTAGTTGCGGGGAACGTCGCCCAAGTTGACTTCGAGGCCGTCGCGGTTGCCCAAGGGCTTGCCGTTGACCTTCTCCAGCTTGGCGTTGGCCTCGTCCAAGTCGTCCACCTTGAAGCCGATGTGGTGGATGCCGTTGTAGTTGGGACCGTTCGGTCCCACGTCGGCGTCCTTCTCGGTCTTGTGGTTCAAGATGGCGAGGTTGATGTACCCGTCGCTGAGGAACACTGCGCCGTTGTCGCTCTTGCGTACGTCCACCATGTCGAAAGCCTCACGGAAAAAGGCGCCGACCTCAGCAGGGTTCTCGGTGGTGATTGCAATATGCCGAATCTTGGCCATGTTTCCATCCTCCTATACCGGCGTTTCCGCCGTTTTTGGGCTCGCGGGCCCGGTAAACGGGACTGTCGGGAAAGTATAACCTTGAGAAGTTGACTCCGCAATTCCTGTTCAGCCTTCGCCAGGGCAACCCAATTTAGAAACTGCAACCCTGCAGGGCCCTCCTTGAAGGCAACCCCTTCCGGACCATCCCCTGAATCCCAAGAATCCCGAGTCTGCCACGACCCCGGAAGCCGAAGCGCTGGCAATGTTCCATGTTTACTGACACTTCCTGCTTTACTTCCAGGATTGCAGCTCTCTAGCATGAATTTCAGGGCGCCCCGCTACGCGCCGCAACAGCGCCCCAGTCCAACCGGCCACTGAGGCCACCGGGAGTCCAATGCCCAACAGTCGGACCCAAGGAAACCCTTTCATGCTCAAGTTCCTCCAACTCGGTGCTCAACTCTCCCCGGACTTCGTTGGCCCCTTCAGACCCCCAAAGTGGTGGAAAATGGCGGGAAATGGTGGGGAATTTAAAACTTTCGGCCTTCGGCTCTGCCCAGAGGTTCAAGACCGGCACTGTCCCTTCAAGCCCGCAAAGTGGTGGGAAATGGCGGAAATTGGCGGGGAAAATAAAAACTCCGGCCCCATGCTCGGGCCGGAGCCCGCGGCCTCCCCGGACCCCACCCGGACGCAAATATGGGAGGAAATGAGAGGAAATGAGAGGGAAGTTTTAATTTCCGGCCCCGGTCCTCCGCCGGAGTAAGCCCTGCCCATCATCGCACCCAGCTAGTCCACTCACGAACTCATAAAGGAGAACATCGCGCCATGCACCTCAATGAAATACGCCGCCGCATCGACGCCCTTCGCAGCAAGATGGTCCTGGAGTTGGCCGTTATCGAACTCCACCGCTTGGTCTGTGAATTTGCCCTCAAGTGGGGCATCGCCTTGGCCGGAGACCAGCCCGTGCCCGAACCCCACACCTTCCCCAGCAAGGTCGCCGCCGCCGGCGTCAAGCTGACTTCCCACATGGGCGCCGTCAAGTACCTCGAAGAGTGCCGGAGCAAGAACACCGCCCCCGAAGCCCAGAAGCTTCTCTACCGGCTGCTGCCCTGCGCCCGGGACTTCCCCTACAACGCCATCCTCGCCCTGGACGCCTAGAGCTGGGGAGGAATCCCCGGGCCGGCATTGCCGGGAACCGGCCCCTCTTCCCCGCTGGGGCAGGAAATGGCGGAAAATGGCGGAAAATGGTGGGGGAACTAAAAAAAATCGGCCTTCGCCCAGCTCCGCCTCAAGCCGGAAATCTGCGGACGTTTGAGCGGGTGCGGCCAACCGGGTAAAATGGCCCCGCTCACCAAGGAACCGGGAGACAGTCATGTCCAGCAACAGGGAAGAGTGGGAACAGCAGACCCTGGGTCCCACCGTAAGCCGGTTTCCCCAACGCCGGGAAAGCTTCTTGACCGACAGCGGCATCGAAATTGACGCCCTGTATGAGCCGGAGCAAGCCGGTGAGGACGCCTTCGACTACCAACGTGACTTGGGCTATCCCGGGGAATATCCTTACACCAGGGGTGTCCAGCCCAACACCTACCGGGGCCGCATCTGGACCATGCGCCAGTACTCCGGTTACTCCACCGCCGCCGAGACCAACCGCCGCTTCCGCTACCTGCTGGAGCAGGGCCAGACCGGGCTGTCAGTGGCCTTCGACCTCCCCACCCAGATTGGCTACGACTCCGACCACGAACTGGCCCGGGGTGAGGTCGGCAAGGTAGGGGTACCGATTTGCAGCCTGGAGGACATGGAAGCCCTGCTGGAAGGCATTCCCCTTGACCAAGTCAGCACTTCCATGACCATCAACGCCACGGCGTCGGTCCTGCTCTGCCTCTACATCGCCGTTGCCAAGCGGCAGGGGGTTTCCCCTGATAAGATTACCGGCACCATCCAGAACGACATTCTGAAGGAGTACATCGCCCGGGGCACCTATGCCTTCCCGCCCCGGCCGTCGATGCGCTTGGTGGTGGACGTAATCAAGTACTGCGCCGAGCAGGCCCCCCGCTGGAACACCATCAGCGTCAGCGGCTATCACATGCGGGAGGCCGGGGCCACCGCGGTGCAGGAACTGGCCTTCACCTTCGCCAACGCCATCGCTTACGTTCAGTCCGTGATCGACGCCGGCCTGCCGGTGGATGAGTTCTCCCCCAGGCTCTCCTTCTTCTTCGTGGCCCAGAACAACCTCTTCGAAGAGATCGCCAAGTTCCGGGCGGCCCGCCGCATGTGGGCCAAGATTATGAAGGAGCGGTTCGGCGCAAAAGACCCCCGTTCGATGATGCTGCGTTTCCACACCCAGACGGCGGGAGTCTCCCTGACGGCCCAGCAGCCCGACAACAACGTGATTCGTTGCACCATCCAAGCCTTGGCCGGGGTCCTGGGCGGTTCCCAGTCCCTGCACGTCAATTCCCGGGACGAGGCCCTGGCCCTGCCCACCGAGGAATCGGTCCAGCTCTCCCTGCGCACCCAGCAGATTATCGCCCACGAGAGCGGCGCCGCCGACGTGGTGGACCCTCTTGGCGGGTCCTACTACGTCGAGAGTCTCACCAACCGGTTGGAGGCCGAGGCGTTCAAGTACTTGGAGCGCATCGACGACCTGGGCGGGGCCGTAACCGCCATCGAGCAGGGCTACCAAGTCCGGGAGATTGGTGAAGCCGCCTACCAGCACCGCCGGGAAGTCGAGTCCGGGGACCGCACCGTCGTGGGTGTCAACCGTTACGTCTCCGATGAGGCCCCCGTGGAAGGCCTGTTGCGGGTGGACCGGCAGGCCGTGGAGCGCCAAGTGGCCCGGCTGGAGGAGCTGCGCCGCAAAAGGGACGGGAACGCTGTGGAATTGTCTCTCTCCCGCTTGGCCGAGGTCTGCCGCGGGGATTCCAACTTGGTGCCCGCCATACTGGAATGCGTGGAAAGCTACTGCACTTTGGGGGAAATCTGCCAGGTCCTCCGCAACGTCTTCGGCGAGCAGCGCGATGAACTGGCCGCTTTCTGAACAATGTCCCCAGGCGCACCGGTAATACCGGGGCCTTGGCCAATGCCCGCCAACGCGCCGCCGGCGATTCTCTGCTACTATCAATGCAGGAACAATATTGGATATAGAGAGTCCCTGGAGGGCCAATGGAATTACTGGCTCCCACAGGGGCTCCGAAAAAGGAGAGGACTGCAATATGCCTGGCCTGATGCTTACTGAAGAAGAACGCATGCTGCAAAGCACGGTCCGCGACTTTGTCGACCGGGAAGTTGCTCCCCGGGCCAGGGAGGTGGACCAGAAGGCCGAGTTTTCCTGGGAAAACTGGAAGGGAATGGCCGCCCTCGGACTTACGGGCATAGGCATACCGGAGAAGTACGGCGGAGGCGGGAGCGGCGGCTACCGGCAGGTGGCGCTGGTTGCCGAGGAAATCGCCCGGGGCGATGCCGCCGCCAGCGTCAGCCTGTTGGCCCACCTCTCCCTGGGCACCACCACAATTTTCAAGTTTGCCAACGAGGAGCAACGCCAGAGGTTTGTGCCGTCCTTGGCTTCCGGCAAGGGTATAGCTGCCTGGGCCTTGACCGAACCGGGAGGCGGGTCCGACGCCGCGGCCCTGAAGACCACCGCCACTATGCGCGACGGCACCTATTTCCTCAACGGCAGCAAGATGTTCATCACCAACGCCGACGTTGCGGAGTCCATCGTGGTGTTCGCCACCCAGGACGCCAGCCAAGGCTACCGGGGCATCAGCGCCTTCGTGGTCGACCGCAAAGCTCCCGGGCTGCAGGTGAACCCCCTCCACGGCAAGATGGGGATGAGGGGCTCCAGCACCGACGAGGTTGTGTTCCAGGACACCCCGGTGCCGGCCCGCGACCTCTTGGGGGAAGAGGGCCGGGGCTTCAACCACGCCATGGAAATACTGGACTCCAGCCGCATCATAATTGCCGCCCAGTGCGTCGGCATCGGCCAAGCCGCCTTGGAAACGGCGGTGCGCTACGCCCAGCAGCGGGAGACCTTCGGCAAGCCCATTGCCCAGCACCAAGCCATCCAGTTCATGCTGGCCGACATGGCCGCCGAGGTCCATTCCGCCCGGCTGGCCACCATGCACGCCGCCACCTTGAAGGACGAGGGGGAGCCTTTCCTGCAGGAGGCCTCCATCGCCAAGCTGGTGGCCTCGGAAATGTGCGTCAACGTCTCCTCAAAGGCCATCCAAGTCCACGGCGGCATCGGCTATTTCGAAGAGACCGGCGTGGAGCGCATCTTCCGGGACGCCCGGGTGACCACCATCTACGAGGGCACTTCGGAAATCCAGCGGCTGGTCATTGCCCGGCAGTTGCTGGCCCAATATCCCCTGTAACAGCTCCCGGTGGGAGGGGGAGTCCCCCAATCCCAGCCGGTTGTTACGTGGCGTTCTCCAAGGAGGAAGACAAGTAGTGACCGAAACCTGCACCGTCAACTACATCGACCACGTCGGTATAGCCGTGGAAGACATCGACGCTTCCTTGGCCTTTTTCCAACAGGTCTTTGACACCCCGCCGGCCGAAGTGGAAGTGCTGGCCGACCAAGGCGTCCGCGCTACCCTGATCGAAGTGGGGCAGACCCGGCTGGAACTGCTTGAGCCGACCTCCCCCGACAGCGCCGTGGGCCGGTTCATCCAGAGCCGGGGGCAGGGACTTCACCACTTGGCGCTGAACGTTTCCGGCATCCAAGAAAAGCTGGACATCCTTGATCAGCGTGGCCTGAGGCTGGTTGACCGTCAGGCCCGCCACGGGCTGTCCGGCAACATCGCCTTTGTTCACCCTTCGGCAGTCTTCGGTGTCCTTACCGAATTGGTGGAGAACTTCAAATGACCCAGCGGAGCAGACCGGCCCGGGTGCTGGTGGCCAAACCCGGCTTGGACGGCCACGACCGGGGGGCCAAGGTTATAGCCCGCGCCCTCAGGGACGCCGGGATGGAAGTAATCTACACCGGAATCCGGCAGACTCCCCAGATGATTGTGCAGGCCGCCGCCCAAGAGGACGTAGACGTTCTGGGCCTTAGCATCCTGTCCGGCGCCCACATGGAGATACTTCCCGAGGTGGTTGACCTCCTCAGGGAGCAGGGCATGAACGATGTCTTAGTGGTGGTGGGAGGCATTATCCCGGAAGCCGACCGCCAGCCCTTGATGGATCTTGGGGTCTCCGGCGTGTTCGGCCCCGGCACCTCCACCAAGGATATAGTGGACTTCATCGAGACCTCCACCGCCGGGAGCTGACCGTAGAAACCGCCGGATTTACTCCTTAACCTTCACTTCCTCCTGCAGCAGGATGCCCCCGGTCTGGTAAGTGATGGAGACCGGGTCCCGCTGCAGGGCGGCTTGGACCGTCTCCAGGGGAGTGTCCCCGCGGCCGCCGGACAGGGATATGCGCCGAAGCATCTTTCTCCGCCGCACCACGCCTTGGGCCGCGTTGCCCTGGGACTCGCCGCGGCCCCCGCGCTGCCCAGGCTCCGCCGCCGCCAGTTCCACGCTGAGCCCGGTGGCATCGCACCCCGCTTGGGGCAACAGTTCGCCCAAGGTGGCCGCGGTGGAGGCGGCCCAAGCGCTGTGGGACAGGGGGAATGGCGGCGGCACCCAGCCGGGAGAGCTGTGGCCGCCCAGCACGGTCCACCGGCTGGTGCGTGCCCCGTTCTGGCAGGTCACGTAGACCTTGGCTTCCCCTTCGTGGGCCATGGCGCCGGACTCATCGTACTCCTTGGTGTCCAGCAGGTATCGCCCGTGCACCGACCCCGCCGGCATCGCCGCCAGGAGTCCTTCGAACGGGTCCAGGGATTCCGGCGCTGGCGAGGCCAGAGCCGTCTCCCCGGAACTCCACCGCACCTCGTCCTGGACTTCCACCGCGCCCTTGGTGAGGGCCTGCCCCACCGGGCAGTATTGGACGGCCCGCTGCAACCGCACCCGCTCCGCCTCGGAAATCTGCCCCTTCAGGGTGACGGACTCCCTGACTCCGAACCCGATGCCCGGCTGCCCAATGCCTGCTTGGGAATCCGTCGGCTCAACCTGAAAGTCAACCTCTATGTCCTCCAACGGAATGCCTCCACGGTAGGCCACGCCCACCACGGTGACGATGGTTCAAGCTGCCCAAGCTGCCACCGACAAGTAACCCGGCGGAGGCCCCAGCAAGTCTCTCGACGAGCCGGGAATCCCGGCAAGAAGAGACCAAGGGCCACGCTGCCCGTCACTGCCGTTGATGACCGTAAGAACTGCCTCCTCGCCGATTAGCCTGGCGCCAATATTCGGCAGGAACGGGCCCGTGATTTCGGAACCGGCAGCTTGCGCCATTCTGCACCTCCTCGGTTTGTTGTATAATCCCAGTCGCACCTACGGGAGTCGGATGAGATCGGCAGGTGCAGGCCCCGAAGTTCACTAATTCCCCCGGACTTCCACAGGATTCGTCAGATTGCAGTTATAGGGAGGATTTGCCATGGCTGTAGACAATACCCTGGTAGTGGGTACCATCGGTTACGGAGTCTTCTGGAGCAGGAACGACGGTCAAGACTGGGAACGCTCCAATTTTACCACCGGGCTTCCCTTTGGCACCCGGGTCTTCTACTTGGCCTCCAACCCCCAGAGGCCGGAAGTGATCTTTGCCGGCACTGACTTCGGCCTGGCAAAGAGCGTGGACGGCGGCAAGCGCTGGAAGATGGGCGACGACGCCCTCGCCGATTACCACGTGTGGTCCTTGGCTATCGACCCGGAGGAGCCCGAGGTGATGTTTGCCGGCACCTCCCAAGGCTTCCTGTTCCGTTCCATGGACGGGGGCGAAAGCTGGGAGCAGCGTCCGGTTGAAGTGGCGGAGGAGTGCATCAACGTGGGAATCCCGCGGACAACCACCATCGCCATAGACCCGGCCAACCGCGACAACATCTGGATGGGCATCGAAGTCGACGGGATGCGGCGCAGCACCGACCGGGGTGAGACTTGGAACCGGGTGGACTTGAAGAACCCCGACGGCCACGACATCAAGGTCAGCGCCGGCGAGCCCCATACTGTTCTGATAATGACCAACAGCGACCTCTACACCAGCACCGATGACGGCGCTTCCTGGACGGCTACCAGCGCCAGGGAGTCCTTCCCTTACACCTTTTGCCGCAACATGGCGGTGCAGCCGGGCCACCCGCAGAACGTCTTCCTGAGCCATGGCGATGGTGCGCCGGGAAGCACCGGTATGCTGCTACGCTCCAAGGACAGCGGCAGCACTTGGGAGACAATTACTCTAGACCCGGAGCCCAACTCCTCCATGTGGACCGTTGCGGTCCACGAGGCCGACCCCAACCTGATGTACGCCAACAGCGTCTTCGGCTACATCTATCGCAGCGACGATGGCGGAAATTCATGGACCAAGCTCTCCCGCGAACTCAGCGAAATCCGCAGCCTCATCTGGGTTCCCAGCTGATTGTTCGGGACCGGCAACGCTGCCCTCCACTTGCAAACCATTAGGAGGTTGCCATGGGCATCTTCGCTACTCTGAAGGAAATCCGGGGCGGATATCCGGGCGGATGGAAAAAGTACTCCCACGGCAAGGTCAGCCACCGGGACACTCCTCCCTTCGTGCAGCCTACCGACCCCGACGACCGCCGGAGCCTGATACCCGGCGCCGGGCTCAAGGAATACTGGTATCCAGCCCTGCCGGCTAGGGACGTGGGTTGGAAGCGGCCTGCTTCCCTGAAGATTGTTGATGAAGAACTGGTCTTCTTCCGTGACAAGAATGGGGAAGTGCAGGCACTGTGGGACTATTGCCCCCACCGGGGCGTGTACCTATCCTGGGGACAGTGCTTCTTCAAGGGGTTCCTGACCTGCCCCTACCATGGGGCCACCTTCGACGGTGAAGGCGAGTGCGCCGAGTTCCTGACCGAGGGCCCCGACTCCAAGATGGTGGGCGCCTTCCGTGCCAAGAAGTACCCCACCATAACCCTCAAGGGGATGGTCTTTGTCTGGATGGGCGAAGGCGAGCCGGTTGATCCCAAGGAGGACATCCCTCAGGAGATGTTCGAGGGAAAGGAGACGGCTGTCTTCGAAAGCATCCGATACTGGGACTGCAACTGGATGGTGGCGCTGGAGAACACCCACGACTCCCACAACGCCTTCTTCGTGCACCGCAACGCCATCCGGGTGATGTTCTCGGCCCGGGGTGATATGGGCGGCAGGCCCCGCACCCCCTTGGGATACCGTTCCCGGCTGATTAACAACAAGATGGCCATGACCGAGTTCGACAACGGGGCCGTGGGGAACTACTACGCCGAGAAGAACGGCGGGAAAATGCCCTACAAGATGTACCATCCCCGCGTGGGCGGCTACTGGCCCCTGTCCAGTTGGCGGTTATCCTGGGTCTGGTTCTTCCGGTTGCTGGACCGCGCCAACAAGTCTCCCACCAGAAACGCTCCCAGCCCCCGGCAGATGCAGCGGGACGACAAGATGACCGACGACTGGCAGTTCGGCGGCATGAGATTGCCGGGCATGCAGCGGCTCAGCACCTTCACCCGTTGGTGTGTGCCGGTGGACAAGGACATGACCCGGGTGGTGTACATCACCTTCGGCCGGGCCAAGACCCGCTTGGGAAGGCTCTGGGTAGGCATCAAGTTCAAGGGGTACCAGCAGTTCCTGAGTCACTTCAACTTCTCCGACCAGGACTACAACGCCATGCGGTCCACCCGCTGGCAGTACCCCGAGTACCTGTCGGCCACCGACTCCCACTTGGTAGCGGAGCGGCGGCTGGTGGCAGACCACGCCCGGGGCATAAAGCGCACCGTCGAGGTCAACGAACTGACCACTGCCGAGAGGCAGGTCATCGAAGGCCACGAGCGCCAAGGAGTACAGCGGGACAACGACTACGGAATTCTGGCCGAAGAAGCCCGGGAAGAGGTTCCCACCGGAGACGGGGACGCCTAGCTGCGTCGCAGGCCCTTCGCCAAGCTCTGGATGAATTTAGGGGACGCCGGCATGGCGTCCCCTTGGTTTTGCCAGTGGAAGGGATGGCTCCGCTATACTGCCACGGGGTCCAGGCCGTAGAGCTTCATGCCGTTTTCCCGAACCAGCTTGTAACGCTCGGTGTCGTCGGTCACGTACTCGAAGGAGGTTGCCACGACGTCCTTGGAGTTGGGCCAAGTGGAAGCGTTGTGGGGGTAGTCCGACGACCACATCAGGTTGTCAACGCCGATGAGGTCCTTGTCCTGGACTGCCTGCATGTCATTGATGTAGGTGAAGAACACCTGCCGCTGGCAATAGTCGGTGGGCTTCAGGGTGAGCTTGGTGGGGTAGGGGGCAGTACCGCCGCGGCGGAGGGCCCCGTCCAGCCGCTTTAGGAACATGGGCACCCAATCGGTGCCGTTTTCGGCGCAGATAAGTTTCAAGCCGGGGAACCGCTCCAAGACGCCGGAGAGCACGATGGTAGCAAAGGTGCGCTCCGCTTCATGATGCGAGGTCACCCGGCTAATTACCGCAATGGGGTCCCAGTAGTTTATGGAATAGCGGCTTTCGGCGCCGCCTGTGATGCCGTGGAGGACCATGGGCATTCCCAGTTCTTGAGCCGCCGCCCAGAACTTGTCGTAAAAGGGAGAGTCGTAGGTGGGGGCGCCGGCCGGGGGAGAGAGCCAGATCATAGCCCCCCTGAGGTCCATTTTGGCGGTCCGGTGCAGTTCCTGCACCGCCAAGTCTATGTCGTGGAGGGAGATGCAGGGAACGCCGATCAACCGCTTGGGGGAATGGCTGCAATACTCGGCCAGCCAGTCGTTGTAGGCGGTGAAGCAGGCACGCTGCAGGGCAGCGTCTTGGAGCCAGAACAGCCGGAAGCATAGAGTGCAGTGAAGAATCTCAGCGTCCACCCCGTCGATATCCTGGTCAACAAGACGGGCCACTGGGTCCCAGCCCCCAGTCAGGGCTGCCCGGTATCCTTGACCACTCTCGGTGTACTGGCTCTTGTTGCCGTCCTTGGCCGCCGAGGCGAGTCCCACAGAGACCGGGTGAGGCGGAAAGCCTTCGTATATCATGAAGTCCTGAAGCTTGCCGTCCCTCTCCCTTGTCTCCACCCTGGGCGCCCGGAACTTGTAGGCCGGGTCGATGCGTTCGAGCCAGAGGTCGGGAGGCTCACTCACGTGGGAATCAGCCGAGAAGAGCTTGTAGTCGATCATTTCGTTCAAGTTAACCATTGTCATACCCCCATTCTGTTACCGGCCTGTATAGGTCTTGCTGAATCCAGGATCGGAGCAAGAGTAACTAGGGCCAATCCTAGACTCGAGGCGGGATGGTGTCAACGCGATGCCGGAGTTCTTCCCAAGTGCACATGGTGGCTGAGCGAGACTTACTAGCTTGGCCCTTGTCCATACTTAAGGCGTAGGATAGGCTGGCAATGTTATAGAGAGTCCGTCCGGGAAGTTCTTCAACTCCGGAATGCCCGGGGATTCAAGCGGAGAAAGCTAGATGACTACTTACACGACCATAGGCCTAGCCAGTCCAAGACTGGACGGGCGGGAAAAAGTGACTGGAGAAGCCCTGTACACCGGTGATGTGACCCTGCCTGGAACCCTGTGGGGAGCAGCCCTCCGTAGTCCCTATCCCCACGCTCGAGTTGTCAACGTCGATGTTTCCCGGGCTCTGCAAGTGCCCGGCGTCCACACTGCGCTTACCGGGCAGGACGTGCGGGGCATCAGGTACGGGCGGCGGCTGTATGACGTGCCGATTCTGGCGGATGACAACGTCAGGTTTATCGGAGACCGGGTGGCTGCTGTTGCAGCGGTCGACCGGGAAACAGCGGAGGAAGCCCTGCTTCTAATCGATGTGGAGTACGAGGAACTGCCGACGGTCTACGACCCGCTGGAGGCCCTGAAAGAGGCGGCTCCGATTCTGCACCCGGAAGTCAACAGCTACGCCGGACTGCCCCGGCAACTGGAACAGCCCACTAACTGCTTTGCTCACGACAATTGGAGCAAGGGCGACATCGAGCAGGGGTTTGCCGAGGCCGACATCGTGGTGGAGAACACTTTCGCCGTACCCCGACAGCATCAGGCCTACTTAGAGACCCACTCCTGCTTGGTGTGGATCGACGATGAGGGACGGGTGCAGATCTGGGCCTCCAGCAAGGTCCCCTACCCGGTGAAGCAGCAGTTGTCCAACGCTTTGGGGCTTCCTGAGGAGCGCATACGTATCAACCCGGTCAACATCGGAGGCGACTTCGGCGGTAAGGGCTCCCCTATGAATATCCCTCTAGCCTACTTCCTGGCGGTGCGCACCGGCAGGCCGGTAAAGATGGTTATGAACTACGCCGAGGAGTTCATAGCAGGAAATCCCAGGCACAGCGCCTTGGTGGAAATGAAGACCGGAGTCAAGGAAGACGGGACCATAGTGGCGCTGCAGGCAAGGGTGGTCTTCAACAGCGGAGCCTATGGGGGATTCAAGCCAGCGCCGGGAGTGAACTTGGGAGGGGCAGCCAAGGCCGCCGGTCCCTACAGGATTCCCAACGTGAAAGTCGACGCCCTTCAGGTGTATACCAACACTATCCCCGGAGGGTTCATGCGGGCCCCTGGGGAACCCCAGGCTGCTTTTGCAGGCGAATGTCAAATGGATGTGGTCGCCCAGAGACTGGGAATGGACCCGATGCAGTTCCGGATGAAAAACCTGCTGCAGGAAGGGGACGAAAACCCACTGGGGTCGGTGTATTCCGGCATCAAGGCCAGCGAGACCCTAGAAGCAGCGGTTTCCGCATCGGGTTATGGCGAGCCAAAGCCGGAGAACGTGGGGCGGGGGATAGCCATGGGGGACCGCCCGACCGCCGGCGGCGAGTCCCACGCCTCGGTCACCTTTGAGGCCGACGGCTCGATAGTGGTGCACACTTCCATATTCGAGCCGGGCACCGGCACCTACTCCCTGTTGCAAAAGATAGTGGCCGAGGAACTGGGAGCATCACTGGACCAAGTACAGATCGAGGTTTGGGATACCGACGGCGTGCCCTTCGACACCGGGGTGGGGGGCAGCCGGGTAACCCGGGTGGCGGGGCTGGCCGCCTATCAAGCCGCCGGAGATGCATCAGCCGAAGTGATCCGGATTGCTGCCGACCTGTGGGGTTGGCCGGAGGAACGGATAGTGTTGAGGGGAGGCCTGTTGGTGCGGCAGGACACCTCTGAGGAACGCCCTTGGGCCGAGGTTCTTCAGCAGTTGGGAAGGCCGGTGATCGGCCGGGGACACGTCCTGGACCCCAGCCCGGCCCCAACTACATCCTTCACCGTCCAAGTGGCCGAGGTTTCGGTGGACCCTGAGACCGGAGAGGTCAAGCTGCTCCGGTTCACGACGGCCCACGACGTTGGCACGGTCCTAAACCCGGTTGACCATCAGGGCCAGATTGACGGAGCAGTAGTGCAGGGCTTCGGATATGCTTTAGCCGAAAACTTGGAGGTGGAAGAAGGAAGGGTAACCGTCCCCAACTTCGGCGAGTACAAGATATTCAACAGCCAGGATATCCCCGAGTTGCGGACCGTGCTGGTGCAGTCGGACAGCGGGCCAGGTCCATACAATGCCAGGGGAATCGGTGAAAACCCCAGCGGGGCCATTGCTCCGGCCATTGCCAACGCAGTGGCCGACGCCGTGGGAGTCCGGATAATGCAGTTGCCCATAACTGCCGAGAAAGTGAAGAGAGCTTTGACCCAAGGGGGGCATTCTTAGTCCTCAGGCTCTTCTCAATAAGCTCTCAAACTTGACACCCTCAACCTTCGGTTGTACCTTGGCGCATATTATGTTGCATTGGAGTTTGGAATGGTAAAACGACTCAGGTATTTGAAACCACACTGGCTGGCTGTGGCATTGGTCCTGGCCATCGCCGTGGCCTGCGGCGGCACCGCGGCTCCGGCGGAAGAGCAGCCGGAAACAATGATGGAAGCGGAAGCAACGGATACGCCGGCCCCAACCGCGGCACCCACAGAGGCCCCCACAGTGGAACCCACGGCCATGGTTGTACCGGCCGGGACGGTCATGGAATTTCCACTTGTGCCGGACTGGGTAGCCCAAGGGAAGTACGGAAAGACCGTCAACTTTGCCTGGCGGGGCAACCCGGGCCAGTGGGATATGCACTACTGCGCCAGCTTGTTCAGCTGCCTGATGCCCTCCCAGCCCCGCTTCAACCAGATTGTCGAATACGACCCGGTTGCGCCTACCGAGGTCATTTGTGACCTCTGCCAGAGCTGGGAGGTGAATGAGGACGGGACCGTTTACACCTTTAACCTCCAGGAAGCTACCAGCAGCGACGGCGTCCCATTCACCGCCCACGACGTGGCCTTCAGCCTGGACCGTATCACCGACCCGAACGCCATCCGCAGCCGGACCGGCAGCCTGAAGAATTTCTACGCGCCAGGAACGGCAAAGGTCTTGGACGACCAGACTATCGAAGTGCCCCTCCTGTTCCCCGCGGCCACCTTCCTGGCCAACCTGGCCCAGGACTACATGAAGATGTATCCCAAGCACAAGGCCGAGGGGCTGTCCCAGGAGGACGCCAACTGCTGTCCCGATAACCTGGTGGGCACCGGACCCTTCGTGTTCAAGTC
Source organism: Dehalococcoidia bacterium (assembly GCA_034420695.1). GTDB lineage: Bacteria > Chloroflexota > Dehalococcoidia > Lucifugimonadales > UBA3495 > Io17-Chloro-G2. Next base: position 38,921 of record DAOULB010000055.1, read on the forward strand.
GCTTGAAAAGAGCGTCTCATTCGAGTACGTGAAGAACGACAACTATTTCAAAGAGGGAAGGCCATTCTTTGACGGGTTCAAGGTATTCCTGATCAGCGACCTGTCCCAGGTCATTAACAGGCTCCAACTCGGCCAGCTTGACGCCACTTATGGCACGGGGGTCCCCTACCCGGTGGTAGACATGGAACAACTGGAAAGGGAGACCAACGGTCAGATGAAAGCCCTCAACGTGGGCGGAGCCTTTTCAGGACTGATTCTACACATGAACCAACCGCCCTTTGACGATCCCAGGGTGCGCCGCGCTGCCTACCTGGCCTTGGACCGGCAGGTGTTCCTGGACACCGTCTGGGACGGACTGGGCCAGCCTGGTACATTCGTGAATTACGGATACGTAGAGACGGCGGATAACCTGTCAACCGAGCCGGGGTGGCAGCTGCCCAAGGAACAGGATCTCGTCGAAGCCAGGCGTTTGCTGACGGAAGCGGGTTACCCGGATGGATTCAAGGGTACGATGAATTCCGGGAGCTCTCGCCACGGCATAAGCCAAGCCTCAATCGCCACTGAGCAACTGCGGGCCATCGGGCTGGACTTCACCATCGAGTCGGTGGACACGGCCACTTACCACGTCCGGACCCGGGAGGGTTCCCACAACGTCACCAGCGTCATTTCCGCGGTCATCATCCCAGACCCGTCAGATCTGCTCGCCCAGGTCTTTAGCTTGGGAATCGAGAAGAACCCAGACGAATGGACCACTCCACGGTTTGCCGAATTGATAGTGGCCCAGGAACGGGAGTTGGACCCGGACAAGCGCCGGGCCCTGTATGCCGAGATGGTGGAGATACTACGGCAGGGCGAAAGCCACTGGGTACCTCTGGCTTTCATGACCAACGGGGGAGCCTATAGCTGCCACATCCAAAACGTGGTGGCACCTCCCACCATCCAGATCGCCCACAAGTGGGAGCACACTTGGTGGGACCCGGACGCCTGCTAGAGCAGCCGGCCCTATCCAACAAGAACCCCAGGCACAGACAGAGGCTGCCGTCAGCAGGACCGTTGACGGCAGCCTCTTGGTTTGTGGACCAAGAGGAGGAACTGCAATGGAACAGCCGTCGATTGCCCTGCTGACCGTAGCGGAACTGGCCAGGCTCATCGAGACCATGGAAGTATCCCCGGTAGAGGTGATCCAGGCCTACCTAGACCGCATCGACGGGCTCAACGCAAGCCTGAACGCCTACATCACGGTGTGCCGGGACGAGGCTCTGACGGCGGCACGGGAGGCGGAGCAGGCCATAGTGAGAGGAGAATACCTCGGCCCGATGCACGGGATACCGGTGGGGGTGAAGGACCAGGTCAAGACCAAGGGAGTGCTGACGACCTGGGGTTCGAGGATCCTGGAGGACTACGTTCCCGACGAGGACGCCACGGTGATCGCCAACCTGAAGCAGGCCGGAGCGATTCTGCTGGGCAAGCACAACATGAGCGGGTTCGCCATGGGCGACGGCTCGGACCACCCCTTCGGCACACCCCGCAACCCGTGGTCGCTGGAGCACAGCCCCGGCGGCACCAGCAGCGGGTCCGGAATTTCCACGGCGGCGTCGCTCAGCGCCACGTCGTTGGGGGAGGACACCACCGGTTCAATCCGGGGGCCGGCTTCATTCTGCGGAGTTGTGGGCCTGCGGCCCAGCTACGGGCGGGTGAGCCGCTACGGTGTGCTGGGCACGGTCTGGTCGATGGATACCATCGGACCCATCGCCAAGACCGTGGAGGACTGCGCCATCACCTTCGGCGCCATCGCCGGGCATGACCCGAAGGACCGGCACACTTGGGATACACCGGCGCCGGACTACCGGGGAGCCTTGGACGGCGACGTGCGGGGGATGAAGGTCGGCGTCATCAAGGAGCGGGCCAACCACCCCGACGTGGAGCCGGAAATCCAGGCGGCGGTCAACGGGGCCATTGCAGTGCTGGAGGGCTTGGGAGCCACGGTGGAGGAGGTATCGATTCCGCTCATCGACGACAGCACGGTAATCTTCCAGGCCATCTCCCGAATGGAGGCGGCCAACGTACACCGGCACTGGATCCGGGAGCGGCTGCAGGACTTCCCCCACGGCATCCGGGTGCGGCACCTGTGGGGCAGCATCCTGCCGGCCCAGGCCTACTACAAGGGTCTGAAGCTGCGGGCGTTGCTACGGGAGCAGACCCTGGGGGTCTTAGGCCAAGTGGACGTGCTGGCGTTGCCCACCTCCTGCGTGCCCGCCCCAAGAATTGAGACCGGGGCCGCCAGGCCGGTGACCAAGGAGTCGGTGAAGGCCGGGTTCTTCGGCCGCAACAGCTTTACCTCGACGGCCAACGTGTGCAACATCCCGGCGATGTCGGTGCCCTGCGGGTTCACGTCGGGGGAGCCGGCCCTGCCCATCGGGCTGCAGCTATTCGGCCGGCCCTTCGGGGAGGCCACGATGATGAAGGTGGCCCACGCCTACGAGCAGCAGACGGACTGGCACACCCGGAGGCCGCCGGTGTAGGGGCGGTCAGGGAACCCGGTCTTCCCGACTGTGTCCCAAGCGGCGCTACTCCGAAGGTTGCCGTTTCAGATGCAGCCGTCAGGCGGGGGGTTAGGGGGCTACTTCTTTGAGGCGGCGCATGGCGTCGATGTGCTGGTCCGGGGAGAGGTCGCCGCCGCCGGTGCCAGCGGAGATGTGGGTGGCGCCGACGGTCTCCCAAGCCTTGAGCTCGGCGAGCCAGTCCTCGGGGCTGGTTCCCGCCAAGCGGACACGGCCTTCCAAGCCCACGGCGGTGGCGGGCCGCAGGGCTTCTTGAGCGTAGGCCCGCACCCTGGCGATGGCGGCGGCTCCGCCCTCGTGGTCCGGCCCGAACATGGGGAACCAGCCGTCGGACAGGCGGCCGATGCGCCGGAGCACAGGCTCGGAGGGGATGGGCGAGGGGTTGGAGCCGGCGCCCATCCACAGGGGAATGGGTCGCTGGACGGGCAAGGGGTTGATGCCAGCGTCGGTAATGCGGTGCCACCGGCCTTGGAAGTTGACGACTTCCTGGGTCCAGAGGGCACGGAGCACCTCGATCTGCTCCTCGTAGCGGCGTCCCCGGTTGTGGAAGTCTTCGCCCAAGGCCTCGTACTCCACCGGGTTCCACCCGACGCCCAAGCCCAAGCGCAGCCTGCCGCCGCTAAGGAGGTCGACCTCGGCGGCCTGCTTGGCCACCAAGGCGGTCTGGCGCTGGGGCAGGATGAGGATGCCGGTGACCAAGTTGATCCTGCTGGTGACGGCGGCCAAGTAGCCCATGAAGGTCAGGGGCTCGTGGAGGTAGCTGTGCTGGGTGTAGGGGAACCTGGGGACCTCGGGGTGCTGCTCCGGGTCGGCGCCCAGCACGTGGTCGAGGATGCGCAGGTGGGTATAACCCAAGTCCTCGGCGGCTTGGACAAAGTCCTTGACGGCGGCGAAATCGGCACCGAACTCCACTACGGGGAGAGTCACTCCCAGTTCCAAGACGAACCCCCTGTCATTTCATCTGCATTAGTAGTCCAACATCTCTGGACTGATGGTTAGTCCTACGGCGGCAGAGCGGGTTTGAAACCCGCCCCTACGCTAGCCTTCAATACTAAGGTGTCGGTCTACCGGGCTGGCGCCGGGCCAGCACCAGGTCGGCACAGGGCCGGCGGCGGGTCTAGCGTGCGGCGGCGACGGGCTGATCCTGACTACTGGGCCCCGCGAGCAAGTGGTCCCAGGGGCCAGGGAAGCGGCCCTTGGCGATGCCGCCGTCGTCGGTGAAGAGCTTCTCCTGCCTGGGCCACTCGGAGCGGGGGAGCTCGTAAGAGACTTCCACGCCGTTGCCGTCGGGGTCCCGGAGGTAGATGCCGATGGACACGCCGTGGTCGGACACCCGCTCGATGGGGATGTCGAGGTCCACGATGCGCTGGTAAACGTCCTTGAGGTCGTCGAGGGTGTGCATCATCCAGGCCATGTGGTTCAGGCCGACTTGGCCCTTGGCGGGGCCGACGGCCTCGTCGCCCAACTGGATGAGGGCGATCTCGTGGGACTGCTCGATGTCGGCGGACATGAAGACCGCGTTACCGGGACGATGGTCGTAGGTATGGAGGTCGAGCAGGTCTTGATACCACTTCCGGGAACGCTGGATGTCCCGGACGAAGATGTTAACGTGGCCAAGGTATTTCGGGCGATGGCTCATATTTCTCCTCCCGCCGGTGAAGCTGAGACAGGCAAGAACGCCATTTGGACTGTGGGCTCACACTAACATGGCCGGGGCCCAGGCGCAAGAAGAATTGGATGCCCTGGAGGGCGCTGTCCGCTCCCGGCGCCTCTTCCAGAGGGAGAGGGGTAAACGGCGGGAGATGCCTGGCAGTCCAACATATTTGGGCTGATGGTTAGTCCTACGGCGGCAGGGCGGGTTTGAAACCCGCCCCTACGTCAGCCTCCAATACCAAGGCCCCGGTCTGCTAGGCGTCCAGGGCGAGGATGGCGTTGTAGGGGAAGTCCCGGGCGCAGGGGAGCAGCCGGTAGAGAAGCTTCTGGGCTTCGGGGGCGGTGTTCTTGTTCCGGCACTCTTCCAGGTACTTGACGGCGCCCATGTGGGAGGTCAGCTTGACGCCGGCGGCGGCGACCTTGCTGGGGAAGGTGTGGGGTTCGGGCACGGGCTGGCTGCCGGCCAGGGCGATGCCCCACTTGAGGGCAAATTCACAGACCAAGCGGTGGAGTTCGATAACGGTCAACTCCAGGACCATCTTGCTGCGAAGGGCGTCGATGCGGCGGCGTATTTCATTGAGGTGCATGGCGCGATGTTCTCCTTTATGAGTTCGTGAGTGGACTTGCCGGGTGCGACGATAGGCAGAGCTTACTCCGGAGGAGGACCGGGGCCGGAAATTAAAATTTCCCTCTCATTTCCTCTCATTTCCTCCCATTTTGGCGGCCGGGTGGGATCGGGGGAGGCCGCGGGCTCCGGCCCAAGCATGGGGCCGGATTTTTTATTTTCCCCGCCAATTTCCGCCGTTTCCCACCATTTTGCGGGCCTGAAGGGACAGTGCCGGTCTTGAACCTCTGGGCAGAGCCGAGGGCCAAAAGTTTTGAGTTCCCCACCATTTCCCGCCGTTTTCCACCACTTTGGGGGTTTGGAGGGGCCGGCGAAGTCCGGGGAGAGTTGAGCACCGAGTTGGAGGAACTTGAGCTTGAAAGGGTTTCCTTGGGTCCGACTGGTGGGCATTGGACTCCTGGTGGCATCAGTGGCCGGCTGGACTGGGGCACGACGGCGGCGGACCTCGTGATGCCCTGAGATTCATGCTAGAGAGCTGCAATCCTGGATGGCAAGCGTCGAGTGTCAGTAAATGGGGGGGTGTTTGGAGATTGGCGGTTGTTTGGTCGGGCCTGCCACTCTGGTTCGGAGCACCGAGGGCTTGCCGCTTGATTTGCCCGAAGATGGAAGGAACCTGGCGTGGGATAGTTTTCAAGAAGACAAGGCGGGGCCGTAAAGTTGTAAAATAGAAAAGGCGCCGGAAGAACTATTCCGGCTAGCCTCTCCAATACCTGGGGGAAAGGGCGCCTCCCACCGGTTGGGGGAGGGCGGCAGGATTCCCGGGGCGTCACCGCACAGGGGCCGTTAGCTCAGCTAGGCAGAGCACCGGACTTTTAATCCGGGTGTCGTGGGTTCGATTCCCACACGGCCCACTTGGCTGGACAAAGTTAAGACACCTTTATTATTACCCTTCTCTAGGAGTGTAATGGTTGTCCGTCCCCGGGACAAAGAGTAGCTTAATTCCCCTGCTCAATCAGCAGGAGCCTTGCTTTCCGAGGACTAGACTCTACCATGTACCTCCGGATGGCGGAGGAAGTTGGTTGTAGGGTTACTTACAGCGAAAGACTGAACCACGTGCGTGGCAACTCTGTGATCTTTCGGGGCGGAGTGGGCCCGCTGTTGCCACCTCGACTGTCTTTGCTAACGCGGAGGTATCACCTTGCCAGCAAGCGTAAGAACACAGGTTGACCTAGCCGAGACGAGGATGACTAATAGAGGCAATTTTCCTGTGTATAAGAGAGAATCCGCGGCCTACTGACCAACTGCAGGAATCGGGGCTTCCAAGCAAGGATTCGCAGCTAGGCATGTTTGGGCATCCCATCAAGAATTGAAGCCATTAGTGAAAGCTATTTGGTGGCCATTGCTAGCGATTTGGCTATGGCCATTGCTCGCAGATTCGATGGGAGGTTTAAGACCAAAGAAATCGAAGCCTCCTCCTCCTTTCCAGCCCAATACAGTCGAAATCCCTCCCTGCTCACCGTCTACAACGCGCCTCAGTCTCGGAACACAGTGGGTGACTGTGTGCTCGCCACTTTCTATGCCGAAATATCGCCGCCCCATCTTATGGGCGGTTGCGGCTGTGGTCGCAGAGCCCAAAAATGTATCAAGCACGAGGTCTCCTGGGTTAGTTGCGATGCCTAGTATTCTACTTAACAGCGATTCGGGTTTGGGCGTATCAAAGACCTGCTTATCCGGCAACAGCCGAAGTAGATGCTTCTTAGCAAGGTCGGTGGTTCCGACTTCTTCCGCTGCCCACAGGGTATGAGGGGTCAGGCCGAGGTTAGCCTGTGCAAGAAAATGCTTAATTCTAGGAACCCCGGTGCCATCACGGCCAAACCAAATGTTGTTCTCCGCGATCTCTTGCTCCATCTTTGTCTTAGTATAAATCCAGCACCTACCGTTGGGAGGCACGTGTCTTTTACCATTAGGTGCAACTAGTTCATAGAATTGACTTGCTGTACCGTGCCCTGCCTGTGCATTGGCCGAAACCGACTGCCAAGGGCCTCTAGGGTCATTGTCGGGATTCCTAAACCTATCCAGGTATTCTCGACTCGTAGGCAACATGTTCCTGAGTTGTCGGAAGACCCGGGCATTCTTAGCGTAGGCCAGAATAAACTCGTTATTGTTGGAGAACACTTTCCTGTTTTCCCGTGTGGTTCTATGCTGCCAGACGATGGTTGACAGAAAATTGCCTCTGCCGAAGATTTTGTCTGCTGCAACTTTCAAATAGTGAAGTTCATTATCATCAATCGATATCCAAATGCTTCCCTCTTCAGACAGGAACGGAGCCAGTGCGTACAGATGGGTTTCCATCTGTTTCAGCCAAATTTCATGGCTTGACCGGTCCAGATAGTGCCAATAATCCTCTTGGTTGTTGTAAGGCGGGTCGATGTATATCAAACGGACTTGACGCTCATATGCTTTCCTAAGGCCGTCCAGCACCAAGAGGCCGTCGCCGTGTATAATCGCATTGCCAGAGTTGCTGTCGCCGTAAGACAGTTCAGCATGCCATTTCAACCCGAGTTCAGTCAGGTGACTTCGGCTATCTAGGGTGGTCGGTAACCCTTCCACGTCGCTTGGGTTTGGCATTTGAGAACCTCGTTTATTATGCCCATGAATGCCAAGAATGGTTCCGAAAGTGTACCTGATACATGGACGATTCCTAACGGCAACGGCAAGCTCCAGTTAGTGCCTGAGCCAGCAACCCAACGGCCCCTCATCGCGCCAGAGGACGTCCCAGACGGGTTAGGAACCACCTCACAAACTTTTAGGCCAATCCACTACCTTGGTAGTAAGCTAAGAATGGTCGACACAATTGTGGAGGCGGTCGACAACGTAGATCCCAGCAGAGGACGCGTATATGACTTATTTGCCGGATCCGGGACAGTCTCGGGCGTCCTCGCGCGAACCCGCAGTGTAACCGCCGTCGATATCCAAGAGTATTCACGTGTATTATGTTCGGCGCTTGTCCACCCTGCCGCTTTGAATGGGTGCCATCACCTAAAGTTGGAACCCGCTGACAGTTCAAGTTTAACGTATGCGACCGCAGCTATTGTCCATCATGAACAGCAGAGCATCAACTATGCCCTGACAGGGCATCCTGAAATGCTCAACGATTTCCTCGAGCATAGTTCTCTCATACGGTTCTTGTCTGGTGAATTCCAGGGGAGCCAAGCTTTGTGGGAGGTTCTTTCAGAAACTGTCTTGAGACTGAAGGAAGTTGGATTGGACAACTCTAGCAGTTCGCTTACGACTCGCATGTTTGGAGGAGTCTACTTTTCTTATTTCCAAGCAGTTCAACTAGATGCGTTGCTCGACGCTGTATTTTCCGCCCCCCTGGCTTGCCGTGACCTAGTGCTGGCTGCAGTCTTGAGCACCTCCAGCGAGATCGTCAACACCATCGGTAAGCAGTTCGCTCAACCGCTCCGTCCGAAGGACAAGCACGGTGTCACGAAGCGAAATCTACTAGAAAAAATCCACAAAGACCGGTCGGCCAACGTAAATGCGACGTTCGAGAAATGGTTGCAACGTTACCAGGCCTTAACCAGAACGAAAATGCTCCATAGAGTCATTAGGTCAGATTACGCTGACGCACTATCGTCGGTAGAGGAAGATACGACTGTCGTCTACGCAGACCCGCCGTACACTAGGGATCACTATAGTCGCTACTACCACGTGTTGGAGACCATGGCGCTCCGGGACAATCCGGACGTTGCGAAGGTTCGCATTGGTGGGACCGAGCGTGTCAGCCGAGGGATTTACCGAGTCCATCGGCATCAGTCACCGTTCTGCATCCCTTCTAAGGCCTCCCAAGCGTTTTCAACATTGTTCGCAGGAGTGTCCGAAAGAGGATTGCCTCTGGTTCTTTCCTACTCACCATATCGACAGGGAAGTGACGCCAGACCCCGCCTGTTAACGGTCGAAGAAATCACATCTTTGGCTGAAATGGAATTCGGCAGTGTGAAGGTTGAGAGAGTGGGGCCGTTTTCCCACAACAAACTGAACAACTCTCGATTGAATAAAGCCCGTACTCAATTCGCTGAGTCCTTGGTTATATGCCGCCCTTAGCACTCGATGCTCTGTTCAGTTAACTTCCAGAGACATCAGGTATTTCCAGCGGTAACGGAGCAGAGGGCCATATTCCCACAAGAGTGTTTAAGTCAGTGGTAACTCTGCGCAGTCGCCCTGCCGGTCCGGCCCAACGATTGGCAAGAAATGTTACCAAAATAGGATGGCCTGGGTCCGAAGGCATAACAATCACGTATTCAAACTGTTGCGGTTCCGACCGTAGAAACACACCGATAGGTCTCCCTACATTTTTGTCTGGGTAATCCAGCCCCGCTGCTGCCCCCAATTCGTAACAGTAATTTCTGCTCTTCTTCACTATGGGCTTCGACGTTTCCTGTATAGCCTCACCTTGGGCATTCAGATAGGTTAAAGCGATATCACCAGCACCGAAGAAGGTCGAAAAAACATTCCAACTGAAACTCGCTTGCGTCCATCTGCCTGGCCCGGGGATTTCTGCGACCAGTACCGGATAGTAAACACGGAGTACGTCTTTATCCTCCTCTTCCTTCGAGCCAGATTCCCCCGAGGAGATTCCCGTTCGTTGGGTAGACCCAGACGGCCTCCGCGGGGGCGTGAACGGGAGTGCCACACGCACTCTCGATCCATTGAAGAGGGATTGGACAGCGTCTAACTCGTTAGTGCTGGTCCCTGCCTGTGGCTTCGCTTGAGCATTTTCATCTGAAGTCGGTTGGGGGTTCGACTCCCCGGTTCTATCGCGGAGCAACGGGGCAAATTTCGCAAGATTTGTTCCTGTGACCCTACGGGCGAAGCCCTTACCTACCTCTCCGCTCATGACTCAGTCCAATAATTCGCAAAGCAATACGCAATTCGGTTGTATATTTCCCTGTCGTCCTCTAAGTCGAGGCTAAGGTGTATCAGTATGTTGGCTTCTATGTTGCCTGCAAGACCCCCATAACTCCAATTAGAAGATCCTACTGCTATGAGTGCCTCCTCATTGGTCTTGTTGTCGAAGAGATAAATCTTCGGATGGAACGTCCGGCCACTCTCATGGTAAAGGTGGATAGTCGCATTCGGATATGGTTCCAATTGAATGACCAATTGTTCGATTGCTTGCAAGTCACTGCCGGAGTCCGCCCCGAACGTATCCGCCCCGAAGGTCAAGCTGACGATTCCCCCTGAGGAGGCAAAGTAGGCCAAGGCATCCAATAGTTCCTGGTAGTTGCCTGATTCTCTGGCGAAAGCTACAGCAGCCCGAAACCTCGTCCACCCACCCGAACTAAGCTCCTCGATCAGGCGGTAGATCAGGCTCTTGCCTTCTGCTGCGTCATATGGAAAAAGCAGGACTTCGGCGCGCATGAGAGGCTACATCTGCCGTGGTGCATTCCACTATACAAGTGATAATCTGCTGCTCCAAAATTGAAAGTCCAAAGAAGCTTAGCTGCATATGTCTTGAAGGAAACCAAGGGAAAGGGAGTGCAGTCAATCTTTGTCGGTACCTTGTTCCAAATAACAGCTTAACGGCACACAGGATAAATGCAACTATCCAATTCCCACCATACTGGGCAAAATCATTTCCCTCATACGAAAGACACAGTTGCAACGGAGAACTTAGGTATGCTTGGGCAGCCGATTTGGGTCCATTTGAGGCGGGCCGGGAATTTGGAAGAAAGCTAGGCGGAGTCAAGCTAAAGCCCTGCTGGGCTTGTTGCGGGTAGAGTACTCCTGCTGGCTAGCGGGGCAGGAAATCCGGCTCGACCAGCAAGTCCTGAGCGGTGACGCCCAAGGCGGCAGCGACGGCATTCAAGGTCTTGAACTTGGGGGACTGTTCTCCGTTTTCCAGTCTAACCAGGGTTACCCTGCCAATGCCGGCGGCCTTGGCCAAGGCCTCTTGGGTCAACCCGGAGGCCTGCCGGAACGTGCGAACCCGCCCCCCGACGGTCTGCCTCCCCAGGGCCGCCAAGGCCTCGACCGCTGGCCGGTAGGAAGGGTCGCAGTAGTGCCGGGCGAAGTCCCAAGGAATTTCTACGCTCTGTCCTCCGGTTGCTTGTAACACCATCTCGTAGGGGTTGGGCAGCTCCAGTCTGGATATTCCCTGCCGTGACTTGACCTCGGGAATTTCGGCGTAGGGTATGAGGCCCTTGATGCCGTCGGCAAAACCCAGCTCGATTCCATCATCCAACAAGGTTCGACGGTCATCATCCGGTTGGCGTTCTTCACCTAAACGACGTCCGTTCTAGATTCTCTACGCTGCAGGCCCAGGCTGGTAGCGCTCGACCTGTATCCGGTCTTCACCTTTACGGGCTTGGGCCAGGTCGTAGGAAGTCTGGCGACGCAGCCAGAAATCGGCGTTGGACCAACCAGCCTTCTCCAGGCGGATGGCCATGTCGGGGGAGATCGCGGCGTGGCCGTTCAATACCCTGGAAAGGGTGTGACGGGCAACGCCCAGAACCCCGGCTGCCTCGGTGACACTCAGTCCAAGGGGTTCCAGGCAGTTCTCCCTGATGCTGCGGCCAGGATGCGGCGGGTCCTTCATGGCCATGGCTTACCCCTCTCACTAGTGATAGTCGACCAGATCGACGTCGTACACATCGCCATCTTCAAACCGGAAGGTGAGCCGCCAGTTGCCCGAAATCGAAATGCTCCATAATCCTCTCCGGTCACCCCTGAGGGGGTGCCTTACGACAGCATTATAGAAGGATTGCACTGGGTACCGGTACACTCATCAATAGTCCTACGGTGATAGGGCGGGTTTGAAACCCGCCCCTACGTTAGCCTTCATTTCCAAGGTGTCGGTCTACCACTGTTGCAAGATACGGATGCCGGGGGCCGGAGCAGTGGTAAACTTGGGCCAACCTCGCAGGTTGGTCCGGGGACTCGGACCGAAAGAAGGGCTGAAATGCGCATTGCTGTTCCGGACTTGGTATCCAACTCGTACTTTCCGGCGGTGGCCGCGGTGAAACTAGGGTTGTTCAAGGCCCATGGAGTGGACGTGGAGCTGGAGATGGTGTCGCCGGTGGGCAGGGCGATGGAGTCGCTGCGGGACGGCGGGGTGGACTTCGTGGCGGGTCCGGCCCACGCCACGCTTTCGGCATTCCCCGGCTGGCAGGGGGCCAAGCTGCTGGCGGCGCTGTCGCAGCACACCTTCTGGCTGCTGGTGCTGCGCTCCAGCTTGGGAGTCGAGCCGGGGGACGTTTCGGCGGTGAAGGGGCTGCGCATCGGGGCGGCGCCGGGGCCGGACGCGGCGCTGCGGCGGTTGCTGGCGGAAGCGGGAATAGACCCGGAGCAGGACGGGGTGGACATAGGCCGGGTGCCCGGGAGCGCCGAGGCCGGGGTGTCCTTCGGGGTGCATGCTGCGCAGGCCTTGGAGGAGGGGATAATCGACGGGTTCTGGGCCAACGCAATGGGGGCGGAGGTGGCGGTGCGGAGCGGGATCGGCAGGGTGGCGCTGGACCCGAGGCGGGGGCTGGGGCCTGAGGCCGCCAAGGACTACACGTTCCCGGCGCTGGTGAGCACCGAAAGGCTGATCGAGGAGTCGCCGGCAGCGGCGGAGGGAGCGGTGCGGGGGGTGGTGGAGGCGCAGCGGGCGCTGAGGGCGGACCCGTCCCGGGCGGCCGAGGCGGCGGAAGGGCTTTTCCCGCCGGAGGAAGCAGCGCTGATAGAGGACTTGGTGCGGCGGGACCTTCCCTACTACAGCGCGGAGATTTCCCGGGAATGCGTAGCGGGGCTCAACGAATTTGCCCGGAGCATGGGCCTGCTTTCGGGAGAGGCCGACTACGAGCAGGTGGCGGCCAGCCAGTTCGCCCACCTCTGGGCCGGATAGCGGGCGAATTCGATGGAAGTTGACATCAGGGTACCGGTGGGCCTGCCGGTGCAGGAGACGGCGGACTTCATCGCCGGGTGCGAGGCGGCCGGATTTTCCGGGGTGGGAGTCCACGACCACCAGCACAGCGGGCGGGACGTATTTCTCACCCTGGCGTTGGCGGCGGAGCGGACCAGCAGGCTGACGCTGTACCCGGCGACGACGAACCCGGTGACCCGGCATCCGATGGTACTGGCATCGCTGGCCCACTCGCTGGAGGAAATTGCGCCGGGGCGTGTGCGGCTGACGGTGGGGCCGGGCTACCTTGCGGTGGGGAACATCGGGCGGCCCAGGGCCACGGTGGAGGCAATGCGGCGGGCCATCCTGACCATCCGGCGGCTGCTGCAGGGCGAATTGGTGGAGTTCAACGGGGTGGAGACCCGGCTGCGGAACCTGAGCGAGCCGCCGACGCCGGTGTTCATGACCGCGGCGGGTCCACGGATGGTGGAACTGGCGGGAGAGGTTGCGGACGGAGTACTGCTGCTGGCCGGGCTGCATCCCAAGGCGGTGGGGGCGGCGCGGCGGCGGCTGGAAATTGGAGCGGCCAGGGCCGGGCGGAGCTTGGAGGGCTTCAGGACGATATTCATCACGCCGACCACGGTGTCGGAGGACAGCGCGGCGGCACGACGCTTTCCGCAGCAGTGGTTTCGTCCGGGGCAGCCGTACCTGAAGTACCCCAGCGACTCCAACTTGGTGTGGCTGCGGGAGGCCGGTATCGACTTGGCCGACGATTTCCTCCCCGAGAATATAAGTGATACCCAAGCGGCGGAGATATGCGACGCCTTCGGGCTGTTCGGCACGGCTGAGGAGTGCCTAGCCAGGCTGAGGCGGGCGAGGGACGAATCGGGGATCGAGCACGTCTTTATTTTTCCCACCCACACCCAGGAGGGCGGATACGACATGCCGCGGGCGGAGGTGGAGGCCTTCCGTGAGGTGATAATTCCGGGCTTGGGGAGGGCCGCTTAGGGGCTTCCGGCGGGTCTGGAAACGAGGGTGCGTTGCCTGTTGGCGCCGGGATGGCGGGACCACCGGCATGACGGGATGGCGGGCCGACGCGGGACCGGGGTGAGCGCAGGATGACGGCGATACAAGGAGCAGGAGTCATGGCAGAAAAGATACGGCTGGGGTTCGTGGGCGCGAACGTGAATTCGACGTGGGCCTCGCAGTCGCACTTCCCGGCGCTGCTGGCCAGCCCGGACGTGGAGTTCACGGCGGTGTGCACCACCAGGGCGGAGAGCGCCGAGGAGGCGCGGCAGGCCTTCGGGGCTAAGGTTGCCTTCCACGATTTCAGGGAGATGGCAGCGTCGCCGGAGATAGACGCAGTGGCGGTGGTGGTGAGGGTGCCGTCGCACTACGAGCCGACGAAGGCGGCCATCGAGGGCGGGAAGCACGTGCTTACGGAGTGGCCCTTGGGTCGGAACACCGCCGAGGCGGAGGAGCTGGCGGGGCTGGCCCGGGAGAGAGGGGTGCAGACGGCAGTGGGCCTGCAATCGCGGGTGAGCCCGGCGCTGCTGTTCATCAAGGAGCAGATTGAGAGCGGCTACGTGGGAGAGGTACTGTCGTGCCACGTGACGACGATGCGGGACGGGGCGCTGGAACGGCCGTCGAGCCGCACTTGGCAGCGGGACGCCAGCCTGGGAGCAAACACCTTGACCATCGCCAACGGACACGTCATTGACGCCCTGAGGTTCGTGGCGGGGGACTTCACCCGGGTGTCGTGCATGGCCAGCACCCAGGCGGACCGGTGGTACGAGACGGACACGCGGCAGTTTGTTGAGGTCACGTCCCCGGACAACGTGCGGGTCAGCGGTCGGCTGCAGAGCGGAGCGGCGGCATCAGTGCACGTTGGGGCAGTGCCTTGGGCGGGCAGCGGATACCGGATGGAGATATACGGTCGGGAAGGCACGCTGGTGGCCACGGGAAGCGTTTCGTCGCAGCGAGGGGAAATGCTGAGGGTGCAGGGCGCGCGGGGCAGCCATGAACTGCAGGACTTGGAGATACCGGAGCGTTTCGTTTACGTGCCGTCGGGCTTCCCTCAGGGCGACCCGTTCAACATCGGGCAGTTGTATACGCTGTTCGCCGAGGCGATACGGACAGGAGAGAGCCGGTTGCCGACGTTCGACACGGCGGTTGACCTGCACCGGTTCATCGACACTCTGAAAAGGTCGTCGGAGGAGGGCCGGGAACTGCCAGTGGGCTGAGCCGGTGTTTTCCCAAAGACGGAAAAGCGGCGGGAGCCAAGTCACTTCCGGCAGCGGCGTTGCACCGTCAGGCGGCGGCGACGGCCGGGGCGTGGGCCTTCAGGAAGCGCCGGGCGTGGGCAATGACCTCGTCGATGTGCTCCTGGGAGTCCTTCCAGGGATAGATGGTGACCTCGGCGTTGGGAGCGAGACCGGCGACCTCCAATGCGACCCGGTAGGGGTGAGTGGGAACATCGTCGGGGGCTATCAACAGCGGGGTCTGCAAGTTCCGCACGTAATCGCGGGTGGAAGTAAAGACGAAGTCGCCGCGGTTGGTGTACATGCTGGTCAGGAAGTCGTGGACCATGTCCATGGTGATTTCAGGACGGTTTTCGCAGAGGGGCGGGCCCCAAGCGGTTATATTGTTGCGGTAGAAAATGTCGGGCAGCTCGGGCCTGAAGCCGCTGGGCTGCATCATCGCGGCGGCCACGATGCGCTCCGGGGCGAGCCTGAGCAGGTTGTGGATCATGGGCCCGCCGATGCAGAAGCCCATGACCAGGAATTCCCTGATGCCCAGGTGGTCCATCAGCCCAAGCTGGTCTTCGGAGTAGGCATCCCAGGGACGGTCGATCTCCAGGGGACCAGTGGACTGCCCTTGGTTGGCGTTGCGCAAGTCGGCGGCGATGCAGCGAAAGTCGTCCCGGTAGGTCTCCATGGGGTTGAAGGGCACCGACCTGTTGAGTGATGCGATGGTGGAATTCAGGCCGCCACCGGGAATGATGAGCAGAGGGAATCCGGAACCGGCCTCTTCGTAGTAAATGCGGTTGGGGCCCCTTTGGTAGAACGGCACGGCTATGTTCCTCCAACGATGAATTGCAGGGCGCGCTTGCTGCTCTGCGAGCAGGCAGGCGGGGGCCTGAGACACGCCAGCGGGAGGCCGGTGTTTCGCAGGGCTGTGCCCGGCCGGCCCTTTCAGGGGTTGACTGTAACCCAAAACGGTCCCTGCGGCAAAAAGCGGCGGCGCGGGACGCCGGCGGGGGTTAGATGCGGCGGCGAGAGGGGAATAAGCTGGGGGAGGGCCCTACGTAGATGACTGACAAGGAGCCCAAAGGCGGCGGGACGGGAAGCCAAGGCAACCGGAGAGACAGGAGACGGGCTGCGGCGTATTGCCATCGTCGGCGGGGGCGTATCGGGGCTGGCGGCGGCTTGGGGGCTGAACCATCACCCGGAGCGTTTCGACTTCCGGCTGTTCGAAGCACGGGAGCAGGTGGGCGGGAATGCGATTACGTCGGACATGCCGCAGGAGGACGGCACTGCAATTCCCTTCGATACATCAGTCACGGCTTGCATCCCGTCGGTCTATCATCGCATTGTGCTGCTGATGGAAGAGTTCGGCATCGAACTGATGGACACCAGATTCAGCTACAGCGTGAGGTACGGCGACGGCGTTTACGCCCACGACTTCGATTCGGACATCAGGGAGCAGCTACGGGCAGAGATCGCAAGATTCCAACGAGTTTTGAAGCGCCTGCACCGGGTCGGCTGGCTGACCCGCTCCCGGTCGAAGCTGCTGAACGCCCTGAACCCGTTCAACTACATCAGCATGGGGACGGTCTTGAAGCTGGGGAGGTTTTCGGAAGACTTCAGGTACAAAGTCCTCAAGCCCATGTTCGCCAATTTCCTGATGGCGACGGACGTGTTAGACATGCCAGCAGCCCTGTTTTCGAGGTACCTTGAATTCTTCGACATCGAGACCGCCACAACGATGCAGACATGGGACCGGGGGACGCGGCGGATATACGAGAACCTGTCCGCCGGTTTCAGGGACAAGATATACCTGAACCGCCCGGTACTCAGGGTTTACCGGCAAGCGTCCTGTGCGGTGGTTGAGGACGAAGAGGGTGAGCGGGAAACGTTTGACGAGGTGATACTTGCCTGCAATGCGAACCAGGTCTTGGCAGCGCTGGACAAGCCGACGTTGCTTGAGCGTTACATCCTGTCTTCAGTACGCTACGATACCGACCTCCATCACCGCGCCATCGTCCACTCCGACTCCTCGGTCCTGCCGGACAACGAGGTGAGACCCCTGGAAACACGCAGCAATCACATACAACAGTACGGCTCTCGGCCGGACAACTATGAGATAACGTACATCATGCATAACCAGCAGCCGTGGGCCCGCCGCTCGGACAAGCCCTGCCTGGTGACCTACAATCCAGTCAGCACAATAGACGAAGGGAAAATCATCAGGAAACTGTCGTTTCAGCACATCATCCACGACGTGCGCCACGTTGCGCTGCTGGTCAACCTGTTCCGCCTTATCCAGGGGAAGAGTAGGACCTGGCACTGCGGGGCGCACACGCTGATAAACAGCCAGGAGACCTGTTTCGTCACGGGGCTGGCTACGGCAAGGCAGATGGACGCGGATTACCCCTTCGGCGACCCGGCGGCGAGGGGGTGGTTAAACTACTACGGGAGCATCATGTACGGCGCCCGTTTCAGGAAGGCATAAGGCGGAAAGGCGAGAAGACGCTTGGCAAAACAGTGAAACGGGAACGGATTGAACACGGAGTCAACAAGGAGCAGCAGGCCCACCTCTGCCGGAGGGAGCAGCAAAGTATTGGAATGCATTCAAGGAGGGATACATGACCAGCCGATTTTCCGAGCAGGATACCGAGGCCTTTTACGATGCCGAAGACGCCCTGTACCGTTCCTTCTGGGACAGGGAGGGCAGTCTTCACTGGGGCTGGTTCGACAGCGGCACCGGGGAGGATTTTCTGGCCGCCTGCGCGAACCTCAACCAGAAGATGCTGGAAAAGGCCCGGATCACCCAGTCTGCCAACGTGCTCGACCTCGGGTGCGGCAACGGCAACACCGCTCTCTGGCTGTGCCAGACGGCGGAGTGCCGCGTAAAGGGCATCGACCTCAGCGGGGTCCGCATCAACAACGCCATAGAGTCCTTGGAGAGCCAGCCGGCGGACGTCCGAAATCGCATGGTATTTGAAAAGGCCTCGGCCACAGCCCTTCCCTATGAAGACAACCAGTTCAGCCACGTGTGGAGCCAGGCCACCATCTACCACATTCACGAAAAGGAAAAGGCCCTGCAGGAAGTCTACCGGGTGCTGGAGCCGGGCGGGACTTTGGTGTTTGACGACCTGACCAAACCCAAGCCGGACATCAGCGACGAGGCCCGGAGGTACGTGTACGACCGCTTGCTGTTTGACACGGACTACAGCTTTTCCGGATACCAGGAAGCCCTGCAGCGAACCGGGTTCAAGGTAATAGAGTCCCACGACCTGTCCAGCCACTTGGGGAAGAGCTACCAGTGCTTGTCGGAAATGGCGCTGGCCCGCAGGGACCTGAACCCGGAGGTGTTCGAGGCCCTTTCCTATGCCTACCGGCAGATGGTGGCTGCGGTGGAACAGGGGGAGCTGGGATGGGGAATGTACCTTTGCCAAAAATAGGCGGCAAGAACCGTAGCAGTTGCGGTTGAATTTTTTATAAACTTTTTTGCGTTTTCTAATATTCTTTGCGTTCCCCGGCCAGTCAACGCAGCAGAGAGGAGACGCGATGCCGGAAACCTATGACATCGTCCTATCAACCCCATTCCCCAACTACGACTTCTTTGCCCATAAATTGAGGGAACTCTGCGGGCAGATGAATTTGACCTATTTCCTGGTGAACGATACTTGGGTGAATGAGTTCCACCAGAAACTTGCAGAGAAGAAAATCAGGGTCAAGGTCATGCTGGACCTGACCGCCAACCAGAGACTGGACGACGACCCCTACGTGCTCTTGGCCAAAGAGGTGAAGCAGCAGAAGGGCCAAGTGATAGATGACCCCGACATAACAGCCGAGTCAGCCCACAAGGGGTATCTTCACGAGAAACTGGTAGAGGCCAAAGTGCCCGTTCCTCCAACAATAATCGTGGGCCGGGAAGAGGTGGACACATTCGAGCTGACCCGGGAGCAGAAAGCCAAGGTAGGGGTGCCCTTCGTGGTCAAGCCTGCTTGGGGAGACTCAGGGGTAGGCGTGGAAGTGAACGCTTACTCGGAGGAGTCGCTCTGCTGGTCGGCGCAGCAGGCGCCCCATTCGGATGCATTCCTGATTCAAAAAAGGGTGGAGCCGTTAACCTTGGGCAACCATCTCGGCTGGTTCAGGCTGTTCCACATCTTCAGGGAGGTCATCCCCTGCTGGTGGCACCCGGCCACCCACGAATACCAGATGGTGACACCGCGGCAGATGAGACAGTTCAAGCTGGGCCCCCTGCGGAAGATCATGCGGGGGATTGCCCAAGTCTCCCAGATGAAGAAATTCACATCCGAGATCTGTCTCCACGAGGACGGACAATTCTACGCGGTGGACTACGTTAACGCCGACCCGGACATGAACCCGCGTTCCTTCTATGCCAATGGCGTTCCAGACGAAATAGTGAGGCACGTAGCGTGGCTCCTCTTCTACGAAGCGATGCACATCGTCAAGCGAGGGCACGGGTATTTTGACGAGGAGCTTTCGGAGTCGGAGGCGGAACAGGACTGGGTACAGCGGCGGCAACTGGAGCAGGCCAAGGCTCACGCTTGATTCTTGGCTGAAATCTTCCCTTTAGTCCTGTCAATCTTGCGTCCCCAGGCTGGATTTTTGCATCATTCTTTGCAGAAATGATGCATTTATCCCGAGGGAGAGACTTCCTATCCGCGCCGAACACCGGAGAACCCGCAAAACCGGATACAGGTTGAATCCGTCGCCGGCCAAGTACACGTTTATTAACTAAACGGGCTCCGGCCAGCAGTACCGCCGGGTTATACAAGGGGCCCACCGCCCAAGCCTACCACTCACATTCAAGTTACCATCGCTGGCTGTCCCTAAGCAGTTCCCAATTGTCCAGCAGCTTTCGCCGCGGCTGGGAGGAAGCAATGGCGTTGCAGAGCGGTCTGGCCGGGTGGCATGCTTCGTCAGGGGCCAGCGCTCCCCCAGTCCAATTTATCTCCGGGTCCCGGGCTTCACAATCATGCCAAGCCGCATGGCGTCTCAATAAGCCGCGCTTGGAAATTTCCGGTAGGATGAGGGGATGGACATCCTATTGACATTCGCCACCCAAGCCGCCGGCCACCAGGAGCCCCACCTGCTGCGGGACTTCGCCATCATCATGGGCGTGGCCGGCTTGGCGCTGGTGCTGTGCCGGAGGGTCAAGCTGCCGCCGGTGCTGGGATACTTGGCGGCCGGCGCGCTGATCGGGCCTTCCGCCCTGAAGGCCGTGGAGAACTCGGAGACCATAACACTGCTGGCCGACTTGGGGCTGGTGCTGCTCCTGTTCAGCATTGGCCTAGAGCTGGGGTGGAGGCGTATCCGGGAGGTGGGGGCCAGGGTGGTGCTCATCGCCTCGGTGGAAATGGCGGTCATGTTCGCCCTGGGATTCGAAATAGCAATCCTGATGGGGTGGAGCGACATCAACGCGGTCTTCCTTGGCTCGGCCTTGTGCATCAGCAGTTCCGCGATACTGGTGACCATGCTACGGGATTCGGGCCAGCTCCTGGAGACGCGGGGGCGGTTAATCGTGGGAATCCTGGTGGTGGAGGACTTCGCCGCCGTCATCCTCTTGACGGTGCTGGCCGGCGTGGCAACCGCCGAGGGCACCGACTTGGCCAGCATCAGCACACTGATGCTCAAGCTGACGATTTTCTCAGTGCTGGCCTTGGTGTTCGGGGCTTTCCTTGCCGATAAGCTGGCCAAACTCATCAACCGGTTCAGGTCGGAGGAGACGCTGCTCATAACCGGGTTGACCCTGTGCTTCGGACTGGCCCTGATTGCGGAACAACTGGGGCTGTCCGGAGCCGCAGGGGCGTTCCTGATTGGGGCCGTGATGGGAGATTCCCACCATGCCGAGGAGATGGAACGGACCATGGGACCGGTGCGGACGATGTTCGCCGCCATATTTTTCGTTTCCATCGGCATGCTCATCGACCTATCGCTGCTGGACGATTACATAGTCCCGACACTGGTGGTCACGGCGGTGTTCGTGTTCGGGAAGATAGCCGCGGATACCTTGGGCACCTTCCTTACCGGCCAGGACGGGAGGGTCTCACTGAACGTGGGGCTGGGAATGCCCCAGAGCGGCGAGTTCTCCTTAGCAATGGTGAAGATAGGCGCGGACTTTGGAGTAGTCGGGGCCTTCATGTACCCCGTGGTCACGGGGATGACGGCCATAACCGCGGTGCTCTATCCGCTGTTATTCCGCTCCGCGGACCCATTAGCGGACTTCCTGGAGCGCCGGTCGCCGCGCCTGCTGCGCCGCTACGGCAGGGACATGGCATTGGCGCTGGGCGCCCTGCGGAGCGCATTCCGCTTCAACAGTCCAAGGGCCAGGGAGATCCAGAGGAGCAGCAGGACGATCCTGCTGGATTTGGGCATCATCGCCATATTCCTAGCCTTGGGCACCGGCAGCGTGCGTTTCACCAAGGAACTGTCGGAGTTGGTGCATCTGAGCGAGAGCATGCTGGGCCTGGTAATAGGCGGCATAGTCCTGGCCCTGTGCATCCCGCCGGCAGTGACTATATGGCGTTCGCTGCGCACCCTTACCGACAGCTTGGTGGATTACAGGCTGCCGGGATATTTGGGCACGGCCGACGACTGGGCCCGGGGCAACCTGCGGACGGTGTTCCGCGACACGGCACTGCTGCCGATACTCATCGTGCCGGGGGTGTGGAGCATTCCCTTGGTCTCAAAACTCATTGCCTTGGGCAGTTTCAGCGCCCCGGTGCCAATCTTCGTGGTGACAGTCATAGTAGCGGCCTTGGTGCTGGCCACCTTCCAAATTCACCGGGCCCTGAAGGTCATGTTCAGCCAAGCCCTGCTGGGCGAGGACAACCAGTCTTCCAAGGACGATCCGAGCCCGTGACCAACGCCAGGGCTTGGGGGCCGAAAGACGCCTCTTCGCGGCGCACGGAGTCAGGGCAGGACTTTGGCATGAAACCCCTATAGGGGTAAAATTCCTTGACGCCTGCGAGGCCCGTAACAGGCGTTGAAAGCAACACCGGACCGTCGGCTGCCGGGCGTGTTTGTTTAAAACGTAACCGGGTCCCATTTCCTTCCCAAATCCCCGTCCACGCCGGACATCCAGAAATGGAGACGATGAGATGAGCTTTGCCAATACACTGCGAGGAGCGCGGTCAACCAGCGTTTTGGCGGTCGCTCTCTTGTTCCTGGCAGCGGGGTGCGCGGGAGAGGCGACTCCCGTTCCCACGCCGACGCCGGCTCCCACCCCCACTCCCACCCTGAGCGATGTTCTTGCCAACGCGGGGCAGAAGCTGGCCGCCATGACGACGGCTAGGTTTTCGATGGTCGACGAGCTGGAGTCCGGGGCGAAATTCTTCGGGACGACATTCAAGAGCATGGAGGCAGAGGTAGAGGCTCCCGACAGCTTCAGGATGGTGGTGGAGGTGGTGGCTCCGGGTTTCGGCTTTGTTGAAGTAGAGATGATGGCAGTGGGGGAGCAAGCCTTCCTGAAGCTCTCCAAGGACGCTCCCTGGGCGCCTCTACCCTTGGACCAAGTCCCCTTTAATTTCGCCGGGCTGGGGGTGACCTTGAGCGACTTGCTTACTGTGCTGGAGGATGCAGCCATCACCGGCAGGGAGTCGTTGGAGGGGAGCCGGGCCATCCGGGTTGAGGGCACCCTAGGGTCGGATGACCTTTCCGATCTCATCACCTCTGTGGACCCGGGACTATCGGTGAACCTAACCCTATGGTTCGACGAGGCCGACCATGCGCTGCAGCAGATACGAATAGCGGGCCAAATCTACGCCGACGACGCTCCTGAAACCGTGCGGGTACTGACCATCGAAGGCATCGACGTGCCGGTTGAGATCCAGCTCCCGGAGGCAGGGGACGGGCAGTGAGGGGCATGGGTCACCGCCTGGCTTCCCTGGGTTCGTCGGAGACGGTTGTACTGGGGATTCTCTGCCTGGGAGTGTTTTCCACGGCCTTGGACCAGACGGTGGTGGTCGCGGCGCTGCCCAGCGTGATGGTGGACTTGGAGATTCCCCTGACGGACTTGGACAAGGCGTCCTGGATTGTCACCGCCTACCTCGTCAGTTACACCGTGGCAATGCCGTTGGCCGGGCGGCTTTCCGACGTTCACGGGCGCGTCAAGATGTTCCAAGGGGCATTGCTGCTGTTCGCCATTGGATCGGCGTTGGTGGCCTTGGCGCCTAACTTCCCCTGGGTGGTGTCCGCAAGGGTGCTACAGGCCATCGGGGGAGGCGCGACAGTCCCCATAGGGCTGGCCATGGCGGTGGGGGTAGTGGCGCCGGAGAAAAGGGGAATTGCAATAGGACTGGTGGCCGCCTCGGCTGAAGCCGGGTCCGTGCTGGGGCCTTTATATGGGGGGGCCATAATCGAGTGGATAGGCTGGCGGTGGATATTCTGGCTGGACGTACCGCAGAGCTTCATCCTGATCGCGCTGATGGCCATATTGCAGAACCGCGCCAATCCAGGAGCGAAGATGGACTACTTCGGGGCGGTGGCGCTGGGAGTGGCCCTGACGGTCCTCACCATTGCGCTGGCCCAGAGGAGCATCTTCACCGGAGAGTCCATTTACCCGTACTTGATGGCGGCCGCGGGGGTTGCCCTTGTAGGGGTGCTGGTCTTGGTGGAGAGAAAAGCGGCCCAGCCCCTGCTGGCGTCCTTCCTCTACAGCTCACGGGCGTTCCTGTCCTCCAACATTACGCAATTCCTGGTGGGGGTAGCATTGATCATCGCCCTAGTGGCGGTGCCAGTGATGGCCGCCACCGTCATGGAGAAGAAGGCTTGGGAGAGCGCCCTGCACTTGGTGCGTCTCACGGCCGCCATACCCATTGGGGCGGTGATAGGAGGGTACCTGCTGCGCTGGACGGGGGTGAGGCCGGTGTGCATAACCGGCCTGGTGTTCATAGGAACGGGGCTGCTCATCATGAGCGGCTGGGAGACGGAGGTGGAAGAACTCAGACTGACCATGCCCTTGGTCATGGCGGGACTGGGATTCGGGCTGGTCATCCCTCCCATAGGAGTCAGCGCCCTGAGCGCGGCGCCCGGCCACTACTGGGGTGCAGCGGCTTCGCTGGTGACGGCATCGAGGATGGTGGGCATGGCATTGGGACTGGCGGCATTGTCCGCTTGGGGCATAGAGCGGTTCTACAGCCTGACCTCCCACGTGACCTTGGGGCCGAACTTCGAGGAGACCGAGGCCCTGCTGATAGACGCCGGCGTCACCGTTTTCCAGAACCTCTTCATGATAGCGGGGTTCGTGGCACTGGTTGCCATCCTGCCCTGCCTCTTGATGAGGGAGGAAGACGGCGAGGAGGCAACCGCGCCTGAATAAGTTCCTGGGGCGCAGAGACGGAGGCTCTTGGGCGGAGCTCGCTTCCCGGTTGGCTACCGCCCGAACCCGCCCGCCTGACGCCCGAACCCGCCCGCCTGTGAGAGGCTGTTCTTCCAAGACCCGTGGTTATTTGGGGGAGTGAATTATGCCAGACCGCAGAGGATGGATGTATTATTGATAGAGGCAAATACACCCCTGTGGAAGGGAGGAGGGGACCACGTGATTTCAAAGCTCACCTGTATCGCAGTATTCATTACACTATTGGCTCTGCTGGCGTGCGGTGGAGGGGACGCTCCCGATGCCCAGTCTTCCAGGGCGGCAGAGGAGCCGACGGCAACGGCCAGTCCAACGCCGACCCCGGAGCCGACCAACACACCGGAACCAACCTCAACGCCAGAGCCGACGGCGACTCCAGTACCACCGCCGACGGAGGCCCCAGTACCACCGCCGACGGAGGCCCCAGATCCTGCAGGGACGACCGGGAATACCGGGACAGGTGATCCTGCTGCACCAACCACAGGGGAAGCCGACGAGATGGGACCACTGACGCCCTTGCGGCTTACCGACCCGATGACAGCGGCCGCCGAATTATCGGAGACCGAACTGGTCTGTCTTGCCGGAACGGCGGACATGGCGCGCCTGATGGAGATCTTCAGTGCGCCGGACTTGGCAACACCGGAAGAGCAGGGCAAGATTTTTAACTGCCTCGGGGATGAATCGCTGTTGCGCATCTTCCTAACCGACATCATCGATGCCGCTGGTTCGCTAAGCTTGGAGACTTCGATGTGCATCCGGTCCGGGATGGAAGGAGTTGACTTGGCCGCAGCAATGCGGGCAGGCACGGCAGGCGACGAACAGACTGCCATGGTCGGCAGCATGTCGGCCTTTATCGTAACAATGTCGTGCCTGAACGAAGACGAATGGCAGGCCGCCGCCCCCCTGCTGGGAGCCCAGCCGGGAGAGAGGGAGAACCTGCAGTGTGTCATGGAAAAACTGGGCGGGCCTGAAGGAATGGCTGCAACGCTGGCTGCCGGCGACGAAAGTTCAATTATGACTTTCTTCGGGGCGGTAGGGGAATGCGGCTTGCAGATGGGAGGACCACCAGCGGGATAGAGGGAGACTGGGATGGCTAAGGTAACTACCATGTATTGGAAGACGTCTTGGAAGACGGTTTTCATAGCTTGTGTGACGGTCCTGCTGGTTGCGGCCTGTGGGCCGGGCTCAACAGCGAAGGGTCCCTTTGTGATTGGGGCAATGGATGCACTTACCGGGGTTGCCGAGTCCTACGGCAACCCATTGCATCAAGCCAAGCTGCTGGCGGTTGAGGAGATCAACGCCGCCGGCGGCATCAACGGACGGGAGTTGGAGCTGATAGTAGAAGACTCCAAGTGCGCGGCACAGGACGCTATTACGGCGTATAACAAGCTGACGGACGTGGACGGCGTCAAGATTATTCTGGGCACTACCTGCAGCGGCTCGATGCTGGGAGCGGCGCCCTTGGCCGAAAGGGACGGCGTGGTTCTCCTTTCTGCGTCCGCCACCAGCCCGGACATCGCCACCGCCGGAGACTATATATTTCGCACGGCCATAAATGACCGGCAGCTTGGCGTCGACATGGCCAACACCCTCTGGGTGGACGGGGTGCGCCGGATCGTCACCATCACCGAGGCCACCGACTACGCTGAGGGGACGCGCCGCACCGCGGTGGCGCAGTTCGAGGAGCTGGGCGGGTCGGTGCTGGCAGCGGAAAGCTACCCTTCCGACCTGACGGATTTCCGCAGCCAGTTGACCAAGCTGATCAACGAGAGCCCTGACGCAATTCTGCTGGCAGCCCAGGGAGAGGCTTCAGGCGGGACTATCATCAAACAGGCCCGGGAACTTGGCTACACCGGGCGTATCTACTCCGAAATAGTGCCCACGGCTCCAGAGGCCCTCAACATCGCCGGGGAAGCGGCCACCGGCCTGAAGGCCGTTGTTCCCAACCCGGACCTGTCCAGCGCCGCGGGCAAGAAGTTCTTGGACGGCTTCGAGGCACGCTTCGGCTCGGTCGCCACATTGCCTTGGTTCCAAGGCTCGGCTTACGACGACGTATATATAGCGGCAGAGTGCTTGGGCCAGACAGACGACGACCAGGACTCAGACGGTTTCCGGGACTGCCTGTACGGGCTGACTTGGAGCGGGGCCATCGGCGACGATTACAGTTTCGACGAGAACGGCGACGTGGTCGGCCTATCGAACGTGGTCGTCGAGGTGCTCCCCACCGCGGAGCGCACAGAGGAGAACCTGGGCTACACGGTGCTGGGACTGGCCCCCACGCCCTAGATTGCATCGACGCCTGATAGCGGGCGGCTCACGCAGAGGAGTCCGGGGGCGGGTCCTCATATCCGGCGGGGGCCGGCGGCCGACCCTTGGCCTCCTGACTGGGTAATGCCATGATGGATTTCAACCGATTCGAATGGGTCAGCTTCGACTGCTATGGGACCCTGGCCGATTGGGAGACAGGCATTTCCACGGCTGTGGGGGAGGCGCTGGCGTCCCGGGGAATGGAGAAATCCAAGGCCGAAATCCTGGAAGCATTCGCAGCCGCCGAGCCCAGAGTGCAGGCCTCAGCGGCCTACGCGGAGTACCGCCAGGTCCTGCGGCAGGTCATGGGGTCGATTGGTGATGAGCTGGGTTTCCAATGCACCGGGGCCGAACTGGGATGCTTGGCAGACAGCCTGCCGCGGTGGCCAATCTTCCCGGAGGCCGCGGAAGCCCTGCAGACGCTGAAATCACGGTACAAGCTGGCGATAATCTCCAACGTGGACGACGATCTCTTCGCCGGCACGGCCGAGGCGCTGGGCGTGGAGTTCAACGCCGTGGTCACCTCGGAACAGGTGCGGTGCTACAAGCCAGACCTGCGAAACTTCCACACCGCCTTGGAGCGAATGGGAGTCAAGAAGGAAGGTCTGCTGCACGTTGCGGAGAGCCTGTACCACGATATCGGTCCGGCCAACAGCCTTGGCATAACTTGCGTGTGGGTCAACCGGGCCGGCCGGGGAGGGGGAACACGCCGCACCAACGCGGTGCCCGACTTGGAAGTGCCCGACCTGGCATCGCTGGCGCGGATGATGTGCCCGGCAAGCGGCCCATAGCCACACCAGATTTCGTCCGCCGCAAATAAAGAGCCGCGGGACCCAGCTGTGCGACCTGACCGCCCTCGATAATTGGGGATAACCAGTTGTCGATTAACAGCGGCTAAATTAAGGAACCATATGCCGACGCGCCTCACCCCAGCTTTTCAAGCCGCCCTGCTCGTCGTCTTGGTCCTGTACCTATCCTCTGGCCCCGCGCAGCAGGTTTTCGCCCAGGGCGCCCCAATCGACCTGGGGGACAATACCGAATATGTCGGGCCGCACCTGTGGACGATTTTGCAGCGGCACGCCGACGGCGGGACCGTCCCGGACATTGTGGTGGTGGAGATCGGCTATCGCACCGACTCGTGGGTTGATCCACCGTTGGAGGAGTTCATCAATTCTGTCGGTGGCCGCGAAGTCGCCGAAGACAGGTGGCAGATCCCTACCAAGAACGCACTATCAGTCATTCAGCACCCGGACCTGTTGGCAATGGCCCAACCAGCGGAGGCGACGGAAGGTGGAGCCGACCCCTACCCCACGATGGACGACACCTTGGTTGATATAGTGGCCGCTTACACGGGCGGGATCACGGAGGAACATGCCGTCCGGTACGCAATGTTCGTATGGGAAGGGAGCGTAGTGTTGGAGATGCAGGCTCCCGACACGGCCACGGTGGAACGCATCCGAGGATGGCTCAACGGGAGGAACGTACATGTTCCACCGGAGAAGGATTTCGAGGCCTTCTCAGACGACTACCTAGCGGCGCTGGCGCCCGTGAGCGAACTCACGACCCTGGCTGAGGCATTCCCGACCACCTACCTCTCGGTGTCCACTCACGCAGGGCAGGGCCTCCCGCTTGACCGGGCGCAGTGGCCCGGGGAGGCCTTGGAGTTCGAGAAGAGCGTGACGGCAGGGTACCTGCCTCCGGGGTCACTTTCCCCACAGCATGGCCAGGCAACCCCACCCCCGGTGCTTCCACCCACGGAGACGCCTGCAGCCGTCCCTCCACTCTCCACTGCCAGATACGACAGCGACGGCGACGGGCTGATAGAAGTCACGCACCTTGAGCAATTGGACGCCATCCGCCACGACTTGAACGGGGACGGCAACGCAGACGATGATTCCGGAGTTGACGCCTACGCCGCCGCCTATCCGGTGTCCGTTGAGGAAGTGGTCTGCAATCACTGCATGGGGTATGAACTGGCCCGCCCGCTGGATTTTGCTGAGGCACGCAGCTATGCCTCTCGGTCAGTCAGGGCGGAGTGGACGACAGGCGCAGGCTGGCCGCCCATCGGCGACGGTTGGCACCCGTTCGAGGCTACATTCGACGGCAACGGACACGCTGTCAGCAACCTGCATATCGCCCAGACAGACCAAGGCGACAGTTCCAGGGCCCATGAACTAGGCCTTTTCGGCAACGTCGGAGCATCCGGCGTGATCCAAGAAACTGGACTGCTGAACGCCAGTGTGAATGGAGGAGACTTCGTAGGCCCGCTGACCGGAGCCAACCAAGGTACGATCAGCCGGAGCTACGCCACCGGCAGTGTGTCCGGGTACGGATGCATTGGCGGCTTGGTGGGAACCAATGACTCCGGGTTAATCAGTTCCAGCTATGCCACCGGGAGCGTGTCGGGAGGTTTCAAGTACCTTGGCGGGCTGGCAGGGTGCAACAACCGCGGCACAATCATCGCCAGCTACGCCACCGGCAGCGTCTCCGGCGATACCAGCGTTGGCGAGTTGGTCGGCGAAAACGACGGCTGGGTAATCACCAGCTACGCCGCCGGCAGTGTACGGGGGCAGAAGTACGTAGGCGGCCTGGTTGGGAGTCATAGAGATGGCCAAATCAGCGCCAGCTATTCTACCGGCAAAGTCACCGGGAGCCATTATATTGGCGGGCTGATCGGGGGTAATGGAGGCATAGTCATATACACCTACTCCGTTGGCAGGGTGTCCAGCGACGGCAGTATTGATGCAGAGAGGACGTATATCGGGGGCCTGGTCGGGTACAACCCCGGCATCATCGACTCCAGCTTCTGGGACACGGAGACCTCCAGCCAGAGGGTTGGAATCGGGATCGAGATCGGAGAGGGTCGGTCTTCAGACGTATCCGGCAAGGCTACTGCCGAGCTCCAATCGCCTGAAGGATACACCGGGACGTACCAGGAGTGGGACGTTAGCCTGGGCATCGAGGGCAGGGGGACCACCCCGGGTTACATTCTCAGTGACTATTGGGACTTCGGCACGGACAGCGAGTATCCGGCCCTGAGAGTTGACTTCGATGGCGACGGGACAGAGACTTGGCAGGAGTTCGGCGACCAGCGCGGGCATGCGCCCAGTGCGGCGCCGGCACCGGCGTCAGATAACTGCCTGGAAGTCATGGCCACCCCCGCTATCACCGGCGTTTGGAGCAGCAACTGCGCGTCAGGCAGCCGGCCCGGCAGCTACGCCCGCTTCTACACATTCACCCTGATCGAACCGTCGGGAGTGATCATCGACTTGGAATCCAGCGATTCCGATACCTACCTCTATCTCTTGCGAGGCAGTGGAAGGACAGGAGAGGTCCTGGCAAGCCAAGGTTCCAGCAGTAAAAGCTCCAGGATAGAGCAGATGCTGGGAGCCGGAAGCTACACTGTCGAGGCAACCACCAACGATGGGGGTCATACCGGCAGTTTCACGTTAAACGTCAACAGGTTCGCAAGTCCTCCACGACCTCCAAATTATACGCTCGCGCCTACTCCGACGGCGATACCGCCCCCACCACTTACGCCTGCCTTCACGCCGACTTCGACTTCCATGTCACCGGCACCCACCAATACTCCTGCGCCGCCGGCAGCCGCAACTCCGGCGCGGGAAACCGCCACTGCTCCTGAACCAGCCGGCGCGTGCAGTTACCCGGGCGGAGATACCGCGAGGGCTACGGCGGATATCAGTATGTTTCTATTGGCGGCTCCGCTGACCGTATTAGGCTGGTTGAAGTTTGGCTCGCGGCGAGGGCGGGACCGGTGACTGGACCCAATCCAGGTTTACCCTGTCCCCTCAATCACGCTTCGTTCAATTGTCGATTCGAGCTGAGGGGCCACACCATCGAATAGTTCATACTGCGGGTGTTCATGCCGTATCGAGGCGGCTTCCGTTGACTGCAGGAATGGGTTTACATAAAATCGCAATTGTCGGACGTAGACGATGGTCTGCGGTGAAGCGGCGGGAGCGGCGAGTTGGAGCGGTCTTTGTCCGGGTCTTGGCGCCCCTTCCAGTTTCGACGCACTACAAGAAGTAAGATGCCGTATTTGCTTCCTTGTGGGGCCGTGAGCCGACTTGGGCTCGGTGCAGGGAGGGGGGCAAATGATAGAACTCTTCGACGGCAGCTTCATCTTTCCCAATGGGCTGGACACGAATACGGCGTTCCAGTTGCTGTGGCCGGTGGCCATCTATGTGGGGGGCATGGCGGTCTATGCCATGTTCATCTTCAAATTCTACCGGTTCGTTGCTTCCAGGGACATATTCGCCTTGGACCTGTCCGGGTATGAGGAGTCCCGTTTCAAGGCGGTCCGGGCTTTCCTGCACTTGGTTATGTACGGGGCCAAGTACATCATCCTGTTTCCGGCGTTTGCCTTCTTCTGGTTTGCAGTCCTTACGCTGATATTGACGTTCCTTTCGAAAGACCGGGCCTTTTCAGAAATACTCCTGATAGCCTTGGCGACGGTAAGCGCAATAAGAGTAAGCGCGTACTATAACGAAGACCTGTCACGGGACTTGGCCAAGATATTGCCTTTTGCCGTCCTAGCCATCTTCCTAATTGACGCCTCGTTCTTCGAGGTAAGCGATTCCTTGGCGGTGCTGAAGGAGGCTGGGGAGCACAGGGACAGCATTGTCTATTACCTGCTGTTTCTCATTGCGCTGGAATTCGCCCTGCGGCTACTCTTCGTGTACGTTTCATTCATTATTTCCACCAGGAAGCGCATCCTGGCGAGGCGCGCCCAAGCCCGCCAGCACCGGGAGACTGCACCTGCGCCGGAGGAGGAACTGGCGGGGGAGGCAGAGGACGCACCGGACGGAATTCAACCAGAAGAAGCGGCGGCAACGGCAGGGAACGCATAGGGCTGGGGCGGCTCGTGCAGTTGGAGGGGCCCTCTTAATAAGCCCTATAGCATCGGCGAACTTTGCTGTTCAACCTCTTCCCAACCTTATCCCTTGATGGGATAAGGGGCTTCAACTGTACTTATTCAGACCTTTCCTAGTGATAAGGGCGCCCACAAGGGACGCCCCTACGGAAATGTCCGACATCGGTAGCGGCAACCCTTGTGGTTGCCCTCTTTGCCACATCAATGCAAAGTTGGTGGTCCACTAATAGTTGGAGACGTTGGTCTTGACCATTTCCCCGGTGACGAAGAAGATCACCCGCTCCGCCACGTTGGTGGCCCGGTCGGCCACCCGTTCCAAGTCATGGGCCACCCATAACAGGTGAGTGGCCCTTTCGATGGTCTTGGGGTCCTGGATCATAAAGAGAAGCAGTTCCCGGTAGACTTGGTCGTAAAGGGCGTCCACTTGGTCGTCGTCGTCGCAGACCTTCTGGGCGGCATCGGTGTCGCGGGTCACCAGGGCGTCCAAGCTTCTCCGGAGCATGGAGCAACTCATTTCCGCCATGCGGGGAATGTCGATGAGGGGCTTCAGGGTCGGCTGCTCGCCCATCATCATGCTTATTCTACCGATTCCCTCGGCGTAGTCTCCCATTCGCTCCATTTCCACGGCGATGTGAAGAAAGGCCACCAGTTGACGGAGGTCCCGGGCCAAGGGCTGCTGAGCGGCGATGAGGTCCAGGCAGCGTTCCTCTATCTCGAAACGCTTGGCGTCGATAAGGTCGTCGTCTTTGACCACCTCTTCCGAGGCCTGCAGGTCCCGGCTTCTGAGGGCGTCAGTGGCCCGGAGGATGGAACTCTCAACCATGCTGCCCATGGCGAGGAGTTCGTCCTGCAACTGGGAAAGGTCCCGGGAGAAGTTGGCCCTGGGAGCGTTTACCATGACAGACTCTCCTTTCTCTTCAGGCCCGCATCCCATCACGCCTCCGGGGAAGTATAACTGACTTGCCACTGAATTCCGAATTTATCGGTGAGGGAGCCGAAATAGGAGCCCCAGAACATGTCCTGCATGGGAAAGGAGGCCTCTCCACCCTGGGACAGTTGGGCGAACCGTTGGTCAGCCTCCTCCCGGCTCTGGGCCACGAAGGACAGGGAAAAGTTGTTGCCTGCCACCGGAGGCGGGCCGAACACCGAGCAACTGTCGCTACCCATCAGCACGCTGGAGCCAACGGGGAGGGACACGTGCATGATACGGTCCAGTTCCTCCTCCGGGACACCCATGCCGGCGGGGCCCTCCCGGAAGGTGGTGAGAATCATGAATTCCCCGCCGAACACCGAACGGTAGAATTCAAAGACCTCGCGGCAGTTGTCCTTGAAAGTCAGGTAAGTGTTAAGGGACATTGCGTTCTCTCCATCATGCGGCGAAGGGCATGTTTCTATAAGTTATCCACCAAGCACTAATGGTAACGTTCCTGCATCAAGTCGCGGTTGTAGCCGAGCACGGCCTCGGTGTTCCGCCATTCAACGCCGGGCTGGTTTCTATCCCGGCTGAAGTCCAGCTCCCCGGTGAACCTAGTTACGTACTCCCGGTTGCCAAGGTAATAGGTGAAGCGGCCAGAGAAACCGACCCGGAATGTGATGGTCCAAATCGAGAGGGGGCCGTCGATATTGCGGGTGGATTTCTCATTGGGGAAGATGGTGCCCAAGGGCATGTTTTCGGTGTGAAAAGGCTCGTCGGCGAAGGCCGATTCCTCCAGCCACATTTCCACCATCAGGTGGGCCCGGTCGCAGGGCACGGTACCGTGGTTGGTGAAGGAGAAACAAAGTTGGTCCAAATGGCGGTCTGACCCTTTGGCGAAGCTGTGCTCCACACCGGTCAACCCGACCCAAGGCCGGTTCCTGCTTTCGATTTCAATACGGGTGATGTCGGCTTGCTTCTTGGCGGCCCGGGCCGCCAGCACTGCCGCCATGGCAACCAGCAGGGAAGCGCAGGCGACCACGACCTGAAAGGTTGCGGGGTTAAGACCCCAATCGGGCATAATATTCACAGGGGTATTATAGCCGCGCTTCAGCCCTGCGCCAGACCCTTGCTGGCCCGGTCAATATTGGGAACCCCGGCTGGCCCTGGGCCTTTGGACACGCGATAATAAAGGACAATACCAAACCGTCTTGGAGGAGATTATGTCCTTAGTGAAGAACCTTGGCCACGTAGGCATCATCTGCGACGACTTTCTGAAGATGCGGGACTTCTACACCCGGGTAATTGGCCTGACGGTGACCGACGAAGACCCGGAGCGGGGAAGTTGCTTCCTGAGCGCCGACCCGGAAAACGAGCATCACGAACTGAACCTGGGGCAGGCGAGAGGGCCGGAACACCCCGACGGCGCCCGGCCGGCCACGCAGAACGTGGGGCAGATTTCCTACATCGTCCCCGACATGGCGGCACTGCGGGAGCTGGACCGCCGCTTCAAGGCCGAGGGCACGGAAATATTGCGCACCGTCACCCACGGGATTTCGGTAAGCATCTATTTCCACGACCCGGAGAACAACGTGGGCGAGGTGTACTACAAGACGGGCTACGTGGTGAAGCAGGGGTTCAGCCGGCCTATAGACTTGGACACCCAGACCGACGAGGAGATCCTGTCCTTCTCCAGGTCCTTCGAGGAATCGGAAGGCCCCTTCCAGGGCGCCAAGCTGCCGGTGGGCTAGACTTGGTCATCACTTGGTAGGGGCGGTTTGAAACCCGCCCCTACACGGAACGAAAAACAACCCTCCCGGGGAATCAGGAAGTCCGCCCGCCCTCAGAACAGGGCCACGGGGTTGACCGGGGAGCCGGTGCCTCCCACGACCCGCAGCGGGTTGATGGTGAGCATGAACTCGTAGCGGCCTTCTTGAGCGCAGGCATCGGCCAAGGGTTCCAGCAGAGCATTGTCCAGGAGGCCGATGCCGTAGGCGAAGATGGCGCCGTGGACGCTCCAAGGCAGGTCATAGCCGTTGGGGGTGTGGTCCATCATGTCCCACACCAGGACGCAGCAGTCCGAGTCCTTGATGAACTTGAGGCAGGAGGCATGGAGGCCGGGCCGCAAGTCCCGGTCGCTGCCCCAGAGGGGATTTCCGGCCTCGTTCCACTTCTCCCGCCCACTGTAGACCACCAGGGCATCGCCGGGCTCCATGGCAACGCCCTGGGCCTTGGCGATTTCCTCCAGTTCCCAGCCGTGGACCGGGGTCTCCTGCGTAACATAGGGCTCGCCCCGGTGCCTGGGCACGTCCAGCAAGACCCCCCGGGTGATGATTCCTTCCTTCCAGTGCTCTATGGAACCCCATTCAGCTCCGTCGAAGGTTATCACCTGCAAGGGGTCGGCCCCGTTCCACATGCCGTTGTGGTCCCAGACGTGGCACAGGGCATCGAGATGGGTCGTAGCGGTGCCGTGGTAACTGATGCCGTAGTAGTCGACTGCCGAGCCGCCGGTGTCACCCCGTGCGTTCCGCTTCATGTAGTGAATAGCCGGGGTGGGGTTGTTGCCAGCGGGGAGCTTAGGGAACTCCCGGCTCAGGGAAACGGCCCTTCCAGAGCGCACCAGGCGGGCGGCGGCGGCCCGCTTCTCTCCGGTAACCATGTTCACTGCACCCTTCTGATCCTCCCTGCCCCAGCGTCCCCAGTTGCTGTCCTCCTTGAGATATGCCAAGACTTCTTCCTTGGTGGGCACTCGGGATTCCATGGCCAGACCTCCATCGAGACTGGGGTATGTGAAGGTGCTTTGAGTCTTGTCCGGGGTCTAGGAAAACGACCGGCGCACGCAATCAAAGAAACGGTCAATGATGGTGTTGGCGGCGCTCTCCATCAACCGCTGCCCCACCCTAGCCACGGCTCCTCCCACTTGGGAGTCCGCCTCAAACCTTATGGTGGTACTGCAGTCCCGCTCTTCAAGGGCGACGTCGGCGGCGCCGGTGAGGAAGCCCATGGACCCGCTGCCTTGGACCGACAGCCGGAAGGACTGGTGGGGCATCAAGTTTTCCATCTTGATGTTTCCGTTGTAGCGGCCTCGTATGGGTCCAATGCCCACATTCAAGACAGCGGTGTACTCGTCGGGCCCGGAGGCTTCCAGCGACTCGCAGCCCTGGATGCAGCGGGAGAGGGCCGCGGGATCGGTAAGGGCATCCCACACTTTGTCAGCGGTGGCTTCAACCACGTAAGAGCCGGAAAGACGCACGATTTAAAACCTCTTGCGGCTGGCTACTCTTCTTCCTCTTCTTCCTGCGGCCAACTACGCCTGCCGGTCGGCCAGCAGCAGCAGTTCCATCAGTACTTGGGCACCGTTAGCACAGGCTTCGGGCGTGGAATACTCCAAGGGAGAGTGGCTGATGCCGTCGACGCTGGGCACGAAGACCATGGCCACGTTGGTCAATGCTGCCATAGATTGAGCATCGTGGCCAGCCCCGCTGGGGACTTTCATGACGTCCAACCCGGCGCCAGCGGCGGCGGCGGCCACCAAGTCCTGCATATCGGTCCCGATGGGGACGGGAGTGGTGGGCGGCAGCGGGTTGACGGCAACGGTGACGCCGTCGGAGGCTTCGATTTCCCGGGCGGCCCGGCGGAATTCGGCCTCGGCGGCGACCATGGCTTGGCGGTCCACATCCCGGAATTCGGCGCTGAACTCGACAGAGCCGGGAATGACGTTGGTGGCGTTTGGGCTGGCCGCAATCTGCCCGACGGTGCTGACCCGGCACACTTCCATTTCGGACGCCACTCTCTGTACTGCCAGCACCAGCCGGGAGGCGCTGACCAAGGCGTCGCGGCGGGCGGGCATGGGAGTGGTGCCGGCGTGGTTGGCGGCGCCGGTGACCGTCACTTCGAACCCAGCCTTGCCAGTGATGCCCGAGACAATGCCGATGGGCGTGCCGGTCTGGTGCAGGGTGGGGCCCTGTTCAATGTGCAGTTCGAAGTAGGCAGCAAAATCACCGGGTTTGCGGGCAGCTTGGTAGATTTGGGACAAGTTGCCGCCGATGTCGGGCAGACGGGTCTCCAAGGAGACACCGTCCTGGTCCACCACCGTGAGGTCGTGGGGGGAAATGGTGCCGGCCATGGCTTGGCTTCCGAAGAGCCAAGTGTGAAACCCGGTACCCTCCTCGTTGGTGAAGACCAGCACCTCCACCGGATGGCGGGTGACAACGCCCCTATCGTGCAGGGTCTGGGCACACTCGATGGCTGCCAGGGTGCCCAAGGCGCCGTCGTACTTGCCGCCGTTGGGCACCGTGTCGACGTGGGAGCCCAGGCCAATGGCCGGCAACCCTGGTTCGGAGCCTTGGCGGCGCCCGATAATATTGCCGGCGGGGTCTATTCTGACCTCCAGCCCGGCCCGCCGCATCAGGGACATGGTGTGTTCCCGTCCTGCGACGTCCAAGGGCGAGAAGGCAACCCGCTGCATGCCTTGAGGGGTGTCGCCAATGCGGCCCAACTCCTCCAAGTTGGTGTTGAGTCTTGCGCCGTTGATACTCTGTGCGACCATATTCAAGAGTCTCCTATTAGTCCAACATCTTTGAACTGGTGGTTAGCCCTACGGCGGCAGGGCGGGTTTGAAACCCGCCCCTACGTTAGCCTTCAATACCAAGGTGCCTGTCTCCTATGCCAGCACCTTGAAACCGTATCCGGGTTGGTTTAGAGCGCCCTCCTTGAACCGGTCCATCCGGAGAGGCCCAATGTCAATTGTGGCAGCCCGTCCGTCCAGCATCAATTCGGCCATCAGCACACCCACCATGGGTGAGAGCTTGAAACCGTGGCCGCTGAAGCCGGTGCACAGGTACAGCCCTTCGATGCCGTCCACCCGGTCCATTACAGGGTGCGAATCCGGAGTG
Source organism: Dehalococcoidia bacterium (assembly GCA_034420695.1). Classification (GTDB taxonomy): domain Bacteria; phylum Chloroflexota; class Dehalococcoidia; order Lucifugimonadales; family UBA3495; genus Io17-Chloro-G2. Next base: position 76,204 of record DAOULB010000055.1, read on the forward strand.
GAGGTGTACAGTCCAGCGTACCCGGTGTTGAGAGTGGCGTCGGCCATGGCGGGTATGCGGCGGGCCAGCCTGGTCCAAACATCCTGGATGAAGGCGGCACTGGGCCGGGGGGCGAACACGTCCGGGTCGTCCACCACATCCTCCATGTTGCCGTTGCCCACCAAGGTCAGGTCGGTCCCCTCGGGGCGGAAGTAGATCATGTTGGCAATGTCCCCGCCCCCGGGATGATTGGGAAGCTGGTCCAAGGGCCGGTTGAAGTGCAGAACCTCGTGCCGGGTGGCTTCCAGGGGCAAATTGATTCCGTGGTCCTGCAGGAAGCGGCGGCTCCAAGGACCGGTGGCTATGACGGCCCGGGGGGTCTCGATTCTCTCCTCCGCGGTGACTACCGCGGTCACCCTGCCACCGGTTAACTCAACCTTGAGAGCTGGAGTGCGCAGGGATACCGCGGCTCCCAGATCCCGGGCCCGCCGGGAGTAGGCGGCGGCGGTACCGGAGGCGTCGGCGTGGCCCGAGTCCGCCTCGTAGGCGATGCCGGCGCAGTCATCCAAGTGGAATCCGGGGGCGATCTCCCGGGCTTCTTCCTTGGCAACAATCTTGGTGTTGACCCCAGCTTCCTGCTGCATGGCCACGTTGGCTTGGAAGGAGTCGAGGTCATCTTCACCGGCGAACACCAAGTAGCCGGTGTTGACGAAGCCCGCTCCGTCCTCCCCGCCCACCACTTCAGAAAAGTTGCGGAATACGTCGAGGCTTTGGCGGGCCATGAGGGCGTGGACCCGGGTGGAGTAGTGCATGCGCACGGCTCCTGAGGAGCGTCCGGTGGAGCCCGACCCCAGCAGGTCACGTTCCAGGAGCACCGTGCCGGTCATGCCCCGGGCGGCCAGGTTGTAGAGGATGCTGCACCCCATGACACCGCCGCCGATTACGACTGCTTCGGCTGTGCGGGTCATCGGCTCTTCACCGGGAGCAGGCCCGGTGCGTTCCGGGTTGAGGCACGCTTCATGGCGCTACGCTCCACAAACAGGGGTACGTTGAAATACGGGATTGCCCCTTTCCACCGCAAGTATATAATGGGGCGCAATCCCGGAAGACGGCTGATTATAGCCGGAACGGAGGTCAAGAATGGGCGCAACCGAGACTATTGCCAGTTGGATTGTCAACACCAACTACGAGGATATACCGCCGGACGCCATCCGGGTCGCCAACGAGTCGTGCTTCGACCTGCTGGGGGTAATTCTGGCCGGGTCGGCGCAGCCGGTTGGCGAGATTATCCAGAAGTACGTGGAGGACCAGGGGGCCGCCGGACAGGCTACGGTCCTATCCTCGGGGATAGAGAGTTCCCTGCCCAACGCGGCCTTGGCCAACGGCACCATGGGCCACGCGCTGGACTACGACGACTTTGGCGGCTTCGGCCATCCCACGGTGGCTATCTTCCCAGCGTTGATGGCCTTGGGAGAGAACTCCGGCGCGAGCGGGAGGGACCTGCTGGAGGCCTACGTGGTGGGATGTGAGGTTGGCTTGGCGCTGTCCCACGCGACCAAGTACAACCAGATGGACAAGGGGTTCCACAGCACGGCGGTCATCGGGCGCTTGGCCTGCGCCGCCGCCTGCGCCAAGCTGATGAAGCTGGACGAGGCGCAGACCATCATGGCACTGGGAATTGCCGGATCCATGGCCAGCGGCCTGATCCACAACTTCGGCACCATGACCAAGCCCCTGCATGCCGGGATGACCTGCCGGGACGGGGTTACGGCGGTCCAGTTGGCCCAGATGGGTCTGACGGCCGGGGCGCAGGTGGTGGAGCACCCGCTGGGGTTCGCCGCCACCGTTTTGGGGGAAGGCATCTACGACTTGGATGATATGGCAGCCAACTTGGGCAAGCCCTTCCGGGTGCAGGACGCCCTGATGATCAAGAAGTACCCCTGCTGCGGCGGGAATCACGCGATGCTGGACAGCTTGTTCAGCCTGATGCGGGACAACGGCTTCACCTACGACGACGTGGCCAGCGCCGAAGTGGACCAGTCCTACCTCTCGGTGGTGATGCTCTACCAGGAGCCCGACGACGAGCTGAAGGGCAAGTTCAGCGCCAAGTACAACGTGGCCGCCGCCTTGGTTGACGGCGAGGTTGCCATCGACACCTTCACCGAAGAGAAGATCGCCGACCCCACCATCCAGGAGACCATGGGCAAGGTGCGTACCCGGGTTATGGCCAAGTCCGAAGAGGGGCTGACCGACGCCAACCAGGGTCTTCCCATCCGCATCACGCTCAAGGATGGGCGGGTATTCGAGCACACCACGTCCCGACGGGAAATATTGGGCAGCCAGCAGAACCCTTGGGGCTTCGACAGCATCAAGGCCAAGTTCGAGGTTAACGCCGCCTTGGTGCTGGCCAGGGAGGGAGTTTCCCAAGCGGTGGAGACTTGGTCGGACATTACCCAGGTTAACGACCTGGCCGGTTCCATCAAGGAGACGCTGGTCTCGGGAAGGAGCTGACCGGCGGCCCGTACAACCCAGGCTCACAAGAAGAAGACGCCCGAAGATAATCGGGCGTCTTCCGTTAGGGGAATCTTCCGGGCAAGGCCTGCCGCATGGGTTGCACTCAAAAGGTTGTGGGCCTTACCAGAAGGGAATAGGCAGCGAAAAGGAGGGCACCATTCCAGATCCGATAGAAGCTTACGAGACGACTATTGAGGCTGTGTTGCCAGTCTTGGCGGGGGTGCGGCCGGATTCTCTTGAGTTGGCGACTCCCTGCACTGAGTGGAACGTTTTGGCGCTGATCAACCACAACCTGGCGGTGCAGAGGTTTGTCGATGAGATGCTGTCCAAGGCCGCTCCGGCGATGCCCGGCGAGGCCGACTTGACTGCTCCCCTGCATCCGGATGGTGCGGACGCGGCGTTGCGGAGTATTGCCGGCTCCATTGTGTCCAAGCTGAATGCTATGGGACTGGAAGAGATGGTTGAATCGCCTTTTGGACCCATGGCAGCGGGGGAATTCTTGATGTTCCCGATGTCAGACCTGTTCATCCACAAGTGGGACTTGGCGAAGGCGACCAACCAGGATGCGAGCCTGGACGGCCAGCTTGCCGAGGTCTGCTTTGAAATAATCGCCCCGGTGGCGCCGGCGGGACGGGAAAACGGTGCATTTGCGCCGGAGGTGGAGGTTGCAGCGAACGCTACGGTCCAGGAGCGGCTGTTGGCCCTGAGTGGGCGGCGGGCCTGAGCGAAGCTATTGGTTTAGAGAAGTCTCAATCGCCTTAAGTCGTCCTCAGACCACTTTGCCTGCAATTCAATTATGCTCCGCAGGGTTCCCAACTCGAAGGTGTCGCCCCTGCGGGTAAATGGAATTGTGACTCTCCTGCCATCCGGGTGGGTATATCTGTGATGGCTTCCCCGCTGCCTGGCGAAATCGAATCCATCTCGTGTCAGCGCCCTGATAACATCGCCGGCAGTTAGCGACCTGAGCCTAGAATAGTCTATTCGGTTCAAATCGTGACAGCGATGGAAGCCCCTTCGCTAACAGTCATGCGTTTCGTGGCCGGCATAGCCGAGGCATTGTCCTTAAATTCTTCAACTATCATGGCGAGTACTTCTCGGATATGTCCCAGCGCTTCTTCTTGCGTATAGCCCCAAGTGGAGGCACCTATTTCTTCCCAGTCAGGAAAGAAGGCTCGCCACCCTTCGCCATCTTGCTCTAACGCTACTTCAAAAAGATAAGTCTTCATGCCAGCTATCCAGCCCAGGCTAATCAGGGCTCCACGCAGATACTGTCCCCGACCTTGATGGCGCCGCCGTTGAGGACGATGGCGAGCATGCCCCGCTGGCCGTCGAGAATTTTGCGCAGCCCCGGGCGGATGGCGTCCATCTTCTGGCAGGGCTCGCAGGGCCCGACTATCTCCATGGTCACCGGCTCGCCGGCCTCCCGGTCACCGATGAAGATCACCTGCCCCTCCTTTACTTGGGACATATCCAAGCCGGTGGTGGTGATGTTTTCCTTAATCTGGCCGGGGACCAGTTCCAGTTCGTCCAGGGTTTCCTTGTCCATGAACAGCACTTGACGCATGTTGCGCTCGGAGCAACTGCGGTCGCCCTCCAGCCCCTTTCCGGAAATGGCCGTGGCCTCTTCCACCGGGTCCGAGGGTGTCTCCTTTACCCGGGCGATGTACAGGTTGGTGATAGTACCCTGTTGCATGAGCCTGCCTCCAAGGGGTCCCCGTTGTATGGCGGGACCTCCTATGCTAATCTGTTGGCCGCATCCCCAGCCTTGAAACTGGTCCGTTCCAAGGACTTACGAAGATTCCCCAACGACGCCGGTTTGCGGGATTATAAACCCGGCCGTTGGGCCTGTCACCAAAGCCGCCTCACCGGCGCATGAGCGTCTAATCCAACTGGGCAGAGAGGTCATCATGGCGTATGAGTTCATAAAGACCGAGACTCGGGATAACGTTCTGATTATCACGATGCACGACCCGCCGACCCGCAACTCCCTGGGGCCCGACATGTCCAATGAGATCAACGAAGCCTTGGACCGGTTCGAGTCGGACCCGGACCAGCGGGTGCTGCTGCTGACCGGCACCGAGCCTTCCTTCTGTTCCGGGGCCAACGTGAGGAACTTCAACCGGCGCATTGAGGAGAGGGACCAGGAGGCCCAGGAACAGCCAGAGCCGGAGCCGCTGCCTTGGGGCAAGATGGAGACCCGGTACGCCAGCCACCGGACCCGGGAGGAGGGGGCGGCCTTCTTGCCAATGCGGTTGCACGAGTTGCAGAAACCATCAATTGCCGCGGTCAACGGCCACGCCATGGGCGTTGGCATGGGGGTGGCCTTGGCCTGCGACATTCGCATCGCCGCCGAAAAGGCCCAGTTTTCCGAGGCCTTCGTCCGCATGGGCCTGATTCCCGGCGACGGCAGTTGCTGGCAGTTGCCCCGGCTCATCGGACTCAGCAACACCCTGATGCTCCAGTATACCGGCGACCGGATTGACGGAAACGAGGCCTACAGGATGGGGTTGGTGAGCAAGGTGGTGCCCGACGGCGACATCATGGAAGCGGCACTGGAACTGGCCACCAGGCTGGCCCAGGGGCCCACGCAGTCTCTTTCGCTCATCAAGTACTTGGTGCACCAGAGCCTGGAGGGCGGGCTGAAACAGAGCCTGGACATAGCCCACGTGGCCCAGGAGCAGGCCCGGAAGACCGAAGACCACCGGGAGGCGGTGCGGGCGTTTTTGGAGAAGCGGCGTCCTGAGTTCAAGGGGCGGTAGGTAGTGGCCAGGCAGGCAGGTCGGCACTGAACGCGGCAGGCAAGAGCAGGTTTCAAGAGCCTTGGCATTGCGCTCTTTGACAGGTCAGTAGAGCCGTGAAAACAAAATACTTTCGGAATACCGACACTCTGTAGATAGTACTGTGTTCTACCGAGGTTGAAGAGAGCAGGGACCTTGACGAAAACACCCTGCTGGACTTGGACCGGGAAGGGCGTTTCTGCGGCATCACTATTGAGCACGCCAGCGACCGCATGTCTATTCCTTCGTTTTCCTTCGAGCAGTTCCCTGGATGAGGCAATGAGTTGGCGGTGAAGAGGTGTGGTGGCTTTCGGGCAGGCCGACCAAAAGTCGCGATTGGGTTAATCATGGGTTGACTTGGGTGCGTGCGGGTACATATAATGGCCGGTACGCAAGGAAGAGGGGTTCCAAACTCGGCAATGCGGACCACTTGAACAAACACTGAGGAACGGGAAACCTGAGCGGCGGCTTGGGGAAGACCCCAGCCGCTGTTTTCTTGTGCAGCACCTTAAAAACTGAATAACGAGCAAGATGATCCTGCGATAGTAAAGCAAACCGTAGTTTGAAGTTCCTAGCGTGGGTCAAATTAGTAAGGGCTTACGGTGGATGCCTTGGGACCAAGGGCCGATGAAGGGCGCGGTAAGGCTGCGATAAGCCTCGATGAGCCGTCTAACAGGCATAGTCGGGGACGCCCGAATGGGGTAACCTGGTCCGGTGTTGAGCCGGGCCATCCGCCACTGGCGGAGGGTAAGCGGGGGAACTGAAACATCTAAGTACCCTGAGGAAAAGAAATCAACCGAGATTCCCTGAGTAGTGGCGAACGAAAGGGGATCAGCCCAAACCGGCACGACCTAACGGCGTGGGGGCCTATGTCGTGCGGGGGTTATAGGAGACGCCTGGGGCCGCCTCACCAGACCCCGGGAAGTTACAAATCTCATCTTTAGTCGAAGGCGCCTGGGAAGGACCGTCATAGAGGGTGAAAGCCCCGTAGGCGAAAGAGATGAGACTTCCGGCGTATTTCCTGAGTACCACGGGGCACGGGAAACCTTGTGGGAAGTCGGGGGGACCACCCTCCAAGGCTAAATACCCTTGGTCACCGATAGCGTACCAGTACCGTGAGGGAAAGGTGAAAAGAAC
>DAOULB010000056.1:0-47288 GCA_034420695.1 Dehalococcoidia bacterium
GCAGGTTGCGCATCCGCTATGAGCGCCGAGCCGACCTGCATGAAGCTTTCTTATCCCTCGGCTGTTCCCTTATCTGCCTAAAAAAGCTGAATTCATTCTGTTAGGGGTTCTTATTCAGAGGTTCCCTAAGGCCCGGTCACTCTCTGGCGGCTCCCGGCCCTTTCCCAGCGGCCCGGCTTGGTTGGTGGTCACGGCCGCCCCTTCCGCTCCAGGAATTCGGGAAACGCCTGCTCCACGCCGTAACCGATTACCTCTTCCGTCGTGAAAACCCTTTCGTTTTCCCACTGCTGGCGCAGGTCGGCGGCCATGTGCTGCATCAGGAGATGCTTGATTCCGGTGACCGACTCCCGCCGGTTCTTGGCAATCATGGCGGCGATTTCCATGGTCTTGGACCGGAGCTCTTCCGCCGGCACCAAGTGGTTCAGCAGGCCGATGCGGTGGGCCTCCTCCGCCTCCACCACCCGCCCGGTGAAAAGAAGCTCCTTGGCGATGGGCCAGCCGACTTGGTTGGGCAGCGTCCAAGTGCTGTTGATCCGCCCGTAGGCCACCGCCAGGAACCGGAAGCTGCTCCGTGGGCAGCCTACCCTGATGTCCAAGGACGAAGACAGCACCGCCGCCCCTCCGTAGGCCAGCCCGTTTATCATTCCGATGACCGGCTTGGGAGAGGCGGATATGTCGTAAGACCGCTGGTTAAACTCCCCTCCGTACTTCTGACGGGCCTCGGAGATGTTGCCCCTAGCCTCTTCCCGCTGCTCGTGGATGTCCCCTCCGGCCGAGAAAGCCCGTTCTCCCGACCCGGTGATAACAATGCAGCCGACATCATCATTAGCGTTGGCCTTCATCACTGCGTCGTGAAGCTCGTAGGTGAGCAGGAAATTCATGGCGTTGAGCACTTCGGGCCGGTTCAAGGTCAGAATAGCCACGCCTTCCTCATGCTCCTCCAATATATGCTCGTAGGCCATCGGCTCCTCCTGAATTCCCTGCTTCTACGGCCCCGGCAGGCCGGGAAGGCCGCTGCGGGCCGGATCGTCTATTTCCAAGCCGATTTTATGGGCTGGCTGGCCCAGGGTCAATTTACCCCGGCCCTTTCGCCGTTGCCGCTCCGCCACTCTCTTCTCGCAACTTGGCCTGGGCAGGAACTTCTTTCCCGAAGTGAACAATGGTTCCCCCGTTACAACGCCGCGGAGACTGTGCCTTATGGGCCCTCCCTATACTCTCACGTTGCTGTGATAAACTGCTGCTATAGGCGGGAGCTTGGCAGGCCCCGGCATTTTCGAACAGCCCCGGGGAGGTGGCGTCCTTGGCCCAGAGAATGAAGGCGGGCGAAGCCGTAATAGAGTTGCTCCGCCAAGAAGGCGTTTCCCATATTTTCGGCATTGTCGGCTCCTCCTTTCTGGACATCCTTGACCCCCTGTACGACCGGGATGACCTTCGCTTCATCGGAGTGCGTCACGAACAGGGCGCCGCCCTCATGGCCGACGGGTTCAGCCGTATTTCCGGCACGCCCAGCGTCTGCTTGGTCACCAACGGCCCCGGCGTGCTGAACCTGACCTACGGCATCGGTTCGGCCTACGTGGCCCATTCCCCCGTGGTGATCCTGGCGCCCTCCGCATCCCGGGATCACCAGTACCGGGATTCCACCCAGGAATTCGACCAAGTTGCCCTCTTCGCTCCAATCACCAAGGCGTCATTTCCTATTAACAAGATTGAAAGACTGCCCGACGCCCTGCGCCACGCCTTCCGGGTTGCTACTTCGGGCAAGATGGGGCCGGTGCTGCTGGACATCCCCCGTGACCTGTTGCCTGGTGCAGAACTGGATCTGGAACTGGCTCCCCCCGATACCTACCGCTCCGGCCAGACCAGGTCCCGGGGCGACCGGGACCTCATCGAAAGAGGCTCGAGGATCATGCTGGCGGCCCAGCGCCCCGTTATTCTGGCCGGCGGCGGCGTGCAGTGGAGCAATGCCGGCCCGGAAGTCGCCCGGGCTGCCGAACTGCTAGGAGCGCCCATCGTCACTTCCTACGGGCGCGCCGATGCGGTGCCCAACGACCATCCCAACTTCCTGGGCCACTTGGGAAGGCTGGGTTCGGAAGAAGGCGCCGAGGCAATCCGCCAGTCCGACGCCATCCTGGCAGTGGGCACCCGCATGGGCCAGTCCACGGCGTTCTTCGACCACCGGTTCATCCCCCCGGAAGTCCCCATCGTGCAGATTGAAATCGACCCCAGGGAGCTGGGCCGCAACTACCCGGTAGCCGTGGGAATCGAGGGCGACGCCAAGGCCGTGATGGCCGAGTTGATTGAACAGTTGATTCCGGCGGAACCCAGGCCCAATGCCGAATGGGCCTCCGAAATCCAGGACTGGTCCGCCCGGCGCAAGGCCCGGTTGGAAGATGAGGAACGACTATCATCCCTGCCCATCAAGCCGCAGCGGGTCTACGCCGAACTGCGGAAAGTAATGCCCCGGGACGCCATCGTCGCCTTGGACGCCGGCCTCGCCCCCAATTTTGGGCAGGACAGGCTCAACTTCTACCAGCCCCGCAGCCTGATGACTTCCCTGGACTTGGGTGGCCTTGGCTTCAGCTTCCCCGCCTCCCTAGGAGCCAAGTTCGCCGCCCCCGACCGTCCGGTGGTCAACTTCAACGGTGACGGAGGGTTCCTGTTCAATGCCCAGGAATTCGAGACGGCGGTGCGCTACGGTCTGAAGGTGGTCACGGTGATAATGAACAACAGTTGCTGGGGCTCGGAGAAAGCCTACCAGCGCTACGCCTTCAACGAGCGTTACGTGGGGGCCGACACCAGCAATCCCAGGTTCGACAAGTACGCCGAACTCTTCGGCGGCTCCGGATTCTACGTGGAAAGGCCCGAAGACATCGGCGGGGCCATGCTGGAGGCCTTGAGCGTCGAAGGACCCAGCATCATCGAGATTCCCACCGACCCCGACGAGATGCCCCGCCCGGCCAGGCTGGCCGACGTGCAGGCTCCCCAATCCGGGTCGTAAGAGGCGCTGCAGGCAATGGAACAGCCCATGCTAGCCCAAGAGGTGAACATAGACGGCGACGTCATCACCATTCTCTGGAACGACGGTCACCGGGGAATCTATCCCCACCGTTTTCTCCGCCTGCGGTGCCAGTGCGCCAACTGCGTGGACGAAATGAGCGGCAATCCCAGGCTCGACCCCGATACAGTACCGCAAGAAGTACGGGCCGTGGACCAGATGCCGGTGGGGAACTACGCTGTCCAGTTTCTATGGAGCGACGCCCACTACACCGGGCTTTATCCCTTTCGCTTCCTGCGTTCCATCTGCACCTGCATTGCCTGTAACCAGGACAGGTCTCAAGCTCCTAACGGATGAACCCTGCTCCTCCCATTTAGTTCAGGACTATGCGTTCCTGTCAGCCGCTTTGAATTGTTCCTCAGTTCGTACTTCCGGGCCCGCAGGCAGCCTTTGGTTGTAACTAGCCGGAATAGGGAGAATGCCAGGCTTCAAAACCCCTGAAGAGCGCCCAAGTCGGTCGGCGAGTCAAAGCGGGTGCAGTGTGCGAGGAAGAACGGGGGCTAGGCAGCCTGGCAACAACCGGGGCCGGGAACGGGTAGCCCTCTATTCTGAGCCCTCTATTCTGGAGGTTGCGCTGGCCGGGGGCTGTGTGAGCGAAGGGGCTTGGTGTTGGTATGCTTGAGGCGCGGCGCCGTGAAAGAGTTGGACTTGAAAGAAAAAGTGGAGAGTTGCCTCTCACCACCTTGGCCGCAGGTTGGGCAGGGGGCAAGTTCGTCGGCCTCGGAAAAGGCCCTCAAAAGCTGAAACTCGTCGTTGCACTGTGCGCAATAATATTCGTAAATTGGCATGTTCGGCCTCCCGGGCCAATTATATAGGATGGTCGGGCGCACCGGGGAGAAATGCATGAACGGAGTCCAGGACGTTGTAATAGTCGGGGGCGGCGCCGCCGGGTGCGCCGCCGCCTACTACTTGGGTCTATCCGGCATCAGGTCAACCATCATTGAGGGCACGGCCCTTGCCAGTCAGGCCTCGGGATTCGCCGCAGGGTCCCTGGACCCCTTGGAAGGCGACGGCATCCCCGGACCACTCGCGGCCCTGGCCGAGGAGTCCTTTAGGATGCACCAGCGCCTGCCCGAAGAGCTCGGAAATGGCCCAGCGGGCGGCTACCACTTTCGGATAGCTTCTCAGCTCAGGGTGGCCTTCGACGAGGCTGAAATTCCTGATCTCCAAGAAATGGTTGATACCTACTCGCCGCGGGCCGATATCGGCTTTCATGCCGAAATCCTTGACGCCGGTGGGATACGCCATTTGGAACCCAGGCTTTCATCCAAGGCAATCATGGGCATCCACACCCGAGGAGTCCTGTCACTGGACAGCTACGCCTTCACCCTGGCCTTGTCCGAAGCCGCCGGGAAGTTGGGCGCCGCCACGGTGCAGGCGACCGTCCGGGGCTTGGAAGTGTCCGGAGACCGGGCCCACAAGGTCTTGCTGGAGGACGGAGAGATTTCCTGCGGCGCCATTGTGCTGGCCATGGGGCCTTGGGCCAGGAAGGCCGAATCCTGGCTGGACGCCTACATCCCCGTTGATCCGATGAAGGGAGAAATCCTCCGCATCCGACCGCCAGACGCACCTTTTACCATGGACCTGTTCGGCGGGGGAGCGTCCCTCTATGCCAAGCCCGACGGCCTTGTCTGGTGCGGGACGACCATGGACTGGCGTGGTTTCGACCTTAAGCCTCTGGATTCCACCCGGGAACACCTGTGGCGCAATGCCGCGTCCTTGGCGCCCGACTTGGAGCGTGGGAAACTGGAGGAGCACACGGCATGTCTGCGACCAGTCACGCCGGACCGGCTGCCGATAATCGGGAAGCTGCCGGGCTTCGATAATATCGTGCTGGTCACCGGAGCCGGCAAGAAGGGCATACTGCTTGCTCCTGGAATGGGCAAAGCCGCCGCCGAAATAGTTGCAACAGGTTCAACCAAGGTTCCCGTATCCGAATTAGGTCCCGAGCGTTTCAGCCAACTGGGATCTTCCGACTGAACCTGCTCTGGGCATCGTCCCACTGGACGACCAGATGGAATTGGTAGACTATGAGCATGGCTATGGAAGATTCTCCGGTCAGTCAAGAGGAAACTGAACACCCATGGCAACCAGAAAATCCATGACCGTCCAAGAGCACGTGCAGACCGCCCTCCAGTTCCTGGAACACTCGGACCGGGAGTTCGCTGCCGACGATGTCCTGCAGGGGTCGGAGAAGCTTTGGGGCGCAGCCTCCCACGCCATCACCGCCGTCGCCAAGCAAAGGGGTTGGCCCTTCAGCAAGTACCAAGCCCGTGTGAGGGCGGTGGACCGGCTGGCAGAGGAGACCGGAGACGACTTCTTGCCGGGCGGATTGATTGCAGCCCGTCAGTTCCATTCCAACTTCTATCATGACTGGATGGAAGATGTAGATATCGAGCACGACCGCCCCTTGGTCCACGATTTTGTCCGCCGCCTGTTGAACTTGGTAAACGGGAGCTACTCATGACCGTTTCATCATTCGCCGCAAGGTCAACCTCAGGCGCCCTCCGGGACGTCAGGGTAGTGGAATTCGGCCAATACATCCCTGGCCCCCTTGTGGGAATGTTGCTGGCCGACCAAGGCGCCGAAGTGGTCAAGGTGGAGCGCCCCGGCGGAGACCCCGCCAGGCCCGAACCTGCCTTCGCCACTTGGAACCGGGGCAAGCGGTCTGTGGTGCTGGACCTCAAGACCGCCGAGGGACAACAGGCTGCAAGGGAACTGGCGTCCTCCTCCGACGTGCTGATAGAGAATTTCCGGCCCGGAGTGGCCGCCCGGCTCGGAATCGGCTACGAGGAGTTGGCTTCGGGCAACCCGGGCTTGGTCTATTGCTCCATTCCCGGCTTTGCCGAAGGCAGCCCCCGCCGCAACGACCGGGGCTGGGAGCCCATAATCAGCGCCGCCACCGGAGCCTATTCTACTGTGGAAGGGGAGCCCGACCCCCTTTACCTGCCGTTGCCAGTAGCCAGCACCTTTGCCGCTATCCTGGGCTCGGTGTCAGTAGCCATGGCATTGGTCGCCCGGGACCGCAGCGGAAGAGGCCAGCGAATAGTGGTGCCTTTACATAACGCCATGTTCGCCGCCATGGGCCGGCACTTGGTCAAGTTCCAAGACTTGGAGACCCCCGACCTGTTCATGCTGCCCCGCACCATCATGGCGCGCCAGTACCAGTGCGCCGACGGCCGCTGGGTGCAGAACCACGGCATGTACCAGAGGTTCTTGGGCCAGTTTCTGCAGGCGGCCGGCCGCTCCGAATGGCTGGACGAATTGGCCGAGGCCTACGGCAAGCCTCTGGACCCGGCCCTTGGCGCCATGTGGCTGGAGCGGTTCAAGGAACTGTTCCTGCAGAAAACAGCGAAGGAATGGGAGGACGCCATCAACGCCGCGGGAGGCGCATGCACCGTTTGCAAGACCATCGACGAGTGGCTGGTCCACGACCACGCCGTCGCCGCCGGGATGGTTGTCGATGTGGAAGACGCCGAGCACGGCCCCATGAAACAGCCGGGGGTGCAGGTAAGGCTTCGGGGCACACCGGGAGCAGTCCAGGGAAGAGCCCCCACTTTGGGCGAGCACACCGAAGAAGTCCTGGGAGAACTAAAGGCAGAAGCGACGGCAACCCGCCAATCGGATGCTGATCCCATGTCCGGCGAAAACATCCTGGGAGTGCTGGACGGTGTCCGGGTCTTGGATCTGGCAATCGTGCTGGCCGGCCCGACTTGCGGGCGCACCCTCGGAGAATTCGGGGCAGACGTCGTCAAGATAGACGACCCCAACCGCCCCTATGACCACTCCGGGAACGTGGACGTCAACCGGGGCAAACGGAGCATTCTGTTGGACCTGAAGAGTCCCCAGGGAAGGGACGTTTTCTGGCGGTTGGTGGAGGGGGCCGACGTGATAGTTGAGAACAACCGGAAGGGCGCCATGGAGCGCATGGGGTTCGGTTACGATGAAGTGAAAAAGCGGAAGCCGGACATCATCTACGCGTCATTGAACGCCTTCGGCTATGATGGCCCTTGGGCCCAGCGCCCCGGTTGGGAGCAGTTGGCCCAAGCCACCAGCGGCATTCAAGTGCGCCGGGGTGGGCGGGACGGAGCCCCCAAACTGCTTCCCTACCCCATGAACGATTACGGCACCGGCCTGTTGGGGGCCTACGCCGTGGCCCTGGCCCTCCACGAGCGCAACCGCACCGGCAGGGGCCAATCCGTGGACAGCGGCCTCACCCTGACCGCCTGCCTGCTGCAGTCTCCCTATTTCCTCGACTACCAGGGCTACCGGAGGGCCGAACCCGAAGGGTTGGGACTGAGGGGAGAGTCCGCTCTCTCCCGTCTATACCGGGCATCCGACGGCTGGATGTACCTTTACGCCCCAAGGGAATCGGACTGGGCTTCCCTCACCCGCCTCCCGGAATTTTCGCCGCTAGGGGAAGACCCACGGTTCGACACGGCCGAAAATCGCGGTAAGAACGACGGGGCCTTGGCCGGGGAGTTGGCTGAGATTCTCAGGCACAAAGACCGGAGCCAGTGGGTAGAACTGCTGGCCGGCGCAGGAGTCAGCGCCGTGGAGAACCAGGCGATTGAAGACTTCCGTGACGACCCCCACGTCCGGGGGGCGGGCCTTATCGTAACCAGGGAGCACCCAGGCCGGGGCGTTACGGACCACTTGGGTTCCACCGCCTCCTTGTCTGCCACGCCGATGCGCTTGGGCCGCCCGACACCTATCCTTGGAGCCGAGACGATCGAAATCCTCCGGGAGGCCGGATATACCCGGGAAGAGATCGACTCCCTCACGTCAGCCGGGGCAGCGGTACAGACCTGAGAAAGCCGGGACCGCCCCCGGTTTTCAACCGCCAGCGGTCCATTTATCAACCGGAAAATCGGCGGCCTGCAAGCTAGCACGGTCAGTTGTCAGGTGGTAAACTCTGGCTACCGCCCAAAGGTATTTTTGTTGCCTATCCAGCCGACGTTTTCGGGTATCTCCCGGGCGCCAAGAGGGGGACCGGCTTGCTGAGAATCTACAACACCCTTACCAAGCGTGTAGAGGAGGTCCAGCCCCTCGAACCCAACCGCGTCCGCATGTACACCTGCGGGCCCACCGTCTATCGCGACGCCCACATAGGGAACCTGCGTACCTACATGATGGCCGACTGGATTCGCCGCGTAATAGAAGCCAGGGGCATTGAGGTTTACCAAGTAAAGAACATCACCGACGTGGGCCACATGCGCCAGGAGTTGGTGGAAGCCGGCGGGGATAAGATGATCCTCGCTGCCTTGGCCGAAGGTAAAACCGTCCAGGACATAGCCAACTACTATGCCGAAGCGTTCCATCGTGACGAAGCCCGGGTCAACATCCAGCCTGCCCAAGTATTCCCCGAAGCCACTCGCCACATCCCGGAGATGCTGGAGATAGTGTCCAGGCTGATGGACAAGGAATACGCTTACGAGCAGGGCGGGAACATTTACTTCGACGTAGCCAGGTTCGGCGACTACGGTAAGCTGTCCCGGAACACCGGGGCGGACCTCTTGGAGGGCGTCAGGGCCGAGGCCGACCCGCTGAAGCGGGATCCTCGGGACTTCACCCTCTGGAAGGCGGCAGAGCCGGGCCGGGACCTGAAGTGGAGCAGCCCCTGGGGAGACGGTTTCCCGGGATGGCACATCGAATGCTCCGCCATGGCGGCCAAGTACCTGGGCCAGCACTTCGACATCCACACCGGCGGCGTGGACAACATATTCCCCCACCACGAAGATGAAATCGCCCAGAGCGAGGCCGCCTTCGGCGAGTGCCACGTCAACTACTGGGTCCACGCTCAACACCTGCTGGCCGACGGCGCGAAGATGGCCAAGTCCTCGGGCAACGTATTCCTCATCGAAGAGCTGGTGTCCCGGGGATTCGATCCTCTCTCCTTCCGTTACCTGTGCATGACTATCCGCTACCGTCACCGCATGAATTTCACTTTCACCTCTCTGCGGGCGGCGGAAAAGGCCCTGACCAACCTTCGCAACCGGGTATGGGCTTGGAGCGGCGCGGAATCCCCGTCGCCGGAGCCAGCAGAGGCCGGAGAGTGGCGGCAGCGGGTCTGGGAGGCATTTGAGAACGACTTGGACCTGCCGGCGGCCTTGGCCCTTACTTGGGATATGGTGCGCTCCGAACTGCCCGGCGGCGCCAAGCGCCAGTTGCTCCTGGAATTCGACCAGATATTCGGCCTGGACCTCGACCGCGTCCCTTCCAGCTACGAAGTGCCCGTGGGCATCACTTCCACGGTCAGCGAAAGGGATTCCCTGCGGAGAAGGGCCGACTTCGAAGGGGCCGACGCATTAAGGGAGCAGGTTTCCTCCATGGGCTACATGGTGGAAGACCTAGCCCAAGCGGCCCGCATCCGCCCCAAGACAGCCTTGGAGCAGCGCAGTGAACTGTGGAGCTCCGTATCCTCTTCCAGGGAAATAGGGTCCCTGTTGGACCAAGCCCCCAGTTGCGACTTTACCTTCATTCTCAACGCTTATAGCTACCCGGAGGACGTGCAGCGCTGCGTGAGCAGCATGTTGCAGTGCTCCCAAGGGCACTCCAGCGAAATTATCGTTATTGACAACGGTTCCACCGACGGGACCGGGGAGTGGTTGGAAGACTTCCAGGCCGGCGAGCCCAGCGTGCGGGTCATACATTGTGACCACAACGTAGGGGACGCCGCAGGCAAGAACATGGGTCTCAAGCAGAGCCGGGGCAGGAACATCATCATCCTCGACGGTTCCGCCGAAATCGTGGGCAATATCCTGGACCCCATTGCCCAACGACTGTCCGACCAGTCGGTGGGCATATTCGGACCTTACGGCCTCACCACCGACGACTTGCAGCACTTTCACGAAGAGGTGGAGCAGGGTGACGCCGACGCAATGCAGGCCTATTGCATGGCCTTCCGCCGGGAATCCCTCAGCACCGTCGGGCTGATGCGCGAATGCTTCCGGTTTTACCGTAATTTAGACATCGACTACTGCTTCCAGTTCAAGGACAAGGGCTATCGCATCGTCTCGGACAGCGCCCTGCCATTGGTCCGGCACGAACACCGGCAATGGACCGAGCTGGACGAAAACCAGCGGGACGAACTGAGCCGCAAGAACTTCGGGCGCTTCCTCAAGAGGTGGGGCAACCGACCCGACCTGCTCATCTCCTCCGAAGGCAAGGCCTTCAGGCACTCGGGCTTTCACCACTAATACCGCGGGTGTTAACCCTCGCGGGACATCGTTGAACATTTCCAGACCTGTCTCTCGGACGGACCATCAACCTGCCGGGCAATTCCTGAGAATTGCCCAAGGTCGGGTATCGAAACAAGCGCCCCCGAGCATGGCTGTTAATCGTGACACCCATCCATTGGAGGCCATCGGAATGCGCGCCGCCGCCGGGCGTAAAATCGGGGCAATCCACTGGCCTCAGGCTCGAAATTTTGCCTTGACGCACCCTTGGGGGGATGCTAGAGTCCCGCAATACCACAGGCTCGAATCCCGCCTCAATTCCGGTTCCGGAGTCTCCTATTAATGGAGGATGTTGCCCGCAGGTTGCTGGCAGGTGACCAACGCGCTCTCTCCCAAATGATCTCATCGGTGGAGCGGGACGGTTCCCAGGCAGCCGGGGTCATGAGAGAAATAGATCCCTTCACGGGCAACTGCTATACCGTCGGAATAACCGGCCCTCCCGGCGCCGGCAAAAGCACAGTAGTCGATCGGCTCACCGAGCATCTCCGGGAACAAGGCCTGTCGGTTGGCATCATTGCGGTGGACCCGTCCAGCCCCTTCAGCGGCGGAGCTCTGCTGGGCGACCGAATCAGGATGCAACGCCACTACTTGGACGGCGGCGTCTTCATCAGGAGCGTGGCAACCAGGGGGCAGTTGGGCGGGGTGCCCCGGCTGGTCAAGACGGTGGTCAGGCTTCTCGATGCCGCGGGAAAGGACGTCGTGCTGGTGGAAACCGTAGGAGTCGGTCAGAGCGAGTTGGGAGTGATGGAGGTGGCCGATACAGTACTGGTCACTCTTATGCCGGAGTCCGGAGACGCGGTGCAAACCCTCAAGGCGGGAATCATGGAGATAGCCGACATCTACTTGGTGAACAAGGCAGACCGGGACGGGGCGAACCAGATGGCAACCTCCATTCGGGCCATGTTGTCAACCGGCCTCTCCCAACCCGATTGGCTGCCCCCCGTCATGATGACCTCCGCGCACACCGGACAGGGTATAGCTGAACTATGGGAACAGGTGCGGCAACACCGGCGCCACTTGGAGGAGAGCTCTAAGCTTCAGGCCCGGCGCCAGCGTCGCAGAGAGCAGGAATTCATCGAAGCAGTGGAGGAAGAGATGGGCCGCCGCCTCAGGGAAAGTGTCAAACACGACCCCGACGTGGTGGACAGGGTCAGGCAAGTAGCCGGCAAGGCCCTTGAGCCCTATTCCGCCGCATTGCAACTCCTAGAGTCCCAGTGGGCCCCTGGCAGGCTGCCGGCTGTTGACTCAAACCAAGGAAGCAGTCCGTAGGACTCCCGCTAACCGGCTTTCCCGTCTCCCCGTCCAAGTAACGAGGCCCGATGAGGCGCTTTCAGCCTGGCAGGTTTTGGGTACAAGCCCATGGAAAATACACCTGTGTTGGGATGAGACTGTACAGATGGTGATATTAGGTATAGACCTTCGAGCTTCGGCTAAGCGGTCCAGTACAGTAGTCGCTCTGGACAGCGGACCAAATGTGGTCTTTTTTGAGCGCTTCAACTCCGATGCTCAGTTTCTGGAAATAACGGAGTCCTGCGCGCCCGAGATCATAGCCATAGGGGCGCCAATGGGACTGCCCAACGGCCTCTGCTGCCTGGAAACGGACTGCAAATGCTGCTCTTCGCCGCCTCAGAAGAAGGGGAGGCAGTCTGAAATCGAGCTGGCCAAGCTGGGGATTAGTTGCTTCTTCACCAACAAGGGCTCGATTATTCGCAACCTCATCTACCGCAGCATCAAGCTGAAAGGCCGGTTGAACGAAATGGGGTACTCTCCAATTGAAGTGTATCCCCACGCCACCAAGGTTGTGCTCTTCGAGGACAAGGCTCCCCCCAAGAGCAGCCCGTCCTCAATCACGTTCCTGAAGGAGAAGTTGCCTCCCCTGATCGGGGGGCTCGACTGCTACTTGGACGCCTTGGACCGCAACACCTGCGACGCCGTGCTCAACGCATATACCGGGGTGCTGCACCACCGGAAGTCCACCGACGCGCTGGGTTCAATGGAAGAGGGCCTCCTGGTGCTGCCCCAGTTGCCGCGCTAGGAGCCCGGGATAGCCCCCGGCCCCACCCCAGGACAGGAAGCCGGAACAACAGGCTCACAGAAAGCCCCTGTCTCTGTCGACAGGGGCTTCTTGCTGTTTACTTGGTTGCCGGGCTTGAGGCAGGCTGCCTGATCCGGCTGCGGGGCCGCGGGTCTCTTCAGGTACTTGTAGTGGTGGTGGTTGTAGTGGCAGCAGACCCTCCGCCATCCCCGCCTTGTTGCCGGTTGCCGTCTCCCATTCCTAGGAACGGCTGCAACATGTTGGTGAACTCCATGGGGAATATCCACTTGGTGGACGGGCTGGCCCCCAATGATTTCAGGGTTTCGAAGTACTGGAGACTCATGGTCTTGGCGTCGAGGGTGTTGGCGACCTGGAATATCCTCTCCAAAGCAGTGCTGAAGCCTTCGGCCCGCAGCACTTGGGCTTGTTGGTCGCCCTCCGCCTTTAGGATCTCCGCCTGCCGCTCACCTTCGGCTTGGAGTATTTCCGACTGTTTTTCTCCCTCGGCCCGGTTGATCTGGGCTTGACGCTGGCCCTCCGACTCGGTTATTTCGGCGGTCTTTATCGCCTCGGCCGACTTTTCCCGCTCCATGGCCTGCTTCACGCCCGGCGGCGGGTCGATCTCGTTGATTTCCACTTGGGAAACCTTGACCCCCCAGCGTTCCGTGACCTCGTCCATCCGCACCTGTAGCTGGTCCCGGATCCTTTCCCGCTCGGCCAACGCATACGCTAGGGTGGTCGAGCCAATAACCGCCCTTAACGTCGCGAAAGCCAGGTTAACCACTGCCGACTCGAAGTTCTGCACCTCCAACACCGCCCTCTCCGCCATTTCATCCAGAACGCGGTAGTAGATGACGAAGTCCATGTCCACTACGACGTTGTCCGACGTGATGTACTTCTGGGTTGGGACCCGGGCCACCCGTTCCCGCAGGTCCACCTTGGTGCCGTGATGAATTATCGGAATAAGGAGGTGCAACCCGGGTCGTTTCAGACCGGTAAAGGTCCCGAATCGCTGCACCACCATTCGCTGGTATTGCTGAACGACAACTATTCCCGTTGCCATGAGCGCCTCCTTGAGGGAATCCTAACGATTCCGCTGATTATTTCTTTCACTGCGCCGGGACACCGTAAGAATTAGGCCATTTGCCTGGGTGATATCGACTGATTCCCCGACTTCTATCACGTTACCATCATCGCTCACCGCTGTCCATGTCTCATTCCCTACCCGGACTATGCCCGAGGGGTTTAGAGTGGAAGTGACCACCGCTTGCTGGCCAACCACGGAAGCTCGCTCCCCCTCCCGGGTCCGGCGCCTCGACTGGAACACCTGCCAGGTCAGGTAGAGAACCGAACCCCCGAAAATAGCAACGGTGCCCCCCAGCAGCCAGCGGTTCACTACGACCCTGGGCAGGGTTGGTGAAACATCGCCAAACTGGGTGAACAGCAGGAACCCGCCCAAGGCGAGGCAGATTATCGACCCCACTCCCAAGACGCCGAACCCGGCTACTTGGGTTTCCAGCACCGCCAGGACTATCGCCAGCACTATGAACGCCGCCGCCGCCCAATTGACGGGCAGGTTGCCGAAGGCCAGAAAGGCCAGAATCAGGAATATTACCCCAATCAGCCCGGGAATAATCAGCCCTGGGTTGAACAGCTCTACCACCAAGCCCAAGCCCCCCAGGGTAAGAAGCAGGAACGAAACGTTGGGGTCGGCCAGGAACTCCAAGAAACTCTCCAGCAAGGTCTTTTCCAACCGGGTCAGCTCCATGCCCTCGGTTCTGAGGGATATGGCCTCGTCTCGTTCCGGTAGGGAGATCATGCGTCCATCGATGGCCCGCAGCAGGTCGTCCAAGTCTTCGGCAATGACGTCTATTGCGTTGAACTCCAGGGCTTCATTGGCGCTGTAGGATGCGGCCTCCAGCACCGTCTTCTCCAAGGCCTCTTCGTTGCGCCCCCTCTCCTGGGCAATGCTTCGAATCAGCGCAGCAGCGTCGTTTTCAACCTTGCTGGCCAGGGTTTCCCCCAGCTCCTGCCCGGTGCCGGAAATTGGGGTGGCCGCGCCGATGTTGGTGCCGGGAGCCATCGCCGCAACATGGGCCGCCGCAGTGATAAAGGTGCCCGCCGACCCGGCCTGGGCGCCTCTGGGCGACACATATACCGCCACCGGCACCGGGGACTCAAGCAACAACTCGACTATGTCCCTGGTGGAGTCCACCAACCCGCCTGGGGTATCCAGTTCGACCACCAGGAGCGTCGCCCCTTGACCGGCAGCCTCATCGATGGCCCTGGAAATATAGCGGTGCTTGATGCCGTTGATTATCCCGTCAACCTCGATGACCACGCCCGTGGGCTCTTCGCCTCCCTCCTGGGCCAAGGCCATATAAGACCCCAGCCCCCCAAGGAGCACCGAAACTCCGCTAAAGACCACCAAAAAGAGCCGTAATACTCTAGGCAACACTGGGTCAACCTGCTGGAACTAGGAGAAAACCTATGCCATCTCTGGATGAGACTGCCGGCGCACCGGCCAATCACAATAAAGACCACGCCACGGCTAATATTCCTTTAGTGTTGCTAGCATGTCAATTTCGGATTAGCCCAGGTTCACGGTCCAATAACCTCAGGGCCCTCAACAATGGTGCCCGACGCTTGGCCTCAGCCCTTGTCCCAATGCACTATAATGAACCACATGTTCCATCCCTCCCATCTGCCGAGCGAGGAACGCTATGAGCACCAGGCCCGTCCCCTCTGCTGCAATGCCGCCCGACTTCATCGTGCTCCCGGACGCCCCGAGACCCGATGACGTGAACAACTCCGAGTACCTGCACATTCCAGGCAACTCCCATTACCTGGCGGAACATTTGGGCAACTCCGGCACCACCATAGTAAGCGGCGAGGCTCTCATCCGCCGCACGCCAACCGATGAATCTCGGGGCTTGCTGGCCCCGGACTTGTTCGTCGCATTCAACGCCGACCACGGCCTTTACGTAAGACGCCGCGGATACGTGATAGCCGACCATGGCAAGCCGCCGGACTTCGTACTGGAAATTGGGTCGTCCAGCACCGGAGAGCATGACGTAACATTTAAGCGTGACGGGTACGCCGCCTTGGGCATCCCGGAATACTGGCGGTTCGATCCTTCGGGGGGCGAGTACCATGGAGCGCCGCTGGCCAGCGACCAATTGACTGCAGGAAATGTGTACGAACCTATTCCAATAGAGCGGATAGGCGGCCATGCTTTCCAAGGCTACAGCGCCGTGCTCAATCTCCATTTGCGCTGGGAAGAAGGCCGGCTGCTCTGGTTTGACCCGGCTACTGGCCGTCACATCACCAGGCTGAGAGACGAACGCGAACTCCGCTTGTCCGCCGAAGCTCGCGCTGACCGGGCCGAAGCCCGGGCCAACAACGCCGAAAGCAGGGTCCGCGAGTTGGAAGAGGAACTCAGACGCCAACGGGGACAATAGCTCCGAGTCCCGCCTTTTCCGTTTCTACTTCCGGTCGTTGGTTTGCTCAGTCCCCGCCTGCCTGATTACGCCCGTCCCCGCCTTGACACCTCGCAGCTTCGGTGTATAATCACCCCGTATTGAATATTGGTCTGACCAGTTTTGCAGTTGCAAGTTGAGCAGGTAAAAGGGCCAAAGGAAAACGCCCGGCTGTACGAGCAGATCGTGCAGCAGTTTCACGAGCTTATCCAGCAGGGCGAGTTGCAGCACGGCGCCCGCCTCCCGTCAGAACGGGCCATGGCCGAGCAGTTCAAGGTAAGCCGTAGTTCGGTGCGGGAAGCCTTGCGCTCCCTGGAACTCCAAGGCCTGGTAGTGAGCAAGCGGGGGTCGGGCAACTTCGTCAACACCAACGACCTGGACTCAATGGTGGCCCTGCTGGCCACTTCCCTGAGCTCAGGTTTTGGCGCGCCCGACACACTGAAGGACATTTTCGAGATTCGGCGGATGCTGGAGCCCCAGATTGCCGAAATGGCCGCCCAGCGGGCCAACCCCGAGGACCTAGACCGGCTGGCCAGCATCCTGGAGGAGCAGGAAGGGCAAATTTCCCAGGGCGAGACTGGGGTCGACGCCGATACCGCATTCCACTTCGCCTTGGCTTCGGCCACTCACAACGCCGCCTTGGTAAAGGTAATCAGCGCGGTGGCCGACATACTGCACCGCTCCAGGGACCAGAGCCTGCAGGCCCCCGGACGGCCCCACCGCTCTTTGGAATCCCACCGCCAGATACTGGAAACCCTGTCAGCCGGGGATCCCGAAGAGGCCAGGCGGGCCATGGAACATCACCTGACCGTGGTGGAGCCCGCCGGCACTGTACCGGAACAAGAGACAACCAACGCTAAAGCCAGCCCAACCAGCGCGACCAGTCCAATCAGCATCGGAGGATAGGAGGAACCGCCATGAGCACAGTGGCAGTGGAGGTGGTGTACCGGGGGATTTTCCAGAAGACCCTGGCCCGAAACATTGTGAGGTCCATCGTTTTTGCCGCCAGGAAGGAAGGCAAGATCGGCACCGCCTTTGGCCGGTACGGCGACTCTCCGGAGCGCAACGGCATCCCGGCAAAGCAGTTTGCCATCGTGGCCGACACCCCTGAGGAACTCGAAGAGAGCCTGGCCGTCTACGAAGCGTCGGAGGTCGACGTTACCATCAACGTGGACGACACCATGTGCAAGGGCATCGAGTCCTGGGCTTGGTACGGCTTGCAACCCATCAACCAGCTGACCAAGCCCAACGGCACCCTGATAGTGACCTCCCGCCAGGAGACCGACGCCTTGGTGGAAGACATCCATCAGAAAGACACCCCCTACGGCCTGGCCGTGGTCACCGGCACCCCCAGCTTTTCCGGGCTCTGGGTCTACAAGGACGACCACACCGACGTTCGTATCCTGGGCGCCCTCTGCCGGGTGTGTCCCCAGCTGGTGAGCCTGGAGTCCATGCTGGAGGCCATCCAGGACCAGTGGCCCGCAGACTCCCCGTCAAACGCAGTGAAGCAGGCCTCCGCCCAGCGGGCCTACGAGCGCACCTCCGTCCGCCCGGTGGAACCCGGAGAGGGCAACACCGAAACCCCCTTCAAGTTCGACCTGCTGGGCTGGACCCAGATGGAAGAGGGCTTGGTCATCCGGGGCATCGAGGAAGGAGGCGGCTTCCGGGGCGGGGAAGAGGGCTATGAGCCGGTGCGTAACTCGGTCTTCAAGAAGTTCAGCACCCGCTCTATGCGCCCGGTCATCAACTTTGAGACCTGCATCAAATGCACCCTGTGCTGGCTGCAGTGCCCCGACACCTGCTTCGACGTTACCCCCGACGGGCTCTACGACGCCAACATGGAGTCGTGCTGCGGCTGCGGTGTCTGCGAGGCGGTGTGCCCGGTGCCCGATTGCGTCACCATGGTCAACGAAGCCGAGTTCAACGACAACAACAGCCAGTGGGAAGCGTGGCAGGAGGACAAGGACGGTTACAACAAGTGGATGACCGCCCTCACGGAGAAGCAGAACGCCACGCCACGCACCCACGGTTTCCACCACGTTGGCGGCTATGCCGATGAGATTGCTGCGCCGGACTCCCTGGATTAGGAGGAAGCATAATGACCACTGTTCAGAACCAGTCAGCCCAATCTTCCCGTGAGGAGCTGATCAGCGGCAGCGAGGCCATCGCCATCGCCTGTTCCATGGCCGACGTGGACGTTATCACCGCCTACCCCATTCGCCCCTACGACACGGTGATGCAGTACGTCTCCAAGCTCAAGGCCGATGGTGCGTTCGACTGCGACTTCATCGTTGCCGAAAGCGAGCACTCGCAGTTTGAAATCGTCAAACACGCCAGCGCCGTGGGCGCCCGCACCTTCTGCGGCTCCAGCGGCGTGGGCTGGTTCTACGCCTTCGAGGCCATAACCGTCACCGCAGGGCTGCGGATGCCGGTGGTGGCAATGGTGGGTAACCGCGCCCTGCACGACCCCGGAGCCTTCGGCGTGGAGCACAACGACGCCATGGCCGTACGGGACTTGGGCTGGATGCTCTATTGGGTGGCCACCGCCCAAGAAGCCCTGGACACCGCTCTGCTGGCTTGGCGGGTGGCCGAAGACCCCACGGTGTTGCTGCCCTGCGCCCTGAGCTGCGACGGGTCCTTCCTGACCCACTCCCAAGCCATCGTAGAGGTCCCAACCCAGGAACAGGTCGACCGCTTCCTGCCCCCTTACGACCGGGGCCAGCTTCAGCTCCACCCGGACAACCCCATCACGGTGGCGCCCCAAGTCAACGAAGACTGGCTCATGGAAATGCGCCGCCAGTCCGACGAGGCCATGAAGCGCTCCGTGGGCGTAATCAAGAAGGCCTACCAAGAGTTCAAGGACGAGTTCGGACGGGGCGACCCCAGCCCCTTCATCGAGGAGTACATGGCCGAGGACGCCGAGATTATCCTGGTTGGCATGGGCACCCTGGCCCTGCCGGTTAAGGTGGCCATCCGCCGGCTCCGGGAGCAGGGACTGAAGGTCGGCTTCGTCCGGGTTAAGTTCTTCCGCCCCTTCGCCACCGAGGAACTGCAACTGGCCTTGGGCCACGCCAAGGCGGTGTGCGTCGTTGACCGGGACTACTCCTACGGTTCGCCTTCCTTCGGCGGCGTGCTGTTCAACGAGCTCCGGTCGGCGCTTTATCCTTTGGACCAGCGCCCGCATATGCTAAACTTCATTGCTGGGCTGGGCGGACGCGAAGTCCGGGTCCGGGATGTGAACGAAATCGTGGAGATAGGCCAGAAGGCCATCGCCTCCGGCAAGATCGAGCAAGAGACCACCTGGATAGGTGTGAGGGAGTAGACGCCATGACTACCGTTCAAGACCTGCCCCAGATTCGCGGGGTAAAGAACATACCCATAGAGGAGCAATTCACCTCAGGTCACCGCACCTGCCAGGGCTGCGAATCGGCGCTGGTGATGCGGCTGATGATCAAGGCCGCCGGCCCCCGCACCATCGTGCTGGGCAGCACCGGTTGCATGTACGTAGCCAACACCACCTACTACAGCACCCCTTGGGTGGTGCCGTGGATGCACACCCAGTTGGGCTCCTCCGGCTCCGCCGCCACCGGCACCGCGGCCGGACTGGCCTCTATGATGCGCAAAGGCAAGATGCAGCAGGAACCCATCAACGTCATCGCCTTCTGCGGCGACGGCGGCGGCGCCGATATGGGCCTTTCCGCAATATCCGCTGCCCTGCAGCACGACGAGTACAACCTGCTCATCCTGATGTACGACAACGAGTCCTACGCCAATACCGACATCCAGGTCTCGGGCAGCTCTCCCTGGGGCGCCAACTCCACCTTCAGCCCTCCGGGCAAGGTCCACCGCATCATGAACAAGCGGTGGAAGAAGAGCACCGCACCTATGCTGGCGGCGGGGCACCCGGACTGCCGGTACGTTGCCACCGCCTGCGGCTCCTACGGCCTGGACTTCACCAACAAGATACGCCGCGCCCTCACCATCGGCGGCCCCACCTTCATCCACAGCATCGACCCCTGCCCCAAGGGCTGGGACTACGACCCCAAGTTCTCCCACGAACTGGGCATGATTGCGGTGGAGACGGGGCTCTGGGTGCAGTACGAGATCGTCGACGGCGAACTGGTGCTCAACGGCCCCAGCCGGGCCATCGCCCGGGGCATCCGGAAGCGCAAGCCCATCACCGACTACCTGGACCGCCAAGGCCGCTTCGCCCACATGACCGACGAGGACAAGAAGTTCTTCCAAGAGAAGGTGGACGAAAGCTGGGAAAAGTGGTGGCTCCCCGGCGTCATCCCATTCAACATGCAGGAAGCGTAAGCCGGGAGTAAAAACCAAGTATTCAGCTTAATAGATGCTGCGTAATGGGCGACCAGTTAGGTCGCCCATCTTGTTTCAAGAGGGAAATTGTCGATAGCCCCCTGAATTGAGTAAACTGGGACCCTTGAGCTAACCAAAGAAGCCTGACCACCATCCGTCGATTTCTATACCAGTTCCAGAGCGAACAAGAGGACGATGTCAGCCATCAATGAATTCGCAAATGACCTACTCCTAGACTTCGCGGACGCAATGCATGCCGAAATGGCCCGATTGCTGGAAACCCAGTTCGGCAATGATTGGCTAAGAGTTGGTGTTAGAAAGCACTTCCAAGAAATGCATTTTTCTCGCGTGGAAAGCATGCTCCAAAATCCCATGCGAGTAGTTGAAATGAACCGCGATGGAGACGAAATTCATGGCCTAGAACACTTTTGGAACATCATAAATGGAAACTGGGGTCTCTTCGGGGAACATCTAAAGGATCGCAAACGAACCGAGGTGTTCCTAGGTGAGATAGCAGAGCTAAGACACAATCTCGCCCATCGCCGAAAGCGGCACGTTCTCCTTAGGCGGGACTTGGTCCGCATCGTTGGAAACTGCCGAAGTATCCTTTCAGCATTGAAATCGAAAGATGCGGAGAAATTTGCCGAAACTGCAGACCTTCTAAGTTCCGGAGGGTCCCCCTGGGGACCTGCCCTAGCAGGGCACCTCCCTCCAAGCGATGAGATTTACTCAGACTTTGTAGGTCGGCCAGATGAGTTGAGAGACTTGTCTGGTTGGTTGGAATCTGACAGCCCCCAAATCCTAGTATGGGGCTATGGAGGGGCTGGAAAGAGTGCGCTTGCTTATAGGTTTGCCCGAGATGTAAGAGATGGTTCGAACGAGAATCTAATCGCTGTTTGCTGGGTTAGTGCAAAGAGGTCAGAGTATATAGAGGGCGCTGTTAGAGAAAGGCCTGCGGACTTTGGCGACCTAGAAACACTCGCCCGAGCAGTCTTGTCCGCTTTGTATGGCGACGACGAAAGCCAAGATGTTCTCGAGCCTTCACGCCTCATCAACGAACTGAAAGAGATGCCAGTCCTCCTTGTTGTCGACGACTTTGATACAGTGTTGGAAGACGAGAACCTCAGTAGCTTTCTACTTCACGACCTGAGAAACACTCCCACAAGAGTCATTTATACGTCCCGTCAGCGCGTCCCTGGAATGAAGAACCTAGAGGTTCCCCCTTTCTCAGA
Source organism: Dehalococcoidia bacterium (assembly GCA_034420695.1). Lineage (GTDB taxonomy): Bacteria > Chloroflexota > Dehalococcoidia > Lucifugimonadales > UBA3495 > Io17-Chloro-G2. The sequence goes on from DAOULB010000056.1 coordinate 21,357, forward strand.
TGAGGAATTAAAAGACTTCATCTCGAATCGATCCAGTGAATACAGAGCAGATACGGAACGGTGTCTGAGTCGAAAAGATGGGATTAAGAGTGTTACAGGCGGATACCCGCTTTTTGTTGATGATTTAGTCCATCATGCTGCACTAGTTGGCGTAGATAGTGCGCTTACAGACTGGTCTCAAAAGAAAGGTGACGCAGCTCGTGAGTATGCGTTAAGGAGACAAGTTGAGCACTTGGGGCCAGACTGCGGCGACGTGCTCATTGCCCTTTCAGTAGCGACTCGGGCACTAATTCCTTCCGAAATCTCGGATATTGCAGGCCTTACAGATTCTGATTCAGAAGCTGGGTTAAAGGCCTTGCTCCAGTGGAGAATGGTTAATCAGGTGGCGGAGGACGAATCCCCATCTCCAATGTATAGGATGAACTCAAACACAAGCCGTTTGGTGAAACAAACCTTTAGGGATGACAATCGCTCGATTACATATGCTGCTGCATATAAGGCTCTTACAGGTCAGAGAGTGCCTGAGGCAAAAAAGAAAGCCATCGGCAAAGTAATTTACTACACCAAAGAACTCGAACGTAAGGACGGTTTTGCGCCTGCGTTGGAACATTTGACGAACAACATGAAGGGGGAGTTGGCGGATTCTCCAGACCTATACGGTGTCTTGGGGTGGTTATATTCAAGACAGTCCTTAGAAGAATATGAGAAACAGGCGCGTGATGCCTTTGGCAGGTCTCATCAGTTGGGATCCCAAAAGACTGACACCTATTTTCATTGGGCCATGATGGAGAAGAACATCGCCGAATGGATGGTGACTAATGCTGAAGAAGGAGCCATTACAAATGTTGCCATAGCCAGCCAGTGGAAGGAATGCGAGAAGGTCGCCGAAATGGGTATACAGCGTTGCGGGCCATCCCAACTGCTCTGTTACTGGGCCGGATACGCCGCTTCAAGGGATGCAAAGGCCATGGAAAGAGCACAGAATTTTTCCTACGCCGAGGGTGCTTACACACGATCGAAGGAATGGTTCAACAAAGCATTAACGGCTCCAGTCTCGGATGTAGCACACGTTACCAAAGGGGCCATTTATCGGGGGTTGACCCTTGCTCTCGAAGGGCTAGAGGACGACACACGATTGATCAAGAATATTTCTGACTGGCACTTCTACTCTGGTAACGACCCCTACATCGAAACGGAAATGTCCCGGTTGTATTACAAATCTCAGACGCTTAGAGATAGTCCTGAGTTCGTGCATCTTATGCAGCAATTGCGTCTGCAATATGAGGGCTGAACGAGTGTCAGTTGCAGTTAACTAAACGAGGGCAGTCACTGGCCTTCAAAAGCTGGGAAAAATGGTGGCTCCCCGGCGTCATCCCCTTCAACATGCAGGAAGCGTAATCCAGCAAGTGTAGCCGGCAGTCTCCCCCGGTTACCGAAAGCTAACTTCGAAGGGCCCGCATTGCCGGGCCCTTTTTGATGCTCCATTGACGGAATCATCCTCCCACCATATATTGAATATCAAACATCCGAATCAGTTTGAGCGAGGTGCCCTATGGCCATCACCCTCAATCACACTATCGTACCGGCCCAAGACAAAGAGGCCTCCGCTCGCTTCTTCGCCAGGATTTTCGGCCTGAGCTACGACGGCCCAGCCGGCCACTTCGCCCCGGTGCGGGTCAACGACACCCTGACCATGGACTTCGACAATCGGGACGTGGTGGAGAGCCATCACTACGCCTTTCACGTCAGCGACGATGAGTTCGACCAAGTCTTCTCCCGCATCAAGGCCGAGGAAATCACTTACGGAAGCGGCCCCCGCAGCTTGGACGACATGCAACTCAACAACCGCCGGGGCGGCCGGGGCTTTTACTTCAAGGACCTGGACGGCCACGTCCTGGAGCTGATGACGTATACTTAGGAACCGGGCCAAAGGAAGGCCAGCCCTCGGAAGGAGTCCTCGTCATGACGACGAAACCGACTTACACAATTCTGTCGGAAATCGACTACGACAGCCTCGATTTCAACCCCGACGAGTTTGACGAACTGCCCGACGCTATGTATCAAGACCCCATCATCGCCCGGATACGCTCCATCGTGGTGGGGCACCTCGAAAGGCTTCATCCACCGGAAACCGTATTCCACAGCAGCAATACCTCCCTCTGCTACAACCCGGACAACCTGAACAACCGGGTCCTTCCGGACCTCTACTTGGCCTTCGACGTCGACGCCCTCTCCATTCGTCTGAGGAAGCTCTATCTTCCCTGGGAAGTGGGCAAGCCTCCGGACTTTGCGCTCGAAGTAGGCTCGGTAAGCACCTTTCGGAACGACCTGGGAGCCAAGCGCGACCGTTATGCCCGAATCGGCATCCTCGAATACTGGCGCTTCGATCCAACCGGCGGCGAATATTACGGTCAACCCCTGGCGGGAGAGCGGCTGGAAGGTGATACCTATCAGCCCATAGAACTGACCACCGAACCCGACGGTGTGTTAAAGGGGTACAGTCCAATCCTGCAACGAAGCCTGTGTTGGCGTGACGGGTTGTTGGAACTCTACGACTCCGAAACCGACTATTATCACCGGGACCTGACCCAAGCCGAGGCAGCGCTGGAGGCGGAGTACATCGCCCGGCAGGACGCTCAAACGGCCCTGAACGCCGAACGCATCGCTCGGCAGGATGCCCAGACAGCTCTGAACGTCGAACGCATCGCTCGACACGACGCAGAGGCCAGAATACGGGAACTGGAAGAGGAACTGCGACGTCGGCAGTCGTAATGATAGTTGCCATGCTCAGCTACAGGTGAGACCGGTGCTTCGGAAGTTCATTTCGGCGATATTCGCCTCAATTCTTCTGCTCCTCCTGACCGCTTGCGGCGGTCAGGAGAGTCCCGGCCCTCTCAAGATCGGCGTGCTGCTCTACTTCAGCGAAACCTCGGCTACCGGCCGCTCCCATGAGAGGCAGCAGGGCTTCGACTTGGCCATCAAGCACGTGAACGCCGCCGGCGGCGTGTTCGGGCAGCCCGTGGAGACGGTCGCTGCTGACTCTACACTGGACCCGCAAAAGGCGGCGGCCGAGGCCAAGCGCTTGATCGAAGAGGAGGGCGTCCACGCCATTGTGGGCCCCAGCAGCAGCGCCAACTCCCTGGTGGTTGGGCAAAAAGTTGCTGCCGTGGCGGGAATACCTGTCATCAGCCCGTCAGCCACTTCTCCCATGCTGTCAAACATGGACGACGGCGGCTTCTTCTTTCGCACCGCCCTTTCCGACACTGCCCAAGGTCCCGTCCTGGCCCGGGTTACCAAGGAGCGCGGCTTTGACAACGTAGGCGTTCTCTACCGGAACGACGCCTGGGGGAACGGGCTGGCCGAGTCCTTTGCAGACGCCCGGACCGGCAAGACCAAGGCTGTCGCAATTGAACCCCAACAGGCCACCTATCTCTCCCAAATCAGGGAGTCCGCCAGCGATGGCGCCCAAGCCCTGGTCCTGATTGTGTTCGAATCAGAAGCTGAGATAATCCTCCGGGAGTCAGTCGAAAGCGGCCTGTACGACAAGTTCACCTTTGGCGACGCCGCTAAGAGCCCGGAACTGCCGGCGAAAGTAGGGGCCGGCCACTTGGCCGGCATGTACGGCACGGCGGGTGCAACCGCCCAGGACAACCCCTCTTCCCAAGCCTTCGACGCCGCCTACGCCGCAGAGTACGGCGGACTGACCGGCTTCGCCTACGTCAGGGAGGCCTACGACGCGGCCATGGCAATCGCCCTGGCCGCTCAAGCCGCCGGCAGCACTGATGGAGCCGCCATCAGGGACCAGTTGCGTTCCATTGGGTCCGCTCCCGGTGAGAAAACGATAGCCGGGCCCGCAGGAGTTGCCTCCGCCCTCCGGATTCTTGCCGAGGGAAAAGATGTGGACTACGAAGGGGCCGCCGTCACCCTGGACTGGGACGAAAACGGCGACATCACCCGTGGCCACATTGGTGTCTGGCGTTTCACCGAAGACGGCGGCATCGAGGAACTGGAGGCTGTGCCCTTTGGGTTTACCGGTAACTGATTTGCTTTGGGAAAGCCAAGGTTACTGACAATTGCCCCTTTCCTCACAGCACCGCGACGCCTTACCATAGTAAGTGCCATGTTCGTTCTTCTTTCGCTGCCACCAGTCCACGGCCTATCGAAATTGAAGTGTCGCCTTTTGTCGCAAATTTCCGGAAATTCAAAGCTGCCAGCTACGACAAACCGGTACAAACTTGGACAAACTTCACAAAAATCACGACAAATCGGAACAAACTTCCGACAAACACGGACAAATACGGTAAGAATCGGCTTGAAAAGCGTTCCTCCTATGTTCGTTGGCGAGGAATAAATCATTTCAACGCCTGCTACTTCACTCCCCTGATTCCCGTCTTCCCCAAGGGTTAGTCCGCAGCTCTCCTCGTCCCCAGCCCTGCTCTTGCCAGTCCGCCTTGCAACGGTTATTGTGTGTGATGTTTTTCTCAATCCGCCGCTTCGGGGTTTTTCCCAGTCTGCGACACAACTGGGAAGCCGGGGGAAGACTCAGCAGATCCGGAGGCTTTCATGGCCAACGACCCCATCAACCTCTATGACTACGAAGCTATAGCCAAGCTGAAGCTTCCCCACAACGACTGGGACACCATCGACGCCGGCGCAATGGACATGTTCACCACCCGGCGCAACCGCACTGCCTTCGAACAACTGACCCTGCGGCCCCGTTTCCTGAGGGACATATCCCAGCGCACCATCTCCACCACCGTGCTGGGCACCGAAATCAGCATGCCGGTGATGCTCGCTCCCGCGGGCAGCCACATGCGGGCTCACCACGACGGTGAACTTGCCACCGCCCGGGGCGCCGGAATGTCCGACACCCTGATGATGCTCAGCACCTCTTCCAACTACAGCATGGAGGAGGTGTCGGAAGTTGCCACCGGGCCCTTGTGGTTCCAGTTGTACCACCGGGGTTACGACCTGACCGAAATGCTGGTCCACCGGGCCGAGGAGGCCGGGTTCAAAGCCATCGTGCTGACCGTGGACACCCCGGTGCCCAGCCCCAAAGAGGCCGACCTGCGTAACAACACCGTGCGGCCCGGCGACTTAGCCAACTTCCGGGGGCTGGACCGTCCCAGCAACGAGGTGAGCGGCACCGACGAGACCCCCGGCTGGGACGTCAACCGCTCCGTTCCCCTCACTTGGAAGGAACTGGACTGGCTCAGGTCCCTGACCCAGTTGCCCTTGGTGTTGAAGGGCATCCGCACCGCCGAAGACGCCCACATCGCCGTGGAGAGCGGTGTGGACGGCATCCAAGTCTCAACCCACGGCGGACGGCAGCTAGACATGACCATGGGCGCCGTGGAAATGCTCCCTGAGGTGGTGGAAGCTGCCAAGGGCCAAGCCGAGGTCTACGTGGACTCCGGAGTTCGCCGGGGCAGCGACGTCATCAAGGCCCTGGCCTTGGGGGCCCGGGCCGTTGCCATCGGCCGCCCCCTCTTCTGGGGTCTCGCCGTGGACGGCGCCGAGGGAGTCCATGGCGTCTTGGAACTGCTGCGGGAAGAGGTGGACCGGGCCTTGGCCTATTGCGGACAGACCTCGGTTCAGGAACTGGAACCCAACCTCATCAACATTCCCGACGGCTGGGGACCGGGCTCCCGAATGGCCCCCTAGTCGGCGGCAGCCCCTGCCTTCCCGGCAGCCACCCTGGACACGAAGCCCAGCACCAGCCGGTTGAAGACCTCCGGCTGCTCGAAGTGGGCCGAGTGGGCCGCGCCTGACACCACCTCCATCTCCGAACCCGGAATCAGCCTCTGCACCGCCCGGATTACCCGGGGCGGAAAGATGAGGTCTTCCTCGCCCACGATCAGCAGGGTTGGCACCGTCATGCCGGCTAGGTCGGCGGCTTGGGGTCCTTTGGGGTCCCGGAATGCGGCGACTATGTCGGTCTGGGCGCCTGTGTAGTTCAGCCCCCCGATCTGGGTATAGAGGAACACCAAGTCCGGGTGCTCGGCAATGAAGCCGGGTGAAATCGACCGCGCAGGTCCGTCAGGCGGCGGAAACACGTCCTTTAGCTCGTCCATCACGCTGGGGTCGCCTACCCCTCCGGTAGTGTCGCCCAGTACCAGGCCCAGGCAACGGTCCGGGTGAGCAAGCGCAAAGTCGAGGCAGGTCAGGCCCCCCATGGACTGGGACACCAAGTATGCTTGCGGTATTTCCAAGTGGTCCAGTAGCTGCTTCAGGTCTTCACCGAAGGCGGACCTCCGATCCACGTTGGGGTCGCTGGTGGACGCTCCCCAACCCCGGTGGTCGAATGTTATGCACCGGTATTGGCTGCTGAACACCGGCACCTGCCGCCACCAGCTGATGTGGTTGCCGCCCCTGCCGTGGGCGAAGACCACCGCCGGACCCTCACCGTGGGACTCGTAGTAGAGCTCTATTCCGTTTACTTGGGCTGTGGGCATTTCTATCTCCCTGTTAATGGTTTGACCGGGATATTCCGTCGGCCCCGGCTTTCAGGCTAGGCGGGCCACTGCTCCATGTTGTAGGCCATGTCCCAGAACATCAGCTCGTAACGGCTGCTGGTGAGAAAGGCGTAGCGCATCGCCTCCAGTTCCTCGTGGCCCGCGGACTCGGCCATCCGGTCCACGAAGCTGCGCCAAGCCTCCACGCTGTTCTCCAGCAGCCCGGCCACGTAGAAGGCGGTCCACTGGCTGTAGAGAGGGTGCTCCGAGGGCCCAAGCTCATCCTTCAGCAGGTGGTAGGTCCAAGGGCACGGCAGCAGTGAGGCCGCAGCAGGACCCAGCCCTTGCTGTGACGCCGTGGTCAGCATGTGGTTCACATAACCGGTGTTGGTCGGCGACCGCTCGGTCTTCCGGACGTCATCCATGGAAAGGCCGGCCTCCTGGACCAGCTTGTGGTGCAGCGGCCTCTCGATAGGCGTCATTACCCTGAGGGCCAGCTCCTCCATTAGCGCTGCCGACGGGGCCTTGGCCAAGGTGAGCGCCACCGTTCGCCCAAAGCCTTCCAAGTACAGGTAGTCCTGACCCAAGTAGTACTGGAACTTCTCCAGAGGCAGGGAACCGTCCTTGATTTCCCTCAGGAATGGATGGGCGAAGATGCGCTCCCACACGGGAGCGGCTTCGGCCCTTAGCTGTTCACTGAATCCCGCCAATCGTCAATCCTCCAACCAGTGTACCAGCGCTAAAGCCGGTCCCCTCTCTCGCCGGTCTCTCCTATGACCCGCTGTTCTGGAACTCGGCTTCCCTGAGCTCCACCCGCCTGATCTTGCCGCTGATGGTCTTGGGCAATTCTGAGACAAACTCAACGGCCCGGGGGTACTTGTAGGGCGCTGTCGAGTTTCGCACGTGGTCCTGTAGGCTGACCACCAGCTCGTCCGACGCCACATAGCCCGGGGAAAGAATCACGAAGGCCTTGACTATCTCCCCCCTAACCGGGTCCGGGCTGGCTACCACCGCCGACTCGGCCACCGCAGGATGTTCGATGAGGGCGCTTTCCACTTCGAAGGGGCCGATGCGGTAGCCCGCCGAGATGATAACGTCGTCTGCCCGGCCCACGAACCAGAAATAGCCGTCGGAGTCCTTGTAGGCCTTGTCCCCGGTGAAATACCAGTCACCGTGGAAGGACCTTTCCATGGCCTCGCCGTCCTTCCAGTATTCCCGGAACATGCCCACCGGGCGCTCCGGCTTCACTTTGACGGCTATCTGTCCTTCCTGGTCGGCAGGAAGTTCCAAGCCGTCCTCGTCCACAATCGCAACTTGGAAGCCTGGCATCGGCTTGCCCATGGAGCCGGGCTTGATGGGCATAGTCCGGTAGTTGGCCACCAGCAGCACCGTTTCGGTCTGCCCGTAGCCGTCGTAGATTGTCAGGCCGGTGCCGTCCTCCCACTGCTTCATCACTTCCGGATTCAGTGGCTCACCGGCGCCAGTGCAATGACGCAACTGGCTGAGGTCGTACTTCTTCAGGTCTTCCAGTACAAGCATCCGGTATGCGGTGGGCGGGGCGCAGAAGCAGGTCACACCGTATCTTTCCAGGATGCTCAGGGTCAGGGGTGCGTCGAACCTGCCCCGGGCGTCGTGCTGCATCACCGCCGCACCCTGGGTCCACTGGCCGAACAGCTTGCCGTAGGCGGCCTTGGCCCACCCCGTATCCGACAGGGTCCACTGCAGGTCGGTGGGCTTCAGGTCGTGCCAGAACTTGGCGGTAAGCACGTGGGCCAATCCATACGAAGCTTGAGTGTGTAGCACCATCTTTGGATATCCCACCGTGCCGGAGGTGAAGTAGATCAACAACGGGTCGTCGCTGCTGGTGGTCTCCACCCCTTCCAGCCGGTTCGATGCCCGGGATATTTCGTCTTCGTAGCCCACCCACCCCCTCTTGGAGCCGTCTATCACCATCAAGGTATTGAGGCTAGGGCAGTTCCCGGCCGCCTCCTCCAGCTTGGCCGCGTTCTCTTGGTCGGTGATGGCCAGGTTAGCCTCCGCTTGGGTCACCCGGTACTCGATGTCACGGGGGGTGCAAAGCGTGGTTGTCGGCATCGGCACCGCGCCTATCTTGATGAGGCCCAGGAGCACGACGTACCACTGGGGTATGCGGGGCAGCATCACCAGCACCCGGTCGCCCTTATTCACTCCCAGTCCCAGTAGGACGTTGGCGAACCGGTTTGACAGCACTTTCAGGTCCCAGAAAGTGTGCTGCTGGATTTGGTCGCCGTCGGAACTGACGGAGATCAGGGCCAGCTTGGTGCGATCTTCGGCCCAGCGGTCCACCACGTCGAACCCGAAGTTGAAGCGCTCGGGCACTTCCAACCGGAAGTCCCGGAATGTCTCTTCATAGTCCATCATGTTAGGGGTCAGGTCCGCCATCGAAGGATCCTCCACTATTGAGCACTATTGAGGCTGCACCGGCTTGAAGCCGGTACCGGCCTATTCTACATCAAACGCCAGCTTGACACCTGAAACACGGGCTGCTATTGCTTACTGCACTGCGCCAACGTGGCGTGATTTCACCATAGTCATTGAGAGGAGCCATCAACATGCCAAGCAGAGGGGCCAAGGGCAACATCATCCCGTCTATGAGATACCGGGACGCTCCCGCTGCCATCGAGTGGCTGTGCAATGTATTCGGGTTCGAAGAACACTTGGTGGTGCCCGGCCCCGGCGGTACCATCGCTCACGCCCAGTTGACCCTGGGAAACGGAATGATCATGCTGGGCTCGGTGCGGGACGACGAACACGGACAATGGGTAAAAACGCCCCTGGAAGCTGGGGGCAATACCCAAAGCGCCTATATCGTAATAGAGGAGATAGACGACCACTTCCGGAAGGCGGTGGCCGCTGGCGCAGAGATTGTCTTGGAGATTGCCGAACAGGACTACGGCGGCAAACTCTATTCCGCCCGCGACCCCGAAGGATATCTTTGGAACTTCGGCTCTTACGACCCCTGGGCCTCTGCCTGACCACGGAAACATCCGAACTGAAACTGAATTTGAGAGACGTGAATTATGCCCTCCGAAAACAAGGAACTGGAACAGTACCTGACCTCCACCCCCAAGTCCCGGGTCCTGTGGGAAGAGGGGCGGAAATACCTGCCCGGGGGCGACAGCAGGAACTCCATTTTCTGGGAACCCTACCCAGTCTTCATCGACAGTGCCCAAGGTTGCCGTGTGGTGGACGCCGACGGCGTCGAGCGCCTGGACTTCATCAACACCATGACTTCCCTCATTCTGGGCCACTCCCCTCCCTCAGTAATGGAGCCCGTCGCCGAGCAGTTGCACAAGGGGGTGGTCTACAACGCCCCTAACCAGAACCAAGTGCGGCTGGCCAGGCTGCTGTGCCAGCGAGTCCCGAGTTTCGACTTGGTGCGGTTCACCAACTCCGGCACCGAGGCAACCCTGAACACTATCCGGGCCGCCCGCGCCTTCACCGGGAAGAGCCGCATCGCCAAAGTCGAGGGAGGGTACCACGGGACCCACGACGTTGTAACAGTAAGCGTGCGGGTAAACCCCGACATAGCCGGAGACCCGGACCAGCCCCTGCCGGTCGCCGCCAGCGCCGGTCTCCCCGATGGGCTGCTGGACCAAGTAACCGTGGTCCCCTTCAATGAGGATGCTGCCAGAGAGGTCCTGGAGCAGAACAAGAAAGACTTGGCGGCGGTGATCGTGGAGCCGGTGATGGGGTCGGTGGGAATGTTGCCGGGAACCCCGGAATTCCTGGCCATGCTGCGGGAGTTCACCGAGGACAACGGCATCGTATTGATTTTCGACGAAGTTATCAGCTTCCGGGTAGCACCCGGAGGGGCCCAGGAATACTATGGAATAACCCCCGACTTGACCTCCTTGGGAAAGATAATCGGAGGAGGATTCGCCGTTGGAGCCTTCGGCGGCCGGGTCGACATAATGGACCTGTACGACCCAACGAAGGGCCCCCAAGTCTCACACGCTGGTACCTTCAACGCCAATCCTGTAACCATGCTGGCGGGAGCCGTCACCCTCGAACAACTGACCCCCATCGTCTATCGCCGCTTGGACGAGCTGACCGCCAGCCTGAAGCAGGGCATCAGGGACGTTTGCGCCGAACTGGACGTGCCGGTTCAGGTAACAGGCCTGGGGTCGTTGTTCGGCATCCACTTCACCCCCGGACCGATAAGCAACTACCGGGACATTGCAAACGAAGACAGCGCCCTGAGGCAGCAGGTGTTCCTGGGACTGCTGAACGAGGGAATCATGACGGCGTCCAACTTGGTGGGGGCGCTGTCCACCGTCATTTCAGAAGCGGAAATAGAAGCCTTCCTGGAAGCCTTCAGGAAGGTGCTCGCACGGCGTTAGACGGCGGGCTGCCGGACTGCCGTCACCAGCCCAAACCCGCCCCCGGCCAGGGTCAGGGAATGGGCTGTCTCTTGACCCATGAGCCATCGGGCGGGTACACCGGGGTCCCGACCCTGCGGATTAGCTCCCCGTCAAACCAGTCGGCCACGGTCTCCCGCCACTTGGTGTAGTGGGGCGCCGCCCGGTGGGCATCCACCGCCGCTTGGTCCCGGTACACCTCGTAGAGGTGGATGCGGTTCTCGTCTTCGTTGTCCTGCAGCACGTCGAAGGTGAGGCAGCCGGGTTCGTCGTTGTTGGAGCCCCTGGCGTCATCGAACATCGACGCCATGAAGGGTTCCTTGAACCCCGGCTTAATTTGAATGGTGACCATGAGAGCGATCATCTTTTCTCTCCAATACCTTTAGTGGGCTGGACAACCGGGCCTTTCAGTCCTTCTCCCACCCGGCTCCAGAGCCGCGACATTATAGACCGGGGCAGTCCCCCCGACAAGGCAGATTGCTGCCGCAAAACTCCGGGTGACAGTGCCTGCCCGCCCATGTAAAATGGCCTCAATTCAACCTGGGAGGCGGTATATGGCCGATATTCCTGTAGTGTACACGTTGACCGTTTGCCCCGCCTGCGACCGGCTCCGGGAAGCGTGGCGCAGGCAGGGTATCGAGTACGAAGAGCGGCGTGTTGACCAGAGCCAGGACACCTTGGACGAGGCCCTTTTGTACGCCGACACGGTGCCAATCATCATCTACCCTGACGGCAAGGTGGAAGTGGGGTTCGAAGGACACACCGGTTGAGAAATCGGTTGATGCGCCGTGGGCGCATGAACTAAGCCCCGGGATTACCCCAGAAGACCTTAGACCACCGGAGGAGGACAGCCATGGCCAGCGAGACCAGCGTAGTAACCCCGGAACGATTTGAGCAGGGGTTCACCTATCCGGACTATATCGCCCAGATCAAGGTCAACAAGGCCCGGTTCGACAGTTTCTATGAAAACTTCCAGGTTGAGGCCGGAGAGGCCGCGGCTCTGAAGGAACTGGCCGCCAAGGACAATGGGCCAGCCAAGATGCTGGTACTGGGAGAAGACTGGTGCGGCGACGTGATTCGCGGCCTGCCGGTCCTAGCCCGGATATGTGAAGCGGCCGGAATGCAAATGAGCATTTTCCCCCGTGATGAGAACCACGACATAATGAACGAGTTCTTGAAGAACGGCCAGTGGATGTCCATCCCAACCGTGGTGTTCTATACCAAGGACCACCGGTACATCTGCCACTGGATCGAGCGCCCCGAGTCAGCGGAAAGGGAAATGCAGGAGATCGAGCAAGCCATCCGAGCTGAGAAGCCGGAAATAGACGACCAGGAATTCGGCCGGGAGCGGCGCTCCCGCACCGCGGCCCGGGCCGAGGCCTGGCAGAAGGACAGCGTAACTGAGATCCGGGCGCTGCTGGAAAAGTCCACCTCATAGCAGCCGCGATTCCCAGGGTTCACTTGGGCGGCTTGGGATCACCCAGGAAGAGGAACATACCCGCTCCTAAGAAGCTGACCACGGCTACACCAATGAAAGGGATGTTGTAGCTGCCGGTTGCATCGAATATGAGCCCGGCAGCCAAGGGTGAGACCAGCAGGAAGAAGTTCATCGGTATCATGGATATGCCGGTGATGCTGGCAAAGGCCCGCCGCCCGAAGTAGACCCCGCGGATTGAGGTGGTCAGGGGCGTCCGACCACCGAAGCCGATACCGAACACCACCGCGAAGACCAGTGCGATTGCCGGGCTCTGGGCCACCAGCAAGATTCCCAGGGCCCCTGACTGCAGCACCGAAAACCCGAAAAGCGCGTATCTCAGGGGGACCCGGTCCCCCACATAGCCGCCCACGAAGTTGAATACGGCGGCTACTCCCGTTTGGGTCGCCACCACCCAGCCCACTGTCTGGAGAGAAAACCCCCGGTCCGTGAGCATGGTCCCAAGGTGGACCATCAGCGTGACTATTACGATCGAAGAACAGGCGTGGCCCAGTGACATGAGCCAGAAGGTCTTGGTGTGCATGGCCTGCTGCCAAGTGAATTCCGGCTCGGCAGCCCGCGCCCTTCCAACTGCCGCTCCTGCCTGCACATCCCGGGGGGGACCGTCGGGAGCCCGGCCATCGGGGTGCAGTCCATACTCTTCGGGCCGGTTCCTGATGAACCTGGAAATGGGGTAAGCCGCCAAGATGATCGCCAGCCCCAGCACCAACGCGCTGTTACGCCATCCCTCGAAGCCAAACCGGGCAGGTTCTATGGACCAAGCCAACGCCGGGACCAGCAGCACTCCGCCCACGGCGAACCCCTGCATGGCGATTGCCATGGCGGTGGAACGCTGCCGCACGAACCAGCTGTTCAGCACCGTCATTACCGGAAGCCAAGTGCCAAGTCCGGCCCCTGAGCTCATGATGATGAACGCCAGGTAAAACTGCCACAGGTTGTTGATGCGGCTGAAGAATAGAAAGCCCAAGCCCAGGATCAACATCCCGCTGAGCACCATTCGGCGGGGCCCAAGTTTGTCAATCAGGTAGCCCGAAACCGGCCCCATGATCGACCCTTCCACTCTGGTAAGGGAGAATGCCAGGGAAAGCTGGGCCCGGTTCCAATGGAACTGCTGTTCCAGCACCACGAACCAAGCAGGCATTCCCTGGAAGATGGGCACAGTCCCAATGACCATGACCAAGGCCGCTAATACGGCCAGCCACCAGCCGTAAAACATGCCTCGGACCCGTTGGGTGGGGAACGCCAGTGTGCGGGGATAGGGCAAGAAGTTCTTCCTGGTTCCGTGGGAAGGCGCCGGCCCGGATGTCCAGCCGCCTTGGCCAAGAGTCTCAGCCGCTGATTATCGCATACGGCGCGTCCAGATTATGGAGAATTAGCCCCGCATAGTTGCGGATTTCCACATGAGCCGGCTGGCTGGACGCCGCCGCTGTCCCCGGAGTAGTATCACTGTGGTAGTCTCAACTTTGCCCCAGGCTTGGCGGGAGCGGGCCCGGCGCTTAACGCCAAGCGGCCGCGGACCCGCCCATCCCATTGAAATCCCCCGAGGTGCCGAAATGAAGTACGGTCTGTTCATGATGCCGTCCCACCCTCCGGAACGGGACCTTTTTCAAGCCCACCAGTGGGACTTGGACTGCCTGCGGTTGGCCGACGAACTGGGATACGACGAGGCCTGGATCGGGGAACACTTCACGAGCCCCTGGGAACCGATTCCTGCCCCCGACCTGATGATTGCCCAAGCCCTGGAACGCACCAAGAACATCAAACTGGGGACGGGGGTGCACCTGCTCCCCTACCATCACCCGGCCGAGCTGGCCCACCGGGTGGCCTACTTGGACCACCTGGCCCAAGGCAGGTTCCTTTTCGGCATAGGTTCCGGCGGGCTGCCCAGCGACTATGCCCTGTTCGACGTTGACGGGATGGGCGGCCAGCACCGGGACATGACCCGTGAGGCCATAGACATAATCCTGAAGATATGGGAAGACCAAGGCCCCTTCGAGTACAAGGGCAAGTATTGGAACGTCAATATTCCGGAAACCATGTACGGAACCCTGAAGTTCTTCCTGAAGCCATTCCAGCAGCCCCATCCGCCCATCGGAGTGGCCTCGGTCAGCATTGGGTCCGAAACTCTCAAGATAGCCGGAGAGCGAGGCTTCATTCCCATGAGCCTGGGCCTCAACGGTGAGTACATCGCCAGCCATTGGGACGCCGTGGCCGAGGGAGCCAAGCGTACCGGAAAAACCCCCTCCCGAAGGGAATGGCGTATCGTGCGGGACGTTTTTGTGGCCGACTCCGACGACGAAGCATACGAGGCTGGCGTCAACGGCATGCTGGGCCGGGTGTGGCGGGACTACCTGCTACCCCTATTTGGGGAGTTCGACCTCAAGAAGGTCTTCAAGCACGACCCGGAACTGCCCGACTCCGCAGTGACCGTGGAATACATGGCGGAGCACCTGTGGCTCATTGGCTCACCGGACACCGTGGAGCGTAAGCTGCGGGACCTGTACGGCTTGTCCGGTGGATTCGGCACGCTCCTCATCCTGATATACGACTACATGGAAAATCAGGCAGGCTGGGAAAAGTCTATGCGGCTCTTGGCCCGGGAAGTGATGCCACGGCTCCGGGATGAGATCCCGGCCTAGGTTTAAGCCCGGACCGGCTTCGAACGAAGAGGGCGGCTCACCTGGTGCAAGTACTTCAGAATCTCCCAGTTTGAGCCTATGACCGAGGTCTCGTGGTAGGGGAGTTGCTTCTGGCGGCAGAACTCCTTCACCAGGGTCCTGGCCTTCCGCAGATTATTACGGGACATGCTGGGGAACAGGTGGTGTTCAATCTGGTAGTTCAGCCCGCCGTAACACAGGTCGGTCAGGGGGTGGGGACGGACGTTCCGGGAAGTCACCACTTGGTGGGTCAGGAAGTCCAGCCCCGAGTTCTTGGCTACCACCGGCATTCCCTTGTGATTGGGGGCAAAAGTTGCTCCCATAAACAGCCCGGCTACCGCTTGGTGAATTAACAGGAACAGAGCTCCCTGCCACAGCCCCAACACCAAGTACAGGCCGGCCAAGTAGAGCACACCGTGGGCTAAGATCAATGCCGGTTCCACGACCGGATACTTGGCCCCCATTCCCCGCAGCAAGTAGTGGACGCCCCCAAATCTCAGGCTCATAGACGCCAGGAAAAGTATGGGGAAGAACAGGAAGGCCTGGTAGCGGATTACGGGACGGAGAAGCAATGGCTTGCTCAAGGCCTGCTCTTCGGTAAAGGCCAGGACCGAGACTTCGATGTCGTTGTCGACTCCCAGTTCGTTGGGGTTGGCGTGATGCCGGTTGTGCTTGTCCACCCACCAGCTCAGGTCCATGGCAATCAGGAAGGTTGCCAGCAGCCCAACCATCTCGTTCCTTCGGGGGGAGCGGGCAATCTGGTAATGACCGGCGTCGTGACCCAGGAAACCGATCTGAGAGAACACGAAGCCCAAGAAGGCGGCGTTCAGCAGCTGCAACCACAGGTTGTCTACCACAACCAATATTGCCAAGCTGGCAGCCAGAAGGACTAGGGCGGACAGGACCTTGAAGGTGTAATAGCCGGGCTGCTTGTCCAGCAGACCCTGTTGCTGGACCAATCGCCTCAGCTCACGGAAGTCGCTGCTCTCCCGCGCCGCACCTGCAGTCGAAACAGGGTTTTGGGAAAGCGTCGGCAGCGGCTCCATGAGGCTCGGTCCGCCTGCCAAGCCAATCGGCGCCGGGTCTCTTCCGGTTGCACTCATATCGGCCATTCTAAGAAAACCTTGGGGCAGACGTCCCCGCCGGGAATGTAAGAGTCAGGAAAAAGTAGAAGGCGCTGCCCCAGTGACTAGGGCAGCTTTTCGACGATGAGCCGCCCGTCCTCCACAGTCACAGGGGAAGCATACATCTTAGCGTCGGGACCGTTCACACAAACCCCTTCGGTGTATTCAAACCGCCAGCCGTGGTCTGGGCACATGAAGCAAGAACCCCAGTCCAGCACTTCGCCGCCGTGGTGAGGGCAAATGGACGACAGAAGCTGGTAGCCCTTGTCGCTGCGCACCAAGTAGTATGGTTCTTTCTCCAGTTCCAAGTAGGCCGGGAATTCGGTGAAGTCGGATTCTGCACCCAGGTCCATGCTTATCGGCTCCCAATGAGTTTAGGACGTTTATCGGCCCTTCTAATGATAGCCCGCCGCTAGTATAGCCTCTCACCGCGGCCACCTCAAGCAAAAGCGCCGCTGCCTCCGTGCGGGGCTATCCGGTAGCGCCCTCAAAAAATCGCCGCGGGTTGTCAACCATCATCGCCTGGATGTCATCCTCCGAGGCTCCCATCTCCCTTAGCCGGGGCAGTACCCTTCGGGTGATGAACAGGTAGCCGTCGGGGTTGAACCTGCGGCGCTCCTCAGCTTGCTCCGGTGTGGGATTGGTGCTGGGAACTGAATGGTCGTGGGACAGCATTATCCGGTGGGCGAAGCCCGCATCCAGGAGTTTCTTCAAGACCTCCGTCCTGATTTCCCAGTTGGGGGTGTCGCCGGTCCGGCCTCCCGGGTAGCGGTCCAGCCCCAGCCATACCCCCTTGTTCATCAGCCCCAGCAGGTAGTCCAAGTCGGTGTCGTCGTTGCTGTGGCCGACGTACACCAAGTCCAAGTCCACCCCTTCCTCTTCCAGAATCTTGACCTGCTGGTCGCCCACCCGGTCCGGCGACCAGGTGTGGGTGGATATCCTGGCCCCCGTCTCGTTGCAGGCCCTAGCCGCCGCCCTGAGGATGATTTCCTGTGCCTCGGTAATGCCGCCCCGGTCGCTGGCCACCTTGATGATGCCCGCCTTGATTCCAGTGCCTTCTATGCCCTCCCGGATTTCCCGGATGAAATGAGGGGCCACCTGTTCCGGCGTGGCCATGGCGAAGTTCCGGGGCACCGCCAAGTGGTTGCCGGTGCAGGCGACGATGTGGACGCCGCTCCGGCGGGAGACGTCTTCCAGCAACCTGATGTCCCGTCCCAAGTCGAAGGTAGTGACGTCGATGATAGCTCTAACCCCTTCGTCGTAGGCCTCCTTCAGGGCGGCCACGCCGTCGTCGGCAACCCGCTGGTGGTCGATAAATCCCGGATAGGTTTGGCTGACCCCCGCGGCGCTGAGCAGAACGTGCTCGTGGCTGAGAGTAAATCCCAAGTCTGCGGGCTTAACCGGCCCCAAAACCGTTTCCACCGGCGGCATAAAATCACCTCCCCGATTTCCCAAGGGAATTCGCGCCGGATTCTAGCCCACACCCTTGGGCCGGGGCAACTTGGCCGGCAGACGTTTCTGGTGACACTTGTTACAGTGCGGTGTAGGATGGCCTTGGCGCCCCGGCCCCGGCAGTAGCGGGCCAGACTTGCGCCGAAGGAGGACTGATGGCTTTGGAGTTGGACAGGGCCAGCACGGCCCTGCTGGTAATGGACTTGGAGAACGACATCGTCCACGAAGAGGGCGCCCTGAAGGATTTTGGCCTCGCCCAGCAGGTCAAGGAAAACGATGTCCTGGGGAAGGTGAACACCCTGCTTGGGGCAGCCAGAGGCGCCGGGGTCAAGGTCATTTACATTTCGGTCAAATTCCGTCCGGGGTATCCCGAAGTGGCGCCCTACGCCGGGCTATTCCAGGCCGTGGTGGGAGCCAACGCCTTGGTGGAAGGCACTTGGGGAGCCCAGATTCACGAGGCGGTGACTCCCCGGGAAGGGGAGCCGGTGGTGACCAAGCGGGCGGTCAGCGCCTTCGCAGCCTCGGACCTGGAAAAGATATTGCACGCCGGCGGAGTTTCAACTCTCCTGTTGACCGGGGTGGCCACCAACTTCGTGGTGGAAGGGACGGCCCGGGAGGCCTCGGACCGGGGCTATAACGTCGTGGTTGTGGGAGACTGCTGCTCTTCGATCTCCCAGGAAGCCCACCAAGCGGCCCTGAACACGGTGCTGCCCTTCCTCGCCACCGTCAGCAACTTGGAGGAAGTGACCGCTGCGCTGGCCTGACTGGGATTCAGCCCAAGCCGTAGAGCCGGGCGCAGTTATCCCACAGGATTTTCTTCTTGGAGCCCTCCGGTATCCCGGGCAGCGCCAGCAGTTCGTCTACGGCGTGGGGAAAAGCCGAGTCCGGGTGGGGGTAGTCAGTGGAAAACACTACGTTGTCGTCCCCAACCCGATTCACCATGTCGGCGGCGGGAGCCTCGTCGGCGTCGATGGAGATAAAGCACTGGCGGTGGTAATAGAAAGAAGGCTTCTCGCTGAGCCGGAACTCGTCTCCGCCGGCGAATTTCTCCCACTGGTCGTCCATCCGGTATAGCCACCAAGGCAGCCAGCTGCAATTCCCTTCCAGGAAGGCCACCTTGAGACTGGGGAAGCGCTCCAGCACCCCTCCCAGTATCATCGACCCCATGGCCATCATCAGTTCCAATGGAAACACCGAGGCGTGCAGCAGCGTCCGGTAATTGGGATGGCCCTCCAGCCGGGCGCCCAAGTAGTCGGCTGAGGCTGCCCCTGAAGTGCCGTGGAAGCAGACCGGGACGTTCAGTCGCTGCACCTGGTCCCAGAGTTGGTCGAAAGCCGGATCGTGGACTTGGTTGCCCGCCACCGGCGAGGGCAGCAGCACCACTCCCATCGCCCCCAGTTGCTCTACGGCTCGCTTGGCTTCCCCGGCCGCCAGAGCGGCATCATGCTGGGGGACTATGGCCGTTGCCTTCAGCCGTGCCGGGGCTTCCTTGCAATAGTCCGCCACCCAGTCGTTGAAAGCTTGGCACAAGGCCAGAGAATAGGCGGGGTCAAGGGAATCGACAGACACCAGCATGCTGGCCGCGGTACGGAACAACACGGCAACGTCGATGCCTTCGGCGTCCATGGCCCGCAGGGTGGACTGGGGGTCAAAGTTGCGCTCCCAGCCGTCCTTCATCACTTCCCGGGAGCGGCGGTCGAGCATCTCGTTGGCCTGCAGCACTTGGGGGTCGCCAATCCACGGCGGGATTGACCGCCCCTCAACCCGCCAGCCGGCGTAGTGGCCCGGGCGGTCGTAAGAAGCCTCGGGCCGCCGGGAAGAATAGAGAGTATCGATGTAGTCCCGGTACAGGCCCGGCGGCTCCATCAAGTGGAGGTCGCTGTCCATCACCGGGAACCCGTTCTTGGCCACGGCTACCTTTGGGGTTCCAGGATAACCTTAAGGGAATCGGAGGCTTGGGCCGTTAACTGGAATGCCAAGCCCGCTTGGTCCAAGCCCAGCCGGTGGCTGATCATCTCGCCTACTTGCACCCGTCCTGTGGCTATCATTTCCATCGCCGTAGCTAAGTCGGCAGGAGCGCCGGCGTAGGTGGTGGTCAGGGTAGCGTCGTTGCGGAAGAAGACCTCGTTTACCGGAATGGTCACAGTGGCGCCGGGCTCGGTGGGGGCAAAGAACAGCACGGTCCCGCCCCGTTCCACCGACTCCAAGCTCTGATTCAAGGCAGGTATAGCGCCCGTTGCAACTATCACCACGTCGGCCAACCGGCCGTCGTTGACCTCCCGCAGCCGGTCCGGGGAGTATTCGCTGGCTGGCAAGGCCGCGTCGGCCCCCATGCGGCGGGCGGCATCCATACGGAACTCCACCATGTCCGTAGCCACGATGCGGCCGGCGCCCAAGGCCCGGGCCAAGTTGATGTGCAACAGTCCTGCCAAGCCGCTGCCCAAGACCAGTACGCTTTGGCCGGGTTGCAGGTTGGCCCGCCGCTGGCCCCGGTACACGCAGGCCAATGGCTCGGTGAAGGAAGCATCTGCAAAGGAAACGCCCTCGGGTATGCGGACCAAGCCCCGGTCCACGTTGATCTCCGGAGCCCTTAGAAACTCGGAAAACCCGCCTGGCTCGAAGTTGGTCTCCCGAAGGGTATCGCACACCGTGTGCCGTCCGCTCAAGCAGTAGCGGCATGCGTTGCAGGGCACGTGGTGCGTGACCACCACCCGGTCGCCCTCGCGCCAGCGGTCCACGCCTTGACCCACCGCGGCAATAACACCGGCAACCTCGTGGCCCAATACCACCGGGGCGCGCTGGATGCGGTACCACTCCATAACGTCGCTGCCGCACAGGCCGCTGGCCTCGACCCGCACCAAGACTTCCCCTACCCCGATTTCCGGGACAGGCAATTCCTCAACCCGCACGTCCCGGTTGTTGTAGTACATGGCTACGCGCATGGTCTTGTCCTAGTCCGACACACCTGCCAGGGTCTCGTCCCCCGCCCTGACCCGGTCGAAGATTTCCTGGGCCTCGGCCACCGAGCCGTTTTCGTGGACTATGTGGCGCAGGGCGCGAATCATGGGAACGGGGTGGTCGCTCTGCCAGATATTCCGACCCAGGTTGATGCCGATGGAGCCGTTTTGCATGCCGTCGTGGACGAACTCCAAGACCTCCAACTCGGTGTCGGCTTGGGGGCCGCCCGCCATGATGACCGGCACCGGGCAGCCGGTGACCACCTTGTCAAATCCCTCGGCGCACCAGTAGGTCTTCACCACCCGGGCCCCCAACTCGGCGGCGATGCGGCAACAGAGGGCCAAGTACCGGGACTCCCTCTGCTCCAGTTCTCGACCCACAGCGGTGACCGCCATCACCGGGATGCCGTACTTCTCGCCTTCGTCCACCAGCTTGCCCAAGTTCAGCAGCGACTGCTTCTCGTATTCCGTGCCCACAAAAATTGATATACCCACAGCCGAGGCGTTCAGCCGGATGGCCTCTTCCATGCTGGTGGTTATGCCCTCGTTGGCCAAGTCGCCGCCCACCATGCTCGTCCCGCCGGAGACTCTCAGCACAATGGGTTTACTGTTGCCGGGATCCACCGCCGACCGGAGCACGCCCCGGGTAACGAACAGGGCGTCCGAATAGGGCAGCAGCGGCTCGATGGTCTTGCCCGGCTCCTCCAGCTTGCGGGTTGGTCCCTGGAAATAACCGTGGTCGATGGGCAGGAACATGCAACGCCCGTTGGGCTGGATGAGCTGCGCCATCCGGTTCTCCATTCCCCAGTCCATTGCTCTACCTCCCCGACCTCTTTCGGCCCAGTGGTGAAAATACCAAGAGTTCAGGCTCGTTCAAGGCCCGGCGAATTACCAGCCCAGGGGCTGCCTTATCAGAATGACGGTTATCCGGCCAGGAACGCCCTCTCTTTCGCAAATCATCAGTTTGCCGATTGGCGACGGGTTCCGGCCCTGGTCCACCAGCCAGGCATCGTGGCGCTCCACGGTGTAACCCCGGGTCCGGGCCACGGCCTCTTCCAAGCTGGGGCATATCTTCTGGGTGCCGGCCACCCAGATTACCCTCGTGGCGTTGAAGACGTAGGCCCCGATCTGGCTGCCGGAGCCGCTGGCCACCACCACCTCTCCGGTTTCGGCGATGGCCTGGACGCTGCCTATAAAGTAGTCGGCCAGGGTCGCCTTCCGCCGTATATCCCGCTGCTTGGCCGGGTCCGATTCCGCTGCCAAGTCGTCGTGGAGGTTGCGGTAGCTGGGATTGCCTGCCACAAACTCGGAGAAACCGATGGTATCCAGGGTTTCCGAGGTGTTGTTGTATATCTCGGATCCCTCGGGCACCAGTTCTTTCAGCTTCGCCAAGGCCTCCGCCCCGCTGTCCACCACGATGGCGTCCATGTTCCTGGACTTCAACGCTTCCAACGTGCGCTGGATTGCAGCCTCGTCGGCCAAACCGGTCGAGTTCACTGCGGCCATTGGCATTTCTCCCCGCGTACCGGGTCACGTATTCCCCGGGCCGCGCCTCTCCCTTTAGCTGCGCCCTATTGCTGGCTGCGCCCTGCTACTAGGAAGTCTGTTGAGCCCCGTATCCGGGCCGCTAGCAGTGTAGCAAAGGGATATGGGGGATTCAATCTGAGGACGGCCCGCCGCCTGAGATCCCAAATTCCAATCATCAATGGTGGGGTGGCATTCGCGGGGCTGCAGGCCTTGCTGGTACCATACCATCGGGCCACGCCAGCCGACCCACCGTGGCAGACCCATCACCAAACGCCGGGCTCAATTCAGGGGCCCGAAGCAATCAGGAGGGCAGCCATGCTTCAGCCTTCAGCATCCAAAGCAACCGCAGGACAGCTTGAGGAATTCTATAGGGAGCTTTCGCCCCACAGCCTGGGGGCTCTCTGGACAGCACAGGAAGATGCCCTGACCAGAGAACCCAGAAGCAAAGCGGTTCCGCACCTTTGGTCGTGGCGGGAAATCAGGCCCAAGGCCTTGCAGGCCGGCGAACTGGTGGGCACCCAGGAAGCCGAACGACGGGTCCTGATGCTTCTCAACCCCGGGCTGGCCGGGCGGGTGGCCACCACCAACAGTCTCTTCTCCGGGGTGCAAATTGTCATGCCCGGTGAGGCCGCCCGCTCCCACCGCCACACTCCGGCGGCGCTCCGGTTCGTGATTCAAAGCCTGGGGGGATTCACCACCGTTGAGGGTGAGAAAATACCGATGCTGCCGGGCGACTTGGTGCTCACTCCCAACTGGAACTGGCACGATCACAGCAACGACACCGGTGAACCCATGATATGGCTGGACGGCTTGGACCTGCCCTTGGTAAACCTGTTGGAGGCAGTCTTTTTCGAGCAGTACCCCGAGGACGTCCAGCCCATAACCCGTCCCGACGGCGAAACTCAGAAACTGTACGGCTCCGGCGGTCTCGCCCCGGCTTGGCAGACCCCGGATGGGGCCCATTCCCCCCTGATGCATTATCCCTGGGAGCAGGCCAAGGACGCCCTCCTGGGGTTGGCGCCGGATACCGAAGGCAGTCCCTTCGACGGTGTGATGCTGGAGTACACCAATCCCCTGACCAGCGGCCCGGTGATGCCCACCATTGCCTGCCACGCCCAGTTGTTGCGCCCCGGTGAGCGCACCAAGGCCCACCGTCATACCTCCAGCGTCATCTACCATGTGGTGGAGGGGAACGGTGTTTCGGTGGTGGACGGCCATGACATGGAATGGGAACCCAAGGACGTGTTCTGCGTACCCGGCTGGGCTTATCACGAGCACTTCAACCCATCATTCACTCAGCCGGCGCTGCTGTTCTGCTTCACAGACCGGCCGGTGCTCCGGTCGCTGAATCTCCTACGCGAGCAGGAACACCCGCAAGGGCGGCAGGAGATTAGGCAGGAGTTTAATTGAACTGGTTAGTCCTCGGTTGAGGTTTGTGATTGGCGCCATCCACAGTGGACTCTCGCCGTTGGCCAGATGATACAATAGTGTCATGTCAATGCCCGGAAATCCCTCTGCAGTCCGAAGTAATAGACTTCTTGTACAGGAAGAACAACCAGGATGACCATCAGGGATAGCTCCGACAGCGAACGCCTGGAGCGCATAGAGCGCATCGTCGAAGGCATCGCCAGAGACCAAGTCGCCATGAATGCCGACATCTCATCCATGAAGGATGACATTTCGGTGCTGAAGAGCGACGTTGTGGACTTGAAGGCTGATGTGGCAGAGCTGAAATCAGACGTGGCGGGGCTGAAATCAGACGTGGCTATGCTGAAGGCGGAAATGTCCGTGGTGAAGGGCTGGCAGACCGAGCTGGCTGTCGAGCGGCGGGCCAGGGACGTGTTCCGCCGGCTTTGCCGCGGTCACTTGCTGCGGTTCTACCCAGATGAAGAGTTGCACCACTACGTCAGGGAGTTAACCAACACCGGGGCTATAACCAGGGACGACGCCAGCCGGGCCGAGTCGATTGACTTCTTGCTAGAGGGAACGGACGCCGAAGGCGTGGCGGTGATGTATGCGGTGGAAGTCTCCTACACAGTGGGAGTTGGCGACTGTGAGCGCGCCATCGACAAGGCCGCCCTGCTGACCCGTATGCTGAGGCGTGAGGTGAAGCCTGCCGTGGTGGGTGAGGTCTTCACTGCCGGATTCGCACAAGCCGCCGATATGCAAAGCGTTGCATTCACCCACATCAGCAACGGCAACGAGATAATCCGCTGAATACTTGTAGCCTTGTGTTGACCGGAATGTCAGGAATAGGACTCATTCAACCATTATCCCGCAGAACTCCGGGCATTCCGAACAGTCCCGCCAAGACAGGCCACAAAGCCCTCTCACCCGCTGGTACTGTACAGCCGCAAGGCTTGGGACTTTAGCTCTTCCCGAAAGTCGGGATGGGCAATGTTGATTAGCTCTCCCACTCTCTGCCTTATGCTCTTCCCCCTCAGGTGGGCAATGCCGTGCTCGGTTACCACGTAGTCCACCAGAGTGCGGGGCACAGTAACAACTCCCCCTTCGGGCAGTGCAGGCACGATCCGGGAAGCCTTCTGCCCGTCAACCATCGAACTGGAAGGCAGGACAGTAATCGAACGCCCTCCCTTGGAATAGTTGGCAGCGATAGCGAAGGCGGTCTGCCCTCCCACACCGGTCCAAACCCTGGAACCGATGCCCTCGGAAGCCACCTGCCCCGTCAGGTCCACCTGGAGGGCGTTGTTTATAGCCACCAGATTGTCGTGCTGCACCAGCATCCGCACGTCGTCCACGTAACCGAAATCGTACAACTCGAAAGCGGGGTGGCCGTCTATGAGGGGCAGTTCTTCGGGGGGCACGATCAGGAAACTCGCCACCACTTTATCCTTATGCAAGGTCTTGTACTTCCCGTTAATCACTCCTTGATTCACCAAGTCAGGTATCCCCGTGGTGATTAACTCCGCCTGCATCCCCAAGTCGTTCTTGTCCCCCAAGAACATGCCGGTCAACGAGGAGATACTGCCAATGCCAATTTGCACTGTGTCCCGGTCCTTGACCAGTTCCGCAGCGACCAGGGTGCATACAACCTCCGCCACCATCGACTCTTCGTCGCTCAGCGGGGCGACCGGCAGCACCCCGGTGGACTGCTCTGCCTCACACATCCGGTCGATCTGGGAAATGTGGACATAGTTTTCCCCGCCGGTGCGGATGAAGTCTTCATGCACCTCGGCGATAACGGTCTTGGCAGCGTGGCATATACGCCGCGAGAAGAAGACCCCGGGGCCGAAGCTGCAATAACCCCGGTGGTCCGGGGGCGACACCGCCACCAGGAAAACGTCGGGCTGCTGGAGCACCCCGGGTGGAATCTCATCCGCCATCCAGCGGGCGTTAGGACTGTAGTGGACCTCGGCGCTGTTGACCATGTCCCGGTCAATGCCGGTGGCATACAGGTCGTAGAGTTCGAACATCATTTCTTCGCCCGGGGCTTTCCAGGAAAAGAAAGGAGCGAAGTGGTCCAAGTGCATTCCCTTCAGTTCACGCCTGCGCTCAAAGAGGGCTCGGCAAAGCGTGAAGGGAGTCACGTTGATGGGTGCAACCATCACGTCGTCTCCAGGGCGAATTACACTGACTGCTTCCTGGGGGCTCATCAACTTTTCACCGGCCAAGTCCCGCCAATTCATGCGTTTCCTCCAGGAGCAGTCTCGTGGGTCACTGTCACCGGACAATTATATTCGCGCAAGCCAATTACTACTCTCATTTAGAGTCGCCGAAAGCGGGGATGGAGGCAGGGCAATCGCATCTTAATTGGTCTCAGCTTTGGCACAGGTCGCTAAGTTGAGCCAACCGACTTCGGCTGTTCTGGATTTTGGGCGGATTCACGTTTGAAGGCTTCTCTCAC
>DAOULB010000057.1:0-42825 GCA_034420695.1 Dehalococcoidia bacterium
GGTGTTGAGAACTTGAAGCCTGGCTAGTCCCTTCTGATTCAACGTCACATCCCTCATGGGGATGACATTTTCGCTGAACAGTTAGGTGGTGACGGAATCGTAGAACATCAACACATCTCTATGTGGGTTTGGCCGGTGACCCAGAGGGAGTCTCATTCCCGTTTGCAGATGCAGCGGTCGCGGTTCGAGGGTTCCAGGATTACCTCAATGCAGAAGGGGAAGCTGGTGCCTCCTGAGGTAGAGTTGGCTATCGCCGACGTCATCCGCATTTCCGACGAGGTGGAGCAGGGTCTCAGCCGGTTGTTCCGGCGGACCATGGTAGTTTCGATCTACGGCCGGGACCAGGACAAACTGAAGGAAGTTGGAGAGAAGCTGACGGGGCACTTCCGGTCGAACCTGGCCGCTGTGCGTCTTCTTAAGTTCCGCCAAGGGAAGGGGTTCCGGGCGATGATGCCTACCCTGCAGAAGGGTCTGGGGGAGATGGATCTCACTGACAGCGGGACGATGCTCCGGATGTTTCCTTTCTCGCCACAGGACATGGACGACCGGGAGGGGACCCTCTTCGGGATGGACCTGCGGAGCAGGACTCCGGTTCTCTACGACCCTTTCAATCCAAAGGCGATGAACGGTCACATGGTGGTTATGGCCCGTTCCGGGGCCGGAAAGTCCTTCCTGACCAAGTTGCGGGTGCTTCGGGAGGCACTGCGGGGGGTGCCAATTTACCTCATTGACCCGGAGGGCGAGTACGGTGTGATCACCCGTTGTCTGGGGGGAAAGGTGTTCGTCCCGGGTTCTCCGGGCTATGGCCTTAACCCCTTTGCTATCGGCTACACGGAGGAGGGGGACTTGACGAAGCGGATCTCCAGCTTGTGCTCCTTGGTCGGAGTGATGCTGGAGGGTCAGGTTGATACTGAACTCAAGGCTGTGATCGACCGCTGCCTGACCGGCTTCTACGGTAAAGAGTTGCTGGAATCTGGAGAGGACATCCTGGGTCAGGGTGGCATGGGTGCTTTTCACGCCTACCTTATGTCGGAAGAGGCTAAGGAGATGCAAGGCCGAAGGCTTGCCCACCTTCTCTCTCCCTTTGCTACGGGGTCCTCCAGGTTTCTGATGCGGGGGGATTCGGAGAGCCTCTTGGAGAACGAGGCGCCGGTTACCTCTTTCAACCTCAAGAACTTGGCCGGGCCTCTGAAGCCTGTCGCGACGTCGGTGTGTTCCGAGGTGGTGTGGGGTTTGGCGGTCAGCAAGCCCAGGCCCCGGATCTTGGTGGTTGACGAGTGCTGGACGGTGCTGGCCACTCCTTCGGGGGCGGAGGCACTGATTACGATTGTTAAGCGGGCCAGGAAGTACCAGCTTGGCTTGATGACGATAACCCAGGACGTGCAGGACTTCCTGGCGGAGAGTTCCGGGCTCGGGGCTATCACGGGGCACGCCGGCAGGTCCTTGCTGCAAAACTCGGCCACCAAGCTGGCGCTGTCGCAAGACCCGGCGGCTTTGCCCCAGGTGGTGGACGCCTTGGGGCTCCCGGAGGATGTGGGGCAGTTTCTTGCGGGGGCTCTCCGGGGCCAGGGGGTTCTTGTCAATGAAGCCGGGAGCTTTTTCCCGTTGGAGATTGTATCGACAGCCTTGGAAAGGGACCTGGTTCTTGACGACTCCTGGCGGCAGGACGGTTCTGCCACGCAGGAAGTCATTGAACCGGATCCTGCGAAGCGGCCCAAGGAAATTGCGGAGACGCTGCACGAGCGGTTGAAGTTGGAACGTGAGATGGATGAGGTCTAGGCGGGTCTTGGGGCTGGTCCTGGGGCTTCTGGTTGCGGCGGGTGTGGGTCTTGGGGCAGGTGCTTGGACAGGGGCTTTTTCTCCCTGGCTTGGGCCTGATTTCGATGAAGGGGGTGTGGTCCCGCGGTCCTTCGTAGACTTCTGGAAGGGTGTTGGCTCCTCGGGAACTGAGTTGGGCGAGGAGTTGGTTGCGCCTGTGACGGCTATGTTTGCCGGGGGCTCGGCTGGGGAAGTGTTGGCTGTTCCTTTGCTTGGTCCTGAACCCACCCCGAGTCCTGTCTCTGGCCCGTGGCGCTATGTTGAGGAGGATGACCGCCTGGTCTTTCCGACCCCTGGACCTACGGCCACTCCGACGCCCCGGCCGACGAGGGTTGTGAACCTGCGGGCGAGGGCTACCTTGATACCTACTCCGGAGGCCAGGGCTCCTGAGGAACCATGGTCTGAGTTGCAGGAGCTTTCCTGCACGGATTTCTATCGCGGGATGCTTGTTGCCTATTCCGGCAGGGTGCCCTTGGGACCGGAGGTGTCATGGCAGCTTTCGGGGCAACTGGTGAAGGTGCGGCCCGATTGCCTGGAGAAGGGTTGGCGTCCCGAATTTGGCCTGGGCGTGGTCTGTGAGGATATACGCGTTGGTGGTGTCCGCATGAGTGATTCCTTCATCCGATGGGAAGGGGCGAAGGAGAAGAGGCCCAGGGTGTTGTCGACCAGGAAGGATGGTGAGGGAAATATTCTGGTTCACTTCGAAAGGATGCCCTTGGAGGATGCCAAGGGGTGCTGGTATTACAGTGCCTTCTACAGGACTTGGTTCTGGGTGGTGCTCCGGGATGAGCGGGCGGTAAGCGGTGTGGATCTTCCTGTCTTTCCTTCTTGTGAGAAGCGCCTGGGCGATCTTATCAGGGCATTGGCGTTAGAGGGTGGCCAGGTCAATGCCTTGGAAGTGGCCAGGTTTATTGATGGAGTAAAGCTGGAGTTCCCTGAGGAGTGCGGCGGTGGTTTGTGGACCCTTTTCCCTGTGGACAGCTTCCATCCGGAGTGTCCCGCGGGGCGGGATACAGGGGTGGGGTATGACGGTGCGGCTGTTGTCAACTGGCACCCTAGGTACCCGGCATCGGACGGGGCGGTCTGCTGGGTGTTCCCTGCTGGGGGCTCTGAGTGGAAGTCCTTCTATGAGGATGAGGGATGAGGTCTGGGTTAGCTTGTGCCCTGGCTTTCCTTTTGCTTCTGGTCCTGCTCGGCTGTGGGGGTGGTGACGAACCTGGTCGCGTTGAGCCGGCGGCGGTGGCGGCCTTGCCTACGCCGACGGAGGCCTGGGTCTATGTCCCGGCGGCTACGGCTACTCCCTGGCCTACCTTTACTCCGGTCCCAACCCCGACTTTGACTCCAACACCTGCCTTGGTCCCTACTTGGACGCCGGCGCCCACCAGGGCGCCTACTCCTGTTCCTTCCCCGAAACCTACTGTCGAACCGACGTCTGTTCCAGTTGTTCTTCCTGCTGAAGAGCCTGGGGAGGTTTTGGAGCCTCCTCCTACGGGAGCCCGGGCCCCTACTCCGACGCCCTATGGGAAGATTTGGCGGGGTGAGTTTTTCTTTGAACTCCAAACTTTCTTCCCCGTGCAGGTTGATGAGGTTCCCCAATACCTGAATGATGGGGCATGGGAGATGCTTCCTGAGCCTTCAGAGTTTGTTAGCAGGTTTAGCAAGTTTCTTTATTGGGTGGTCGTTTTTGACCCTTCTGAGGCGGATGATGATTTCTTGATGGATGGCTTCATTCGTTGGACGGACGTGACGCCTGGGAGGGACTCTCTGGTGATGTTGGAGAGGGGGGTGGAGTTGTCGAAGAGTATGCCTTTCTTTTTTACCGGGCTTGGGCGTAAGACGCCCGGGTTGTGGCAGCCTGGGCAGTACCGGGTTGACCTGCTTGACGACCGTTATGAGCCGGTTGTCGGCTGGGCTTTTGAGGTCCGGTGATGATTGGCCGGCTTGGTTTCTGCTTGGCCTTGGCCTTGCTGTTCTTCGTCGCTGATGTTCCCGACGAAGAAATTGACTTGTCGGTGCAGGAGGCCTTAGCCCACTCCGGCAATATGCACTGCCAGGCTTACATCGCCAACCCGACCTATGATGACGCTTGCCGGAACGTGGTGCACGAGGTGTGCGGGGGCTTCTGTTTCTTCGCGGAGTGTTTGGACTGCAGGGACGCCCAGCATTCCCATTGTTTTAGTTGCGGTGTCGGCTGTATCACCTGCACGACCCATTATTACGAGGATGACCCCTGTATCGACTGGACCTGGCACCTTTACCCCTACCCGGCGGGGCCCCAGGACCGGGATGAGGAATATGAGATTGACACTTTCCAATCTCCCAACGTTGATCTTGCCCTCGACTTCGGGATGTGGGCGCCGACCTGGGTGGAACCTCCTGTGGAATGCGACACCGGGGATGTTATCGCGGAGAGCCCTGTGCCCACCTTGATCCCGACCCCCACTCCCACTCCCAACGTTCCTCACGTTACTCCGGTGAGGGTCCCTTCGAACTGGCCCTTGGAGTTTGGCGGCTATATTGAGACCTTGCATCCTGTTGTGTTGGGTGGGCAGTTGGTGGTTATCCGGCCGACGCCCCGCCCTCCCTACGTTTTGATGGGGTCCGGGCCCGGGCAGCTTGAGATTGTGCCTGGTGAAACTGGTGCTCCGGTTCTTAACTCGGTGGACAAGAAGCCCGGTTCGGACACCATCGTTACCCTTAACGTTTCGGGCCCTGCGGTTCGTTACCGGTACTGGGCCTTCAATGGGTTGGTGCCCTCGGAGTTCCGTGTTCCCTTTGAGGAGGCTTGGACTCCGGGGCTTGAGATTGACATCACGGACACCCAGGGGCTTCATGCCTTTCAGGTTGAGGACGGGTCTTTTTTGAACTCCAACGTCAGGTACCAGGTGGTTGGTGCGGAGGATCTTTATCATGCGGGGGTTGGCCTTCCCCTTGACCCTGAGGGGGAGATATTCATTCCGCCGACTACTACTCCCCAGCCTACTCCGGACCCGACGTTGACCAGCGATGTTCGTCCGGATACTCCTGCTATCAGCAACTTGGTGCAACTGCCGGGCCTTGGCGTGGTGGAAGTTACCATGGCGCCGATGGTTTATTCCGGGACCATGGAGTTTCGGTGGTGGCCTCACAGTGGCTACTACCCTTCGGAGGAGCAGGACTTGTGGCAACCGGTGGGAGGTTTTCCTACTTTTGTTGTGACGGACGTGGTGGAGGTTGAGGTTCCTTCGGGTTCAAGGAACTTTGACATGGGGTCGGTGCCCGTGGTGATGACGCCGGCGATGCAGGCCGAATATTCTGCCTTGGTGGCCGAGGTTGAAGCCAGCACTTATCCTCATTCGGAATTCTTCGATTTCCAGGTTAGGGTGGTGGGCTCTAATGGCTTGATCAGCGACCCGTCGGAGGTTTCTTTTATCAAGGTTTGGCGGGGCCATCTCTGGGAGTGGTAGGGAAGCTTGAATTTGGTGTCTGGAGTCCCTTCCGTCAATCGGGGGCTTGTGCTTACATGGAGTTCCGGGCCGGCCCTCGGGGCCTGCCCCGGAGAATTTAGTTTTTGGAGGTATCCCCGATGGATGACGTGACTCCTCCCGTGGAAGAGGAAAACGGCCAGGAGGTTGGCGGCGAGGAAAATCAGGGAGGCGAAGGCGCCAACGGCGGAGAGGCCGGCGAGGGTGACGGCGAGGGCGAGTAGCCTGGTTCCTTCCGGGGCTTTGGCCCCGGCCCCTCAGGTTCGATTTGGGACAGGGTTCGGAGTGACCCTGTCCTTTTTTCTTGTCTTGTGCTGGTTTGGGGAGTCTTTATCTTTGGTGTCGCTGGGCGTTTTCGTTGGCGAGGCCGTGGACCAAGAGGCCAGTATGGGTGAGGACCATGATTGTGACACCCCATTCGGGGAGTTGTATGCCCAGGAGCGAAGGTTGGTCGGAGGAGATGATTGACCTGGCTGCCAGGAGCATGGCTATGGGCAGGACGGCGGCGGCTACATTGGACCCGGGGGTGTAGTGCCCTTGGAGGTTCTTGATGAAGCTGTAGCCGGTTGTGCCGAGGACGGTCAGGGGGATAAAGAGAAGGGTGAGGGTTCCGAACATGGATATGCTGAATAGGCTGCTGCGTTCGGGGCTGGTGAAGGCGTAGGCGATCAGTGCGGCCCCGTTCATTGGACCCTCGCTGCCGTCCAGGTGTACCCAGGGCAGGTACATGCTGATCAGGGCTGCCAGGACGGCCATGGTCCGGTACATGGTGGTGGTGTTGAAGCTGGGGTCCCGGGACTTCAGTTTCCTGGCAAAGTTGTCTATTCGTTCCCTCACGGGGCTCTTCCTTTGGTCTGCTGTTTGCTGCATCGGGGGTGCCTTTGGTTGGATCATGGTCTTTTTGCCGCCCTCCCCTCCCCGGGGAGGGCGTGGCTTTCCTGGGGTTCTTGGCAGTCCTATCTGGCGGCTACGCCGAAGGTCTGTTGTATCTTCTCTGATTCCTGCCGGAACCGGTCCAGTTCCTCGTGAAGCAGGGTTATGGCCGGAGGTATTTCCTGGAAGTCCTCGTAGAGGGCGGCGAAGTGGGCCGAGAGCCTCTGCTTGGTTATGATGACGTTCATGTCGTGAAGGTCCAGCATGATTAGTTGGGCCTGTCCCAGGGTTCGGAAGGCTTGGTCACGCCAATCGAGGTAGATGTCGCTCTCTGCGAGGTCCCTCTGCTCCGCCTTCTTCCGGTCTTCGGGGTTTGTTATCTGGGCGGTGAGGTTCTGTTGGACCTCGAAATAGTCCGTCGCCATGGCGTCAGCGTGGTCGATGCGGTAGGCGAACCTCTTGTACTCCTCCACGGCCCTTTCGTACCTGGGGTTCCAGGCCCTTTGCAGTTGCTCGACTGCTTGTATGTATTGGGTCTGGGTGGGCTGCAGTTCGGACTGTAGCCTGTTCAGGTATTCGATGGCGTCCCGGACGGCATGCTCGCTGGAGTGTTCGTAGGTGGTGAAGTCAGGGGTCGGCTGCGGTTCAACGCCGGGTCCGCTGTCCTCCTGGATGCCGGTTGCTGGTCCTGGCCCCGATGGGTAATGGGTGTTTGCTGTGTCTTGCGTTTGTCCTGCTGCGGCGGTCTGTGCCGGCAGGGGCGGCGCCCTCCGGGGCGCTGGCGGTATTACCTGGGTGAAGGAATCGTTCAGGCTCTCGGCCTTGTTGTTGGTCCTGTTGGTGGCCTCCACGAGGTTGGAAGCCTCGTTGGGGCCTCCGCCAAAGGCGGAGACGGCGAGTGGCCAGCCGATTCCTATGATTGCTGCTGCGGCCATGGCGATTAGTATGTATTTGATCATTGTGGTGTACACCTTTATGGGTTGCCTGAGCTCTGGGGAACGTTTTCGGCGCCAGCCCTCGGGATGGCGTCTCTTGGCGGAATCCGGGTCCCCCGGCTCGGGGGAAGGGGGGCGGATTCCGCTATAGCTTTATTCCAGGAGGTCTTGGGCGGAGGTCGGCTTGAGGATGACTGTTGGTATGCTCTGCCAAGGATGTTGGGTGATTTCGATTTCCGTTTCCTTGACGAGGTAGTGGAGGGTCAGGGTGTCCTCTGTGGGGTCGATCTGCTTGGCCCGGATCTGGCTGTCCCTCTCCTGGATGTAGTTCTGTACAGCGGGAAGGACTTCCGGTTCGTTGAAGAGGTTCCTTACCTTTTGGGTGGTCCTCCACATTACTGAGTCGTGGCTGTGGGTCTCGAATTGGCCTACAGGGATGTCGTCGTCTATGGTCATTGTGGTTCCTTTCTTTTTCCGTTTGGGTTTCGTGAACTCCCTACTTTGGAGGAGGGGGGAACAAATTCTCGGTGATTGTTCCGTAGCAGCGGTCGAGGTGGGTGTTGGCTGTTTGCCATACCAGGACCATGTCCTGTGCTGATTCGGCCTCCGCGAGGTGGGGGGCGAAGGCCTGGGCTTGGGCGTAGCATGTGTCGTAGTTGGCGGCGAATTTCGCGAAATCGGGGTTGGTCCGGGAGTTTACCCTGAGACCCCGCCGGGCTGCAATGTTGGTGGTCATCAGCTTGGGGGGGTCCATGCTGAGGGCCAGCATTCTCATTCCCTGCAGGGCCCTGGCCTTTTGCTCGTCTTGGGAGAGGTCTTGCCAGTCTCTTCTGCGCTCCTGGGACATTGTCTTGGACAGGGCGCACTCGAAGGCGGCCTCGGGCTTGGTGCTGGGCTTTTCGACCCTTAACTCCCTGTACCTCTTGGCGCATTCCTGGTCGGGTCCTGTTAGCAGGGCGAGGTGGAAGGACGCCGGATCTTTCTCTGCGGTGCGGTGGGCGTTCTCGGCCCAAACTGTCAGGGCCAGATACTCTGTTATGAGTTCCTGTATCTCCTCGTGAGTCATTTCTGCCCTCGCCTGTCCGGTGACGGGGCCTGGCAGTGTTGCGTTGGTTTCGTCTTCCTCCTGCATTTCAGGTGACGGCAGGCATAGCGCTACCAGGATTAAAAGACCAGTGAATGTAGCCAGGAAAATGTAGAGGCCTATCCTGAGTTTCTTTGCAAGGTTTGCTTTTCTTTCCCGTGTCATGGTCTCCTCTTCCGGCCCGGATTACAGGATCTTGGGGCTGACCCGCCGGATGAACCTGTAGTGGCTGATAGTGTCCGAGGTTTCGCCTGCCGTCACATCCTTGGCGCTGGGTGAGAGGTCAGGGCGAAGGCCTAGGAATGTGTTGAGTTGGGCCTTCGTCGGAGGTCTGGTTCTCCATTCCGCTTGTCGGCTGAGGTGGGGGGCTTTGTCTCCTAGGGCCATCTTGACCAGGGTTGCGGCTTCATCCGCGGTCTGGGTGCTGGTCTGTTGCTTGCTGATAGGGGAAGGTCCTGCGTTCTTTAGTTCGATGGTGGTTACTCTCCAAGTTCCTTGAGCCTTTGGTTCGACGGTGATGTACCTGTCGTTGTTCTCCTCGCCATGCCAGAGGCTTAGGGCCAGGAGGGGTCTCCTCTCAAAGGGCCTGAACCAGGGGTACTGGACCCTGGTGTTATCTATTGCGGAGAGTTCCCGGGGAAACTTGACGGCTAGTTCGCTCAACTCGGCCGTGGTGGCTTTCTGTGCCTTCTCCTTGGGGGTGTAGGCTCCTTCTTCGGTGGCCTCGTCGATTCTCCAGTAGTGGATGATGCTTTCCATGTCCGGGCGGCCGCTGTAGTCGAGGACCAGGCAATTTACCTTGAGGGGGTGGGTTCTCAGGCCCCGGCCTATCATCTGGATGATGGTGCTTTCCGAGGCGGTGTGGCGGCCTAGTACCACACAGTCGACGTATGGGAGGTCGGTTCCTTCGGTGAGGGCCATGTAGTTGACCAGGACGGAGGCTCCGGCTGCGTCCTTGAAGCGGGAGATGGCGGTTGATCTGTGGTTGGCGTTTAATTCCTGGGATATGGAGTCCGCGGTTATGCCGTCGCCGTTCAGCAGCTTGACGGTTCTGTCGATTATCTGGAGGGGCGAGTACTCCTGGGTCTGCGAGACGTACAGCAGGATCTTAGAACGCCCTTGGGCGATGGCGTACCTGACGGCCTGGCGGTATATGTTCTCCAGATTGCTGGCCTTGCTGATGGGCTGGGGGTCTCCGTTGCTGTCGTGGACTATCGGAGATTCGATGAGGGCGGGGCAGAGGATGCCGGCGTCGATTAGTTCCTTCGGCGTTATTGGTCGTATGACCTTTGCAAAGGGGACTGGGGAAAGGGGTTCCCTGTCTTGGCGGAAGGGGGTCGCGGAAAAACCTAGGAGGAAGCGGGGCCGGAGCCTTTCTATTGTCCTGAGCCAACCGGGGGCCACCGTATGGTGGGCTTCGTCGATGATGAGGAGGTCGAACCGGAGACCTTGGGGTATTTCCAGCCCGGAGACGGTGTCCTGGGCCATTATGGTGACGGGCCGGTCCCACTGGCGGGTGTCCTGCCAGACTATTCCTGGTGTCTGGCCTGTCTGGAGTTCTATCTTCTCCTTGGTCTGGGTGACCAGTTCCTGCCGGTGGACCAGTACTCCGATCCGCAGGGGGTTCCTGAGGGCCCGGTTGATTATCTCGGCTATGACGACTGTCTTGCCGGACCCGGTTGGGGCGGAGACCAGGAGGGAATTGTGCTCCTGGAGGCATTGGTTTACCTCCTGGACCAGTTTTTCCTGGTCGGGCCGCAGTGTGAAGGGTACAGGGGACATTGGCTAGAGGCGTTGGGCGATGATGTAGATTGCTGCGGCAGCGAGGGCACCGGAAGCCAGTAGGAGAAGGAGTATCTTGGCGAAGGGTGTTCCTTGGGGTTTTTCTCTCTGGATCCTTCGGTGCTCCCAGGGGTCTGTGGCGTGCCTGTCCCGCCAGATGCCTCTCCTTTTCCTGGAGGCCTCGGTCTCGGCGAGCCGGTATAGGTCTTTCTCCTGCCCGGTGGCCATGTAGGCCCTGGCGTGGCCAGCCAGCACCATGAGGTAGTTGCAGGACTGGTCGGGTCTGCGCTTTCGGTGGTATACGAGGCCCACGGAGCGGCCGTATTGGTCAGTGGACTTGGTGTCCAGCCAGACCTTCTTTTTTGAGCCGATGAGGCTTTCTAGGTATCTGGCGGAGTCCCTGCCCCTCTTTTGGGTGGACTCCGGTGCGTCTATGCCGTAGAGGCGTATCCTAGCCCGCGTCGCACTTCGGAAGAGGCCGTGGCTGGTTGAGACCTCTATTGTGTCTCCGTCAATGACCCTGTTGAATCGGACCTTTCTGGCGCTGCCTCCCATGCAGTTTAGTGGTTTCCTTCGGGGATTGTGCGGACGGTTCTCTTCTCCAGGATTTCGTCGATGGCGTTCAGGAAGCGGCAGGGGATGGGGTCCTGGCCCCTGTTGGTTACGAATGTGGAGTGACAGAAATACATGATGTGGGTGGCCCGGGTGGCCCCGACGTAGAATATTCGTTGTTCCTCTTCCAAGGCGCTCCGGTCTTCTTCTCTTAATTCCCCCGGGATGATGTGGTCAGCGACGTCTACCATCCAGACTATGCTCCATTGCAGGCCTTTTGCTGAGTGGATCGTGCTGCAGGTTACCCCTTGCTGGTGCTCGAAGGGGTCGTCGTTTTCTTGGGAACGGAGCTCCGGGTAGTTGGACGTTGATATCAGTTCGATGAAGCGGGAGAGGTGGTCTCTTGGCGTCTCCTTATAGAACCTGGGCGAGGTCTCGGCCAGGCTGAAGAGTTTTAGCATCTGGGGTTCCTGGACGGGCATGGGGTGGGAACGCCTGGCTTCGTTCATTAGGGTTTCCGCTCTCTTGCAGAGGGCGAGGGGGGTGGTGTCCTCCTGTTCGAGCATGGCGTCCAGTTCGTTGCAGGCCATGGTGACGTAGCGGAGGTCTCTCTGGATCGGTTGGCCTACTTTGAAGTCGGGAATTGCCTCCCTGGCAGCTTGGTGGAGGTTGAGGCCTGTGGACTGGGAGATGTTTTCTACGTGCGTCAGTGCGTCGGGGTTGAGTTTCCTGGTTTTGTTGTGAGGGTCGATGCCGGCCGCGCTGGAGAGGGCTTGGCGGTCCATTGGGTTCAGGACGAAGGCCAGCAGGCTCAGGACCCGGTTGGCGTCGCTGGCTGTCTTTCTTTGAGTATCTCCCTTGATGGTGTGCGGCACGTGCCTCTTTTCGAGCTGGGTCTTCATCCGTTCCATTGTTGCCTTGTTTCTGTAGATGATGGCCATGTCCTCGTGCTTGTAGCCCAGGTTTACGAGTTCCTGCATCTGGTCGATTATGTGGTTGTCCATCTGGCTGGGCGGGCAGTGGTACTGGGTGCTGACCGGTTGGGGGCCTGCGGCATTGAGGCTTGACTGGTAGTCGTAAATAAGGCCGCTGATCGAGTTATCTTCGGTGAGGCTGGTGGCCAGTTGGGCCAGGGTGGCGGAAGCCCGGTGGTTGATACGCAAAAGGTTGGACTCGGCGTGGGGGAAGTCCAGCTTGAACTGGTCCAAGAGCTGGCGCTCTGCGCCGTTCCACTCGTAGATTCCCTGGTTGGGGTCGACTGCGATGAGGACTGACCTCGAGGGGCCTGTCATCAGGCGGATGAGTTTGTATTGGATGGGGCTGACGTCCTGGAATTCATCAACTAGGAGGTGCCTGGTCCTGAGCTGGTTCCACATCGCCCGGGTCTCGGGGCTTTTCTCCATGGCTGCGATTGCCTTGGGCACCAAGTCGCTCAGTTCCATGGTGTTGTGGCGTATCTTCTCTTGGGTGTAGACCTGTATCAGGCGTACCCAGTCCTCGCTCTCCGCAGGCAGGGCTTCTATTTTCTCCTTGGCTTGGTTGAAGGCGTTCCACCGGAGTACCCGTTGGATCTGCGATGCGCTGTATTTGCTGAGGGGGTCGTCCTTTTGGTTCTTCAGCCGTTCAGCCAGGGTCTCGCTGGCTTGGTGGGTGTCCCAGATGGTGTAGTAGGGGGATATGCCCAGGATCTTGGCCCCGGCTTGGCGGAGGAACAGGCTGGCGTAGTGGTGGATGGTGCCTGTGAAGATGTGGGGAGCGGAGTCTGCGGTTTCGGGCAGCTCGGCCAGGGACTTTCTCATGTCATCGGCGCCGCGGCTGCTGAAGGTCAGGTAGGCAATTGTGTGGGGTGACGCTCCGCTTTCTATCAGCTTGGTGATCCTGGCCTTGATGGTGTGGGTCTTTCCTGTGCCGGGGCCTCCCAGCAGGATGTTAGGGCCTTCGGGAGCGCTTGCGGCCTTCCTTTGGAGGGGGTCCAGGGTCAGTGTGGGTATCTGGGCGGTAGTCATGTCAGGCCTCCGACCTTCTGCTTTGGTATGCTCCTCTTAGTGTTTGGTACCCGGTTGTCAGCGCCGCAGGATCTGCACGTATAGACGGTGTTGTTCCACTGGTCTATGCCCTCCTTGGCCATGTTGTGCCAGGGCGCGTAGCAGTTCCAGCAAGTGCTGTACCTTTCGATGAGTTCGTGGAGGGGCTCGGTGCGCTTTTCCTGGAGGAGGTTGTCCCGGCCGCAGGTGCGGCAGGTCATTATTATGTTCTTCCAGGGGTCCCTGCCGTTCTCGTAGAGGTGGGTCCAGGGCATCTTGCACTTGAGGCAGGGGTCTCCTGTCTGGATTTTGTCCTCCGGGGCTGGGGGTTTGAGGGCAGGCAGCGGTTCTCCCTTCTCCTTACGGTAGAGGTGGCTGGCCTCTGCCCGGGCCCTTTTCTGGAAATCGATTTCCTGTTCCGCGGTCTTGAGCCTGTTGAGAAGTTCCCAGGGACAGCGGCGGTTTCGGTGGGAGTCCTGGTGGTTTTTCCTGATGATATCGCTCAGGGTCTTGTGGGATATCCGGGCCTGACCCGCTATCTGGTTGTGGGTGTACCCCTTGCTCTTGAGCCTCTTGATCCTGGCTTTGAGTCTTTTTACGGCTTGGTAGTAGGTCTCGTCTTGGGGATAGTTGTAGACCCTTTGGTGGACCTTGATGAGGATCTCCGTGATGTGCCTCAGCTGCTGGTCATCCATGTTGGCGGTCATGGGGCGTGTGCTTATCTTCCACTGGCGGCAGGTCTGGGTGGAGACCCCTATTTGGTTTGCCGCGTCGGTGAAGTAGAAGTGGGGCAGTTGCTTTTTATTGATGAGCAGGGAGGTCAGCATCCGGGCGTGGCTGAGCATGCTGTACTCGGCGTACTGGAAGGCTTCTCTTTCGCTCTGGCGGAGGTCTATTTCGGTTTCTATCACCAAGCGGGCGGTCCTTCTTCGTTGGTTGCTATCTTATGCAGGTATACTCCTGTCCTTGGCGTCAAGTTTGTAGTATGTGTCAGCCCGGGACGGCGAGAATCGAGTGTCGCCTTATGTAAGTCTTGGTTTCGATTTTGTCGTCTTTGCCGATTTTTAGGTGTTTGGAAATTCTCTGGATTGGGCGTTTTCCTCGGTTTGTCCCGTGCCGGCCTGGGCCATGCCGATGGCTATCATGGCCCCGATCTTGGAACAGGCCTGTCCCCACTGGGGCCCATGGGACATGGCGCCCTCCATCTCGGAGTGGCCCAGTTCGTGTATGACCAGGGCCAGCTGTTCCTCTCCTCGGCCGGTGAAGAATTCGTCGACGAGGTGGGCGGTATTGAAGTGCATGGTTGGCCTTTCGGTGTCCATGGTGCAGCAGGCGGCCATGTTGGTGTTGGTATTGTGGATGAAGACGACCTTTATTGTCTTTCGGCAATAGACACCCAGTCCCTTGACCCAGGCCGCGAATGACTTTTTCTCGTCGTCCTTGGAAATGTCCACGGCCCATTTGGGGTCCAGGAGGTCGGGGACGGCGTTCTTGAAGACTTCGTTGGCGCTCTTCAGGTCTCCCAGCTGCTGCATGTTTTTCAGCTCTGGCTTGCTCATGTTCCTGGGGTGTAGGACCTGGTAGCCGTTGTCCAGTGCCTTCATGTTGGAGTCGGTGTTGGATGACCAGGTGACGACCTTGTCTCCGTAGCGTTCCTTGATGGTGGTTTTGACCGCGTTCTCGGTTATCTTGGTGCTCTCGACGCCGCTTCTCACCCATGTCTGGGAGAAGTCATCTCCGGCCATGTCGTTGTACATGGCGTTGAGGACCTCGCTGTAGATGTCCTTCAGGTAGCTTTCGGAGACGGTGTCCCGGTTGGGTGGCATTGGGACTTTCTGCATGACGTCGACGTCGTAGGGTAGGTCTGTGGCCTGGATGGGTATCCCCATCTCGTAGAGCCAGCCTTCCTCCAGCCCCGGGACTGTGATCTCGATGGTGGTGTTGCGCCTGGTCGGCCTCATGGGCTGTCCCGGCTCGCTTTGGATTATGGTCGGCAGGTTTACCTTTGCTGTCCTGATGGCGGGGCGGCGGGCGATGGTCTGGCCATTGACGGTGTAGGTAATGGCATGGGGAGGCCTGATCAGTTTCAGGCGGTCGGTGAGTCGTTGTGCTTGGTTGGAGTCCCAGGGCATGTTGACGGTGACGCTAGTCCCTCTGGGTCTTTCGTTTGCTTTCGCCCTGCGGCCTCCCTCCGGGGGAAATTCAATGGTCCATCCGGTTGTTTCGATGGCGGCCCATTTGGCCACGGATATCACTTCCTTGTCGCCTAGGTTGAAGCGGCCTCTTTTCTCCGGGTCCTGGCGTTTTTGTGTTTCCCCCATGAGGGTGTAGGCGTTGGCTATGTCGGAGAAGCCCGGGCCGTCGTCTTCGACGGTTACGGTTGTTGCTCCGTTCTTTTCCTGGATGGTGACGCCGCAGGCGCTGGCTTCTTCGTCGAAGGCGTTTTGTATTAACTCCTTTATGAGTTGCTCGGGGTGGCGTTCGGCGTGGAGTTGGCGCATGCCCAAGGTGTTTACGGCGAACCTTTCGGTTGCGGAGTGGTCTTGCATGGCTGGTTCTTTCCTCTCTGGCTTTCGGCTGCGTAGAAAATAGCCGGGCTGTTGTCAGGCAACCCGGCTTCTCTTGGCTCTTGGGATCAGTTCTGGGGCTAGTTGGTGGGGCTGAGGTCTATGGGTTGGCCGGCTTCGTCGTCTTGGTCGTCGAAGGCGCTGTCCTGGGTTTCGGGGTCGGCCGGTTCTTGGTCCGTCATGTCCCCGCTGGGAGGCTCCTGGCTGGGCTCTTCCTCTGTTGGGGCTTCTCTGTTGGTGAAACGGTGGTGGACGTCCCGGGCGTTTACGTCCAGGGCCACGCCGGGCTGGCCGTCGGCTCTCCAGTATCGTCGTATGGTGAGTTGGCCGGTTACCATGAGGGACTGGCCCTTGCGGCAGCGGTTGAGGATGCCCTCTGCCTGGCGCCGCCAGGCGGTGACGTTGTAGAACTCTGTGACGGCTTCCCGGTTGGGGCCGTTGTAGGTATTGACGGCTACCGGGACTGTTATGTAGGGGACTCCTTCTGTTGCCGTGTAGCGTAGTTCCTCCGGGTCTCGGACGAGGTTTCCGACGAACTGTATCTGTGCTCCGTTCATGTTGAAATCGTCTCCTTTTGTTCTTTGGGGTCTGGGCAATCCTGTGCTAGGATGTTTTGTAGTTGTGACGTTTTGTGGTTATGGTGTTTTGACGTTGTGACTCCTTAACGTTATTTGGCTCTGTTGCCATGGGAGGAGGTGTGTGGATGAAGTGTGTTGCCTTGTGTTCCCTGAAGGGCGGGACCGGAAAGACGACCCTGGTTTTCAACCTCGCGGAGCGGGCCGTCTCTTGCGGGTGGAAGGCGGCTGTCGTGGACTTTGACCCTCAGGAGGGTTCCATGGGACTCATGGACCTGAGGGACTTGGAGGTCCGGCCGAGCTGGCCCGTATATACCAAGCGGGTAAGCGTTGCCGGGGCCAATGAGTTGGCTTCCCTTCGTGAGGCGGAGGCCTACGACTTGGTGTTCTGTGATCTTCCCGGGGCTGACAGCATGGCCTTGGGTCGTTTGCTCTGGGAGATGGACTTGGTGCTTTCCCCAGTGGGCGTTGGGGCGGCGGACCTTATCACCGTTGCGAACTTCAGCGGGATCGTGCAACAGATGAAGCTTCCTGTTGTCTTTCTTCCCAACATGGTGCCTCCGGGCAGGGGTCGCGCCCTGGAGTTGGTCCGCGAGCTTGATGAACTTGAGGTTGAGGTCTGCCCGGTGATGTTGCGGCGGCGGGTGGCCCATCTGGATGCGGCCAGGGATGGTCTTGGAGTCTGCGAGGCCTTCCCCGGCGCTGCCGCGTCTTCGGAGATCCGGTGTCTCTGGACCTGGGTGTGCCGGCGTCTTGGGCTTGGTGTATGAATCTTTGCCATGGAGGTTGGTGATGAACCAGAGACAGCGGCGGCCTATAAGGTCTAGGGAGGAACGCGCAACTTCTGCGGAAGGGGTTTCCGGCGGTGATGGAGGCACTGGGGACCGTGGTGCTGGCGAGGGCTTGGAGGCCCTCAGGAGTCGGGCCCAGGCGATGGGGTCCAATCTGTCCAAGGGGGGCGGTAGCAGGAGGTTTCGCCCCGAGGCGGACGCCAAGGGTAAGATCAGGACTACCTGTTGGCTGTCTCCTGAAGTCCGGAAGGCCATGGAATATGCCCGTCTGGAGCTCAACCTTAGTTACTCGGCGATTGCGGACTTGGGGATTGTGATGTTCCTTGAGGCTCAGGGGCTTCGTGTTGAGGGATTTGGTCAAGGGCAGGATGGCCGTTAGGGGCCGCTGCCTGCAGTAGTTCCGCGTCGGGGGAAAGGTGTTCCTGGGTTTCGGCCTGGGTCTCTGTTTTTGTGTTCTCTTCCTGGCTGGTGTCGACTGCGGGTTGCTGGGTTCTTGGCGGCCGGGTTTCCCGTCCCCTTCTTCTTCTGGAGGTCTGGGGGAAGTCGGTGAACCTTGAGAGGTCCCTGGTCAGGGGGTTGATTCCTGAGTCCATTGCCTCCTTTCCGTTCAAGCGTGTAACTGATGCGTTGGGAGCCAGTTCCTTCAGTCCGTTGGTAATCAGAGATGCTCTTCCTGAGTCTTGGACCGCAACGCAGATCTTTCTGTAGCCCCGGCTTATCAGGTCCCTTGCGGTTCGCTGTGCCGCAGGCTCTATGTTTTCGTTGCCCCGCCGCCTCTGGGTTATGAGGATGGTCGGTATTTCGTTGGCGGCCAGGACTATGTAGAGGCGGCTGTCGTCGGTGATGGTGACCGGGTTGCCTGCTGCGGGGATGTTGTTGATGTTGAACAGGAAGGGTTTTCTTCCCGAGATCCCGTAGGTGGAGGGCCTGGTGGTTTTCCAGCAGTAGTTGTCGTCTGGGGGTTGGGGTTCAACGGCGGCCATCCAGACTGCTGCACCGGTGGAATCCCGGTCGGCTATGGTTATGTTGCCGGCAAAGGTTTCCAGCCCCGTGTTCTGGTTGAATAGGGGTGATTGTTCTATCTCTTCGGCTGTTGCTCCTCTTTCAGTTAGTGCTTCCCTGAGTCCGGCTCCGGGGCAATAGCCCACTCCCTTTTTCTCTGCTTCCTGTGGTGTTACGGCAAGCCTTGCGAGGAACTCCAGAGGATGGTAGTTGCCGTATAGCTGCTCGCCAAAGAACCTGCTGGCCCTGGTCAGGAGGGCTGTGTTCTGGGGAGGAGGCGAGTCCTGGTCTTGGTGGAAGTGTCCTTCCGGGTAGTGGGGCCTTGTGGCTCCCACGTCCTGGTGATGTTGGATTAGCTGCTCCGCGTCCTGGGCCGATACTCCCCAGGCTTTTGCGATGAACGCGGTGGGGTCTCCGTTGGCGTTGCAGAGGGTGCAGTGGAACTTCACAGACCTGGTGTCGACTATCAGGGTCTTGGCGTTTACCAGGGTGTCGGCATCGTGGAATGGACAGAGGCCTCTGAGGATGGCCCTGTTGGTGGGTATGGGTTGGAGTTGACAGCCCATGTCCCGGGCTATTTGGAGCATGCGGGGATAGTTCTGAATGACTCGCTGCTGCTTGGTTGTTGTCATTGGTCCTCCCTTGTAAAACGCTCCAAACGTCTGGTTGTGTGTTTTGATTAGAATTACTTTACTGAATTCTTTATCGCTGGTGTTTGGCGCGAAGTGGAGGTCGTTTTATGTTTGGTGCCTTGGTAAAAAAACGGCCGGATGTTTCCGTTTTCAAGGTTGTGGCGCCCCAGGACGGCGGGTGGTCCCTGATGCCTATGGAGAACCTGCTCAGGGGGCTGCGGAACCATGAGGAGATGGTTTCCCTCGAGTTGTTCGGCGTTGAGGGTGTGGTAAGTTACTGTGTCCGCAGCGCTAATGCGGATGCTGTGGGAGGTATGCTTCACTCCTACTTCAACCGTGCTCTTATTGAACAGCGGAAACAGGACGAGGACCCTGAGATTGCGCGCAAGGACTGGCTTGCTTTGGACGATGGCGAGTTTGCTTTGGTGCAGCCTCTGAGCTTGGCTAAGGAGAGCTATCTTCCTCTCCGTGTCTTTGACGACAGGACCATCGAACAGAGCAAGACGGACCCTCTGGCGGGGGTCATAGGTCTTCTGGCCAGTTGCACTACTCCTGTGGGCGACCGCTCGGGGGATCGTCTTGGCTTCCGTCTTGTGCTTCGTCCTGCGGAGGAGAATTGGAACGCTCCTTGGCAGGCCCAGATGCAACGTCGGCGGGATGGGGAGGACAGGAACGCCAGGCCTGGCTCCGGGCCGGCTC
The DNA here is from genome assembly GCA_034420695.1 of Dehalococcoidia bacterium. Taxonomy (GTDB): domain Bacteria; phylum Chloroflexota; class Dehalococcoidia; order Lucifugimonadales; family UBA3495; genus Io17-Chloro-G2. The sequence goes on from DAOULB010000057.1 coordinate 18,799, forward strand.
AGTACGGGCCGAGTACGGCTTCGGTGCTCTTGGTGGGTTCCCTGGCTGCGGTGGCTGGCGGCAACTACCTTCTGTGGAACGACGGGAATCTGCCGGGGATGATGGCCTTCAACCTGTTGTCCTTTCTGGGTCTTGGCGCAGGTCTTGGCATGTGGCGGAAGTGGGGTGGGCGGAAGCAGCGCTTTTACATGGACGAGGAGTTGGTGGAAGCAAAGTTGAAGTCTCTCGCTTTCTGGGCAGAGGTGCAGATTGTGAGGATTTACCAGCGTGTTGGAGACCTTGACATGGCTAAGGCCAGCACGGTCCAGGTTCTTGACTGCCTGCGTTCCTTCGATGACCCTGCCGGCAACGCTTGGGAGGCGGGTAAAGTCCGGCTTTACCGGGGCTCCGACGTTGTCGAGCCCGGGTATCGGAAGCACCCCTTTGTTGGTGGTGGCGAGGTCCTCAGTTGGCTTGAGCCGAAGCGTGCGGGGACTACTGCACTGTCGGCCAGGGAGGTTGCGTCCGTGTGGCACCCGCCCTTGGGAATGGACGAGATGGCTTCCATGGAGCGGACCGCTTCCGCTGTTCTTATGCCTTACTTGGCGGATTTGGGAGTTGATAATGGAGATGCCGGGCCCTTGGTGGGCTTCGCTGGGCAGCAACCCATCCAGCTGCCTGAGTCGGCTCTTCGCAAGCACGGGTTGGTGCTTGGCCGGTCAGGGACGGGGAAGTCGACCTTTGTAAAGCATGTTATCGCTCACAAGCTGGAGCGGAAGGCTGCTGGCAAGGATAGCGATGCGATTGTCGTTATCGACCCTCACGCGGACTTGGTCCGGGATATTCTCAAGATGGTTCCTCCCAGCATTGCCCACAAGGTGAGGCTTTTGGACTTCGGCCGCATGGACCGGGTGCCCGGTATCAACTTGGTTGACCCAAAGCTTTTTCCTGACCGTGACAGGTGTGTTGATACGATCATCAATACCGTCAAGCACTTGTGGGAGCACTGGGGCGGCCGGCTGGAGGATCTGCTCAAGCGCAGCCTTCTTATGGTCTATGAGTTTAATTCCGACCCCAGCACCCAGCCTGATGAGATGCTTACCATGCTAGATATCCTGGCCCTTTTGGAGGAGGGTATACCCTTGGGGCAGGGGCGGGGTTCCGGCAGCACCATGAGCACCTTCCAGCGGCGGGTTATTTCCCGGGTCAGGGACCCGAGGCTCATCCAGTGGTTCAATGCCTACCTCGGATGGGACAGGCAACTGAGGAGCGAGGCGGTCGGGCCGGTACACAGCAGGATTGGTGCCTACGCTTCGGACCAGCGGGCCTCCGTTATCATGGGCCAGAGGCAATCTACGATCATGCTCTCCGACGTGCTTTCGGAGGGGCTGGTGCTCCTTGTGTCCACGGCCCAGGGCAGTATTGGCATTGGGCCTGCGGCCCTTATGGGCGGGACAATGGTTAGCCTTGTTGAGTCTGCTCTTCGTGACCAGGAATCGCTGCCTCCTTCCCAGAGGGCGAAGTGCGCCTTGGTTTGCGACGAGTTTCAGACGGTGACCGGCGCGAACTGGGAGGGGATGCTGGCGGAGTCGAGGAAGTACGGTTGCAGTCTTCTTCTGGCTACACAGTCCCTCGCGCGGCTCGATACGCCGGAGCGTAAGCTGAAGGCGGGTATTCTGGGTAATGTCGGTTGTATCGTGGGTTACCAGATGGCCGCGGAGGACGCGCGCATTATCGCCCCTGAGATGGACTCCGAGCGGGTCCAGGAACGGGATCTTAGCAACCTTAATCCCCATCACTGCGTGGTGCGTATCAATTCGGAGGACAAGTGCTACCCCGCTTTCTCGATGAAGACCCTTCCTCCTCCCGACGATGTGAGGGGTTCACAGGAGTCGGTGGAGGCGGTGCTTGAGGCTTCCAGGGCCTACACCATGGACTGGGCGGAGGCCAGGGAAAAGATGAACCAGGAGGTGGCGGCCAATCTGTCGGCCTCCGAGGCCCAGGGCAGGTCCGGCGGTGATGGTCAAAGGGGGACTGCGCCTGTCGGTGAGAATGGCAAGGGTTCCGGCCCTTCGAGTCCCTTCCTGCAGGCACTGGAGGAAGGTGCTCAGAAGCGAGAGAAGGATGGCCCCCTCAAGGGGCTCAAGACGGCTTCCATCCAGGACAGCCAGTTGCCTCCGGACCTTCTTGTTGCGGTGAAGGCGGCCTTGGACAATGGGGATCCTGCGGTCAGGGAGATTGTCAACAAGCATGCCGGCAGGGTTATCAACCGCGCCCGGGAGAAGGGTCGGCAGGAGGGGATTGTGGAGGGACGGGAGGACGCTGCTTCGGAGAACGAGGAGGCGGTCGAAAAGGCCCGTCTTGAGGGTGAGGCCAATGCCCGGGCGGATTTGGCGGTTGACCTGACCTCGGGTGGTTCTGAAAAGCCTTCCTTGGGGCTCTTGAAACGGGCGCCGTGATGTTTGGAGGTCTGTAGTTGATTCCCTTGATGGAGGCCCCGCTTCCGGTTAGCGGCCGTAGCCAGAGGCTTGTTGTGGCCTTGGTGGAGTTGCCTTTGGCCAGCGCCCGGGACTTGGGTCTCGTGCTTGGTTGTCGGCCTTCTTCGCTTTACAAACCTCTCCTGGAACTTCAGGACCGGGGTTTCGTTTCCTCGGTGACTTTGGGCTGGACTTGGGAGAGGTCTCGTCGCTGGTTTCTCACGGACCGGGCCTTGACCATTGTGGGAAAGCTTGGGGTTACCTGGCATGAGGAGTCTCCCCGCTGCCGCCTTCTCGAGCGTTTGCCTTCAGTCGAGTGGTTCTACCCGGTGGTGGGCCAGTTGGAAGGGCTTGGTGAGTTCGAATGTTTTCAGTGGCTTGAAGGCTTGAGCTTTGATGCTGCGGTCCGGTACAAGGGGGGTTGGGTGGCCCTCTTCTGGAGTGGTTTGCTTCAGACTGAGGGTCTTATCGCGGAACGGTTGGCGAAGTTCGCCCATGATATTGCTGATCTTCCTTCCTTCGGTCCGTCTGCTTGGCCGGGGTTGCTCTGCTTTGTTGTGACTGACCACTGGCAGAGGGAGTTGGTTCTGAGGGTGAGCCGGCGCCTGGCTTTGTCTGACATGGTGGTTGTGTGGTGCATTGCTGACGGGACCCGGTCGGGGGTTAGGGAACCTCTGCCCAGCCGTGGCTGGATATACCAGCCTGTTTATCAACATGGCTTGGGCGGTTGGTCTTGGGAGAGGCGTGTTGAAGCTGCGGTCTGGTCCGGTAGGCGGGGAGTGTCGGTGAGCCGGGTCCTGGACGCGGTGGCCCAGTGGCCCGGGATCACGGCCCGGCTGTGCAAGCAGATTCTTGGCGAGGGGTTGGATGACAGGACTACTGAGCAGTGCGTCAAGGTATTGTTGGAACGGGAACTTGTGGAAAGGACACGGTCGAAGGAGGGATACCGGTACTCTATTTCATCCAAGGGACTGGACCGGCTTTGCCGCAGGGACCGGGTGCGTTTTGGTGACTATGGCAGCCGGGTGATGGCCAGTTCATGGGTGGAACTGGAGCAGAAACGGGAGCATGAGGAGGGTGTGTTGTCCCTAATGGGAGGGTTTGTTGGGGCGGGTCTTTCGTTCGCTGCTGGCTGGCGCTCTTGGGAACATATGGGCGGCGGCGGCGGTATTGCCCCGGACGGTTTGGTGAATCTCCGTCAGAGTCCCTACGGTCCTGGATGGCATTATGTGGAATACGAGAGGTATGCCAGGGGCCGGGATAGGGTTGGCAGGAAGCTCAAGGGTTATGCCTCGTCCCGCAGGCAGGATAGCTGGCCGGTGCTGTTCGTCTGCTGGAGTGATGCGGCGGAGGCTGTTTTTCACGAGCTCGGGGATGAGCTTCGGCTCCGTCTTTTGACGGCTACCCTTTCCCGGGTGAAGCAGCATGGGCCGGCGGGCAACTTTGAGTGCTGGTCGTCCTATGGCCAGCCGGCTTTGGTGAACTGACTTCTTTGTAGTTTCTCCTTGGTCTCTGCATAGAAAAACCCCCCGCTTCGTGCGGGGGGGTTTCTAGTTCATGTCTTGTCCTTCTCTCCCTTGCGGCAACTGTTGCCTTTGTTGTATTTCGTTTTTGCGGTGGGCCCAGGGCCTTATTCCGCCGTTCTGACCGTTTCGCCAGACTCCCATTCTATGGGCCCTGGCGGTCTTTTCCGCTTCCCGAAGGCAAGGGTTGCCTTCAGAGTCGAATGCGTCTACGTGGTAGGCCCAGCCGTGGGCTACCATCAAGACATTGACGGACCAGTCCTGGCCTTTGCCCAGGACTCCTACGATGCGGCCGTACTGGTCCATTTCCACCGGGTGTATCTCCGCCTTGGAGTTTACCGGGGTCAGGGACTGTAGGACTTGGCGCGCCGTTGAGCCTGATGGTTGGTTGTTTTCGGGTGCGTCTATTCCCCAGAGTCTCACCCGCATGTGGGCGCCTTCCACCCTCATGTTGACCGTGTCTCCGTCTATGACGTCGGTGACGGTTCCCAGGAAGTGGGGGTGGGCCCTGTTGGAGAGGTTCACCGCGCTGCAGCGTTCCTGGGGGACTCTGGCTTGGGCTTGGCCTTCGTCTGCCGGGTCCTGGGGCCTGGGGTGGATTGGTTCCCCGTGCCTTTGGGCCTGGATGAACTGGCCGGACGCCGGCGGGCCGTCCTGGGGCCACTCGATTTCCGAGAGGCCTTTGAATGCGGCTTCTGTTGCCAGTCCGACCAACATGAAGGCTGTCGTGAAGGCTGCTATGGCTAGCAGTATGCTTTTCATGGTTTCTCCTCGTCAGGGGTTATGTGGTCGCCCTGGCGATGGCTAGTGCCACGTTCATCAGCAGGGCTGCTGCGGTTCCCATAGCTGCTGCCCTTGCCAGGTTGTGGCCCCAGAGTGCTTTGGCCCAGCGGACTAAGGTACCTGCGATTGCCTTGGGGCACCTTGCGATCCTGTGGGCTGAGGTTCTTGCTTTTTCGGCGGCCCTTGGGGCTGCCTTCTTTTTCACGTATCCGATTCTGTAGGCCCGGCTGCCGTCGGGTTGGGTCACCGGTGTGATGCTGGTGATCTCCACATCCTCGAATTTCATGCTTTTCTCCTTGGGGGCCGGCGCGGGGTTGGTCCCCGCGTCCGGCTTCCCTGGGATTTCCTCTACTCCTCCTTTGGCTCCGGTTGGATGCCTATCTCCGTCCAGGGGGTGGTGATGTTGAGTAGGAGCAGGTTCTCGCACTGTTTCCAGACCTTGAAGGTTCCGGTGGTGCGGATCTCGGGCAGGTATTGGACCGGGGTCATGTCCAGTCCGGTGAGGTGCCTCGCGTCCTTACCTTGGAGGTCTGCGAGGACTTCTCCGTCCTTTGAGACCAGTTGGAAGGCGCCTCTTCCCAGGTCTGTGACCTGGCAGTGGGTGCCCGCCGGTATATCGGCCCGCTCCTTGAGCCGGATCACGGCTGTGGGGAGGCTCTGCCCTGTGGAGTAGTAGGTCTCGAACTCCTCGTCGGGGAGGGCGTTCGCGGCTGCCACGGTTATGGGCCGGTCGGACTTGGACTCGACCCGGTAGGTGTTTCCTGCAGCCATTTGGGTCCAGAGGGCCAGGAATGATCCTGGCTCTTGGCCTTCCAGGGCCTGGAACTTCAGGTAGGCTTCGGTAATTACCTGGGCCTCTGCCTGCCTCAGGGCTTGGTATAGGCTTTCCTCTTTGCTGTTTCGTTCGGCTTGGGGAAGTTCCCGTAGCTCGCGCTTGGCGCTTGCGTACTGGGACCAGAGGTTGTGCTTGTCGTCGAAGGCTTGTGCCAGTATGTCGGCGGCCTCCGGCTCGAAGGTTGCCGTCAGGCCTTCCCTGGGGCCGTTGGCGACTGCCTGCCGGCGGTTGGTGCGGTCCTGGAGCAGACGTATCTGCTGTCGGATGCCTTCCCGCCAAGGCTTGTGGTGGTCGCTGCAGCTGAAGGTGGGCTTCAGGGGTGTGCCCTTGCCCCTCTTCTCGTGGAGGGCTTCCACGGCTGCCTTGACCCTGTCGTAACTGCAGGGGTCTTGAGGCTGTCCCCTGTAGATGGACTCCAGGATGTACTCCCGGAGGAACTGCAGGATCTTGCCAGGGTCGTTGGACCCGTCCTGGGACGGGTCGAGGACGACGTCCGAGGTGCACATCTTGAGCTTTTCGGGGTCGTAGAGCCCGCTGTAGTCTATGTGCATCATCAGGGAGCAGTATGCGCCCACGGACCTCCGGAATTTTGACATCTGGAAGATGGTGTGGGCTGCCATGGTTGTGTCGCCGGTCCACTCGGGGGGGTTGGCGACGGGTTCCGGCCCCATGACGTCCGGGTAGTTGGGCTTGCCTGTCTGGTCGGTCTCGTAGAGTCCGGGGTACCTGAAGCTTCCCGCCTTCCGGTAGAAGTGGTAACCCAGGCTCCTGAGTTCTCTTTCGTCCTTCTTGGTGAGCCGGAGGCATACGCCGCCGTCTACCGAAGCGGGGCTCCGGAGGACCAGGACCCAGGGGTTGCCCTTGTCGTCCAGGGAGAATGACAGCTGGACGTGGTCGTCGCAGTCTGCGGTGTCCAGGGGCGCGTTGTAGCGCGCCATGTCGGACTTGGAAAAGCCGAAGCCTATGAGCTGGTCGGGCTGTTCGGGGTGCCACAGCAGTCCGCCGTATCCGGTCTTGGGAGAGGACTTCCCCCAATAGGGTAGGTGGACCAGGAGCACCTTTTCCCCGGAGATGTATATTCCCGGGGGCTTTTGGCCCTTGTTCTGGTTCTTGGCCTCGGGGCCCGGGTCGTTGGCGGACCAACTCTTGGCCGTCTGCCCTGCCACCAGGGAGGTGACGTGGGGGGAAGCCCATGGGGAGAAACCGCTGGCCCGGTAGGCCAGAAGGGGCTTGCTCCGGTTGGTCTTCCTCTTGGCCCAGGCGGGAGGCGCGGTCTCGTTGGTGTTCAAGCCGCTGGCCTCTTCCTGGGATACGGCCTCTTTCCAGGCTTCCCGGTCCAGTTGGTCGGCTATTACGGCCGACTGTTCCACGAGTTCATTGGTGTCGTAGAACTGGGCGACGACCTGGCCTAGGTAGACCGGGTCGACGTAGTAGGACCTGGGGTTGCTCCGGTGCCTGTGTACCAGCACCTTGCCCGAGGTGGCTTCGGTGTTGGTGACCTGCTTGTTGCAGGACTCGCTGTCGATGACGATGTCCACCCCTGGGGGGCAGAGCCTGTCCTCGGTTATGGCCAGCAACGCCTTGTAGGACCTGTCCTCGCCGATGATGACGACCTGGAGGCCGATTTCGTCGCCGTGGACTTGGATACCGGAGGCCTCCATGAACTCCCGGGCGCTGGACTTGCGGTAGGTGCCGCTTCCGTCTCCGGCCTTGTCCGAGTCGTTGACTTGGACTACGTGCTGGAGGTTGCCTGGTAGCTCCAATATGGGGTATTGCGAAGGCTTGGGTACCCAGAAGGCGCCGTCCGCCGCGGTGTTGACCTTGAGGCGCTTGGTAATTTTGGCGGCTGTTGCTCCTTGGTCTATCCGCTGGCCGGGTATCCGGATGTCGGAGTCCTGGCCGACGAACAGGGTGAGGTGGCCGTCGCCGCCGGTGTAGGTGTAGGTCCTCAGCCCAATGGACTGGAGGAAGTCGTTCACCTCTTGGTTGTAGACCTGCGCTAGCAGGTCCCACGAACCCGGGTCAGCTTCCGGGAGTGGTGAGTGGAGGATCGCCGGGCTGGGTATTCCCAGCTGGCGGGCCTGTATATGCCAGGCGGAGGGCCTGGAGTTGGGGTAGTGACCCGTCATGGTGGTTGTGCTTTCGGGGGTCTCCCAACTGGAAATCAGGCCTGAGACGAGTCCCTTTCGGACCGCCTGGTCTATGACCTGGCTGTGTGCGGCTTCTCCCCTGTGCAGCACGCTGACGTGCTGGGCCAGGTGGTGCCAGCAGTAGATGGCTCCTTCTTCGCAGAGGGGGCAATCGTACTCCGGTTCGTCTTGGCAGCTGGGGCAATTGTGCTGGCCCTCTTCCGCTTTCTTTGCCAGGATGAATGTGTCTTCGATTTGTTCTGTTATGGCCCGGATCTCGGCGTTGGCGCGCGAGAACTCGGACTCGATCTCCTGGATTATGGAGCCCAGAAAATCGCTGTCTTTGGTGGTCGTCATGGCGACCTCCTTCATTTTGTCGGGGCCGGCGGCCAGGCCAGGGGAAGGCCGGGAGGCCACGACTGTGAATTGCCTGCTCTGTGGAGCAGGTGTGTGGGTCCGTTTTCAGTTTTTAAGGTGCCGGCTGAGGAGAGAGGGACGGCAAGCGAGACCTGGGATTTCTGCGCCTGCCACATGTGGAACGTCGCCTCGAGATTTCTCTCGAAGCGACGCGTTTACGGAGCTGTGGGTGGTGGTGGCTGATGCCAACACCCGTGGTTTCTCCCGTTTTAGCTGGTGGCTTCGACGGGCTCGGTCTCCGCTTCTTCCTGGGGCTTCCGCCGGGATTCGATGGCAGCCTTCATGGAGTCGGCGAAGGGGTGGTTCATGACGGACCAGGATGCGCGGCCTTTGCCGTAGACGGCGTTGGCTTCGATCACCAGTACGTCGGCGTTGCTCCCGTCCTCGAGGGTCACTTGCATCTGGGAAACGCTGTGAGCGCTGACCTCGATGGTGCCCTTGAAACGGGGCTTGCTGAAGGAGCTCTGCAGTTCCTGGTTGTGCCTTGCGACGGCCAGGTCGTGGAAGAAACTCCCGTTCCGGTCCAGTTCCCGAGGGCCTACGAAGACCAGGGTGGAACCGGTGAGGGCAGGATACCACTTGCCCTGCTTGTTGCGGGTTACGGCTGCGGTCCCGATGTAGGTCCCGTAGCTGTTGCCGCGGCTTCCCTTGCTGATGAGAAGGTCGTCTATGTCAACCTTCAGCATCACGGACGTGAGTCCAGGGACGTTGTTGCGGTAGTCGGCGTAGAGGTCCTTGCCAGCCCCCCGCAAGCTTTGGATGATCCGGGCCGCGCGGAATTTCGCGTGGTCAGCCAGGGTCGTGCGCTTTCTGTTGTTGGTCGTCACCATGTCAATGTACCTCGCTTTTAATTTTGGTGTTGATTTATCGGGGATGTATCTCCTTTCACCTGATCTCAGCCAAATCGGTTACGGGATAACATCTGACGACTCTTACAGTGTGGGTATTTTCCTTCTAACTGGGCAAGCGTGTTTGTCACGCGCGACGGGCGCCGGGGGCAAGAATCGGGGGGGTTCAGGAGTGGATGTTGGTTACGAATTGCGACCGAGGTTTTGTTTGACAGGGAGCTTGGCGGGGGGTTAGGATGGTGGCACGGAGCTGCGAACCATGCAGCCTCGCTTGGTGTTGATCCCCCGCCGCTCGTAAGGGAGGCGGGGGGCTTTTTTGTGCCTTTGGGGGCCTGGCCTGGGGCTATGTTCCGGTCTTCGGCTGGAGCAGGTAGTTCATTGAGCTTGCTATCTGGTGGAGCCTGTGGCAGGTCCTGTCCTTTTCTTCATCCTGAACCAGTGCGGCGTTTTCTTTCAGGTAGTTGATGTAGTCCAACTCGACTCGGGCGGTGGTTACCAGGGTTTCGAGGCCGGCCCATACCTGGTGGTCGATGCTGCCCGGGATTTGTTGCAGGCTTTCCAGGGCTTTCTGGACCTCCTGGAGGTAATGCTGGGCTTGGTCCGGTTCCCGGAAGTTTTGGGCTAGGTCCGGGGCATTGTACCCTGAGGCATTGACGAAACCGGCGCCCTCCTCTATGGCTTTTGCCAGGCTCTTGTCGTAGGCCGTCATGTGGTCGTTCAGAAGGGTGAAGGCGTCGGGGTTGTCTTGTTCGAAGGTGTTGCTGAAGGCGACGGCGTAGGAGGCCTGGATTGATGCCACGGCCCTTTGGATGTGGTCGGAGTTGTGGTTATCGTCCAGGTTTTGGGCGGCGGCGCTGGCTTCGCTGAAACTGGCGCTTACCATGTCCTCGGTTAGCCTCTCCCTTACTTCCGGGTTCTGTTCTTTGAAGTCCTTGAAGGTCTTGTGTTCCTCGTCGGGGCTTCGGTCGCCGTAGGGCAGGCGGTGGTCGTGTAGCAGTGTGTTGAGGCGGTGGGTGACGTCGGTTGTCAAGCGGTCGCTGTTGTGGAGGTTGGCGGCAAACTCCGCTTCCCTTTCCTCGATGAGCCTGAGACCTATCAGCCATGAGATGTTGAGGTCGTGGACTGGTCCCTTGTCGTTTTTCGGGTCGTTGCTCTGGACTGCGGACAGGAGGTAGGAGTCGAGTTGGAGGCTGGCTTCGTACTCGGCGTAGGTGGTGTCCTGGTGGACTGATTGGAATATCTCCTTTGCTATGTCGGTCGCGGCTTCGAGCCGTTCCTCCTTGCTCTGGAATTCCATGGAGTTGAAGGCTTGGACGTAGGCCGTCATGAATTTCAGCCTTTCCTCCTTGTCGTATAGGGAGAGGTTGTGGTTGTTGTCGAAGGTATTGAAGGCGCTGTCGTTCCAGTTGTTGCGGTGGCCGTCCTGTTCTAGGCCCTGGAGGGCCTTGGCGAAGTTGGCGACGTGGTTCGTCTGGCTTCCGTCTCCTTGGTGGCTGCCCGGGTACTTGGTGGTCTGTTCCTGGTCTTTGTGTTCGTTGGAGTAGTCTTGGTCCTGGAGTTGGTGCTGGACGGCCTCTTCTACGGCGAGGAATTCTTCCTGGGTGTAGCGGTACTGTTCGGTGGGTGGCATTTCGGCTGGTCCTCCTCTTGCCTACTTCTTGGTGGTGGGGAAGTAGGGAATTAGCTTTTCGGCCAGGGAGGTGAGGTTCCTGGTCTGGATCCAGACGTGGCCTGAACCGTTGAACTTCATTACGAGGCCCTCTCCTCCGGCCAGCAGTGAACGGAGCCCTCCGACCTTTCCGATGGAGTATTCCACGTCGTTGGTGAAGGCGACGAGATGGCCGGTGTCGACGACTAGTTCCCGTTCCGGGGTGACTGGGATCTGTTTTATGGCGCCGTAGGAGTTGTAATAGATGTGGCCGGGGTCCTGTTCCGTGTATGCCCGTAGGAAGAAGAGGCTTTGTCCGGAGAAGAAGCCGCGGAAGCCTTGGAATTTTGCGTCAGTCTGGATTGTGGTGGTGCAGGCGAGGAAGGCGCCTGACTGGATGAAAAGGTCCTGCCTGGGTTCTAGGAAGAAGGAATTGATGTCTCCATGGGTTGGCGGTGCGCGGCTTATGGTGCCTCCCCTGGGGCGGGCGGTGAAGGTGTTGATGAAGAAGGATTCCCCGCCGAGGATCTGCTGGAAGCCTTTGAAGAGGCCTCCCCGTCCGCTGGTGTGGAGTTCCACTCCTTCCTGGGCGACCATGGCTCCCGGTTCGGCTTTTATTGATTCCCCCGGCTCGAGTTCCAGGGTGAGGAGAGCGTAGCTTGAGTTGAACTCGATGATCGGCTTCATGCCTCTGGTCTCCTATGTGTTTCGGCCCCGGTGGTGAGCCGGGGCCGGGTAAAGGGGGATTGGGGTGTAGGTGGTTGTCTACACTGCGACGGGTTCCTGACCTTCTGGTTGGTTCTGGTTGTTGTCGGCTACCGGCTGGAGCAGGTAGTTCATGCCTTGGGCCAGCTTGTGGAGGCGGTCGAACTCTTCGGAACAGTCCTGGTCGGCCCTGGCTTCTATAACCTGCTCGAGGATGTGGCACTTATCGGTCATATCCCGTATTGCCAACTCGTAGATGCCGCTCATCCTTTCGTTGTGGAAGTTTGCTTCCCTGATCGTTTCCTGGACCTTGTCCAGGTATTCCTGGACTTGCTCCAGGTTGGTGAATTCCTCGGGGAGGTTGGGCTGCTCGTAGTTCTCGCTGTTTACGAAGCCGGTGTTCTCCCTTATGGCGTGGTTGAATTGCTGGTCGTGGCTGACGCTGGTGTTGAGCGCTGCTTCGAAATGGTCTAGGTTCTCGTCGGCTACGGAGTTCTTCATGCCGTCGAAGTAGAGGCCCACGATGGCGTTCTGGGCCTGCTTGGCCCCGGTGGCGTCGGGGTCGTTGGTGTCTTCCATGTGGTTGATGTGTTCGGTGGACTCCTTCCAACTCTTGTCCAGGACCTGCTCCACCAGGGAGTCGAGTCTCTCCTCCTTGAACTCGGAGATGCGTTTTATGAAGTCGGTGCGGTCGTTCATGTTGGTCCAGTCCGAGGTTATGTCTCCCTTGGCCCAGGCCATTGCCTTGTCATAGGAATTGGACATTGCTGCCACTGCGGCTTCCTCGTCCCGGTGGCTCATGGCCATGGCGTTGGCGAAGTTGTGCTCGTACTGGTCTACGGAGAGGGATGCGACAATGTGGGCCATGCCCTCGGAGTCGTCGATGATCCTCTGGGCGTGCTCCATGTCGGTTACCTGGACGGTGAAGGAGCCGGTCTCCCTGCCATTGGCGTCATAGTCTTTCTTGACGTGGTGTATGTCCGCCTCTTCCAGGATGTCCAGTATCTTCTGGTCGCCGGCGTACTGGGCCCTGAACTCGTTCATGTGGACTAAGTCATGGGCCGGCTGGAAGACGGTGTGGGCTACGTCCTGGGCCGCCCGGTAACGTGCGTCTGCGTCGTTGTTGAAGTCGACCTGGTTGAATGCCTCCACGTATGAGTGGAGGAACTTGGTGCGTTCCTCGGCGTTGTAGCCGGTCAGCGGGTCCCGGTTGTCGAAGGCTGCGGCGGCGGCGGCGTTTAGGTCGTGCAGCCTCTCTTTGAAGTTGAGGACTTTCTCCTCAATGTGGTCCGTGTAGGACTCGTTCTTGGCACCTGCGTGTCTCGTCTGGGCCCTGTCTGAGGTCTCTTCTTCGGCATGCTGGGTGACGAAGTCTAGTCTTTCCCTGAGTTCTGTGTTTGGCATGACACTTTCCTCCCGGTTTCCGGCACTCGTCTTTTCAAGCTTGGCAGTTTGTCAAGGGCCTGTCTTTTTCTTTGTCCTATGTGCGCGGTGCGGAGTATGGGGAATGGGGGTTTTTGAACGTGGATGTTGGTTGCAATTTGCTACTTTGGTTATGGAAGGGTATGTGATGCTTCGGCAGGCCGGCTCTGGGGCCTTTGCTTTCCTGGCGAGGACCTTGGGTGGTTGTTTTGAAGGAGTCTGCGGCTTTTGCTTTTCGGTTATTGTGGCCGTGGGATGCCGTTATTTTCTTGGTGTGAGTGGCACCCTTCTCTGGGGGTTGTGGAAGGTCTGTCGGGGGGTATATGCAGGAGGGTGCTTCGTATCTGGAGGAGGCGATTTGTTGGTTTGGAAATTTACTGGGGTGTCCTGGGTACAAGATATGGGTGTTTTATAGTTGGGATGTTGGTCTTCAATTTCTGTTTTTGGAAATTTGGGAGAGTGGGATAGCCTTTAGCTTTGGCTGCTTTGTTTTTATTTTCTCCCGGGGCAGTGGTGGGGTGCTTGGGGGGTCCTTCATTAAGGGATTAGGTACGCTTTGTAGGGAAATGTGGGGAATGATTTTCGCGCCAAGGTTTTGGTTTCCCGGGGCGTTTAGAATTGGCTTAAGTCGGGCAAAATTGGGGTGATGAAATGGCTGAATTATCTGCGGACGCGGAGCGGTTGGCGAAGCTTTGCAGGGTTATGGGCCGGAACGGTGTTGCGGACCGTCTGGGTGTCGACCTTGTGGCCCTCGACCTTATGGCGGCGGGGGAAGCGCCGATCGAGACCTATGTTGCCATGGCCATCGACCAGTTGCAGCGTTCCCTTGGGGAGGTATCCCCCGGTTGGGACGATGATGAGGAACTGGCTGCTGAGATCGTCCTGCAGGGAGGCCCGGAGGAGGGTGTGGACATTGACGGTGACGGGGTGCCGGACGTAGTTCCTGGTGATGTTGGGCCGGTGACGAAGGTGGTTGGTTACGACCAAGAGCGGGATCAGAGGCGCGCTTCCTTGCGCCGTGCCAGGGAAGTTGCCTGTATGACCCAGTTCCGTATAGGGCTGAGCCCACAGGACCAGGTAGCGGCGATGGCCTTGGTGACGAGGATAGAACTGGCTTTGATCGGCTTTTTCAGGGACTCGGTCCCTGACCCGGGGGTGGAGTGGGATGGAGAGCGGAGGAGCCGGGAGATAGAGCGTCGGCTGGCCCGGCTGCGGTGGATAGACCGGGAGCAGGAGAGGGAGTTCACGGGCTTGCGGGGCATCTGGAACTGGATGGCTGGGCGCAAGCAGGTTACGGGGAAGGAGCTTTACCGCCGGATGCTGGATGAAGTGGACGAAATGATGGGCGTCGGCGCTGTGGCAGAGGCCCGTGAGGGGGGCTTGGCGAAGCTGATGGAGTTGACGGGGGTTGAGTACATTGGGGGCGGTGCGGGGGTGAAGGGAGACTGAGGGGTCTTTTTTCGTCTATCGGCCGGCTGGGGGTTTCTCCCCTGGTTCCTGGCTTGGCGCAATTCCCTGCCCTGGGCGGTTCTGCCCGGGGCTTCTTTGGGCGCTTTGGCGCCGGGGTGTGGTTCTGCGTCCTGGGTTGCAGGAGCGCTCCGTGGGGAGGGGCTGGGAGGGGCTGAAAACGCGCTGTCCATAGCTAAATGCAATTTTGGCAGGTTCTTGGACATGGCAGCAGGCCAAAAACCGGTCTCCGTGGCCCCTTTGTCCATTCTGATGGGTTCCTGACGGAGTCCCGGGCTTGTGGGTTCATCCTGGCGGGTGTTGGGGCTCTTTGGGGCTTGGGGTCGGGTCCCTGGGCTGTGTGGAGAGGGGGTCGATTGTGGTGCAGCAGTTGAGGCACTGGAGGTAGGGTCCGAACTCGTCCTTGCGCAACTCGATGAGGCCCTGGCACTTGGAGCAGGGCGGGTAGAGGGGTTCTTGGGGGATGTAGGCCAAGGATCACCTGTGGTGGGTGCTATGGTTCCGGCCTTGGGGCCGGGGGTTCTGGGGCTTGTTCCATTGTACGTTGGCGGGGTTGTGGCGCGCTTTGGAGCGGCGCTTCCAGCTATGGAAAGGGGGCTTTCACAGGCGTGGGGGCAAAATCTGTCCTATATACACGCCCGCGAGGGATGTCAGGGTCAAGGTTGACTGATTTTCCTCGCTACTCCGGCTACTCCACTACTCTAACCCATTTTTGATACTGTAATTTATATCTGAAAACGATGTTTTTGATACCGGGGATTGGAGTAGTGAGAGGAGTAGTCTCATTACTCCCACTACTCCATACACTCGTAGGGCCGCTCTTTTTCAGTGAAAAGGGGGATAGCCTCGCGCGCGCACGTGTATAAAGGACAGGTTTTTGGCTGTGGGGGTTTTGGCCCTGTTGTTGCGGCGGGGTTGGGAGGTGCGGGAGATGCCTGGGCGTAGCCCCGCCCCGGAGGGGCGGAGAGTGTTGCTCGGGGGTGCTGTGAAATGGGGTGGGATGGGGGGGAGTTAATCTTCCCCGGTGGTTGGGCTATGTTCGAGGGCCAGAGACCGGGACTTGCTGAAGGTCCTGGCCCCTGGCTTGGTGCATTGGCCTGCCGGTGGAGGAGCCCGGCAGGCCTGTGTGGTTGCTGGACCGGGGGTTACCCCCGGGCTGTGGCCCTCTACGAGGGGTCTTCGACGGGGGCGTCCTCGCCGGGGAGTTCCTCGTCGGGGAGGTCGACCTGTTCCTCGGGCATGCCATTGAAGTTACGGCTGGGGAGGAAGCTCACCTCTTGGGCGTGGACCTCGATGCGGTACTGCATGTTGCCGTTGGCGTCCTCGTACTTGTTCTGCTGGATGCGGCCGTTGAGGAACAGCAGGTCACCCTGGTGAACGTACTCGGCGACGGCTTCGGCCTGCTTGCCCCAGCAGACGACGTCGATCCAGTCGGTGACGGGTTCGGCGCCGGCCCGGACCCTGCGGTCGGTGGCGACGGGGAAGTTGGCGACGGAGGTACCGTTCCTGGTCTTTCGGAGCACGGGGTCGCGTCCCAGGCGTCCCAGCAGTTGAGCGTTATTGAAGGTCTTGGCCATTGTTTGTTGTTCTCCTTTGGAACTGATTTTTTGGCTTGACTTGGGGTGAAGTTGCCGGCGCGGCCGTGCTGGTCTTGGCCAAATGCGGATATTGCGGTCCAGTCCTGGACGGTTCAGGTCTTCCGTCTCCCTGGTTGTTTCCGTAATTGACCGGGCCCGGCCCGGAGCGCCGGCGTGACCCAGAAGGGGGCCGGCGAGAAGGGGCGGAGGACGTGAAAATGCTGTACATCCTCCTTGGTGGTTCCCTGAAGGGGCCCGTAGGGAGGCTGTGAGGCCGCCGCCGAAGGGCGAAGAGAGGGCGGCGGGCGGATTGGGGAGTGGAGGTGGGTCCGTTGGGGGTCAGGCTACAGGTCTGACTCTGAGGTCCCGGTGAGTTCGAAAGCACGGTTGGCGAAGCTGTGGACGGCGAGGAGTATTTCCTGCCTGAATCGTTGCTTTTCCTCGTCGTTCATCCGGTGGGCTGTGCCGCTGTACTTGTAACTGACGCTGTATTTATCGAGCCAGTTGAGGGTTTGCCCTGGTTCTGCGGGATCTTGGTAGTTGGTTGTGTCGAGGAGGCTTTTCAGCTGGTGGGCTGCCAGTGTTGATGATTCGACGTGGTGCTGGAATATGGCCTCGGAGGGCTCTTCCAGTTCATGGATCCAGCGATACTCGATGCCTGCGGCG
This sequence comes from Dehalococcoidia bacterium, assembly GCA_034420695.1. Classification (GTDB taxonomy): domain Bacteria; phylum Chloroflexota; class Dehalococcoidia; order Lucifugimonadales; family UBA3495; genus Io17-Chloro-G2. The sequence continues at coordinate 35,275 of DAOULB010000057.1, forward strand.
GAGAGCCATGCCTTGAGGGAGTTTTCCACGGCCTGCTGAGCGTGGTAGGCCCAGGTTTCCTGGTCCTCTTGCAGCATGCTGAAGTTGAGGTCGAATGCCCGGAGGTTTCGGTAGGTGGCCCGGAGTCTTTCCCTGACGTCCGGCCAACTGGGCGGGTATTTCCCCTCGTAGTTGGTGCTGGGGTCTAGTCTCTCTCCGGTCATCACTATCCCGTCCCTGATGGCTTGGCCTGTGACGTGGTTGGGGGCTGTGCTCTTCTTCCTGAATTCGTCCTCGGTGAAGGTTACAATATCGACCGGGAGGCGTGGAGGGTTGTCCCTGAAATAGTTCTTGATGGCTGTTCTTGCCTTGGCCTCTACTACGACTGCCTTGTCCTGGCAGACGATGAGCAGATCGACGTCTGAGTCTGGCCGGTTGTCGCCTCTGGCCCTGGAGCCGAAAAGCACTATTGTGCTTCCTTTGTTGGCTTCTTGGGCCGCGGCGGCGGCGGCCATGCCTATCGGGTCTGGTGTTGGCTTTGTGTTCATAGCTAACCCTTTGGCGAGGATTTTAACACTGTCGCTGTGGGGCTGCTGTGATGGCCTCGGCCTATTTCTTGGGAAAGACCTGGTTGAAGTGGGTGTTGACCTGGGACCGTAGGTCGGTGATGAGCTGGTTCTGGCATTCCTGCCACTTCTTGGCCTCGGACTCGGCGATATCGGCCTCTGCGGAGGCCTCCATGGTATACCAGCCGCCTCTCATCTCGATGGACTTGCGGACGGTGGCCTTGATGGTGGTGACGTGCATTTTCTGGGCTGTGCTCCTGGAGAGTTGAGCTTGCGGCCGGGGCTTGGCCGCGCAGGGGGAAGCCGCGGCGGCAGGTGCCTTGGGGCGTAGCGCTCTAGGGTTTGATCGCGGTGGCGTGGCTGAACTGGAAGCAGCCGACGGCCCCGGGGTGGCGGCTCCAGCGGTCGACCTGGTCCTGCCAGCGGCGGAAGTCCTGCTGGGTGTAGGGGAGGTCCCGGGTCTTGAGGATGGTCTCATCGGAGAGGGCCCATCCCTGGAGGAAATCCCGTAGGAAGGTTATGTCTTCGGGGGTATCGAAGAAGTCGGCGGTGGCGCCGGCGGCAACCCGGGCGAAGCCGGCGTTGTTGAAGTAGGTCTTGAGCTGGCGCCCCATGACGGGGTGTCCGCCGGCCTGGGACATGACGTCTGCAAGCATCTGCCAGAGGGAGGAGCCCCTGGGGTTGGATGGAGCGATGTATGAGGCTGGGACGTCCATCTCCCTGGCGGCGATGATGCCGCCGGGCTTAAGGACCCGGTGGGCTTCCTCGAGGACTGCCTTGGTGTTTGGGGCGTGCATGAGGAAGGCGTGGCAGTGGATGGCGTCGAAGTGGTTGCCGGGAAGGTCCAGGCTTGAGGCGTCCTCCTGGGTGAATATGACGTTGTGCACGCCCTGGGTGTTGCTGTTCCGGTAGGCCAGGTCGACTTGGTGGGCCTCGACGTCGATGCCGTGGACGGTGCCGGGGTAGACGGCCTGGGCGAGGCCCAGGGTTATCTGGCCGGGGCCTGAGCCCAGGTCCAGGACGGTCATGCCGGGCCGTAGAAGGGGCATGAGGTGGGAGGCGTTGTGCTGTGCGGAGCGGCGGCCGAGGAGTTGGAGGAAGGGCGGCGAGTAGCCCATGGCGTAGGCTGGGCGGCGATGGGCGGCGGTTTCTTGGGTAGCGGCGTGGGTCACTTTGGTGATGTCTCCGTTCTGGGGATGGGCCGCTGGAAGCCTGCCGGCACCCTGTCGGTTTCTTCCTGTGGGACTGGCGGCAGCTAGCGGCCTTCCCAGGGTGGGTGACGGATTGGGGGTCGTCGAGGCCCTGGCCGTCGTCCAGGGGGATGGCTTGTTGTTTCGGTGCCCGCCTCTCCCTGGCCCTCCAGGCCAGGTCGAGGGCGATCTGCTCCGCGGTGGAGTCCAGGCAGTCCGGCTGGGCGTGCTCCCCGCAGCAGTGGCTGGGCTCGCCGGCGGCGGACATGGCCTGGTCGATGGCGATCTGGCCTAGGTGGTCGGCCAGGCGGTGCATTTCGGTTGGGGTGAGATGGGCGGTCATGGTTTTTGTCCCTTTGGTCCTGTTGCCGCGGCGTGGACCGCGGGCGGGATGGTTGGTCTTACTCTTCGTCCTGTCCCAGATCAAGGTCCAGGGCGTCGGTTCGGGAGTACTCCTCGACCTGGGGCGGCGGGTCTATGCCCAGGGCCTGTGCTGCCATGGTTCTCTGGGTGGTGAGCCAGATGTGGGCTTGGCGGGCGTACTTCCGGATCTCGGGCCCCAGGTCCGTGTGATCGGCCAGCTGGTGAGAGACCCTGTTCAGGACGGTGTGGGCGATGCGTGCATTGTTTTCCGCCCAGAGATAGCGGAGGAGCAGTTCCTTCGGCTCGCGGTGGAGCAGCAGGTCCTCGATGATGCCGTAGTCGAGGACGGCGCTTCCGATGTGGAACAGGGCGACGCCCAAGCCTTGGTAGGCCTCGGTTATCTGGTGGATGGGAATGACCGGAGTGCAGTGGGCCTGGTGTTCCGTCCAGCAGGCGGTGGAAGGCATCTCGTCCTGAGGGCAGGAGTCGATGACGGTGGGCGGTGGCTCGAGGGCCATTTCGGAGATTATGTCCTGGTTTCCGGTGGACACTGCTATCTGGAGGATGGCCTCCCGGAGGTTCTGGTCCCCGGTCTGGAACATCCGGTTCTGGATCACTGGGCTTGCTCCTTGTTCATGGCGGTGTGGCGTTGTGACGTTGGAACGTTATGACGTCAAGGCGCCGGCGTTGGCTCAGGACTTCCTGATGTTCCCGTAGGCGTCGTCGATGGCCTCGTTCCAGAGGGGTTTGGGGTGAAGGCCATGCGGGGCGGCTCGGGCGAGTTGACCTCTGCGGCGCAGCCCTCCTCCCGGTAGCGGCAGGCGCACCGGTCGGGGTCCTTGGGGTCGTTGAAGACCCAGGAGTGGCGGCCGTTGTAGCTGTGTTCACAGGGGGTTTCGGCGGGGGCCTGGGCCTGTTCCCGGGCGCGCTGCTCGTAGTAGTCGGCCAGGGCCTGGAGGTCCGAGCCGTCGTCGCCGAACCGGTAGTCGTTCATGGTGGGACTCCTTTGGGGCTGTGTCCTGCTGGCAGGAGGGGGAACGCGATGCCAGGGGCAGCGTTCCCTTGTTGGAGTCTCATGGCGTGTTGGTGAGGGGCCTGTGGCCGGTGTCAGCCGCCCTGGCGGGAGGGAGGGGTGGTACGGCGCCCCTTTTCGGCGTTCACCCACCAGAGGGAGTTCCCGGGGCTTGGGGAGAGGGAGGAAGCCTCTTGGTACTCGGCGGCCAGGGTCTTGGCTGCGGCATGGATTGTTGCGTCGACCCGGGCGTTCATGTAGCCCCGGACCTGGGCGGCGTTCCAGGACTTCACGTCCCGGGTGATTTCGGCTGTGGCGAGCCTCTTGCCACTCTCGTCCTGGATGGAGAATATGCGGCTGGTGCCGGCGGCGCACTTGTTGCCGTAGGAGTAGACGCAGTGCCTCATCTCGGTGGTGTCGCGGCGTGGGACGCCTCCTGGCAACCCCCGCGGCGCCGGCCCGTGACGTGTAGCCGGGGGGAGACCAGTATTCCCTCGGCCCCGCAGGGGATGGTTCATCCGCCACAAGAACGCTTTCCCCGCCCCTGGGGCCTTTTCCCCGGTCTCGTTAACGTGGCAGCAGACCATGAAGGCGAAGTTGTCCGGCGTCGGCTCCCACCCTTCTCCCGCCGATACTTCCCGGTAGTTCTGGAACAACCCTTGGGACACGTCCAAGGGAGTCGGGAAAGCAGCGTAGGTATAGCGTGTAAAAGGCGGAGGTAAGCGGACCACCTGGACGAATTGACTGCCTGACTTGTGACTTGTGGCACACTTTCTCTCCGCCACAGTGGTCCAACATGCCTCCGCCATTGACAACTGGGACGAGCGCGGAATTATTCGGAAGTAGCCAACGTGTTTGTTGCCAACAGATTCGTTGTCTGTTAGGATCTATCCATGACAAGCAACGATTCCTCCTCGGGTGGCAACCCAGAACTCGCCCCAGGCGGCAGCAACTGGGTCTACGGCGATCGATTCTTCGATCGGGAGGCCGAGATCGAAGCGCTGCGGGGACGCGTCGGAAACGGCACGCACACGCTATTGACGGCGCAACGACGCATGGGCAAGACGAGCCTGGTGCGGGAACTACAGCGTCGACTGGATGACGAAGGACAGTTTGCTACCGTGTTCGTGGACTTGGAAGCCGCCATGGACGGGGCTGATGCCGTTGCCGAGATGGTTATTCAAGCTCAACCGGTACGAGGCATCCGGCGGCGGATCAAGAAATGGATGTCCAACCGCCTGGAGGAAATCCGTGACAATGTGGAGGAGGTGGGAGTATCGGAACTGAAGGTGCGTTTGCGTGCGGGAATGGACGCTGGAAACTGGCAGCGGGAAGGCGACCGGTTCTTTGAGGCTCTGGCAGACAACGAACGCCCGGTAGTGCTGGCCATCGACGAGCTTTCCATTCTCGTAAACCGTCTGCTGAAAGGACAAGATTATCGGGTCACTCCGGAGCGCCGCGCCGCCACGGACCGGTTCATGAGCTGGCTGCGGCGAAATTGCCAGGCGCACTCTGGCAGAGTCTGCTTGATTATCTCCGGCAGTGTCGGGTTGGGACCCATCCTCAGACAGGCGGGCCTCAGCGCTCAGGCCAACGTTTTTGTGCCCTTCGACCTGCAGCCTTGGAATCGGGAAGTTTCCATGGAATGCTTGGCTGCATTGGCCCGCGGCCAGGAGATAAACCTTTCCGAAGAGGTGCGGGGCGAGATGTGTCGGCGGCTGCGCTGCTGCGTTCCCCACCACCTTCAGCAGTTCTTTCATCACCTCCATGAACGTCTGGTCCGGGTTCAGAGGATTGAGGCAACAATGGCCGACGTGGAGCAAGTGTACGAACACGAACTGCTAAGCGTGAGGGGGCAGATTGACCTGGTGCATTACGAAGACCGACTGCGAACGGTGCTGGGGGGCCCAGGCTATACGGTGGCTCTCGGGCTGTTGACCGAAGCCTCGGTCAACGACGGACTGCTGACCCACGAAGCGGTGAGGCGCTATAGGGACATGTCGCTGTCTTCCCCGGGTGACGGAGGAGTGGCCGTCGAGCATGTGCTCTATTCGCTGGAGCATGATGGATACCTAGAAGACCGGGACGGAGGCTATGGCTTCGTGTCTGGACTGCTGGAGGATTGGTGGCGCGCCCGACACGGTCAATACTTCATTCCTATCAACCAGCGATAAGCCGAGAAGGCAGTCTCCAATGGCAGTAGGCGTCAAGAAATACAATCCGGGCTTCCTCACCGACGACGAGATCGTAGCGTCGTTCTGCGTGCGCACCGGTGAGTTTGAATCGATCATGGAATGCCTGCGGGCGAGTACGGGCCGATCCAACGCCCATGCATTGGTGATCGGACCACGGGGTAGCGGGAAAACCCACTTGCTGCTGCGCGTAGCGGCTGAGATGCGCCGGGACGCTTCCCTGGCGTGCTTCTACCCCATCACATTTGCGGAGGAGAGCTACGAGGTTTCTACAATCGGTGAGTTCTGGCTGGAGTGCCTTGACCACCTCGCAGAGCAGGCTCCAGAGAGTGAACGCGCCGATTTACGTCTGTCCTATGATGACTTGAGGAGGACAGGGAATGATCGGGACCTGGCTGAACGCTGCCTGGGAACGGTTCTGAATTTCGCAGATCGCCATGGGAAACGGGTTGTGCTGCTGGTGGAGAACCTGAACATGCTCTTTGCCGACATGGACGATCCTGAGGCGGGATGGCGGTTGCGCCACACCCTGCAGAACGAACCACGCATCGTCCTGCTGGGCAGCGCCACCAGCCGGTTCGACGAAATCGATCATGCCGACCATGCGTTGTACGACCTGTTTCGGGTGGTCACACTGCGTCCCCTGGATACACAGGAATGCGTGTCCCTGTGGGAGGCCGTCAGCGGAGAATCATCCACGACTTTTGAGGTCCGACCACTGGAGATCCTTACCGGGGGCAACCCAAGACTGCTCGCCATCATCGCCCTGTTCAGCGCTGGCAGGTCCTTTGGTGAGCTTAGGGCCAATCTGCTGGATCTGGTGGACGACCACACGGAGTATTTCAAGAGCCACCTGGAATCATTGCCTGCGCTGGAGCGGCGGGTCTACCTCACCTTGGCTAGGTTGTGGAAACCCGCGACTTCCAGAGAGGTCGCCGACCAGTCCCGTCTCGATATTAATAGATGCAGCGCGTTGCTGGCCCGTTTGGTGGACCGCGGCGCGGTGGCTGTCGTCGGGGGAACGCCTCGACGTCGACAATACTACCTGAGCGAGCGCCTCTACAATATCTACTACCTGCTGCGAAGGGACAGCGGGTCCAGCCGGGCAGTTGAGGTGCTCATCGACTTCATGGCCTGTTTCTATTCTTCCAGCGAGATATGGGACGGGGTGGCGGAAATCTATCATGAAATCAGCGGGGCCTCGGTTGATGTGCGGGAAATGGCGGCTCGAGTGTTGATCAAGAGGGCTCAGCTCTTGGCCGATATCGGCCATAATAATGAGGCTATTGCTATCTTGGAACAGGTTGCTGATAGGCTGAGAATGTCCAACCTGGTTGATCACCAGCACCAAGCAGCTGAGGCCTTGTTGAACAAGGTTCTACACCTGAATTCGATAGATCGATACCGCGAAGCAATCAGTACGTGTGACCAACTGCTGGCCGGTTTCGGGACGAGCAAGGACCCTGAGGTGGTCGTTATTTCGGCTACGGCACTGGACAGTCAGGGGAGGGCGTGGGCGCAACTCGGTGGAACGTGTGAGGCCGTCTACGCTTACGATCAGGCACTGGAGCGTCTTGCGGCAGTACCCGATCCCGCACTCAGCCAACTGGTAGCTGACACAATGTTACGTAAGGGGTTGGCCTTGGTGCAGGACTCTAAACCGCAGGCGGCGATGGACGTGTTCGACGCCGTTGTGGAGATGTGTGCGACTACCGATTCGACGGGAATGGCCGCGAAGGCGACGAGTGCACTCTTGTGCAAGGCGAGCACTCTCCTCCTCCGAGGAGAAAGTCTCACTGAGAATGACTTCTCGTCGCTGCTTGGTTTCCTGGCCAGGGAGAGTGAGATGCGCCCGGGTGTCGTCCATGCGCTGACTCAATTGTCTTTCAACTATGGTCTGCCGCGGGCCCTTGAAGTCATTCAAGACTCGCCGTCGGCTGGTCTGTTGTTCCCATTGGAGACTGCCATAAAGCAGGAATTGGGTCGGGAAACCTGCGTCGCGAATGAAGTCAGAGAAGTCGCGGCAGATATTCGGCGCGACTTGCCGGAGATTGGCTCTCTTCCCCGGTTGGATGATGCTGCCCGAAGTGCCGAACGTATTGGCTGGCATCTCAGGGGGGAGGTGAACCTCAACCGGAGTCGGCTGGACCGGTTGGAGACGTCGGTCGGCGCGGTCAACGACTACCTCAAGGGAAACCTGAGCGGCTATCAGAAGATGGAAAAGCAGGGTTCCTATGCCCTGGGCACCC
>DAOULB010000058.1:0-95628 GCA_034420695.1 Dehalococcoidia bacterium
CCGCCCGGCTGCTGGAGGAGACCGACATCGTGGTGACCCCGGGTTCCAGCTACGGAAAATTCGGTGAGGGTTACATAAGATTGTCGCTCACCACCCCCGATGACCAAGTCGAAAAGGGCTGTCAAAGGTTGGAGAACTGGCGCATTCCTCCGCCCAAGGGAGGCTAGCCCATCGCTAAAACAACCACCAAGTCAACCGAACCCGAGGCTGAAAGGGCGGTACTGGTTGCCGTCGAGGTCAAGGGCCAAGACAATCTCTGGGGGCTCAAGGATACCCTGGGCGAACTTGGGTATCTGGCTGAGGCCGCGGGGGGCGTGGTTGTAGGGCAGGTCAGCCAGAGGGCCGACCGGCTGACCCAGACTTACGTAGGCAAGGGGAAACTCGAGGAACTCAAGGACGTCCTGGACCGCGAGAAGGCCCAGGTAGCCATCTTCGACGACGAACTCACCCCTTCGCAGCAGCGCAACCTCGAAGATTCCCTGCAGACCAAGGTCATCGACCGCACCGCCCTCATCTTGGACGTTTTCTCCCGCCACGCCCGCACCTATGAGGGCAAGCTCCAAGTGGAGCTGGCCCAGCACCAGTACCTGTTGCCGAGGCTGGCCGGTCAGTGGTCCCACTTGGAGAGACTGGGAGGCGGAATCGGCACCAGGGGCCCCGGCGAGACCCAGCTTGAGACCGACCGGAGGTTGGTTCGCACCCGCATCCAGAAGATACAGCGCCAGTTAGACGGCGTGAAACAGCGGCGTACCATCTACTTGGGGCGCCGCAAGAAGTCGGGAATACCCTGCGCTACCTTGGTGGGGTACACCAACGCCGGCAAGAGCACTATGTTCAACGCCCTCAGCGGGGCCGGAGTCCAAGCCGCCGACCAGCTTTTCTCGACCTTGGACCCGGTGACTCGGCGGGTACATCTGCCAACGGGCGGTGAGCTTCTCCTGACCGATACCGTGGGGTTTATTCAGAAACTGTCCCCCATGGTGGTAGCGGCATTCCGGGCCACGTTGGCCGAGGTGGCCGGGGCCGACATACTGCTGCATATTGTGGACGTTACCCATCCCAAGGCCCCGGAGCAGACCGAAGTGGTGGAAAACACCCTGGAGGAGCTGGGGTTGGGCCGCCGTCCCAGGGTGCTGGTGTTGAACAAAGTTGACCTGCTGGGGGCCGAGGACGGCGAAACGACGGAGATTCCCTCGGAGCGCCAGAGACTTCAGCGCAGCGTCCTGGTTTCGGCGGCCAAGGGCTGGAACCTTGACGTCCTGCTGCACCGCATAGAAGAGCTGCTGGCGGCCAACCTGGGCCCAACCCTGGTTGTGGGTGGCGCCGGCGGCAAGAACTAGCAAAATTTACGGGCCCCAGGACGCGACCTTTCTTTTTCCGGGCTTCATAGTGAGCGGTTTCCGGCGGTTGGGTGGTTGTGTTGGGATGGGCGGCGGGCCGGCAGGGGCCTCCGCGGGCCTTAGGGAACCTCTGAACAACTCCTGCCAATTATGGCATAGTAGGATTAAGCATTAAGCAGGGCCATGTGGTGGGGTGATGCAGATGAAGGAGCAGCCGACCTTTACCGACTTGGAATATAAGGGGAAGAAGCGCAAGACCCGCCGGGAACAGTTCCTGGAGCAGTTGGACTCGCTGATTCCCTGGCAAAGGTTGGAGGAACGCATCCGGCCCCATTATCCCAAGGCTGGGCAGGGTCGGCGGCCTTACGACCTGTCAGTGATGCTGCGGGTTCACTTGGTGCAACTGTGCTACAACCTGAGCGACCCTGGGATGGAGGACCTGCTGTATGAGGCGGAGTCGGTGCGGCGGTTCGCCGGGCTGAGGCTGTCGGAGCCAATACCCGATGAGAGCACCATCCTGCACTTCCGTCACCTGCTGGAGAAGCATCAACTGGGTCAAGAGTTGTTTGAAGAAGTCAACCGCCATCTGGGGAGCCTGGGGTTGAAACTGCGGGAGGGAACCATCGTGGACGCCACCATCATAGCGGCACCGTCGTCCACCAAGAACCGGAGCGGACAGCGGGACCCGGAGATGCGTCAGGTGAAGAAGGGGAACCAGTACTACTTCGGGATGAAGCTGCACATCGGAGTGGACTCGGAGACGGGGCTGGTGCACAGCATGTCAGTCACCTCGGCCAATGTCCATGACGTGAGCGAAGCTCACCGGCTGCTCCACGGGAGGGAGCTGCAGGTGTTGGGGGATGCGGGGTACACCGGGGTGGCGAAGCGGGAGGAGAACCGGGAATTGGCGGTGGAGTGGCAGGTGGCGATGAAGTCGGGACAACGCCGGAAGCTGAAACCTGGGAGTCCGGCGTATCTTGGGGAAAGGGTCAAGGCATCAATAAGGGCCAAGGTGGAACACCCCTTCCTGGACGTGAAGGGACTCTTCGGCTACGCCAAGGTGCGCTACCGAGGCTTGGCCAAGAATAGGGAGCGGCTGGCCTTGCTGCTGGGAGTCTCCAACCTGAGGCGGGCCAAGGTTGCTCTGGCCGGTTGACCCAGGGGGCAGTGTGCCCAATCCAGCCCATCATCCCAAAAACGGGCGGGAACCAAGCTATGACCCACCCTGCTTAACGACAAATCCCATGACAGTAGCAGGTTCAAGGACCCCCCATGGCCCGAAAATCTGCACACCGCTCAGTTGTTCAGAGGTTCCTTAGAACGCGATTCCCTTTTTTCTTCTTGTGTCCTGCGAAACTGTTGCTCAATTCCTTAACGATGCTGCTTAAATGACCGGGTTCACGTCATTGGCGGGTGGCCGTTCGCGCCGCGGAGGTTCAGGGCTAAGGTCATCAATAACGGGGCCGCCTCGTCTCGGGTCAGGGCAAAAAAGGTTCGGTTTTCCGGGTGGGGCTGGTGTCGTGGTCAGCCGGCGGAAAACAAGGGGCCCTATGGGGCTTAGAACGCGACGGGTTTTCGGGGCCGGGAGGATTGCCCGTCCTCGGCCTTCGGCCGACCAGAGAGACTGGCGGATTTCCGGTTCCGGTTGAAGTTCCCGGCCACCCACCAAAAGACAGAGGCCTCTGCGGGCCTTAGAACGCTACCCCTCCGGTTCGTCTTGGCTTGCGTGACATAACTGAGTCTCATTTTGGAGGTACCTTGAGCCTTCCCCTCGTATGTGTCGCACAAGATATGTTATGTTGTGTCGGGCCACGGAAGGCTTGACATAACTACGATTAGGCATTTTGGACCGGATTTTGGGTCCGGCCTTCCCAGAACCGGCCAGGTCTTCCCCGGCCCCGGAAATCGCTTGAGAGCGCGATGGAGCAAAACCCAATTTCCCTGAGGTGTTACTGTTGGCTGCGGTCGAGGTGAACGAGAACATACGCTACGAGCCGGAGGAGAATCCTCCCGCACTGGTCGCCGTTGGCAGCGGGTTGCAGGCGGCCTTGGTCATCTTGGGGGGAATTGTCCTGAGCGTGGTGATCATCTTCCGGATCGCCGACCAGCCCGACAGTTACCTGCAGTGGGGCGTCTTTGGCGCCCTGATGGTCAGCGGGATTACGACAATTCTCCAGTCCGTCCGGGTCTGGCGGATCGGCGCCGGCCACGTGCTGATAATGGGCACCTCGGGGGCGTTCATCGCGGTCTGTGTGGCCGCCCTGACGACGGCGGGCCCCGCAACCATGGCCAGCCTAATCGTCGTATCGTCGTTGTTCCAGTTCCTGCTGGCGGCGCGCCTGTCACTGCTGCGAAGGATATTCACCCCGGCCGTGTCCGGCACGGTGATTATGTTAATCGCTGCCACGGTCATGCCCATCGTCTTCAGCACGGCAAATGACGTACCCGAAGGCACTCCCGGTGCAGCCGGCCCGATAGTGGCGCTGGTGACCCTGGGCACAATAACGGCGTTGGTGCTGCGGGGGGCAGCGGCATGGCGTTTGTGGTCACCTATCCTGGGAATTGTCGTGGGTTGTGTAGTCAGCGCCTTCTTCGGGCTGTACGACGTTCAAGGAATATTGGAAGCGCCCTGGGTTGGCATTCCCCTGGGTGGATGGCCAGGGCTGGACGTAACTCCAGGGGTGGAGTTCTGGGCGCTGTTGCCGGCTTTCGTGGTGGTAACCCTGGTGGGGGCTATCGAGACCATCGGGGACGGTGTGGCTATTCAGCGGGTCTCCCGGCGTCGCCCCTCGGCCACGGACTTCCGGGCGGTGCAGGGTGCCCTCAATGCTGACGGCGTGGGAAACCTGCTCTCCGGCATCGTCGGAGTGCCGCCCAATACCACGTATTCCACCAGCATATCCCTGGCTGAAGTCACCGGAGTCGCCGCCCGCCGGGTGGGGATAATCATAGGTGTCACCTTCATAGTGCTGGGGTTTTTGCCCAAGGTTGCTGCCCTGCTCATTGCCATTCCCGGACCGGTGGTGGGGGCCTACATTGCCGTGCTGATTGCATTGCTTTTTGTGCAGGGCATGAGGATCGTAATTCAAGATGGAATCGACCACCGTAAGGCAGCCGTTGCAGGCCTAGCGTTCTGGATTGGCGCGGCCTTTCAGAACCAGTGGGTATTCCCGGGCCTGCTGGGGGATGGATTCCTTGGAGTCCTGCTGGGCAACGGTATGACCTCCGGGGCAATTGCAGCCGTGATAATGATGGTGTTCCTGGAACTAACCGCCCCGCGGCGCCGGAGGTTGGAGGCCGCGCTGGAAGCCGATGCCCTGCCGAAGCTGAGCGAGTTCCTGCGGGGCTTTGCGTCGAGGCGGGGATGGAACACAGCCTCGGCGGACCGGTTGGTCCTGGTAGGGGAGGAAACGTTAACCAGCCTGCTGGAGGCCGAAAGCGAAGATACCAACGGGAGCGGCCCCCGGCGCATGGTGGTGGTGGCCCGGCCCGACGGCCAGGGGGTTGAACTGGAGTTTGTTTCGGGTTCCGCCGGAGAGAACTTGGAGGACCGGCTGGCCTACTTGGGAGAAACGCCGGACATTCCAGATGCCCGTGAGTTGTCTTTCCGATTGCTCCGCCACTACGCTTCCTCGGTGCGCCACCAGAAGTATCACGGTGTAGACATCCTTACCGTAAACGTGGAGGGTCCTCGTTAGCTCCGGGCCCAGGATTTTAGAGGTCCATGTGAAGGGTGAAGGCAGCGAAGGCCGGAGCGCCGCAGTCTCATTGCGGTCCCTCTGGGGTTGCGCGGCCTAGGGGGCCTGCCTATAATTTAGAGAGGAGCCACTTTGGGGCGGTTAGCTCAGTGGTTAGAGCGCCTCGTTCACACCGAGGAGGCCGGAGGTTCAAATCCTCCATCGCCCACCACTTGCCGGCCCTCGGGCCTTCCCGCCAGGACCAGTTCCGGCGGGCGCCACAGGGGGAATGATGCCGAGGTGGCGGAACGGCAGACGCGCTGCGTTCAGGGCGCAGTGTCCTTACGGATGTGTGGGTTCAAATCCCACTCTCGGCACCAAGATTCTTGCTCCCCGGAATGGGGCGGCGGGCTCCGGAGGCCCGCCTAAGTGCTCACCGGGGTTAGAGCATCAGGCTCCAACAATCGAAGTGCGCTTGTAGCTCAGTGGATAGAGCGCTGCCCTGCGGAGGCAGAGGTCGTGGGTTCGAGTCCCGCCAAGCGCGCCACCATCACCGGACTGGCCCCTGTCCAACATTAAGGCTGCTATTTCACCACCTTTCCCGTATTTCCGTGGAGCCTTATGTCAACCTCCCTGTTACGATGGCTTATGGTCTTTCGCTGGGGAGATGCTATTTCTTGAACTGAAGGAGCGAGTTATGGCCGAATACATACCGTCAACCTCGGATTGGGTGCGCGAGCAGGTGGAACTCTACGAAAGCAGCGGAGGCAGGGAAGGGACCACCTTGCGGGATACCGGGCTGCCCGTGGTCATCGTTACAAACCAGGGCAACAAGACGGGAGCGATTCGCAAGACACCCCTGATGCGGGTGAAGGACGGAGACAACTACGTGCTGGTGGGCTCACGGGGCGGCGCTCCGAAGAACCCGGTGTGGGTGTACAACCTGCGGGCTGACGGCAACGTTGAGGTACGGGACATGGCCCAGGTGTATTCCATGAGGGTGCGGGAAGTCGAAGACGACACGGAACGGGCCAGACTGTGGGAACTGGCGGTTGCGGCGTACCCCCCCTACGAGGAGTACCAAGGCCGCACGACCCGCAAGATACCCGTGTTCGTTGCCGAGCCTGCCTAGTAGACCATCACTGTTGCTTTGCTGGGTAGACAGGGCAACCACAAGGGTTGCCCCTGCCAGAAGCCTCCTGATTGTAGGGGCGTCCCTTGTGGACGCCCTAATCGCTTATAGCCACCGCGTTATCTGCTACCCATCTTTGCAAAGATTTGAGACCACTATTGGGACACAGCTATTCGTACCAGCCCGAGCCGAACAGGTACCCGTCGTGTCGTACTACCCAAGTATGTTTCTGCCGGTCATTGCCGGTTTCAGGATTGAGCAGCACATAGTCGACCCAGCGGCCTGACTCGGTTGCACTCCGCAGTTCGTCGCCGTAGAAATATCCGGTTGCGTCCACCCGGAGACTAGGGTCCCGCATCAAGAACATGGGATTGTGGTGGGCGATTGTATAGCCATCCTCATCTACGATAAACACGTACCACTGTCCCTGCACGCTCTCCTCGGAGCTATAGTACTCAATAGCCGCCTCCAGGCCCAGCGCGTCGTAAAGATTCAGTGCCTGGTGCACAAAGTTCTGGGTGTAAGCGGGGGCGTCGGACTGGCGGGGCCCGGGTTCATACCATCCCGACCCAAAGATGAACCCGTCGTGTTTCACCATCCAAGAGCGCTTGGTCTCTGCTGCTCCGGTGGCAGGGTTGGGGTAGGTGTAGTCGAACCACTCTCCGTCCTCGTCTGCGACGGCCGCTACCGCCTCGCCGGCGGGGTAGCCGTTTGGCCCGACAGCAGCCGATACGGGCCGGTTAACCAGCGCCGGGTTGGGGGCGTGGGCGCGCATTACGTCGTTCTGGTCGATGATGAACACGTACCACTGGCCGTCCATGCTCTCGCTGGTGTTGTAGTGGGCGAGGGTGGCCTCAAGTCCGTCAGCGTCATACCTGCTGATGGCCTCCCTTACCAAGTACTGGGTGTATTCACCGGGCATGAACTTCGGTGGTATGGACATTGCCGCCTGGTCCAAGGCTGCTGGCTGGCCAGCGGGGCCAGCGGGTCCAGCAACTCCGGCCGGCCCGGGCGCTCCTGCAGGCCCCGCCGGCCCAGCTTCTCCCCGGCAGGCTGCAAGTGACAGGATGAGGGCAATCACAAAAGTAGCTGTGGCTAGTACTCGCATGTTTGAATCCCAATGTTCAAGATTTGGTTATCCCGGAGTGCAACTGCGCTGCGGCCGGCCGAACAAGCCGGGGAGAGGTCAAGCTGTCGGGGCTGTGCGCCGGATAAGTCGCGACGCCCTTGAAGCCCTCGAAGATTAGTAGAGCCTGACCGTTCGATGCAGGAATCGAGAACGCAGCCCAAGTGAACTGCAGGTTTCTCGTAGAGGCAACCGCCCTTGGTCTCCAAGGAGGTGATGGATTGGAAGAGAGCAGTGGAGGAGTTCCGCGGCATGTTGCTTTGGCGCTTTTGCGGGCGGGATGGGCAACTAAGTATCGGAAAGTTACCTAATGAACCTCCAGGGAAGGTTCTCGACCCCGCCCAGCCTGTCAAACCGTAATTTTGGATGCCCTGTCTCTGGCTCCCGCTCGAGACTAGGCCCTGAAGGCGTAGGGCATCATTTCCACGGGCACCTCAATCAGGGTGGGTGCATCTATGGAGATTGCCTCTTTCAGCGCCGACTCCAAGGCCTCTGGCCCTTGAGCGCGGACTCCCCGTGCACCGAAGGACTCAGCGAACTTGACGAAATCGGGGTTCTTCAACTTGGCGCCGTAGTCCCGGCCGTCGAAGCGTGTAACCTGGTCCCTGAGCACGTTGCCGTAGGCTTCGTCGTTAAACACCACCACGACCACATTGATGCCGTGGTTGACTGCCGTGGACAACTCCTGACAGTTGAACATGAAGCCGCCGTCGCCGGAAATGGCGACCACCGGCTTGTCTGGCTGTGCCACCTTGGCGCCCAAGGCCGTGGGATAGGCGTAACCCAAGTTGCCGAAGTAGGAAGAGGTCATGAAGGTCCGAGGTTCGTAAACCGGGAAGTGGGCCCGGCTGTAATACCCCAACTGGGTCATGCCAGACACCACGATGCCGTCCTCGGGGATTCCGGCCCGCAGAGCCGCAATGTAAGACTCCTGTGGCTCAACCTTGTAAAGCTCATCGTCCCGCTTGGCCTTGATCTCTTCAAGTTCGGCTTGCCGGTTGGGACGGGCCGGGCCCTTGGCCGCCAAGGCGGAATGCAGCGCTTCCAGAGTCTCCCTGGCATCTCCCTGTATGCCGAAAGTGTCATTATAGTTGCGGCCCAACTCCTCGGCGTCGATGTCAATCTGGATGACCTTCTGCCCGGAGAGCAGGTTGGGAGAGGCCATGCGGGTTCCCACTGCCAGAATGACGT
Organism: Dehalococcoidia bacterium; assembly: GCA_034420695.1. Taxonomy (GTDB): domain Bacteria; phylum Chloroflexota; class Dehalococcoidia; order Lucifugimonadales; family UBA3495; genus Io17-Chloro-G2. The sequence goes on from DAOULB010000058.1 coordinate 8,467, forward strand.
CGTGCCCCGACTCCGGCCCTGCAACGGAATCGTCCCGCTGCCACAGGCCGCCGAGGGACAGGTAATGCTTGTCGGAAATGGCGCCCTTGCCCTCCGGAGTTGCTATTACCGGCGCTTGGAGGTACTCGGCCACTTGGACCAAAGCGTTGGTAGCGTTGGAAGAGATTGCCCCGCCTCCGACCCAAATCAGCGGGTTAGAGGCGGCGGTCAGCATATCGGCTGCGGTATTGACTTGGTCCGGGCTGGCGGCAACCTGCCGGACCGCTTCGGGCTCTATCAAGTCCACGTCGGTAAGTTCCGCCAGGGTTTCCGGGGGAATCTCTATTTCCACCGGCCTGGGCCTGCCGGTCTTGAGGGCGGTGACGGCTTCATGGACCATGTCGGGAATTTCCGCCGGATCCAGGGCCCGCCGGGCGTACTTGGTGATGGGACGTATGGAGTCTATCTGGTCGTTCACCTCGTGGAGCATGCCGCGGTTGACGCCGATGAAGTCGCGCTCTATCTGACCGCATACCACCATGATGGGCGAGGAAGAGGAATAGGCGGTGCCGATGGCCGCTGAAGCGTTAAGCAGGCCCGGGCCCGGCACCATCAAGCAGGTGGCGATGCCCTCGCCGCCGGCCCGGGCGTACCCGTCGGCCATGTAGGCGGTGGCCTGTTCGTGGCGGGTATTGATGAACCGGATGCCCGGTTCCTGGGCCAAGCCGTCCAAGGCGTGGTACAACTGGACTCCAGGGAGCCCGAATATCACCCGGACCCCTTCCAGGTACAAAGACTTTGCCAGGGCTTGGCCGCCGGTCATCTGGGCCATAGATCGTTCCTCCAGTTATTCTGTTGGGCTTCGAGTTATGAGGACAGCCCCGGCCCGGCAGGGGCAGGAACCCTAAACCTCAATACCGGCGCCACCCTTAAAGGGCGGCACGCAAGCCAGTATATCCCTTTGCCGCTGCTTGGAAAAGTGCCCACTCGTGCAGCGGCCGGACCTAGTCCCGTTCTGGGGGGAAGGGGATGGGTGTGGGGTCGTAGGGCTCCAGCCAGTCTTCCCGGTACAAGCCACCCATGGTTTCGCCGGTTTCGGCGTCAACTAGAGTGTAGGCGGCATGGCTGTCGAAATAGCCCTTGCCGGCGATGATGAACTTCCGGGGAGTCTCAGAGCCGGTGGCAACCCGTTCCCTGACGGCGTCTCCCCGCTCCCACTTGAACTGGGCTTCTACCAATTTATGACAACCTCCCCACCTAGCCTCCGACCGGTTCAAGGGTCCTGTTAACCCGGGATGAATGAAGCAAAGCCCTGGCTTGCTCCAAAGCCGTCTGGTCCGTTTTGGAACGGTCGACCATCCGGCCCCCTTCCAATGAGGCCAGGGGAACGCCGTCCCGGTATGCCAGGCGGTTTCCCAGTACGGCGGGCACCTTGTCGCCCGGCGTAAGAATGCCAGCCAAGTTCAATGGGTCGCAGGCGGAAACAACGACCACTTCCCCGGAAGGCTCCAAGTTCTTGATGCTTCGGAGGGCTTCCACCGCTTCGGGCATGGCGAACTGCTCGCCGACGAACCCTGAGACAAACCGCCCGCCCCGTATCTCTCCCCGGGCCTCAAGCCTCCGCAGCACCCGAAGCAACTCCCGCCAGGGAGGAGCCATTGGTTCACGGGCTAACAACTCCGGGAACAGAATGCCGTAGCGCAAGAGAAGCTGCCGCGCCCTGGCCTCAATGGGGTTCTCCTTGGGGTCGGCCGCTTCCAGCAGGGACCAGCGTCCCTGTCCTTGGGAACGCCTCCTGTTGTTGCGTATGGCGTTGCGCCTGGCCAAGGGGCGCCGCCCGTTGTTTGCCGGGTTGCCGCTGATGCGGCGGCGCAGCGGTTCCAGGCCGTCGGAGGTTATGCGGCCGGCAGCAGCCAACCGCCAGAGAGCGTCCTCCACGTCGGCGGGAAGCCGGCGGGTGGCCGTTACCATTTCGGGGAAAAAGCAGGCTCCCCGGCGGGAAAGCAGGACAAGGATTTCGCCGGCGGCCCCGGGAGGAGGGGGTTCCTCTCCGCGGGGCAGGTCCCAAAGCCAGTCCAGAGACTCCCGCATTGCCACTGTTATGGGTGTAGAACGGGACAGGGGACCCCGTGAGAGGGATGTATTCTCCTGGAGGGCGGGCCGGGAGAACCGTCCCCAGACGACTTCTCCAGCTAGGCACAGGCTGTCGAGCAGGCCGGCTTGGTAGGCATCGAGGCGGCAGGGGAGCAACTCGGTTTCCAAGGACCCCGAAGCGGCTTCGAATCCCTGCAACTGTTCAATTATGTCAAGAAGCCCCGCCTCTCCCTGAAGCTTTGACCCCGGCGCAACGTGCTGCCACTGGAGAAGGAACCGTATGAACACTGCTTGGGACACCGGCTCCGTCTCGCGCCTCAGTCCTCCGATGGTACTGCGGTGAATCCTCGCCAAGATACGCCGATCGCAAAACTCCTCGGGTCCGCCACTGCCTTGGGACGTGCGGAACCTTCCCCGCAGCAGCGAGCCCTGGACTTCCAGTTGCCCAACTGCGTAGGCTACGTCCGAAAGCTCCAAGCCCAAGTTGGAGGCGAACTCGGCGCAAGTGAAGGGCCCGGAGCATTCCGACCAGCCCCGCACCAATGCCTGCAGGGCCTCTTCCCGGGAGGGAATTGGGCCGTCCAAGGCCGTCACCGGGGTTGCGGGAACAGGCTCCAAGCCGGGAAGGGCCGCCAGCAGCATGGGCAGGGCCTCGGTTGCTGCCCACGCCTGCCTGCCCCCCGGCAGCGTGACCCGGCAGGCCCGTCCGGCGGCGGCCAGTTGGTCCTGCCAGAGGGCCAATTCTCCGGGTGTTGCCCCATTGACCGGGACTGCGTCACTGTCAATAGGGAAGAGGCCCAGAATCATCAAGGCTTCGTGGAGTTCGTCGGCGCTCCTGATTCGAGGCCACGCGTTGGCAGTCTCTTCCGCTATTGCCCGTGTGTCCAAGGCTCCCAGTTCCTGGGAATCCTCCGGCAGTGCCCGCCTCAGAGAGACCGCCCGGGCCCGTCTCTCTTCCAATGGGGCATCGTCCAGGAAGGCATAGGGGGCGGCGTTCAGTATCTGGTGGGAGAATGCCGAAGGCTGCACCGTGTCCCGGGCATAGACCTCTATTTCCCCTCTCTCGATTCCCCGCAGCACCCCCTTCAAACCATCCAGGTCCATGGCTTCGGTCAGGCAGTCCCGAATCGTCTCGAAGACCAACGGGTGGTCGGGGGGATCTATGTCTACAGCGACGGCATTGTCCTGGCAGGCAATCTGGGCAGGAAACACCGCCGCCAGCAAGTCGTCAGAGCGCATTCGCTGCAACGGCGCCGGCACCTTCCTCCCGTTGTTGTTCCGCTGCAAGGCCAGGGCCCTGGTTGCGTCCCAGCGCCATCGGGTGCCGAAGAGCGGGGCCTGCAGCGCCGCTTGCAGCAATACGTCGGCTACGTTGTTGCTGCGCAGGTAGCCGAAAATATCCTCCAAGGGGAATGACAGGTTGGGACCAAGGGAAAAGTTGATCCCGTCGTCGGTGGCGGCAGCTTGAAGCTCGAAGTCGAAAGTCCGGCAGATGCGCTTCCGCAGGGCCATGCCCCACGCCCGGTTGATGCGGGAGCCGAAAGGTGCGTGAATCACCAACTGCATCCCGCCGCTCTCGTCAAAGAACCGTTCGGCCACCACCCTGTTGCTGGTGGGGGCCAAGCCCAGTACCCTGATGCCTTCCTCCATGTAGGCGACCAATTGGCGAGCGGTTTCCAAGGAAACTCCGGACTCGTCAGCCAGCCACCGGGCTGCTGCCGAGGGTTCTGCAAGCCTTTGAGCCAGTCCCTCCCGGACTTGGGTGACCTCTTGGGAAAGTTCCCAAGTGCGGCCGGGGGCTTCTCCCAGCCAGAAGGGAATGCTGGGGCTCTGGCCTTGGGCATCTTCGACCCTCACCTTGCCGCTCTCAACCCGGCGTATCTTCCAAGGGGTGTTGCCCAGCAGGAAAATGTCCCCGGCCATGCTTTCGATGGCGAAGTCCTCGTTGACCGTGCCGACGAAGGTCTCTTCCGGATCGGCGATGACGTCGTAGTCGGCGTTGTCGGGTATGGCTCCGCCGTTGGTCAGGGCGGTGATGCGGGCTCCGCGGCGCCCCCTCAGCAGCCCGTTGATGCCGTCCCGGTGCAACAAGCCGCCGGAACGTCCTTGGCGGGGAGCAAACCCTTTGGCCAGTACATCCACGACTTGGTCGAATTTCTGCTTGGGGAGGTCGCGGTAGGGATAGGCCCGCCGGCACAGCTTGAAGAGTTGCTCTTCTTCCCACTCCTCGGCAGAACAGGCGGCGACTATCTGCTGGGCCAGAACGTCCAATGGCCACTCCGGAATTTGCAGGGTGTCCAAGCTGCCCTGCTTCACCGCCCGCAGCAGGGCGGCGGATTCCAGCAGCTCGTCCCGGGTCAACGGAAAGAGCCTGCCCTTGGGAGTCCCTCCCACGGTGTGACCCGATCGGCCTACCCGTTGCAGCAGTAGCCCGATGGACCTCGGCGAGCCGATTTGCACCACCAAGTCCACCACCCCAATATCTATCCCCAGTTCCAGGGAAGCGGTGGCTACGCACACCTTGACCTGACCTGTTTTCAACTTGTCCTCGGCGGCCAGCCGCGTTGAGCGGGACAGGCTGCCGTGGTGGGCCACCACCGCTTCTTCACCCAACCGCTCTGCCAGTTGGTGTGCCACCCGCTCCACCAGCCTCCGGGTGTTGACGAACACCAACGTGGTGTCGTGGGTGCGGGTCATGTCAGTGATCGCGTCCAGGGTCTCGCCCCAAATGTCGTGGGTGGCAATTGGGCCAATTTCCAGGTCGGGCAACTGGATGTCCAAGTCCAGCTTCCGGGTATGGCCCGTATCCACGACCAGACAGTCGGGCCGGCCTTGGGCGTCGATGTATTCATTGCCCACCAAGAAGCGGGCGACCTCTTCAATGGGCTTCTGGGTGGCCGACAACCCGATGTTTGTGATAGGACATTTGCTCAGGGCCCTCAGGCGCTCCACCGACAGGGCGAGGTGGGAGCCCCGCTTGTCATCAGCGACCGCGTGAATTTCGTCCATCACCAGTGTCTTGACCTGTTTCAGCCCTTCTCTGCCGCTGGCCGAGGTCAGCAGAAGGTACAGTGATTCCGGGGTGGTAATCAGGATGTGGGGCGGCCGCTTGGCCATCCGTTGGCGTTCCGAGGGCGGGGTGTCACCGGTGCGGACGGCGGTGCGTATCTCCGGAATCGGCATACCCAGGGTTTCAGCAAGGGAGCGTACTTCCTCTAGCGGTGAAGCCAGGTTCTTCTGGATGTCGTTGGACAGTGCCTTTAGAGGTGAGACGTATACAACTTGGGTCGTCTCCGGAAGCCCTTCTCCCAGGCCCTGCCTAACCAGGTCGTCGATGCAGGTGAGGAAGGCGGCCAGAGTCTTGCCCGACCCTGTGGGAGCGGCAATCAAGGTATGCATCCCCCGGGCAATGGCCGGCCATCCTTGGGCTTGTGCCTCGGTGGGGCCCTTAAACCTGCTGCTAAACCAAGCGCGAATTATCGGGTGAAACTGGGCGAGGGACATGGGCCAAGTTTAGCATAGGGCCGGGGAACTGGCTTGGCCGGAGTGTCAGTACAGGACAGTTTTGGAGAGGACTATCGGGAAAGGAGGTCAGTCGAATGTGCTGGAACGGGGCATGAAGAACTCCCCCTGCTGCCGGTCAATGAACCCGTCGATCCAGCCGGGGACAATGCCGGGGCTTTCCAGAGCGGCCCGGACTATGCTCTTGTTGAACACGCTGATTTCCTCGGCTTCCAGAAACCAATCGACGTCGGCCCACCGGCATTCGGCGATTTCCTCAGCCTGGATCCGGATTTCGTGGCTCAGCGGAGCAAGGCGGCAGACGAAATAAATGTCCGACTTGCCGTAGCGGTATTGGTGCCAGTGGCGGAAACAGGCAAGGGACTCGAAGCTGGTCTCGATGCCGGTCTCTTCCATGACCTCCCGCATCACTGCGTCGGCCAAGTGCTCGCCTTGGAGGAGCGCTCCTCCCGGGAGTTTCAGCGAGGGTGTGCGGCCGCGAAAGCCATACTTCTCACGCACCACCAGCAGTTCACGGTCGTCGTTCAGTACAACACCGCCGGCCCCGATGTAGTGGGTGGCGAAGGGCGGGATAAAAGTATCCGGCTCCAGCCGGTGGATAAGCATCAAGTAGTGATCGCCGCTGTGATGGAAAACGAATCCGGCCTCCACCGCCACCGGAATCAACTGGGACTTTTCAATGGGCACTTCCAACCAGACAGCCTTAAATCCCTGGGCCTCCCAGGCTGCCAGGGAATCAGCCAGCCGCAGCCGGAAGATTCCCGCATCAGTGTCCAAGGCTTGGGGGCTGATAACCACGCCGCCAAAGGGATTGGGAGATGATTCAATCAGTTCTGCCAAACCTGCCCTCCAATCGCGGCCTGATTTCACTTGCCGGCTGAATGCTCTCTTTGGAGCGGAAGTATAGCACAACCTCCTCAATTGACTTCCAAATTGACTTGGTTGGCCGCCGGGCGTTAAATGGTTGGAGCCGAAAGACAAGGCCCTCCGGTGAATGAGTAGGCGGAGGCCGCTGGCGGGGCCATTAGGAGCGCTGAAATGCCCAGCGAAATGCAGGAAACAATCGACTTGGTGAACACGACCGCGGGGAGGCTGCTGGAATTTCTGAGGGGCATGGGCCCGGAGCAATGGTCAGCGGCCAGCGCTTGCGAGGGCTGGACCGTGGCGGATGCTGTGGGACACCTTTCCACCAGCGCGGGCACTTGGGCCACGTCCCTGGCCAGAGCGATGGAGGGTGTGTCGGATCCGCCCCCAGGGCAGAGTTTCTTGGAGCCGGGCTACCGAGGGGACCGGGGTTCCTCCATCATCGCCCAGAGCGCCATCGCCTACCGGGAAGAGGCGGGGTCGGAACTCTTGAACAAGTATGAATCGGGATATGCCGGGCTGAAGGACCAGATGGCTAAGCTGAGGGAAGAGGACTGGACCAAGCCCTGCTTCCACCGTCGGGGTCCCATGCCCGTTGGCGATTATGTCGCCCTGCGGGTGCAGGAGTTGGCGGTCCATAGCTGGGACATTCGATGGGGACTGGAAACAGGGGCCGAGATGTGGCAAGAGCCGCTGCCGCTGCTGGTAGGGCGCGTCCCTAGGTGGCTGGCCAACGCCTTCCGGCCCGGCTTGGATCTGCCTACTCCGGTGCGTTACCGGTTCCAGGTTGATGGCCCGGCCCCGGTCAACGAAGACCTGCTGGTGACCGGAGACGAGTTCCGGACCGAAAAAGGAGCCCACGGAGAGCCCGACGTCGTATTCCGGACTGACACCGGAAACTACATCCTGCTGATTTACGGGCGCCTGAATGTTGCCGGGGCCATCGCCGAGGGCAGAATCCAAGTTGACGGAAACCAGGACCAAGCCGCCAACTTCACTGTCTGGTTCCAGGGGTTTTAGCGGGGAGCGGCCCCACGCGCGCCAACCCTTGGAGTCAGTAGGGCCAGCAAGGCCGGGATGCCTTCGAATGGCCGGTCTATTTCGATGGTCTCGTTTACCGGATTAACCTTCAGGCCCAGGGCCTGCATGCTGGTGGAACCCAGCAAGGGCGTGGAAACGTCCATGGCGCCCAACAAGATACCGGCTTCCCTATCTTGCAATCGCATATAGGCCGCCGTTACCGGCATTTCCGCCAGGGAACTGTTTGCTGTAAGGACCTTGGTGGTCACGCTGCCAAAGGTGATGCCCAACTCCTCAGCAAGGGCTGGGCTGACCAAAGTGTAGAAGGAGCCGGTATCCACCAGGAATTCCACCTCGGTGAGTTTGTCTTGGCTAGGCCCAAGCTCCGCGGTTGCCTTGACCATCCCCATAAAACAGCCCCCTAACCGCTACGGTGTGAGCTTATCAACTGTACGACACACAGGCCGCTCGTGGATATTGCCGTCATTGCTAAAAGACCACCACTGATCGCAGCACCTCGCCCTCCTGCATCCGGCCGAAGGCGGCCTCCACCTCGCCCAGGGTAATCGTCTCCGAGACGAACTGGTTGAGGTCCAGCCTGCCCTGCAGGTGAAGGTCGATGTAGGTAGGGAAGTCCCGGGAGGGCAGGCAGTCCCCGTACCAGGATGACTTGAGGCTGCCCCCTCTGCCGAACACCTCCAGCAGGGGCAGTTCTATCTTCATGTCGGGGCTGGGTACGCCGACCAGCACCGTCGTCCCGGCGTGGTCCCTGGCGTAGAAGGCCTGCTCGTAGGTCACCGGGTTGCCCACCGCTTCGATGGAAACGTTGACTCCGTAGCCCCCGGTAATGTCTCGGATGGCCTGCACCGGGTCTGCTTCCGTGGAATTGATGGTGTGGGTCGCCCCGAAGGACTTGGCCCACGCCAGTTTCCGGTCGTCGATATCTACAGCGATGATGGTGTGGGCCCCGGCCAGGCGCGACCCGGCAATGGCAGCGTCTCCCACGCCGCCGCAACCGAATACGGCTACAGAGTCGCCCCGGCTGACCCCACCGGTGTTGATGGCGGCTCCCAGACCGGCCATTATGCCGCAGCCAATCAGGCCGGCGGCCTCCGGGTTGACCGCAGGGTTTACCTTGACGGCCTGTCCGGCGTCCACCAACGTCAGCTCGGCAAATGCCCCTATCCCCAGCGCCGGGGACAGCGCCGTGCCGTCGGTCAAGGTCATGGGCTGCTTGGCGTTCCGGCTCGCGAAGCAGTACCAAGGCCGGCCCCGCAGACAGGAGCGGCAGGTCCAGCAGGGAGACCGCCAAGCGATGATCACGAAGTCCCCAGGCGCAATGTTGTCAACCCCGGGGCCGACGCTCTCCACCATACCTGCGGCTTCGTGCCCCAACAGAAAGGGAAAGTCGTCGTTGATTGCGCCCTCGCGGTAGTGGAGGTCGGTGTGGCAGACTCCGCAAGCCTTCACCCGGACCAGCGCCTCACCGGGACCTGGGTCAGGCACCAGTATTTCGACGCTGGCAACGGGGGCGCCCTTGTCGCTGGCAATGATTCCCTTAACCTTGTGGGTCATTGGACCTCCTTGGAACTCACAACCGGAATTTTGCCAGAGTCTCCCGGAACCGGCCTCGCCTCTTTGGCCTAAGCCTCCCTGGGTCCCAATTCCTGCTGGAGGTCCAGGATAGTCTGGTCCCGGGTCTTGGTCTGCCAGCGGGGCCGCTGTCCGATGGGCACGTTCTCGATTTCGGGGAATACCTTCAGAGCGACGAAGACGGGCCCGGGGCGGCTCAAAATGCCTTCGATGTTGGTAGCAAAGTCCTCCAAGTTGTCGAAAGCATAGGTCGAGGGATAGCCGCAACCTTGGGCGACCACGTCGTAGGCGATGTTCTTGGCGTTGGGCACCGGCTGGCCGCCGGTGGTGGCATAGACCTCGTTGTCCAGCATGAAGTGGTAGAAGTTCTTGGGGTCCTTTTCGGCTATGGTGGGTAGGGTCCCCATGCTCATCAGCACGTCCCCTTCCGAGTCGAAGAGGACTATCTTCTCTTTGGGCCGGGACAGGGCCAAGCCCAGCGCGAAGGAGGCATGGCCCCCCATTGCGGGGTCGCCCAAGGGCACGTCCCGGTCCGGCTGGGTGCTGATTTTCACCCAGTGGCGACCTCCCCTCCCCGGGATGACCACTGCATTTCCCCGGTATTGGTTGAACACTTCCAGCATTTCGGCCGTCTGAATCATTTCCATCTCCGCAAGGCCATGGGACTACTACCCCAGTGGAACACTATCTGTTGAAGCCATGGTATTCGTCACCCACCAGCACGGCCACCGGCTGCCGGGCCTTTTCGGCGTCCTGGAAGGCCAGGGAAATGCGGTCGGCGTCGGCGTCGCTTTCCACCAAGTAGTACTTGATGCCGAAGGCGTGGAGGAAATGCTCCGTGTAAGTGGCGGCGCTGTCGGTGTTGACGCCGTGGCGGGTCCACCCCCGGTAGCCCACCATCAGCACCACCGGTATGTTCATGCCCATGGCCCAGCCCCGCAGAGAGTCTCCCGATTCCATCAGGCCGGTGTTCTGGATGAGTATCACCGGCTTGGCCCCGCCCACCGACAGTCCGGCGGCAGTCGAGAAGGCCTGCCCCTCCCGGCTGACCGGTATCAGGTCCAGCGACGGCTCAGCCTGCATCAGGATGTACAGGAAGTTGGTCTCGCTGTCGGGGAGCCACACCACGTGGGTAACCCCGTTTTTCTTCATGTGCTCCAGCACCGTCTCCGGGCTGAAACCGCCTTCTTGTTGGGTCATGGTCTATCCTCGATGCCTATTGTTATGTCACCCTGAAATCCGTTGCCCAGCCGGGGCGCGGCTGATTATATCCCCCGCATCAACCATGCGCCAATGAGCATGAGGTAAGGACGGCTAAGTCGTTCTTGGAGGAAGCCAGGCCGTCCTTAATTGCCCTTTTCAGGGCCCAGGCTAGTTGCCCGGGGCCGGGTAGTCCTCCAATTTGAAACGCTGGCCGTTCAGGTTGATGGTGTCGTTGAACAGGCCGGGGCGGTCGATGGTCTGCCTCACGTAGCAGCCGTTGCGGGCGTTGCGGATCAGCCCGGCAAGCTTGGCTGGGTCTTCCTCGGACTCTATTTCGTAGTGGACGTCGATTCCGTCGGCCCGGGCCTGGATGGTCTGGGCCAGCACCGACCCCTCGGCCCCCACGTGGAGGGCCACCTTGGCCTTAACACTGTCTAGTTGCACCTTCATCATCTGGGCGTACCGCTCCAGTTGAGTCATCTCTCAAAAGAGAATAGATGAAGCGAAATAAGCTAAGGGTGGCGGCGCGGTGTTCCCTCCCATGGGTTCCCGCTCGTCGCACATTATGGTGAATCCCCGGGTGTCGGCCCGCTTCTTCATGTGGTCAAGCATCTGCACGTCGCTTTCCACGGTGATGGACCGGGATATTATGTCTTCTGACCCAGGTTGGGAGGTCATGGCAATCCTCCAGGAAGAAATAGGCTGCCGGGCGCCCCGGTGAGCGGGAGTATACCACCGGCACCGCTCGGACCGAGTCCAGGCCGGAGTTGCCGCCATGTTACAATCAGCCGCGCCCCTTCAGATCAGACGGCCGGGGTAGTTCTATGACCAAAGGCGAAGTGCTATGGACTTGGAATTGAAGGACAAGGTTGCAATCATTGGCGGCGCCAGCAAGGGGCTGGGCCGGGCCTGCGCCCAGAGCCTTGCCGAGGAGGGGGCCAGAGTCACCATCTGCAGCCGCACCCGTGAGGACTTGGAGTTGGCGGCGAGCGAGATTCGCGAAAGCGCCGGTGCCGAGGTAATGGTATTCGCAGGAGACTTGGACCAGGAGCAGACCATCAAGGAACTGGTAGCCGCCACGGTGGACCGCTACGGGCAACTGGACATCATGGTAAACAACTCCGGCGGGCCGCCTTTGGCCAGGTCGGTCAATGCCACCGAGGAGCAGTGGGAAACGGCCCTGCAGCGCTCCTTGCTGTTTTTCGCCAGGATGTGCCGGGAAGCAATGCCCCACCTGAGAGCCCAAGGCGGCGGGCGCATTATCAACGTCCTGGCCAGCACGGTTTATCAACCCATCGACAACCTGGCCCTCTCCGGTGCCACCAGGGCCGGAGTGGTGGCCTTCGCCAAGAGCTTGGCCGACGAGGTGGGGAGGGATAACATCCTGGTCAACAACGTCTGCCCCGGCTCCATTCTCAGCGAAAGAATGCTTTCCAACGTGCAGTCCAGGGCCAACGAGCTGAACATACCCTTGGAAGAGGCGCTGGCGGAGCGGGCCAAGGAGACTGCGGTAGGCCGGGTCGGTAAGCCCGAAGAGTTCGGCCCCCTGGTCGCTTTCTTGGCTTCTGCCAAGTCCAGCTACATCACCGGCACCACCATGCTGGTGGACGGGGGACTGGTGCGGTCGGTACTCTAGGACCGGCCCGCGTAGGGCTGGCCGAACTTCTCCCCGTGGGCCATTTCCGACATGGGCTTGCGGGGAACGCCCCTCCCGGCGAAGTCATCGGGACGGTAGCCGAAGGGCAGCACGGTTATCAGCTCCATGTGTTGGGGAATGCCCAGCAGTTCCTTCACCTGCTCCTGCTGCCCCTCCTCCCGCATCCCCACGAAACAGGTACCCAGCCCCTCATCCCAAGCCACCAGTTCCATCTGCTGCAGGGCCCGCCCGGCGTCCAAGTGAGGCCGGTTGGCATTGTCCATGACAATAGCGACTACCAGGGGCGCGTCGGCCAAGAAGGTCCCCTGGGTGGTGATGGCGCCCAGTGCACTGATATTGGCCGGGTCTTGAAGCACGATGAAGTGCCAAGGCTGCCCGTCGCTGGAGCTGGGAGCCCAGCGTCCCGCCCGCAGAATCCGGTTGACCACCCTCTGGGGGACCGGGTCCGGCTTGAAGATCCGCACCGTTCGTCTGGTCCTTATGCAATCGTAGACTTCCAATCCCGTTCTCCTCCATTTCCCGGCCGATTTCCCCAAATTTACCCGTGGGGCAAGGGCCTTGAAAGCATGTCCTTGATCTGAGCAGTTATTTCTTCCTGGTCATAGCGGTTGAGCAGGTTTATCCGGTTGCGGTTGGGGTCGCCGCCGTGCCAGTACTCGTACACTTCCTGGCGCATCCCGAAGGAGGAGACGGCCAAGTCGTGGGCCAGCCGGAACAGCCGGGACTTGTACTCCACGTCCACGCCCTTGCCCCGCATGTACCGGTCCAAGTAGGGCCTCAGCTCGGGGTTGGCCAAGTCGTTCTCGCTGGGCTGCATTATCAGGCCCGACCCGGCGATTTCCCGGAGCAGTTGCACCATACGCGCCGAGGTCTGGGCAAAGTAGATGTTCATGCCGGTGAGGGGGCCGAGAGTCATCAGGCCCCCGTCGGTAAGGTAGGCATTGTTCTCCACGCCGTCCATGGCGTGACGCCACATCTCGGTGTAGGTGACCATCTCCCCGAGCTTCGCCGACACCTCCCGGTATTCTCTTACGCCAATGGACTCGGCGATCAGGGTGGCCACCGCGGTCATCAGGCGCATGCGTTCGTGGATGCGGCACAGGTTAGCCCACTCGGCGAAATTGGCGTCGCCGGCGTACCGCATGAGCACCGGCGACGAGTCGTAGAGCATGAACACCCGGTCCCAGGGCACCAGCACGTTCTCGAAGAACAGCATCGAGTCCTGCTCGTCGTAGAGCATGCCCAAGGGGTGCCCAAAGCTGCCCGGCCACTGGGACACGGGCTCCCGGCAGATTATCTTCAGGCCGGTGCTGTTGGTGGGGATGGAAAACGCCAGCACGAACCTGGGGTCGGACCGCCGCATGAAGGTGGCCGACAAGGAAACGTAGGTCTCGTTGGTGATGGGCGCGGCGGTGGCCAGTTGCTTGGCCCCGGTTACTATGATGCCCTCGTTGGTCTCCTCCACCACGTGAAGCGCAAGTTCCTCCTCCCTGGTTGCCCGTTGCTCGTTCTGGGGTTGCTCACTGCGGTCTACTTGAGGGTCGCCCAAGGCGTGGGTCAGGAACAGGTCGTTCTCCATGCAGTAGCGGTAATAGTTGGCTACATTCTCACCGAAGTCGCAGCGGGGATTCTTGATATTGCTGAATGCCTTGCGGGAATTATAGAGAGCGATGATATAGGGCGCCATTATGTCCGGTCCCCGTCCCAACTGGCCCCAGCTTTGCCTGGTCCAGATTTCGCTGTTGCGCCGCTTGGCCTTCAGGTCCTCCATTGACCGGGGAGCCAGCCACGACACGCTGCACCGGTTTCCGGTCTCGGGCGACTCGAAGGTCATCAGGTCCAGGTATTCGGGAGAGTGCTGCAAATCGTAGATACGGGCCAGTTCGTGGACCATTCCGGAGAAAGCCGGGTGATTTACAACGTCGGTCACCTTTTGGCCGTCCAGCCACACCTCCCGCCCGTCCTTCAGGCTTTCGATGTAGCGGGCTCCGGTCATGGCGCCCAAGCCGGTGGAAGTTTCCAAGGCCATATTGCTCTCCAGGGTTAAAGGTTAAGCGCCGGTTTTCCTGCCGGCTCTTACAGGGTGGCCGGACCTATGTGTTGCAGAACCGGCATGGGCTAGTCTCCCGCGGCGGCGGGGCTCTGCTGCAACGCTTGGTAGGGACGATGGAAACTGGCGATAAACGCCCCGGTCAGCATGATCGCCACCACCGCCAAGGCCGCGGTCTGGAAGCCCTTCATATAGTGCAGTTGGGCTTCCGACGCCGCCATGGAGGCAATGGCTATTGGCAGGACCAAGGCCAATATTACCGAGGATGCGGTCGCCCCCAAGGCGTGGCCCAAGTCCCGGGTCGTCTCAAGCATCCCCGAGGCGAACCCGCGGTGCTCCACGGGCAGCGTGCTCATCACCGTGGCGTTGTTGATGGTGTTGAAGACGTTGGTGCCCAGAGAGATGGGCAGCAGCAACAGTGGCATGAACCACACCGGCAGCGGCTGGGCAAACAGGCCCAATAGCACGAATCCCAGGGCAATGGAGGCCATGCACGCCGGGCGCATGTACCTGAAGTTGTACTTGTCATGAAAGTTCCCGGCCAAGATTGGCATGAACACCCCGAAGGACTGGTGGGGCAGTATCACCAAGGTCACGAAAATGGGAGAAAGCCCCTTCCCTTCCTCTATCATCAGCGGCACCAGGGTGAAAACGGCCAGCATGGAGAAGTGGAACATGGTGTTGGACGTGATGGCCAGGGTGAAGTACTTCTCCCGGAAGTGGCGGAAGTCCAGAAAGGGACTCGCCACCCGGCGCTCCACCAAGATGAAGAGCCCCAGCATGGCCAAGAAGAGGACGGTCATCGGCAGGTGATACGAGAGGCCGTCGGCGCTGGTGAAAGAGTCATCACCGCCGTGGGCGTGGACCGTTGCCAGGAAGAAGACCGAGGCAGTGGCAACCAGCAGCACGGCTCCCCAGTAGTCGATAGAAACCTTCTTTTGCGTTCCGGTGTCCTGTTGCTGGCGCAGCGCCGGCATACTGCCCCAAATTGCCAGCAGGCCGATGGGGACCACAACCAGGAACACCAAACGCCAGCTTATGTATTCCAGGAAGAGGCCGAAGCACACCAGCCCGATGAGCGTGCCAATCCGGGAGCCGGTGATGGGAAAGGCGTAGGCCCGTCCCCTCTCTCCCGGGGGGAAGGCGTAGGCCAGCATGGCGTTGCCGTTGCCGTGAATCAGCCCGGCGCCCAAGCCCTGCAGGCCCCTCCAGATGATGGCCTGCTCCATCGATTGGGCAGTTGCCACCAGTCCAGCTCCCACTGTCACCATGATGGTGCCGATGAAAAACACCCGGGGGTGGCCGAACCGGTCTCCCAGGCGGGCGCCCAGGAACACGGTGCTGCCCAGAACCATCAGGTTGACGATTACGATCCAAGCGGCGTCTTCCAGCCCCACGTCGAAGTGCCTGGCCACGCTGGGCAGAGCCAGGGTGACCGGCATGCTGGAAAGCTGCACCAACAGCTGGCCGGAGGTCATGGCCAGCAGCACTTCCCGCCGGTCCCGGGTGTTCACTACTTCTTTGTAGTTGTTGATGATGCCCATGCGGGGTTGATTATAGCCCCGCTGGAGACCCCGCGTCCCTCTCGGAACTCAAGCCTGGCTCAACTCCCTTGGTACAGCCCGGATCATGCAAATGATGTAAAATCAAACAGTGTCTGGAGTTGAACTGTGGGGTAACCAGGCACATGAGCAAGCTAATAGGCAAGGGATTCCCAGCACTCCCTCGCTAGAATTGTCCGGCAGGCAGTGGAATGAGGCATAGGTGGAATCACCCGATAACAGGACTCCCTATTGGTTAATTTACTGCGGGATCTATGTCGTTTGCTTTGCCGCCTTCTCGTTGTACCAGTGGCTTTACTTGAAGGCCTGGCAATTGGACAATTGGATGTCCACTCTGGGCGTGGTTTCAAGTGCGTCGTTGGGCGTGGCCCTTCTAGCTATTATCATATTGGAAGGAGTTACTTACATGGTGCTGTTCGCCCCCAGACGAATTAAGGAACTAATAGAACAGGGGCGCCAGGAAGGGCGCGTAGAAGCGCTTCAGGAGTCCAATGCCGAATGGGAAGCTTGGTTGCAACGGCGTGACGAGGCGTTGGAAAGAGGCGAACCCTTCGATGAGCCTTCGCCTGCCAAACGCCCCGGCAAATAGCCCAACTGGCCCCATAGAGCTTAACCAGGGCAGCGTTCAAAGGGTACTTGCATGGTCTTGTTCGCCCCCCGACGAAAAAGGAAACTGATAGAGCAAGGACGCCAACTAGGGCGCCAGGAGGCGCGTGAGGAGGGTCGCAGGGAAGGCCGCCGGGAGGCGAACGCCGAGTGGGAGGCTTGGCTTCAGCGGGAGGAGCAGGCGCGCGAGAAAGGTGAACCCTTTGACGAGCCTCGGCCTTCCCAGCGAGCTAAAGGCTAAGCCGGATAGCCGTATTCAGCAATGGAGCCCTACCCCGTCCTCACGTAGTCACGTCGGAGGGGGCTTGGTTGTTGCGGGCGGCTTGCAGCCGGTCCGTAGATACCTGTGGAAGGGCTGCCAGTTCTTCGGCCAAGCCTGCCGGGGGCTCCAGGTCCTTCAAGGCCGGTATCACTTCCTCCCCCATGAGCCGGATTGACCGCATGATTTTTTCGTGCTCCAGGCCTCCAAACATCATCCAGTTGCTTACGTTGGTAACCCCCAGTTCGCAGGCCTGCTGGAACTTCCGGATGACGGTGTCCGGGCTGCCAAAGTACAACCGGTCCAGGAATCCCCGGTCGTCTGGTTCCCCAGGATAAGGGGACGCTTGCACCCGGCCGTTCTCCACGGCCAAGCGGTTCAGGGCCCGGCCGGCCCGGTTCTGCCATCGGGCGTACTCCAGTTGGCCTTCGGCTTGCGCGTCTGTTTCAGCCACGTGGGTGATGGACTGCAGCCCAAGCTCCAGGCCATTGATTGATTTCCCCAAGTCCAGCCTGGCGTGGACCAGGGAGCTCAAATGGTCCCGGACTCCGGCGGCTCCCAGCAGCCCGGTGGTGACGGGCATCATGTCCCAGCGGGCTGCCAGTTCCATGGTTTCCACGCTGGTACCTGCCACCCACAACGGCGGGTAGGGCTTTTGCATGGGCTTGGGCCAGACGGTAACCGGGTCCGGGGCCTTGATGTATTCGCCGTCGTAGGTGAAGGAATCGTCCTTAGTCCAAGCCTGCACCATCACTTCCAAGGTCTCGTTGAACCTCTGCCGCGACTCTTCCAGTTCGACCCCGAAGCGGCCCATCTCGTGGGGTTGGTAGCCTCTCCCCACGCCGCAAATGAACCTACCGTCGATGAGGTTGTCCAATACGGCCACTTCCTCCGCCAAGCGGAGAGGCTGCCAGATGGGCAGCACCAGCACTGCGGTTGCTATTTTCAACCGCTTGGTGCGCTGACCAATGTGAAGGGCCTGCAAAAGAGGGGCCGGCGAGTTGCCGTAGTTGGAGAAGTGGTGCTCGGCGATGAGGCAGAAGTCAAAGCCCATTTCTTCGGAATACTGGATTTGCTCCACCCCCTCCTCGAAAAGGGTCTTCCAGTCCCTGAGGGAGGGGTTGGGCCATTCGTAGAACAAGCCGAACTTCATGCGTGATTTCTCCGCCGTGGGTCATACAGAGGAGTCGAAAGAGGGTAAGGTGGCCCCGTCTGCACGGGTACCCTACGGCTCTGGGGCGGGCAATTTAGCCCGCCCCTGGGTCTTGCCGCGTGAGTCCCGAAGCGCCTTCAGTGCATCGGCGAGAAGGACGAGGGCGCCACCATCTTGTTTTCCTGGCGGATGAGCCCAGGCGCTCCGGCGGGCCATTGGGGAATCTTGTTGGCCTCGCCACGGATCCGGTTGCGTTCGTTCAGGTCCTTATAGGGCCAGACGTGCATCCAGCGGTTCAGGCCGCCGAACTCGGTGGACATGCCCGCAGCCAAGGGAGAGAACTTTTCCCGGTGGGGCAGCGCATCGGTCCACCGGCGGATAAGCTCCGGAATGGAACCGGGTTCGTAGGTGTAAATGCGCATTTCGTAGATGTTGCCAAGGGCCTGGTCGCCGCCCAAGGGCCGCATGAAGGGGGCAGGGTTCCAGATTTCCGAGTTCATGTTGATGACGTTGCCTTCCAGCTTGGGCGGCCAGTCAGGGTCCTTGACCGCTTCGGCCCGGATGCGCTCCCGCTCCTCTAGGCTATCGTAGCCCCAGACGTGGATAATCTGGTTGAGGGGGCCGATTTCGGTGTGCCAGAAAGCGGCCAGGGGCGAGTATTTCTCCCGGGCTGGCAGGGCCACTTCGAAAGCGTTCTCCACAGCGGCCAGCGTTCCCGGTTTGATATCGTAGGTCCTTACTTCGTAGATCATAGTCTCTTCCTCCCCGATGTTTGTATCTGTAGCGGGCTGCATGCCCACTCACCTTCCGGAGCGAGTGTAGCAGCGACCGGCAGTGCGGGCAAACAGATTCTCCGGCCATCGCCCGGTCTCCCGGCAACTGCCCCTTTTAGGGGTTGCTCCAGCGTCACACTCCCAGCTTCGTGGTCAGTACCCACATGGGACGTCGGCCCACATCGTAAATCTCCGAAGGCGTCAGGTCTCCTGATGACTGGTCTATCACGTAGGAAGCCAGCCGCCCCGTCTCCAGGCCGGCGGCGAAAACGTACCTGCCGTCGGGGTCCAGGCTGAAGGCCCGGGGCACGGCCTCGGTGGCGGCCCGCCCCACGGCGGTCAGCCTGCCCGAGGGCTGGTCCACGGCGAAGGCCGCGATGCTATTGTGGCCCCGGTTGGGGGCGTAGAGGAAGCTGCCTGACGGAGTAATCTGGATCTGGGAGCAACTATTCTGCCCAGTGTAGCCTTCTGGCAGGGTGGAAATGGTCTGGAATGCGGTAAGGGTCCCGGCTTTGGCGTCCAGGTTGTAGCCCGTAACGCTGCAGCCCTGCTCGTCGGAGAAGTAAACGTAGTCCCGGCTGGGATGGAAGCAGAAGTGGCGGGGACCCAAGTATTCCGATGGTTGCACCGTGGGCGGCGAGTTTGGGCTGAGATGACCCGATTCCGGGTCGAACCTGAATTGGTAAATAGCGTTGGGCCCCCGGTTGGCGATGTGGGGAACAAAGGCGAACCGGTTGGAAGGGTCGGTCTGGATGGAATGGGCTCCCATCGCCGTCTGCCGCCACTCCACGGGGGGAATTTCCGCCGCTCCGGCGTCGTTGATGCGGTGCACCGCCGCCGTCTTCTGGTAGTAGTAGGCCGACAACACGTACCTGCCCTGCCGGTCGGTGGCCAAGTGCACCGGCTCGCCCTGAAGCGAAGCCGCGCCGATGAAGGACAGGCCGCCGGTGCCTTGGTCCACTTGGAAACTGGCGATGTCCTGCACCCCCCGGCGGCCCACGTAGACCACGCTGCGGTCCGGATTGATGGCCATTGCCGCGGGGCCTCCCTCAACTGCAACCCGGTCCCGCGCAGTCAATGCACCCGTATCGGGGTCCATGGTGTTGATGAGAATCTGGTCGTCGTCCTGAAGCGAAACGTAAACGTAGGCGGTCAAATTACCCTCCCTGATGGCGCGCCATCGCAAGTTACCGGTTTGTTGCCTGTTATCGGGTTGTTGTTTGAGTATACCGGAATCCGGGTATCATGGGAGACCCGGTTGGCACTCCCGGAGCCGGGACTTCCACGGTTGGGGTAAGATAGCTCCAGCAGCCCCAGCGACGCCACGAGCCAGTGGAGGAGCCATGAAGAGGAGCGAGTCCAGGATCCTGACAACCCATACCGGCAGCCTGCCCCGGCCGGTAAGCCTCCAGGAACTGCTGCGGGAGAGAGAGGAACGCCGGGAGTTCGACGGCGCCGAGTTCGACAGCCAAGTGGAGCAGGCCGTCGCCGGCGTGATAGCCAGGCAAAGGGAGACCGGCATAGACGTGGTTAACGACGGCGAGCAGGCACGTGGACAGTACGCCACTTATGTAAAGGAACGGCTGACCGGGTTCGAGGGAGAGCGCATCGTCCGCACCCGTCCCCGCCTCGACGACGCCGACTTCCCGGAGTTTGCCGCCCAGCAGATTCACCTCTCTTCCCGCAACATGCCCCAGCCCGCCTGCACGGGGCCCATCGCTTGGAGGGACTGGCCGGCGGCGGCGCGGGACATCCAGGCCCTGCGGCGGGCAGCGGAAGGCGTTCCCGTGGAAGAGGTGTTCATGACCGCCGCTTCGCCGGGGGTGATAGCCAACTTCCTGCCCAACGAGTACTACGCCACCGAGGAAGCCTATCTCTACGCCTTGGCCGAGGTGATGAAGGACGAATACAAGGCGATCGTTGACGCCGGGCTGGTGCTGCAGATTGACTGCCCCGACCTGGCCATGACCCGCGTCTCCCAGTTCTCCCACCTGTCGGTGGAGGAGTTCAAGAAGGTGGTGGAATTGCACGTAGAGGTCATCAACTACGCCCTCCGGGACATCGACCCGGAGCGGATGCGGCTGCACC
Organism: Dehalococcoidia bacterium; assembly: GCA_034420695.1. GTDB lineage: Bacteria > Chloroflexota > Dehalococcoidia > Lucifugimonadales > UBA3495 > Io17-Chloro-G2. Next base: position 28,890 of record DAOULB010000058.1, read on the forward strand.
TCTGCTGGGGCAACACCGAGGGCCCGCATCACCACGACGTGCCCCTCAAGGAAATAGTTGACTTGGTGCTGAAGGCGAGGCCGCTGGGACTGTCCTTCGAGGGGGCCAATCCCCGGCACGCCCACGAGTGGAAGCTCTGGCACGACGTGAAGCTCCCCGAGGGAAAGTTCCTGATTCCTGGGGTGCTGGACACCACCACCAACTTCATCGAGCACCCCGAACTGGTCGCCCAGCGCATCCTCAACTACGCCAACGCCGTGGGTCGGGAGAAGGTGATGGCGGGCAGCGACTGCGGCTTCGGCACCTCGGCCTGGGGCCGCAAGGTGGAAACCAACATCGTCTGGGCCAAGCTGGCATCCATGGTGGAGGGCGCCCGCCTGGCTTCCCAAGAGCTCTGGTAACCCAGGAAACCCAGAAAGGCTTGCCAACGCCGGGCCTTGACGGCCCTCTGTCAAGCTTCTGCAGTGGCGGCAGCCAGCCAGTATAATCAGCTTGGCTTGCAATCAGGGGATTCTCCAAGAAGTTATTCTCGGCTCGCTGGAGGGCACTATGGACCTGGGACTGGAAGGACGGGTGGCAATGGTTACCGGCGGCAGCAACGGGCTGGGCAAGCAGGCGGCCCAGACCCTGGCCAGGGAGGGATGCAAGGTGTCCATCTGCGCCCGGGGCCAAGAGCGGCTGGACGCCGCGGTGTCGGAGTTCAGTGGGCTGGGCTATACGGTCCACGGCTGCCAGGCCGACGTGACGGTGGATGAGGACGCCCAGCGGTTCTACCGGGAGACGGTGGATTCCCTGGGCCACCCGGACATCCTGGTCAACAACGTGGGAGGGCGCCGCGGCTCGGCGGTCTTCGAAGAGATGACGCTGGAGCAGTTCCAAGAGGGCCTGGAAGTGAACTTGGTGTGCGCGGTGCGGCTCATGGCGATGGTGGTGCCCCACATGAAGGAGCAACGGTGGGGGCGCATCGTCAACATTTCCTCCATCTATGGCCGGGAGTACGGCGGGTCCATGGACTACATGGCGGCCAAGGCCGGGCTGATCGCCTTTTCCAAGCACTTGGCGTTGCAGACCATTCCCTATAACGTGCTGGTGAACAGCATCGCCCCCGGGTCCATCGACTTCCCCGGCAGCAGTTGGGACCGGTTCCAGCAGAACAACACGCCGGAGGTGGTGGCCGAGTTCATTGACCGGAACCTGCCCGCCGGGAAGTTCGGCTGGCCGGAGCCCATCGGGGAGATGGTGGCGTTCCTGGCATCGGACCGGGCCGACTTGGTGGCTGGCGCCTGCATCAACGTGGACGGGGGACAGTCCCGCTCCCTCTTCTAGGGAGTTCTTGGACAAGGCCGCTGGAGCGGCCAAGGCTGCTATTCCTTGTCATGCTGTAGGGGCGGGTTTGAAACCCGCCCCTACTACGTGCTCGTCCAGAACGCCCCGGTTACGATTTCCTCATTCAGGACGCCCCTGCTTACTTCATGAACTTCGCGGCTGAAGGGACCGGGTCGGGGTCGCCCATGGGGTCCCGCTCGTCCTCCTTGGTCTGGAGTTCGATCTGCAGGGTGATGCCGTTGGGGTCGTTGAAGTAGAAGGTCTTGCCCCAGTGGCGTTCGATGATGTCGGTCACTTCCACACCGTTGCTCTTCAACTGTTGCAGCGACTCGTTGAACTCTTCCTCGGTGGAGACGGGGATGGCGAAGTGGTTCAGGTACTGGTTGCTGGTCTTGGACAGGTCCTCGTCGGTTTCGAAGAAGGCGAATGAGTTTCCGCCGCCGATCTCAACGTTGTAGTGCCTGCCGCCGTTGGGGGTGCGCATGGTGCGGGCGATCTTCATGCCCAAAATGCCGCAATAGAACTGTACCGTGGCCTCCATGTCGTTGGTATTGACGCCCACGTGGTCAATATTGGTGGTCTTGAACATGGCGCTGCCTCCTTCAGGAGTAGTGTTGTCTGCATCTTACCAGAGCGGCCCTTGGGCCGGTAGGCTTGGAGTCCATCATGGGCCGGCCCGCCTGCCGGAAGGAAGAAAAATTCAATATCCCCACCATTTCCCGCCATTTTCCACCATTTTGGCTTCGGGGAGGCGGGTCTGGCCGCCTGCCGGAGGGTCATCATTGCAACCGGTGGGGTTTTTGATTTTCCGGAAAACTGGGTAATTCTGGGACATTCTGGCCAATTCAGCTTTGGCAACCGGCCTATTTCGGGTCTCAAATGTCCCAGGTAATTGAGAACAGTGGGTACTTTCTTGAGGTTTTGCAACAGTTTCAGCGATTTTCCGCGCGCTTTTTATTGATGCCGAGTTGGATGCCGGGACCTGTGCGGCCGGGCGGGCGATGGGACTTTCGAAAAGGGAATTCATGGCGATTGGGCAGGGCAAGCAGTCAAAGCTATTACCATGATAAAGGGGAGTTTCACCGGTATGGAAGGGGCGGAGCGTCAGTGGCGGGGATTGGGGAAGGGAGGAATAGATTCGGCTTCGGTTGGAAGGAGTAAGGAGCGAATCGGATTTAAGGACGAAATCGACTTGGTCCCCTTTTTGGTGCCGGCTGGCTAGCGGTTGGCGATGTCGTGGAATGAACCATTCGGTAGGTTTCGAAATAGGGCATTTGGCCGATATGGCCCACCATAGAGATCGGCTTTTGGGCTGACAACAAACGAGCGACAGTGCGCCAGTGGGCTCTCAAAATTGGAAGGAATAGGAACGATAGACCACAATGGCCCTCACATTCGTTGTTGAAATGGTTAATATCTTGCCTCTCTTGGTTATCCAGCATTATGGCGTCTTCAAGGGGAATCCTTCGATAGTGCAAATATGCCTGCTTTCGGAACATGCGCCCGGCGTTATTTTCAGGGGAACGGAGCATACGGTCCAGATGGACAGCTTTCTCGAACTGCTCTGGTTCGTTTTCCTTGACCTCCAACCAAATGACTAAGTTTCTTGCCCCGCTGGGAATGGGTCGAAACCTCCCCCGGAGTGAAGACAGCTTCAATCAAGCGTTAGCGTCGCGGTTGATTGGTCATGTCGCGGGTCATTCGGGGAAAAACAGTCTATTCAGCCAGGACGTTAGAGCGTCTGCATGCGGTGCGTTAGCGTCAAGAAACCCCGCTGTGATGGCAGTGCCATAGGGCCTGCCGGGGGAACCTTGCCATGCGAGCCAGGTGTGCATGACTGCCTTGAGCTTATCTTTATCTCTAAACCTCGGGGCGGCAATGCCCTCTACGACTTGGGTGGCATGGTCTATCAAGTCGTCACCATCAGGAACGAGAAAGCGCAAGAAATGCTCTAACTTTCCGCGACTTTGGTTATCGGGCATGATCCAAGCTCCCACTCTTGGCAGAAGCGAGTACCCGGGAGGGTTGAGAATCGTGCCGTCCAAGGCCGCTTGCAGAGGCACATGTTCGTATCCTGCCTTAATTAGATGATCTCTGATGGACTGCCAGCGACCAGCAGGATTTTTGTCTGCGTCAATGACAACTCCTACAACGTCTCCTTCCTCACTGCTAGCTTTCAGCCGAGTCGAAAAGTCGTCAAGTAGGTCATAGTCATTTTCGTGCGGTCGCACTTCGTCAAGGTGAGGTATGTCGCGATTACCGCAAATGTGTTTCAGGACATGCTCGTCGTCAGTCCCTTCCACCAAGAGAATTTTCTGGCCAGCCAAGTCAACGTACCTCAATATTGTGTCGCGTTGCGACGGCCAGTTCCTGTTCGGCGAACACCGTTGCGAAGATCTTGTCGTACCTGCGAGTGAGCCTCAAAAGCACTCCCTGTTCGGGAACTTCTTCCGCAGCCTTTTGGAAGGTCTCCACGGCGTCCCAGCTGTGTGAAGTAGCGAAAACTTGGACGTCCAAATCCTGGGCTAGACGGAATATCATGCGCCAAGCATCTAGTTGAACTGAGTGATGCAGCCCGTTCTCGAATTCGTCAATTAGCAGCAAGCCTCCACGGGAGTTGACCAATGCCAGAATTATGGCAAACAGCCGGTTCATTCCGTCGCCGAAAGAGCGGAGTGGCACTGGGCGACCGATATGTTCCACTCTTACGAGTGCCTTTTTTGTTCTGAAGGCACCTTCACCACCAACCATGTTGATTGCAGAAATTCTCGGGTCAATGATTTGCAACGCTTCAATGACTTCATGCTCGCTAGGGGTTAGTGTAATTTGGTCCCACATCTCCCCCAAGGTCTCCGCCATATCTGTACCGTAGGAGCCAACGAATGTACATGGCATTCGCGGTATGTCAGATGGCCGAGGACGAAGCCCTCGACGCGTACGGGACTGCCTATGCAAGGAATCTAGGGTCAAAATTAGCCTTCTCTCTTCAGTTTGTGCAACCAACGCGGCCACTAGTTCGCGTTCCCCAAATAGATCTTCTTGTCCTGGGAGCAATCTTCGACTACCGTCTGAATCAGTATGCTCGACGAACCATTCGACCCATAAGCTCAATTTCATACCGCGTGATTTTCCGCTGGTAGAGATTAGGATTGAGCCAATATCATCAGCGATTTTAGGGAATCCGTGGAACAACACGGAAGAGTGGAACATGGTTTCTGTATCATATGGCCGATCATGTTCATCCATTCCCCACACATATTCATCTCGACTTGCAAGGACACTATGCAAGACATGTGCGGCGGCATTTTGCGTATGAATTCGCAAAGCTTCCAAAACCGAGGACTTCCCGGTGTTATTCTTCCCCGTTATCAGCGTTACGCGGCCCAATTGCGGGATTGAAAGGTCCTTGATTCCGCGAAATCCCTGTATCTGCAAATCTGGATAGTGCAAGTCACTCATGGTTTTTTATCCCTTGTACGCCTCCGTACTAAGGGTCTCCTAGGCTCTCTGTGACATTTTTCGCCTTCACCGCCGTTATATGATACTCCACAACTCGTTCCCTAGTTCCAATTCCATGACCCTGCATGATCAACTTCGCAGATGAGGATTTCTCTCCCCGTCCGGAGAGTTTTTGCCACTAGGCGCGACAAGTCTGGGACGGGCTGCAGGCCCCCACCCGTAGGACACACGTCCAGCAGGGGGCAGCCGGGGCAGCGGGGGGTCTTGGCGCACGTGTCTTTGGCGTGGCGGTCCAGCAGGGCGTGGAATTCCTGGAAGGTCTCGACGTCGGGGGGCAGGTTGTGGTGGAAGAGGTCTTGAATCTCGGAGTAGGTTGCCTTGTCCGGGTCTTCAAGCATACCCAGCCGGTGCAGGATGCGGCGGGTGTAGGCGTCGATGACGAAAGAGGGCTTGTTGGCGGCGTAGAGGAGTATGTCGTCGGCGGTCTCGGGGCCGATGCCGTGGATGGAGAGCAACTGGGAACGAAGGGGAGCGGTTTCCTGGGCTAGAAAGGCCTCCAAGCTTCCATCGCTTGAGCTTCCTTCCTCTATGTTTCCTTGCTCCAGGTTCCCAACGTGGTGTTCGGCCAGATAGGCGGCGAAGGCCTTGAGCTTCCGGGCTTTGGCATTGTAGTAGCCACTGGGACGAATGATTTGGGCCAGTTCGTCCTGGGGAGTCCGGTGGATGGCCGCCAGGGAGAAGCAATCATTGGCCTTCAGGTTGGCCAGGGCAAGTTCGACGTTTTTCCAGGAGGCCGATTGGGTCAGGATTGCCCCGATGACGACGTCGGTGGGGCCGTCGCCGGGCCACCAGCCTTGGGGGCCGTAGGCTTGGTATAACCGCCGGTACAGCTCCCGGAGACGGTCCCCCAAGGCCGGACCGGGCGGTGTTGGGTCGTGGGGCGGCATTGAGCGTTAACTCTGGTCAGCGGACGGGCCGGACCGGGCAGTCCAGCGGGGGCAGGACTATGGGAATCCGGTCGGCAAGCTCTATTTCTTCCAGGCTGACCCGGCAGCGGTAGGCAAAGGCTTCCACCCCGGCGGCCAGGGCTTGGCGTAAGGCTACGGCAAATTCGGGGTCGGCCGGGTCGTTGGGCGAAAGGCGGCGGGCATCGGCCCTCTGCACCACGAAGATAACCGCCGCCCGGTTTCCGGTTGCCACGGCCTTGGCCAAGCTGCCCAAGTGCTTCACCCCGCGAGAGGTGGGAGCGTCGGGGAAGAGACCGGTGCCGGACTCGACCAAGGTCACCGACTTGGTCTCTATGTAACACTTGGAGGGCATCCCCGAAGCAGGTGGTCCTTCCAGAAGGAAGTCCAGCCGGCTCTCGCCGAAGGTGGCTTCGGGCTTTATTGCCGGGTAGCCGCTGAAGTCCGGCAACGCCCCCTTATGCAGGGCCTCTTTCACCAAAGCGTTGGGGAGCCGGGCGTCCGCCGAGGACAGCACCCTTCGGTTCGCCGTTCCCGGCGCCGTTCCATTCTCCGTTTCAAGTTCCACCAAGGCCAAGTCGTAGCTGGTCTTGCGGTGTTCCCCCGGGCGGTGTTTCAGCCAGACCCGGAAGCCCGGAACCAGCAGTTCCCGCATCCGCCCGGAGTTGGCGACGTGGCACAACTCTTCCCGGCCTTCGACCTCCACCCTGGCGGCGAAGCGGTTCAGCCGCTCCAGGAAGGTCGCTTCCACCAAGTCGCCGCCCAAGTCCACCGGCGCCCTCCCTTGCCAAGGTTCGAATTGAGGCCATGTTAGCAACCCGGTGTTCGGTGGGCAAACAGTCCAAATTTTTACGCCCCAAGCCAACCTTGGTTCACAACAGGGAATCCACAGTAACGGCTTGCGTTTCAGATTGACCCGCCGAGGCCTTAACGTATAATTGAGCGGGGTGACGGTTATGCTGACCTATCAGGCTACGTTTAAATACTTGGATAAAGGGGTCCACGCCGAAGTGGTGGATTTCCCCGGGGTCATAACTTGGGGAGTTGACTTGGAGGAGGCTCGCCGGCTGTTGGGCAGCGCCTTGGTTGATATGGCAGAGACCAACCTGCTTAGGGGGGAGCCGCTGCCTCTGCCGAATCCTGCCGTTTCCGGACCTGAGGCCGATTTGGAGGAGCCGATCTACCTCGTGATGCAGTCGGCATCCAGAGTTGCGCCAGCGGCCTAAGGATAAGGCCTCATGCGAAGGCGTGAGCTGCTGCATTATCTCCGCCAACATGGTTGTCAATTCGTGAGGGAGGGCGGGGACCATACTATCTGGGAAAATCCGCAAGCGAACCGGAAAACCTCTATTCCGCGCCACCGGGAAATCCACTTGTATACCGCAAGGCGAATCTGCCAGCAGCTATCCGTTCCCCCGATTGGCAATTCCAATAGTTAAGCCGCACCGCCGCCAACCATGCGGCCCGGAGGTCAGCCTTGCCAACCTTCCTGGAGCGGTTCGACCGGGCCATCGAGTTGACCCGCAGCTTGGTCTGCGTTGGACTGGACGTCTATCCTGACCTGCTGCCGGTCTCGGACGCCGGTGAGTTCAACCGGGCCATCGTGGATGCCACGGCGGACTTGGCCTGCGCCTACAAGCCCAACCTGGCCTACTATGAAGCTATGGGAGCAGCCGGGCTGGAAGCCTTGCAACGGACCGTGGAACACATCCGCTCCCGGGCCCCCGACGCCCTGCTGATAGGTGACGCCAAGCGGGGCGACATGGGCGGCTCCAGCGAGGGCTACGCCAAGGCAATGTTCCAAGTGTGGCAATTCGATGCGGTGACCATCAACCCCTGGGGCGGGCGGGACTCGGTGCTGCCCTTCCTGGAGGACCCGGCAAGGGGCGCCTTCCTCTGGTGCCGGGGCTCCAACCCGGGCTCGGCGGACCTGCAGGACCTGGAGGTGGTTGGACGCGACGGGAATATGCCCCTCTACCAGCACTTGGCCTTGTCCTCCCTTGAGTGGAGTGCCGAGGGCAACTTGGGCTTGGTGGTGGGCGCCACCTACCCGGAACAGCTCAGTACCGTCAGGCAGTGCTGCCCCGGCGTCCCTTTCCTGATTCCCGGAATAGGGGCCCAAGGAGGTGACTTGGAAGAAGCCGTGCGCCGGGGGGTGGACGCCAGGGGGCGCCGGGCGGTGATAAGCTCATCCAGGGGCATCATTTATGCTTCCGGCGGGCCGGATTTCGCCGAGGCCGCCCGGAAGGAGACCGCCCGGTTACGGGAGGCAATCAACGGCATACTGGAAGCCGGAGGCCAAGGATGGCCCTGACGCTGCGATCCGGAGACATGGTGCGGTTGAAGAAGGCCCATCCCTGCGGCGGCTACCGGTGGCAGGTGGGACGGCTGGGAGCCGACATTGGACTGACCTGTATGACCTGCGGGCGGCACATACTGGCGGCGCGGTCCTATTTGGAGCGGCGGGTCAGGGAAGTGATTCCCAGGGAAGAAACGGCAGACCCACTTTAGCCCAAGGCCGGTAGCCCTGGGCTGCGGCCTCCTGGCGCAGCCGGTCAGTCGGCTGGGAGCGTCACCTCGTCGCGATCCCAGTCCAGCATTTCCGCGTGATAACCGCGCAGTTCGTCAGACATGGTCTCGATGAAGTTCCGCACCGCCCTTCCCAGGAACTTGCCCTTGAGGGTGCAGATGCCGATGACGGAAGACTCAAACAGGTGGTCCAGCCGGACTACCCCCAGTTTGTCGTGGTCTTCCTGGTGGAGAGTGAAGTCGCTGCAGATGGCCACCCCCATGCCGATTTCCACGTAGCGCTTGATGGACTCGGTGTCGTCCAAGGCCAGCACAATCTCGCAGGGAATCCCCTGCCCCTTGAGCACCTGCTCGACCTTCTGACGGGTGAGGCTCTCCGGGCCGGAGAGAATCAGGGGGAAGGCGGCGATGTCCTGGAGCGTCGGCGTGGGGGCGGTCAGCAAAGGATGATTGGGCGGGGTCATGAGGACTACGTTGTACTCGAAGAGCTCCTTGAACTCCAGGCTGAAGTCGTCCCCGGGGGGAGGCGAGCAGAAGCCCAAGTCTACTTCGCCGGATTTTACCAACTGGATCAGCGGGGAGTAGCTGCGGGCGAGGAGGCGGATTCGCACGTCGGGGTAAGTCTCCCGGAAGGACTGAATTCCCCGGGGCAGGTGGTGCATCACCAAGTCGGGGTAGGCCCCGATGGTGAAGGAGCCCCGCCGTTCCGAATAGTCCATCTGGGTCTTCAGGGTGTCCACCGACGTAACCACCGGGGTGACCAGTTCGAGCAGGGTTATGCCTTCGGAGGTCAGTTGAATGGGACGCTTGATCCGGTCGAAGAGGGTTATACCAAACTCCGATTCCAGCTTCCGCAGGTGAGTGGTCACGGTGGGCTGGCCCAGTTCCAGGGAGCGCGCGGCCTTGGAGACGCTGCGCAGCCGGGCCACGTGGTAGAAACTAATCAGTTCCCGCAGTTCCAACGGATAATCCCTCGGCCATTTCCTTACGTAATTTTTAATATTATATATTATCCGTTATTGCTTGACAAAATATCTTGCTGGATTTGAGAATAAAGCCCCGGCCGAAAACATTGCACCCCTTTCGCTAGAGAATGGATTCGGATGCCTTACGTGATAACCGAACCCTGCATTGGGGTTAAAGATGCAACGTGTGTAGAGGTGTGTCCTGTCGATTGCATCCTTACCACCGATGCAGACGACCAGTACTACATCGATCCGGAAACTTGCATCGACTGTTCCTACTGTGTGTCGGTCTGCCCGGTAAACGCCATTTTCGACGAGTTCGCCGTGCCTTCGGAGTGGCGCCACTACATCCGCAAGAACCGGGACTACTTCAAGTAGGTTCCCGCCTCCCCGGCCCTTCCATCCGCCCCGGCAACGAGAGACCAGGACTTGCCCCAGGACTAATCCCAGGAATGACGGGAGTAGAAAGTTATGGCCCTGTTCTTGAGGGACGAAGACGTCAACCGGGCAGTTTCCATGCAGGACATGCTGCAGGCCATCGAGTCCATGCAACGGCAGTTCGGACAGGGTTTGGCCTACAACCTTCCCCGCCGGAAGATAATCGCCGACAGCGGCATGCTTTCGGTGATGGGGGGCGGGCTGTTTTACGAAGGTGTGCTGGGGATCAAGACCTACACCGTGGTGCGGGGCAAATACTCCTTCCAAGTAAGCCTGTACGACGCCGGCACCGGTGAACTGCTCTGCTACACCCAGGCCAACCGGCTGGGACAGCTCCGCACCGGGGCCACCACCGGCGTGGCGCTCAAGTACCTGGCCCGGGCCGACGCGTCGACGGTGGGAATCATTGGCACGGGCTACCAAGCGCCCACCCAACTGGAAGCGGCCCTCTTGGTGCGGAACGTTAAGAGCATCCGGGCCTACAGCCGCACCGCGGAAAACCGGGAAAGGTTTGCCCAGAGCATGGCCGAGCAATTGGGAGTGGAAGTGACGGCCACCGGTAGCAACCGGGAGGCGGTTTCCGGCAGCGACATGGTTGTTTGCATCGCAGCAACGATGGAGCCGGTGGTGGAGGGCGAGTGGCTGAGTCCAGGGGCCACCGTGGTTGGAGCCGGCCCCACGACGTGGCGGGCCCGGGAAGTGGACGACGCGGTCCTGGCGCGGGCCGGACGTATCTTCGTCGACTCCTTGGAGCAGGCGTGGAGCGAAGCGGGCGACATGGCTAGCGCGGTGGACCGGGGCGTCTTCCAGTGGAGCCGGGCCATGGAGCTGCGCCACGCCGTGGCCGGCGACGTAGCCGGGCGGAGGGCCGACGACGAGATAGTCTACGTCAAGCTCATGGGAACCGGCGTGGCCGACGTTGCGGCGGCCAAGCTGGCTTACGACAAGGCCAGGGAGGCAGGCCTGGGTATGGAGATGGACTGGTAAGGGTTCAGCTATGGATCACGCCGGGCTCAGGCGGGATTTAGGCCGGGCTCAAGTACTCCACGGTGGGCCGCACGTTGTAGTTCCCCCCTTCCATCAGCAGACTTTCCACCGCGGCCCGGGCCGTGTCCAAGGCGGTGAAGCAGGGGATCTGGTGCTCCACCGCAGCCCGGCGGATGAAGAAGCCGTCCTGCAACACCGAAGAGTCCCCGGACAGGGTGTTTATCACCGCTCCCACCAAGTTATCGTTGATGACGTCCAAGCAGTTGGGGTGTCCCTCGTCCAGCCGCTTGGTGGCCATGATGACCGGAATGCCCATAGCGGAAATCATGGCGGCGGTGCCCTCGGTGGCGTACAGCTTGCAATCGGCCTGGTTCAGCTCCCTGACCAAAGAGAGGGCTTCCGCCTTGTCTTGGTCGGCGATGCTCAGCAGTATGCCCATTCCCTTGCGCAGCCTCAGGTTGGCCGCCAGCAGGGCCTTGGAAAGGGCCGCGGGGAACTGGAGGTCGATGCCCATTACTTCCCCGGTTGAAGTCATTTCCGGCCCCAAGTGCCAATCCACCCCCACCAGCTTGGCCATGGAGAACACCGGCGCCTTGATGCCCACCAGCTTCTGCCGGGGCCACAGCCCGCCCTCGTAGCCCTGCTGGGCCAGGGTCTCCCCCAGCATGACCCTGGTGGCGATGGTTGCCACCGGCGCGCCGGTCACCTTGGATATGAACGGAATGGTGCGGCTGCCCCGGGGGTTTACCTCCAGCACGTACACGGTGGTGTCGGACCTGCCGTCAGACCTGCTTTCGGGGACTTGGGGGCTGCGGTAGGCCGGGCCGCCGTGAATGACGAACTGCACGTTCATCAGGCCCTTGATGCCCAAGGCCAAGCCCATGCGGGTGGTGTATTCAACCAGGGTGTTGACTTCGTCCTGGGTTAGGTTGAGCCCCGGGTAGATGGCCATGGAGTCCCCGGAATGCACCCCGGCCCGCTCTATGTGCTCCATGATGCCCGGTATCAGCACCTGCTCCCCGTCGCAGACCGCGTCAACCTCGCACTCCTTGCCCTCCATGTACCGGTCGATCAGCACCGGCCGGTCGGGAGAGACCTCGGTGGCAGCCGTCAAGTAGCGGATGAGGTCCGAAGCGTTCTGCACTATCTCCATGGCCCGCCCGCCGAGGACATAGCTGGGCCGGACCACGGCAGGATACCCAATGTTCTGGGCCACTTGGAGGGCGTCGGTTACCGAAGCGACTGCCGCGCCTGGGGGCTGGGGTATGCCCAGCCTGGACATGAACTCCTCGAACTTGTGGCGGTCCGAGGCAGCGTCGATGGCTTCGGCGCTGGAACCCAGTAGGGGAAGGCCGGCGGTGGCCAGCTTCTGCGACAAGTCAATGGCGGTCTGCCCGCCGAACTGCACAACGCAGGGCGGGGGCTCGTCGTCCACTGTCTCGTTGTCGATGATGTCCCGGACTGCCTCCTCGTCCAAGGGCTCGAAGTAGAGCCTGTCGCTGGCATCGAAGTCGGTCGATACAGTCTCCGGGTTGGAGTTGACCATGATGCTCTTGACCCCGGCGGCGGTGAGGGCCCAAGCGGCATGAACGCTGCAATAGTCGAACTCGATCCCCTGCCCGATGCGGATGGGGCCGCTGCCCAAGACGATGGCCTTCTTCCCCAGCAGCGGGGGAGCCTCGTTCTCTTGGTCGTAGGTGCTGTAGTAGTAGGGGGTCGCCGCCTCGAACTCGGCGGCGCAGGTGTCCACGGTCTTGTACACCGGCTTGATGTCCCACTGCACCCGCAGGTTCCGCACCTGCTCCGGCAGCACGTCCGACAGGGTTCCCACCTGCTGGTCGGAAAAGCCCAGGCGCTTGGCCTGCAGCAATAGTGCTGGCGTCAAGGGCTCGGCCAAGAGACGCCGCTCCATTTCCACAATGCGCTGCAGGGCGTAGATAAACCAAGGCTCTATGAAGGTGCGGTCCACAAGGTCTTCGACGGTCGCTTCCCGGCGAAGGGCCGCCACCAGACCCCAGAGGCGCTGGTCGTTGGGCCCCAGCGGGAGCTTGTCCAATATTTCGCCGTCTTCATCGCTCCAGTCCGGGTTCTCCCACAGCAGGGTACGGCCCCCAATTTCCAGGGAGCGGGCCGCCTTCTGGATGGCCGCCTCAAAGGTGCGGTCAATCACCATCACCTCACCGGTGGCCTTCATCTGGGTGGTCGTGCTGCGGTCGCCGTGGGGGAACTTGTCGAATGGCCAGCGCGGTATCTTCACAACGCAGTAGTCCAAGGCCGGCTCGAAGGCCGCCTGGGTCTGGCGTGTAACCGCGTTGGGAATCTCGTCCAGCCGCTTGCCCACGGCAATCTTGGCGGCCACTCGCGCTATGGGGTAGCCGGTGGCCTTGCTGGCCAAGGCCGAGCTGCGGCTGACCCTGGGGTTGACTTCGATAACGTAATAGGGCGAGTCCGGCTCCCACGGCGTCTCGGAGTGGCGCCTGATGGCGTCGCTCACCACGGGGTGGGGACGCAGGGCGAACTGGACGTTGCAGCCGCCTTCTATGCCCAGCCCCCGGATTATCTTCAGGCTGGCGGTGCGCAGCATCTGGTACTCGCGGTCGGTCAAGGTCTGGCTGGGCGCCACCACGATGCTGTCGCCCGTGTGCACTCCCATGGGGTCCAGGTTTTCCATGTTGCACACGGTGATGCAGTTGTCCGCCCCGTCCCGCATCACCTCGTACTCGATTTCCTTCCAGCCGACAAGAGACCTTTCCAGCAGCACTTGAGAGATGGGGCTGGCCAGCAGCCCGCTGTTGACTATCGCTTCCAGCTCCTCCCAGGTGCCGGCGATGCCTCCGCCAGTGCCCCCGAGGGTGAAGGCAGGCCGTATCACCAAGGGCAGGCCCACCCCTGCGGCCCACTCCTTGGCCTCCTCCAAGGAGGATACCGAAATGTTCTCGGGCTCGGGCTCTCCGATCTCGTGTAGAAAAGTGCGGAAGAATTCCCGGTCTTCCGAAGTGCGGATGGTCTCAAGGGGAGTGCCCAGGAGCCGCACGCCGTGCCTCTCCAGCACCCCGGCGTCCGCCAAGGCAACCGCCAGGTTCAACCCTGTCTGACCGCCCAGTGTGGGCAGGATGCCGTCGGGCTGCTCCGCGGCAATTATCCTTTCCACCACTTCCACGGTTAAGGGTTCGATGTAGACCCGGTCAGCAATTCCCTGGTCGGTCATTATGGTTGCCGGGTTAGAGTTGACCAGAACCGTGGAAACGCCCTCTTCCCGGAGGGCCTTGCATGCCTGGGTGCCGGCGTAGTCGAACTCGGCTGCCTGTCCAATGACAATGGGTCCCGAGCCGATGACCAGCACCTTTTCGAGCCTTTCTGCTATTTTGGTCCCTCCGTCGGAGCCGGAGCGTCCGCCGCTCACCGGCCAAGTTTAGCTACCGGCCTGCGCCAGGGAGGCCGTACCGGGTGACCTGTATTTTGGTGCTCCAAGCCGGCGGAGCCGGCTGCGCCGGCCTGCTAGAACTCCGGCAGGGGGCCTGGCAGCTCGATCAGCTGGCGCCGCTGAAGCGAATTCAGCACCTGGGAAACGAAGGAGCCGAACAGCCGCTCCTGTGGCTGCCAGTCCGGCGGAAGCCAGTTCAGTTGCTCCACGGCGGGAGGAATTCGGAACACGACGGCGCCGCTTTCCCCTCGCTCCACAACGAGCATTCCCAGCTGGACGTCGTTCCCCCTGTCGCCGGACTCGTCGAAGGACCTGATTATCAGGTTCCAGTTGTTGCCGATGCTCCCCTTGGCCGGGGTCAAATGAAAACCGTATCCCTCGCATTGGAACTGGGATACTTCCTGGTCCAACACTTTTAGCAATCCCGATACATTACCGGGCACCTCCACCTCTACCCCCTCATCCCACAACATGCTAGTGAATAGAGACATGGAATCCTCCGGAAAAAGAAAAAGAATAATGCATTCCCATGTTGTCTTTGAGAGGTCCTAACGAGTTGCTTGTTTTGCCGCGCCTGCAACTGCGGCATCCCTCATGGGGGTTTGCTTTGGGTTCACCTGCACCTCCTCCCGTTTTTTAGACTACTTCCGGTTACTGCCGAAATCGTCGATCAGGGCGAGAAAACGGTCGAATAAGTACTCGTTGTCCCGGGGCCCAGGCGACGCTTCCGAATGGTATTGAATGGTGAAGAGGGGCATGGAACGGTGGACCAAGCCCTCCACAGTGTCATCGTTCAGATTGATATGTGAGACCTCCAACCCTTGAGGCAAACCCTCGGTGCTGACTGCGTACCCGTGGTTCTGTGCTGTTATGTAAACTCTCCCGGTCTCCAGGTCTTTTACGGGGTGGTTGGCTCCCCGGTGGCCGAACTTGAGCTTATAAGTGCCGGCGCCCAAAGCCCGGGCTACTATCTGGTGTCCAAGACAGATGCCCATGATGGGGACCCGTCCCAAGAGTTGCCTGACCGAATCCAGCAGATAGTCCAGGAGCTGCGGGTCGCCCGGCCCTGGGGACAGCAGTATTCCGGAGGGCTGGAGAGCCAGTAGTTCGTCTGCCGGGGTGGTGGCCGGCAAGGCTATGACCTCACAACCCCGCTGGTTCAGCAGCCTCAGAATGTTGTACTTGAGGCCGCAATCGGTCACCAGAATGCGATACTTGGCCGCCGGGTCGGGCTGGACTGACGGGCTGTCCCACTGGTAGCTCTCTTCGGTGGATACCACCTTTACGAAGTCGGTATCGCCGTAACTGGGCAGTTCCGCCAATTGTTCCAGTGCAGCCTGGGGGTCGCCTGCGGAGATGAGGCCGTGCATGACGCCCCGGCTGCGGAGACGCTTGGTCAAGGCCCGGGTATCAACGTTGCTGATGCCCGGTATGCCCTGGGACTCCAGGAACTCGTGGAGAGTCCGGGTGCTCAGCCCGTGGCTGGGCCGGTCACAATGCTCTTTTACTATGAGGCCGTTGACCCTGATTTGCTTGGACTCGAAATCCTCCTGGTTAATTCCATAATTTCCAATCAGGGGATAGGTCAAGGTCACCAACTGGCCGGCGTAGGAAGGGTCGGTCAGCACTTCCTGGTAGCCGGTCATGCTGGTGTTGAATACCACCTCTCCCTGGCCCTCCGCTTCTGCGCCGAAGGCCAACCCGGTGAGAATAGTACCGTCTTCCAAGACCAAGTGCGCCGTTTTATCCATTCCGATTTCCGCCAATATGACCCTGCTGCTCGAAGACCAAACGTCCTTCCACCACGGTTGCGACTACTTGCCCTTTCAGCGTGACACCCGCCAACGGGGTGTTCTTCCCAAGGGACTCGAACTCTGAGGTTTCCACCACCCACTCCCGTGAGGGGTCAAACAGCACCAAGTCGGCGGGGGTGCCGGGCTTCAGGGTGGCGTATTGTTCGAAGGCCGGTCCCAAGACTCGCGCTGGTCCTACCGTCAACCGCTCCACCAGTTGATTCAAGGCTAATTTGCCTTGGTGCACCAGTTGCATGGTTGAGCCAAAGGCGGTCTCCAGGACGCTGATGCCGAAGGCGGCGTCCTGGTAGGTTACCTGTTTGCTCACCGGTTCGTGGGGCGCGTGGTCGGTGGCAATGCAGTCGACTACCCCTTCGGCCAAGGCTTCCACCAAGGCGTCAACGTCCTGCTGGCTCCGCAGCGGCGGATAGACCTTGGTGGAAGTATCGTAGGCCCGCAGGCCTGCCGACGGCGTCTCGGCTCCCTGGCCCCCCAAGACCCAGTCCTCGGTGATGGTGAGGTGATGAGGACAGGCTTCCGCGGTTACTGCCAGTCCGCGTTCCCGCGCCTGCCGCACCAGAGCGGTCGACCCGGCGGTGCTGACGTGGGGCACGTGCAGCCTGCCACCGGTGAGTTCCGCCAAGGAGATATCCCGGGCCATCATGGCCTCTTCTGCCGCCGCCGGGATACCTGACAGGCCCAGGCGGGAGGAGACACGGCCTTCGGCCATCACGCCCCGGGCGGACAGGGAACAGTCCTGGCAATGGTTGGCTATTGGCAGTCCGAGGTCCAAGCTGTAGGTCAGCGCCAGCCGCATCAGGTTGGCGTCGTACACCGGGTCTCCGTCGTCGCTGAAAGCCACGGCGCCCGCAGAGGCCAGTTCCTCCATTTCGGCCAGTTCTTTGCCCTGCCGCCCTTTGCTGATACAGGCGATGGGGTGCACCCTCACCACCGCTTCTTCCTTGGAACGGCGTTTGAGGAAGTCCACCAACGGGGCGGTGTCGATGGGTGGTTCCGTGTTGGGCATACAGCAGATGGTGGTGAACCCGCCCCGGGCGGCGGCCCTGGAACCGGCGGCCAGTGTCTCCTTGTACTCGTAGCCGGGGTCTCTCAGGTGACAATGCAAGTCGATGAAGCCGGGGGAAGCCACCAACCCCGTAGCGTCCACGACGCGACAACCGGCGGGTACCTGGTCGGCCGGCACTGCGCCGGCGGCCGCTATTTCTCCACCGGAGACCAGCAGGTCTCCCACTTGGTCCAAGCCCTGGGAAGGGTCAAGAATCCTGGCGCCTTTGATCAGCAGGGCGCCTGAGTCTGTTATATCCCCGGTCATTTCCCCTCGCCTCCGCCGGCTACCAAGTATAGGAGGGCCATACGGACCGCCACCCCGCTGGTCACCTGCTCTTCGATGACCGAGGCGGCGCCGTGGGCAATTGAGGTGCTTATCTCTATGCCCTCATTCATCGGTCCCGGGTGCATCACCAGTGCGCCGGGCTTGGCCTTGGCCAAACGCTGGTCGGTCAACTGCCAGCGCCGGACGTACTCCCGCAGACTTGGCAGGAATCCTCCTTCCTGCCTTTCCGATTGAAGCCGCAGCGCCATTACCACGTCGGCATCCTCAATGGCCCGGTCCAAGTCGGTGTCCATCTCCACGGCGCCGGGTCCGCCCAAGGCCCTGGCATCCCCGTTGGAAGAGAGAAACTCTATGGGCAGCAGGGTGGCCGGGCCGCTCAGCACCACCTTGGCTCCCATCTTGGAGAACCCCCACAGGCCGGAACGGGCGACCCTGCTGTGGAGCACGTCGCCCACGATGACGATTTTCAACCCTTCCAGCCGCCCAAGCCTTCTTCTGATGGTGAATAGGTCAAGCAGCGCCTGGGTGGGGTGGGCGTGCATGCCGTCTCCGGCGTTGATGACTGCTACCCGGTCCAAGTGGCGGGCCAGCAGGTTCGGCGCACCGGAGTGGGGGTGGCGCACAATGATTGAGTCCACGCCCATGGCCTGGAGGGTGAGTCCCGTGTTCAACAGGGACTCGCCCTTTTCGATGCTGCTTCCCGAGGTGGATACGTTGATAACGTCGGCGCTGAGGACCTTCCCGGCCTCTTCGAAGGATACCCTGGTGCGAGTGCTGGCCTCGTAGAAAAGGGTAACTATGACCCGCCCCCGCAGGGTCGGTACCTTCTTGATGTCCCGGCCCAGGACCTCGGCCATGCCCTCGGCCGAGTCCAGAACGTCCTGGATCTCAGCCGGCGAGAAGTCGTCCAAGTCCAAGATGTGACGGCGCGCCGCGGCGCGCGGGGTTTCCTTGCCGTTGACGGGAGCGGAGTTCCGGGCTTCCATCAGGTCTTGCTGGCTCATGCCCTGCGTCCCTCCCCAGACCGGTTGAGTGACCCGGCAGGAGTTTCAGGCATGGCCCAGCGCCGGAAAAGTTGGTGTTTCATCTGCCCCTGCCCCTGGGGTCAGAGGCGGAGTCCACCCGGACTATTGCCACCTCGTCCACCCCGTCGGTCTCCGTCAACCTGACCTTCACCGCTTCGTCGTGGGCCGTTGGAACGTTCTGGCCGATGAAGTCGGGCCTGATTGGCAATTCCCGGTGGCCGCGGTCCAAGAGGATTGCCAGTTGGATCTGGTCCGGCCTGCCGAAGTCGTTCAGGGCATCCATGGCCGCCCGCACCGTTCGCCCGGTGTAGAGAACGTCATCAACCAACACGACCCGTCTCCCTTGAATGTTCTCCGGCATATCGGTGGGCCTGACCACCGGCTTGGAGCGCTCCTGGAGGTCGTCCCGGTAGAGGTTGATGTCCAGAGCCCCCACAGGGACATTGACTCCTTCGAATTCCTGCAGGTTTCCCGCCAGTCTCCGGGCCAAATACACCCCGCCGGTATAGATTCCCACCAGCACTACGTCCTTCACGCCCCGGTTGCGCTCGGAAATCTCGTGGGCAACCCGGGAAAGGGCTCTTCGGATGTCGTCCCGGTTCATTATCTGGCGTTGAGACATCTACTTCCGGTCTGCCCTCTGCAACAAAAAACCCCTTGTCCGTCCTCCGGCAAGGGGTAGTCAACGCTGCCGACAAGCCGCTGCGGGCTGTGCCGGGCTATTGGGGGCGTTGAACCTTGCCAGCCTCACTGGACTGCCTTAAAAGTCCGGCTGCCCTTGGCGGGGCAGCGTTACGGCCCGGTTATGTATTGTTAATGGAATTCTAACAGATGCTTCCAGCCAAGAAAAGCCGGGTTCTGAGCTGTCAAACGGTTGCGCTAAACGAACCAATCCAAACTACTGCGGCTATTTCGAATCTGGATGCCAAGCCCTCCCTGGAAGAAGGATGAAATCTTCCCATAAGTTGGAGGGTAATATTTGGGCTACGGCCATGGTTGGAAGTTGATGGGATATCATGAGCGGTTCTGTTTTCGGGTTTTATGGGGAATGGTTTCCGAGTTTACGATTCTCGGTTCTCCAACCACGCATATACAAGGCGGACGTAATCCGCGAAGGTAAGCTCACTAGTGACCAAGTTGGCAGACTCACACAATATAGGTAAATTCTCCTGGAATTCAGTGTACTCGTCCCACATTATGCTTCCACTCTCAAGACCCGGATTATACGATGATAACCAGTCTCTAACGACGGTTATCAGTTCCCTTACGCTCCCGTGGTGAGGTTTTATGTCTTGACCTGCAATATCTGATATGAACCTTTGGTAACGGTAGGGTTCAGTGTCAAGTACCAGACATCTTTTATTTCTATTGCGCCCCGCACCGAACTTTCTGGCTCCCAAGAAAATTCCCAACTCTAAGGGCATATTGAACCTTGGCAAATCCGTTGTGGGCTCCAGTTCGATGCGGGAGATGTCGTGGATCCCGAACCTGCACTCCCCTATGATCCGTACTATCTTTTCGAAACGATTCTCACCGGAGTCTTCAGCCTCTAGAGTGCACCTGGGATGGAAATTGCACTTGTAGATAGTGAAAACTAGTGCGTAAAACATCCCGTTATACGATTCGTCGAATGGGCAATTCACAAAGACGTAGCGGTCGCGCGGGTCGTTGGTCATTCAGGGTCACTTCGTGACTTTCTTCCTGGTTGTCTTTGCCTTCGCGGCTACTTTGACCGCCCGCCGGGCATCCTTGAGTGTCAACTTTCCTTTTCCCTTACGTGGCTTGGGTCGAGAATATTTCGGCGGCATAATTTGGCGTCTCCCGTTCGTGGAGATTGAATTATGTGGTTAAGTAGGGATACGGCCATCGAAGCATGGCTTTGGCGCTTGCGTCAATGGGTAAAGGTCCAGGAATCTCGGCAAATGCGTTTGGGCTCCTGAAACTGGGCCTCAATGCATGCATACCGTGGGGCATCGTCAGAGGAGGTTAATCCAGAACCAAATACGCCCCCTACGCCAGCACCTTTTTCCGCCGGTTGGTTACGTAGTCCACCAGCACGTACTTGCCCAGGTTTTCGGCGCTGCTGTAGAAGGCCCGGCCCCGGTTGATGCGGGTCATCCGGTCCACGAAGTTCACCAACTGGTAGGAGTTTTCCAGCATGAATGTGTTAATCAGGATGTCTTCCTGGGTGCACCGCTTGACCTCCTTCAGCGTTTCCTGCTCGGTGCGGTAGCTGGGCGGGTAGGCGAAGAAGGCCCGGTCTCCTTCCAAGTGGGCAGTGGGCTCTCCGTCGGTTATCACCAGGATCTGGCGCGACCCGCCCTTTTCCTTGGACAGCAGCTTTCGTGACAACATAAGGGCATGGTGCAGGTTGGTCCCCGAAACCCAGGAGTTCCAACTGACCTTTGCCAAGTCTTCCTCCTTGATTTCCGTAGCATAATCGGAAAAACCAATGACGTAGAGAATGTCCCGGGGGTACTGAGTCCGGATGAGCGACATCAACGCCAGGGTGACCTTCTTGGCCGCCTGGAAATTGTTGAATAACCCCATGGAGCGGCTCTGGTCCAGCAGGATGACCGAAGCGGTCCTGGTCATGTGCTCGTTGCGGTAAATCTCGAAGTCCTCGGGCAGCATCCTGACCGGGATCTGCGGGCCGCCCCGCAGCACCGCGTTCTTGACGGTGGCTTGGAGGTCCACTTGGAAGGGGTCGCCGAACTCGTAGGGCTTGGTCTCTCCCAGCAGGTCGCCGTTGGCGCCCCTGGTCTCCATCATGTGGCCGCCCATGCGGTCTTTATTCAGGTTGACGAAAATCTCCCGTAGGGCGTTCTGGCCGATGCGGCGGATGCCCCGGGCGGTTAACTCCATCCTGTCGTCGTTGGAAAGATACCCCGCGTCCTTGAGCATCTGGCGCAACTGGTTCAACTGCTCCCAGACCCGCTTGGCGTCTTCCCCCAGCAGTTCGGCCAGCCTGTCCGGATCGATGTCCTCCAAGTTGCCGGTGCGCAGGGCTTCCTGCAGCGCCTGCTCCAGTTGGTCGTTGTCCTGTAGCTGGCGCATCAGCTCCATGGCTTGGTCCATGGTCAGGCTGTCGTCGCCCAGGAAGGGGTACTGGCGGCGCATGTCGTCCATGGGCATCATGATTTCCATTAATGAAGCAAACTCGGACATGGCTTGGCGCGTTTCAGGGTCCAAGGCCGAGTCCATGGCGTCCTGCAGTTCCTGTCGCATCTCCGGCGACATGCTGTCCATCATCGACTGCATCTGGGCCATCTGCTGCTGGAGCCGTTCCATAAGCTCGTCGAAGGACTGGGGAGGGTTGGGGCCAAACATGGGACCGAACTGTTGCATGAACCCGTCGAAGTCAGGTTCCCTACCCTCCATCTTGTCCCGCATCATCTGGCTCATTTGGCGCAGCATTTCCCGCATGGCGGCCATGTCCTCGGGGGACATGCTCTGCATTTGGTCCCGCATTTGCTGGGAGACGTTCTGGGCCATCTGGTTCTTCAGCATTTCCAGCAGTTCCTGGAATTTCTGCTGGGCCTCCGGGTCCATGAAGTCGTACTCCATCAACTCCTTGATCTGCCCGCCAACGCCTTCAGGCAGGTCGTCAAGCTTCTCCCGGTTCCGCTGGGCCCGCCGTTCCAGCATCTGGTAGAGGCTTTCCTGCTGCTCTTTCTGGTCGCCGGAGGCCTCTTCGACCTGCTGGCGCGCCTCCTCCATCCGGCGCTCGATTCCGGAACGCTCGGTCCTCAGGATGTCATCCAGCTTCTCCTGTAGGTCTTCGACCACCGAGTCCATGTTGTACTGCTGCAACTGCTGGCGCCGGCGGTTCTTCAACTGCTCGATCAGGTCCCTCAGCCCCGGCAGTTGCCGGCCCTCCCGGTCCTCGAAACCCTGCCGGAACATCTCCCGCAAGGCGCGCATAACGTCGCCCTGCCTCAGCACCTCTTCGGAAAGCTGGTCCATCAGCGACTCGGCGTCCAGCTCAAAGAGTTGCTGGGTTCCATCCCACTGGGAATAGCGGTAAGTGCGGTAGAGCATGGTCCCTCGCGAGGTCCGTATTTGGGGAGCGATCCATGGAAGGGGGGCCGGAAGCCATGGAAGCCCGGTACGTTCTGAAGCGTCTCCAAGGCGGCCGGGACTCAACGGGAGAATATTTCGCCCATCATACTCCCGCCCCAGAAATATGGGCAAGGCTGCCCGGTGACATGGGAGCCCCAAGCTGCAAAGCCGGCCGGCGTTTCTACCGGCCAGCGATTATGTAATCCTGGCTCCGAGGATTTTCTGCAGGTGTCCCAGAGCCCAGTCGTGGGCGCCGGAATCGAAACTGGCCACGCAACTGGCGGGCACCTCCACCGGGTAGTCACGGTTGCGGGCGTCGGAAGTGGTGTGGAGCACGCAGATGTCGGTGCAAACACCGCAGATGGTGATTTTGCCGGGGTTCAGGTCTTGCAGCCGCTGGTTCAGGTCGGTGTTGAAGAACCCGCTGTACCGGTTCTTCGGAACCACGTTTTCCCCGGTGACGAACTCGTACAGCTCCGGGATGACTTCCGGTTCCTCCGTGCCCTTGACGCAGTGGACCGGGAATATCTGGAATTCTAAGTCGTCGGGGTCGTGGTGGTCGC
Source organism: Dehalococcoidia bacterium (assembly GCA_034420695.1). GTDB lineage: Bacteria > Chloroflexota > Dehalococcoidia > Lucifugimonadales > UBA3495 > Io17-Chloro-G2. The sequence goes on from DAOULB010000058.1 coordinate 51,780, forward strand.
AGACGAAGAGCACTTGCGAGCCGAACCCTCTCTCCCGCTGCAATAAAGCCTTCACCCTGGGAATGATCTCCCGGGCCGGGTCTCCACAGTAGAGGTTGTGGCCAGGCTCCAGGAATCCCTTGACCATGTCAATGACCAAGACTACGTCAGCCATTGCTCTCCCCCCGGTTCTTTCTCCCAGTGGCAAAATGCTGGCCGGACCTGCCCAGCAGTAGGCGGGATGCTCTGCCTGAGCCTCTTGCCCGCAATTTGCCCGCCGGAACGGCCCGGCATTACAATGTTGCAAGGATAAAGGACAAATTCCTCCATGACCACCATAAATTCACTGGACGACTTCCTTCAAGCCTTGGACGAAAATCCCCAGTGGCGGGAGGCAGTGCGCTCTCGCATCCTGGGCGAGGAACTCCTGCAACTCCCCGTCCGATTCAACGCCTTCGTGGAGAGGGTCGAAGGATTCATAGAGCGATTTACCGCATTCATGGAGCGCACCGAAGAGTTCATGGTTCAGTCCAAAGAATTCATGGAACGCACCAGCGAAATCCTGGAAGAGCAGAGGGCAATTAACCAACGGACCGAGCAGAGGCTTAACGTCCTGGAAGGAAACGTGGGAAACCTGCAAGGGGCCCAGTACGAAAGATCAGTCCGCACCAAGGCCCTGGCCCGGTCCCAAAACGTGCTGGGGTTCATTGCCCCCTACATGGCACTCAACCAGGATGGGATGACTGCCCCCAGCCTGAACAATGCGGTGGCGCAAGCCATCCGCAGCGGAACCGTAACGCTGGATGGCTCCTCAGACCTGTTTGAGGCTGACATCATCGTGTCGGCCGAGGATAACCGCCACGCAGTCCTTGAGGTCTCCCTTACCTTGGATGATGAAGACATCGACCGGGCGAAGTCCCGGGCCAGCATCATGGCCGCGGTCACCGGAGGAACAGTCACTCCCGCTGTAATTGCATCCAGGGTGAGCGAGGCTCAAAGGGAATATGCAGACGCTGAGGGTGTCATTGTCTTCGTCATCCCCTATCCCTAGACCGGCACCCTTCCGGTAACAGGGTCCCCCGGACGGCGACCGCGCGAGGCGGCCTGCCTAAACTCCCCGCGTCACTCCCGGTATGGCACGACGCCCACGCCGGAAGCGTCAATGGTGAGCAGCACCCGGTCTCCCGGCGCGGCCGAAATGCGCTCCCGGGCATCCTCCAGCTCTTCCTCGCTTAATTCCGGCACCCCGGCCTCTTGGTCGAGCCGCTGCCATACCCGCACCGGAATCCCCAACCGCTCTTCCAGCCGCGAAAGCAAGGGCTGGGCGGCCGCAGCGGCGACGGCGATGACGGTCTTCCCCGGCACGGCTTGGGCCGGTTGGGGCCTCTCCGGTTCCTCTTCCGGAAACATCCGCTGGTCCTCCTTCAAGACCAGCCAGTGATAACCGCTGCCGGCCCCGGCGACTATCACCATGGCGATGCTCCACTTTATGTCCTGCACAAGCTGGGGGGAGAGGCTTCCTTCCAACGCATCCCTCAGTACCATGAAAAGAATGGCGCTGAGATTCCCCAAGGCAATCAGCGCCGCAGCGCCGAAAATCAGGTAGACAAAAAACCGGCGGGCCGGAGCAGCCACTTCTTCTACGGCGCCCGTATGGACTTCGCGCTGCACCCCGGACCAGTGATACCACCAGATTGGGATTCCCACCACCAGCAGGGCCAGCGCCAAGGCCAGGACATCCCACGAGGACTGTTCCAGAAGGATGTCCTGAAGAGTGGCGGCCACCCCTCCTATGACCGCTGCAATCAGGAGCACCAGACCCACTCCAAGACCGGCGAGGCCGACGGCGGCAACCAAGTAGCGGTATATCCGGCGTCCCGCGGGGACCCCGCCGCCCGACGGCGCTTCCTGTCGGGCCACGGTCCAGTGATAGCCCCACAGGGCAGTCCCGGCCAGCGCTACGGGCAACGCCCAAGGAACTATCCTGAAGTGCTCCACCACCGAGTCATCGGGCCCTCCCAAGGCTAATTGTAGGACCCGGAACAGCAATATGGTAAGGGAAACCAATACTGCCACCGTGCCTGGCAGGATGGTGAAGAGGTTGAGATACACTTGGCGAATCGGAGAGCCGGCGTCGGCCCGGGCGGCCCAGTGCCAATGCCACCACCACCAGGCTGCCCCCACCAACGCCACCGCGACGGCCGTCGCCGTAACGCCGCCCCACAGGCCCGTATTGTCGGAATACAGCAGGTCCGTTCCAAGCCATGTGTCATAGGCCAGCAGCAACATCCGCCACAGGACGATGCCGGAGCCCACGGTCAACATGCCCAGGCCGTACCAAGCGGTGGCGTGCTGGTACAACCCGCGCACCGGGTCCCTGCCGACTTCCTCCCGGCCGGACGAGCGGGCTACCTGCCAGTGATAGGCCCACACTGCGCCCCACACCAAGGGAAGAGCGATGCCACCGCCGTTGAACTCGTCCACCCTGAATGCCCACCGGAGCAGGGTGATCAGTCCCGAGGCCGCAACTGCGGCTGAAACGGTGAGGACCAAGTAGATGTACACCCGGCGGCCCAATGCCCGGGACTCCCAGGGGACACTGACCACCGACCGCTGGGCCAAATGCCAGAGCAACATCCACACCGGCGTTCCCACCAAGGTCATGGCGATTCCCAAGGCCAGCCTTTCCTGTCCCCGGGAGAAGAGGTCGGTCGTGGCGACCACGTCAGCGACGTAGTCCACCAGCAAGGAAAGGCCGCTGGCGGCGACCATCAGGGCGACGAATGAGAGACCGTAGTAGTAAAAACGCTTCAGAGGGCCGATGCCCGGGTCTTCTTCCCGGCCGGTCCTGCGGCGGAACAGCCACACCACGCCGGCGATAATCCCGCCCAAGAACAGCAGCGGGATCAAGCTCCCTAGGATTCCCGGGAGGTACGTCATCCGCTGTCTCCCGCCGGAGAGGGCCCAAGCCCGGATTCGGGTTGTTCGGGTTCGGGGCACCAACTCATGGGCCAAGGGGGCTCAGTGAAACGCCAATCGCCGTCTATCTCTTCCAGGATGAAGGTCCTCCGGGAAGAGTGCTCTTCACCCCCGAAAGGCGGGTCAACGCGGTAGCGGGTGACCCGCACCGAGACTTCCGTGGTCTCGTCCACCGCTTCCGTCCCTATCAGGGAGACCCGCAGGTCCTGGTCCCGTCGCCCGTTTCCCGGCTGAAAGTTCCGCACCGATTCCCGGAAGTGGTCAAAGCCGCACTCCTCCGAGAGCTCCGGGCCCAGATAGCCGTAGGCTTCGCGGTCCTCGCGGCCGTCCACCGCCCGCAGGTAGCGCTGCACCGCCCCTTCCGGGCTTTCCGGCGGAAACAGTTCGGGTTCGCCTCTGCGGTCAAAAAGCACCAGGGCGACGCTAGCTGACACCAGTACAACCACGGCTATAGCAATGCCCGCCAGCCAGCGGGATGATGCACTTTGAAGAGGCATGGCCCTCCCTGCCGGTCCAATTGATACCCTGCCCGCCAATTATATTGGCAGGGGGGGCTGGGCTTGCGTCGAAGAAAACAGTGGCTTAGGGGCAAATAAAGTGGCGCGGCCGCCCCGGGCTACCCGCCCAAGGCCCCGGCAAACCTGGCGTCCTGGGCCATGAGTTCCCGCAGCCCCACCAAGTTGAAACACGCCTCAAGGGTGAACATGTCCCCGAGCAGGGACTCAGTGGTTCCCTTGGATTTCAGCTCAGCCATCAGCGCCGATACTGCTTGGCAGACGACCAGCAGGGCACTGACCGGAAATATCACCATTTTGAAGCCCAGCCCTTCCAGTTCCCCCGCCGGTAGCAGCGGCGACTTGCCCGACTCCACGAAGTTGTACATCAGCGGAACGCCGAAGCTTGCCGTTAACTGCCGTCCCTGCTCCGGGCTACCGATGGCCTCAACAAACAGCATGTCCGCCCCGGCCTCCACGTACCGGTGGCAGCGCTCCACCGTGTCTTCCCAGCCCGTCACTGCCAAGGCGTCGGTGCGGACGATGATGGTGAAGTCCTCGTCGGACCGGGCGTCCACTGCTGCTTGTATCTTCTGCACCATCTCGGCCGGGTCGACTACCCGCTTGTCGTCCAAGTGCCCGCACCGTTTGGGGGACTCCTGGTCCTCTATGTGGATAGCGGCAACCCCGGCCCGTTCGTAGAGGCGCACGGTGCGGGCGACGTTGAGGACTCCACCGTAGCCCGTGTCGGCGTCGGCAACGACCAGGACGTTTACTGCATCCACGATATACGCGGCGTTGGCCACCATCTCAGTCATGCCGGCCAAGGCCAGGTCCGGCTTGCCCAGCCGGGCCACGGAGGTACCCGCGCCGGTCATGTACACTGCTGGGAATCCCGCCTTTTCGATGATGGTCGCGGTCAGGCAGTCATAGGCTCCTGGGGCCATGATTATGCCCGGCGCCTGCAGCAACTCCCTGAACCCCCTGCCCGGGGTGTCTTTGCTTGCCATATAGCCTCCGGAACTTCAGTAGCGGCTGTGGCGGTTGCCTCCCCCGGAACAGGGCGCCCTTAAGCGATGAGCCCGCCGTCAATGGTCAGTACCTGGCCGGTAATGTAACCCGCCCCGTCGCCGCAGAGGAAAAGCACGGCTTCTGCCACGTCTTCGGCGGAGCCGAAACGCCCCATTGGTATGCGGGACAGAATCTGCTGCTGCGTCTCTTCGGGCAGGTCTTCCACCATGCCGGTGGTGATGTAACCCGGAGCCAGGGCATTGACTGTCACGTTCCGGGAGGCCACTTCCCGGGCCACCGCCTTGGTGAACCCTATGAGGCCGGCCTTCGCCGCGGCATAGTTGGCTTGGCCGGGATTGCCGCTGAGGCCCACCACCGAGGAGATGTTTACAATCCGCCCCTTGCGCTGGCGGATCATGTGGGGCATGGCGTACTTGGTGCAAAGAAAAGCGCCCCGCAGATTGGTGTCTAATACTTGGTCCCAGTCATTGGAGGCCATTCGCAAGAGGAGCCGGTCCCGGTTGATGCCGGCGTTGTTCACCAGCGCATCGATGTGACCACAGTGGTCTATCACCTGCTGCACCACGGCCTTGGCCGACTCTTCGTCCGAAACGTCGCCCCCGGCCAAGAAAGCTTCGCCCTGGGACTCATTTATGTTGTCCACCACCTGCCGGGCGGCATCCGGACTGGTGTGATAGTTGACCGCCACCCGGAATCCCGAAGACGCCAACCGGCTGGCAATACTGGCTCCGATGCCTCGGGACGCGCCGGTAACCAAGGCCACCGGGGTGCGGGGCGCGTCACTGTCGGGTATAGCGTCAGTGGCTGGAGTATGAGCAGCGTCAGCCATCAGACTCCGTAAGGCAGCCTGCGGGCGTCAAGACCCCTGCGTGTCCTTCGCATCCGGCTGCCGGTTCTCTTCGATATGGGACAGCTCTTCTCTCATGCTGTCCACCAAGCCCACTTGGACGTACCGGACCGCGGTGTTGATGGCGCCGGTAATTCCTCCGGCCCTGCAGGAACCGTGACCCAATACCACCGCGCCGTTGACGCCAAAGAGAGGCCCACCCATAGTCCGGGGCATGTTGGTGACTTCCCACAGGTCGGAACTGATTTTGGCCCGCTCCTCTTCTCCCACCGAATGGGCCAGACGCTCCTGCACCATGGCGGCCAGAGATGTACCCAGGCCCTCGGCGAATTTCATCAGGATGTTGCCCACAAAGCCGTCGCAAACGATGACGTCGGCCCGGTCGGTGAAGAAGTCCATGCCTTCAACGTTGCCAACAAAGTTGAGGTGGCTTTCCCGGAGCAGCCGGTTGCTCTCCTGCACCTGCCGGTTGCCCTTGGCATCCTCTGCGCCCACGCTGAGCAGTCCCACCCTGGGGTTCTCCACTCCCAAGAATCTCCGGGAAAAGACCGAGCCCAAGGCGGCAAAACTCACCAGCAGACCAGGGCGGCAGTCCAAGTTGCTGCCGGCATCCACCATCATGGTGCGGGGCGCCACCCCCAGGAAGGGGCCCCCCAAACAGGGCCGTTCCAAGCCTTCCATCAGTCCCAGCACCACGACGGCGCTGGCCATGGATGCGCCGGTGGAGCCCATGGACACCAGCACGTCGGCGGCACCCGCCTTGACCAGCTTGGTGGCCTCGAGGATGGAAGCCTTTGGTTTGCTGCGCAGGGCTTGCGCCGGATGCTCGTCGTCGCCAATCTTGTCAATCGACGGGACTACGGTAATCTGCCGCCCGTTCAGGTCGTACTTGGACAACTCCGATTCGACGGGCTCCCGGTCTCCCACCAAGACCACCTGAACGTTGCTGTTCTCGGTAGCCTGGATTGCTCCTGGAATTGTCTCGGCTGGGCCGTAGTCTCCCCCCATGGCGTCCAAGGCCACCCGGACCGGCCTGGTGAGGTTTATTCCTTCAACTACGTCGCTGATTCGCGGACCGTTGGTCATCGGCTTATCCCTTCACTCTCTCTTCTACGTCCACCGCCGAGCCTGAATGGAGCTGTTTTAACGGACGAAAACACAAAAATGGCAAAGTCATGATGTTATACAGGAGTCAACAACACGGAGGCACTGCCGGCGGCAAGCTCCTGGCCGTTTTCCCGGTTGACCACCGCCACCGAGCACTTTGTTTTTTCCCCCAAGCTTCCCGGCAGTTGTTCGGTGACGCGGCATCGGGTGGCCAGCCGGTCACCCACGTAGGCGGCCCCCTTGAACCGTACCCTCAACCCTCCGCTGGCCAGCCAATCCTCGCCGAAGGCGGCAGCCATGTTCTCGGAGACTAGGGCCAAGGTCAACATGCCGTGGGCGATGATACCACCAAACTGGGTGGTGGCGGCGAATTCCGGGTCCAAGTGCAACGGATTGAAGTCGCCGGATGCCTTGGCGTAGGAGTCCAGTTGTTGCTGGGAAATGGTTCTTTCCACTACAGGCAGGTGCCCGGCCAGTGATCCCTGCCCGTCTCGAATTGATTCCCTCCCAGTAACCTCTGGGGCTGGCTGACTGGGGCGGCCCGCGAGACCTTCAGGTGGCGCCGGTACCATGACGGTGGTTTTCCCGGTTAATGCCAGCCTCGGTCCGGAGCCCTCTGGACTGGAATCACCTTTGTTGGAGTGGGAGAAAACTGAAAGAGTTGCAGTTATGAATTCCATGCCGCCGCGGCGCCGGGGCTTGGACATTTCCACCAAGGCCCTAACATGCTCTCCGAATTTGACGGCCCGCAGTGCTTCCATTTCCTGCAGGCTGTGAATAGCGCCGGGAGGCAGGTTCAAGTGGTCCAGCAGCCGGCCCAGTGCCCACGCCGACAGGGCCAAGGGAGGTGCCGACCGGCAATCGAAATACAGGGGCAGCGGGTCGCCCACTGCCCCGGTGTACTCCCTGACCAAGATTTCGGAAATTTCCCAGGTTCCTAAGTCTATTTCCGATTCCTGGTCTCGGGTTGTCTGATCCTGCAACGCCAACTACAACCCCAGTTTGTCAACTGTGCGGGGCGGATTATACCGCCGCGGTCTCTCAGCAGCAACAAAAGCCGATGCGGCTCAGGCCTAGTCCAAGGGGTTGCCCTGGTCGGCATTGCGATTGACTGTCGAACAGTTATGTACGACTATGTGCGGTGAACGGCGCGGAGTTCATTCGGCGGGCAAGGCGGTACGCACGAAGAACGGGTCAGGAATTCCGTGCTAATCCCCGTCGAGGGAAGGGAAGCCATCAGACCGTTTACATCGGCTCCCGCTTTACTACGGTTCCGCATCAAGAAATTAAGCCGGGAACCCTGGCAGGCTTGTTGCGGGATCTTCAAATTGCCCGGAGTGAATTCTAGCTATGAAGTACGTATATCCCTGTGTTCTTCAACCGGAAAACGAAGGGGGGTTCAGCGTAACGTTCCCCGATGTAAAAGGAGCGAATACCTGCGGGAACACTCGCGAAGAGGCGCTGGCAATGGCCGAAGATGCCTTGGTTGCCGCGCTGGGGGCGCACTTCCACCTTCGCGGTGACATTCCCCTTCCGAGCTCCATTCGGAAAGGGCAGGAAAGCGTGCCTCTTCCAGTGGTTGTGGCGGCCAAGTTGGCGCTTTGTACCGCTATGAAGGAGCAAGGCATAACCAAGGTGGAATTGGGAAAGAAGCTGGGCGTAAGCGAGTCGGCCGTCCGAAGGCTTTGTGACCCGGACCACCGGTCCCATGTGGGTAATGTCGATAAAGCCCTGCGCCTGCTGGGGCGGAGACTGGTTACCGAGGAACAGGCGGCCTGAAGGGAAGACCGGAAGTCGCCTAGTTGAAAGAAGCAGCGGCCAGGTCGCCTATGTACTCGCCAATCGCCAGGGAGGACGTTGCGCCTGGGGAGGGAGCGTTCAGGACGTGTACTGCTTCCCGGCCTTGCAGGATGTGGAAGTCGTCCAGCAGCGCCCCCGCCCGGCTCACCGCTTGGGCCCTGACTCCAGCCCCGCCCGGCGCCAGGTCCCTGCCCTGAATTTCGGGCACCAGCTTTTGCAGGTCACGGACAAACACTCCCTTGTTGTAGGAGCGGTACATTTCGTCAACCCCAACCTTCCAGAACCGCATGGACATCTTCCAGAATCCGGGGAAGGAAAGCGATCCCCAGGACTCGCCCAAGTTCAGGTCCGTCTTCCGGTAGCCCTCCCGCTTGAAGGCCATCACCGCGTTGGGGCCCGCTTCAACGTACCCCTTGATGTTGCGGGTGTAGTGCACTCCCAGGAAGGGGAACCTGGGGTCGGGGACTGGGTAGATTAGTCCGTTGACCAAGTGAAAGCTCTCCGGCCGCAGGGTGTAATATTCACCCCGGAAGGGGATAATCCGAACGTCGATGGTCTCACCCATCATTTCGGCTATCTTGTCGGCGTACAGTCCGCCGCAGTTAATTACGTGCTTGGTAACCAAGTCGCCCCGGTTGGTCTCCAGGACGAGGCCGCCGGTGCTTCGAGTGCTCCTCCGCACCTCGGTGCCAGTGTATATGTCCCCGCCTCCTTCCTGGAAGCGGGCGGCATAAGCGGCCGACACTTTGCGGTAATCGATGATGCCGGTCTGGGGTGACCATAGGGCCTGGACCCCGGATGCATGGGGTTCGATCTCTTTCAGCCTTTCCGGGCCGATCATTTCCAAGCCCATGACCCCGTTGGCCGTGCCCCGCTGGTACAAGTCCTGCAGCCTTCCCAGTTCGGACTCGTGGGTCGCCACTATCACCTTGCCGCACTGCTCGTATTCGATCTCGTTCTGGTCGCAGAACTCCAGGAGTTTCTGGACTCCTTCCACGCAGAACCTGGCCTTGTGGGAGTCCGGCCGGTAGTAGATGCCCGAATGAATCACCCCGCTGTTGTGTCCCGTCTGGTGGGTGGCCAGCTCATCGTCCTTTTCGACGACTGCAATCTTCCAGTCGGGAAACTTCCGGGTCTTCAATTGCATTGCGGTGGAAAGGCCTATGATCCCCCCACCGATGATGGTTATGTCATATTCCTTGGAATCCATGGCCGGCGCCTCTCCCGCTGCTGGGGCTAACTGCCCTCCAGAATCGTTGTCCTCAGAAGGTTCAGGGCATGCATGGTGGCCCTGGTCCGGTCGGGAGCCCCCGGCCCGGCAAAGTTGTACTCCCGTCGGTAGGTCCCGCCGGCGGAGTCCACGGCTATATAGGTGCGCCCCGCCCTAAGGTTTTCGCTGCTGGCCTGCGGGTCGGGCACCGAATGGAGCGCCAGTCCCAAGTCGGCCCCGGCCTGGAGGCGCACCCCCCGTGCCAAGTGGCCGGTCAGCGCCCCTTCGTCTTCAGCGAAGTCCCCCGCTTCGCCCTCATTTCCCGCCAACTTGAGCAGGCCCTGCAACACCGGCGTGTTCCGCCCGATGGTCCCTTGAACAAAGCCCTCTCCCGCTGCTTCCTGTAGCTGCTGGGCCAGCATCCCTCCCGTGAGACCCTCGTATGAGGCCAGCGTCAATCTCCGGGCGGCCAGTAACTCCCCCACCACCGAGGGCATTGTCTGCTCGTCGGTGGCGAACACGTTGCTCCCCAGCAGGGACCGCACTTCCTGTTCCACCGGGGCGATCATCCGGTCCGCCTCTTCCTGGGTGGAAGTCTTGGCGGTTATCCGCACGTCCACTTGGCCCGGATGGGCCAGCACCCCCACCATTGGGTTCGACAAGTTGGCGATGAGATGGCCCACCTTGTCGTCAACGGCGCTCTCCCCCAACTCGGCGACCTTCAGCACCCGGGAAAAGATTGCTTCGGATATGCCGAACTTGTGCCGCATGTAGGGCACCACTTCGTTGTCGAAAAGCCACTTCATTTCGAAGGGCACCCCAGGCAGGCAGAAGACCGATGCCCTGGGGTCTTCCACGATGAACGAGGGTGCGGACCCGTTGGGGTTCCTCACCGGGATGGCCCCCTCCGGGATGTACGCCTGCCGCTTGTTGTTTTCGGTCATGGTGAAGCCCCGGGCCCGGGACCTGGACTGGATCTGCTCCAGAAGTTCCTGGTCCAGCACCAACTCCCGGTTGGAGGCTTGGGCCACTATCTCCCGGGTCAGGTCGTCCTGGGTCGGGCCCAAGCCGCCCGAGGTTATCACCAAGTCGGCTCGCTCCATCGCCCTGGTGGTAATCTCCAGCATCCGTCCCGGGTTGTCCCCCACCACCGTCTTGTAGTAGAGGTTGGCCCCCAGGCTGGCCAGTCGCTGGGCCATCCAAGCGGAGTTGGTGTCCACAATCTGGCCCAGCAGTAGCTCTGACCCAATGGCCACTATCTCAACGTTCATGTTCTCCGACCGCAGAGTTCCAATACTACGATTTACTGGAATGGATAGACCCTGGAATAGAACAGCCTCATGTCTCCGGCGCGCTGTAAGAGTATTCTCCGCAAAGCATTAGTGTCCACTACGAACAGAGTCGCCCTATTTTGCATCATCCCCTTCTGGAAGGTCTCCGAAACTCTTCCAGAAGCCCTTGATGATGGCTTGAAGTTCCTCAGAGTCCCAGTCAGGGGTGTCCGGAGTAGCCAAAATGCCTTTGAGAGAGCGCAGGTGGGGCTTTTTCTCCACCCTTTGAGGTACTGCAGTCAGCTTTCGCCATCTTCCAATTCCCGGAGTACCCGGCTGGCATGCGCTTTGAGCTGGCTGATGGTGTAAGTAATCATTGGCGCCGCCTTTACTTGTCGGCCGGCTCGAACCCTTCCAAGCACATCTTGAAGGATTGGGTTTGGGGAGTCAACGACCTCCTCAACAGCTTGTCACTCGCAAGAAGTCGGGTTAGATTGTGGCGAAGTAGTGGTAGAGCCTGCCAAGGCACGAAAGGGGGTGGGATGACAAGCAGGAAGAGGGAACCAAGGTTTGAAATCGCCGGCAGAATATCCCAAGGAGCTTTTCGGGATACCTCTGAAACTATCAGCTTCGAAGGGCGCAGCCCATTGGACGACAAGGGTATCCGAAACCGGCATTTGCTGACCCTGGGACACGAAGAAGAGAACCTTTTCCCCGGTTTGCGAGGTACCGGCGGGGCAATCGAGTTTTTTCGAGAACGAGGCATCAAGTGGTGGAAGTCCCCTCGCAGCGGTGACTCCACCGGCGACGGACCAACCCGCAACATGGCGAGTTCACAGGTCGCCTGTGTGAATTTCATGCTACCTCTGGCTAACTGGCCGGGAGCCTTGACGATGGCCCTACAGGCGATAGACGCCGACGTATTACGCGTTGCTGACGTTGAATACCATGGCAACGCTTCGCCTGTCGAGTTCGAGTGGATTGGCATTGGCGGTTCCTTGGAAGGTGGAAAAGTCCGCGGCGCCAACAACACGAGCATTGACGCCTTTCTAATAGCAGAGACTGCATCGGGCAAGCGCTGGGCCTATCTCTTTGAATGGAAGTATGTCGAGCAATATTACAGCAGTAAGCCCAACTTTAAGGGGGCAGGCCGCCAGGGAGAGACGAGGCGCAGCCGTTACGAACCTGCCTACTATGCGGCCTGCTCATCCTTCGACCATTCCGCTGCACCGGAAATGGAAGATTTTTTCTACGAACCCTTTTACCAGATTATGCGCCAGAGGCTCCTGGCCGACCGTATGGTTGAGAAGGAGGAGTTGGGAGTCACCGAGGCCAAAGTAGTGGTTGTTGTCCCACAGCAGAATATCGCATATCGGGAGATAATCACTTCTCCTCCGCTAAAGAAGCGTTTTCCCCAACTGCAGACAGTTGAGGACGTAGTTCGCGCCTCGCTGAAGCGCCCGGAAGAGCAATTTGCTATGGTTAGCCCGGCAACCCTGCTTAACGCTACTGTGGCTGCCGAAATCTGGCAAACATCCACCTGGGCAGACTATTGGCGGAATCGCTACGGGGTATAAGCGCATCCTGCGGCTCCGGTCGCACTGAGCATCCATCCAAACGAGGGCAATCTCATCTGAGGACTTCTATTCTCTGTTCGCCCCTCCGCAGGCAGCGGTGGGCAGCCCTTCGCCAGGTGGGGCCGCCCGCCGGGAGACGGAGCACGGCAACTTGGAGTATACTTGCTCCAGCTTTCGCCAAGGCTGAAACCCCTTAATTCTTATCAATTTCAAGCCCGCGGCAAACTTGCACGCGGAACCAGCTTGTTCTATAGCAAGCACTGGTTAACAAGACCGGATTTAGGAGCAAGACAATGAAGTTCGGACTACTGTACGAAACGCAGCGCCCCTACCAAGGCAACGACGTTGACTGGAACAGCTTGTACAAGGAAACACTGGAACAGTGCGAGCTGGCCGACCAAGTCGGCTTCGATAACCTGTGGTTCGTAGAGCACCACTTCCTGATGGGCTTCTCCGGCTCACCGTGCCCCGAGGTCCTGTTTGGGGCCCTGAGCCAGCGCACCAAGAACATCCGCATCGGCTTCGGCGTTTCTATCCTTCCCTACCACCACCCGGTGCGTATCGCCGAACGGGTCGCCATGGTGGACCAGCTCACCGACGGCCGGGTGGAGTTCGGCACCGGCCGCTCCAACGCCTACGAGCAGACCGGTCTGGGCGTCGACCCCCGGGAGACCCGGGAACGCTGGGACGAGGCCATAAACATGCTCCCCCAGATCTGGCAGGCCGATGAGTTTTCTTGGGAGGGCAAATTCTACAACGTCCCCACCCGTCGGGTGCTGCCCCGGGTCTACCAGAAGCCCCACCCACGGATGTACTTGGCTTGCACCCAGACCGAAAGCTTCCGCCTCGCTGCCCAGAAGGGCATCGGGGTGCTGTCCTCGGCTTCTTACGCCGTGGACGTCCTGGCCAATCACGTGCAGGTGTACCGTGACGCCATCAAGGACGCCGACCCGGTGGGTGCCTTCGTCAACGATTTCTGGGGCAACAACGTCCACGCCTTCTGCGGGAAGGACGACCAAGCGGCCAAGGAACTGGCCGCCGAATCCATGAAGACCTTCTTCGGCCCCGACAAGCCCTACATCCAAGGCCGCATCGGCGCCTACGAAGAGTTGCTGGAGGCTTGGGGCGGCATACCTGACCACCTGCAGGCCGACTTCGGGCGCTGGCTCCGCCAGTCCGACGATGCCCATAAGGAGCAGGCCGCCGAGGCCGGGATTTCCCTGGACGCGGGCCCCGGCGCCGCCCGGGCTGCCATCGCCCAGTTGGACGCCAACACCTTGGCCGACCGGGGCGTGATAATCGCCGGCAATCCGGAAAGCTGCATCAAGAACGTCAAGATGTACGAGGACATCGGCGTGGACCAGTGCCTGTGCATCATGCAGACCGAGACCATCCCCCACGACAAGGTCATGGAGTCCATCGAGCTCTTCGGCAAGGAGGTTATCCCGGCCTTCCGGGAGCAGCCCGCCAAGGCCGGGGCCGCCGGCTAACCCCGCTAGACCAGCGTCCCTTAGGGCCTTCTCTGCGGGTTAGAAGAAGCGCAGAAGAGTTAATGAACGTCTGACAGTTACCAACTCGCGAGGTCAACTTTTAAGGAATTTAGGAAAGATCTGAATAAGTCCAACTGAAGCCCCTTCTCCCTTGATGGGAGAAGGTTGGGATGAGGGTGAATGGCAAAGTTCGTCGCTATGTTAGGACTTGGTCAGAAGTCCCTTAGGTCTATTAGTGCCCATTACAATTAACTGCATTTAACCGAAACACAAGGGGAACCAGGAGGCATGACGCGCCTGTATTCCTACATCGTCACGCACGATTACGGTTTTGCTCCTAATCCGTATCATGGCTTTTGCACGTTGGCGACATGCAAGCCAATGATACGAAAGACTGCCAACGTTGGTGACTGGGTGCTTGGTACCGGGTCGAAATCCAAGAACAGGAATGGATACATCGTTTATGCCATGCGGGTAACCGAAACAATGTCGTTTGACGAATACTGGAACGACCCTCGTTTTCTTGCAAAGAAGCCTAAACGAGAAGGATGCTGGGAAGATGCCTGCGGTGACAACATATACTGGTGGGATCCTACTACTGAGGGATGGGCTCAGAAAGAGGATTCTTACCATTGTGATTCTGACGCATCCCGCGATACGAAGCACACGGACCAAGTTCTTGTCAGTGAAGACTTCATCTATTGGGGTGGAGACGGGCCTCCGATTCCACCGGAATTCGGCGGAGTCAGCGTTCTTTGCACCACTCAGGGTCACAAGTGCAAATTCCCCGAAGAAACTGTTCGTCAATTCATTCAGTGGGTCGAGCAGTTCGAAGAGCGTGGGATTTGTGGGTATCCATTCAAATAGGTTTGCCCAGATCTTCGAAAGCCGAAGGAAAGCTTAAAGCCCCCTAAGGAACCAACATTGCTTTAACGACGGGTGGAGTAAGAGGTCCCTCGGAGGTGGCGCCATAGGCTGGGCGATTCATGGAAATGTTGGTGACGGGGTGCTCATTTTTATAAATATTTCTGACTGCAAGGGCGATGAGCATTACCGAATACCCTGTGGAGTTCGGCCCGCTCCGCTACAGCCTGCGAATTGACGGGGAGCACTTGGACTTGGGGGAGAGGCAGAACCAAGGGGAGTTGCTCTTCGTCATGTCCAATCCGGCGCCTGCAAGGATGAACCCCCGTCGCTTGAGCGTCACGAGGAGAAGGTGCATCCATTTCGCCAGTAGTTGGGGTTACGGCGCGCTGACCGCCGTCAACCTGTTTGCCTATCGCGCCCTCAGCAAGCAAGAGGTGTTCGAGGCCAGTCTCTATACCGAGGTGGTTGGGCCGGAGAATGACCGGGTAATCGTCAATGCCTTTCGAAGGGCAGACTTGGTAGTTGCCGCTTGGGGTGACTTGGAAGACCGGCAGTTGTTCGTGAATCGCTGCAATAACGTGATGGAACTGGTCCGGCCGCTGGGCAAGCAGCTCTACTGCTTAGGGAAAGAAAACGATAAATACGGCTCACCCAGCCATCCCGGACCGCGGAGCATCAAAGGACCTACAAAGTTGGACCTCGAACCCAAACCCTGGCCTTGACAACAGAACCGCGGCCAGCCTTTTCCCGGAGGGGTGCTTGCGAGAGTCGGCCGGCAGGACTGAGGGTCTCCTGATTGATAAATACTTCCAGCAGTTAGAATCCGGGGTTTGAAACTGCCCGGATGGAGGAATAGAACATGGACTTTGGAATTTTCCTGGACTTCGCAGCTCGAAGGGAAGCTACGGCCAGTGATATTTACCGGGAGGCCTTCGACCTGGTCGACGTGGCCGAAGAATCGGGCTTGGACACGGTCTGGCTGGGCGAGTCCCACTTCAACCCCAACCGGTCGGTGCTGTCCGCCCCCATAGTGGTGGCCGGCTCCATTGCCACCCGGACCAAGCGGCTGCGGGTGGGCAACGCCGTGCAGGTGCTGCCCCTCATCAGTCCCTTGCGCATCGCCGAAGAGGCCGCCACCGTTGACCAAGTGAGCGAGGGCCGGTTCGAGTTCGGGGTGGGCCGCAGCGGCAACGCCCGGGCCTACGAGATTATGGGAATCCCCTACGAGGAGAGTCCCGCCCGCTTCCAAGAGGCCTTGGACATTATTCTGGAGGCTTGGAAGGGGGAAACCTTTTCCTACCACGGCAAGTACAACCAAATAGACAACGCCACGGTTACCCCGGCCACCTACCAGAAGCCAAGACCCCCGGTGCGCCTGGCCTCCACCCAAGACGACAGCTTCGCCCGGGTCGGCCGCTTGGGGTTCCCCATCTTCCTGTCGGTCCGGGGCATGGATGTAAACGAGCTTGAGACCAACCTGAAGGACTACCACCAAGCGTGGAGGGAGGCCGGCCACCCCGGCAGCAGCGGTGATATATCCGTCCGCGTCCCGGTGTACATCGGCACCACCAAGGAAGAGGCTATCACCGCGCCGCGGGAGACCACCGAGGCGTTCTTTGCCCGGATGCGCCGCATGTTCGAAGAGCGTCTGCAGCGTGGCACGGGCGACCTCCCGGAAGAGCGTTTGGCCCGTGCCGAAAGGCTGGCCACGATAACCTACGAAGACATCCTGGAAACCAGGGTTATCTACGGCACCCCGGACATGGTCGTCGACCGCCTGACCCAGTTCAAGGAAATGCTGGGACTGACCGGAGTCGCTGCGGAGCTGAACCCCGGCGGCCTGCTCCCGCCCGAAGCGGTGGAACGCAGCCTGAAGCTCCTGACCCAGGAGGTCATGCCGGCCTTCAAGTAGCCGGGGCAGTAACAGTGCCTTAGCCTCAGTCAAACTCTCCGCTGATTGGACCGGCGGCATGAAATCATTGGAAGACCGGTCATTATGACAACCGAAGAAGCAATGACAATTGACGAGCACGTTAGAACTGCCTTGGCGTTCTTGGAACACTCAGACCGGGAGTTCGCCGCAGGAGACATCCTGCAAGGGTCGGAAAAGCTGTGGGGAGCGGCCTCCCACGCCGTTATGGCGCTGGCGATGGAGAGAGGCTGGCGCTTCGGCCAACACCAAGCACTGAAAGACGCTGCCGAGACGATAGCCCAGGAAAGGAACGATCCCCTGCTGGCTTCAAATTTCTCGGTTGCAGAGAAGTTCCACGCCAACTTTTATCACGACTTTATGGAAGACCACGTAATTGAGCGCGACCGCCC
The DNA here is from genome assembly GCA_034420695.1 of Dehalococcoidia bacterium. Lineage (GTDB taxonomy): Bacteria > Chloroflexota > Dehalococcoidia > Lucifugimonadales > UBA3495 > Io17-Chloro-G2. Next base: position 68,755 of record DAOULB010000058.1, read on the forward strand.
GAAGGTTCGCGGTCTTGTGCACAGCATGTTGGAACTGGTCAACCCTGACCGCTGAGCTCAAGGGAGTCTGCGGGGTTAACGGCCATGGCAACCGAAGAAGCAATGACAATTGATGAGCACGTCAGGACTGCCTTGAAGTTCTTGGAGCACTCCGACCAGGAGTTCGCCGCCGGAGACATCCTGCAAGGGTCAGAAAAGCTGTGGGGAGCGGCCTCGCAAGCCGTGATTGCGGTGGCGATGCAAAGGGGCTGGCAGTTCAGTCATCACCACGCCTTGAGGGTAGCCGTAGATGCTCTTGCGGAGGAGCGAGACGACCAGTCTCTGCTTTCAGGAATGCTGGCAGCCGAGAAGTTTCATGCCAACTTCTACCACGGGTTTTTGGCAGAAGATATCATCGAACTTGACCGGCCGCTCGTAGCGGATTTCGTGCGCCGCATGGTGGCAATGGTTGACGGGACGTTCTGACCACGGGGACAAACAGCCCGCTTACTGGCTCCATCCCCATCCGCAAACTCATCAGAGGTTTCCAGAGAAATGAAAATCGCAATTCTTGACGACTACCAGCAAGTAGCCGAAACAATGGCCGACTGGTCCCAGCTTCCGGCCGGGGCCCAAGTGCAGTTCTTCCATGACCATCTCACCGATGAAGACCAACTGGTGGAGCGGCTCAAGGACTTCCAAGTGGTCATGGGTATGCGGGAACGCACCGCTTTTCGCCGCTCCCTGCTGGAACGGCTGCCGGAACTCCGCCTGCTGATTACCACGGGGGCCAGGAACGCCGTATTCGATGAGGAAGCGGCCACCGAGTTGGGCATCCTGCTCTGCGGCACCGGCGGCCAAGGAGAAGGCGCCACCGAGCTGACTTGGGGGCTGATAATCGCCATCCTGCGCCAGATACCCCTGGAGGACAAGCTGACCCGCGAAGGCCAGTGGGGCACGACTATCGGGGTCGGACTGAAGGGCAAGACCCTGGGATTGCTGGGCTTGGGCCACATCGGCTCATTGGTGGCCAGGGTGGGCGATGCTTTCGATATGAACCTGATTGCCTGGAGCCAGAACCTGACCGCCCAGCGCGCCGCCGAATGCAGGGCAACCCTGGTGGACAAAGAGGAACTGTTCCGGGAGTCCGACGTGGTCACCGTGCACCTGAAGCTGAGCCCCCGCACCACCGGACTGGTGGGGCGGAGTGAACTGGGCCTGATGAAGTCCTCAGCCTACTTGGTCAACACATCCCGGGGACCCATAGTGGATGAAGAGGCCTTGGTGGAGGCCCTCGAAAACCGGAGGATTGCCGGGGCCGCCCTGGACACCTATGACGTGGAGCCCCTGCCCAAGGACCACCCCTTCCTGAAGCTGTCCAATACCGTGGTGGCGCCCCACTTGGGATACGTGACCGAGGGGGCATACCGGGCCTACTACGCCGGGGTCATCGAGGACATCAGGGCCTTCGCCAGCGGTGAACCGGTGCGGGTAATCAACCCGGAGGTACTGGACTCGACACAGCTGCGAGGCCTGGAAGCCGGCTGAGCCCTTGCCGCGGACTGGGAGCTAGCCTCCACCCACCGGGCGAACAATCTCCAGCACGTCTCCGTCTTGCAGGTCAATATCGGGGAACTGTTCCTTGGACAGGACTTCACCGTTGTAGCCCACGGCCACGTGCTGCAGGTTTAGCCCGAAAGAGTCCAAATAGGCCGCAAGGTCTATGCTCTGGTCCAGCTCCTTGGGCTTTCCGTTAACCAGAAGGCTGATCATAACGGGTTGGACTCTCCTCTCGTCATTGGCGAAACACCGGCCCAAGCCTCAAGAAGGGCCAGTTTCATTTCCCGGGCGGCTTCCTGGGGGTCTGGCGCTGCCAGGATGCTGGTTATTACCGCGACGCCGGAGGCCCCCGCCGCCAGCACTTCCCCCAAGTTGCCGGCGTTAATCCCCCCAATGCCTATCGCCGGCAGATCACAGTTCTCGGTGATGCTCCGCACTAAGGCCGGCCCAGCAGGCTCGGCGCCCGGATGGGTCCTGCTGGCGAACATGGTGCCAGCTACCAGGAAATCGGCGCCCTGGGACTGGGCGGCAGCCGCCCCGGCCACGGAGTGTACCGACCTGCCGATAAGACAACCTGGGCCAAGAATGCGGCGGGCCAAGTCAACCGGCACGGCCTCTTCTCCCAGTTGCACACCCTCGCAACCGGCCGCCATGGCCACGTCAATCCTCTCGTTGATTACCAACGACGCCTTGCCTTGGATGGCGCGCTTCAGGTCGCCGGCCAGCCGCAACAACTCTCCCCCCGGCAGGTCCTTTTCCCGGAGTTGGACTATGTCCACCCCGCCCTCCACCGCGCGGGCTACCCTCGATACCAAGGTGCCGCGCTCCACCGCCGACCGGTCGGTCACCAGGCAGAGGCAAGGCGCCGGCAGAGAGGCCCTTGAGTCCGCACCTGTAGCAGAGGACGATGCCAAGGGAAGTCCTCCCTAGCTCCTGGCCGCTGCCGGTTGGGGAACGTCGGTGGTGGGGCTGCTGGCCGCGGCGTGGCTGCGCACCGGAATCCTCCCGGCCAGATACGCCTTGCGTCCTGCTTCCACACCGTGTCTGAACCCCTCAGCCATCATGGCCGGGTCATGTGCTTGGGCGATGGCCGTGTTCACCAGCACGGCATCGGCACCCATCTCCAAAGCTTGGGACGCATCGGAAGGCACCGCCAGCCCGGCGTCCACCACCACCGGCACAGTCGCCTGCTCGATGATGATTTTCACCTCTTCCACCGTGTGTATGCCTTGGCCGGAACCTATGGCCGACCCCAAGGGCATGACTGCGGCGCATCCCGCTTCTTCCAGCTTCTTGGCCAAGGTGGGATCAGCGTGAATATACGGGAGCACGATGAACCCCTCCTGTACCAGTTGCCGGGCCGTCTCCAAGGTCGCTGCTCCGTCGGGGAAGAGGTACTTGGGGTCGGGGATGACCTCCAGCTTGACAAAGTCGGTCTGGCCCACCTCCCGGCCCAAGCGAGCCACGAACACCGCCTCTTCGACGGTTGCGCAGCCGGCAGTGTTGGGAAGAATTTGGTATTTGTTCCAGTCGATATAGTCCAGCAGGGTCTTCTGGGTGAGGTCGTCCAAGTCCAGCCGCCGTATGGCCACGGTTATCATTCCGGTGCCCGAGGCTTCCACCGCCTCGACCATCTCCTCCATGGTCCGGTAGCGGCCGGTGCCCAGGATCAACCGGGATTGGAACTCTTTGCCGCCGATTACCAAGTTGTCCGCCATCGTTATCCCCCCGTCGTTTCGGGTAAAAAGTACAAACCGCCAGGTAGGGCCCTGGCGGTTGAATGGGTCTGGTAGTCCTGCGTCTCATCCCTACACCGGCATTACCCGGATCAGGTACAGACGGTCGGCGGCGTTTTTGGCCACCCTCTCAGCCTGGCTTACCCAAGCTCCCGCAAGAGTCATCCCTGTCTATTTTGTGGGTAGAGCTTATCACGGCCCCCAAATTCTAGTCAACGCAACCCGGCCTGGAAACGAGCCGCCGCCTACAATTGATACTCTTTAACCCCACCGGAAGTCGCCAGCCGTGCCCCAGTAAGCTCCTGCACCTCTTCCGCAGACCAGCCCGGGGCCACTTCCAGCAATTCCAGCCCCTCTCCAGTGCACCGGATTACCGCCAAGTCGGTGATGATCATGCTAACGCAGCCCTTGCCGGTTACTGGGAAGGTGCACTCTTCCACTATCTTCGGGCGGTTCTGCCGGTCGGTGTGCTCCATCGCCACGATCACCTGCTTGGCCCCGGCGGCCAAGTCCATGGCGCCGCCCACGTTGCCCACTCCCCGCTGGGGCAGCATCCAGTTGGCCAAGTCCCCACCGGCCGAGACTTGATGGGAACCCAGCACTGTAACGTCGACGTGCTGGCCGCGAATCATGGCGAAGGCTTCGGCGGAGTTGAAGTAGGCCATGCCCGGCACCGGTTCCAGGAACTGCCCTCCGGCATTGATGAGGTCGATGTCCTCTTCCCCCTCCTCGGCCAAGGGGCCGCAGTTGAGCACCCCGCTTTCGCTGTGATAGAACACCACGTTGCCTTCCGGGACGAAGCTGGACACCAGCGTAGGTATCCCAATCCCAAGGTTCACGTATCCGCCGTCGGGCAGTTCCTTGGCCACCCGCATGGCGATTACTTCCCGGTCTAAACGAGGTTTTTCCACACTCCCTCCCGGATTTTGATGGCATTTAGGGCTGCTGGGGATTATATACTACCAAGGTGGACCAGGCCTTCTTCGGCAGCTTGACAGCGTCTGGAGACGACAGCAATATGTCATAGGCCACCAGTTCTTGTCAGCAAAAGAGCGTCATCAATGACAACGCCTCAAGAACCCTACGAAAACCCTAATTCCGTAGCTGATTATGTCCACCAGTCCAGGGAATTCCTGTCCAAGGGTCGGGAGTATCTGGCCGCCGGCGACCTGCACCAAGCTTCGGAGAAGGGCTGGGGCGCCGCTGCCTGGATGGCCAAGGCCGTAGCGGAGGCCCAAGGCTGGAGCTACGACAGGCACGATGAGTTCTTCACGGTGATGTACGAAGCGCAGAGCTTATCTGCCGACAACAGGGTGGGCGTTTTACGTTCCATGGCCCACGAACTACATGGGTTCTTTTACACCCGGAAAATGTTCTTGCACTCCGCGGTAATCAGCAGGTCCCTTGACGACATGGAACTACTGCTTGACATCCTCCAGCCGCTAACGGGCGTGGAACTCACCCGATCGCCCTGATCCGTCAATGGGAAATAGTGCGTTTGCAGAAAAGGTCAGGCGTTAGTCTGACCCCTAGTCGTAGGGAGAGAAGTCCGGGGGGCGGAGCACTACCCTGTCTATGTAGACTCCGGGGGTGACTATCGCCTCCGGCCCCAGTTGACCCGGTTCCACTATTTCGTCAACCTCCACCACCGTTACTCTCGCCGAGGTAGCCATGATGGGGTTGAAGTTGCGCGATGTGCCCTTGTACACCACGTTGCCCAGCGTGTCGGCCTTATGCCCCCGGATGAGGCAGTAGTCGGCCCGGAGACCCTCTTCCAGAACGTACTGCCTGCCGTCGATCTCCCGGGTCTCCTTGCCCTCGGCCAGCAGCGTCCCGGCGGCGGTGGGTGTAAAGAAGGCGGCCACGCCGGCCCCTCCGGCCCGGATGCGTTCGGCCAGGGTGCCCTGGGGCGCCACCTCCAAGCCTACCTCGCCCTGCTGAAAGGCCATCTCGAAGGACGTGGGGCGGGACGCCGATGGGGACACCGGGTAGGATGCGATGGCCTTGCTGACTTGGTGGTTGTCAATCAGGATGCTGTGGTCGATGGCCCGCTTGCCCGGCGGTGTGCCGAAGCTGATTACCCGGGCCAATCCTGCGGTGTTGCTGATGATGGTCAACCCGGTTGCGCCTTGGTCCCGCAGCGCCACCATCAGGTAGTGGGGCATGCCGCCGGGGCCGGCGAACCCGTCGATGTTGACCACCGACCCGTTGGGGATGTCGCTGACTGCCTCGAGGCCGCTGGCGTAGGTCTTGGACACCGGAGCCCAGGATGGTAGCTCCAAGTCCATCTCTCTCAGGGTCGGGGAGTACGACAAGCGCGCCCCGGTGACGGCCGCCAAGTCGTCCATCCTCCATCCGGGAGCAAGTTCCTCCACCAGCAGGCCGTCCGGGGTCGGCCGGATGACGGCGGCATCGGTCACCAGCAGGTCCAAGGGGCGGGGTCCGCTGCCTTGGACCGCTCCGGACTCAACGATCGCCGGCCCGCTCCCGGCGCCGGTGTGGGCCATCATCCCGATGAGCCGCCGGGAGCCATTGGCCAGATCGGACCCCTGGACCGTTGCCCCCAAGTCCGGGACCGCAGCGGCGGTCCAGTGACTGAACCTCCCCGACGCGTCAACCTGCCCCGGTTGCACCACTGCGGCGGCAACCAGTCCGGCCCGCACCATTGCGGCCATTTCCACGGTGCTGAGGAAGACCCCGCCGGGCTGGACCACTGCGGGGCGTCCGTTGGAGTCGAGGGCGTATGCCTCACGGTCCGCGCTTTCCCCGGCGCCAGCCGTCCGGTAGCCCAAAACGCTGCAGTCGGACAGCAGTTGCACCGGAGAGTTCCCGGGCAGCTCCGGGGCCACCTCGCACGGCAAGCCAGGGCCGACGGCTATAACGTCTCCGGAACTGAATTCCCGGGCAACCCGCCGTGCCTGGGCCTGAATGTTCAATCTATCGGGCAAGAACTAAAAGCTGCCTTCGAACCGTCAACGGCTTTTCTCTGAACGCATTCGGCGTCATACCGAAGCCACCAAGCGGTTCACGTAAATCCCCGGCGTTATCACCAGTTCCGGGTCCAAGTCCCCCGGCTCCACTATCCGGTCCGCCTCCACCACCGTCACTGCTCCCGCCATCGCCATCACCGGGTTCCAGTTTCGCTGGCCCCCCTTGTAAACCAAGTTTCCCAAGGCGTCCGCTGCCTCCGCCTTGAGCAAAGCGAAGTCGGCCTTCAGCGGAGGAAGAAAGTCGTGCTCCACGCCGGAAATAGTCCTCGATTCTCCGCTGCCGCCCGGGACGGCGCCGGCCGGAACAAAAACACCCCCCAGCCCGGCTCCCCCTGCCCGCAGCCGCTCCGCCAAGACTCCCTGGGGGACCACTTCTATTTCCAGCGACCCGTTTCTCCACGCCGTCTCGGCGGCGCTGGGCTGGCCGCCAGTTGCCTGGTTGCCGGACCCCTGATTATTGGACCCCTGGCCGCTCGCTCCCTGGCCGGGGAGAAAGGGCATGGGGGCCACCATTTTCCGGACCAAGCCGGAGGCGACTAGACGGTCAATTCCCACCACGTCCGGGTTTTCGACCGGGGGCGGCCAAGCGCCCTGGCAGATGAAGGTCAGGTTGCCGGTTCCAAGGGAAAGCAGCGCCCGCAGCAGGCCCTCCGGTACGCCGGAGCCGGCGAATCCTCCCACCAGTATGGTGGCCCCGTCCTGCAGGTCTTGGAGGGCAGCTTCCGGGGTGGGAAACAGCTTGCCTTGGAAGTTGCTGCTGATGGCTCTTGCACCTCGGCGCTATGGTCGCGATGGTGGGGAAAGAATTGGCCGCCCCGTTTCCTGTTCCTTGGAAAGTGGTGGGGCGGCCTTGTGGTTCCTGGTTCGAAAGGGACTTCAGGCTAGAAGTCCATTCCGCCTCCCGGAGGCATCGCCGGCATCGCCGGCTTGTCCTGCGGGATCTCGGTGATCATGGACTCCGTGGTCAGCACCATGGCCGCAACGCTGGCCGCGTTCTGCAGGGCCGACCGCGTTACCTTGGCCGGGTCCACGATTCCCCGCTCCAGCATGGGGCCGTACTCGCCGACGTCGGCGTCGAAGCCGTAGTCGTCGGCTTGGTTCTTTACGTCGTTCAGCACCACCGAGCCCTCGAAGCCCGAGTTCTCGACGATGAGCCGGAGCGGCTGCTCCAAGGCCCGCCGGATGATGGAGACGCCTACCGATTCGTCGTCCGCGCCGGTGAGGTTGTCCAAGGCCCTCTGGGCCCGGACCAAGGCGACTCCGCCGCCGGGAACGATTCCTTCTTCCACTGCCGACCTGGTGGCGGAAAGAGCATCCTCCACCCTGGCCTTCCTTTCTTTGAGCTCGATCTCGGTGGCTGCGCCGACCTTGATCACCGCCACGCCGCCGGACAGCTTGGCCATGCGCTCCTGTAGCTTCTCCCGGTCGAACTCGGAGGTGGTCTCTTCAATCTGGGTCTTGATCTGGTTGATGCGGGCTTGAATGGCGTCCTCGGAGCCCCGGCCCTCTACGAAGGTGGTCTCGTCCTTGTTGGCCGAAACCCGGCGGGCGGTGCCGAAATCCTCTATCGTGGCGGCGTCCAGCTTCCGGCCCGTCTCCTCGCTGATGACGGTGCCGCCGGTCAGAATGGCAATGTCTTCCAGCATGGCCTTGCGCCGGTCGCCAAAGCCTGGGGCCTTGACTGCCAGCACGTTGAGGGTGCCCCGCAGCTTGTTGACCACCAAGGTGGCTAGGGCCTCGCCGTCCACGTCCTCGCCGACAATCACGACGTTCTTCTTGCCGATCTGGAGCAGCTTCTCCAAGGCCGGCAGCATGTCGGCAACCGCGGAGATCTTCTTGTCGGTGATGAGGATAGTGGCATCCTCGATGACCGATTCCATCCGGTCTGCGTTGGTGATGAAGTAGGGGCTGATGTAGCCGCGGTCGATCTGCATGCCCTCTACATACTCGATCTCGTCGGCCAGGCCCCGGGACTCTTCAACCGTGATAACCCCGTCCTTGCCCACCTTTTCCATGGCGTCCGCGATGGTTTCGCCGATGGCCTCCTCGTGGGCCGACAGGCTGGCCACTTGGGCAATGCGCTCCCGGGTCTCCACCGGCTGCGCCATGGACAGCACTTCGCTCACCACCGAGCCAACGGCCCGCTCGATGCCCCTCTTGATGGCCATCGGGTTGCTGCCGGCGGTGACGTTCTTGAACCCGTCGTTGATGATCGCCTGGGCCAGCACTACGGAGGTCGTCGTGCCGTCCCCTGCCGCATCGTTGGTCTTGGTCGCTGCCTCTTTCAGCAGTTGAGCTCCCATGTTCTCGAAATTGTCAGGAAGCTCAATCTCCTTGGCGATGGTGACGCCGTCGCTGCATACTTGGGGCGGTCCAAAGGACTTGTCCAGCACCACGTTGCGGCCCTTGGGCCCCAAGGTGACTTTCACCGACTGCGCCAGGGTGTCGATGCCTGAACGAAGCGACTTTCGCGCCTCTTCAGAGTAGGTGAGTTTCTTGGCGGGCATCCCGTTCCTCCTTGGTCTAGTTCTGGTGTTCTTGTTGCCGGGTTCTTCCTGGTATTAGTTCAAATTGCCGGTAGTTCTAATGGATAGTGTTTCAAATGCTCTTGGTAACGCCGGATATGGATGTGCAGCCGCACCGGCTGCGCGGCCCCTGGGAAATCTTGTGCCTAGGAAATCTTGGCCAGGATATCGCTCTCCCTCAAAATGAGGTATTCGTCGTCGCCGTCCTTGTATTCGGTGCCGGCGAACTTTGAGTATATCACCCGGTCCCCGGAAGCCAGTTCCATGGGAATCCTGCTGCCGTCGTCTGCCACGCGCCCTGGCCCGACTGCAACTACCTTGCCTTCCTGGGGCTTTTCCTTGGCTGTATCCGGCAGAAAAATTCCACCCTTGGTCTGCTGCTCGAGTTCTATGGGTTGCACGATTACTCGCTCGCCCAGCGGGACGAAGTTCACCACCGTAGCCTCCTGAAAGTTTGAGTTGAAATTACCCTTTTCAGGGCTTAAATCCAGCCCTTTTTTGGCCGTAGTAATTACAGGGAAAGGGCAGGTACGAAATCATGTTATTAGAGGGCCTACACCTTGTCAAGAGAAGCGGCGCGCCCTACCATTTGGCCGGCACCCAATGCCAAATGGTTCCCCGGGACCAGTGCCCGGGGACTCTGGGGGAGGCGAAAATCCCTTTCCAGTTCCTGACATTCGAACATTCGCCACCGGTGGCCAGGGTCACCCTGGACAGGCCATTGGACAATAACCGCATCAATGCGGCAATGGCCGAAGAAATCCGCCAAGCGTGCGCGGCCATTGGGGAAGACGATTCCTTGGGCGTGATGGTCCTCACCGGCTCCGGAGACTGCTTCTCGGTGGGCCGGTCAGCTCCTGGCCCCAGCCAAGACACAGAAACCGCTGCATCCGTCGGCATAGATGCCGCCGCCGTGTGGATGGACCGCCGCCGGGTAGCCGATGCGGTTGCAGCGCTGCCCATGCCGGTGCTGGTGGCTTTGAATGGCGACGCCTTGGACCACGGCCTTGAGCTGGCCTTGGCCGGCGACCTTAGAATCGCCTCCGAAAGCGCCCGTTTCGGGCTCACCCAAGTCCCCGGCGGAACCATGCCCTGGGACGGGGGCACCCAGCGCCTGCCCCGGCTGGTGGGGCCGGCCTGGGCCCGGGACCTGGTGCTGACCGGCCGCACCATCGACGCCGCCCAAGCCTTGGCCATTGGGCTGGTGAACCGGGTGGAACCCGCGGAGAGGCTGGCGGCAGCCATTGAAGAGACCGTACAGAGCATCCTTGCGGGAGGGCCCATCGCCGCCCGGTATGCCAAGGAGGCGGTCAAGAAGGGCGCGGACTTATCCCTGCCCCAAGGCCTTGGCCTCGAGGCCGACCTGAACGTTATACTGCAAAGCACCCAAGACCGGGCCGAGGGCATCCGGTCCTTCATCCAGAGACGCCCTCCCAAGTACACCGGGTCCTGAAAGACCGGCCCCCGAATCTCATCAAGCCCGAATCTCATCAAGAAGGTGCTCCATTGACGGTAAAGCTGGACTTGCACACCCATGTATGGGAGGCCTTTAACTTTCAGCCTCCTTCCCTGGAAATAGCAGAGAAAGTCTTGGCCCAGATCAAGTCCCGGGGGATTGACGGCATTGCCATCACCGACCACCACAACAAGGAGTGGTCCTTCCGGTTCCGCGATTTGGTGGAGGAGCACTTTCCCGGAGAAGCCATCATCATTCCCGGATGGGAGATCGAAGTCCGGCCCCCCCAGAGCCCCTTTGACGAGTACCAAGTAGCTGAGCTTTTCCTGCCCAACGGCGGCGTCTTCCGCACCTACTGCCACCCCGGTTACTACACCCCCAACATTCTGATTGAGGAAGGCGTCCACGGCATCGAGATCGACAATTACATTCACAACTGGCACATCCGCAAGCCCCACGTCCAGGACGTGGCCGACGCCCACGGACTGCTGACCTTCGAAGTCAGCGACGCCCACAACCTGGAAAACATCGGCCTGCGTTACACCGAGGTCGAGTTGGAGGACCTCTACCGCTTGGCTTCCCCGTCAAGCTGACCCCGGCTGCTTCCCGTGTCTGCCGGGCCCCAAGGCGATGAAAGTCCCATGCTGCTAATGCCCCTGCGCTGCTAAAATAGCGCCATGGCCCAATTCGAGACCCTGACCTTCGACAAATTCGGCCCGCTGGCCCACGTCAGTCTCAACCGGCCTGACGTGCTCAATGCCTACAACGTACAGATGCGGGACGACTTCTACGAAGCCCTGTCTGCGGTGGATGACGACCCCGACGTGGGCGCCCTCGTGGTGACCGGGGAGGGCCGGGCGTTTTGCGCCGGGGCGGACCTCACCGAGTTCGGCACTGCTCCCTCCCAAGTTATTGCCCGCAGCGTTCGCTGGCAGCGGGACGTTTGGGGCCGGCTCTTAGGGTTGAAGCAGCCCGTGGTCTGCGCCGTTCACGGCTTCTGCATCGGCTCCGGACTGGAAATCGCCCTTTTCTGCGACCTGCGGCTGGCGGCGAGGGACACCGTCTTCGCCATGCCTGAAGTACAATTGGGCATGATTCCCGCCGCCGGCGGCACCCAGACCCTTTCCCGCACCGCCGGAGAGTCCCAGGCCTTGGACTTGCTGCTGACCGGCCGCAGGTTCACCGCCGGAGAAGCCCTTTCCCTGGGCTTGGTCACGCGCCTGGTTGATGCTGCCGACCTGCGGGCCGCCGCCCTGGAACTGGGCCGGCAACTTGCCGGGGGCGGCCGCGCTGCCCAAGCCTCGGCCCAGGCTTCGGCAAAGGCAGCCATCGGGGAAGGACTGGACCGTACCTTGGAGGACGGCCTGGAATTGGAACGCCGGCTGTCAGCCCGGTTGCTGGCTGGGGCAGCATTCGACCGGACGGCGTCCGGTTACTAGGCGGGGTTCAACTGCTAAGCGGCGTTTAACTACTAGGCGGCGTCCAACTCGTCCAACTAATGGTGTTCAGCTAGGAGAAGACAATGCGCACCTCGGAGTTTCTGACCATAGCCGCAGCCATCGTGCCCGACCGGGCCGCCGTCATCTTCGACGACCGGACCGTGTCCTTCGAGGAGTTGCAGCTTCGGGTCAACCGCTTGGCCAACGCCTTGGCGGAGAAGGGTGTGGGAGCTGGCGACCGGGTGGCTGTCATGCAGGTCAACGGCCTGCACGGCATTGAGCTCTACTTCGCCGCTGCCCAACTGGACGCCATATATGTCCCAATCAATTTCCGCGCCAAGACGGAAGAGCTGGAACTGATGCTGGATATCTCCCAGCCGACCCTGCTGTTCCTGGGAGAGAGGTACCTGTCCCTGGTTCCCCGGGAGGGTGAAAATGCCCTTCCTTCAGACCGTCTGGTGGTGCTGGACGGCGCCGCGCCGCAAGGTATGCAGACCTACGAGTCCCTGGTTTCGGGGGTGGAGCCTGATGAGCTTCACTTTCCCGATGCGGAAGACGACGACACCACCGTCATCATGTTCACCGCCGGCACCACCGGGGTGCCCAAGGGTGTCATGCTCACCCACGACAGTTTTGCCTCCTTCCTGCTGTCCACGGTGAATCCTGCGGACCCCGATGAGGAGGAGACCAACCTGCTTACCGTGCCCCTGTACCACATCGCCGGCCTGCAGGCGGCCTTGGCGGCGGTTTACGGCGGGCGCACCTTGGTGGTGATGCGGCAGTTCGAGCCGGTGGAGTGGCTGACCCTGGCCCAGGAGCACCGGGTCAACCGGGCCATGCTGGTCCCCACCATGCTCAAGCACCTCATGGACCACCCCCGGTTCCACGACTTCGACCTGTCCTCCCTGGGCGTGATGACCTACGGCGCCGCTCCCATGCCCCTCGAAGTAATCCGTCAAGCCATTGATGAGTTCCCCGGCTGCCGCTTCATCAACGCCTTCGGCCAGACCGAGACCGCATCGACCATCACCATGCTTCCCCCCGACGACCACGTGCTGGAAGGCGCGCCGGAGGAAATCGAGAAGAAGCTCCGCCGCCTCACCTCCATTGGGATACCCTTGGAGGACGTCGAGGTCCGGATAGTCGACGAGGAAGGCCAGCCGGTGGCCTCGGGAGAAGTGGGAGAGATCGTCGCCAGGGGCGCCCGGATGATGCGGGGCTACTGGCAGCAGGAAGCCGACACCAGCCAGACCATGCGGTCCGGCTGGGTCTATACCGGCGACTTGGCCTATCAAGACGAGGACTCCTACATCTACTTGGCGGGCCGGGCCAAGGACTTCATCAAGCGGGGCGGGGAAATGATCTCCCCCGAAGAGGTCGAGCAGGTGCTGATGTCCCATCCCTTGGTGGACGACGCCGCGGTCATCGGCGTTGCCGACGTGGAGTGGGGTGAAGAAGTGCGGGCGGTGGTGGTGCGGCGCGCCGGAGACGCGGGAGAAGAGGTTACCGAAGAGCAGTTGACCGGCTACTGCCGGGAGCGCTTGGCCGGATTCAAGCGTCCCAGGTCCGTGGTGTTCATTGACGAGTTGCCCCGCAACGTGATGGGAAAAGTGCTCAAGCGGGACCTGCGGGAACAGTTCGGCTATCCCGTAGAGACCGGAAACTGACCCGGCTCCCTCCAGCAAGCGGGCAGCCTGTTCAGTATCTTGGGTAACCACGTTGCGCCTGACCATTCCGATGCGTTCGCCCCTCCAAGTGTGAACGTGGCGGCAACTGAAGCCCGGTGCGACTCAAGCCTGGTGAATGAAGCAAAGTGACTGAAGCATAGACCATAGCCGGAGTTTCGAGACTATGAAAATTGCCGTGATGGGAGCCGGCGGCGTCGGCGGCTACTTCGGTGGTCTGCTGGCCCGGAGCGGCCATGAAGTCACCTTCATTGCCAGGGGCGCCCACTTGGCCGCTATTCAACAGAACGGGCTAAGGGTGGAGTCTCAACTTGACGGAGACTTCACGGCCCCGGGCAAGGCCACTGACGACACGGCTGAAGCCGGCGTTCAGGACCTGGTGCTCTTCACGGTGAAGATGTACCACAACCAGTCAGCCGTCGCCGCCTTGGCGCCCCTGGTGGGGCCTGGGACGGTCGTGCTGACCCTGCAGAACGGTATCGACAATGGGGAGCAGTTGGCTGCGGCCCTGGGCCGGGAACCGGTCATGATCGGCTCGGCATACATGGAGGGCCGCATCAGGGAGCCCGGCGTGGTAACCCAAGGCGGGCCTGGAATGGCTGTGTTCGGAGAATTGACCCCCGGGATCACAGGCAGAGGCCGTAACCTCTTGAAAGTCTTCCTCGACGCCGGCTGGAGGGTGGAACTGGCAGAGAACATGCCGGGTATGCTCTGGAAGAAATTCGCCTACATCGCCGGGTCAGCCGGGGTGAACGCCGCCACCGGGTCCGACTACGGGGAAATGCGCTCCGTGCCCGAGACCAGGGAGTTGATCGAAGGGGCCATTGAAGAGTGCTTAGCAGTTGGAAGGGCCTTGGGAGCGCCGTTAATGGAAGACTCCCTGGAGTGGGCCATGACGTCCCTGGACAATTTCCCCGCCACCGGGCGGGCCTCCCTGGCCAAGGACTTCCAGGACGGAAACCCGGTGGAGTTGGAGGGGCTGACCGGGGCGGTGGTGCGCTTGGGCCGGCAGGCCGGGGTGCCCACCCCGTTGAACCGGGCAATCTACGCCATCCTGAAGCCCTGGGAACTGAGGCTCCGCCAGGGTGGAGGGAGTCCATGACGCCGGAACCGCACCGAAGCTGACGTTGACCCTGACGGCTGAACGTACCCTTATTCGCTGAAAACCGCTGAAGGCAACTGTAACGACGGTAGCAACAAGAAGGTAGCAACAAGTATGGTCAGACCCAACTGGTATGCAGCCCATCCCAAGGCATGTACCTGCGCCCTCTGCGACGAGAAGCGCCACATCGTTCAGGACTCCGACCACAAGATAGGCCGCAACGAGAAGTGCCCTTGCGGCAGCGGCAGGAAATACAAACGCTGCCACGGCAAGTGACCCTTCCCCCCGTGCCTAAAAGAGCGCTTTATGTAAAGTCTGAACAAGGAGTCCAGCCATGAAGATAGGCATGTCCCTGACCACCAGCTACTCCGTCCAGCGGGACAGCGCGGAGCTGGTCGCCAGCCTCACCGATCAGGTCAAGCTGATGGCCGGCCTGGGATTCGATTCCCTCTCCTTGGGCGACCACCACTTGACCAACGACCACTACATCCAAGTGATGCCGGCCATTTCCAGCATGGCTGCGGTCAGCGGAGACATGCAACTGCAGCCCCTGTTCCTGCTGCCCTTCTACAATCCGGTGCTGCTGGCCGAGCAGGTGTCAACCTTGGACGTAATCACCGGGGGCCGCACCGCCCTCATTTGCGGCTTGGGCTACGACCCGGCGGCCTTCATCGCCTTCCAGACCACCCAGCGGGTCCGGGTGCCCCGCTTCGTCGAAAGCTTTGAGATAATGCGCGCCCTCATGTCGGGCGACGACGTGACCTACCGCGGCCGCCACTACACCATCGAAAGCCCCATCCGCATCAACCCCAAGCCCCTGCAACAACGGCTCCCCATGTGGATCGCCGGCGGCGCCGAGCCCGCCGTGCGCCGGGCCGCCCGGATTGCCGATGGGTGGGCCATCGTGCCCGGTTGGCCCGTGGCGCAGGTGGAACAGATGCTTCAGGTCTATCTCAATGCCTTGGCCGAGTTCGAACGCGACCGGGAAGACAACGAAATCGTCCTCCGGCGGGACATCCACCTGGCCCGCACCTCCGAGGCCGCCCAACGGGAAACCAGCCACCTGTTCCAGCAGGGCTATCGGGGCATGGGCGCCCCTGACCTCGAGCAGTCCCTCGTTGTCGGCGGCCCGGCTGAGTGCATCGAACTCCTGGAGCGCCTCGACAACATGGGCATTGACCGCGTCCTCTTCCGCTGCGCCCTCGACGAAAGAGAACAAGCCACCCAGACCATCCAAGTCCTCGGCGAAGAAGTCATCCCCCACTTCCGCTCCTGAGCCCCTTCGCCGTTCGGGGCGGCGTAGCGGCCCTCCTCTGGCGGAGGTGGGGTACCGGCGTTAGAATATGACCATAGTCGTGACTATGGACAAAGGGGTTAGCCTTGCAGAGCTGAGGTGGAAACATGGCGGCCAATTTGGGCAGCCCCGGCGGACCCAGGACTATCAAAGCGTCGGAGTTCAAGGCCAAGTGCCTTAAGCTGATGGATGAGGTGGCTAAGACCGGGGAGGAGATCGTCATTACGAAGAACGGCCTGCCTGTGGCCCGGCTCGCTCCCTGCAGTCAAAAGCCAAAGGACTGGTTCGGCCAGGACCGGGACAAAATTCGAATACTGGGGGACATCGTATCGCCTATGCCGGAGAATTGGTTCGAGATTCCCGGCGGCCAGCAGGACAAGCTGTTTTGATACTTCTCGACACCCACGTCCTTCTGTGGCAGCAGTTGGGCGACCCGAGGCTGGGAGATCAAACCCGCGGTTTGTTGCAGCTCTCTTTGCAGGAAGGCACAGCCGCAATCTCCGCCATTACCTTTTGGGAAATTGCCATGCGAGTTCAAAAGGGGCAACTGGTTTTCGACCTTGAGCTTTACTACTGGAGAAATGTCCTCAGGGGCCAGGGTCTCGTAGAAATTCCAGTGGACGGCGAGATCGCCTGCCGCGCCGGTCTGCTTGCCAGCATTCACGGCGACCCGGCCGACCGCATTATCGTGGCCACTGCCCTCGGCGGCCATAAGTTGCTGACCTCCGACGAACGAATCCTCGCCTGGAGCAAGACCCTGGACTGCGTCGACGCCAGGGAATAGTCGGGATTGCAAAGAAAATAGCGCCCCGCCGTTACCGCCGGGCTCGCTGCCCAGCTTGCCAATCCCCGTCGCTCTCCTTTACCCTGATAATCGCCAGGATCGCCGCCCCTTCCCCGCAAGAATGCCCATGCCAAACCACATTCCCATCCACTCCGCGCAGGAGGAGCAATGCTGCAAACTGGACTGAAGACCACCGGCATCGACCACACCGTGCTCCACGTCAAGGACGTCGCCCGCTCCAAGAAGTTCTACACCGAAGTCCTTGGCATGACCGTAAACCACGAGTCTTCCTGGCAGGCCTTCCTCTGGTGCGGCAGCCAGCAGGTGGCCCTGTTCCAAGTCTCCGAGGGCACCGAAATCCTGCCTCGCAACGATATGAACCACATGGCCCTGAGGCTGGACGAGGGCACCTACGAAGAGGTGAAAGCCTACATGGAGCGGAACGGCTGCACCGTCACCGGCCGCCCCGGCGACGACCGCTGCATCTACTTCGACGACCCCGACGGCCACCGCCTACAGCTCCTCTACCCCGGCGGCGGAGAGTAGCCACTGGTTCCCCAGTCTGAGCCCTTTCTCTAGCCCGTTTACCGCGGAATTGGACAAAACAAAAGCCCCGGTCAGTGGCCGGGGCTTGATCCCACATGTAAATATAGCGGCTAAGACTTCTCGTCGTCCTCTTGCTGGGTCGAAGGCCTTTGTGGAGGCGGTTCGCCCTTGGCAATGGCCTCCTTCGCCCTTCTCCACCATTCTTCCCACTCCGCACGCTCTTCCTGGCGCCCTTGCTGTTTCAGTTGTCTTATCCTTGCCGGAATCAAGAGCACCATATAGCCTGCTACCTCAACAGCGATCGTTACGAATACTGCAGTTCCAGCGGCCGCGCCATAAACATTGGCCATAGCCGGAATAACAACGCTACTTTGACTATGTAGTATATCCTGCCGGAATAGCCATCCGAAATATAGGGCCAGACCAACGAACGACACGTAGTAGAGTATCCAGTATTTTCCCAGAAACCTATCCGTTGCCCTACCCCTTCGATGGTGTATAGCTACGCTATCCACTGTGTCTAGGCATGTCAAGTGTATTTGAACCATCACTCAGACTTTCACCCCAAGACCGTTTAACGACCGCCACACCCCCAGGTTGCCGCCCTTGGGGCCGTCTGCTACTCTTAGCCCTGCTTAACCAGAGGGAGCAGGCATTCTAGGTGACAGTCAACGGCGCCCCCAGGGTTTCCCTGTTCGCTACCTGCATCATCGACCAGTTCTTCCCCCAAGTTGGGGTCAGCGTGGTGCGGGTCCTGCGTCGCTTGGGTGTCGAAGTCGATTTTCCCTTCGGCCAGACCTGCTGCGGCCAGCCCCTCTACAATTCCGGTTTCAACCGGGAAGCCATCCCCCTGGCCCGCCGCGTCTTGGACCAGTTCGAAGATGCTCAATACGTCGTGGTGCCCTCCGGTTCCTGTGGTGCAATGATGCAGGTCTTTTACTTGGACCTGTTCCAAGACGATCCCGCCGACCGGCAGCGTGCCGAAGCGCTCGCCTCCAAGGTCTACGAGTTCTCCCAGTTCCTGGTGCAGGTCTTGGGTGTCGAGGACGTGGGAGCGGCCCTTCCCGGGCCCGTCACCTACCACCCCAGTTGCCATCTCCTCCGGGAAATGGAAGCCCGGGAAGATCCACTGAAGTTGCTGGGCGGCGTCTCCGGCATCGACTTGAAGGAACTGCCCCAAGCCGACACCTGCTGCGGCTTCGGCGGCTCTTTTTCGGTCAAATACCCCCATGTATCCGAAGGCATGCTCGAAGACAAGGTCGCCACCGTCGTCGAATCCGGGGCTGCAACTTTGGTCTCCTGCGACATGGGCTGTCTCATGCACATCGACGGCGCCCTCCGCCGGCAGGCGCCCAACATCGACTGCCGCCACCTGGCCCAAGTCCTAGATACCACGCCTGAAGACTAGCCTCAAAACCAGAGAAAGACGTACCAAAGAGAGACTTTAAGGAAACCCGCCTTGGCCGAAATCAAGACCCAAGAATTCATTCCCGCCTCCCGGTTGTCCATCAAGGACCCCGTACTGCGCCGGGCCTTGGTGAAGGTCGGCACCGGTTTCGACGGCTCCCGGCGCGACGCCATCCAGGAAGTCTCCCCCCAGCGTTGGGAGGAGTGGCGGGAAGAAGCCCGCCGCATCAAGACCCACACCCTGGACCACTTGGACTACTACCTCGACCTGCTGGAACGCAACGTTGCCAAGGCTGGCGGCCAAGTCCACTTCGCCACCGACGCCGCTCAAGCCAACGCCATCGTCGCCGAAATCGCTCGCTCCCGGGGAGTGAAAATCGCCACCAAGAGCAAGTCCATGGTCTCCGAAGAACTCTCTCTCAACCCTGTGCTGGAGTCCCTGGGGGTAGAGGTCTTCGAGACCGACCTCGGCGAGTACATCATCCAGCTTGCCGAAGAAACTCCCTCCCACTTGGTCGCCCCGGCTCTCCACAAGACCAAGGAACAGGTGGCCCAGCTATTTAATGAGAAGCTCGGCCTGCCCTATACCGACGACATCACCGGCTTGGCCAAGGCCGCCCGGCAGGTGCTGCGGCAGAAGTTCCTGCAAGCCGACATGGGCCTCAGCGGGGCCAACTTCCTGGTGGCTGAGACCGGCACCCTGGTCATAATCACCAACGAGGGCAACGGCCGTCTGTGCACCTCGGCCCCCCGCATCCACGTCGGCATCACCGGCATGGAAAAGGTCATCCCCTCCCTCCAGGACTTGGCAGTATTCCTCCGCCTCTTGCCCCGCTCGGCCACCGGCCAGCGTATCAGCAGCTACGTTTCCATGGTCACTGGCCCCCGCCGCTCCGATGACGAGGACGGCCCTGAAGAGTTCCACTTGGTCTTGGTAGACAACGGCCGCTCCAACATGCTGGCCGACCCCCAGCTCCGCGAAGCCCTCTACTGCATCCGCTGCGGTGCCTGCCTGAACATCTGCCCCGTGTACAAGAAGGTCGGCGGCCACGCCTACGGCTGGGTCTATCCCGGCCCTATCGGCGCCATCGTTTCCCCCTCCCTTGTCGGCCTGAAGCGCGCCCAAGACCTCCCCCAAGCCTCCAGCCTCTGCGGGGCCTGCCGCGAGGCCTGCCCGGTGAAAATCAACATCCCCAGGATGTTGCTCCACCTGCGCCATGAGCTGGCCGAAAGCGCCGACCCCCAGGTCAAGGCCTCTTCCGAAGGCGCCGGCCTGCTCGCCCGGGGCTACGGCTGGATAATGCGCCATCCTGCTTGGCTGCGGCTGGCCCACCGGACCGCCCGCACTCTCCAGCGGCCCCTGCTGATGCTGCCCTTCTCTCCCATCACCGGAAGTAGCGCCGAAAGCAGCGGAGCAACCAGCCCCAAGCGCGGAATCGGCAAAGCAAGCCTTCCCTTGCTGTCCCGGTGGACCCGTTCCAAGGACTTGCCCCTCTTGCCGCCCCGCACCTTCCACGAAATCTGGAAAAAGGAACTGGCCGGCTCCCGCGCTGCCTCCAGAAAGAGCGGCTCCTGAAGTGACCTCTTCCAGCGGCGTCCCCAAGCAGGAATTCCTCGAATCGGTCCGCCGCTCCCTCGGCCGCGCTCCGGGACCGCCCGTGTCCCCTTACTCCCGGCTGGAAGAGACCTCCGGGGAAATCGAGGAGCAGGCCGCCGAACTCCACCGTCGCCTGGAAGCATCCCGCCCCGCCCTGATGGACCAGCTAGCCCGCGTCGCCGCCCTCCGGGACTGGAACGTCTTTCGCGCCGGTGACACCGAGGAAGCCCTCGGCTACCTGTCCACCTTGGTCTCCAAGCTGGGCATTACCCGCTGCGTCCGCTCCGCCCAAGACGTGTTCCAGCAAGTTGCCGTCGACGCTCCCCTCCAAGCCCAAGGCGTCACCGTCACCGCCGCGTTCCAGCAAGATGAAAAAACCCTGGAGGACGTAGACTCCCGGGAATCCATCCGCGCTCAAATCGCTCGAGCCGGCCTGGGCATCACCGGCGCCGACTATGCCATAGCCGAGACCGGTTCCGTGATACTGGTGCCCCGGCGCGGCCTCAGCCGCTTGGCCTCCGTCGTGCCCCCTGTACACCTAGCACTGGTCCGGCCCCAGGACGTCGTGGAAAGCCTCGACGACCTCTTCCTGCTCCGCCGGCTGGAGTACTACCGCAGCGGCGGGGACATGGGCAGCTACCTGAACTTCATCACCGGGCCCAGCCGCACCGCCGACATCGAGCAGACCATCGTCGTGGGTGTCCACGGCCCCGGAGAAGTCCACATGGTCCTCTTAGGGTAATCGAAACCCTGGTTAACTCTTCAGCCTCCGTGAGATAGGGCATGACTTGCGGAAGCCCTTCCCCTTCCAGGGGAAGGGCAGGATGGAATCAACCCCCTCTCCCTCCGAGAGCGGGGCAGTGTAGGTACGAAATGCCGATGCGCGCCGGTTTCTCCCTCTACCGTCGGGACATGCTGGAGCGGGAGCTGGGAAACATCGAGAAGCTGCTGCCTTACTTGGGAGTTGAAAAGGTCATCCTTGTCGGAGACATGGTGACCGGTGACTACTCCCCGGAAAGCGAGATAAAGCTGGTCGTCGTCCAAGAAACCGACCGGCCCTTTGGACGCCGGGCCGACTTCTTCTCCTATCATCTGGAAAGCGCCGTCGCTGTGGACAGCCTCGTTTACACCCCGGAAGAATTCGAAGCTCTTAAAGACAGCCTCCCCGTCCTCTACCACGCCTGCCAGTCCGGACGGGAGCTTTACCATGCCTGATAATCATTCCGAAGGACGCCGCTGGCTCCGCCAAGCCAGGCAGGACCTTACCGACGCCGCCTTTGCCAAGGACGGTGGCAGGTTCAACCTGGCCTGCTTCCTGGGCCAGCAGGCCGCTGAGAAAGCCATCAAGGCCTTCCTCTACTTCCGGGGAGCCGAGGACGTCTGGGGCCACTCCCTCATCGACCTGTGCGAGGACGCCAAGCTCTTCGAGCTGTACTTCGACATCATCAAGAGCGAAGCCCGCCAACTGGACAAGTACTACGAAATCACTCGCTATCCCCACTACCTCCCCGGCGGCATACCCTCCGAGGCCTTCGACGGCATCGACGCCGACCGGGCCATGGACCTCTCCCAACTCGTGGTGGACTTCGTAGCCCAGCGCCTGGAATAGCCCCGCCAACGCCTGGATCGGGTCTCGCTCGCTGCACCAGCAAACAAAGGAGGTTCCAAGAAATGCGGTTCCTGCTTCTGATTTATGCCGAGGAAAAAGCCAAGGCCAACTGGACCGAAGCCCAGTGGAACACCCACATTGAAGCCTACAACAAGTTCACCCAGGACCTGCAACGGGCCGGCAAGATGCTCGGCGGAGAGGCCCTTCTAGCTGCCGACCAAGCCACCACCGTCCGTTTCGGTATGGCCGGCGTCACCACCAGTCCCGGCCCCTTCGCCGAAACCAAGGAGCAGCTCCGCGGCTACTACATGATCGAAGAAGAAAACCTGGAAGAGGCCGTCGTCTGGGCCGCCCAAGTCCCCGACGCCAAGCTCGGCTCCGTAGAAGTACGCCCCATCATGGAGCTGGGCCAGTAGCCGCCCCAGTGCTGGAAGGAAATCAGGCAGCGCGCATTTCGCCAATTAGAGAGTGCATTTCGGATATCAGGCGCTCAATGGCAGCAGACGTCTCATCCCGGCGCTTACTGTGTCCCCTCAGTTCATCTAGGTTCGAGCTCACTTTGGACAGCAGTTCCTCAAATTCACCTTTCAGGAAATCATTCTTTGCATGGCTGAAGTGAAGCTCTACCTGGTGAGCGCACTCTTCAAAGTGAGCCCGCACTTCGTCTCGCGCTGCCTGCAACTCTCTCTCCCGTTGGCTCGCATCAATCTCAACCTTGATTTCCAATGCCGACGACAGCAGCGGGCCGGCTATACTCAAGAATGTGCCGACAGCGCCAATGCCCCGGGCAACCTTCACTGCTTGCCAAGGCGAGAACTTGTACCTCAGGAAATGGCCGACGGTCTTTACTGCGCTATGAGCACCACTTCCGGAAGCAGCGCGAAGACTGAACAAGCCTCTGCTTGCTGCAGAGCCGTCCCTAGCAGTGCTGAATAGGAGCTGTCCTAACTTTTCAGACACTAAAGCAGCAGCCTTCCAGCCCATAGGATCACTAGAACCGTGATGAACCGACGCTTCTAGCCGTTCGCGCAAATTGACCGATAAGCCGCTAGTTTGAATCGCCTCAAATCGCTCATCCAACTCCTGACCGCATTCGTCAATGACCTCCTGAAGCGCTACGTCCAGATCGTCACACCACTTCTGCACACGGTCGTTGGCCGTGTTTTCCGCAGCTTTGAAGTGCTCTGGCCCGGCGCTCCCGGTGACCAGTTCTGCCAATTTTTCTCCCTCAGCCCGGATTAGGACGGCTGTACTATTTGTTCTGTCGTTGAACGCCGCATTAATAGCGGCCCTCCCCTGCACCAATGCTTGGCGTTTTTGAGTAAGCAACTCAATGGCGGCATCCAAATCGGGGTCTCCTGACGGGATTGTTGCCAGAGCCTCTTGAAGAACCTGCTCCCCGGTGTATAACCCCGTCGTGAACCGGAAAGCGAGGCCCTCGGATCGGACGAAGGCATTCAGCTGATCCACAAAGCCATCAAACCCGCTTTCATACCACAATGCATCTCGTATTTCTGATTCGTTCTCCGAAAGGGATTCCAAAGCAGACTCGGCATCTACAAAAGATATCCGCATCTGCTCTGGGGTGTATGGATCCAAAACTTTACGCAAGTCCTCGGTGATTACATTTTGAGCATCCCAACTATTCCCGGTTGCACTGCGTTGCATCTTATTAACCACCAGCATCATTTCAGGGCCTTTGCCACGGTGAACCGCCAATCGCTGGAAGTGCTCCCCGAGATAACTGTCGAACAGTTCGTTGGTTATGACAAAAACCAAGAGGTCAGCCCGGGAGATTGCCTCGTAGGTCAAGGCATCGTGGTCCGGGTGTAAGTCAGTGTGTACACCTGGCGTATCCAGTAACTTGATCCCATTCCAGTCCAATTCCTGAACCGTTGTGGTAGTAACGCCCGCCCCTGTAGGAATATCTTCCCTCCCGGTCAAGACCCGCAACAGCGTTGACTTGCCTGCGCTGTACTGGCCAGCGAAGACTACCCGCAATTCCTGGTGCTCTTCATAGGGGTGAGTTGGCAGGCTCGCGGCTAAGTCATGGACCTTTTCGTCGGGTGCCCCGGCCAAGACCGAATGGGAGCGATCCAGCAACTTCTGGCCACGATCCAACCAGTCTTGTATCTCAAATGTTCCCATGATCCCTCTACGCTTCCAGCATTAGCCATTGGAAATTGGCATTGCAAGACGTTCGCCTACCGGGTTATTCGCAGCCCGGTTAACTGTTGGGCAAGCTTGACACCGACGACAACACGCGGTTTCTCGTTCCGCAGACGAATCCGGGCTGTACCCCCTTCTTGATCAACCTCAATGTCGCCAAGACGGCATTTCTCTTCGATACACCTGCGAACCACTACTCGTGGGTCTTGCGAATGTCGAAAGCTCAAAACTCGTTCTCCCATAAGTTCCCTTAGACCGGCTCGCAACGAATCCGTGAGGCCGCGTCCGGGTTTCAGAGAAATCGCCATCGCTTCCCCAGCGACCCTCGCCACTTCATGTACTGCCCCCTCCATCCGCTGGGTTCTAAGCATTTCAAGGGCGAATTCAAGCAATTGGTAGTGCGCCGCCTTCAACAGTCTGTTTAGCTCCCAGCAAAGGTCTCGCTGGTCTTTCGCCAGTTGTGAAACCAGTGCAGCCATGTCTTCAATTAGCTTGACCTGCCTTCCTGCTTCGGCAACCAGACCACTCAGATTCAGATTTGAATCTTCCAGCAAGTTCCTTTGCTCTTTATCCAAGAGACTGTGGAGCTCGCGAGATAATTCTTGGCGTCGTTCGGCAAGTTTTCTCTCCCGCCTTCCTCTAAACCACCTAGACAGCCTGCGGAAAACCACTTGACTCCCCAATGCTATCGCCGCCCCAACCCAACCAGGGCCTGGGATCTTACTCCCGACGAAAACCACGCAGGAGGAAACTATCCTGCCTGCAGCCCAAAGCAACCTTAGGTCATGAATCCTGCCAGTCTTAATTGAACGGTCTTCGGCAACCCCTCTCAAGAAGCTAATCTCTTGGTTCAATGACCGTTGCAACTCTCCAAAAAAGGTTTCGACCTCAGCACTCAGTTCTTTCATCAGAGCTTCTATCTTATTTGCCAGCCCTTGCGACCCGACGAGCTCTTCCCAATCAAGGAAGAAGTTCTTGTCCTCTAGTTTGCTTTCCACGAAACTAGGAACCCGGTTTCGCAACTCCATAATCTCATGCTCTACGAGGCCGATGATCCGTTGCCGGGACCTTGAATCGAATCTCTCTACCCAGTCTTCGACCCCGTCGTGGCGTCTGCCCATAGTGTAGCCAGCCGCCTCATTCTGCTCACAATCTTCAGACAACCTGCTGCTCAAGTCTGAGATTGGCACAACCGCACCATCTACAAACCCCTTGAACCGGAGAGTTGCACCCTTACTAACTATTTCTCGGATGATGCGCTGTTCTAAGTCGTGCCAGCGACTAGCTTCGAAAAGCTCGTCCCTAACTTCTTCATACTCAGGCTGGTCGGCCATATGTCTGGATCGAAGGTGTACACAGACCCATTCAATATTCGGGCCGGCAATATGAGAATCTATAAATTCTTGGAATTGATGAATAACGCCAGCCAATTTCTCCTGATCAAAAACCTTCTCCGACCTCTTCAAGAATCTGTTGGCGTCCTTTAACCCTGAGAAGCCAGCCTTAATGTTGCAAACACCCAGAAGGGGTTTGCCGGTGGCCTGAAGGACTGCCAAAAGCTCCGCTTCTATCGGTTGTGGAGCGTCATCGGTAATCAGATAGATCACAAGGTCGGATTTACTGGCCGCTTCGAACGCCAACCTGATATCCTGTTGGCCTCCAAATGCAGCGACACCAGGCGTATCGATAACCTTCAGACCATTCCAGTAATAGGAGCTGACGTCCCGGGTGGTGCCTTGAGCTCCTTTTCCGATGGAGGACCCGTCCCCGTTGGTCAGGATTTCCATCAGTGTTGACTTGCCGGACATTGTGCGGCCAAACAAGGCGATGGAGAATTCATCAAGGCCCTCACGGCGTGTTTCTAAGTTGTCACGTGCCAAGGCGAGTGAAGACTTCCAGTCTGAGAAACTCCGCTGGCGTTGTTCTTCTATATCCTCGAGTTCAGCGCAAGCTTCTACGCCCCTAGCCTGTCCTTCAATTCGGCTCTGAGACGCTACATCAACTGCTCGCTCGGCCTCACTAATCAACTGGGAAGCCACGTCAAAACCGCGTTGTGCCGAGACTAGAGCCTGAGCCAGCGCATTTTCTAATGTCGCCATATCTTGTATTGGAACCTGGTCTTGGGCCGTCTAGTACCTACCCAGCGCCGCCCCCGAACTCCCAACCAATTACATTGAACAAAGCGGTGGACGGGAATACTAGCTCCAAGCAACGGCCGCACGACTGAAAGAACCGCCGACAATGGTTCCCGCGATGGGAATTAGGGCACAACTTCCTATCTCGAAAGCCCCCTCCCCAGCATCATCAACCTCACCACTCTCTCCGCTGCGCCTTCCAACAGCCTCCCCGTACGCCGGATACTCTGCCCGATGCTCATCGGCCGGTCGCCAATGGGCGCCACGACGCTCACCCCGTGCTGGTACAATTCCCGGTAGCCGGGCCCCAGCCCTCCCGCCAGCAGCACCGTCGGTACCCCCCGCTCCTTGGCCCGCCGGGCAACCCCCACCGGCGCCTTGTCGAAAATGGTGGAGCGGTCTGCCCTCCCCTCTCCGGTGATCACCAAGTCCGCCCCTTCCAGTGACTTCTCGAAGCCCAGTACCTCGCAAACTATCCCGATGCCCGAATCCAGTTCGGCGTCTGTAAAGGCCAGCAACCCCGCCCCCAGGCCGCCCGCCGCTCCGGTCCTTGCCACGTCCAGCACGTCCTTGCCCAAGTCCCGTTTCACAATATCGGCAAAGTGGGCCAAGGCCGCGTCCAGTTCCGCAACCACCTCCCGGCTGGCTCCCTTCTGCGGGCCGTACACCTCCGATGCTCCGATGGGACCGCAAAGAGGGTTGGTCACGTCCGTGGCGCCGATTATCAAAGCCTCCTTCAGGGCCGGGTCCAACCCCGATACGTCAATCCGGTCCAAGTCGGCCAAGGCCGCCCCTCCTTCCGGCAGTGGCCTTCCCTCCCGGTCCAGCAGCCTCGCGCCCAAGGCAGTGGCCATGCCGCCC
>DAOULB010000059.1:0-42327 GCA_034420695.1 Dehalococcoidia bacterium
CAGGAGCACCTTCAGCAGCGGCGGCGGAAACCACCTTACCATCAACCTGGAGCCGGACCTGCCTCTGGTGCTGGCGGACCGGCGGCGCACCGTTCAGGTCTTGAGCAACCTGGTGTCCAACGCCTCCCGCCACTCCCCCCCGTCCTCGGGGATCCGGGTGAGCGCGGTGCGGGAGGGCGTGTTCGTAGCGGTGTCGGTGTCCGACGAGGGGCGAGGCATCCCGGCCGAGCGCCTGCCGCACCTGTTCCGCAAATTCTCCGGGGGCCAGTCCGGGGAGCGGGGCGGAGACACCGGCCTGGGCCTGGCCATCTGCAAGGGAATAGTGGAAGCCCACGGCGGGCGTATCCGGGCCGAGAGCGACGGGCCGGGTCTGGGCGCGCGGTTTACCTTTACCTTGCCAATGGCAGCTGGTGCAGGAAGGGGAAACAGTGCCGGAAATCAACCGGTTTCGAAGGGAGTATTCCAGGGTGCGAAGGCGGACTCCGGAGAACGGGCGCCCGTCCTGGCGGTGGACGACGACCCCCAAGCCCTCCGATACATCCGGGACGTCCTCATCCAATCCGGATACACGCCCATAGTGACGGGGGACCCGGAGGAGGCGGTCCGCCTCATGGAGAAGGAACGGCCTCAGCTGGCGCTCCTGGACCTGATGTTACCCGGGACCGACGGCATCAAGCTGATGGAGAACATCGTGGCGATAGCCAATGTGCCGGTCATCTTCTTGTCCGCTTACGGGCGGGATGAGACTATCGCGCGGGCCTTCGAGATGGGAGCCGTCGATTACGTGGTCAAGCCCTTCTCACCCACGGAGCTTACGGCAAGGATCGGGTCGGCGTTGCGCCGGAGGGAAGCATCAGAGCCGTCGGGGCCCTATGTGCTGGGGGACCTGACCATCGACTACACTGCGCGCCGGGTGACCATTGCCGGCCGCCCGGTACAGCTGACCGCCATGGAATACCGGATGCTGGAGGAGTTGTCGGCCAACGCCGGGCGGGTGTTGACCCACGAGCATTTGTTGGAGACCGTCTGGAGAGACCGGAGCGCCGGCGGCATAAGCCCCATGCGCACGATCATGGGCAAGCTCCGCGGCAAGCTGGGCGAAGACGCCCGCAACCCCGTCTACGTCTTCACCGAGTCCCGGGTGGGGTATTGGATGCCGGAGGGCGAAAGTCCGGCATGAAATGCAGGCGCTGGCCAGCGCCCGCCCTGTTCGTCTGTTCTGTTCTTCAAGGGGATTATTGACGGGATGAAAAACACTTCCCATCGCAGACACCGAAGGGACGAAGCCGGACTTGGAGTGTCCGGGGTTGACGTTGGAGGCTGCCCCGGTGGGTGACGGGTCTCCGGAGACCCTGGTGATGGTGTTTAGCGGCACTCCTTTCCTTGGGACAAGGGCGGCGAACCTGGCCATCGTAAAGTTCTCAGCGAGCAAGTTTGCTATCCCGACTCCCTTGTCGGCTCCCCCTTGGCTGGCTACCAGGGCAAGAACTCCGGCTCTACCAACAAGTCCGGGGCGTCCACACACGGGAAAGCGCATCCTTCCATAAGCCCGGTGCGAGTGGTTCTACTGGTGGCGACCCCTCGGGTCTGAACTCTTATGGGAGGGCCGGCCGGTTCGCAATGGCTGGGCATGGTTGGTATACTTGGCGCAAAGCTATATTCCCGGAAGGGGGAGCGGCATGAAGTGGGCATCCGCAATCACCGAGCAGACTTCGCTGGAGGGCGCCATTGAAGAGTGCGCCTCCCAGATACAGTCCCAGTTGGGAAATGAGGCGCCTGATTTGGCCGTGACATTTGTGTCACCCCACTACGAACCGGATTACGGCAGGGTGATCGAATTGGTGCGGCAGGGCCTGGGACCCGCCACCCTTCTGGGCTGCTCCGGCGGCGGCATAATCGGCAACGGGTTGGAAGTGGAGCAGCGCCCGGCCTTGTCCATAACCGCGGCCAGGTTGCCGGGGGTGGAAATCGAAGGGTTCCACTTGGAAGCCGGCAGCCTCCCCGACCTGGATGCCGCTCCCGACGCCTGGCATGATCTGGTGCATGTCACCCCGGACCAGGACCCCCAATTCGTTATGCTGGCCGACCCCTTTTCCTTTCCCGTGCCCAACCTTCTAATGGGGTTGGACTACGCCTTCCAAGGGGCGGCCAAAATCGGCGGGTTGGCCAGCGGCGCCCAGCAGCAGGGCGGCAATGCCCTTTTCCTGGGGGACCAAATGCACCGCTCCGGCGCGGTCGGCGTGGCCCTCCGGGGCAACATCATGGTCGATACCGTGGTTGCTCAGGGCTGCCGTCCCGTGGGCCAGCCCATGCGGGTGACCAAATGCGCCCGCAACGTACTGGCCGAGCTTGACGGAGAGCCGCCGATGGGTGTTCTGAGGGACCTGTTCCAGAAGTCCGACGACCGGGACCGCCAGCTCATGAGGACTTCGCTGTTCCTCGGCGTCGTGATGGATGAGTTCATCGACGACCCCAAGCAAGGGGATTTCCTGATTCGCAACGTGGCCGGCATGGACGAACGCTCCGGGGTACTGGCCATTGGTGAAATGCTGAAGGAAGGCCAACTGGTGCAGTTCCACCTGCGGGATGCCCAGACCTCGGCAGAAGACTTGGTCGAAGCCTTGGACCGGTACAACGTCGACAACCGGGAAAACTCCGCCCAAGGCGCGCTGCTGTTTTCCTGCCTGGGCCGGGGCCAGTACCTGTACGGGCGCCCCAACCACGACACCGATATCTTCCAGGAAAAGCTGGGTTCGGTCCCATTGGGCGGCTTCTTCTGCAACGGGGAAATCGGGCCGGTGAGCGGCACAACCTTTCTCCACGGATACACCAGTTCCTTCGGGATCTTCCGCGCCAAGGACTGATCCGCCCCCGGAGATAGACCTGCACCGGCAAGACAGCGGGCCCTAATTGTCACCTGAGCCTGGAATCAAGGTCGGAATTCCCGTTTCACTTTCCGGCCAGTTCGAGACCCAAGGCAAGCAAGCCTTGGCCGGGCTGCAGGCTTGGGCCGCCGATGTCAATTCCCTGGGGGGCATCCGGCTGGGCTGCGGTCCGTCCTCTCCGCCCTGGCCGGTTGAGATCGAATTCCTGGATGACGGCAGCAGTATTAACGGCGTGCGACGGTCCACGGAACGACTCATAGTGGTCAACCAAGTCCATCTGCTGTTCGGCCCCTACTCCAGCGTCCTCACCACTGCCGCCGCGGCCGTGGCCGAAGAACACGGCCGGCTGCTGTGGAACCAGGGCGGGGCCTCGGGGGAGGTTTACCGGCGGGGTTACCGCGGCATCGTAGGAATCCTGACCCCGGCGGACAAGTACCTGACCGGGCTCCTTCCCATGGTGCGGGAGGCCGGCCGCGAGGCTACGACCGTCGGCATCCTGCGCTCGTCCAAGGGGGCTTTCTCCAAGGAGGTCACATCGGTGGTGCAAGCCCTCCCCCGAAGCGATTTGGCTGAGGGAGCGGCCCAGCAGTTGGGGTTCCGGTTGCAATTCCTGTGGGAGTTCGACCCTGGCGGCCCGGACTACGATGCCTTGGCCTCTGCCGCGGCGGCCGAAGCGCCGGACGTTCTGGTGGCGGCCGGCCGGATTGGCAACGACCTGGCCTTGGCCAAGCGTTTGGCCGAACATCGGCGCGCATTTAAGACCGTGGCGGTTGTTGCGGCGCCCATTGACCAGTTCCGCCGGGACCTGGGGGAGAAGGCAGACGGGTTTGTCGGTCCCAGCCAGTGGGAGCCGCAGGCCAAGTACCTCAACGACTTTGGGCCCGGCGCCGAAGCGGTTCTGGAGTCGCTGACCCGCCGCAGCGGGTTGCCCGTGGACTATCCCATGGTACAGGCCTACGCCGCCGGGTTGGTTGCCCAGCGCTGTATAGAAGCCGCTGGTTCTCTGGACGAAGCCGGTCTGCGGGAGACGGCGGCCGGACTGGACTTCTCGACCTTCTACGGCCGGTTCAAGATAGACCCGGAAACGGGCTGCCAAGTGGGCCGGGAGGTAGTTTTGGCCCAGTGGCAGGCAGGTTCAAAGGCCCTGGTATGGCCGCCGGAGCAGCGGGAGAATCCCCTGCTCTATCCTTGGCGATAGCAAAGTTTGTGCCGTCGGGCATCTCGAGGTCCAAGATTGACAGACTCTGTTTGAGGATGTGGCTATGAGATTGCAGGACAAGGTCGCCATCGTCACCGGAGCGGGCCGCGGCATCGGCCGGGCCATCGCAGTAGCCTTCGCCCGGGAAGGGGCGTTGGTCGTGCTGGCGGCGAGGAGCGAGGCCGAGCTAGCCGACGCCGCCCGGCAGGCAGCGGAAGTTGGACCGGAGCCCCTGGCTGTGCCCACCGATGTAACGGACCCTGCTCAGGTTGAGGCGCTGGCCGCCTCGGCGTTGGAGCGGTTTGGGCGCATCGACGTGCTGGTCAACAACGCTGGCATCTCCGGGCCAATGGGCCCCCTGCAAGACAATGACATCGCCGGGTGGGTGAACACCATCAACGTCAATCTCACCGGCACCTTTCTGGTCTGCCGCGCCGTCATACCGGCGATGCTGCAGCAGGGCTACGGCAGGATAATCAACCTGTCGGGGGCCGGGGCCGCCAACGCCTGGAGCAATGTATCGGCCTACTGTTCCAGCAAGGCCGCGGTGGTGCGGCTGACCGAGGTGCTGGCCCAGGAATTGGAGGACAAGGGCATAACGGTGAACGCCCTCGGCCCCGGCTCGGTGCACACCAGCATGTGGGACAAGATGACCGAGGATGCAGCCCGGGTCGGCGCAGAGTTCATCCACGAAATCGGCCTGCGGGTCACTTCCGGCGGCGGGGCTTCCATGGAGGAATGCACCGCCCTGGCGGTCTGGCTGGCGTCCGACGACAGCGCCGGACTGACCGGCAGGCTCATCTCCGCGGCCACCGACGACTTCCGCCGGCTGGGACCCCAGGAGATCGCAGAGGTCATGGCAGGGGATGCCTACACACTGCGGCGGGTGAACCCCCAGTAAACTAGGCTTCCAGCTTCACCGGGTTGCTCAGGACTCCTATCCCCTCGATCTCAATCTCGCAAACGTCGCCGTCCTTCATTTCTCCGGGGGTGCCCGGTGTGCCGGTGTAGATCATGTCCCCCGGCTCCAGGGTGACGAAGCGGGACGTGAAGGAAACCAAGGTCGGGATGTTGAAAATCAGGTACGAGGTGCTTTCTCCCTGTACCTCGGTGCCGTTGATTCGGCAGCACAGGCGGACGTTGTGGGGGTCGAGGTCGGTCTCGATGAAGGGGCCGGCGGGAGAGAAGGTGTCCGCCGACTTGGCCCGCCACCAGTTGCGGTCTTCCTGCTGCCAGTCGCGGGCGCTGACGTCGTTGCCGCAGGTGTAGCCCAGTACGTGCTGCAGGGCTTCTTCCTCCGACACGTTCCGGCACTGGTCCTTGATGACAACCACCAACTCGGCTTCGGCGTCCAGCTTGGCCGTGTCCTTGGGGCGGATGATGGTGTCCCCGGGGCCAATCAGCGAGGTAGGGGTCTTGTAGAACACCATCGGAATCGGCGGGGGAGTCTGGTCGTGCAGGTGGCTGGAATAGTTCAGGCCGATGGCCAGTATCTTGCCCGGCTGGCACGGAGCCAGCAGCTTGACCTCGTCCAGGGTGTGGGTGTGGTCGGTTACCTCGTAGGGCTCGAAGGGCGTGGTGGTCAGCTGCTTGACCCTGCCGTCCTCCACCACTCCGTAAGCCTCTTCGCCGTGGGCAAAATACCTTGCGAACTTCATTCTTTTCCTCCGTAACGGACTATTTCTTGAAAAACAACGGCCGCAGACCCTCGGCCGCCTAGCTCTCTATTACCAGTTTGCCGAAGAAATCCCGGTCGGCCATCATCTGGTGGGCCTTGCCCACTTCCTCCAAGGGAAAGATTTGGCCCACCACTCCCCGCAGTGAGCCGTGCTGCACCACCTTCATCATGTCCACGAAGGTGCGCTGGCTGCGTCCGCCGCTGCCCATCAGGTGAAGCGGCCGCCCGTGGAGGATGGACAGGTCCATGTTGGTGCGGGAACCCGAGGTGACCCCGGTGATAACCAGCCTGCCGCCCTGCTTCAGCGACAGCATGCTCTCTTCCCACACGTCGGCCCCCACGCAGTCCAACACCAAGTCCACGCCCTTGCCGTCAGTGAGTTCCCTGACCCTCTGGCTGAAGCTGCCAACCTCACGGTAGTTGATTACCTCGTCGGCGCCGATTTCCTTGGCCTTCTTCAGCTTCCAATCGCTGCCGGCGGTGGTGATGACCCGGGCGCCGAACATCTTGGCGATCTTGATGCCCATGCTGCCGACGCCGCTGCCCGCGGCTTGGATGAGCACGTCGTCCCACGGCCTTATCTGGCCCTGGGTCACCAGGCAGTGCCAAGCGGTGTGGCCCACGATGGGAATGGCCGCGGCCTCCGTGAAGCTCATCCAGTCTGGAAACTTGTGGGCGTTCCCGGCGGGGGCGGTCACGTACTCGGCGTGGCCCCCGTCGAGGTCCACACCGATTCTCAACTGGGTGGGGCAGTACTGGTCCAAGCCGAGGCGGCAGTTCTCGCAGTGGCCGCACTTCACCCGGTTGTCCAGCAGCACCCGGTCGCCCTCCTGTAGGCCGGTCTCGGCCTCCGGGCTGACCGATACCACCTCGCCCGCAACGTCGCAACCCAGGATCCGGGGCAGCGGCCCCCGGTAGCTGCTGCCGGCCCGGAGGTTCAGGTCCAAGTGGTTCAGGGCGCTGGCCCGCACCCGCAGCATGACCTCTCCGGGGGCAATCTCAGGCTCGGGCCGGTCGCCGTGAATCAATGCTTCCGGTCCGCCGAACTCGTTGATGTAGACCGCTTTCATTTTTGTCTCCCGGGCAACGGGGCTGCCCCGTTGCTGTCTCGAAATCTCCCGCACGTAGATCCCGTGCGCAAGGATGCTTCACGCGCCCAACCGGGCTCCGGGGCCGGGTTCACCGAATATTACCCCGCAGCAGGCACGCCGTCAAAGCTCCGAATAGCCGTCGTTGACTGGGTTATTACCCTCAACTACACTTCCAGCCAGATTGCCTCCGAGCGCCCAATGAAAAGGACAGTGGAGAACGGGAAGCTGGCGGACGGGTATGACGCCGAGGGACTTCTTGAGGCCGTCACTCGTCTGAGGGAATCCTATTCGGATTTCCGCTGGGAATCGGAGTTGTGGGCCGCCCAAGGACGGCGGCGCAGCCCCTACCGGGCGCTGCTGCTCTTCGGCCTGAGCCCCCGCACCAGGGACTGGCTCTTGGTGGACATGTGCCGCCGTATCTTTCAGCAATTCCCGAGGGTGGAGTCGTTCCTGGAGGGGCAGTGCTGCGGCCGGCTTGAACGCATGGTGCGCTTGGGGCAACGGCCCTTCCTGGAATCAGCGGCTGCCGTAATAGAAGGCAATGACCGGCGTGTGCCCGATTACAGGGAGGGCCTGCTGCAAATCCGGGGTGTGGGCGGGAAGGTTGCCGAGTGTGTATTGGCGTACGGCTACGGGGGTGAGGGCCTCCCCCTGGACGCCAACGTGGTCCGGGTGTTTCAACGCTTGTGCGGCCCCGCGGGAGGGAGGAGAGGCCAGGAAATCGAGCGCCTGCGGGAGTGGTTGAAGAGTCTCTACGAGAGGAACCGTTCCTGGATGCAGGCGCGAAGTGTGGCCTTGATCGACCTCCACGAGCTGTTCCGGCTGCACGGCCAACTGGTCTGCAAGCGCACGCCCCTTTGCGAACGGTGCCCGTTGACGGGGTGCCCTTCCCGGCTCCGGGTTTGGGATGGGAGCAGGGGGCTCATCGGGGCGCCGGAAGACTTCTGGGAAGACTGGAGAGAACTTCTTCTGGAGCCGCTCCCGGCAGAAACGGCTCTGCAGTCACAAGTCTAGAGAGAGGTTATTGAAAGGAGAAGAGCATGAGCTTGCCCGAGTTTGACATCACTGGTCAGAAAGCCTTGGTGGTCGGAGGCGGCAGGGGAATCGGAAAGGGCATTGCCCTGGCCTTGGCGGAAGCCGGGGTGGACCTGGCGGTCACCGGCCTGACCCCGACCTACGCCTCCAAGACCGCCGATGAGGTCCGGGCCTTGGGCCGCACCGCCATCCCGCTGGCCGGGGACGCCACCAAGGCTGCAGACATGGACGCCATAGCCGAAAAGACCCTCGCCGAGCTGGGACAGGTGGATATCCTGGTCAACTGCGTGGGGGACTCCATCAGGAAACCCTTGGTGCAGCTTCCCGGCACCGACACCCCGGGCATGACCGAGGAGGAGTGGCATCATGTGGTGGACGTCAACCTTACCGAGGCCTTCCAGGGTTGCCGGGCCCTGGGCTCCCACCTGCTGGAGCGGCGGCAGGGTTGCGTCATCAACATATCGGGCTGGGCTTCATTCCGGGGGCGGGCCCTGTCTTCAGCCTACGACTCGGCCAAGACCGGGTTGATGCGGTTTACCGAGTGCATCGCCCAGGAGTGGGCGCCCTACGGCGTGCGGGTAAACGCCATAGCCCCGGGTATTTTCCCCGACCCGGAGCACATGTCGGACGAGGCTTATCAAGCCCGCCAAGAGGGTGTTCGCGGCCAGGTGCCCCTGGGCCGAATCGGCTTGCTGAAGGAACCGGGATACTTGGCGGTCTTCCTGGCCTCCCCCGCTGCGTCCTACATTACCGGCCAGACCTGGGCTGTGGACGGCGGCGTCAGCATCAAGAGCAGCTGAGGCCGGTTGGCCCCCGGCCCCACTACACCCTGGTGCGCCGCCGGTGAATTCCGGTGGCGCCGCTGGGCCGGTTGCCCCGCTGCTCCTCTATCTGGGGCGTCCCGTCCCCCTCGGCGCACCTAACGGCGAAGGTGTGCCTGCCCCTTTCGAAGGGCCAGTCGTAACGCCAAAGTACCCAGGTCGTCTCCGACAGGGGCGACCGCAATTGGGCTTCCTCCCAAGGGCCTTCGTTGACCTTCACTTCCACCTTCGATATGCCCCGCGCCCCTGAGAAGGCAATGCCCCCGATGGGAACAAATAGCTGGCCGTCCCGCTCGACTATGTTCTCGGTCGCCACCGTGTCTATGACTGAGGTGGTCTTGACCTGCGCCACCTCGTCCCAGCCCCGTTCCACCCAGTAACCTTCCTTATACTCGCCGGTAACCTCTATAGACGTTATCCACTTCGGCTGTTTCATGCCGTAGCGGTCCGGGAGCCAGATGCGCAACGGAAAGCCGTGGTCCATGGGAATCGGTCGGCCGTCCCAGGCATAGCAGAGCATTATGCGCTCGTCGGAAGCTATGAGGTCCAAGTCCACGGTCTCGTAAAAGCCGTCGGCGGATTCGATGTACAGGTACTTGGCTCCGCTCTGGACTTGGGCGTCGGCCAGTATCTTCTGCACGCTTACGCCGGTCCACCAAGTTGTGCTGATAAGCGTCGTGCCGATCCTCCCTGATATGCAGGACAGGGTGACGTACTGGTCCCTGGACTCGTAATTGTTCCGCAGGTCTTCCAAGGTAAGCGCCAGGGGGTTGTCCACCAGCCCGGTAATGGGCAGCACCCAGGTTTCCCCGTCAACGTACGAAGGCTCGGTGCGGAGGAACACTTTATAGTGGTCCTCTACCGCCGTATATTCCGGGCGGGTGCCCGGCGCGGGAGAGACCGGGTCTCCGGCGTTTGGCAGAATCCTCCCCTGGCTTCCCGGCATCGGGTCCATGGATGTGGCCACGTTTTCGGCCACCTGCCGCCGCTCCGACCGGGCCAGCGCCCCGCCAAGGCCTACGCTCAAGACCGTGATGGTAGCGGTGGCCGCGCCCACGCCTACCAAGAACTGCCGGCGGTTGAGAGCCCTGGCCCATCGTATCTGCTCCTCGGTAACCAGCCCGTCGGCCCGCAACACCAGCCTTTCGTACAGGGGCACGAAGGCTAGCCCCCAGATAATGAACAGGGCCATCAGAACGGCAATTGTCAGCCCAGGGTTTGCCGTCGCTTGCCCCATGGGGAGACTGACCGCCACCATTGGAATACCGAATATCAGGCCGAGGGCCAAGCCGGATGTCGGGTGAGGGTCGGCCGACTTGGCCTTCATCACGTACAGGAACGCCGCGCTGGGGACGACTCCGATCACAAAGAAGAGGGCCACGGCCGCTATCTGCTCTGCGATCTTGGCGCTGGCGGCTACGCTCATCCCAAACAACAGCAGCCCTTCAATCATCATGTCTATTCCGAAGGTCACTGCGACGCCTGGCAACACCCTGGCGATCCAGTCGAACAGGGCGAATGGAACAAAGGGCAGCCCCGCCAGCTTGTCCGCCAAGTACAAGAGCCCGGTTAAAGGCGCCGTCAGCAGACACCCGGCGAGCAATGCGGGCCTCAACGTGGGCATCTTGGGGCTCCCCAGTGAGCTGTCATTCGGGGAGCTGTCATTCGCTGCCAAACCTGCATTCATGGCGCCTCACGGTCTTAGTGGAAACGGGGTTGGTGTTAGTCGTTAAGTCTTTGTTCAATTGCGCCCAGAAGGCCCAGCCGGTTCCAAGCCGCTTCGATTCTTTGGGCTGCCGTCGCATAACTTCTTCAGAGTCTTCGGCTGTGTTGCCGCGGCTGTTTCCCATCCTCTGATGAATTACGAGAGAAAGCCCTTGTTGGATCAGGATGAACTCATGAAGTCACCAAAGGATAAGGTCGATGTTCTCACCATTACTTCGACATCATGGCGATATGCGGTTGATTGCAAGGCCCGTAAGCCTAAAATGCGAGACGGGGCGGCAAGGTGGAAGGGTTGGGGGATCAAAGGGAGGCGGGGATTTCAGGCTCGACGAGTAACCGGAGGAGTTCCAGGCATTCCTGCCAACCCAGGGCGCAGTAATCGGCGGGGATCTGTGGTGGGATTCCAGTCTGATCGACGGTGATTCGCGTGCCGGCGATATTTGTCTCCAAGTGGATGTCAGTCTCCAGAACTCCGGGCAGGGCGGGGTCATCAAATATGCAGGTGGAGCGGATATGCCTGTGGGGTTCCAATTGGAGGTATGTCCCCTCGAAGGAATGGGAGTCATCTGCACCGAGGTTGGTGAAAGTGGCGCGGTAGGTGCCGCCTTCCCGGGAGTCGAGGTGGTGGATGGTGGCGGTGAAGCCGTGGGGGGGCCACCACTTGGCCAAGGCCGCCGGGTCGAGGAAGGCGCGGTACACTCGCTCGGCGGGGGCGCGGACGATAGTGGATACATGGACGGAACCGCCGTCGGATTGGGTGGATTCGGACATTGGGACTCTCGGAGAGTCGGAGTGGGTTGAGCTTCCGGCTAGGAAATGTAACAGCCTGCTATTTCAAGTGTCAATGGACAAGAACTCCTTCAGCAGGGAGTAGCTCTCGTCGGGCATTTCCTCGGCGATGTAATGGCCGCAGGGCAATGACTGCCCGCTGACGTTAGTGGAGTAGTCCCGCCAAACGCCCATCACGTCTTGGGTGCGCCCCACGTAACCCGTGGAACTCCACAAGGCCAAGTGGGGGCAGGTGACCTTTTGGTCGAAGTCGGCGGCGTCGTGGACCAAGTCGATGCTAGCCCCCGCACGGTAGTCCTCGCAGGCCCCGTGAATTGCCGCCGGGTCGCTGAAGCAGCGCACGTACTCCTCAATGGCCTCGCCTGGGAAAACATTCCCGGCGTCGGGAACCCGCATGAACCTGGACCTGATGAAATAGTCCGGGTTGGCCCCTATCACCCGTTCCGGAAAATCGAAGGGCTGAATCAAGAAGAACCAGTGGTAGGTGTTGGTAGCCATGTCCTTATCTACGATTTGAAACATCTTTCGGGTTGGAATGATGTCCAGGGTGGCCAGTTTTCGTACCCGCTGCGGGTGGTCCTTGGTCAGCCGGTGGGCCACCCGCGCACCCCGGTCGTGGCTGGCCAGGAGAAAGGAGTCAAACCCCAGCGCCTGCATGACCTCCACTTGGTCCTGCGCCATGGCCCGCTTGGAATAATTGCTGTGGTCCGCGTCTCCGGCGGGCTTGCCGCTGTCGCCGTAGCCCCTCAGGTCTGCGGCCACCACCGTGAAGTCCTCGGCCAGCCTGGGTGCAATTTTGTGCCACATGACGTGGGTCTGCGGGTACCCGTGGAGCAGCAACAGGGCCGGGCCGCTGCCTCCTGTAACAAAGTTGATGGTCGTTCCGCTGGTCTGCACTTGGCGCTGCTCGAAGCCTTCAAACATGCTGGCCTCCTCTATCGCCCAAGTTCTTCCCGCCTTGGACTACTGACCGCTGGCGTTATACCGGAGTTCGAGGCCGGGGCGAGCCGGTCGGTGTAGAGTCTATATTATGATTCCTTCTCCCCGGCCTCAAGCGGGTTCCGCATCAGGTTCCAACTTCCATACCCGGTATGTTCCCTGACAATCCATTCCCTATCGCGGTCTCGGCAAGGGCCTCAGGTATAATGACTCCGGCATTTCCAGGAAGCCGGCGCCTGCTGGAGCGGGCCGGCCAGGAGTAAATCTTGTCGAACCACCCGTCGGGTCTGGCCGTAAGCGCTCAAGGGGTCGAAAAGAGCTTCGACGATTGGCCCGTGCTGTGGGACTTGGATTTGACAGTTGAATGGGGAGAGCTTCTCCTCTTGCTGGGGCCTAACGGCGCCGGCAAGACCACTCTATTGAGAGTTCTCTCCACCCGGGTCCGCCCGGACTCGGGCCGGGTCGCGGTCGCCGGGTTAGATTGCCGGAGGCAGGCCGACCAAGTGCGCCGCCGGATAGGAGTGGTGGCCCACCGGTCATTCCTCCACGACGACCTTACCTGCCGGGAGAACCTGGTGTACTACGGGCGGCTGTTCGGGCTGGCGGACGCCGGGAAGCGTTCCGCCGAGGCCCTTGCTTCGGTGGGGTTGGGACACCGGGCAGACCACCGGGTACGCACCCTTTCCAACGGAATGCAGAAGAGGGTGTCCATCGCCCGGGCAATGCTCCACGAGCCCCACGTGTTCCTGATGGACGAGCCCGAGTCCGGGTTGGATGCCGAGTCCCTGGACATGCTGG
This sequence comes from Dehalococcoidia bacterium, assembly GCA_034420695.1. Lineage (GTDB taxonomy): Bacteria > Chloroflexota > Dehalococcoidia > Lucifugimonadales > UBA3495 > Io17-Chloro-G2. The sequence goes on from DAOULB010000059.1 coordinate 12,960, forward strand.
GTTCCCTGGTAGCCCGCTGGACTGCGGACGGCCGCTCGGTCTTGATGACTACTCACAACCTGGAGGTCGCTGGCCTCATGTCGGAGCGGGCGGCGTCAGTCCGCCAGGGGCAACTGCAGCAGGGGAAGGTGTCCTTTCCAGTTGAGGGCCAAGCCTCGGCAGAAAATCACACCCGCGCCTCCAGCATCCTCGTTCCCGGTGTACCTGTTTCGCCGGCCGGGAGAACCGGGCGGTGAGCTACTTGGTGCGGCCGGTCCTGGTTCTGGTTTGGAAGGATATCCTGCTGGAACTCAGGACCCGCGAGCTGGTCCTTTCAGTGCTGGTGTTCGGGTTGCTGGTGGCGGTGATTTTCAACTTCGCCCTTGACGCAACCGCCGGCCGCGCCGCCGCCTTGGCCCCCGGCGTCTTGTGGGTAGCCTATGCCTTTGCCGGTACCCTGGCGATGAACCGCTCCTTTGTGAGGGAGCAGGAACAGGGAGGGTTGGAGGGCCTGCTGCTGTCGCCGGTGAGCCGGGACGCTATCTTCCTGGGGAAGGCGCTGAACAGCTTTATCTTCATGCTCCTTGTGGAATTGGTGCTACTCCCGGTTTTCGCTGTTCTGCTGGGGTTCCCGGTGTTTTCGCTGACAATGCTTGCCGCCTTGTTTTTGGCCACCTTGGGTTTCGCCGTCGTGGGCACCCTCTTCGCCGCCATTGCGGTGCAGACCAGGTCCCGGGAGCTGATGCTGCCGGTGCTGTTCTTCCCGGTGATTCTGCCGGTGATAATTGGAGCGGTCCAGTTGACCACCCAGGCTGTGGGAGGAGAAACTGTGTCAGGCTTGGGGCGCTGGCTTCCACTGCTGGCGATTTTCGACGCCCTGTTTCTGGTAATATGTCCCTGGGTTTTTTCGGTGGTGGTAGAGGAGTAATCCGTACTGGAATGATAGCGCCCACAATGAACTCGGCCCGTCCTTGCAAGAGTGGTCGCCGGCAGACCGGCCAACTGGGTCGCCGCATAGCATGAACGTCAGGTCTGGACTGTTGGCGCTGACCGCAGTCCTAATGCTGGTTGACTTCTACCTGATTTCGATGGTTGCGCCCACCGACTCTGTCCTGGGCCACGTGCAGCGGATCTTCTACTTCCACGTACCCATGGCCATAATGTCGTTCTTGGCCTTCTTCGTTGTCTTTCTCGCCAGCATCATCTTCTTGGTCAAGCGCGCCTCTCTCTGGGACCGGCTGGCCTACGCCTCGGCGGAAGTGGGTGTGGTTTTCGTAACCCTTGCATTGATTACCGGGATAATCTGGGCCAGGCCGGTCTGGAACACCTGGTGGACTTGGGAACCCCGCCTGACCACCACCCTGATTCTCTGGCTGATTTACGTCGCCTACCTGATGATTCGCTCCTACGCTCCCAACCGCGCCAAGGCCTCCCTGTACGGCGCAGTGGTGGGCATCGTTGGTTTCATCGACGTGCCCATCGTTTACTACTCGGTCATCTGGTGGCGCTCCATCCATCCTTCGCCGGTGGTCGGTCCGCTGGCCCCTTCGAACTCTTTGGACCCAACCATGCTGTGGGTGCTGCTCTTTTCCTTTGCCGCGTTCCTGGCCCTGTTCTGCTGGCTGGTTGCGGAACGGATGGCCCTGCGGCAGTCTGAAGAGGGAGTGACCCAAGTTAGATTCTCTATTCGGAGGGCCCAGGGGTAGGCGTCTGCCTGCTGTCTGCTATGGTTTTACTCTCTTTATTGCTTCAAGGACAGGCCCCACCCCCGAACCTGCCATACCTGTTCGCCGCTCTGGCTGTAAGTTGGGCCGTGTTCTTCGTGTACGCCTTCTGGATGTCCAGGCGCCAGGCAGACCTGAGAAGGGAAATTGAAGAAATCCGCAAGGATTTGGAGGACAAGGGTTCCTGAACGGAATACCGGGCTAATCCAACCCGGTTACTGTTCGGAGTCGTATAATAGTCGGGAAATGTTAGTAGAGGCTAAAGCAGCGTTTTGGTGCAGGAAGACCCGGGCATAGAACAGGATTTCACTGGAGGAGGGGCCTCTTCCAGGACCAACCGTATCCGCCTCCTGGTTGTGGGTGCGGTGGTTGTCTTGGCCTTGGGCTACATGATCTACGCCGCATTCCCGGCCAATGCCCTGTTTTTTCTGACGGTAAGTGAATTCATGGAAAAGGACGCCGTTCACGACGGCCAGACGGTGCGGGTGTCAGGAAAACTGGTGGAAGGCTCCTTCCAAAGGCAGGAGAACTCCACCCTCAGCAACTTCAGCTTGACTGATAAGGACGCCGGTTTGGGGGCAAAGCAGCTCAGGGCTACCTACGAAGGAGTGCTGCCTGACCTGTTCTTCAATCCCCATTCGGAGATCATCCTGCAGGGCAGCTATGGGGCCGGCCAAGTGTTTGAGACCCAGGAAATACTGGTGAAGTGCCCGTCCAAGTACCAGTCCCTTGAGGAGCAGTTGGAGGGCTACGACGCCGGGGTAGATGGGTCGGCCAGAGTGCCTTAGGGCGCTGCAGCCAGGCGTTCGGCATCCAGGATGTAGTCGATAGTCTCGCGGATGTCCCGAATTATTTCCTCTTCCGGCTCACAGTTGCCGTCGTAAAAGCAAGCGCCGTGTAAGTCCGTCTGCCGCCGACTGTATTGGTGAGCCATATCCCTGGCAACTGAATCGGAGCGGCCCAAGGCTCGAATGCCCCGGTGGGTTTGGCCTGATGTGCGGGGTTCTTCTCCGGTCCGGGCCAGGAGCAGGGCGTCGGTGGCCCGCTTTGTCGCTCCCCAAGCCTTTTCTGCGGCATTACGGATTTTGCCCTGCTCCAGCATCTCCAAGGCATCGCCGTGGAGAGAGCGGGCGTCGACAAAAATTCCCCTGACGCGGTCGGTGGCAAGGCTCATTTACATGCCCTCATTGTGGAGGGGAGTGAGTATTGATGAACCTATGTTGAGGTTGTTGTGGCCTGAACTTAACCGGGCCTGCTAAAACTTGAAGGTGTCCATCAGTTCGTCCAGCGTGCGGGTTCTGGCCTTTTCCCAAGTCTGCTGGACGTAGTGGTCAAGGGCTGGCCGGTCATTGTCCTTGTAGATGACGCCCACGGGGATACCACCCTGGTGCAACAACTCGTAGGCCTCTCCCTTGCTCGATACGTCGTGCTCTTCCGGCACTTCCCACAGGGCGGGCTCGATCCCCTTCTTCGGGTCTCCCTTGAGCTGCTCGAAGGTATCGTTGTAGGTGGTGCAGGGCGACTGCACGTGGACTATTGAAAACCCCGGGTGCTCCATGCCCTCAGTAATCAGCCTAGCCAGAGGGCGTGGCTGGCTGGAGAACCCCGACGCAATAAAAGAAACACCTAGCGTAAGATACAACTCCAGCGGGTTGAGGGCCGATTCGAGCTTGCCGTAGGGCGTGGAACTGGTGATTTCTCCTAACTTGGTGGTGGGTGAACTCTGCCCCTTGGTGAGGCCGTACACCCCGTTGTCCATGATCACGGCGCAGATGTTCAGATTCCTGGCCGCCTGGGGGCCGATGTGCTCCCCACCAATGCTGAGGAAGTCCCCGTCTCCGGCAACTACCACCACGTTCAGGTCGGGGCGGGCCATCTTTGTGCCGAATGCGATGGGCAGGGACCTGCCGTGAATTCCGTGGAAGCCGTAGGGCTGGGCGCCCTCGATCAGGTGCACCAAGTTCCCGGAACAACCAATACCGGCTATCACTACGTTGTTTTCAATCGGCAGTCCCGTCTCTTCCAGGCGGTTGATCATGGCGAATTCCAACGCCCGCCGGACGCCGAAGTCTCCGCAACCTGGGCACCACTTGAAATCGTATTCCGGATTTTTCTTGCTCACGCTTTGGCCATCTCCTTGGTCACAGAGTTGGTCATTTCAATCACTTGGTCCACCAGGTCCTTCACCTTGAAGGGCAACCCGGTGTACTGGGTTATCGCCTTGGCGTTAACCCCTTCTGATCGCAGAATCGAGGCGAACTGGCCTTGGTAGTTCAGCTCTGGGACAATCACCAAGTCCTTCTTCTTGAGCTCTTCCAGCATCTTTGGGGGCATCGGGTGAAGGAACATGGTGTAGTACCACGCTACGGGCACGCCCTGTTCCTTCAAGACGTTGTAGGCTTCCAGCGCGGGACCTTTGGAGCCTCCCCAAGGCATGAACGCTATTGATTCTTCGGCCCGGTCGGTCTCGTACTCGTCCTCTTCCAGCAGCTTCAGCTTGCTGAACCGGCGTTCGGTCATCTGTATGTGGCGGGCTGGCAAGTGGGTGGTGTCGCCGAAGTCGTCGTGCTCGCTGCCGTTCGCGGTGTACGAGCCGGGGTTGCCCGGAATGGGCATGGGGGACAATTCAAAACCGGCGTATCGCAGGTAGCCGTTGTTGCCTTGGTAGGTGACGCGCTCGTCCACTTTAACCTTGGAAAGGTCGGGCCTGGGGATGTTCTGCACTCTTTCCGCCAAGGACATCTCGGTCATCAGGATCACTGGGCCCTGGTACCGTTCCGCCCAGTTGATAGCCTTGATGGCCCCGTAGAAACACTCTTCCACCGTTCCCACGGCGATAACCGGCATCCGCACGTCGCCGTGGGCCGGGTACATGCAGGCCATGAGGTCCGACTGCTCCGTCTTGGTGGGAAGGCCTGTTGCAGGACCGCCCCGCTGCACGTCTACAACTACGCCCGGTATTTCCGCAATCCAACCCAAGCCCAGCCCTTCGCTCATCAGCGAGAATCCGGGCCCGGCGGTGGCCGTCATTGCCTTCTTGCCGGCGAAGCCTGCGCCCAGCAATGCGGTGATGGACTCGATCTCCGAGCTGACTTGGTAAGCAAACTTACCGGGGCCCACCAAGTTGCGCTCCATGAACACCAGCACCGTGGTGGCCGGGGAAATGGGGTAACCGACGTAAACGTCCAGTCCCGCCGCCAAGGCTCCCAGGGAAAGGGCCTCGTTCCCCTTGAGCATTAATTGGTCCCCTTCGGGCTTTATGGGAGAGGCAAGGTCGCCGAGAGACAGTCCGCTCTGAGCGATGTGTTCCCGCCCCAAGGCGAGGGCCTTGACGTTGGACTCTATGATTTCGGCGTCCCCGACGCGGCCCCGGCTGAAACGCTGGGTAACGAAGTCTTCCAGGAACTGCTGGGGCATGTGGACCAAGTGGGCCAGGGCGCCGATAATCACCATGTTGGCCGCCCTGTTATTTCCGGTGGAGCGGGCCAGGTCCTCCACTGGAAGGCCGAAGCCCCGGGAGTCGCCCTTCAGTTCAAATTCGTTGGAATTGAAAATGATGACGCCGTCGGGCCTGACTTCTTCGTAGTGAGTATCGTAGGCCTCCTGGTTGAAGACCACCAGCACGTCTACGTCGTCCCCTGGGCTCAGTACCGGGTCCACTGAAATCCGCGCCTGGGTCCACGTGGGACCTCCCATGATCTGGGAAGGGAAGGTGGCAAATGTCAGCGCGTGGTAACCAGCCTGGGTGGACGTCTGTGCCAAGCCTTCGGCGGAAGTGACTACTCCTTGACCGCCTTCACCGGCGAATCGCACGACGAAGTCACGCATTTCCATTTCGAAAATACCTCTCGGACTTACTTAACAAGGGTAAGAACAATTGCAGCAGGAGCGATGGTAGCGGCTAAACCAAAGGGTAGATGCTACAGGGGAATCGTCTGCCCCTTCCGGGGACGATGCGGATTTGGAGGTGGAACTCATTTCGGCTGCTAAACCGCGATCTTTGAGGCTTGCCCGCCCGCCAACCCCTTTGCGCTTGGGAAATGCCCACCGGGCAGGCTGCACCGGCAACAATCCCCTGAGGAATCAATGAGGGATAGCTCCGAAAATATATCATCGGGCAAAATTCTTGTCAACGAAAAGCGACGCCCTTAACTCCCCTTCCCCCTTCCCTTTGAGCGTGGGCATGGCGAAGCGCGCGATTGGGTTCTCGAAAGACCGTAGCTGCCGGCCGTACTTGCGGAAGGACCGGGCCGGTTTCCTGGTGGTCTTGGCAACCTTGCCGCGATGAGAGTCGCCGGCCGCCAGCGTCAGTTCGCCGTTGTTTGGCTCAAATGGGCTATGCTAGAATCCCGCGCATGGTTGACGTGAAGTACTGGGTTGCCCTGAATCGAGTGCCCCAGTTGGGCCCCGCCAGGTTTCAACGGCTGGAAGCCTATTTCGGCTCCTTGGAGCACGCTTGGAAGGCCAGCTTCGCCGGGCTGCGGGCAGCAGGGCTGGAGGAGCGGCCTGCCCGGGAGGTAGTCTCCGCCAAGACCAGGACCGATCCCGACGCGGAAATGGAACGCTTGGCCAAGGCCGGTGTTCAAGCCCTGGACTGGAACAGTCCCGCTTACCCGCGCAGGCTGAAGGAAATCCACGATCCACCGCCCGTCCTGTACCTGAAAGGACAGATCGATCCTCAGGACGAAAGGGCCTTGGCGGTGGTGGGCACGCGAAGTCCCACGACTTACGGAAAGGAGGCGGCTTCCTACCTGACCGCCGGGCTGGCCCGGAGTAGTATCTGTATCGTCAGTGGCTTGGCCCGGGGCATAGACGCCGTGGCGCACCGCGCCGCCCTCGAAGCCGGTGGCCGCACCGTGGCGGTGGTGGCCAACGGGCTGGACACGGTCTATCCTCCGGAGCACCGGCAACTTTCTGAGCAAATCCAGGAACAGGGAGCCGTGGTTTCCGAGTACCCCTTGGGAGTCCGGCCCGAAGCCAAGAGCTTCCCGCGCCGTAACCGGCTGATCAGCGGAATGACCCTGGGAACCTTGGTGGTGGAAGCCGCCGAGGGCAGCGGCGCCCGCTGGACCGTTTATCACGCACTGGACCAAGACCGGGAGGTCTTTTGTATTCCGGGCAGCATCTTTTCACCGGCCAGCAAGTTCACCAACCGTATGATTCAGCAGGGAGCCAAGCTGGTGTCCGACTACCGGGATGTGCTGGAAGAGTTGAATTTGGGACAATTCAGTCAAGAACTCCCCTCGAATCAACCCGAGCTTCCTCTGTACACTGAAAGTAGTCCCTTGCAAAATACGGAGTCGGCCACCGGAGAAGAGAAGGCCCTCCTGGACCGCTTGGGAGCTGAACCCCTGCATATCGACGACTTGGCCCGAAACGCCGGATTGCCCATAACCGACGTGAGTTGTATTTTGACAATGCTTGAACTCAAGGGCATGGTCAAACAAGTAGGTTGCATGCACTACGTTAACGCCGGAACCCGGGAGGTATCTTCGATTTATGGCGCCTAAGACCAAGACGGCCAAGGCTGCCCAGCCTGCCACAAAAAGCAAAACGGCGAGGGGAGCAAAGGCCAACTCCAAGAGCAGCCCCAAGGCCAAGAGCGCAGAAAAACCCCTCAAGGCGGCAGGAAAAGACTTGGTGATCGTCGAGTCCCCGGCCAAGGCCCGTACCGTCGGACAGATACTGGGCAACAAGTATGTGGTCGCCGCCTCTCAGGGCCACGTCCGAGACTTGCCCAAGGGCAAGATGGGAGTGGATCTGGACAACGATTTCCAACCCTCCTACGTAACCATGCGGGACAAGATGCCCCTGGTCAAGGAATTGAAGAGGGCGGGGGACGAAGCGGCGGACATATACCTCGCCACCGACCCGGACCGAGAGGGCGAGGCCATATCCTGGCATCTCCAGACCGCTGCCGGTTGGAACCGGCTCGCCGCCAAGCCTCCCAAGCGGGTGGTCTTTCACGAAATCACCAAGGAGGCCGTGGAAGAGGCCTTCCAGCATCCCCGTGACATCGATATGCGCTTGGTCAACGCCCAGCAGGCCCGCCGAATCCTGGACCGGCTGGTCGGGTACCAGATTAGTCCGCTGTTGAACCGGCGCGTCCAGCGCGGTCTCTCCGCTGGCCGGGTGCAGTCAGTGGCCCTGCGCTTGGTTGCCGACCGGGAACGGGAGATCGAGGTCTTCGTGCCCGTGGAATCCTGGACCCTGGACGCCCAACTGCACAAGAACTCCGACCCTGTGGACAAGCCAAGCATATTCCCCGCTACCCTTCACTCCCTCAAGGGCAGCCGCAGCCGTCTGAATATACCGGTGGAAGAGGAAGCCCGCAGCTATGAGGCGGAGTTGCAGGGTGCATCCTATGCCGTTGCCGATGTGCGCAAGCGGGAGGTGCGCCAGCGCCCGGCGGCGCCCTTCACCACCAGCACCCTCCAGCAGGAAGCGGGTCGCAAGCTCCGTTTTACCGCCCAGCGCACCATGTCGGTAGCCCAGCAGCTTTATGAAGGCCTGTCAGTGGGCAGGGAGGGCTCCGTAGGCCTCATCACCTACATGCGCACCGACTCCACCCAGGTTGCCCAGTCAGCGGTGCAGGAGGCCCGCCAGTACATACGGAGCAAGTACGGCAAGGAATACGCTCCGGATAAACCCAGGGTGTACCGTACCCGGACCAAGGCCGCCCAGGAAGCCCACGAAGCCATCCGTCCCACGGCAATTGGCCGGGACCCGGAATCATTGAAGCCCTACCTGAGTTCCGAGCAGTTCCGGCTCTACGGTCTAATCTGGGCCCGGATGCTGGCCAGCCAGATGTCCGACGCCCGGTCCGATGCCACCACCGTCGACATCGACGCCGCCTGTGTGGACTCTCCCGACGGCAAAAAGGGCAGGGTGTTCAACTTCCGCGCTTCCGGTTCGGTGCTGAAGTTCCCCGGCTTCCGCGCGTTGTACTTGGAAGGCCGCGACGAGGGAGATGCTGAGGAAAACCAGAAATCTCTCCCGGAACTTACCTCCGGCGACCGATTGGACCTTGACCGGTTGGAGGCATCTCAGCACTTCACCCAGCCTCCGCCCCGCTTCACGGAAGCGACCTTGGTCAAGGCCATGGAGGAGAAGGGAATTGGCCGGCCCAGTACCTATGCGCCGACCATTGGGGTATTGCTGGCCCGTAACTACGTCTCCAAGGAACAGAACAGGCTGCATCCTACCCAGTTGGGCCTGACTGTGTCCGACCTCCTCACCCAGTTCTTTGCCGACGTGATGGACTTGGACTTCACCGCACAGATGGAGGAGAAACTGGACGAAGTGTCCCAAGGAGATCGGGAGTGGGTGCCCATGCTTTGGGACTTCTACGTCCCCTTCTCCCGGGAACTCACCTCCGCCAATGAGAACATGCCCAAGGTAAAGCCGGAAGACGAGGCCACCGAGGAAATTTGCGAAAACTGCGGCAGCCCGATGGTAATCAAGACGGGGCGATTTGGCCGCTTCATCGCCTGCACCGGCTACCCCAAGTGCCGTACCACCCGCCAGATCAAGGAAGACGGAGCCGAGCCTGTCGATGCCCCGGTTGAAACCGGTGAGACCTGCGGCCAGTGCGGGAAGCCGATGGTCACAAGGACCGGGCGTTTCGGCAAGTTTATCGCCTGCAGCGACTATCCCACTTGTCGCAACACCCAACCCATCAAGACCGGCGCTGCCTGCCCCCGCTGCAGCGGAGACTTGGTCGAGCGCAGAAGCCGCCGCGGGGTGTTTTACGGCTGCTCCAACTACCCGGAGTGCAAGTACACCAACAACCGTCGCCCCGTACCCGAACCCTGCCCCGAATGTGACGGCATGATGGTGGAGGCCGCCCGCGGTCGCCTCGCCTGCACCGTTTGCAGTTGGACCCAGGAGGCCGCCGCCGATTCTCCCGAAACTGCCGAAGAACTGGCCGCCGCCGGGGTCTAGAGCCGAAGGACCCACTTGTATGGCAGCAGGCGAAAGCAGGACCGGGGAAACCGCCCATCCATATCAGGATTCCCGCGGTGGACTGCCTTCCGAAGGTCCTGGAACACTTGGGGAAGGAGCGCCTCCCGACGCGCTGTCCCCTGCTGAAGCCATGGGCCCTTTTGAAGAATACTTCGACCGTTTTCCGGGCTTCCTCCGAGGACAGAAAGGCCTGTCGGAAAACACTGTAAGGGTGTACCAAGCCGACCTCGAAACTTTCCGCCGCTATCTCGCCGCCGAAGACCGGTCTTTGGAACAAATGAACCGGGAAATGCTGCGCGGCTATCTGGCCTGGCTCGCAACCAGGGGGCGCAGAATCGTCGAGGGAGATAAAGCCACCAAGTCGGGTTATGCCCGGGTCAGTATGGCCCGCAAGCTGACCGTCCTGCGGACCTTTTATCGTTACTTGGTGCAGGCCGGCCTCTTCAACACCAGTCCCCTTCCCTCCGGGCGCAGTTTCCGGGTCAAGGTGGAAAAGACCCTTCCAACCTTCCTGGGGCAAAAAGAAGTGGACCAGCTCATAGAGACCCCGGAAGAGGGTGGCCCCATTGCTCTCAGGGACCGGGCCATCCTTGAGGTGCTCTATTCCTGCGGCACCAGGTTGGCGGAACTGCAGACCTTGGACATGGCGGATATGGACTTGGAGCAGCGCCGTTTCCTGGTTCGGGGCAAGGGCTCCAAGGAAAGGTACGTGATTTTCGGCGGCCCTGCGGAATCATCCTTACGACGCTATCTCCAGGAAGGCCGCCCCGAATTGCAAACAACTACCAGTCAGGCCCTGTTTCTCAACCGATATGGGCAGCGCTTGTCCCGCCGCAGTATCGAGCGCATGGTCCGGAGTTACGGAATACGTTCCGGCGCCAGGGACGGAGTGCATCCTCACACCCTGCGCCACACCTTCGCCACCCACATGCTGGAAGGCGGAGCCGACCTGAGGGTAATCCAGGAACTTCTGGGCCATTCCAGCCCTTCCACCACCCAAGTCTACGCCCACGTCACCAAGCGGGAGGCGCGGACTGCCTACTTGAAGCACCACCCGCGCTCCGGGCGCGGCTCCGCCGCGACAGGAGATGCAGCGGAGCCGGCGGAATCCCGGGAGTGGCCGGCGTGACCAGGATTCTGGTGCTCAACGGCCCCAACCTCAACATGCTGGGACGGCGTGACCGCTCCGTCTATGGCTCAAAGACCCTGGATGAGATTAATGATGAACTGGCCAAACTTGCCGCCTCCTTGGGTGTGGACGTGGACTTCTACCAGTCGAACTTGGAAGGTCAATTGGTGGACTGCATCCAGCAGAACTGGGGGACGGCCCAAGGCATAATCATCAATCCGGGGGCGCTGACCCACTACGGAATATCCCTCAAGGACGCCCTGATTGACTGCGGCCTGCCGGTGATAGAGGTGCATCTGAGCAACATACACGCCCGGGAGCAGTGGCGGCGTCACTCGGTCATCAGCGACCTAGCCCGTGGTCAGATTGCGGGGTTTGGTTGGAAAAGCTATACTGCGGCCTTGGAACTGATGGCCTGGCTGTTGGAGGAAGAGAGTTGATCAAAGACCGTTTGGACAGGTTGGTTGCGCGCCTAGGGGAAAGAGAACTGGACGGCGTTTTGATTTCCGCGCCGGAGAACCGGCAGTACATGTCCGGTTTCACCGGCTCCGCGGGCTACCTGTTTATTGCCAACGGCCATGCGGTGTTGGTGACCGATTCCAGGTACACCGAGCAGGCAGCCAATCAAGCCCCCGACTACGAAGTGGTCCAAGTGAGAGGCGGCTGGGACTGGCTGCTGGAACTGGTCAGGAGCACCGGGGTCCGTCGCTTGGGATTCGAAAGCCAGAACATGACGGTTGCCACCTACAACAACCTTATTGATGCTCTGAAAGAAGACGACGCGGCATCCAAGGTGTCCTTGATTGCCGCTTCCGGCCTGGCCGAGGAGCAGCGGGTGGTCAAGGACGGCAGCGAGCTCGAGGAACTGCAACGGGCCATCAACGCTTCCGACGCTGCCATGGAAGCCGTCTGCCCCAACATACGGGAAGGAATGACGGAGCGGGAGGTCGCCTGGCGCATGGAAATGACCATGCGCGACTTTGGTGCCGACAGCATCAGCTTTGACACCATAGTGGCCGCCGGGCCCAACGGGGCCATGGCCCACCACCGCCCGTCCGACCGGGAGATCCAGGCTGGCGAGCCCATTGTTATCGACATGGGCGCCCGGGTTGACGGTTACTGCTCCGACATAACCAGGACCGTCTTGGTGGGCGAACCCGATGAAATGTTCCGGAAGATTTACGACATCGTTCTGGGTGCCCAGCTAACTGCCATCCACACGGTGAAGCCCGGCATGACCGGGGAGGACTGCGACGGGCTTTCCAGGGACGTCATTGCCGAGGCCGGGTACGGAGACAACTTTGGGCACAGCCTGGGCCACGGCGTGGGCCTCGCCGTCCACGAAAACCCCAGGGTTTCGCCCAGGTCCAACGATCCCTTGGAGCCGGACATGGTGTTCACGGTGGAGCCGGGAATTTACATTTCCGGCTGGGGCGGAGTGCGCATCGAAGACATAGTGGTGCTGGGCGAGCAAGGGGCCACACCCCTGAGCAAGGCGTCCAAGTAAGCGTACAGCACAAAAACAGCAAACATGTAACCATAGTCAGGGTTCCTGGTGGTTGTGAGGGAGGAAGAAGGGAGAATATGAGCATAAACTTCAGTGATTTGAGCCGCGGTCTTGTCATCGAGCTGGAAGGCCAGCCGTGGCAGGTAATGGACTACGAACGCCACAAGATGCAGCAACGGGCTCCTGTGACCCGCATCAAGCTGAAGAACTTGATGAGCGGCGCAGTGGTCGAGCGCACCTTCCAGCGCTATGACACTGCTTTCTCTGTCGCCGACATGGACAACCGGGAGGTCCAGTACCTCTACACCGACGGCGAGTTCTATTACTTCCTGGACTTGGAGACCTACGACCAGTACGACCTGACCCGGGAGCTCTTGGGCAGTAACTTGGACTACATGAAGGAACAGATGGTGGTCGAGTTGGTGTTCTACAAAGGGTCTCCCATTACCGCCAACCTGCCCACCCACGTGGAGTTGGAAGTCAAAGAGACGCCGCCTGCCTTCCGCGGGGACACGGCCCAAGGCGGTAACAAGCCAGCCACTCTGGAGACTGGTCTGCGGGTCAACGTACCCATGTTCATCACCCCCGGCACCGTGGTGCGGGTGGATACTCGCACCGGAGCGTACACGGAACGGGTTAGCTAGGGCCTTGGCCGTTTATACCGTCGCCCAAGTGACGGCCCACCTCCGCCAGAAGTTCGAGGCGGACCCACTTCTCGCTGACCTCTGGGTGCTGGGCGAAGCTTCCAATCTTCGGATTTCTGCCGCCGGCCATTCCTACTTTTCCTTGAAGGATGGGCAGAGCCTCTTGCGCTGCGTGATGTTCAAGGGACAGCCGGGAGCGGACCTGCTGGTGGAAGGCGCCTCCGTCTCGGTCCACGGTCACATCACCTTCTACGAGAGGGGCGGCAGCACCGATTTCGTAATTGCCTTGGCCATGCCCCAAGGAATGGGCGAACTGGCCTTGGAGTTGGAGCGGCTCAAGCTCAAGCTGGAGCGGGAAGGGCTGTTCGAGGAAAGCCGGAAGAGGCCCCTCCCCCGGTTCCCTGCCGTGGTTGGTGTGGTAACTTCCCCGGCCGGGTCGGTGTGGCAGGACATTCAAAGCGTCATACGCCGCCGCTATCCCATGGTGGAGCTTGTTCTTTCGCCAACTATTGTACAGGGCGACAGCGCCGCTCCGTCGATTATTAATGCCCTGGAAAGGTTGAACACCGACGGACGGGCCGATGTTGTGATAATGGCCCGGGGCGGCGGTTCCCTTGAAGACCTGTGGCCCTTCAACGAAGAAGCGGTAGCCCGGGCAGTGTACGGCAGCCGCATCCCCGTGGTAAGCGCCATCGGCCACGAGACCGACTTTACCATCATGGACTTCGTTGCCGACGTGAGGGCGCCCACACCGTCTGTGGCCGCCGAACTTGCGGTCCCCGACGGCGCAGTTTTGCTGAGGGAAGTCGGAGAGCTGGGCGCCCGCGTCGGCTCGGCCGCTGCCGGCAGCATCAGGGACCGGCGAGAGCAGGTGGTCCGGTTGACCCACAGGATGGACTCCGGCCTTCCTGATTGCGGCACCTGGCGCCGCCGGGTGGATGACTTGGCACGTCTGGCAACCACCGCAATGTCCGGCCGGCTGGCTTTGGCCAAGACCCGGGTTCAAGGCCTGCAAGTGCAACTGAATGCCCTTAATCCTGCGGCCACCCTCAAGCGTGGATTTTCACTGGTGGAACTGGTGGAGACCGGCCAAGTGTTGACCAGCAAAAGCCAAGCCGCCGCCGGTGATTCATTGTCGGTCACCGTGGCTGACGGGGTGGTCCCGGCTACCGTAGGAGACGTTCCGAAGCAGCCCAAGAGAGCTGGGAAGCGGCGGGCGGCGCCCCAGGAAGCAGGCATGGAGCGGCTGTTCTAACGCTGTCCCAACATTCTCCCTCGGTACGCCAGGAGCCCTGAACTATGGCCGACGGCCCAGAGCCCGGACAGAGTGAAGACCTCACCTTTGAACAGGCCTTTCAGAGGCTTGGAGAGTTGGCCGAGGCCCTTGAATCCGGGGGGCTGACCATGGCCGAGACCACTGCCAAGTACGAAGAGGGAATGGTGTTGGTGCGCCGTTGCAATCAACTGCTGGACCAAGCTGAAATGAAGATCACCACCCTGAGAGACGCTTACGCCCAGCAACCGGAAGAAGACCAGCCCTTCTGACCGGGGCTGTAGAACCAGGGGTCTGAGGGTGCCGGGGTCCCATTGCTGAAGATAGGGTGGTTTTCCACTGGCCGTGGGGAAGGCTCCCATAGTTTGCTTTCCTTCGTTCAAACCCGGATTGCGTCCGGGGAACTGGACGCCGTTATTGAGTTTGTTTTCAGCAACCGGGAGCCGGGTGAGGCGGAAGGGTCCGACCTCTTCTTTCGGCTGGTGCAAGATTACGGCCTTCCCCTGGTGACACTTTCGTCGGCCCGTTTTGCCCGGGAGCAGGGGCAACCCTTCCGCAGGTTGAGAGAAGACTACGACAGGCGAGTCATCGAGCTGTTGTCTCCCTACAAGCCGGACCTTTGCATGCTTGCCGGCTACATGCTCATCGCCAGCGGACTGCTGTGCCGCCGCTATCCTCTGTTGAACCTGCATCCAGCTCTGCCCGACGGTCCCATCGGGACTTGGCAGCAAGTAATCTGGTCCCTGATAGAGAATAGGTCCTCCGTCACTGGCGCCATGGTGCACTTGGCTACAGAGGAAGTGGACCGGGGGCCAGTCATTGCCCACTTCACCGCCGGCATCACCGGACCGCCCCTCGTCCCTCTCTGGAATGAGCTTGAGGGTTTGGACTTGACCGCGGTTAAGGAGGACCCGGGGGAGGAGTTTCCGCTGTTCCGGCTCATCCGGGAGGCAGAGTTCCGCAAGGAACCCTATCTTCTGTTGGAAACCCTGCGGGCAGTGTCAGAAGGCCGGGTCCTTGTGGAAAATGGCCAAGTACGGTACCCGGCCGGTCAGTCTCCGGAAGAAGGGAGCATCAGGGGCCTGAACTTGGACCGGGAAATACTGCGAGCTATGCAGGCCGACGGCTTGGAACCGGCGGTCTAGGCCGACAAGAGGTTCCGGTCAAGGTCGGAGTCCAGCAACTGCCCGTCGCCGTCAATCAGGGTTGGGAACTTGTCCCCAAGGATGGACTCCCGGTCCACTACGCATCGCGCCGCCCCCTCTATTGAAGGAAGCTCGTACATCACCTCCAACAGGGCGTCTTCTATGATGTAGCGCAGGTGCCTCGCTCCGGTAGGGTGTCCCACCGCGCCTTCGGCCGCTGCTTCCAGCCCCGCTTGGGTGAACTCCAGCTCTACGCCGTCCATATCGAACAGTTCCTGGTACTGCTTGACGATGGCGTTCCTCGGCTCGGTGAGGACTTGGACCAGCGCGTCCTTGCCTAGAGGCTCCAAGGCCACCGTGACTGGCAGCCGTCCAACCAGTTCCGGAATGAAGCCGAACTCCAGCAGGTCCTTGGAGGTAACTTGGTTCAGCAGGCTTTGCTCGTCGTCCTCGGAAGTTCGTCCGCCGGCCAGGAACCCCATCCGTGAAACCCCGGAAGCCAAGCGGCGGGCAACCACCTCTTCCAAGCCGTCGAATGCGCCGCCGGCTATGAATAGGATGTTCCTGGTGTCGATCTGGACCAGTTCTTGGTGGGGATGCTTGCGGCCTCCTTGCGGTGGAACGTTGGCGACGCACCCTTCGATTATCTTGAGCAGCTCCTGCTGCACCCCTTCACCGGATACGTCCCTGGTAATAGAGCGGTTGACACCCTCCTTCCGGGCGACCTTGTCCAGTTCGTCAATGTAGATAATGCCGTGTTCCGCCAGCGAAACGTCCCAGTCTGCTGATTGGATGAGCCGCAGCAGGATATTCTCGACATCTTCGCCGACGTAACCCGACTCGGTCAGGGAGGTCGCGTCGCAAACGCCGAAGGGCACGTCCAAGGTGTGGGCCAGGGTTTCTGCCAGCAGGGTCTTGCCGCAACCGGTGGGACCCATGAGCAGGATGTTGGCCTTGTCCAAGTCCACCGAGGGGGAGTTGAAGCCGTACAGTGTCCGCTTGAAGTGATTATAGACCGCTACGCTGAGGATCTTCTTGGCCCGCTCCTGCCCCACCACGTAGGCGTCCAGGCTGGCGTGTATCTCCCGCGGTGTCAGCGGGCCTCTGCTCCTGGAGGGAGGGGGAGCCGGGGGGAGTGGTTCTTCATCCACCAGTTGGCCCAAGACCCGAATGCAGTCATAACAGACGCTGGCCTTGTCCTGGCCGGATACCACTAAGTGAGAAAGAGGTTGCTTCTTTTCGCAAAAGGAGCAGTTCGAGGTCCTGGTTCCACCCCTGCCGTTGACCACCACACCCTCCAGTGTCGGGAAAAGCCCTTGTGCTCTATGTCAGTTCGCCGAAAGGATGACTTCGCCCGGTCTCCTTGCCGTTCTGCTCTCAGGTCTCCTGCCCCTGCGGAACCAAGCCGCCTGCCGGGTGATGGGGCTCTCCGGCGCCCTAGGAAGATTCCTGCTCGTTGCCGCCTTCCGTGGGGGCCTCGGCGGCGCTGCCCAGTATCTCGTCCACCAGCGAGTACTCCACCGCCTGTTCCGCAGTCAGGTAGTAGTCCCGGTCGGTGTCTCTTGCGATCTTGTCGTAGGTCTGCCCGGTGTTCTCCGAAAGGATATTCCGGATTTTGTCCTGCAGCCGGAGGATCTCCCGGGCGGCTATCTCGATGTCGCTGGCCTGCCCCTGGGCCCCGCCCATTGGCTGGTGCATATGGATGGTTGAGTTAGGCAGTGCGTAACGCTTGCCCCTCTTTCCCCCGGACAGCAGTACGGTCGCCATGCTGGCTGCCATGCCCAAGCAGATGGTGGAGACCTCCGGGTTGACCAGTTGCATGGTGTCGTAGATGGCAAGCCCGGAACTGATTACGCCCCCCGGGCTGTTGATGTAAACGCTGATTCCCTTGTCCGGGTCTTCCCGCTCCAAGTACAGCAGTTGGGCAATTATTGTGTTGGCCATAGGGTCGCTGATGGGCGTCCCGAGAAATATGATCCTTTCCTTGAGCAACAGGGAATAGATGTCGAAGGCCCGCTCTCCCCGGGGGCTGGTCTCGATGACCATCGGAATGATGCTCTGAGGCACGGTCAAGCCCGAAGGAGAGGCCACGCCAGGAAAGGGATTCAAGCCGTCGGGCGCTTGGTTGTAGGGGTCAGTTAGCATTGGACTCCGCTCCTTCTTCTGTTGCCTCAGGTGCATCGGCGCCGGCTTCGCTGGATTCCGGGTCGGGGGCCTGACCCCCATCCTCGACCTCTGCCTTCGGCACTTCGCTTGGAGTTTCTCCTGTACCAGCTTCGGAGGCCTGGGTCTCCTGGTCTTCGCCTTGGAAGATTTCCACCAGCCGCTCCATCACCTTGCGGTTGAGCAGGGAGGTGCGCAGGGACTCCCGGGCTTGAGGATTGGAAACGGCTTGCAGGATGGCCTGCTCGGCTTCCCCGTAGCTTGAAACCAGGGTTTCTACCTCGGCGTCGACCTCATCCACGGAAACCTCGATGCCCTCTTCTTCGGCCACCTTACGGAGCACCAAGTAGGTCTTCAGCCGCTCCTCCGCCTGGGGCCTGAGGTCTTCCTGCCATTCTTCAGGCGTTTTACCAATGTAACTTAGGTATGTATCCATGTCCAGTTGCTGGCCCCGTATGGCCCGCTCCCGGTCTTGGCGCAACATGTCAAGCTCTTGCTGGTACACCAAGTCTGAAACTTGAATGGTGGCCGCCTTCAGCAGTTCCTCAAGGCTGTTCTGTTCCAGTTGACGCAGAGAACTGGTCTGCCCGTCCGCTGTCATCCGCTGCAGGATATCCGCCTTCAGGTCCTCCAGGCTGTCGTAGCCGTCCCGTACGCCCTTGGCGAATTCGTCGTCCAACTCGGGCAGGGCCTTGGACTTGATGGACAGCACGGACACCGCCAGCCGGCACTCCTGCCCGGCGTACTGCTCTTGGGGGGCGTCGGCAGGGATGGGGAGGCTGAAGTCCTTGTCCTGCCCCTCGGTCATGCCCTCCAAGTAGACGGGAAAACCGGGCACCGGCATAGGGTTGTCCTGTTGCAGGATATAGTCGATGCCGGTTTCGTTAATTACCGAATCGCCCAGGATGGTGCCGCTGACGTTGATGTTGAGCAGGTCTCCGAACTGCGCCGGACGCCCTGCCGGCTCCCAGGGAGCGGCTTCGTAGCGCAACTGCTCCAGAACTTCGTCAACCTGTTCGTCGGTCACCTCTACCGGTTCCCTTTCCAGCCTGACCGACCGGAAGTCCCCCAAGTCCACTATGGGTTCCAAGGGCACCACGGCCTTGAACTGGATGGGCTCCACTTCGACGAGTTCTAAGCGCGGCTCGGAAAAGGCCTGCAGGTTCTCGTTCTGCAGTACTTGGTCCAGGGTCTCCGGGATCATGAACTCCAAGGCTTCTTGCACCAAGGCAGACCGGCCCACGTGGTTTTCCACTATTGACCGGGGGGCTTTGCCCGGGCGGAAACCCGGTATCTGGAGACGGGTCACCAATCTCCGGTAGGAACGGGTGAGGAATGGTTCCACGTCATCGTTGTCCAGGGAGATGCTAAGGGTTACCTCAGTGGGTTTTTCCGACTCCTTGGTAACGATCAACGGAAGCTAACTCCGATTTTTACAATCTTCAGCCGCCCTGCCCCAAGGCCGGAGCTAGAGCGGCCAACGCTGAACAGAGTATAGCATACCCTCAATTCTGTTGGAAATTGAAGCCCCGTTGAAAGAAGCCCCGTTCAAAATCGTAGCCAATGCCCTTCTCACCGGGCAGTTCCTTTCCTGCCACACCAACCCGCTTGTCCCTCCTCGGGGCAACAAAAAGAGGCCGAAAGGTCAGGACCCCAAACATTGGTGGTTGTTCGAAACAGTGGTTGAGCGTTTTTGCAAAATATAATTAAAAAAATGCTGAAAATCCATTGACATGAATGGAAGGCGGTTGATAACTTTGGGCAATAGTTTTTCTGGCGGGGTGCACTGGCTGCTCCCCTGTCAATACGGGCCGGACCCCGTTGGGGCCGTGTTTCCGTCGAATTCGGCCAGCCGGAACTGGAACCTCCAAGTGGACCCGGGTTAGCCGCTGAATCTTGGTACTCAGAACGCCGTGAAGTCTCCCGGAGGCGTTGGACCGGCATCGCGCCGGCCATTCCGGAACCGGGTGTTGTGGTTGGGGCTGGGCGGCGGACATTCGGAAGCCCCTGTTTTGTAGGGGCGAATACCACCAGGAGACGCGGTGGCCCTGTCGACGTTTGACAAACCGGCTGGAATGGACAACGAAGAACCCCGGGAGCCCCAGGCTGCCGGCGGCGCCCTTTCCAGCGATTTCGAACCCGCCCCCAGGCGGGAATTTCATCGCCCGGTGTTGGTCCAGGAAGCCCTTCGGGAACTGGCCCCCGGCCCCCAGGGCGTCTACTTGGATGCCACCCTCGGTGAGGGCGGCCACAGCCTTGCGCTGCTGAACGCTTCCTCCCCCGGCGGCCGCGTGGTCGCTCTGGACCGTGACCCCCGTTCCGTGGAGCAGGCCAAGCGCAGGCTGGAGGAGCATTCCGGCCGGTTTTTCCCCATCCGCGCCAACTACGTCCGGATGGGAGAGATCTGCAATTCCCTGGGTTTGCCATCGGTAAACGGAGTCCTCATGGACCTGGGGCTCTCTTCGCGGCAGTTGGAAGAACCCGGCTACGGGTTCAGCTTCCAGTCGGATGAACCCCTGGATATGCGTTACAACCCTGAGCAGGCACTGAAGGCTTGGGACATAGTCAACACTTACACCCAAGACCGGCTGGCCGACGTCATCTACCAATTTGGAGAAGAACGCCGCTCCAGGGCAATCGCCAGGGCCATTCTCCGGGAGCGCCCGCTCCACACGACAGGCCAGCTTGCCCAAGTGGTAGCCCGCGCCTCTGGTGGCCCACGAAGAGGCCGCCGGACCGGGATTCACCCGGCAACCCGCACTTTCCAGTCCCTGAGAATTGCGGTCAACTCCGAACTGGAACATCTCAGGGACGGCCTGAATGAAGCAATCGATATCATGGCCCCCCAAGGCCGCCTGGTGGTCATCAGCTACCACAGCCTGGAGGACAGGATAGTCAAGACTGCGCTGGAACAGGCGGCTGCTGCGTGTGTGTGCCCGCCCCAGGCCGGCGCCTGCGTCTGCGGCCAAGTGCCCAAGGTAAAGATCGTTACCCGCAGGGTGGTTAAGCCGTCGCGCCAAGAGATTGAGGAGAATCCAAGAAGCCGGAGTGCCCGGATGAGAGTGGCCGAACGTCTCTGAATCCGGGAGGGAGTGCCGGACCCTGCCCGGGGAAAGCACCCGGAGCAGTCTGGCAGGGGAAGAACACAGGACGGTGGGAAGGTGGCAAAGCAAAGCTGTTACATCGCAATAGACATCGGCAGCAGCAAAATATGCTCCGTCGTGGCCCAAGTTGGCACGGAAGGGGAGCTGAAGATACTGGGCACCGGTGTGGTCCCATCCCGGGGCGTCCTGAAGGGCAGGGTCGAAGACCCGGTCCAAGTGCAGGATGCGGTCCGGACCTCGCTGGAGGAAGCCCAGCGGTACGTTGGCCGGGGCGTCGTCGCCGGTGTGTATGCCAGCGTCGGCGGAGCTGGCATATCCTCGGTCAATACCATGGACCCCTTTGGCGGCAGGGCAGGCTCAGGGGCATTGGCCGCGGCATCGATGCTGGGTGCGGAAGATGGCCGGGAGTTGATTCACCAGATTCCCACCGGCTATCACGTTGACGGCCTTGCTTCTTCCAGGAGCGCCCCGGACGCCGACGGCGGTTCATCCGCCCCCGGCTCATCCGGTCCAATGGATGCGGAAGTTCACCTGATTTCCGGTGACCCCGACGACCTGGACAACATCATCACGATCATTCAAGGCTGCAAGGTCTCCTTGCACAGTTTGGTGGCCCAGGGACTGGCCTCCGCCGAGGCCACGCTTAACGGTTACGAAAAGGAACTGGGAACGGTGCTGGTAGATATTGGCGGCGGCACCATGGACGTGGTCATCTACCGCCAAGGTCATCCCTGGTACACCGGGGTCATCCCCGTAGGTGGCAACCAAGTCACCAACGATCTTTCCGTTGTCATGGATCTCCCTTGGGACTTGTCGGAAGAGATCAAAGTCAACTGGGGATCTGTCATGCCGGAACTGATACGCCACGACGAAGAAGTGGTCGTGCCGGCTTACGAGCGGGACCCGGAGCGGGTCGTCAAGAGAAGGGCCGTCTGCCTGCCGTTGCAAGCCCGTTTCGAGGAAATGCTGAAGCTGATACTGCTGAAGGTTCGGGAGTCGGGGGCGCCGGCCTTCCCAGCCGGAGGCTTGGTGATCACCGGTGGCGCCGCCGATCTTCATGGAGTGAAGGAGCTGGCGGAAAGGACCCTCGGCGGACCGGTCCGTATTGCCTGTCCCTCCAACATTCCAGGATTAGCGACCCAGTTGAGCAAGCCGCAGTTCTCCGCTGCTGTCGGGCTGCTTCTTTGGGGCATTCAAAATCACGGGGAGAAGCGTTCCTATAAAAAACCGGAAAAGACCTCCCGGAGAAAATGGCTCTTCTGGGGCAGGGATTCCTCCGGGAAAGCGGAACGCCAGAAAGAAGCTGCGGTCTAGCGGCTCTGCCGGTCTAAGGGCTTGGACCGGCGGAAAGGAGCTGGCGCAGTGCGGTAATGCAAAGGCACACCAATATTTGTCCAGACCTGGGTTAATACGAGAAGCAAATCGGAGGTAAAGGATATGGTGCTCGACAATTCAGCCTCTTGGGAGCCGGTCCCTGAAATGCCGTATATGCCGGAAAGAATGCCCGACATCGTGGGGGGAGTCCCCATGATCAAGGTCGTGGGCATCGGCGGCGGCGGCAGCAATGCAGTGAGCCGTATGTACAAGGACAAACTGCCGGTGGTGGAGTACTACGCTGTAAACACCGACGCACAGCACCTGTTCAAGTGCGACGTTGCCCACCGGGTTGCCATCGGTCAGAACCTCACCAGGGGCCTGGGCTCGGGGGCCCAGCCTGATCTGGGCCGGCAGGCGGCTGAAGAGAGCCGGCAGGAACTGGAGCAGGCCATGGAAGGCGCGGACATGGTCTTCCTGGCGGTGGGCATGGGCGGCGGCACCGGCACCGGCGCTTCCCCCGTGGTCGCCCAGATAGCCAAGGAGACAGGCGCCCTCACCATAGGGGTGGTCAGCCGGCCCTTTGCTTTCGAGGCCAGTGCTCGCCGCAGGAACGCCGAAGAGGGTATCAACCGCCTGAAGGACCATGTGGACACTCTCATCATCATCCCCAACGACCGCCTGCTCCAATTGAACAATCACAGTGAGCAGTCCTTCACTTGGGAAGAGGCGCTGAAGACTGCGGACTCGGTGCTGCAGCAGGGCATCCAAGCCATCGCTGAAGTTGTAACCGTGCCCGGGGAAATCAACGTCGACTTTGCCGACGTGAAGACTATTCTTGCAAACGCCGGCCCGGCCTGGCTGGCCATCGGCAAGGGAAAGGGCGAGAACAGGGCGGTTGAGGCCGCCCGGATGGCCACCAAGAGCCCCCTCCTGGATATAGCTATGGACGGCGCCAAACGGGTGCTGTTCGTCATCAGCGGGGGCCCCTCCCTCAGCCTGCAGGAAGTCCAGGACGCCGCCGACGTCATCCAGGAAATGTCCGACCCCGACGCCAACATCATCTTCGGCACTTGCCGGGACGCCAAGTTGGACGACGAGGTCAAAATCACCATGGTGGCCGCCGCCTTCCCAATGCTCCAAGACGCCCAAGTGGCCCGGGAGGCGGAACTGGAAAGGCTGTTGCAGGACTCGGTTCCGGAAACCGAAGAGGAGATGGACATCCCCGCGTTTCTCCGTCGCCAGTCCGGTGCCAGGGGCCGCGGTTACTTCAGGTAGGACCGGCTCTTCAACCTTGGGACGCCGCACCGCATTGCCGGTTTCTCGGCATTGGAACAATCTCTGAATGGCGGCTCCGGGCAGACCAAGCCCGAACGGGCACTGGGCGCAGCGGGGCCGCCGGCCAACCTCCTTCCGAATATCGAAAACCGGCCGAAAATGACAAGAGGAAAGCGGCTTCAAAAACCAGTAACGCGGTACAATAC
This sequence comes from Dehalococcoidia bacterium, assembly GCA_034420695.1. GTDB lineage: Bacteria > Chloroflexota > Dehalococcoidia > Lucifugimonadales > UBA3495 > Io17-Chloro-G2. Next base: position 36,391 of record DAOULB010000059.1, read on the forward strand.
AAACGTTGATCACCTCTGGTAGGGAAGAAACAGTATGGCAACGGATAAACCGGACAAGCCATTCCGGCCCCGCAAACAATCGTAGGAAAACTAGCTTAACAGGAGTAATATTCTCGGAGGCCTAGCAGCACTATTCCCCATATTCTGGGCACCATAACAGGCGCCGGGAACCGCCGTGAGGCCGCCTTCCAATTGGAAGGCGGCCTTTTTATTTTGGCCCTTTCTTTCCTTGGCTTAGCTTCTTGGACATTCTCCCCAGGCTGGACGAAGGCCGGTGCCAGAGGGATCTCAGAAGAAGTCTGTTATCCGATATTCGTCGAATGTTGACACATAATTGTGGTTAATATACAATTCAGCCACTATCTGTAGTGGTTTTAGTTAACAATAACACACTATATGGTATTTTAAATTCATATAAGCTTTTTTTGAGGATTTGTCCAATCCCATGCATTGCCCTTACTGCGGCTCGGCAGATTCCAAGGTCACCGACTCCAGGGTCGTGGAGAACGGTATCCGCCGGCGCCGGGAATGCCGCGACTGCCAGGCCCGGTACACCACCTATGAAAGGGTCCAAGCCACCACACTAACGGTAACCAAGAGGGATGGCCGCCGGGAGGAGTTTGACCGGGCAAAGTTGGAGTCGGGAATTCGCAAGGCGTGCACCAAGAGGCCGGTTTCCGCGCGGGCGGTTGAAAAGATGGTGGAGGAGATAGAGGCGGAGGCCAACCAACTGGGACAAGCCGAGGTTTCCGCCTCCGCGCTGGGACACATGGTAATGGACCGGTTGAGGCTGCTGGACCGGGTCGCCTATATCCGGTTCGCCAGTATATACCGGGACTTCCAGGACATCGAAAGCTTTGAAGAGGCAGTCAAAGACCTGCGGGAAAACAGCACACAGCTACCCTTGCTGGAGGACATGCCCCAACGGCCCCCGGCCCGGCGCCGCAGGGGCAGGCCGCCCGGCATCCGGTACCGGACTGAAAACGGCAGCAGCCCTGCCGCCAATTCCCACTCCGGCGGTTCCCCCGCCGAGATGGCTCACAAGGAGTCTAGACCAGATGAACGGTGGCCTCAACCAACCGGCCCTGACCCGGCTCTTGGTACTCAATAAGCACGCCCACGACTTGGATCGCCAGTTGGAACAGCAGCGAGTCAGCACCGTGCCCGGCTACGAAAGATGGGTGCTCTTGGACTTGGAGCCCACCCCGGTGGCGGTGCTTCAGGACGAAATCGACAGGGTCACCCGTGCCAGCTTGATGACCTGCTGGCTCGCTTCTCCGGACCAAGTCGATTAACCAAGACAGCAGTAGCGGTGACTGGGCTCACGACTTCCGTGTGAACCGCCCGGAATCCCTTCAATAGTCCCTCCGCCATCCCGCTGGGAATGGCGCCGGCGGCGCCTTTTGGCAGCTCGCCTTGGCCCAATCTGCAGTTGTCCACTGCCCGTGCCTGCACCGCGGTAATGCCTTGACGGTCCGCTCTGTTTCCGGTGTATCCATGTCCCGGCAGCACCCAGAGTTTTCGGGTTGACAGCCTCGAAAACTGCGGATAAAATCGCCCCCTAATTCTTGTATATTCATAGCCCATAGCTACAATATATTGTAGAGTGTAAACAGTAGTTTATCGCAGGAAAGTGAACATAACGGCCTGGCGGTTAGCCGTTTTTCGTCGCCGTTCTTCTCTCAGGAAACCAGGGTTCAATCCCAAAGCCCTGTGGCAGTTTGTGCCAGTGACAATCAGTGAAGGTTTCCCAAGGGAAGGTATGGTAAAACATTGGTGAATGGCGGCAGGACCGGTATCTTAAAACCGGGGCGCGTAGCAGGACCTGAGCGAGGGTGGGGATGGTTGTTCCATTAAGAAGCACAATGGCAAATGGGGCGAGTATGGTCAATACGACGGCGCAGGATAGCCGAAAGAGGATTACAGCCGCCCTGCTTGTCTCCGGCATTGTGGACGACCTGCAGGAGGAAGCTCCGGAGTTCACCCAGAACTCCAGGGTGGTCATGGAGCGCCGCTACCTGTCCAAAGACCGGCAGGGGGCGGTGCTGGAAGACCCCGATGGCATGCTCCGCCGGGTGGCCAACAACCTTTCCCAAGCGGACCTCATCTACGGCGCCACCGAGGGGGAACGCCAGGCCACCGAGGACGAATTCTACCGGTTGATGCGCCGATTGGAAGTCTTGCCCAACTCCCCGACCCTGATGAACGCCGGCCGGGAGTTGCAGCAACTGTCGGCCTGCTTCGTGCTGCCGGTGGAAGACTCGCTGGACTCCATTTTCGACAAGGTGAAGCAAACCGCCCTGATCCACAAGAGCGGCGGCGGCACCGGTTTCTCCTTCAGCCGTTTGCGTCCCTCCGGTGACGTGGTCGGTTCCACCGGCGGCATCGCCAGCGGCCCCGTCAGCTTTATCCGCGCCTTCGACACCGCCACCGACGTGGTCAAGCAGGGCGGCACCCGCCGCGGCGCCAACATGGGCATCCTTAACGTCACCCACCCCGACGTAATCGCTTTCATCAAGTCCAAGGAAGACGGCAAATACCTGAACAACTTCAACATTTCCGTCGGCGTGACCAAAGAATTCATGGAAAAGGCCAAGGCAGGGGAGGACTACGACTTGTTGAGCCCCCGCACCGGCCAGGTCGTGGGCCGCGAGAATGCCCGGAAAGTCTTCGACCTGATGACCGAAATGGCTTGGAAGACCGGCGACCCCGGCTTGGTGTTCTTGGACGTCATCAACAGGGACAACCCGAACCCCCAGTTGGGTGACATTGAAAGCACCAATCCCTGCGGCGAACAACCCCTGCTTCCCTACGAATCCTGTAACTTGGCCTCGGTGAATCTGGCCCGCATGGTCAAGTACGACAAGGCCGAACAAGAGGCCGTCATCGACTGGGACCGGCTGGCTCGATCGGTGCACACGGCGGTGCACCTGCTGGACAACGTTATCGACATGAACAACTACCCCATCCCGGAAATCGAGGAGATGAGCAAAAAGACCCGCCGCATCGGCCTCGGGGTCATGGGATTCTCCGACCTCCTCATCCAGATGGGCATCCCCTACGATTCCGAAGAGGCCTTGGAAATGGCCGAATCGGTAATGAAGCGGATCTGGGAGGAGACTCACGCCGCCTCCGCGGAGTTGGCGGGACGGCGGGGTACATTCCCCGCTTGGGGTGGCAGCGCCTACAACCGGCCGGTTTCTGGCAGCGCCTTGGGGTCGGGCCCCATGCGCAACTCGGCTCCTACCACTATCGCTCCAACGGGCACCATCAGCATCATCGCCGGAGCTTCCAGCGGTGTCGAGCCGTTGTTCGCCCTCAGTTACGTCCGCAACGTCATGGACAACACCCGGCTGGTGGAGGGTTACTCCTACTTCGAGGCCGTAGCGAAGAACGAGGGCTTTTACACCCAGGAATTGATGGAGCAGTTGGCCGAAAGAGGCAGCCTGCAGACCATCGAGGCTCCCCAGTGGGTGAAGGATGTTTTCCGTACCTCCCACGACATCAGCCCAGAATGGCACGTGCGGATGCAGGCGGCCTTCCAGAAGTACACCGACAACTCGGTGTCAAAGACCATCAACTTCCCCCACGATTGCACCGTGGACGACGTTCGGGAAGGCTACATGCTGGCCTACGAACTGGGCTGCAAGGGCATCACCGTTTACCGGGATGGCAGCAAGGACGGCCAAGTGCTTTCCTTTGCCGGGTCCAAGGAACAGGAAGCCCCGGAAACCCCTTCCCACTTGGTGCCCCGGGAACGGCCCCAGACCGTCCATGGCGTGACCGAAAGGGTGCGCACCGGCCACGGTAACATGTACGTCACTGTTAACTTCGACGAAGACCAGAAGCCCTTCGAAGTCTTCGGTACCCTGGGAAAGGCCGGAGGTTGCGACTCCGCCCAGCTTGAGGCCATTTCAAGGTTGGTGTCCCTGGCCCTGCGCTCCGGGATCGATGCCAACAACATACTGGACCACCTCAGGGGCATAACCTGCTGCCCAGCCTGGGACTCGGGAACCTTGGTGCGCTCCAGCCCGGACGCCTTGGCCTTGGCCTTGGAACGCCACCTGAAGAGCCATGCCGAGACCGCCGAATACCCGTCAGACGCGGTGCAGTTGACCTTCGCTCCCCAGCAGGTCCAGGCCAACGGCAACGGCAACCATCCAGCGCACACCGGGAAGAGGTGCCCGGAATGCAATACCCCGGTGATTTTCCAGGAGGGATGCCAGACTTGCGTTTCCTGCGGTTGGAACAAGTGTGAGTAAAGCGGCGGGAGCGCCTGAGGATAAAAAGAGATGTAATGTTGGAGGAATGGGAGCTGAGACCCGGAAACCAGGACCAACAGGTCAACGCCAGGGGCCTTCGAGAGGAGTGGAGGTGAGGTTTGAAGCGGAGGTGCCTTTCAGCCGGTTTGGAGAGAGCAGGCGGGCGTGTGATGTTGGAGTTGGTGGGGTCACCCATCGCGACAGGTAGCAATACCTGGTAGGTGACGGGGAAAAGCGCCTGCCTGCCCTCCTCCCTGAAGCCCCCGGCTGGCCCCGGGGGCTTCTTCTACAATGCCAGTGGATACCGTGAATCATTCCGTGGCTGGCAATGCGGGAAATATTAAACCCGTCTTTCCCATTATACAAGAAGCAATTGGACCCTTTCTTGCGAACTTTTGCTTCCGAATTTCTGCGTCCTAGAGTGGGTCAAGCCTGGAACGTAGTACCACTGCCGGGAGTCTTTTGGATTCGGTGCTATAATCGCCGCGCACCCGTGCAGAAAACTCCGGCGCCATTCCGGTTGCTGGTCCTTTACCGGGGGAGATAGATGGCTGCCAACGAGAAACCCTCCATAGCCATAACCATGGGCGACCCCTGCGGTATCGGGCCCGAGGTGGTGGTCAAGGCTTTGGCGGAACCCGGAGTCTTTGCCTCCTGCCGCCCCTTGGTTGTGGGCAATACCTACGCTATTGAGCAGGCCGTGCACCTCACCGGTCTGCCCTTGAAAATCCGGGAGGCGCCCGACCCGGCCCAAGCAGGTTTGGACCCCGGTACCGTGGACGTGGTTGATGTCCACAACCTCAACCCGGAAGATATCACCGTTGGTGAAATCAGCGTGGCCTGTGGCAGGGCTGCCATGGAGTGGGTCAGCAAGGCCGGTGAGCTGGCCTTGGCCGGAGTTGTGGATGGCCTGGCCACCGCGCCGCTGAACAAGGAAGCCGCCAGCCTCGCCGGTTACGAGTCAATTGGCCACATGGAATTGCTGCAGGAACTGTCGGGTGCCAAGACCGTCGCCACCATGCTGATGGCCAGGAACTTGCGGGTGGTGCACCTGACCACCCATCGCTCCCTGCGTTTGGCCTGTGATTACGTGAAGAAAGACCGCATTCTGCAATTCCTGGAATTGACCAATAGCAGCTTCCTGGATTTCGGCTTTCCCAGCCCCAGGATCGGCGTTGCCGCCCTGAACCCCCACGGCAGCGATGGTGGCCTGCTTGGCGATGAAGAGGCCCAGGAAATCGCCCCGGCGGTGGAGGCCGCCCGGGAGCTTGGCATCGACGCAACCGGACCCATCCCCGCCGACATAGTCTTTCACCAGGCCATCCAAGGCAGGTACGACGCTGTGCTGGCCATGTTCCACGATCAGGGACACATCCCGGTGAAGGTTTACGAATTCGAAGAGAGCATCACCGCCAATCTTGGCCTGCCCTTCATCCGCACCAGTGTCGACCACGGCACCGCCTTCGACATTGCCGGCAAAGGCGTGGCCGCCCACGTCAGCATGCTGGAGTCCATCCGGCTGGCCGTTGCGCTGGCCAAGGGCAATGGATTGGCCGACTTTTAGAACCCCTAACAGAATGAATTCAGCTTTTTTAGGCAGATAAGGGAACAGCCGAGGGATAAGAAAGCTTCATGCAGGTCGGCTCGGCGCTCATAGCGGATGCGCAACCTGCGG
>DAOULB010000060.1:0-1999 GCA_034420695.1 Dehalococcoidia bacterium
GGGCGCCCCGGCGTCCATGGAGGAGCAGGCGCGGCTCACCCGGTGTCTCTATGACGGCACTGTGGACCAGCTCTTCATCGCCACCATCATCCCGGTCCCGCTGAGCCAAGCGACATCCGGCTGCGTCATGGCAGCGCTGGACGTCATCGACCCCAGGGCAGTGATGACCGCTGGGCTGGAGGGAGACCCCCAGACCGCCATGGGCGGGAGCATGGCGGCGTTCACCGTGTCCGTGGCCTGCCTGAACGACGAGGAGTGGGCAGCGGCCGCCCCCAAGCTGGGGATGGTGCCGGAGGACCGGGACGGGATGGTCTGCATCATGGCGGCCCTAGGCGGGCCGGCTGAGATGGCCATGGCGATGACCGAGGCGATGGCAGCGGAGGAGGTGGCGGAAGATTCGGCCCTGTTCATGGCCGGGCTGGAATGCAGGATGGAGCCGGGTGCGGAGCAGGGTTCCACCCCGGGACCGGGGACAGAAACCCCCACGCCGATGCCCACGGCGACCACGGTGGCGCCGACACCGGCCCCGGAGCAGGCAAGAGAGGAGCACACGCCGGTCGCCACGTCCAGGGCCTCCCTGGTCATCACCGTCTCCGAGATCCCCGCAGGATTGCCGGAGTACGACCGGTCAGAGTGGAAGCACTGGGTTGACGCCGACGACGACCTCATCGTGAAAGTAAACCAGAGCAAAGGCGACAGGAGAATGAGGAGTTGAGACCCTAAGTGGGCATAGCCAGACCGCAACGTAAACGGAGAGAGAATTTTGGAAGTAGAACTCTACGACGGAGACCTGCCCCGTCCCATCGAGGCCCTCAAGAAATACTTCCTCAATGGCGGAGCCACATTAGTTCAAGCTGCCTTCTCCTACTCCTACTTCATAAACCCTGATTCGGTACGAGAGAGGTCAGTCTACTACCCTGACCGAGCGAGAGTCAGCAATGAGCACTACCCAGACAAGAAAAAGGGCCAAGAGGCTACTTGGGCGGCAACGGGAAAGATAGTGAAATTGGACTACAACCAGCGTGCCCAGATGGCATGGGAGCGGTACACTGGGCATCCCCTTGCCAGAGGAACTGGCTACTCAATCCGCCACATTTGGGGACACCCCTGGAACCCGGAAGCCTTTACGGCAGGATGGAACCTCTGTTATATGCCCTACTGGGCAGGAATGCTGACCGAGACACAGAACCTGGACGAGGAACTAGAGGAGGCCATTCGCCAAGCTTCCTGGGATCTCTATTTTCGCACCAACCCCGTCTGTAGGCCGCCGGAATTCGTGAAAGACCCTGGTAGTGATCTGGATTCCCTCTTGGCAGGCCAGCCAATCTTGGTTCTCCAGAGGAACTCACGGTCTCAACATCAAAGTACACAACAAGCCGCCTCCGACGAAAACGTCCTTAACAGGGTCAAAGAGATCCGAAGGCAAGCTCGCCACAGCTGGAGCAACATCCGCAAAGCCGCACGAAATCTTCAAGGCTTGGACCACGAGGACTTCGGGACCAAGAACGTGGAGAGCACAGCCAAGTCTTGCGTACGGAGAATTTTAAGGGAGACGGGACTGACACTCGGCGAAATAGAGGTCATTGCAGCGAAGCTGGGTTGGTAGGAACATCGGAACATTCTCAGCACGCCACAACTTTGGCGAATGGACCTGGGACGCCGCGAAGGAGGAGGCCTACGCCAACTACCTGGGGGACCCGGGCCACCTGGTCGCCATCAGGTCCCGGCACAACCGAAGCAAGGGCGTCCGGGGCCCGGACGGGGTGGTGGCCCCGGACGCGAGCCTTTGGCACAGCTACGCCACCTACTGAGCCGAGATCAAGGAACGGCGGGGACTGACGATGACCGACCGGGAGGGCGGTTGCAGTGATGGAGATGCTGGGGAAGTGCGACGTACCGCCGACAGTGGAGGTGGAGACGCTGGACAACATGGATGTCAGGACAGGGGCCCGAGCCTGAAGTCTCGGTGTACGGCTCCTACGAAGAGGCGGAGACCACA
>DAOULB010000061.1:0-2201 GCA_034420695.1 Dehalococcoidia bacterium
GTCTCCCAGGGTCGCCAAATAAGTCTTGGGTATCCTCTCCCAGCCCCCCATGACCTCAAGCGTCGGGAGGGGCACATCGTTCTCAATCATCTTGATGGAAAAGGTGTGCCGGAACTGGTGAGGGTGTACCGGGGGGATGCCCGCCCTCTCGCAGATGCTGTGAAGGACCCGGTAGATCCACGTCATGTCGAGCCCCGTCCCCTGGTAGTCCACCCACCAGTCATCCGTGACCGGCGAAAGCATATCCCTCTCCGCCTTGTACTTGGCCATCGCCTGGGTACTGACAGCCCCCAGGTACATGTAACGCTCCTTGCGACCCTTGCCCTCCACTAGGATCCTCCGCTCCGTCAAGTCCACGCTGTCAACCGTAAGACGGGCAATTTCCTCCCGCCGGCCGGGCGTGTCAATTAGGACCCAGAGTAGCGCCTGCTCCCTGTAGGCCCAGAACTTCCGCGCCGGGGAGTCGAACAGGGCCGGGTCGCTGACCATCAACATCTTCCGGAAGTGATCATCCGACACCGTCGCAACAACCCGGGTCGGCACCCTGGGATGGGGAATCTCTAGAAGGGGATTGTCGTCGCAATACCCTTCCTTGACGCACCAGTTGAACCAGCGCTTAATCCGCCGGAACTGGGTCTCGTAGTAGGAATCGCTGATTGGGACCCCCTTCTTGCCCCTCTTGCCGAACCACCTGGGGCGGAACCGCACCGCCGCCAGGTACTCCCGAATCTGCTCCCTGGTCACATCCCGAAGGACAGGCCATTCCCTCTCCTCGGAGAAGTCCGCCAAGAACCCCAGGACGATCCTCGAGCCCTCAATGGTCCCGGTAGCCCGGTTACTGATCTCAAGGTCCAGGAGGAAGTTGGAGACAGCGCCCCGGACAGAAATTTCACGCCGGACGACAGCATTTCTGCTAGTCAAGGTAAATCACCAAGATCCCAAGCCAAAAGTTTCGAGAGCCTCACTCCATCAACCTCAGAAACATCGGCCCTGAAACCAGCCACCATATTCCTGACACCCCTCAGGTCCTTTGCCCAAAGTTTCTCCTTCAACCCAGCCTCGTAATCCCCGGCCGCCTGCCGGCTGGAAAATACGCGAAACCAGACCGGCTTCACCCTTTGCCCCCTTGTCTCATCGCAGAGCCCGTCCCGGCGTTCCATCAACCTGGGCCGCAAGTCACGGCCATGCCGGGGTAAAAGGAGCCATCTTCAAGCTGCAAGAGGTAGGCGTAGTACTCATCCACCCCCTCATCGCCCTTCTCCCAAGCTGGGGAATACTCCCGGGAAAGAGGCGCAACAACCACCTCCCCAACACCCTCCCCAGAAGCCGCACCCGCCGTGGAACCAAGAGAGGACTCAAGGCACCTCTTGCACTGGGGATATGACACCGGCTTCCAAAAAGCGCAGAGACGGCACCTGCTGATCTCCTGCCCGTCCGCCTTCTTCTGATGCTGTTTACACAGTTCACCATCCCCCAGAGGGGTCCGGCCACAGTTCCAGAAAAAGCACTTCACGTGAACGACCAAGACTAACGACCTCAGGAAAAACCCCTGGACATCCACCGCACCTCCCCCTTGATGACAGCCTCCTCCGGCCAGGCAACCGCGGGCCAGTAGGGGTTGTCACTCACCATCTCCCAGCCCCGCTCCCTGCTCCAGCCAATCCTCTTCACCAGCAGCGTCTCTCCCAGCTCAAGGACGGAAATAACGCTCCGGCGCCGGGTCAACCTCCTGTGGTCCACCAAGACAAGGCACCCGTTGGGCAGCGTGGGCTCCATAGACTCGCCAAGGACGGTAATAACAGTGCATTGCCCCGGGTCAATCCGGTGCTCCCGCAGCCACTCCCTCCGGAAGGGCAGATAGCCCTTGACCGGCGCCCCCTCGATGAAGACCCCGCCGCCGGCGGCAGCCTCCACCTCCAGCACGTCCACGTAGCCCGTCGAAGAGTCAACACCCAGTCCGTCCTCAAGCTCATGCTCCAGGGCATCGGCCCGGACCAGTTCCTCCGCCAAGGCCGCATAGGGGCGCCAGTCCTCCGACAGACCGACCAAGAAATCCAAAGACGTGCCCAAGACTTTCGAAGCCTCCACCACAAACTCAAGACGCATATCCCTGTCACTGCGCTCAACCATGGAAATCATCGACTGGGACTCCAAACCAAGAACAACAGCCAGGTCCAACTGAGTCATTCCAGCCCGCTCCC